>JAFRRS010000006.1 GCA_017427985.1 Bacteroidales bacterium | reverse complement strand
GTTGTTGCTGTTGTTGTTGTTGCTGTTCCTCCTTGTTTTCCTGATTCTGCTGCTGTTGCTGCTGATTCTGCTGCTGGTCTTTCTTGTCTTCCTTGTTCTTATCGTCCTTGTTATCCTGATTTTGCTGCTGTTGCTGTTGTTGCTGCTGCATAATCATTTTCTGACGGGCGTATTCGAGGTTGTATCTTGCGTCCTCGTCTTTCGGGTTGTTTTTAAGGCAGTTTTTGAAAGCATCGAAAGCTTCAGCGTATTTCTGCTGCTCCATCATGCTGTTGCCGAGGTTGTAGTACGCGTCGGCTTCAAGGTTTTTCGGTACGTTTCTGTCGGCTACGCTCTGGAAGCTTCTCGCCGCTTCCTCGTAATTTTTCTGCTGGTAATATGCGTCGCCGAGGTTGAACTGCGCCTTGTCGTTGTATTTCTTGTCGAGAGAGGCTTTGTAGTCTTTCTCGGCTTCCGAATACTGCCCGTTTTTGAAATTCCTGTTGCCATGACGAATCATGCTTTCCTTGGTCTGCGCGTTTGCAGCTGCCGAAAGCGTGACGAATAGCAGTGTTATTATTATCTTAGTTGTTCTCATTTTTCGGTTCAAAGAATTTGAATTTCGACTCCCATCCTCTCTTTCCTGAGGAAAGCAGGATTTCAATTATCAACAATATGATTGCGGCGCCGACAAACCACTGGAACTGGTCGTCGTAGTCGGTGAACACCTTCGATTCTATCTCCGATTTCTTTGCCTTGCTGATGTCTTCGTAAATCTTGTCAAGTCCGACGTTGCTGTTGCTTGCCCTCACATAGATTCCGTCGCCTATCTCGGCAATCTGCCGTAGCATGTTGTCGTCGAGTTTGGTGATGATGATGTTGCCCTCTTTGTCTTTTTTGTATCCGGTCTTTTTCCCGTATTTGTTGTAAAGTGGGATAGGGGCGCCGTCTTCAAGACCCATGCCGATGGTGTACACTTTGATGCCTTGTTTTGCCGCTTCCTGCGCCGCTTTCACAGCATCGCCGTTTTCATGGTCTTCACCGTCGGAAATGATGATGATGGCTTTGTTGTGGTCTGACTCGCCAAAACTCTTGATAGCCAGCTCGATAGCTCTTCCAACTTCAGTTCCTTGTGTCGGAATCAGGTCGGTGTCAACTGTCGAAAGAAACATCTTGGCTGCGGAATAATCAGTTGTTATAGGCAGCTGGACGTATGCGTTTCCTGCGAAAACCACAATTCCGATTCTGTCGCCTTGAAGCTTGGAAATCAGTTTGTTGATTGCTTGTTTTGAACGCTCCAGACGGTTCGGTGCGATGTCTTCAGCGTGCATCGAGTTGGAAATGTCGACGCAAAGGAAAAGGTCGATGCCTTCTCTCTTCACCTTTTCCATCTTCGAGCCTGACTGCAGATTCGCCATACCTATTATTAATAATGCAATGATAAGCATGAAAAGAACGAACTTCGTGTTTGCCCTTGCCGGTGAGAACTGCGGGACAAGATATTCCCTCAGCTTGATGTTGGCGAAATGTTGGAATTGCCGCTTGTTCCAAATACGGATCAAGACGTAAACAGCCACCAGAACCGGTATTACCAGCAACCAGTACAGATACTGCGGGTTTTCAAATCTTAATATGTTAGTTTCCATTTTGTTTCCTTAATCCGTTAATGATTTTAAAACCGTGTGCCTGAGAATGAATACAAGCAATAGCAGCGCCAGACTCCAAATCACGAGAGGCAGAAACTCCTCGTGGACGCGTGTGAACTCGTTGATTTCAATCTTAGAGCGTTCCAGCTGGTCGATTTCATCGTAAATCTGCTGCAGCTTCTCGTTTGAGGTGGCGCGGTAGTATTTGCCGCCCGTCTCGTCGGCGATCTGTTGCAGCAGCGGCTCGTTGATGTTCACAGGAATCTGCTGGTATTGTATGCCTCCGAAAGGCGTTTGCACCGGATAAGGCGCTGTGCCTCTTGTGCCTGCGCCGATGGTGTAGACCCTGATGCCGAAAATCTTCGCCATCTCCGCTGCGGTGGCAGGGTCGACGGAACCTGCGTTGTTATCACCGTCGGTGAGCAGAATGACGACTTTTGAAATGGCTTCGCTGTCTTTGAGTCGGCTCACTGATGAGGCGAGACCGTCGCCGATGGCGGTGCCGTCTTCAAGCATGCCGCACTTCATGTCTTTCAGCATGTTGAGAAGCATACTGTGGTCGGTGGTAAGCGGCACTTGCGTGAATGTCTCGCTCGCAAACACAACCAAACCCATCCTGTCACCAGGACGTCCTTTCACAAAGTCAGCGGCGACGTTTTTGGCGGCTTCCAAACGGTCGGGCTTGAGGTCTTGGGCAAGCATACTGCTCGAGATATCCATTGTCAGCACTATGTCGATGCCTTCAACGTTGATTTTCTGATTCTTAGAACTGCTTTGCGGACGCGCCAAGGCAACGATAAGCAACGCCAAGGCACACATCTCAAGCGCAAAAAGCACATGACGTACGTAAACCTTCCAGCTACGTGGCAATCCGGCGAAGAAACTGGTGTCGGTGAACTTCACATACGCCTGATGCTTGCGACCGAGAAAGATATACCATACAACCAATAACGGTATGATTATCAATACATAAAGGAAATACGGCGATGCAAATTCTATTGAGTTCATTTCTCCTCCTTCTTCTTTTCCTCTTCCTTGAAATACTCGTAACTGTCCTCAACAAAGCCGTTGATGTCGGTAAACGATTTCTTGTTCTGTTCGGCTGTCGGGTTGGCTTTCGCAAATTTCACAAAGTCGGCTGTGACAAGTGTCTCGTGCAGTTTTTCTTTTGTGAAAGAGTTGATATTCAACGTGTTGACGGCTTCCATGATTTCGTCCGTGGTCATCTCCACAGCGTCTATTTCAAATTGTCCTTCGAGATATTCTCTTGCGATATCTGTGAGGTCGGTGTAGTAATCTTTTGTCTTTGAAGAATTCCACGACTCGTTGTCTCTCATCTCGGCGAGTTTGGCGCGTGCCGTCACAATGGCAGGAATTGCTGGTTTTTTCTTTTCCTCGACAACTTTTTCCTTAACTTTAGGATGTTTCTTGCGACGGATGATAAGATACACGATGCCTGCAATCACTAAAACAACGACAACCCATGGGAACACTTCTTTCGCCGTGACATTTTGTCTGATTACGGTTTTTATCGGGCGGAAAGCCTGCGTGGTGTCGACGGCTACGGTTGTCACATAAAGCTCCGCCTCGTTGGTGTAAAGCGTGAAACGCAATGAGTCCTCAAGGCTTTTGCTGTATGTTACGCCGATTTCAGGGACGTAGACATATCCGGTGTCGAACGATGTCAAGGTGAGATGCTGCGACATTATCACATTGTCGCTGTTGCTGATTGGCGTGGTGGTGATGTCGCCAACGTTCAACACGTCTATCGACTTGCTCAAAGTGTCGCCGAACTGTCCCCATTCAACGTAATAGTCCTTTGGAATCGTCAACGACAGCTGATAATCAAAAGGTTGTCCAACGGCGATGGTGTCGGCTTCGGCTCGCCCCCTCAAAAGGGTTACTTGCGCCGCGCACTGCATGCCCGCTAACGTCATCATGCTGAACAACAATATGAAACAAAGTTTCTTCATCTTCTTGATTCTCTTCTTTTAAACAGTTGCATTAGAGGCTTTACATAATCTTCATCGGTGTAAATCAATGTGTTATCCACACCGTTGTTGGCGAATGTCTTGCTGAGCATCGTCGTGGCGTGCTGCACGTATTTCTGGTACGCCTCGTTCCATGAGCTCGTCGACGTGTCAACCCAAATCTCCTTGTCAGTCTCGTTGTCGCGGAACTTCACCAATCCGATTTTAGGGATGATGAGCTCGCGTTTGTCGGTGATTCTCAATGAAATAAGGTCGTGTTTCCTTGCCGCGATTCTCATTTCCTGCTCAAACGGCTTGCTCGTCACGAAGTCGGAGATGAGGAATGCCGTAGTGCGTTTTTTTATCGCGCTTGTCAGGAATTTCAGCCCTTCGCCGATGTCAGTGCCTTTGTGCTGTGGCGTGAACGTCACAATTTCGCGGATGATGCGAAGGATATGGCTTGAGCCTTTCTTTGGCGGGATGAACTTCTCAATCTGGTCGCTGAAGAAAATCACACCGACCTTGTCGTTGTTCTGAATCGCCGAGAACGCCAGCACCGCCGCTAATTCCGCAGTGATGTCGCGTTTCGTCGCACTGATGGAGCCGAAGTCGTTGGAACCCGACACGTCGATGAGGAGCATCACCGTCATCTCGCGCTCTTCCTCGAAAACCTTGACAAAAGGCCTGTGGAATCGTGCCGTGACGTTCCAGTCGATGTTGCGGATATCGTCGCCATACTGATACTCGCGCACCTCGCTGAATGTCATGCCTCGACCCTTGAACGCGCTGTGGTACTGACCCGAAAAGATGTGGTTGGTAAGACCGCGCGTCTTTATCTCGATTTTCCTGACTTTCTTAAATAATTCTGTTGCTTCCATTACGGCACTTCGACGATGTTCAAAATCTCGTTGATGATATCTTCTGTTGTGATATTTTCGGCTTCAGCCTCGTAGGTCAGACCGATACGGTGGCGCATCACATCCGGTGTCACGGCACGCACGTCTTCCGGAATCACATATCCGCGGCGTTTGATGAAAGCGTATGCCTTGGCTGCCATGGCGAGGTTGATGGATGCACGCGGAGAACCGCCGTAGCTTATCATTCCTGCGAATTTCTTCAGCTTGAACTCCTCTGGATAACGTGAGGCGAAAACGATGTCGGTGATGTAGTTCTCAATCTTCTCGTCGAGATAAACCTCACGGCACACTTTTCGTGCGTTTAAGATGTCTTTTGTTGACGTAACTTTATGAACCTCAGGATATTCCTTGTTGATATTCTGACGGAGAATCACCTTTTCCTCTTCTTTTTTCGGGTAGTCGATGACGACTTTCAGCATGAAACGGTCGACTTGTGCTTCAGGAAGCGGATAGGTTCCTTCCTGCTCGATAGGGTTCTGGGTTGCCATAACCAAAAACGGATCCGGCAACGCGAAAGTGCTCTCTCCAATCGTCACCTGATGCTCCTGCATGGCTTCGAGCAACGCACTCTGAACCTTCGCCGGTGAACGGTTGATCTCATCTGCCAAAACGAAATTGGCGAACACTGGACCTTTCCTCACAATGAACTCTTCGTTCTTCTGGCTGTAAATCATGGTGCCCACGAGGTCGGCAGGAAGAAGGTCGGGAGTGAACTGGATGCGGCTGAAGTCGGCATCGACGATGTTTGACAACGTCTTGATTGCCAATGTCTTAGCCAAACCAGGAACGCCCTCCAACAGGATGTGTCCGTTTGACAATAAACCTATGAGCAAACGCTCGGTCATGTGCTTCTGCCCGACTATGACCTTGCCCATTTCCATATTGATCAAGTCGATAAACTGACTCTCTCTCTGAATTTTTTCGTTTAATTCGCGAATGTCTGTTTCAATCATTTTCTTGCGATTTTTATACCATTATCTAATTAACAATGTAAACGCAAAAATATTGTAAAAATTTCAATCTGCAAAGAAAAATTTAGCCTATTTTTCAACTGTTCAGAAATTTTTTGTAATTTCGTAGCTTAAAATATTTTTATGATGCAATTTGGGAAAATAGCGGTTGTTGGAGCCGGAAATGTTGCTTATACTCTTTGTAAAGTGTTGAAAAACAAAGAGATAAATCCTTGTTGCGTCTATGTCAGAAACGCTTCCGCAGCTGAAAGAATGCGTCAGGATTTGAATGTTGAAGTCGTTTCCGACTATAAAAAAGTTTTGGAATCGGATTTTTTGATAATCGCTGTCAATGATGACGCTATTTCCGAGGTTGCATCGCATCTTGCTGATTATAAAGGACTTGCGGTGCATACTTCTGGAACCAAGCCGTCGGAGGTGCTGAACGGAATTGAACGCTACGGGGTGTTTTATCCGCTCCAAACGATGAGTAAAGAGCGTGAAATTTCTTTCGACGACGTACCTTTATTAATTTATGCCAATTCGCCCGAGGATTTGATTAGGCTGCATGGCTTTGCAAAACTTCTGTCCTCAAATGTGAATTATTGCGACGACGAGCAGCGCAAGGCGATTCATCTGAGCGCGGTTTTTGTGTCGAATTTCACAAATGTGATGCTTGGCGTGGGAGATAAGTTGTTGAAAGATAATGGATTGTCGTTGGATGTCATGCGTCCGTTGGTGATGGAGATGATTCAAAAGTCTTTTGACGTTTCTCCTGAAAAAGCGCTCACTGGTCCTGCCAAACGTGGAGATTTTGCTACCATCCAGGCGCATGAGGAGATGCTTTCAAACATGCCCGAAGAACTTGAGATTTATAAGGTTTTGACGAATTATATTGTTGAAAATTATCGTGAAAAATGAAAAATTATAAGGAGCTTTTAAAAAATGTAACGACTTTTATCTTTGATTATGATGGAGTTATGACCCAAGGCGACATCATGATGCTGCCTAATGGCGAGGCTCTGCGCATGACAAATGTCAAAGACGGGTTCGCCCTGCAGCTTGCAGTGCGTCTCGGCTACAACGTCGCAGTCATTTCAGGTGGTTATGCCGACTCGATGGCGCAACGGATGAGGGTGCTCGGTGTGAAGGATGTTTTTATGCATATCCCTAACAAAATCATAAAGTTAGAGGAATATATGAAAGAGAAAAACCTTAAAAAGGAAGAGGTCGTTTACATGGGCGACGACATGCCCGACTATCCGGTGATGCAGATGGTGGGAGTGCCGGTGTGCCCAGCCGACGCGTCGGAGGAAATCAAGCAGATAAGCGTGTATATCAGCCATAAAGACGGTGGAAAAGGCGCGGTGCGCGACATTATCGAGCAGACAATGAAAGTTCAGGACAAATGGATGAAGGATTTTGA
This sequence comes from Bacteroidales bacterium, assembly GCA_017427985.1. Lineage (GTDB taxonomy): Bacteria > Bacteroidota > Bacteroidia > Bacteroidales > F082 > Limimorpha. The sequence continues at coordinate 8,282 of JAFRRS010000006.1, read as the reverse complement.
AAATCATATTTGGTAAGATGAAAAAGTTATTTGCGTTTTTTAAATTGGTCAGATGGCCGAATCTGCTCATCACCGCACTGATGATGAGCCTTGTGTGTCATAGCATTATGGGGGTCGAGAGTTCGATTGGCTTCACCCTGCTGATTATTTCGATGGTTTTTGTAGTGGCTGGCGGGTATGTGATAAACGATATTTTCGACAGTGAAATAGACGCGTTTAATAAACCTGACAAGGTAATTGTTGGAAAGATTTTTACTGAAAGGCAGTGCAAGGTGTTCTATTGGACATTGACAATCATAGGGTTAGCATGTTCGCTGGCGGCAAGTTTAATCATTTGCGGCAGAAGATTCATCCCCGTTTTCTCGTTCATGCCGCTTCTGGCGTGCTTGTTTTATTCATACTCGAGCAGATACAAGAGAGAACCTGTTATTGGCAACTTAATCGTTTCATTGTCAGTGGCTTTAGCGGTTTTTCTGCCTTGGATTTCCCAAGTTTTATCGATGCTTGGTGATGAGCAGATGATTATGGAAAATCAGGAATGGATGCGAGTAACACTACGTATAGTGTTGATTTACACCGTTTTTGCCTTCATGATGACGCTCATTCGCGAAATCGTGAAGGATATGGAAGACGTGAAAGGCGACGGACGTTTCCATTGCCGCACAATTCCTGTCGTCTGGGGCATGAACACAGCGCAAATCATTGTGATTGCTTTGAGTTTTGTGACTTGTTTTATGATTTGGAATGCTGCTGGATATTTCAACGGATTAGGTTTTAAAATCACGTATTACATGCTTTATTATGCATCAGGATTATTCGTGTTAATGGTGATAGTGAACAATCTTATGAGTCTTATTACTAAATCGGGAAGAACGGAAAAACAATTTCGTATGCAGTCGATGTGGTTGAAACTCAGTATGTTAATTGGTGTTTTATCAATGTTTTTTATTAAATAAAATGTTAGAGAATTTAAAGAATTATAATATCGTTTTGGCGTCGAAATCGCCTCGCCGGCAGGAGCTTTTGAAAGGCATAGGCGTGGATTTCAGCATTTTGACAAAGGAAGTCGACGAGAGTTATCCTTCGCGACTGCCGCTTATTGACGTGGCGCCGTTTTTGAGTTTAAAGAAGGCAAAGGCTTTTGAAGATACAGAACTGCCTGATAATTATATGGTTATCACTGCCGACACCGTCGTTATCGTCGAAAATGAGATTTTGGGCAAACCGAAAGACAAAGATGACGCGATTCGCATGATAAACCAGCTTTCCGGCAAGGTTCATAAAGTGGTGACAGGCGTTACAGTTCATACAAAAGAGAAAACGAAAACGTTTTCAGTGACTTCAAAAGTGACTTTTGAAAAGCTTGATAATCAAGAAGTTGAATATTATGTGGATAATTTCAAGCCATTCGACAAAGCGGGTGCTTACGGCGTCCAGGAATGGATTGGATACATCGGAGTCAGCAATGTTGAGGGTTCTTATTATAATGTGATGGGTCTGCCAACGCAGAAATTGTATAAAGTTTTAAAGGATTTTTAGATGGAAAGAAAACCGACGATTTTAATAACGAATGATGACGGATATTTGGCGAAAGGCTTGAAGAAGCTGGCGGATCTGATGAGCCGGATTGGGAAGGTCGTGGTGGTTTCGACAGAACAGGTGAAATCGGCGCAGGGACACTCAATGACGATAAATGAACCATTGAGACTCAGGCAGTTAAAACAATCAGAGAACTACGAAATGTATGTCTTGAACGGTTGTCCTGTCGATTGCGCGAAGGTCGGATTCCAGATGATTTTGGACGAATATCCCGACATTTTGGTTTCGGGAATAAATCACGGCTCGAATGCCTCGACAAACGTAATCTATTCTGGCACAATGGCTGCCGTGGTGGAGGCATGCATGGACGGCATACCGGCGATTGGCTTCAGCCTCGAGGATTATTCGCCAAACGCATATTTTGACCATCTCGACAATTACATTCTTGATATCACCAAAAAAGTTCTGGATGAAGGGCTTCCGAAAGGCGTCTGCCTGAATGTCAATTTCCCCAAGTTTTCTGAGGGGAACCCGATAAAAGGCGTGAAAATCTGCCGTCAGGCGAAGGCGCGCTGGAGAGAGATTTTCGACCAGCGTAAAGACCCGCACGGACGCGATTATTTCTGGATCGGAGGCGAGTTTATCATTGAGGACGACGGCACCGACACCGACGTCTACGCCTTGAAAAACAACTACGCATCAATTGTCCCGACACATTACGACTGGACAGCCTACGATGTCATGAATGAATTAAAAAAGTTTGAAAAATGAAGTATTATATTATAGCGGGAGAGGCTTCGGGCGACTTGCACGGCTCAAATCTTGTGGCTTCGCTGCGTTCTCACGACCCGAATGCGAAAATCAGGGCTTGGGGAGGTGACAAAATGCGCAGAAACGGCGCAAATGTAGTGAAAAATTACCACGATTTGGCGTTCATGGGCTTCGTGGAAGTGTTAATAAATTTAAAGACCATCTTAAAAAATTTTAAGTTTTGCAAGAAAGACATAACGGCTTTTAATCCCGACGCCATCATTTTGATAGATTACCCTGGTTTCAACCTTAAAATCGCGAAATGGGCAAAAAAGAAAGGCTTCAAGGTGTTTTATTACATCTCGCCACAGGTATGGGCTTGGAAACGCCGCCGTGTATACACAATCAAGAAAGTTGTCGACAAAATGCTTTGCATCCTTCCGTTCGAGAAGAAGTTTTATGACAACTACGACGTTGATTGTCAGTTTGTTGGACATCCATTACTCGATGAAATCGCCAAGGTTGAACTCGTTGACAAGAAAAAGTTTTACAAAGCAAACCGCCTGAATCCTAAAAAGGAATTGATAGCGTTGCTTCCGGGCAGCCGCAAGCAGGAGGTGACGAGGATGCTTACAGTGATGCTCGACGTGGTGAAGCAATTCCCTAATTATCAATTCGTTATAGCATGTGCGCCTTCGCTGCCAGTGAGTTTTTACAAGAGCATTATCGGGGATAAGGCGAATGTGCGCCTGGTGCTGAACAGGACATACCAGCTTCTGCAGCTTTCAAGCGCAGCCGTCGTGACTTCGGGGACTGCTACATTGGAAACGGCTCTTCTCGATGTGCCGGAAGTGGTGTGCTACAAAGCCAACAAAATCTCGTATATTATCGCGCGGCAGCTGGCGAAAGTGAAGTATATCTGCCTCGTGAATCTTATCATGGACCGGTTGGTTGTCAAGGAGTTGATACAAAACGACATGACTGCCGACAATATACGCGACGAACTGAAATCGCTGCTCACCAACCAGAAACGGCAAAAGAAACTGCTCGAAGATTACGAGGAGTTGAAATACATCCTTGGCAACTCAGGAGCATCCGACAGAGCCGCCGAGACAATCATTTCTTATGTTAAAAAAAATTAACTTATTGTCGAAATAAATTATCCGGGGAAAAAGTGCGGGAAGCATGATTTTCTCCGGATTTTTTTTGTAACTTGCATGTCGGAAAATCATGCAGTTATGATAAATTGGCACAAATATCCGTTTTTGCGGCTCCTGATTCCTTTCGCATTGGGAATCTGGCTTTCGTTTTCGTGCCTGAATCTTTCTCAAAACGATGTGAAAATAGTTCTTGCAACCGATGTTTTTATAGGCGTTACGCTTATCGTGACTGCGTCGGTTGTCAGAAATTACAGATACCGCTGGGTTTTCGGCATGATTTTGAATCTGCATCTTATATTAATAGGTGTAGCCGTTGTCCATATCCGTGACGATGATTTGGAAGCTGATTGTGACGTTTTCGTGGCTCGTCTTGCCGAATGTCCCACCGAAAAAGAGAAATCTGTCAAGGTTTTGCTTAAAATGCAGTCTGAAAACGGTTTGGTAATGACGTATTTTGAGAAAAACGAACGCTCGATGAGCCTGAGATATGGTGATGTGATTGCATTTCATGAACCGCCGAAACTTGTGGAACCGCCTAAGAATCCCGAGCAGTTTGATTATCGGAAATATCTGTTCAGAAAAGGAGTCTTGCGGCAGGTCTATCTTAAAAGCGGTTCTTGGGAGAAGCTGGATTACAACCTGGCGAATCCGATTTATGGGTTTTCGTACCGTTTGCGTGATTTTCTGCTTGAAACCATGCGTAATCTTGGAATAAACGACGACGAATATGCTGTTGCGGCAGCCATTTTGTTGGGTTACGACGACACTTTACCTACCGAGTTACGCCAAAAATATGTGGCAGCCGGCTCCATGCACATTCTGTGTGTGTCGGGAATGCACGTGGGTGTGGTTTTTATGGTTTTTTCATATCTGCTCGCGTTTCTTGGCAGACACAAACAGCCGTTGTTGTTGCTTTTGATATGGTTTTATGCCTTGCTCGCAGGTCTGGCTCCCTCTATTTTGCGCGCCACGATAATGCTTTCTTTCGTGATTGTCGGCGACATGCTGAAAAGGGAAGGCATTCTTGTTAACAGCATCGCGGCTTCGGCTTTCCTACTTCTGTGCATAAAACCCGCAAATCTGTTCGATGTCGGATTTCTGCTGTCGTATTGCGCTGTCATCGGCATAGTGACGCTGCAAAAACCCATTTACAGAATAGTTTACACAAGATTCAAGATTTTGGACAAAATTTGGGAACTTACGTCGGTGACTTTGGCGGCACAGATAGCCACCGCACCGCTTTCGATTTATTATTTCCACCAGTTTCCGAGCTATTTCTGGCTCAGCAACCTGTTTATGGGTCCGATTTCCACCGTCGTCATCATCGGCGGGATGATAATGCTGCTGGTGTTTTTTGTGCCATATATTAATATAGGTGTGGCTTTTTGCGTGAAATGGATGGTCTATGTCATGAATTATATCGTTTCATGGATTGAAAGCCTGCCATTTTCTATTGTTAAAGGATTGTATGTCAATGGTTTGGAATTCGTTTGCCTCATAATCGCTATACTGCTTCTGATGATGACGATAGAGTACAAAAAGAAATATATGATATATGGATTACTGTCTGTGTTGCTGGTTTTCAGTGTGTCGCAACTTAATCGTGCGGTTGTTCAAAGAAATCAGAAGTCTCTTACCATTTATTCCTTGAATAAAAATACTGCAATTGATTTTGTTTGTGGCAACGAGCATGTGCTTTTGTGCGACACTATCGCTGTGAGAGACCCGTCGGTTTTGAGTTTCAGCATTGAAAACAACCTTGTTAAGGAAGGTGTTTATAAAAATGGTGCCGTTTTGCCGGTTTGTGAGATGAGTTTTGAGAATCTTTTCATGAAAAAGAGAGAAAACATCGTTTCTTTTTGTGGAAAAACCATCGGCTTTGTGGATGAAAAATCCACTTTTAGCGTAAAATTGCCATATCGCCCGCATCTTGACTTTTTTGTCGTTTATGGAAACAAAAACATAGACGTGGAGAAGCTTTTAAACTGCTATATCATTGATTTACTTGTAATTGACGGAAGTGTGCCGAATTATTTAAGTGAGAAAATAATAAGAAAAGCAGGGGAGATGGGGCAGGAGTGCCATGACGTGAAAAAAGACGGCGCATTGGTTTTTGAGCTATAATAATATGATTATCAGGCAAATAAGATGGCGGTTAATTTTTTTTGAAAAATTTTTGAAAAAAATGTTGCGCGTAAATAAAAACGCCGTATCTTTGCACCGTCAAAACGAATGAGTTTTGAATGGTTCTTTAAGATAATGGTGCCGTAGTTCAGTTTGGTTAGAATGCCTGCCTGTCACGCAGGAGGTCGACGGTTCGAGCCCGTTCGGCACCGCAAAATGTAGAGACGTTTCCAGAAACGTCTCTTTTTTTTTTGTTTTTATCAAAATTTGTTTTCCAATCAGTTATCATGTGTTTTTTCACTATCTTTGCAAAGTGAAGATAAAAACTGTCATATTTTGTGCCATTTTGCTTGCATTTACAGCATGCTCAAAAAATGCTGAACATTTGCGTCCGTCATCAAGGTTTGACGAATTAAGCGAAATGTTCAAGAAAGAGCCGACAAATGCTCTGTTTTTGTTGGAACAGGATACAATCTCATTCTATAATCCTGAATATCAGTTGCTTTTGGCTGAGGCTCGTTATCTAAACAATTGCCACCAAGACGATGGTGAAGGTTTGGTCTCAGCTATGAAGTACTATGACAGTCTTTCAAATTTATATTCTAAGAATGAATTTTTAATCAATCAGAAAGCTAAAGCTCATTGTTTTTATGGGATAAAGGAGTTTGAAGACGAGAATTATGTGAATGCTGTTGAAAATTATCTCAAAGCTTTGAAAATTGCCAAACATATGGATGATGATTTTAAGCTGTTGATATACAATAAATTATTTGATTGTTTTACAAATAACGATTGTTATCATGAAGCTTTGGAGTTTGCTTTAAAAATTGAAGATGTAAATACAATCGATTATTGTTTGGCAAATATCAGTCTGGAAAACGGTGATTACTCGAAAGCTCTTAAATTGTTTGATATTCTTGTTAAACGATCGCAAAAATCTGATGTTTCTGATTATGAATATGGTATAGCCAGATGCTATTTTTGCAAGAATGATTTGGATTCCGCAATTCTGCATTATGAGCAAGTTTTAGCTGGTGAAAATCACATGTTAGCCGCAGCTGCTTCAGATCTTGTTGAGCTCTATCGTGAAAAATGTGATACAGCCATGTACTTGAAGTACAGCGACTTGTATTTCTCGCTATCATCTCATCGAAATCCGATTTTTTTGACCAGTTCTAGAATTTCGGTTTTATATAATGATTTTAAGAACAGTGAAATTGCTGAATATGAGCAACTTAGGAGAAACCAGAAGAATGTTGTTGTTTTGATAATGATTGTTGCTGTAGTTTTAGTGACGGGTTGTATATTAATAAGGTATAATAAAAACAAAGAGCGAGAACTCCAAAAGATAAAAGAAGAATCGGAGAATAAGTTTGTTGATATGCAAAAATCATTGACTAAACAGAAAAACATGCTGGAAAATGCCAGGGAAAAAGCTGGAGGCATTGGATTTTTGCAACGTTTAACCGATTATGAGAATAATGAAATATGTTTGTTGATTAAAAATAGAATAGAAGCTCGTGATGTGAGCCGGAAAACCATATCTGATTGTTACAAATTGGCTCTTAACGGCCGTGAAACGGTTCAGTTGGTAACTAGTGCAAATAGTTGTTTCCCTATGTTTTCGTCTTTACTTGTTGATAATCTTGGAGTTAAGGGTGATAATATAGTTTATTGTTGTCTTAGCCTGCTCGGTTTTTCAATCAGCGAGATTGCTGTTTTAATGAAAATTACGTATCAAGCTGCGAATAAGAGGATAAATTCCATAAAAGAAGTTTTAAAGACAAACGGAACGATTAAGGAATGTTTAACCAAATACTTTTCAGATATTTACGGTTAAATGTATTCTAAGATATTAACAATCAATTAAATACATTGTATTTGGTTGCTAAAAGTTGCCAAAATCTTATGAAAAGTTGATATTTTTTGCTATATTTTCGCGTCCTGAAGATCTTCAAATAAACTTAGTATTAATTTAAAATCATCAGAAAATGAAAAAGTTATTTGTGCTATTCAGTACGTTGTTTGTTTTGAGCGGAATTGTCACCGCACAGGAAATCTCATTTAAGGAAACAGTTCACGATTTCGGGGAAATCGCATTCAAAGGTTATGCCACTTTTGAGTTTGTGTTTGAAAATTCTGGAACTGAACCGCTTGTTTTAACGAAACCGAAGTCATCGTGCGGCTGCACTGTCGCAGAATGGCCTAAGGAGCCTATTCTTCCTAAAGAATCCGGAAAGATTAAGGTCACTTACAAGAACACCCATAAAAGCGGTGGTTTCAATAAGTATGTGACTGTTTTTTCCAATGCAAAGGAAAATAAGGAAGTGAAATTATATGTAAAAGGAAAAGTTTTACCAGAGCAAAATTAATCAAAAATTAATCACTTTTTCCCATTTTGGCGTAACAACGGCGTAGAAATTTTGGAAAAAGGCGTCGTTCGGACTGCGTAAACTCCGTTTCCAAGGTCCTCGCCGACGCCTGTTTCACAAGATTTATGAATGCAAGCCACTGATAATCAGCGACGAAAAAATAATTTAAAAAAAATTTCAAAAAAGTGTTGCGCGGATGAAAAAAGTGTGTACTTTTGCATCCGCAATCGACAGAAATGGGGATTGCGAAGTTCTTTGAAAGCAATGAGCCAACAAAAAGTAGTCTGAAAGGTAAGGAACCTAAGATTCTGAAGAGACTATGGACAGGTGAATCCGC
>JAFRRS010000005.1 GCA_017427985.1 Bacteroidales bacterium | reverse complement strand
TTTGTGGGTCGTACTGGACTCGAACCAGTGACTACAAAGGCAAACCCCGCATTTTGATTATCAATGTGTTACATTGTCATTTTTTGTGGTTTTTCGTTAGTTCCTGCCGGATTCCTGCCGACCTTTTTTGTTTGTAATTTATTGTTAATTAACTATTTACTGTTTTGTTTTTCAAAATTTCGTATAAAGATTTATCCTTTATAAGTTTTAAAATCTCATCCTGTTTATCTTTTGGAATTTCAATTTGCAGCGTCAATTTAGCTTCTTGATCTTCTTCTTTTGGCTGTACAAATAATGCAACAAAATCATATCCGACAGCCTTGGAAATAGTACAAAGCTTTTTGACTGGAATATCGTCTTTTTTTAACCAATAGTCAAATTTTTGTTTCGTCATTCCAGCCTCTTCAGCTACTTGGGCCAATGCGTAACCTCTTTGTTTACAAATGGTTCTGATTGCTTTTCCGATGTGAATTTCCTTGTTTTTCATGGTAGTTAAATTTAATGTTTTTTTTATTGTTGATTATCAATGATTTGTAAAAATTTTTAACTTTTTTGTAAAAAAGTTTTGTACTGAGTAAAAAAGTTTTGTACTTTTGCAATGTGAAAAGACAAACAAAAATACAAATGAAAATTTAAACAAATGGGACAAATGAAATTAGCCGACTTTTGGCGCGACCAACCAACGGAGAATAGAAACAAGATTCTCATTGATTTATCAGCAAAATGTTTCAAGAGCATAGAGACTGTAAGAGCTTGGATGCTAAACTACCGCAAGCCCACCGGGCTTGATAAAAATGCCGTTGAGGAGTACATTGCAAGTAATTATTCAACCGAAGTAATCTGGAGTTGATATGTGCGCTTTTCCAATTGGCTCAATCGCATATCTGCGTGAACCCGAAAACGGTCAGAATTGCGGTGTCGTAATATCAGTGGGGGGGGGTATGGTTCGACTCGATATGCCAGACAACCGCCAGGTATCATTCTTCTATAACGAATTGTTATAATACATAACGTCCCCCAAGGCCATCCTGAGTAACCCTGCAATGGTACAGGGGACAAAGACATAGAACGCCGGCCAAGGCCATAAGTCCAAAGGTCCTCGCATGGTACAGCCGGCAATTTTAAACAAGAGATCAAAATGGATACTATGAATAAAAGAACTGAACAAAAACAACCACAGAAAATGTGGTTTACAATGCAAGAACTTAGAGAACTTCCAGATAATGAATTGGAAGATTTATTAAGATCTTATGGTTATCAGGATGAACTTATGAAAGCCAAAACCCATGCAGATAAGCTTGCAATAATCATGCGCAACCAACTTGACCGTATAGAGGGCTATAAACTAATAATAAATGGAGGTTTGCTATGAGAAGAAATCGTACTAATGTATCAATACTTTATAGTCTTTTTAAGGCAGGACATTTATATGAGTATGGTTATACAGATGGAGGCCGTGCGTTTGTCACAAAAGACGGACTGAATTTAAAAAAAGATGAAGCAATGAAGCAATTGAATATACCGAAAATTCATAATAGTATGACAATGAAAGATTGCGTCGGTATTTTGGTTTCAAAATATAATATGTAAGTGTTAAATCAAATCAAAGAACAATGGACGCTAATATTCAAAAATCGACTATAATCAAGCTGTTAGCTAAAGGCTATAAGTTTATACGCTATGATGATCATGGTGGTTCTATGGGTGACAAATACAAAATAAAGTATTCCGGAGAATATGGTACTTGGCGTACCTTGGAACTATTCGACACTAAGATAGCTCGTGATAGGAGAGCTAAAGAATTGGTGGAAAAAGGATGTTACCTTTATTTATATTGAGAGCCATGGACGGATATCTTTTTGATCCCACAGAATATACTGATGAACGCTTAAGACGCATCATGCTTAACAATACTTGCCGTCATTGTGGCAATCGCCTTGATAAAATGAATAGAGGCAGGTATGATTCATATTGTAAAGTCACACCAAGCCGCAGAACTAAAAATGGATATTTAAAAGTCAAAGTCAACCAGCCGGCTTGCATTTTATTCACACACAAAGCACTCACACAATGACAAAACAGCAAATAATCGATCGTATAATGAAAGTGAAGGCCTTGGCTGATAGAGGTGTTGCTGGTGAACGTATCGCAGCACAGCAACTTCTCGAAACGCTTATGAAAAAGTATAAAATTGACGAGGCTGATCTAAATATTGAAAAAACAGATTTTTATATAATTGATGCAGGTGATTTTTTTTTCAGAGAATTGTTTAATCAATTATATCGTGTAAAATTTGGACTTAACAGACCTGTCTGGAATGTTGAAAAAATGCCAAAGAAAACCAAACGAGAATGGGCTGGTTTGGGTTTTGGAGACGAAACAGCCAATGTTGCTATTGAATGTACGAAATCAGAGTTTATTGAAGTCAAAACATTGTTTGAAATCTACAGAAGAGACTTGAAAGAACAGTGGCAAACTTTCATATATGCATATTTCTATAAGAACAATCTTCTTGCACCATCAGACCCGGATAAAGAGTATTCGGATGATTATGAGGAACGAGCTTTAAAGGCAGTTCTGATGTCACAATTCATAGATAAAAAAGAAGTCCATAAAATGATTGAACAATAACATTAAATATATATAGTATGGGTAAAAAAATCAAAGTCAAACTTATCACAGTCCCGGATGATGCGGAAAACAACACGCTTTTCGCACAGAAAATCAGACGCAACGACCCATGTCCATGCGGTTCCGGCAAGAAGGCCAAAAACTGTTGTGGCGCGGAAACAGGTTACAAATACAACAAACACATCAATTTCGTCCGCAGGGAAGAGACATTGACAAGGCCTGAGCTTTTCAAGACCAGAAAAGTTGACGGCAAGATGAAGGAGATGTCGCGCTTCTGCTATGAAAAAGACCAGATTGTTGTGGCAAACGACACGTTTGAAGATGAATCGCTGAGAGGGCAAAAAGCCATAATTCTCGGCAGAGGACTCGATTATGACCATCTGAGCCCTTATTATGAAATAGCGTTCTCAACAGATACGGAACGCAACAGATACAAGAAATGGGTTGCTGAAGCACATCTTTCACCTTATATAGAATAATATGGTTAAGTCAGAAGATTTATATGCGGCCACTAATGGCGGCGCCGACCTTTTCAGATACTACTTTCCCGATTTCGATCCGGGCAAGAGTTCCAACCTGGTGCGGTTGCGTGACGATGACGCCCATCCGTCGGCCAGTGTGTTTCAGAAGGAAGGCAAGTGGCTGATAAAAGACCATGGAGGCAGCGACAACAAAGCTCGCAACATGGTGACATTCGTCATGGAACGTGAACATCTGGAGTTTAAAGACGCTCTTGATTTCATATGCAAGGTCTGCAACATCGCCAACGTGTCAGACGAACCGGGAAAGACACAGACAGGGGCTTCGCTTAAGAAAACGAAAGCGGTGAAGGAAAGGCTGATAATCAGAAGGAAATCAGGCAAGTTCACCAACGCCGAACTCTCAGTTCTCGGTCCTGTCGATAAGGATGGACAACCTTGCATCACACAGAAGATTTGCGACGAATTCAATCTCATTCCGCTCGACGGCTACATCAATCCGGAAAAGGGCAACGACGGCTTCTCATGGATGGTCGAAGCAACCGACACATATCCTATTATGATGTATGACTATGAGGATTGGGGTAAGATTTACCAGCCTTTTGGCGAAGTCCGTTTCATGTATTACGGAAAGAAACCCGACCACTATCTTTTCGGTTGCAAAGAATTCAACCAGGTGTGGAAGAAAGCCCTCAAAGGCGAATATCCGCACACTCCGGAGAAGTCAGACAAAAAGAAGAAATCAGACGATTACGTTGATGACAGCGCCGATGACGAAAGATGGGAGGCATTGACGATCTGCAGCGGTCCTTCAGACGCTCTCAACGTTTATAAAGCCGGTCACATAGTATGCTGGCCAAACAGCGAGTCGGAACCTTTGTCGAGCGACACGCTCAGGAAGCTTCTGCGCCTCACGCGCAATCTTTATGTCCTATATGATGCCGACGCTACAGGAATACGCAACGCCAACGCAATCGCGCTGCGTAACCTCGAAATACAGGTCATAAGCCTTCCGGAAGACCTCGGAGAGACTCCTACAGGCAAGCGCGACAAGGACGGAAATCCGAAGATGTGCAAGGACATCAAGGATTTCTGCATGTACTACAAACGCGGACGCATCGACCCTTACAAGGAGTTCAGATTCAAGCTCGCAAAGCTCGCCAAATCACTGAAATTCTGGATAACAGACGAAGATGACGGCAAGATAGAAATCAGCAACGCGCATCTATACCGCTTCCTGTCGGCCAACGGATTCTACAAGATGAAGGATGACATCCAGGATGAATGGAAGTTCGTTTACGAGAAAGACAGGGTGGTGGAGGTTATCCCGGACTCGAATATAGTGGCCAGGGTGAAGGATTTCCTCATACAGTTCATCAAGGACAATCCGGAGCATTACAGCATTAAGCTGGAGAACACCATACACCGCTCAAAGCAGATCAATGCCGAGTCGTTTAAGAACCTGGACACCATAGAGCCGGATTTCAATTCGTACACGGCTGACAGCGAGTATTTCTTCTTCAGGAACACCATCGTAAAGGTCACTGCAGACGGAATAGAGCAGGTTAAGCCGGACAAATGTCCATACTATGTGCTCAAACATAAGGTCAAGGAACACGACCTGAGACTGTGCCAGGACCTCTTCGATGTCAGGTTCACCAGCGATTACCAATACGGTATGGACTTGCTGAGCAACACGCCCCCCGACACCCCCGATTTTGCTTCCATAAAGAAAGAACTTGACAAAATGACAAGGGAAAATAAGGCATACGAGGCGGAGCTGAAAACCGACTTCGACTATCTGCGTTTTGTCTGGAATACAGGAAACAAATATTGGAGAGATGAGGAAAACAGCATAATCACCGGGACAGAGTTCCCCGCTGAGAAACGTCGCGACATTCAACGCAATTTCATCAACAAGGTAACCACCTTGGGTTATGTGCTTTGCAAGTTCAAGTCACCGAGCATGGCAAAGGCAATCTACGGAATGGAAACGTCATTGCTCGAGGAGGATGAGGGCTCACACAATGGAGGTACTGGAAAGTCACTCTTATTCAAGGCACTTAATCTCATGCGCAAAGTCGAGCCTATCGACGGACAGGCGATGAAGATGGACAAATGGGAATTCGTGTTCCAGCGCGTCAAGTTCGATTCGGATATCGTCAACATCGACGACCTCAATTCGGCGGTTGACATGAACAAGTTCCTGTCGGTGATCACCGGTAATCTTCAGGTCAACCGAAAGAACAAAGATGAGTTTGTCATTCCATACGAGAGGTCTCCGAAATTCGTGTTCACAAGTAACCACGCAATCAAGCGTTTCTCAGGTTCTCTCCAGCGTCGTATTCAGTTTGTGTCATTCTCCGACTACTACCATTCTGAAAACGCCGAGCAGAACATGAAAGAGCGATCGCCACGGACGGAGTTCGGTCGGAACCTCATCAATGATTACAACGAAAAGGACATGAACACGTTCTACAACTTCATGCTTCAGTGTGTCAGAGCATATATGCGTTTCGGACTCATCGAGCCTGATATGCCGGATATCGAAGTCCGACAGAAGAGAGCTGCTGTCGGTGAGGTGTTCCTTAACTGGGCGGATATCTGGCTGGAAAACAGACTTAACCAGGAGGTTGACCGCTTCGAGGCTTTCAACGCAATCAATGAGTACTGCAACAAGCTGAAGGTTCGCAATCCTATCACACTCACAAATTTCAAGAAGAAGATAAAACTGTGGTGTGATATTCGCGGATATAAGTTCAATCCTGAATTTTGGTTTAACAACCTTTCACCGAGCGACCAGATAAGAGGCTGGCATCGTGCCGTCGATGAAATCACCAAGGAGCCACATGAGTATTTCTATATCTATGCGAAACAGGACAGCGACAGTTCCGGCGGACTGCCTTACTAATTTTTTTTTGTCGTTTAAATTTTTATACACTTTAAGCTTGAAATCTATTGACATTTTTGACAAATTGACAATTAAAAATAAAAGTATATGATAATCAATAAGTTAAAAAGCGTTTTTCGTTGTCAGAAAATTGTCAGAAACGGAAAATCGCAAAAATCGACTGACAACGATTTTGACAAAACTGACAACGTTGATAATCAAGAGTTTACATTTTCCGTTGTCAATCCGAAATTTTTGACATTTTTGCTTTTGACATCGGTATATTATTGTAATTCAAAAAGTTACAAAGTTTTGTCAAATTGTCAATAATTTTTCCACCTTAGACCCTCTGTTGTTTTCAAACTGTAAAATGAGTGTTTCAATAGGTCAGTGAAGATTAAAAAATAATTACAAAAATTTGCACAAATGAAAGGTTTATATGTTGAAGTGAAGATTGACAGTATCCTGAGGCAGTACATTCAGAATTGCCTCCAGTCTGATGTTGTCAAATTACCTCAGGGCGCATTGCTGATTGATCTCATGCGTCCATACCTTGCAATAAACAACGTCTCCCAACAGGATTTATTCGAATCCGAACCGGAAGACGAGACAGATATGGAAGTCATCAGGATAGAACTGCCTCTCCATAATGGTCCTGTCTATAACGCTAACGCCAAGAAAGTGATACGTTATAACGGACTTTTCAGGACAAAGCTTACAGAGGAAGGCCAGGCGGTGGTGAGACGCCATTTCAAGAAGCTGATGCGACTGGCATTCCACACATACATGGACGGACATACGGCCAAGTGCGAGGCCATGAACGAGAAAAAGGTCAAGCAGGGAGTGACAAGCTTCCTTTTGGACTATTCAATCGACTTCACGGAAAAGGATGTCAGCACTTTGAGCCGCGACTGGTTCAGATATCGGATGAAGAAAAATGAGAAGAGGGTGAGCCCGATTCTTTCATAAAACGGAAAAAAATAAAAAAATCGTGTTACTACAATGTCATCAATTTTAAAAATTGACCAATGATGAAAATAGGTGTTAAAAAAATCGGGTTTTCAAAAAAAGGTAGATTATCGAACCA
Source organism: Bacteroidales bacterium (assembly GCA_017427985.1). Taxonomy (GTDB): domain Bacteria; phylum Bacteroidota; class Bacteroidia; order Bacteroidales; family F082; genus Limimorpha. Next base: position 46,586 of record JAFRRS010000005.1, on the reverse strand, counting down.
GACATTCAACAGGTCAAATGTCCAACCGTTGCTTCCTGCTGTAAATTCGGTGGCATATATAGACTTCGTTCAAGAGTCTGCAGTGCTAATTGATGAAAGTGTTGATGATGAAAAAGGTGTGTACCATAAAATAACACTCGACTTCACTATTAGAGGAGATATTGACGATAATCTCGATAAGATTGAAAATTATGTGGGGAAGCCGGTTGTTATCACCGTGCTTGCCGTGGATGGCAACTATTATATAATAGGTAGTAACAAGGAACCTGCTTATATCACGAAGAGAAACTCATACAATGGGCTTAAAGACCGTAATGCACAGATAACGTGTGAGTATATCAATCTTGACGGATTACTTGAATATGATTATAGTTTAAGTTATCATCAGGTAAATCATGTTGCCGTGAATCAGCAGGTTGTTCGCGTCCCTTGGCAGGGAGGTTCCGGCAATATTTTCGTTGAGTCGGAGGAAGAATGGAATGTTGAAAATTTAAATTCTTAATAAAATGAGCTTAACAGTAATAAAAACAAGCGATTCAGCGCATAGCTGGCAAATTTCCGCTAACACAGGACGCAATCAGAAGACTTTCAAATCGAGGGTTAAGACAAATGCTTCAGGTGCACATGACACTGCTGAAACGACATATATCCAGGCAGGCAAACCCGAATTCATTTCTTTGGTGAGCCATGCGACAATGTCAATCGGTAAAAACGAGACTTCTGCACAGATAACACTCGTCTCGAACTCAACAAAAATCAACGCATCGTTTATATCAAACGGCATTAACGCTTCAATCGACAGCATCACCATTAATGGCAATGCGTACACAAACAACAGTGTAATCAGTGGTGACCCTGGTGGCGATGCACAATACACGGTTATCATAAATCTTACATTCAAGGCGAACAGTATGGCAAGCACACGCAGCTTCCAGCTTCAGGTGCAAGACAATGGCGGTCATGCGGTCACTGTTACAGGAACTCAAGAAGCTGATGACCCGACAATCTCTGTTAATCCTTCAACGGTTCAGGTGACAGCGGCTGGAGGTAGCGGTAATATCACAGTAACTTCAAATGACGCATGGACGGTCAGTGATGTGACAGGACAGGAACAAAATCAGCAACAATCATAAACTATGGCATCAATAACAAAAGACGGCGTTACACTCAACTATCCTGACACTATCGAAGCCGGACACACTTATATTCTGACATATTCGGTTGAGGCCAATACTGGAAGGGCTAAAACAGTGGAGTTCGTTTTAGAGACTACTCATGGCGCTCGGGAAAAACTGACCATCCAAGTGGCCGGTTCATAACAATCATTATAGCATTTGTGTCGTTTAACAACCTTTTAGTATGTATAATTTTGCACAAAAAATTAAGGATAAAATCATGAAATACGCATATTTTCGCGAGTTGATTTCCGCGAAGTGGATGATTGAACCATTGACGGCAGCGGAATATCAGCCGTTGTGGAGAAACGCGCTGGCTGGTGAACTTCAGGTTGAAAAAGACAATAAACCTTTGTCGTATTACCAGGATGCAGACAGCCCGGTGCAGACAGGCGACAGCCGTAAGCTTTCACACGGACGCGCCATCAATGTCGTATCGTTGAACGGTATCATGACCAAAGAAGACGGTGCCTGCCATGACGGTACCAAGACATTGGCAAGTATCCTGATAGAGGAAGACAAACGCGATTTTGTTATCGGTCATGTGCTCGTGATCAACTCTGGAGGAGGATCGGCAAACTCAGTGCCGGTTCTCGCCGAGGCCATCAAGTCTTTGAAGAAGCCTATCGTCGCATTCGTCGACGGACTGATGGCATCAGCGGCCATGTACGCTGGTAGTTATTGCAAACACATCATAGCCGACTCTGAAGACGATCGCGTTGGCTGCATCGGCACAATGATTCAGATCATTGATTATCCGAAGCGTGCCAATCTGCCAGACGGTAGAATCGTTGCTCGCATATACGCCACTGAAAGCAGTGAAAAAAATCTTGAATTTGAAGAGGCACTTGCAGGCAACATTGAGCTTGTCAGAAAAGAGTTTCTTGACCCGATCAACGCCAAGTTCATCGATGCAATCCGCACCAACCGCAAGTCGGTCGGTGATGACCAGCTTAAAGGCAAGACTTTTTTCGCCAAGGATGTTGTAGGCACACTCATCGATGAAATCGGCCATATCGACCGTGCATTTGAAAAGGTCAAAGAGCTTGCCGGTGTGCCAGCGATAACTGATGAAAATCTTAACAAACCTAATAATAGTATGAAGTTCGAACAAATCAACAAGATTGAGTCCTGCGCTTCAGTTGAAACACAGGACGGATGTGCTACCTTGTCTGAGGCACAGTTGACCGACATCGATCTTAAACTTTCTGAAAGAAACACTCTTGAAGGTAAAGCCAATCAGCTTGATACCGTACAAGAGGAACTTCAGAAAGCTAAAGCAACGATTACCACTCTCACCGATTCAGTTGCTCAGAAGGACAAGCGTATCACTGAATTGGAACAAATCATTGAAAATGGCGATGACGGCGTTAAAAACGCACATCACAACGGCAAACAAGCAGGAAACGACGACGGCTCAAACTACAAGTGCGATGCCCCGATGGCTTCTTGTTTAGAACACATTGAAAAATTTAAAAACTAATCAATTATGGCAGATACAGATTTATTAATTGCATTTGCAGAAGAAACTGCACGTTCAGGTCATAGATATCGCAAGGAGATTCTCACTATGCCAAAGGCAAGTGTGTATGGCGCTATTAAAGACATGACCTATGTTAACGGTCTTCACGGCAAGGAAACAACCGTCATAATGAAGTCTGATGCGAAACTTATTCCTTACAATCCAAGTCAGACAAAAACTAATACAACATCATTTGCTGAAAGGACTCTTGAAACTTTCCATGCCGATGTTGAAGAAGAATTTGATCCGGAACAGGCGTTTGGAACGATGTTTGATGAAAAGTTGACAGTAAAGAAGATCAACTTTGATATCACAAGAAAAATTTGCAAACAAATAGCAATGACATCTTGTGACGGATTAAACGACACTATGTGGCGTGGACGCCGTAATCCAACTGGTAAAGACAATTTGGATATTTGTGACGGTTATATGACTATTATTGACGATGAAAAAAAAGCCGGCAATATCTCTATTGCGAAAGGCAATTATTTTCAGTTAGGCAATCTTACAGTCTATAACGTGGTTGACAAATTGAAAGTGTGGTGGAGAAAGCAGAATCCTAAATTCAAGAAACAGAAGATGAATTTATGGATTCCTGAATTTATCTGGGAAATGTATGAAGATGGTTATGCAATCAAATTCAACACTCAGAACTACAACAAGGAATTCGAAAAAACAATGTTGCATGGTACTCGCAACAGAGTAAAACTTTGCTCATCTGAGGGTATGGAAGAAAATCAATACATTTTCATCACACCTAAAATGAATACTCGTGTTGGTGGTGATGGTGGTATTGAGGAAGAGAACTATCAAGGTTCATCGTTTGAGGTGCGTCGTGGAGACAGTCCAAAGACTTGTCAATTCTATATGCAGACATTCTTTGGCGTCAATTTCGCGACATTAGACAAAGAATTTTTCTCCTGCGCATCAATCACTGTTTCAGATTCGGAACCATTCTTGAATTGGGATCCGGAAGAAGTCAATTTCGGTGAGGTTGCAGTCGGCGAGTCGTTGACCAAGACAGTTCATATCTCGGGTGAGGCTCTCTCACAAACCACAACAGTCAATGTGACAGGCACAGGCTTCTCATGCGCTACAAACAGCGTGACAGCAGCTTCAGCCAACGCTTCAGGCGGCGTTGACCTCAGTGTGGTGTTCGCGCCGGCATCGGCAGGTGACAAGGCAGGCAAGCTGTTGCTCACTAACGCTGTTGACGGTGTTGATGTCGAAATCAAATTGTCAGGTAAAGGCGTGGCTGGCATACCTCGCGTTACAACTGACCATATAGCAGTCCAGTTCCCTGCAACAGCAGCCAACTCGACATCAACCATGGTCGTCAATGTTAAGGGTGCTTTGCTCACAACAGGCTTGACAGTCGCGGTCGTCGGTGACAGCGAGTTCACCTCGAACAAAGATGCCATCACAAAGGTTGAGGCACTCGGCGCAGACGGCCTCGATGTCACAATCACATATGCCCCGACAGCCAACGGCAGCCATGCGGCGGTACTTCGTATCACAAGCGCAACCGACGGTATCAATGTGATGATTCCGCTCGTTGGCGCAACATCTTAATTGTCAAACTCTTAAAAACAGATTATCATGGAAAGACAAGATATCGATTTTGTTGAAGGTTCTGTGAATCCTGGTGGTATGGGCAATGAGCTATATTACGCTTTCAAGCGTGATATAGCTTCAATGCCAACGATCACTGATGATTTCGCATTAGCAGCAGATGAAGAAGCTTTTGCGGTTTATACCGGCAACATCACAATGAAAACAGGCAAGAAATTTGCACGTGTTTACAATACCCAGGGCGAAGGAAGTGTGGATTTCGAATCAGCTGGTGAACCGGATGGAAAGATGTTCAAGAACAAACTTTCATTCAAGTACCCGAAGGTTACTGATAAAATGCGTGCATTTGCTAAAGCCACACTCAATTCCAACGTTATTTACGTTGTGAAATCTGCTGGTTTGTTCTATGTCATCGGTCATCCTGATTATCCGATTACCACAACTCCAGGTGGCACTTCAGGAAAGAAAGCTGATGATGCTCACGGCATCAATATCGAGGTCGAGGCACTCGATTGCACACCGTTGCCAAGATATGAAGGAACCCTGCCGTTGTCGGATGGCAGCTTGAATTGCGAAACCGGTGTATTCACACCGACTGAAGCTAATGCTCACTAATCCTTAGAGTGATGAACGAGATTAAGGAATTACTTGACTCAGGCAGACAGTACACCTTTGACGAGGGACTCTCACTCGTGAAGAAATACGACACCAATCCTGGTGTGATTTCCTTCCTAGAGCAGCGTCGGGACATAAAGCATCTCGGCTATGAGCTGGGACGCTTGTCGAGATTCCCCCGTCTTGTACCGGTGCCAGGTTACCACAATGCCGAGACGGTTCAGCCTTTACAGACTGAACCGTCACAGGCATCAGGACCTGTCAAGTCCGCATCCGACAGTGCGGATGACGATGGACATGAAATAGTCCGCTGGGAGGATCTTGAAAAAAGACATCAGAACACAAAGTACGATGATATGCCTGCAGATTACCTCAAAGAAATCTACAAGCAGAACACCGAACTTTACAAAGAATTGCAATACGCCCACTCTCAGATGAAACTTGCCAACAGCGACTCAGGCAGAGCCGAATGGCGAAGCAAGCTGCTCGATCTTGACAAGACAATAAGAGATAATTGGAAGATTATCGACAATGAGATTGCGCGTCTAAAAGACGAAGGTGGTCAGCAGCATGGCGGTGATGGTGACACTTTCAAAGAGTCAACTTGCAGAAGCTATATCTCACGTAAACTCAAGAAAAAGAGTCCTCTCACGACTGAAGATATTGTCGAGATGAGGAAGAGGGTTGAACTACTCGTAGCACATAAATGCGAGTTCACTCCTGAGGTTGAACAACGCCTGAAAGAACTGAAAGTTCTCTGATTTCTCATCAATATCCATTTTCAAAAGGCAGGCTCGCCTGCCTTTTTTCAAATTATGGAGACACTGAGGATTACCAGGACATCATCAATGGCGATTGTCAGGGAGCTGCTGGAAAAAGCCGGTAAAGGTGCAGAACTGACGCTGTTCTCGTATTCCATCACGGATGTATGGATGCGGCAACTGATAAACCTTAAGGTCGAGATGGCAGTCGGCAAGGTCATCATGGTGCTTGACCGCGATGTGATTATCAGGCACAGGGAAAAACTCAACCAGCTGCAGTTCGTCGCAGATGAAGTCTATCTGACGGATACACACGCCAAGGTGTATCTCGCAAAAAACAATGATTACACAATAGCTGCCGTTACATCGGCCAACGCAACAAACAATTTGAGACATGAGTGCTTCTTCATCACAGACAGGAGGGAATTTACCGGACAAATCCAAGATGACATCGGAGGAATTGTTGGATTATCTTACAGGATTATCTAATGAGGAGAAAATACAGGAACTCGCATCGCTGTTTTTCACCATCGGTGAAATCGCACTGTTTATCGATATGGACGAAGAAAGCCTTCGTTCAAAAATCAAGTATGAAAAACAATCGAAGGAGTCTATTGCTTACCGTAAGGGCGTGATGTCCACTAATATCAAGCTCCGTTTCGATACACGCCGTTTCGCCCTTGCAGGAAACCCTCAGGCGGAAGAAGAGATGAAACAGTATTACACACGCCAAAAACTTGCTGAAAATGCGTAAGGACTCGCTTGAAATAATTTCCAACTATCTCTTCAGAGGCGCAGAAGCGAAGATATCGCTGGCCGATGATGAAAGGGAAATGCTTCTGAGGATTGAAACCTGTTACACAAAATGGCTTGAAGACCCGATGCAGTCCGACATTGAAATGCGCAATTTCATCATGCATGAATTCAATGTGGGGCGTCAGACGGCTCTCAAAATACTCAACTATACAATTTACGCCTTGGGCAATGTCAATTCAGCCGCAAAGTCTTTCGTTCGAAAGAAAATAGATTTCCTGCTTACAAAAGCAGCTGCTGTGGCTGAAGCCGGAGACTTGAAATATGCCCAGACGCTTACGAAAATAGCACTTGCTTATGGCAAGGCGTTCGACACCGGCACCGATGATATAGACCTCTCTGAAATACGTAATAATTTCACTATTAAAAAGGTCGTACTTGTTTCAAACCCTTCTGTGCTCGGCATCAAGACTGATGGCCGTGAACGGTCTGAAACAAGTCGTATCCTCAAAAAATATGACATTCCGGAAGATGAGATTTTGGATGTTGACGCGGAGGTGGTGAATGAGTGATATCAATCAAATATATCTTCATAAGCAACAATATCGTTGGGCTGTGGTCAATGCAAAGGACTCAATGATGGTCTGCGGTCGCCGATGGGGAAAATCTTATCCAATCGCACTTAAAATCGAGGATAATGTGCTGGAGATGCCGAAAAGCACTGGCGTGTTTATAGCACAGTCTTTCAGACAGGCGCATTCCAGGACCCTTCCGGCAGCTCTGATGGCTCTCGATGCTCTCGGCATCAAACGCGACATCCATTATGTGATAGGCAAGAAGCCGGATAAGCGCCTTGGCTTCGATTCGCCATACTTCCTGCCATCCGATTTGCATGATGTCGTATGGTTCTGCAACGGCACCATCATGATCATCGTATCGCAGGAAGTGCCTATGGGCTCCAACTCACTCACAATCAACTGGCTGGTTGGCGACGAAGCCAAAGGACTTTCTTACGAGAAGCTTTCAAACGAATTGTTTCCGGCTATGGGTGGAACATCTGTCCATTTCCCATCACCGGAGAAATTCCCGCATCTGTGGGGTGTCAATTTCTTCACGGATATGCCTGTGACCAAAGAAGGCCTTTGGGTTATCAACAGATATGAGAAATACAAGGATAATGAGCTTTATGAGCTGATTATACGTAATGAAATGAGACTCAGGGAGCTTCTCGCACAGCCTGCCAATCCCTATACCAATAATGAAATTGCCAGGCTTTCAAGACAACTCTCGCTTCTTCGTAACAAATGCCTTTATTTCGCGATACGTCCGTCACTTGACAATATTGCCATCATCGGCACCAACTATATCAAGCAGATGGAGCGTGACCTTACGCCTCAAGTGTTTGACGCTGAAATCCTGAGCAAAAGAGTTACCGAGACAAAAGGCAAATTCTATGTGAATTTCTCGCAGACACAGCACACTTACACTGCCACTGACCGCTCAAAGCTTAACGATTATCGAGAACAACGCTATGACAGTCGTCTCGACACTGATGTACAACATGACAAACCCATAGCAATCTCGTTCGATTACAACGCTCAGATCACCTGGCTGGTCGCCGCTCAGATTCAAGGCAGAATGCATAAAACCATAAAATCATTCTTCACAAAATATGACAGACGATTGCGAGAGGTCATTCAGGAGTTTTGCGAATATTACCGTTATCACATCGATAAGACGGTCATTCTTTATTATGATTCAACGGCACGAAGTGTCAACTATATTGAAGCCGGACACGACGCTCATTTTGTAATACACGATGAATTCGAGAAACATAATTGGAGCGTTAGGGATATCTATCTGTCAACGCCGATGGCACATGACAAAAAGCATCTTCTGATAAACGACTCGTTTAACGGCCAAGGCACACTTTACCCATTGTTTAATGCAGACAACAATGTTGATCTTCTTAGGGCCATTCCTTTGGCAGGGACCAAGGTGGGCAGCAAGGGGTGGGGAAAAGACAAATCTGATGAAAAGAAACCGGAAACCGATGAAAACCTTCCGTATGAGCATCGTACTGACGGCACAGATGCATGGGATACCAACTTCTTGGGGTGCTCTTTGATGCCTTACGATACAGGTGATTATATTTACAGTTAATTTGTGTTTCATTTGTTTTTTGCAGGCTGGCTCTTCGGAGTCGGCCTGTTTTTTTTGTTTCTGGGCGATGCCATTCGGCCCGGGCTTTCCGCTATATCTTTCCAATCATGGCAATAAAGCACCTGCCATGATTGGAAAGGATGCCGCTTCAATCCCTATCGCACTCCGCTACGCTCCGTCTTTTTTGCAGGAATTCGTGTCGAGTCACTTTTGCTTTCACCGTTCCCATCCTCACTCGTTCGTTTTTCGCTTTTTTTAACGGCAAAGATAGTTACGCCTCAGTTTACAAATAAAGGTCGAGCCCTCCGGGTTTCCGAAAAAATCTCCATCCTCTTCGAGGTAGTATTTTTTCTGCGAAAACCTTGATTTGCATGAGGCTACTCTCTTTTCGCCGTACAAAAAGGCGAAACGAAGAGATGAGGGAATGAGACTCTCAAAAAAAAATGACTCGAACGAATGAATTCTTTAAAAAAGGCTCACTTCAGTAGAATCAAGAATAAAAACTCAAAAAATTAAGAACATGGAAGCAACTATCAACTACACAATGAAAGCAGCGCACTCGATGACAGGCATCGACTATGACGAATTATTACAACTGCAAACCGAAACAGGCTTGAGCATCAGACAATTGGAATTTATGTATTACAACTTTAAAAACTAAATAATAGGAGAGCAAACAAATGAAAAACACAAAGAACACAAAGAAAGCAGAACCGACAACCGCAACACCAACCGCTATCGTGACAGATGACCCGAAGAAAGCGAGAGCATACGCCAGACGTGTGGAACTCCGTGAGTTGTCCAACAAACTCGTAAAAGACAACAAAGACAAAGTTGATGAGGGCGTGAGAGTCAACGAGTTACTAATCCAATACTATATGCAGAGACAAGGCGCAAAGGAACTTAACACCTTTGAGCAGTGGAGAAACAAAGGTTTTCAAGTCCGTAAAGGCTCAGTCTCTTTCATGGTGTGGGGCAAACCGCTCAAAGAACAAAAAGACCAGGAAGACCCGGACGATACGCAGGACATGGAAAACCCGAATTATTTCCCGGTGTGCCATCTGTTTGATATCTCGCAGGTCGCACCAATCCAAGCAAAAGCAAACTAATCAAATAAATTATTAACATTCAAAATTTTATGTATTATGACAAAACAAATTGAAGCCCCAAAGGCACAGACAGCAGGCGCAGCACAGACAGCGCAGAACGGAAACAACGCAAACGACGCAACACCGAAGAAACCCGAAACAGTGGGCGAAGTGGTAGCCAAAACTTTGGCAGATGAGGAAAAGACTCGCAAGGCGCTTGAAAAGCGCAAGCAGGAACTTCAAAAGTGCTTGAGCGAAATCGAGCGTAAAAAAGAACTCGTTGACCACCTCGACAAGTTCCACGACACGGACCACGAACTCGACGCAGCAAAGCAACTCCTTGATGATGAAATCGAAAACGATGAGTTTGAAAGCCATCTGTTCCGCATCAGTCTTGTGGCGGTCGGTCCTTATGGCGATAAAAAGGAAGTTGCCAGCGTTACAAATACAGAGCTTAACAGGGTGTTTGTGGAAACGCTGAGGGCGAAAATAGCCGAAAAGGTTACAGAACTTGAAACCGAACTGATGAAGTAAACCGCCAGCGATGGGGAGAGGGCAACCCCTCCCCATCATCTTTTTTGATTAAATCCGCTTGCCTTATGTATGTGAAAGAGTATCAACTGAAGTATAACAGAACCAACACACCGCAACCACAAATAAACAGCTCAAAAGACCTGTTTGATTTCCTCCTCGCTCATGTGTATGACGAGAACGAAATCAATATTTATGAAAACTTTTATATTTTGTTGCTGAACCCAGCAAACAAAATAAAAGGTTTCGCCAGGATTAGCCAGGGCGGAATAAATGGAACGAGCGCAGACCCCCGAATTATCGCAAAATATGCAGTCGAGGCACTCGCCACCGCTGTAGTGCTGACACACAACCACCCGAGCGGAAACACCACACCGAGCACGGCAGACAGGAAACTCACCGAGACAGTTGCGAAAGCCCTGCAACTCCTTGAAATTAAAGTGCTTGACCATATAGTTATGACCGAAAACAATTATTTTTCTTTTGCTGACAGTGGCATGATATAGGCTGATGACAGACAAGCGCAGGCCGTGGAACTCGTCCACGGCCTTTTTTGTTTGAAGGTGTTCGCTGTGCGGCACAAGGCTCTGCGAGCCGGCAGCCGCACAACTTCACGTATAGTTCAGATTACCACAGGTAATCGCTTTGTTTCACGACGCAACGACGGAGCCCAACGCACAATGCCACCGCACGGAGTGCCATGCACACCACCCGACACACGTAGCCACCCACCACCACGACCGCCACCGACCAACAAACCACAACCCCGACCGCTGAAACACACTTCAGGCATATTTCGCATAATAAAAGGGGTGCAATTGCCGATTTGTCGGTAGGGCGGCGAGGGGTCTAACGACGAAAAAAAACGCTCGCCGCGTTTTTTGAATAGGGCTTTTTCTTGATAATCAATGTTTTACAAAATTGAAAGTGCGACAACGCTAACACGTTTCAAAAACAGTCAACCCATGCCTGTTTTTTGTCGCTGGCTTGACAACGGTTGAAACTAATTTTGCTGAAAATTTTAAAAAATATGGCAAAAATCCATGAGTCGCAGATATTCGAATACGTCCAGTCGGTTAAGGAGTTCTCAATAACCTGGATCGCTGAGGATGGCAGGAAGATTTTCGTGCAACAGGCTAAGGTCACATCATTCCACTCCTCAGGCAGAACTATGAATATCGAATGTATTGCATCAGGCAAAATCAACAAGGTGGTGCGTCTCACAGTCGTTGAACTAAACGGAATGGAGGTCTTCAAATGAGCCAGCAACAAGAGACACTTGACAGCTTTTGGATATTCGATAACGCCTGCTATATACCAGGCGCACAGGCAATCCTTTTTGAAACCGAGACTTCAGCAAAGTTCAACGAGCCTAAATTGGACTTCGATGATGTCGATGGCTTCAGAGTCCCGCAATGGGGTCCTGATAATCTGCTTCCTCAGCGAGTACTCGACAAAATAGACAGAGCTGAAATAGTAGGCACTAATGCCAATTTCAATTGGCAGGTGGGGTTCGGACTCGGACCGAAACTCGTGAAACTGATACGCGACCGTAAAAACAATCGCGTGGTCGATTATTATGAAATAACCAAGGGTAAGGAGTTCGATTGGTGCGAACGCAATGATATTTCGCTGTATCTGATGGAGACTCTTACCGACCTTTCATATTTTCATAACGGATTCCCAATCGTGGTGTTTGACAAGGAACTGAATTCCATCGAAACACTCAGACACCGTGAAGCTGCTTTCTGCCGTTGGGGCGTTGACAAAAACGGTGAGATAAAGTATATGCTTTATCGTGGCGACTGGGAGGAAAAGAAAGATGAAATGATCGACTATCTCGTTCTTGACGAGTATAAAGCGTTTCAGAGCTTGAAGGACTTCCAGACCTATTACAAAGGGAAACAAAAACAGAAACGCGCTTTCTGCTATCCGATTTATATGCCGTCGCCCGGCAGGCCGTATTACAGTTATCCGACCTGGTATTCGGTGTTCCGTTCGGGTTGGTATGACAACATCATTTCGATTCCCGCTCTGAAAAAAGCCATTCTGAAATACAAACTCGGCGTGCGCCATATCATTTATGTTTCGCCCAAGTATTTCCAGGATAAAGAGAAACAGGCTGGCATCCAACCATCTGATATAAAAGGCAGAAAAGAACTGCGCGACCAACTTGTGAATGACATCAACAATGTGCTTACAGGCGAGCAGAACGCAGGCAAGTCGATTATGTCGATAAAGGAACTTGTGCCGTCGGGATCGTCGGCTACAGAGGAGAAGTATATCACCATCGAGACGATAAAGAACGATATAGAGGGTGGCGAATACGTCACAGACTATGAGACAGGCGCAAACGTTATCAGCTACGCCATGGGCGTTCATCCGAGCCTTGTGGGTGCTGTGCCAGGCAAGAACTCGAACTCACTCAGCGGCTCGAATATACGTGAAATATTCATGATGAAACAGGCTCTCACATTCCCGATGGTTGACCGCGCCCTGAGACCGTTTTCGCTTATCCGCAAGTTCAACAATTGGGATGAAGATATAACAATCGCAGTGCCTGAATATGTGTTCACTACTCTCGACCAGAACAAATCGGGCAAACAGGAATCAACTAATGCAATAGTGCAATGATAGCGAATAACACAGATATAAAGCTGTATCTTCCAAACATCAACTGGAAGACCAGTACCGACAGGATGACTGATTTTCTGGACACGGCACAGGGTGTCGTCACAGACCGCATCCTCGGTGTGACACTCGCGGCGGCTCTCGACACGGAAGTTCAGGAGGGCGTTGAAGACGACCATGCGGTTTTGCGTTCTCTTGTTAAACGCGCAATATGCCAGATGGCTTTCCTTGACGCGATACCGATTCTCGATCTGCAGCTTTCGGAAGCGGGATTCGTGGTGCAGTCAAACCAGGCAGTGTCACCGGCATCGAAAGAACGTGTGGAGAAACTCAAGGAGGGAACGGCGCAGCGCAAGTCACTCGCTCTCGATATTCTGACGCGATTCCTGCTTGACAATTCGCGTGATGCCAATGCCAAATATCACGGCTGGAGGTCAACAGACCAGTTCAAGTACCTGAGCTCGGGATTCATATTCTCTGTTGACGAATACAAACGCAATTTCGCCACAGTGAAGAGTTTTCAGGATGTTGTGATGACTTGGGACGGCTATTATAAGATGATCCCGAAGATGAAGGTGGTGCTGCATGACGTGGTGGCACAGTACATATCTGAGGCGTATGTGGCCGAACTCCTTGAAAAGAAACGTAACAACGTGACGGTGGCGCCGGTTGAAACAAGCGTGATGGAGTATGTGGGGCTTGCCGTGGTGGCAGGCTCGATCGACAATGACTCGCTTGCCGGTTCGATGGCCATACGTGCAAGAGATATTATGTTAATGAATATTGACAGCTTCCAGACATTCAAGAATTCGAATGTTTATGAATTGCCGGGAATCAATCTCGGCAATGGGGCTGTCGCAAACCTATTATGATGGACAGCGTAATCGACATCAAGGCTCCAGTGGCTTGGAACCAACTGACTCTGAAGCAGCTGTACGTCGTGGCAGAGCTTTTCGACTTGGACCTCGACAGGGACACACTCCTTCTTGTGTCTTTCTGTAGGCTTGCCGGACTGAAGATCCTCCGTAGCAAGGGCGAAGTTCTCTTTGAGAAAGGCAAGACGAGGTTCAAGCTCGAAGCCTACCAGATTAAGGAGTTCAGCGAGAAGATGGCGTTTCTGCTTGACGAGTATCCTGTGGATATTGTAAACCCGACAAAAATCAACGGACATCTCCTCGATACCAAGTTCGGCAGCTATTTCTATGCCGATGCAATGATGCTTCGCTATTCAATTACGCATAACAGGAGATTCATTAAGAAGGCTTTGAAGGAACTCGGCCAGCGTTGCCGGTTCATATCACGCAGGAAAGCCGTTGCCGTGTCGCTTTGGTGGCAAGGCGTGCAAGGCTATATCGAGGGGCTTTATCCGCTTGTGTTTCATAGAAGCAAGGGAGGGGAGGCGCAGGCGAAGTCTCCATTCCTGATACTCCAGGACTTGTTTCTGATGCTTAACGACAACCGTCCGCAGGATAACAAGCTTATCGAGGAATCGGATGTGCATGGTGTGCTGTCGGCGCTCAATAACAAGATAGACCAGTATAACAAGGAGAAGGAGGCCTTGAAAAAGAAATGAGCAAATATATTAAAATAGTTGATGGCGTGCAATGGAAAGGCTCTCTGGAGGTGCATGAGACCATTTCCGGCTTCGAGTGCTTCTTGTGCAGCGACGAACCGTTTGCGAGAATCGCTCTCACTGAAGAGCATCTGAAGGATTATGAGCTCGGCATTTCGAAGAATTACCATCTCATATATAAAACAAGAGAAGCCGCTGAAGAGATGCTGGCCAGAATAGCAAAACTCAACGGTTTTACGAAAATCGATTGATTTTTCCCACATGGATGAATTTTTTATGTTTTCAAAGAGAAACGTCCCGCATCTCCCCGATGTCGGGGCGTTTCGTTTTTCAGGTTTTTTCGGGAAATGACGATTTTGGCGTAACTTTTTCGGCGTTTTTCGGGTGTTTTTCAGCCAAATAAGAAAAAATTTTTGTGCTTGTTTTGTAAGTGCTTAATTATTAAGCATTTACGATTGCAAAAATATTTGATTTTTTTTTACTTTTTTATTGCATGGTAATATACAAATGTGTATCTTTGCAATGTCAAAACAAACAAAAAAGGTTGCTATGAGAACACACGAACTTGAAAGAAAACTTAAAAACGCCGGTTGCTATTTCCTAAGACATGGCGGAAACCACGACCACTGGTTCAGTCCGATAACCAACAAGATGTTCCCGATACCGCGACACGGACCAAAGGAGATACCGAACGGAACGGTGAAAGTAATAGCAAAAGAATCGGGGGTGGATTTGTAATCCACTCCCTTACAAAAACAAATAAAAACACGACATCATGAAAAAACTTACAGCATTTATCGAAGTGGGAAGCGACGGCTTGTTTGCGGTATGTACCGACTCAAACCCAATCTGTATGATATCAGGCTTTGGTGACAGCGTGACAGAAGCCATGAAAGATTTCAACGAGTGTCATGAAGAAGTTAAGGAAATGTGGAAAGAGGAAGGCAAAACACTTCCGGAACTTGAATTCGAGTTCCGCTATGACACAGTAAGCTTCCTTCAGTATTACGGCAAAATAATCAGCCTTTCGGCATTACAAAAATTTACAGGTATCGACCGCCATCAACTGAGCCACTATGTGACAGGCAAAAGCCGTCCGTCGGCAAAAACTGTTGCACGTATTCAGACTGGCGTAACGAACCTCGGAAGAGAACTTAGCAACGTCTGTTTGTTTTGACACGCAACCGGCATTGCAGAAGCCCTCACCTTAACGGCGAGGGCTTTTTTATTTTACAAAGTTACTTCAAAGTTGTTACAAACTAAAAAATCCGTATTTTTGTACGCGAAACATAAATTATTCAAACATGGATTTCACAGTTATCGACTTTGAAACTGCGACTTCTGAACGTGCGTCTGCTTGTGAAGTCGGAGTGTGCGTCGTTGAAAACGGCACAATAACAAAAACTCAATCGTGGCTCATACAGCCACCAGGTAACAATTACGATTATGCTAACATCATGGTTCATGGCATCACACCGCAAATGACAGCTGACGCTGCCGATTTCCCAACAGTGTGGAATGAGGTGAGTGGTTTGCTTTCCGGCAAAGATGTTATTGCTCATTATTCACCATTCGACATGGGTGTGATTCGTGATGAATGCGATTTGCATGGTTTGCAATATCCTCAATTCAGATTTATGTGTTCGTGCAGCTTGTCAAAGTTTATTCGACCAGGTCTGCCATCTTATTCGCTTGAATCGCTTTGCAGGTTTTTCGGGATTAACAGTGATGGGCATCATCGTGCAGCCGCTGACTGCGAGATGACTGCAAAACTTTTCCTGAATCTTGTTGCGTTGTCAGATTGCACAGACTTCGATTCCATTTGTAAAAAGTACTCGTATCAAATGGGGTCGTTTTCAAATGATGATTACATACCATTTAAACGCACCTTCAGACATGAAAAAAGTGTTGATGCATTTCTTAAAAATTATGAGCCTGATACTGATATGTTTGATGATACCAATCCATTCTTTCATAAATCAGTTGTTTTTACAGGTAAAATGTATAAAAATCGTGTCGATTTATTAAAAATGGTCGCAGATGTTGGAGGTATTCCAGCAGACAACATTACAAAAACAACAGATTTTCTTGTTGTTGGACAACAGGATTACAGATTTGTAGGTGAGGATGGTATGTCTGGCAAACAGAAAAAAGCGATTAAGCTGATAGAAGAGGGGCAACCTCTCACTATATTAAGCGAATCTGAGTTTATGGAAATGATTTTAGGTGTTAAATAAATTTTATAATATATGAAAGAGTTGGATTTATCTGAATATGAAAATATTTCATTATCAGAATTGAAGCAAATGTTGGTGAAAAGCAAGAAAGAACTTAAAGAGTTGGAACATACACCGGTGCGAAGTTTAAAAATTAGTGATGTTGAACATATGAGTGATATTCGAAATAGGATCATACCAGGAATATCTTTAAAAATTGAAGAACTTGAAAGTGCTTTTGAGTTGTTTTAATATTTTTTTTCAAAAAAATGTTGCACGTATTAAAAAAGTATTTATCTTTGCAGTGCTAAAGAAATGATAGTGAGTCTATCACGCAAGGGCAGCGGAAACAGCCCAAAGACATATTGAGGGCTTTTTTTATTGCCCTGAAAAAATAAGACCTGCGGTCGCCTTTCGTGAAATCAAGCCCCTTCGTGGTAGCAGTCATTTCTTTAGCAGCGAAACGGCGGCCGCTTTTTGTTGCCCTAACTTAAATGCTAAAGAAATGCAAAACAACACTCAGACAGCCGGAAAGACGGCACGGAAACTCAACCTCACAGAGAAACAACAGCAGGAACTTATTAAAGCCACGCTGGAACTCGCAACCACCAAAAAGCTTTGCGACCGCACGTCGGCCGACGGCAGCTTCAAGCGTGTGATAGTGTTTCATCGCGGTGTCGATGACCAGATAGCGGTGTCGGCATCAAACGACATCCGCAACTACATCGACGGCAACGGCAAGACGGTGGAAACCATTTGCGACCCTGAACTCTTCAATCTTATCAACGGTTACTATCAGAACAAATCAAACGGCTTGATTGAACGCATTTATGAAATCTATCAGGAAGGAGGTGCGGAATGAGTAAGATGTATTTGAGCTGCGAAACGCTTGACAACTGGTTTGATGAGTACAACACCGACAAAACCGATTGGACTTTGCCGGAAATAATAGGCAACCTGCAAGGCGCATTGGCCGACACCAACATCCTGATGATTGATGCCGACAAGA
Organism: Bacteroidales bacterium; assembly: GCA_017427985.1. Lineage (GTDB taxonomy): Bacteria > Bacteroidota > Bacteroidia > Bacteroidales > F082 > Limimorpha. The sequence goes on along the minus strand of JAFRRS010000005.1, from coordinate 28,977 downwards.
GCGATATGGACCGTTTCAAGAATATAAACGACGCAATAGTGAGCGCTTTGCGCGACCTCTCTCAGCTTATGAAAGAGGCCAAAGACTGTATCACAAACGGCGATATACTTGTTCAGAAAGGAGGTGCAAAATGAGACGCGCTTCTGATTCGACATATCCCAAGACAATGGTGGTTATCCGCGACTGCCATTGGAGCCACAACCGCTACTACAACATCGAGAACCGTATTGTTGAACGCTTCTTCACAAATATGGTGAGATTTATGGGCTGGCAGTTTATTTTGAGGAAACCTAAGCCCACCTTTGCCAAATAATTATTATATTTGCAAAAATTTTGAATCATGATCGAGTTTATAGCAATTTCGGGAATACTCGCATTCATCATCGCCATTATAGCGGAGGTGAGAAAAAAGAAATGATTTAAAGGCTGTCCACCAGGGCGGTTCGCCGGAAGGCGAGCCGCCTTTTTTTGTCGTTATGAAGGCTCCGGCATGGCTTAATTTTGCCTGAAAAAAATTAAGAATTATGTTGGATTTGGCATTTTTGACGACGGCATTGACCGCTTCCCATGAACAATTTCCAGAGATTGAAGACGGCATGGAACAGGTTATAGAGAGCGACGCCGGATATGAAGGCATTATCGCGCTTATCAACGAACGCCCCGATTCTGACCTGCCTGTTATAGTGCTTGAGCATTGCAGCTCGGGCGAATATGGTTTCAATCCGGGGGGATTGTGCCGTGGGTCGCAGGTGGTTTGGGTGATGGAAATGGTGGGAGCCGCGGAAAGCCGCCGTTCGGTACAGGATAAAATGAAAGGCCTGATGGAGCGCATCATCGCGCTGCTTTCGAAGAATAAGAAGCAAAAACCATTGGAAGGCTGGGACAGAAGCCGTATTCCGTATATGGTCACCAATGCCGGAAACAACTACACCGGCTATCAGTTTACACTATATTACGATGAGAACATCGACTTGTCGGTCAACCGCTTAACAGTTGAGTGATGGAACGCACGGAAGATGTAAATAAAGACCTTGAGAAGTTCGCCCAGTTCACCATCGAGCGTTGGGTGAACAAGATGTATAAGCTGAAGATTCGCGAAACAGGGCAACTTATCCGCAGTTTCGAGAACCATGTTTATGTGGATGCCAACGGCAACCCTCAGCTTATAGTGTTCACATATCTTTATTATGGCATCTTTCCTGATTTGGGCGTAGGAGGCCATGTTACCATGGACAAGACTCCATCGGGCAACCGTCATCCTAAACCATGGTATAACAAGGTGTTTTGGTCGCGTTTGCGCTACCTTGCCGATTATACAGCCGAACATTATGGAATGGATGCCGCAAGGATGGTAAAGTCAATCATCGGTCGTGATAACACTAATAATATGAATAATTAAAAGCAATAGAATAATGGGGAGAAAGAGCAATAACGTTGATGCATCGGTAACGATTACGTTTAACGGCAAACAGGCGGAACAGGTGCTGGCTCAGCTTGAAAAGAAAGCTGAAAAATTACGAACCAAAATAGCGGAATTGGAAAAAGCAGCTGTGCCTGACGAAAAAGCTATTACAAGGCTTAGAAAAGAACTAAATGCCGTTGAAAAATCGATAAAATCTCAGGTGACTCAGACCAAGAAATATGAGGAGACGCTGAAGAAACTCGACAAGGCGAGCATCAAGGAACTGACAGCGGCACAGAGGGCGCTGCTTGCTCAGATCAAGCAGCTCACACCAGGCACAAAAGAGTTCATTGCAGCCACCGAAGGCTATAAGAAAGTGACGGCACGCATCAACTCTCTTAATGCAGCCTACAAACAGGTTGACGCCACACAAAGCAATATCTTCAGAAGGGTTGCTTCGGGAATGAACCGATACTTCCTGATGGCGTCTGCTGCAATTGCATCAATTACCGGTGTGTCGGCAAGATTAAAAGATGCAGCACGCCAAGCCGCAGAATTGGATGATGCTTATGCACAGGTTATGAAAACCACTGGTTTAAGTCATCAGCAGGTTGAGGAACTTAATGAGGCATTCAAAAAAATGGATACCCGTACAGCCAGAATGGAACTGAACAGATTGGCTTATGAAGCCGGTAAACTTGGTTTTAATACTGTTGAATCGGTGCAACAGTTTGTTGAGGCGGCTGATATAATAAATGTTGCATTAGGAGATGTCTTAGGAGAGGGAGCAACTTTAGAGATAGCTAAGCTCGCTTCTGTCTATTCGAAAAGCACAGATTTGATTGAAAGCAAAGACCTTAAAGGCAAAATGTTGGCCGTGGGTTCTGCTATAAATCAATTAGGCAAGGAGAGCACGGCAAGTGAGAGTTATATGGTTGATTTTCTTGGCCGTTTAGGTGGTGTTTCGGTGCAGGCTGATATTGCGGTAGATCAGATTTTGGGATACGCTTCGGCATTGGATCAAATGAAACAGAAGGTAGAGATGTCAGCAACCGCTTTCCAAAAACTTATTCAGCAGATGATCAAAAAACCAGAGGAGTTTGTTCAGGCTGCGCGAATGCCTTTGGAAGATTTCAAAAAGCTCATGGAAACTGATATGAATGGAGCTATTATGCGTGTTCTTGAAGGCTTCAATGAGATGGGCGGTTTTACACAACTCATTCCTGTATTCAAAGATATGGGTCTTGACGGAGCTCGTGCGGCCAGTGTCATAGCATCGCTGGCAAGCAATCTTGATTTGGTAAGTGAGGCGCAGGCGACAGCAAATGAGCATTTGAAACTTGGCACATCCATGATGAATGAATACAATATCATGAATGGAAGTTTGCAGGCGCAATTGGAAAAGTCAAGGAAAGATTTCAAAGAGGCAACATATTCGCTTGGTCAGTCTTTAAATCCGGCATTGCTGAAATCAACCAAAGCTATTACATATATAATAAAAGCATTAGTCGCTTATGGCAAAGAAATCAAAGCGGTTATAATAGCATTGGCTGCTTTAACAATAGCTGTAAAAGCACAAGCTATTGCTCAAGGTATTAAAACTGCAGCAATGAAGATTGGCAATGCTGTTACAGCTACAGGAACTGTTTTGTCAAACAAAATGATGGCGGCTTATTATGGTCTGACAGGTCAGACATTAAAGCTTGCAGCAGCACAAAATGCTGCAAATGCGGCAATGAGTAAATCAGTTTTTGGAGTTGTTGCAATTATGGTATCAGCATTAGCGGTGGCCGTCAGCAAATATATAAGTAAACAGAGAGAAGCAAATAAAGAATTGGATTATTTTGAAAACATTGAAAAGAAAATTGCTGATGCACAAGCAGATGAAATCTCAAAAATACAATCATTAAACAAATTAGTCCATGATAATAATAATTCCTATATGGACAGAAAAAAAGCTTTAAAAGAGCTTCAGGAAATAGTTCCGGATTATCATGCATCATTGACTAAAGAGGGTGAACTTATAGAAGATAATACAACGGCGATTGACAAATATATAGAAGCATTGAGGGCTTCAATCAGAATGAATATTCTAAAAGAAGAACTAACGGAAATTGAAAGACAAATTATTGATGCTCAAAATCGCGTTGATGCTGCATATAAGAAATATGCTGAAAAAATGGACAATGGCAATATGAATAGATTGTCAAATCCAGTTGGCTTTTGGAATATGCCAACAGCTGATGAATCATTGGCATCTCAATTTTGGACAGACTATCAAGCAGAGAAAGCAGCTCTAAAAGCATTAGAAGAACAAGAAAACAAACTGCTTGGCATTATTAATAACGTGTCAAAGGAAACTGCAAAAGTCCGAACAGGTATTGTCGAGGGTGGTAAGGAAGATTTTAAAAAAGCCATGAGTGACCTTGAGTTGCAGCAACAAAAAGAGTTGAATGCGCTCAAAGAGGCATATATGCAAAAAATGATATCGCAAGAAGAATATCAAAAGAAATCTGAGCTTCTTAATATTGATTTTTTAAAGCAAAAGCAGGAACTTGCAAAAGATTATGGAGAGGATGAAACAAAGTATGTTTCTGCATGGTTGGATGCAGTTATTAAAGCAAACGAAAGAGTTGAAAAAGAATGGGCTGCTTTTGAGAAAGAAATTGAAAACGCTGAACTTGAGCGACTTAAAAACAGTCAAAAAGCATTTGAAAAAAGGCAGAAAGAGAAAGAAGATGCATTGAAAAAAGAGATGCAGACTCTTCGTGAATTGAATAGGGTTGCAGAATCATGGAGAAATGAATTTGCAGACCCTTGGGATGAGTATGAATCAGAACTTGCAATGCTTGAAACTCTCAAAGAGAGAGAACTTTTAACAGAAGAAGAGTATTTAAAAGCTGTTCGTGTTCTAAATAATGAATATGCTGAAAAAATCAATGAAGATCTTGAAAAAAACAAAGATTTAGGTGTTCTCGCAAAATATAATAAGGAAAAAGAGGCATTAAGGAAGTTGCTTATAGACGGCGAGATGAGCTGGCTTGATTATGAAAAAGCTGTTAGCAAGCTTCGCCTTGAGTATGCAGCTAAAACTGCAGAAGCAATTTCATCAACACTTAATAAAATTGGTAGTCTCATATCTTCACTTCGCGATATGGAAATGGCTCAGGCTGAAGCCCAGTACCAGGCAGACTTGACAGCGGCCGGTGACAATGCCGAGGAGAGGGAACGTGTGGAGAATGAGTATCAGCAGAAACAGCTCGACATCAAAAAGAAATACGCTGATGTCGATATGGCCATAAACATTTCCAAGGCTATTGCAGAAGGCGCTTTGGCTGTGGCTCGTGCTTTTGCCGATATGCCATATCCGGCAGCTATAGTTGTTTCTGCGCTTATCGCGGCCACAACAGCAGCGCAGGTGGCAACCATTGTCGCACAGCGTAATGCCATTAAGAACTCGTCTGTCAATACATCAGGCAGTACAAGTACCGGCAATCAGAATTATGGCGACAGGGTTATTACAGGCTATAAGCAAGGAGGTTACACTGATCCAAATGCTGATGAGGATGAGATTGTCGGCGTTACACACGGTCAGGAGTATGTTATTCCTAAATGGCTTGTTAAAAGAGAAAGAGTCATGGTCAGAAATCTTGAGGAATATCGCAAGACAGGACATAGGCCGAAGGCTTTTTCGGGCAACGGATTCGCTGATGGTGGCTACACAACACCTCCGACAAATGCCGGTTCAGGATCAGACCAGAAAATGATGGATTCATTAAACAAGCTTGAAAAAGCCATCAACAAGATGGTTGACGAAGGTGTGCCGTCATTTATGAGCTATAAACAGTTTAATGATTTTATAAATCAACACAATAGGTTTAAGAAAATAACATCGAGAAAATCATGAGACTTGTAACACAATTTGGGAGCATTGAACTTCCGGAAGATTTCAGTTTCGAAGTCGAGAGAACTAATCCGTTTCTTTCGGATGAGGGAGATGCTACAATTCCGGCAACTATACCAGCATCACAAAGAAACTTGAATATTCTTGAAAACATCGACCGCGTTGATAAAGCTTTTAAGTTTATAAAGAAAGTTCCGGCAATTCTACAGCATGGAGTGTTTTGCAAGCATGGTCAGCTTGTTATAGACACGGTTAACCGCAAAAACGGCATAGCAGTGTCGTTTGCCATTGAAAACTCGGATGTTTATTCACAGTACAAAAACAAGTCTCTCAAAGAGATTCTTAAAAACAAAGTTAGAAGAGAATGGGCGACTCTTGATGATCTTATTGCATATATGAACGAAGTCGCTTTTGACACATCTGAAACCAACAAAGATGATTTTGATTTATGTACAGTTGCTGTGGCCAAATATGAAGATGCTAAAAACAATGTGGTTTATCAATTTAATAATGAAATTTATTATCATCATTATGGTTTTGGTAATTGCTATCGTTTGGTTTCAGACGGCAGAACTGTTCAAGAAGATGGTTATGTCATGGGTGTTCCACAAGGTTATGGCATATCACCATTCCTGTATCTTGGGAAAGCTATCGATGTGATATTTGAAGAAATGGGGTATCATGTGGTAAGTAATTGTTTCAATATACAACCACTCAATAAAATTGTTCTTCTTAATAATTCGTCGGACACTATAGTTGGAGGCTGTTTGCCATATGCGGATATGGTACCTTCATGTACGCTGACTGAGTTTATTGATTTTCTGAAAAACAAATTTTGCGCGACAATTAGAGTGGATTCATCATCCAAGGAAGTCTGGGTTGAGCTGATGCAGAATTTGATTCAGAACAAAGCTTTTGATTTGGATATATCGAAAATAGTAGATGATGAATTTGAAATCATGCCAAATGAATCCTCGAGAGTTGTTCTTTCATCAGACACTTCAATGGAAGGCTCTGAACCGGCAGCTTTGACAATGGATGAGTTGGTTGAGAAATATGGCTTCTTTGTCGATGTTAATGAGAGTCAATTCGGGAATATAGGAACTACATCTCAAACAATTTTTGACTGCCTGATAAGGAGAAAAATCACAGGTGAGTTTTATGAATTGAAAAGAAATCTTAAAACAGGTAAAAATGTTGCGATTAAAATAGGAACTGATTATTTCAATTATGATAGAAACAATTCGGATAATATTGAAGAATATGGTTCTCAGGATGTTATGCCACCGGTAATTCAATATAAAAACTTGTTTTATCTTTATATTGAAGACAGAGTTCACAATCATACAAGTTTCAGAGACAAACAAGAGGATGATAAACAACCGATTATGGTGTGTTGGTCTTTTAAGAAAAATGATGGTATAGGGGTTTTGCCTATTGGTGGTGTGTCGAAATGTTTTGTCGGATTGGGTGTTGTGGAAAAACCTTTTTCACTCACGCCTTATGATATGTATGAATATTTCTGGTCTAATTATAATAATTTGCTTCTTAATAACAAGGTTACAGTTAGAGGTCGCGTAGCTTATTCAGATAAACAGCTCGCAGCCTTGGATATGGTGACGCCAAAATATTACAAGGGTCAGATTCTTCTTCCGGAGTCAATGTCATACAATCTCGGTAAGAATAAAGGTGCTAATGAATCACAGTTTGTTCTCATCAAGGATTTCATTGATCAGATAACAGATAAGCCTATCAGCCCATTGTCAAGTCCATTGCTAAAATGGCAACTTGATGATAGTGAAGTGACGAACTATGTCAGTCAATATTGGAATGAGAAGAAAGGATATCATTATTATAATAATCAATTGCAAGAAATAGCTCACACTCAATCATATCAATTTGTTGAGGGAGCATATTTTTTACAAATCGTTTATGATCATAGGTATTCAAAAACAGATGTTGATGAAGTTTATCTGGGACCTCCGTCTTTTGAAGGTCAAGTCGGTTTTACTTACGAAATGAATTTCCGTATAACATTGTGTATAGAGCAACTCATATGGAACGGTACTAACTGGCAATATTATTATGACCATTTTATAGAACAATACGGAGATTTCCATAAACCTGCTCGTTTTGTGGCCGTCCCTGTTTAATCTGTCACTGTTTGATTTTGTTGGAGAAATAATTTTGCATCGTTATGTTACAATTGTTATCAGGACCGGCACAAGATGGTTATTACACCAAGTCACATCTTCCATCGCTTGAGGTGTATGGTGATAGGGACTTTGTCTTGGGCGTTTATTATCGCGATGATACTCTTTTTGTCGGCAGCTATGCCTGTCATTACAATCACATTTTTATCGACATAAAAGATATAATTTCTGAATTTCTATCTCACACTTCGAGGTTTGGAGAGCCATTGGTCTTACAGGAAGATTTTTGTAAATCGTTCAATGTTTGGATTCACAATGACACAGAAGAATTGGATTTTTACTTTTATGTATTGAATATCAATTCGCGCATATCAAGCTTAAGTGCAATCGCTAAATCGTTCCTTACATTCCAGCCGGATGTCAAATATATCACAAGACAATCGCCGGAATACCTGTCGTATTATTTTACTGTTCAGGACAGTAAGATGATTGTAAGGTTTTATTATAATGACGGCTCTAACGAGACAATCACCCTGTTTGATTTCTCAAATGAGGTTGCAATTCATAAAGAGTGCGTAATGCAGGACGTGTCGTGTGAATACGTCTGGAGCTTGTCAAACAGGCCGTCTTCGCAAAGAAAAATGTATTATGATGTGTTTGTTGTCGATGCCAAAGGTCATGCGATAACCACCAAACAGAGATATGTGGTGGGGGATGAAACAGGCAGGGAGAAATATTTTCTTTTCTGCAATGCTCTCGGCGGTATAGACACTCTTATATTTGGCGGACAAAACTCGGCCAAGCCTTCAGTGGAGTATAATATCGGTTCGTTTAATGATGTACTCCAGCAGCTGGACGATTCTGACGATTTCATCGAATACACACAAAACACCGGCTATTTTTCAAGGGAGATGTTCAGGCAGATTGTGGATTTCGCAATGTCGAAGACGCCTAAATTCATATTCAATCCCGACGAACAAACTTACAAAAGGATAGTAATGACAGATTCTGATCCAGATATTAACGACCGTGAAAGTTTTTCATCGTTCACGTTCAAATACAGGATTGCCGAACAGGATTATCTCGAACTTGAAAGCAAGGTGGTCGAGGCCCAGGAGCTTATTGTTGCATCGAAAGTGTCAAAGGAGATTACGTATGAGACCGGCTCACGAAATATCGAAGTCACATACGACAGCGCAAAGAACTCGTATGATACCGATGTGATGGAGTGCACGGCGTCGGGCGGCATGAGCATCCAGGTGGCAACAAACGGAACTGTTTCGGTGTACACATCGACAGACAAAAAGACCTGGTCGCTCGTTGAGACAGTCTTTGTCGAGGGCAGCACCATACGGCCATACGACTACGCGCCTGAGGGCTCGTATTGGAAGGTCGAAGCAACCGACAAGATTACAATGATTAAAATGTTTATATGATAAAATGTTTAAAACAGTAACACATTTCGTGGCAAATCCTAAAATGCTTTTAATAGAAACGACATTGGGCGTTACACTCCTCCATTATATTGAGGATGTGTTTGGTATCGCCTGCATATACATAATACCGACACTGTGTGTAATACTCGCAGACCTTATTTGGGGCATTCAGGCGGCAAAACACCGTAAGGAACGCATTACATTCTCATCGGCTTTCAGAAGGACCACAAACAAGATTATTGGCTATTCCTGCTGGGTTTTGTTCGCTTCGTCTCTGGGTATAACATACAACTATAAAATGCTTCCGGCTATTATGATGGGGCTCATATTCATTATAGAGGGCTCAAGCTGTCTTAACAACATATTGGAGAAAAGAGGTCTGCAAATATCAATCAAAGGCATTCTCGCTCTGATAGGCAGGAAGACAAACCATGAGGGGCTGGAGGATGTTGTGGAACATAAGAATACAAATCAAAATAATTAAATTATGCAAGATTTAACACTCCTCGATGGCGGTTTGACCATCAAACCGTTTCAAATCACTAACGACACTGATCAAGTGCCTATGCTGTATGTAGAGACTTCGGACAAAAGCGCCGAGGCGACACTGACATTCTATCGTTCAACCGATTCGCAGACGTTTACGCCTCATCCGGAAACGAAGAAATTCACCGGCTATCTTCATGAACCGCTTTATGGCTTGAAAAAGTATGAGTTCCTGAAGATTACTTCAAACATTGCATTGTTAAACCCTAAAATCATGTGGTAATATGGATTTCACAGGAAGAGGATTAAGAGTCGCAGAACTCAAGAATCAGGTTGTTGATCTTATTGACAACATGGTGGAGAAAGTGGTGGTCCGTGCCACTTCGCATGAAGGATTCATCAACGGACTTTTTGCAACAATAACCACAACCGAGAACGCGGTGCAGCGCACCTATAAGACACCGCTCATTGTCGATGGCAGCAGGGGAATAGCCTACTGTTATGTGAAACGCGGTGTTTCTTATTCGGTAGGGGTGGACGCTTATGGCGAGACGTCACCTGTGTCGCAGAGCTTCACATCTGACCGCACAGCTCGTGACGTGGACTTCTTCTATGATTGCGATATGGCGCCGCTTGGCATTTGGTGTGAAGCAACCGACGGAAGTTTGATAGCAGCTGCTGATTGGGCTACCGAAGGGCAGGGCAAGACAGCACAGTCTGTTGTGGTTGTTACAGCCGAACATCAGTTCCGTATAGGTTTGACTAATGTGGAACAAGGTACTTGTGCATGGGGCGGTCGTGGTACAGACATTGAAACGCTTCCTGATTTGTATCAGAAAGATGCAATCAATGATTTCGACTCGAAAGGGAACACGGATAAGGTTCTGGCGAGATTGAATCCTGGATGGAACGGAGAGGCTCTTACCGACCATAGCACATCAGGCCACATTGACGAATATACAGTTTCTTACACTGGTAATCCTGCGACAAAGGGAGCACCGGCAGCTGAGGCTTGCCGTCGTTATTCATCAGGAACAATCGGCGCAGGTAAATGGGATTTGCCGGCTTTCGGCATCATGTATCTCATGTATATCAACAAAGCAGCCATCAATGCCTGCTTGACAGTGATGGGCGGTACTGCTTTGACAAACGATTACAATTGGACTTCAACCGAGTTATCTGGCCCTTACGCGTGGTACCTCAATCTGCTCTCTGGTTATCAGTCCAACTACAATAAGTACACTGCTTACTCCGTGCGTGCAGTTTCGGCTTTTTAATCTCAATTGTATTTGTAATTAAAAATTTATTATTTTTGCAGTCCAATCATATAGCGGCGAAGCCGCTCGATTTTGAAAACATGAATACACTGCAAGACACAACTCAAAGGCCAAAGCTTCAGCCGTCGAATGACGCTGAAGCTTTGTATGTTTCTCGTAATGAACTAAGTTTGTTTACGAGCGATTTGGAAAAACATACAGCGTGTTATGCTTGGTTGTTTTATAGTGATTATCGATATCATAATTATTGGCATCACACAAATAATGTCGTACCAGCAGATCCTTTTCTTTTATAATGAATGAATTGAATAATAAACCGCTTAAGCCCAAACCTCCGCTGTTGAATGACACTAAGGCTTTGGCTGCTTTGTTGGATGACATTCAAAATGATTTCACTCATCGCTATAAATATGGTTACGGATATAGAATCCAGAACCTGATATCAGATATGTTGGAGTGCTACCATGCGTCACAGACCCTGACAGACTTCAACCATAGAGCGCTGAAGCTTCAACAATTTTTGTATAAACTTGATACGATTAACTCAATACTTGAACTGTTGGCCAGCCGTTGTGGCTTGCCAGATAATAAACTAAATCTAATATATCGGCAAACGGACAAAATCGCAAAACAAACGAAAGGGTTAAGGAAGTATTTCGCGGATGTTGCTAATAATCAACGATTTACCCCTTCCCCTCAATTTCGGTAAATAAGTCGGGACCAGGTTCGCTAACAAGCTCAATCCTGGGTGAACTATCAATTATGATTGAAAAGGGCTTCCGGCTGTCATTTACAGCTAAGTCAAATACTTGGAAGAATTTATGGAGTTATCTGGCACTAACGCGTGGTACATCAATCTGAACAATGGTAATCAGAACAACAACAATAAGAACAATGCTAACTACGTGCGTGCAGTTTCGGCTTTTCAACATGATGCAGGCGGTTTTGTCCTGACCGATATACAAAGAAATGAACTTGACACAGGATTTCGTGAAGCCTATTTTTCATTTATTGCAGGTAAAAGAAACACAAACAGTGTTGCTGAATTTATCGTATGGCATCAATACAGGCTCGTAGAGCTTGTTGATTCTATTGTCGAAAGAAGATACAGACCGGAGCCATTGAGGGTTTTTATAACGTTTTATCCGACAATCAGAGAGATATTTGAGTCAGTGGCCAGAGACCGTATCGTTGACACATGGATAAGCTTCCGAGTCGAGCCTCTGATGAACAAGGTCCTGCTGCATAACGCTCCGGCGTGTCGTGCGGAATTGGGAACAAAAGAATCAAACCGCATGATAAAAGCCACGTTCGATGACTGTGTACACAATCATCCTGATTGGTGGATTATGAAATATGACGTTCAGTCATATTATATGAGTATCGACAAATACAGACTTCATTCAATGTGGATGTTGCTCATAGACCTGTATTATGACCATTGGGATAAGGAAATTCTGAAGTGGCTCTTGACAGTGCGTCTAATGACAGACCCGAGAGTGAATGCAATCAGGATGTCGCCGATGTCGCATTGGAATTTGCTTCCGCCACATAAAAGTTTGTTCAATCATCCGACATGGCAGGGAATTCCTATCGGCTTGCTGCCGACAAATGAGAGTGCGAATCTATATCTCACACCGATTGACTATTTCATAGTTTTTGATCTCGGCTATGGCGAAAACTACAGCCGTTCAATAGATGACAGCTGGATTGCAAATGAAAAAGCGAAAATCCTGCATGATATACCGCTGATTCGTGACAAATACAGGGAAATTGACCTGACAATTCATCCTAACAAGTATTATTTCCAGCATTTTAGCAAGGGAATAAAGATACTCAATGTGATGCAGCTGCCAGGCAGGACCTATTCATCAAACCGAAGTATTACAAAGTGTTTCAAGAAGATACACTGGTGGAATGAGCAAGCTCGCGATAATGTCGCTTTTCAAATTGAGAATTGTGAGAAATTTGCAGCGACAATCAACAGCTACCTCGGTATGCTTCAGCATCTCGATGAGTTCAACAAACGCAAGGAAATCAGTATGATGGTTTTTGAGGTTTGGTCGAAAGTCATGTATCCTGACAGGGAGAACTTTTATAAGATGACAGTCCGAAAGAGATACAAGACCAAGGCACGTATAAATCGGAGGATAAAGCGTAACAGGCGGCGTATTAATAATTATGTAAAAAGTATTATCGCTATGGCTAAATCTCAACCGACACGGTCATTCGGACCGGCAGAAAAGGCAATCGCCAAAGAAAAAATCAATGACAACCAATGGATTGGTCGCGCCAAAATCGAGGACATGACCAGGACTGAAGGCGAAGGTGAAAATCAGACAACAGTACCTGTAGAAGGTATGAAACAGTGGATTGAAATGCGTTTCGACCATGAGCCAACAGTGGCAGAACTCGACGAACTGTCACAAATCACATTCGAATAAAAACAGGTATCTACGCAACTCCAGGGAGCCGATGAGGCTCCTTTTTTTGTCATTTCCGTGTTGCAAATGCAACATATCTTTGCCTAAAATTCAAAGAGTTATGTTACAAAATAAAACCTTACAACTTAAATTAGAAAGACGTTGGCCGACTGAAAACTACACGATTGGCCGATTCTATGTAAATGGAGAATTTTGGTGCAATACATTGGAACCCAAGGTTAGAGATTTGACAAAAGAAAAAAAAGTGCCTGGTAAGACCGCCATACCAGCTGGTACTTATGAAGTTATAATTACATATTCGCAAAAGTTCAAACGTCGTTTGCCGATACTGCTTAATGTACCAGATTTCACCGGTGTGAGAATTCATTCTGGCAATAAAGTGGAGGATACAGAGGCTTGTATTCTTCCAGGCGAAAACAAGAAAAAAGGAATGGTTCTCAATTCCAAATTTTGGGAGGGTAAAATAACAAATTTAATAGAGTCTAACGGCGGTAAAGCCTTAATCAACATTATATGAAAAAATTCTTTATCATAGCATTATGCCTTTTCCTGGCATCATGCGTAACATCGAAGAAATCGGCGGAGTCAATATCAATGCATACGGCCGACACAACAGAAACATCATATCAGGCGCACACTTCAACCGAAGTGTTTGGGACGGAATCAACTGACGAAAACACTACAGTAGTTGTGACTGAAATCACATTTCAAGAATTGCAACAACAGAGCACGTCAGATTCTACGGCAACAAATGCTTCGAATGTAAACACAACTGTCACCATAACATCTGATGGTGATATAATCGGCTCGTTTAATAATGTTAAATCAATCAAGCAAACAACTTATAAATCGGAATCAACGCATAAGAATGAATTACATGAAAGCATTGAAACTGATACAATAGCAAAAACGGCCGAAACATCTCAATCTGATATTGAGATAGTTACACATACTGAAAAGAAAACCAATTCGACGCGTGGCACAATAATAATTGTTGCTTCAATAGTGGCAGTCTTCTTGCTGTATCTTAAAAGAAAGCCTATAATTGACTTTATCAAGAAAATAATGATTGGCTTCGTTAAAACAATAAGCCGGTCATAAACCTAAAATTTAGGTGAATTTTTGAATATGGTCTCGTTGAGTCCGGGATCGTAATGGTTTGTGTACATCGCCTGAATCCTCAATGACGAATGGTCGTAGTGATGCTGCACACTGAGTTCGTTCACTCCGTTGTGCAGCAAGTCGATCATGCCGGTGTCGCGAAGCGAATACAATTGAAACTCATCAGGCAAGTTCAGTTCATCGCGCATATCCTGCCAGAGTTTTCTGAATTTTGACAATGCGCATCGCTTCCTGTCGGGCTGCAAATCCTCATTCATCCCAAACAGATAGAAGTTTCCTGGTTGGCTGGCCAATGGCACAAGCCTTTTTATGATTTCCTTGCTTATGGTCGCGCATCGAGCCTTGCCGTTTTTTGCATTGTCGCTGTTGACACTTATGTAGTGTTGCGCCAAGTGCAGATCCTCTATTTTTATGTTTGCGATTTCTTTTGGTCTCATTGCTGCGTTATATACCAGCATACATACAGTAAGCAGTTGAGGTTTTTTCTTTTCGAGGTATTTCCGAATCTTCTGACGAGTGGCCGCATCGATAGGTTTGCGTTTTTTCTCTTCTTTCTTTTTTGTTTTCAGAGTTGAGAATGGGTTTTCTTTAATATAGCAGTGCTCGAGGGCCCATGAGAAGAAAGCTCGCATACCTTTGAGCATATTGTTGTAGCTTCTGTTGCTCACTTTCTTGGCAGTGATATAATCCATGTAATAGACGGCATCGTCGCGCCTGAATGCTCCTGTGACCTTTCCGAGCCGGTTTGACAGCTTCAGCCATTCGTTGAAAATGTGTGTCATGCTCGAATAGCTTTGCATTGTCGCGTCTCTTACCACGCCTCGTTTGTCGTTCAGATATAACTCACGAAGTTTCTCAATAGGTGTGTACAGGCGCTGGTTGTCTGATTCGAATACAGGTGTCCATCCTCCTTTGAGTTTGTTGGTTATCTCGTAGCAGATTTTCTTGGCGTGCTCGATGCCGTCTTGCTTCCTTTGGTATGAGTTAATCAGCCTGTTCATGTAGTGACGGCCACGCTCCATCTCTCCTGAAATGGGGTTGAGGTATTTGAACTCAATGAGCCATCCTTCTGACTTAGTGTGCTTCAGGATTGCTGGGTAAAAGTCAATTAGTGGCGTTCTATTGGAAGATTCTGAAAATTGCTGATTGCGATTAGACATTTTTTTTTTGGAAGTTCTTCGAATCTCGAAAAACCTCCAAAAAAACTTTTGCCGTGATTTTGCCGGAGTTTTTTCCTCCGTTTTTCAAATTATCGGATGTAACTCACTGATAATTTGGCGGTTATTTGAATTTGTGGGTCGTACTGGACTCGAACCAGTGACCTCTGCCGTGTGAAGGCAGCGCTCTAAACCAACTGGGCTAACGACCCAATAAAAAAACGCCGTCGGCGTTTTCGTGGGGCGAACAAGGATCGAACTTGTGACCTCATGCCTGTCAAGCATGCGCTCTAAACCAACTGAGCTACCGTCCCATTTGCGGGTGCAAAAGTACAACAAATTTTTATTCATCCAAACTTTTTTTGTAAAAAATTTTTTCATATCTTTGAATTTTCAAATCTATATCAAAATGAGAAAAGTTAAGTATCTGTTAATCATTGCGTTGGCATTTGTCCTTAATGCGACATCCTACGCACAGGAAAAGAAAAATTTCGACCTTTCCGACATCTACGAGCGTCCAACATTCCAGACAAAGGGCGTCAGAGGCATGAATCCGATGCGCGACGGCGAGACTTACGGCACCATCGAGAAGGGCGAATTCAACATCTATAACTACAAGACCGGCAAACTGGTCAAGACGCTGTTCAAGTTCAACGAACTCGTCCCTGAAGGCGACTCGCTCCCGATCCGCGTCTACAACTACATCCTCAGCGACGACGAGACAAAAGCGCTGTTCCTTACCAATATTAATTATATCTACCGCCATTCGTTTACTGCCGACTATTTCGTTTATGACATGGCTTCTAAAAAGCTCCAGCCGCTTTCGACAAATGGCAGCCAGCGTCTCGCAACGTTCTCTCCTGATGGTAAAAAAGTCGCTTTCATGCGTGATAATAACTTGTTTATCAAAGATTTGGAGAAAAACGCCGGAATTCAGTTCACTTTCGACGGACTTTACAACAATATAATTAATGGTGCTCCCGACTGGGTCTACGAAGAGGAATTCAGCTTCTCGCAAGGCTTTTTCTGGTCGCCTGACAATAAGAAAATAGCTTATTTCAAGTTCAATGAATCGAAGGTTAAGGAGTTCCAGATGGAGGAGTTTGAAGGCCTTTATCCTGACTGGTACAGCTTCAAATATCCGAAAGCTGGCGAGGACAACTCGGTTGTTGAAGTCTATGTCTATAATCTTGACGACAATTCCACCAAGAAGATGTACACTGGTGAGGAGACGGATATTTATATTCCGAGAATGAAATGGACTAATAATCCGAATGTCCTTGCTATTCAATGGCTTAACCGTCATCAGAATAATCTTAAGATTCTTGCCTCCGATGTCACAACAGGTAAGACTACCGTTTTTTATAATGAGGAAAACCAATATTATATTGACATTACTGACGACTGGACTTTCCTTGAAGATGGAAAATCGTTCCTCATGACAAGCGAGAAATCGGGATATAACCATATTTATATTTGCAAACTCGATGGTTCTGAAAGCAAAGCCTTGACTTCAGGCAACTGGGATGTAACAAAAATCTACGGTTTCGACGGTAAGGAAGTTTATTTCCAGGCAGCAAAGAAATCACCGGTTGAGCGTCAGATTTTTGCTGTCAATTTGAAAGGCAAGATGCGTGAAATCATTGGCCTTGAGGGAGTTAACAGAGCGAATTTCAGTAAGAATTTCAAATATTTCATCAATATCAACTCAACGGTGACAAAGCCGTATCAGTACACCTTATATAATAATAAGGGAAATATGTTGAGAATGTTGGAGGACAATCATGAGATAGTTGAGAGACTTAAAGAATACAATGTCAGCGAGAAACAACTGATTAAGATTAGCGATCCGGCTTTCAAAATGCCTAACGGGACTCCAGTTGAGATTGACGGATGGCAGATCCTTCCTCCGGATTTCGACCCGAACAAGAAATATCCTGTGTTGATTTACGTTTACGGCGGTCCGGGACATCAGACGGTGTTGAACCAGTGGGATCATTCCGATTGGGACTGGATGCAGATTTTGGCACAGCATGGAATCATTTCTGTCTCTATTAATAATAGAGGTAGCGGCGCTCAAGGCGAATTGTTCAAGAAGATGACATATCTCGAACTTGGAAAATATGAGACTCAGGACATGATAACCTTGGCGAAATACATGGCAAGCCAGCCATACGTCGATGCTGAGAAGATTGGCATTTACGGCTGGAGCTACGGCGGTTTCATGGCAGCCAATGGCATCACAAAGGGAGCAGACTACATCAGTACGGCAGTGTCGGTGGCTCCTGTCACAAACTGGAGATATTATGACAATATCTACACTGAGAGATATATGCGCACGCCACAGGAAAACCCTTCTGGTTATGACGACAACTCGCCTGT
This sequence comes from Bacteroidales bacterium, assembly GCA_017427985.1. Classification (GTDB taxonomy): domain Bacteria; phylum Bacteroidota; class Bacteroidia; order Bacteroidales; family F082; genus Limimorpha. The sequence goes on along the minus strand of JAFRRS010000005.1, from coordinate 11,214 downwards.
GAGCAACACCGCGATGATAAAAGGAAACTATCTGCTTTGCCACGGTAGCGGCGATGACAACGTCCATTACCAGAACGCCATGGAGCTCATCAAGTCGATGATTGCCAACGGAGTGCAGTTCGATTTGATGATTTATCCTAACAAAAACCACGGCATCTACGGCGGTTATCAGGAATACGGCGACGGAGAAAGCAGAATGCACCTCTTCACGAAGATTGACAATTTCTTGTTTGAGCATTTGCTAAAGTAATGTGTCACTCACTTCGTTCGTGAAATTTGCTGCTTCGCAGAATGTGTTGAAATTTGTCCGCATTCTGCGAAGCGGCACATTGGAGCAAAGCGACCACATTTCGCGTCAGCGAATAACATTGTAAAAATTTTGAAAAAAAATTACCACATTTAAAAAATTGTTGTATTTTTGCAGCCACTTTTAAATAAAGTTTTTTAGTTTAACAATTAAAAGAAAGAGAGAGTATTAAAAATGATTATTATTCCTGTAAAAGACGGTGAAAGCATCGATCGCGCTCTTAAACGCTACAAGAGAAAGTATGAGAAAACTGGTGTTGTGAAAGAATTACGCAACCGCCAAAAATTCACAAAACCATCAGTCATCAAACGTGAGGCTTTGCAGAAGGCCATCTACGTCCAGAAACTCCGTCAGGCTGAAGAGAACGCCTAATCGGTTCGCGTTAAACGCAAGAATAGAATCAAAAAACTGTAGAGATGTCATAATATGGCATCTCTACTTTTTTGTACAAAAAATAAAAATTTCCTTGACTTTTTAAAAATTCCTCCGTATCTTTGAAGCGTAATTTGGAAACGATGATGTTGGAGCGGTTTTTGAGGTATATACAAACGGAGAAGAGATACTCAAATCTCACAGTATCAGCGTATAAGCGCGACTTGGAGCAGTTTGGGCAATACCTTATTAATATATATGAACTTGACGACTTGACGAAGGTGACGACGCAGATGGTGCGCTCGTATATCGTTTCTTTGAAAGAAAAAGGGGAGGAGAACCGCAGCATCAACCGGAAAATGTCGACATTGCGCTCGTTCTACAAATTCTGTCTCCGCGAAAAAGTAGTTTCCGTGTCGCCTCTGCAGGGCGTGAAATCATTAAAACAGCCAAAGGAACTTGCAAAATTCGTGCCCGAACAGGACATCGAAAAGGTGAGGTTTGAGGAAGACGGCAGCTTCAAGGCAGTGCGCGACGAGATGCTTTTCGAGATTCTTTACCAGACAGGGATGCGCCAGGCGGAGCTGAGAGGATTGAAAGATGCCGACATCTCGGAAAGCGCCATGCAACTGAAGGTGAGAGGCAAGAGAAACAAGGAGAGAATCATCCCGATAAGCGCGGAAATGCTGAAGATGATAGAAGGGTATAAAATTGTCAGGGACGAACAATTTCCAGGGCGCGACAACGTTATGTTATTGGTCGACGACAGGGGCAAGGCAATGAGTCCGACCTTCGTCTACCGTGTTGTTCACAGGATATTGGAGGGCGTGACGACGCTCGAGCAGAAAAGTCCGCACGTGTTGAGGCACACTTTCGCCACGCACATGCTCAACGAGGGTGCCGACATCAGGGCGATACAGAAGATTTTAGGTCACAGCAGCCTCAACTCGACACAGATTTACACGCACAACACCATCGAACAGTTGAAGGAAATATATCAGTCAGCCCACCCGTTGGGTGACGAATGATGAAAACATAATTTTTAAATCTAAAAATAGGAGGTTATTATGAAAGTTACGATCAACGCAGTCCATTTCAAAGCTGACAGCAAACTTGAAGATTTTATCACCAACAAGATTGAGAAACTTTGCGGAAAATTAGACGACGCGATAGGTGCGGAGGTGACATTGAAACTCGACAACACGGATGCGCCTGAAAACAAGATTGCGGATATAAGAATCATGCTTAAAGGCAACGATTTGTATTCAAGCAAGCAGTGCAAGACGTTTGAGGAGGCGACAGATAAGGCTGTTGACGCGTTGAAAAACCAGATTGAAAAGTACAAAAATAAGTTCTAAAAAAGGGCTTTTTGTATTGATATACAATGTGTTTACTGCCTTTTGGAAAAATTTTAAAAAAAATATTTAAAAAAAGGTTGGCGGTAAATAAAAATTGTGTAATTTTGCGCACCATTTCGGAATGAGGAATGGTGTGCTTTTTTAAGCCAAGTTCATTGACATAAAGGCCGGCATAGCTCAGCGGTAGAGCACGTGATTTGTAATCTCGGGGTCGGGGGTCCAAATCCCTCTGCCGGCTCAAAGTTGAACAGACGAAGTGCTAAGGTATAATGGGGGAGTCGCATAGCGGCAATTGCAACAGACTGTAAATCTGTCCTCGGATGAGTTCGGTGGTTCGAGTCCACCCTCCCCCACGACAAGCGGAAGTAGCTCATTTGGCAGAGCGAAAGCCTTCCAAGCTTTAGGTAGCGGGTTCGAGCCCCGTCTTCCGCTCTCGAAAGCCGGCGTAGCTCAGTGGTAGAGCACTTCCTTGGTAAGGAAGGGGTCACGAGTTCAACTCTCGTCGCTGGCTCATTTGTTGTGAATATAAATAAGGAAATTAAATAGAATATTAACCTTAAGTAAACAAAAAATAGTATGGCAAAAGAAAAATTCGAAAGATCTAAACCACACGTTAACATTGGTACAATCGGCCACGTTGACCACGGTAAGACAACTTTAACAGCTGCTATCACACTGCACCTGTCAAAGAAAGGTCTGTCAGAAGTCAAGACATTCGACGCTATTGACTCTGCTCCAGAAGAAAAAGAAAGAGGTATCACCATCAACACAGCTCACGTTGAGTATCAGACAGAAAATCGTCACTATGCTCACGTCGACTGCCCTGGCCACGCTGACTATGTTAAGAACATGGTTACTGGTGCTGCTCAGATGGACGGTGCTATCATCGTTGTCGCTGCAACAGACGGTCCTATGCCACAGACCCGCGAGCACATCCTTCTCGCACGTCAGGTTGGTGTGCCACGCCTCGTTGTGTTCTTGAACAAGTGCGACCTTGTTGACGATGAAGAACTTCTCGAACTCGTTGAAATGGAAGTCCGCGACCTCCTCAGCAAATATGAATTCGACGGTGACAACACACCTATCATCCGCGGTTCAGCACTCGGCGCATTGAACGGTGAGCCACAGTGGGAAGCAAAGATCGACGAACTCATGGAAGCTTGCGACACATGGATTCCAGAACCAGAAAGAGCTGTTGATAAACCATTCTTGATGCCTATCGAGGACGTGTTCTCAATCACAGGTCGTGGTACAGTTGCAACAGGCCGTATCGAAACAGGTGTCATCAAAGTTGGTGATCCAGTTGATATCATCGGTATGGGCGCTGAGAAACTGAAATCAACCGTTACAGGTGTGGAAATGTTCCGTAAGATCCTCGACGAAGGTGAAGCTGGCGATAACGCAGGTTTGCTCCTCCGTGGTATCGACAAAGACGAAATCCGCCGTGGTATGGTTATCGCAAAACCAGGTTCAATCAAACCACACAAACACTTCAAAGGTGAGGTTTACGTCCTTTCAAAGGAAGAAGGCGGCCGTCACACCCCATTCAGAAACAAATATCGTCCACAGTTCTACTTCAGAACAACTGACGTCACAGGTGAAATCACCCTTCCAGAAGGAATGGAAATGGTTATGCCAGGCGACCACGTCACTATCGAAGTGAACTTGATCTCTGAGATCGCTATGGACAAAGGTCTCCGCTTCGCTATCCGTGAGGGTGGTAGAACAGTCGGTTCAGGCCAGGTCACAGAAATCATCGACGACTAAGAATAACCCGAGAGTGCCCCTAACACGGGCACTCTGACACACAGGCGTAGCTCAATTGGTAGAGTGGTGGTCTCCAAAACCATAGGTTGAGGGTTCGAGCCCTTCCGCCTGTGCTAGAGTAAAACAGTTCAAACAAAATGAAAAAGTTCATAAACTACGTAAAGGAATGTTACAACGAGTTGGTCCAGAAAGTAAGCTGGCCCACTTGGAAAGAACTGCAAAGTAGTGCTGTCGTCGTATCCATTGCTTCCCTTATCATCGCGTTAGTGGTGTACTTGATGGATAAGTCTTTTGAAACTTTGTTGGAGAATTTCTATCGTGTTTTCTAACAAGGAAATGTTTGATCTAAAAAATCATCATTCAACTACTTTATTAAATCACAGATAAGATGAGTGAGCAGAACGAAAAGAAATGGTATGTGATTCGCGCGATAAGCGGCAAAGAGAAAAAAGTCAAAGAGTATCTTGATGCCGAGTTGTCACGCAACGCCACATTGCAGGATCTGATTTCACAGGTGCTGATCCCGACAGAGAAGGTTTATTCGGTAAGAAACGGCAAAAAAGTCAGCAAGGAGAGAAACTATCTCCCTGGCTACGTCCTTATCGAGGCTAATCTTGACGCCGAGGTCACACATCTTATCAAGGAAACGCCGAATGTGTTGGGATTCCTCGGCACACGCGGCGGTGACCCTGACCCGCTCCGTCCATCGGAAGTCAGCCGTATCTTAGGAAAGGTCGACGAGATGACAGAGAAGGGCGAGGGTTCAGAACTCGAGTTCATAGTCGGGGAGACTGTGACGGTCAACGACGGACCGTTCTCCAGCTTCAGTGGCATTATCGAAGAGGTTAACGAAGAGAAGAAAAAGCTCAAAGTTATGGTGAAGATCTTCGGTCGTAAAACACCGCTTGAACTCAGTTACTTCCAAGTGAAGAGAGAGAGTTGAGAATAATGGTTAGTGTTTTCATTTAACTTTTTATAAGAAAATCAAATGAAAGAAGTAAGCGGATTAATTAAACTGCAAATCAAAGGAGGAGCCGCTAATCCAGCACCACCTGTCGGACCAGCATTAGGTTCAAAGGGTGTGAACATCATGGAGTTCTGCAAGCAGTTCAATGCTCGTACACAGGATCAGGCAGGCAAGGTGTTGCCAGTCATCATCACTGTTTACAAAGACAAGAGCTTTGACTTCGTTGTAAAAGCATCTCCAGTAGCTGTCTCCGTACTCGAGGCCGCCAAGGTCGCCAAGGGGTCAAAAGAGCCTAACCGTTCAAAGGTCGGTTCTATTTCTTGGGACACAGTCCGTGCAATCGCCGAGAACAAGATGAAGGACTTGAACTGCTTCACCATCGAATCGGCAATGAGCATGGTAGCTGGCACCGCACGCAGTATGGGTGTTAAGATTACAGGCGAATCACCTTTAAAGTAAGACTAAGTCTTAAGCATTTGTAGAACAAACAAAAAATTAAAAAATGGCAAAAGTATCTAAAAACAGAAAAGAAGCTTTAGCTAAGTTCGACAAAAGCAAGGCCTACTCCTTGACAGAAGCTGTTGATATCGTAAAACAAATCACTTACACCAAATTCGATGCGTCAGTGGATATCAACGTACGTTTAGGTGTCGACCCACGTAAGGCCAATCAGATGGTCCGTGGCAGCGTGACACTTCCTCACGGAACAGGTAAAGTTGTTCGCGTGTTGGTATTATGTACGCCAGATAAAGCACAGGAAGCACTCGAAGCGGGAGCTGATTTCGTCGGATTCGAGGACTATGTCCAGAAGATCAAAGACGGTTGGACCGATGTCGATGTAATTATCACAATGCCTTCATTGATGCCAAAAGTTGGTGCTCTTGGTAGAATCCTCGGACCTCGCGGATTGATGCCAAACCCGAAGACCGGCACAGTGACAATGGAAGTTGGTAAAGCTGTTAAGGAAGTGAAAGCTGGTAAGATTGATTTCAAGGTTGACAAGTATGGAATCATCGACAGCCGCATTGCAAAAGTGAGCTTCCCAGCTGAGAAGATTGTTGACAACGCGAAGGAGATCCTTCAGATGATCATCAAGTTGAAACCAGCAGCAGCTAAAGGTACTTACGTTAAGAGTATCTACATCTCAAGTACAATGAGTCCGGGTGTTCAAGTGGACGTCAAATCAGTAGCCAACTAAACCCTTAAATAAGTATTGACATGAGAAAAGAAGATAAAGAAGTTATCATTAACTCGATAGTGGACCAGTTGACAGCATGTCCTAATTTCTATCTGACAGACATCGAGGCATTGAATGCCGACAAGACAAGCCAGTTGAGAAGACAGTGCTTCAACAGTCAGGTCAAGCTTGTTGTGGTGAAGAACGCATTACTGAAGAAGGCCATGCAGAGAACAGGTAAGGATTTTGGAGATCTTTACGATGTCTGCAAAGGCACGACAGCAATGATGTTGTCAGAGAATGGCAACGCCCCTGCAAAGCTGATCAAGAAGTTCCGCAAGACTTGTGACAAGCCAATCCTTAAGGGAGCATACATTGAAGAGTGTGTGTACACTGGCGACAACATGCTTGACGCATTGTGCAACATCAAGTCGAAGAACGAACTCATCGCCGACGTTATCGCATTGCTCCAGTCACCAGCCAAGAACGTTATCAGCGCTCTTCAGAGTGGCGGCCAGAAGCTCAGCGGTATAGTGAAGACCTTATCCGAGAGACCGGAATAATTCAGAATGATTATCATTCACAGCTAAGATTAAGAAAAATAAAAATAATTGTATAACAAATAAAAACGAAGAAAAATGGCAGATTTAAAAGCTTTTGCTGAACAATTAGTAAACCTTACAGTGAAAGAGGTTAATGAACTCGCAGCAATTTTGAAAGAAGAATACGGCATTGAACCAGCCGCAGCAGCAGTTGCAGTAGCAGGTCCAGTCGCTGGTGGCGAAGCAGCTCCAGCAGCAGAAGAAAAGACCTCATTTGACGTTATTCTCAAGTCAGCCGGCGCACAGAAGCTCGCAGTCGTGAAGCTCGTTAAGGACTTAGCAAGCCTCGGACTTAAAGAAGCTAAAGATTTAGTTGACGCTGCTCCTAAAGCTGTTAAAGAAGGCGTGAGCAAAGAAGAAGCTAATGCACTCAAGACCCAACTCGAGGCCGCTGGTGCAGAAGTCGAAATAAAATAAGTTTATTTCCTGCTACAACAGGCATAAAACACCTCAGCCCCTACTATGGATAGGGGTTGAGGTTTGTGCCGTTATTTTGTTGTGTATACAGCCGTCTTTATAATATAATAGCTTTTAGTAACAATTAAAACATAAACACTTTGGCAGACATTAAATTAGATAGAATCAGTTTCGCGTCAATAAAGAAACCTTTCGACTATCCTGATTTCCTGGATATCCAGCTGAAGTCATTCCGTGACTTCTTCCAGTTGGAGACTAATCCTGACAATCGCAAGAACGAGGGATTGTTCAAGGTATTTGCGGAGAATTTCCCGATTACCGACGCACGAAACAACTTTGTACTCGAGTTTCTCGACTACTACATCGATGCCCCACAATATACAATTGCTGAGTGCATAGAGCGCGGCTTGAGCTATTGTGTGAGACTCAAGGCAAAACTGAGATTGTCATGCACTGACGAGGAGCATGAGGATTTCGAGACAGTCGTCCAAGATGTGTATCTGGGCTTGATACCGTATATGACACCACAGGGTACTTTCGTCATAAACGGCGCGGAACGCGTAGTTGTGTCACAGCTGCACCGTTCCCCGGGCGTTTTCTTCGGATCGAGCGTGCACACCAACGGAACGACGCTGTACTCAGCGCGTATCATCCCGTTCAAAGGCTCATGGATGGAATTCTCGACCGATATCAGCAACGTGATGTATGCCTATATCGACCGCAAGAAGAAATTGCCTATCACCACACTGCTCCGCGCCATCGGATACGAGACCGACAAGGACATCCTCGACATTTTCAACCTCGCCGAGGAAGTGAAGGTGACAAAGAGCGGTTTGAAACGTGTTGTGGGCCGCAGATTAGCAGCGAAAGTGTTGCATTCCTGGTTTGAGGATTTCATCAACGAGGAGACCGGCGAATGCGTTACAATCGAGCGTAACGAAATCATCATCGAGCGCGGTGTTATTTTGGAGAACGAGCATATCGACAAGATTATCGAAAAAGGCGTCAAGACCATTCTCCTTGACCGTGAGGAAATCAACACCAACGATTACGCCATTATTTTCAACACATTACAAAAAGACACAACCAACTCGGAGAAAGACGCTGTCGAGTACATCTACCGCCAGCTCCGCAACGCTGAACCGCCAGATGAGGAAACAGCACGCGACATAATCAGAAAACTGTTCTTCTCCGACAAACGTTATGACCTTGGTGAAGTCGGACGTTACCGTATCAACCGCAAGCTCGGCTTGAACATCCCGGACGACGTCAAGGTTCTGACAAATGAAGATATAATCGCTATCATCAAGTATTTGATCGAGCTGTCGAACAGCAAGGCTGAGGTTGATGATATCGACCACTTGAGCAACCGTCGTATCAGGACTGTGGGCGAGCAGCTTTACGCCCAGTTCGGCGTTGGCTTGGCACGTATGGCAAGAACCATCCGTGAACGTATGAACGTCCGTGACAACGAGTCATTCACACCAACCGACTTGATCAATGCAAAGACATTGTCATCGGTGATTAACTCGTTCTTCGGAACCAACCAGCTGTCACAGTTCATGGATCAGACCAACCCGTTGTCGGAGGTGACACACAAACGTCGTATCTCGGCATTGGGTCCTGGCGGTATCTCACGTGACCGTGCGGGATTCGAGGTGCGTGACGTTCACTACACACACTACGGACGTCTCTGTACCATTGAGACACCTGAAGGTCCTAACATCGGTTTGATTTCGTCACTCTGCGTTTTCGCAAAGATCAACAACCTCGGATTTATCGAGACACCTTACCGCGAGGTCAAGGACGGTGTTGTAGATTTCACTAATCCGCCTGTTTATCTCACAGCAGAGGAAGAAGACAACAAGATCATCGCTCAGGCATGCACCCAGATGGACGACGACGGTCGTATTACCGAGGACATGCTCAAGGCACGTTATATTGCCGACTATCCTATCATCACGCCAAGCGAACTCGACCTCATCGACGTTGCACCAAACCAGATGTCGTCAGTGGCTGCATCATTGATTCCATTCCTGGAGCACGACGACGCTAACCGTGCCTTGATGGGTTCGAACATGATGCGTCAGGCTGTGCCGTTGATGTTCCCGGAGGCTCCTATCGTGGGAACTGGTATCGAGCATTATGTGGCGAAGGATTCTCGTACATTAGTCGAGGCGGAAGGCGATGGCGAAGTCATCTATGTCGATTCAACGAAGATAACCATCAAGTACGACAGAACCGACAAAGAGCGTCTCGTCAGCTTTGATGATGACATCAAGACATACAACCTTATTAAATATATAAGAACAAACCAGAGCACGAGCATCAACCAGAAGCCTATCGTAAGAAAAGGCCAGAAGGTGACGAAGGGACAGATACTCACCGAAGGTTATGCGACACAGGGCGGCGACCTCGCATTGGGACGCAACTTGAAAGTCGCTTTCATGCCTTGGAAGGGTTACAATTACGAGGATGCTATCGTGATTTCTGAGAAGATTGTCAAGGAAGACCTCTTCACCTCAATCCACATCGAGGAATTCACCCTTGAGGTGCGTGACACGAAACGCGGTTTGGAAGAGTTGACCAATGACATCCCGAACGTCAGTGCGGACGCAACAAAGGATTTGGACGAGAACGGTCTTATCCGCGTCGGTGCCGATGTCAAGGAAGGCGATATATTAATAGGTAAGATCACTCCTAAGGGCGAGACCGACCCTACACCAGAGGAGAAGCTGCTCCGCGCCATCTTCGGCGACAAGGCGGGCGATGTGAAGAACGCATCACTCAAGGCAGGTCCTTCAATGAAGGGTGTCGTCATCGGAAAACGCTTGTTCTCAAGAGTCGTCAAAGACCGCAAGGCCAAGTCAAAAGACAAAGACATCATTGCCGAACTCGACGCCGAATGCCAGAAAGAGCTCGACGCCTTGAAGGCGAGAATGATGGAGAAACTCATGTCGATGTTGAACGGCAGAACTTCAACAGGTGTTTACAACAACTTCAAGGAGACCATCATCCCTAAGAAGGTGAAATTCACCCAGAAGGCGTTGTCACAGATTGATTACATGACTGTCAATCCATACAAGTGGACCACTGACGCGAACATCAACGACTGCATCGTGAAGTTGGTTAACAACTACAACATCAAGTGCAAGGAAATCAACGGTGTTTACAGCCGCAAGAAGAACGTGGCGAGCGTCGGTGACGAGCTTCCTAACGGAATCGTCCAGATGGCAAAGGTTTACGTTGCACAGAAACGTAAGCTGAACATCGGTGACAAGATGGCAGGTCGTCACGGTAACAAGGGTATCGTTTCGAGAATCGTCCGCGAAGAAGACATGCCGTTCCTTGAGGATGGTACACCAGTCGATATCGTATTGAACCCATTGGGCGTGCCTTCACGTATGAACTTGGGTCAGATTTACGAGACAGTGTTGGGATGGGCAGGTCACGAGCTCGGTTTGAAGTTCGCAACACCTATCTTCGACGGTGCCACATTGGAGGAAATCAATGAATATATGAAGAAAGCGGGTCTGCCGGAGAATGGTAGAGTACAGCTTTATGACGGCGAGACAGGTGAGCCATTCGACCAGAAAGCGACAGTGGGTTACATCTACATGCTGAAGTTGCACCACATGGTTGACGACAAGATGCATGCCCGTTCAATAGGACCATACTCATTGATCACGCAGCAGCCTCTTGGCGGCAAGGCACAGTTCGGTGGCCAGCGTTTCGGAGAAATGGAGGTCTGGGCACTCGAGGCATTTGGCGCAAGCAACGTGCTTCAGGAGATCTTGACAGTGAAGTCAGACGATGTCGTGGGCAGAGCCAAGGCATACGAGTCGATTGTCAAGGGCGAGAACATGCCAGTACCTGGAATACCAGAATCATTCAATGTTTTGGTCCACGAATTGCGCGGACTCGGACTTGAAATTACGTTTGAATAACAAAGCTCTTAATATTTTGTAAATCTATGGCTTTAAATAAGAATAACACATTAAACAGCAACTTTTCAAAGATTACGATCAGTTTGGCATCGCCGGAGTCCATTTCGGACCGTTCATACGGTGAGGTGCTGAAGCCAGAGACAATAAACTATCGTACCTACAAACCAGAGCGCGACGGTTTATTCTGCGAGAGAATCTTTGGACCTGTGAAAGACTGGGAATGCCACTGCGGTAAGTACAAACGTATCCGTTACAAGAACATCGTTTGCGACCGTTGCGGCGTGGAAGTGACAGAGAAGA
>JAFRRS010000027.1 GCA_017427985.1 Bacteroidales bacterium | reverse complement strand
GAAACATCGACGTGTAACAATAGAAAGAAGTATTACTCGCTTAAAATCCAAGTTAGAACGTCTAGAGCAAGAAAAAAGCATGATACTGTAGCTTGGTTTTGTGTGCGTAGTGCTTTGTTATATAGAAGAAGAAGGGAAAAGTGACAAGAAACCACCCGTTAGGGCAAAACGATAATTTTTCAAAAATCCTGATTTTTACAAACTTTTTTGTATCTTTGCCAAAAATTTATATTTATGGCACTGAATTGCGGAATTATCGGACTTTCCAACACTGGAAAAACAACCATATTTAATTGTATATCAAACACTAAGGCGGAAATAGGCTTCGCCACGAAATCGAATATCGGAATGTGCGAGGTGCGCGACGAACGCCTCAAACTTATCGACAATATCTCGCATTCGAAGCGTATCGTGCCCGCCACCGTTGAAATAGTGGACCTACCTGGTTTGAGCAAAGGCGGACAAGGCGTGGGTAACAAGCTTCTCGCCGAGGTGCAGACCGTCGATGCACTGATTCATGTTTTGCGCTGTTTCGACGACCCGAATATCCCTCACAGCGAGGGCAGCATCGACCCGGTACGCGATATGGAACTGGTTGACCTCGAGCTTCAGGTGCGCGACCTCGACCTCGTGACACGTAAGCTGCAACGCGTCGAGAAACTGCTTAAAAACGGCGATAAAGACAACAAACGCGCTTTCGAGGTGCTCACTATTTACAAGGAGGTGCTCGAGAACATGCAGAACGCCCGCACTGCCAACCTGCCAGAGGAAGATAAAAAGTATATTCAAGATATTCAATTACTTACGGTCAAGCCGATAATGTACGTCTGCAACGTTGACGACGCTTCGGCACTCACCGGAAACAAATACACCGAGGCTGTGAAGGCTGCTCTCCATGGCGAAGACATGATTATCCTTGCCGGAAAACTCGAATCGGAGATTGCCGAACTCGACGAGGCCGACCGCGCTCTGTTTATGGAAGATGCAGGATTGACTGAACCTGGCGTGAACAAGCTCGTGCGCCTCGCTTACAGCACCTTGAAACTGCAGTCGTTCTTCACCACTGGTCCTGACGAGACTCGCGCCTGGACCATCCATGTCGGCGACACCGCTCCTGAGGCTGCGGGCGTAATCCACAGCGACCTTCAACGTGGTTTCATCCGCGCCGAGGTGATGAGTTGCGACGATTTCCTGCATTACGGTTCGGAACAGGCAGTGAAAGAAGCCGGAAAATTCGCCGTCGAAGGAAAAAATTATGTTGTCAAGGACGGTGACATCATCAATATCAGGTTTAATGTGTAGGCGCATGTCCTATATTGCATATACGTCCTATATGTCATATAAGTCCTATAAAAAATTATGCCCGAATTTGTAGTATTAGTTGATAATCACGATTATAAAATCGGATTGATGGAGAAGCAAGCCGCTCACGTCAACCCGACGCTGCACCGTGCTTTCTCGATTTTCATCTTTAACAGCAAAGGGGAGATGCTGCTTCAACAGCGCGCCCTCACTAAATACCACACCCCTGGATTGTGGACCAACACCTGCTGCAGCCATCCGCGTGACGGCGAGTCGTTGCAAGATGCCACAAAACGCCGCCTGATGGAGGAGATGGGGATGGAGTGCGACATCAAAGAGGTATTCAGCTTTATTTACAAGGCCGACGTGATGCAGGGGCTCACCGAGCATGAGTTCGACCATGTTTTCATCGGGACCACCGACGCGACACCTATTATTAATAAGGCAGAAGTGGAGTCGTATAAATACGAAACCATCGAAAATATCGCAAAGGATATCGAAAAACATCCTGAAAACTACACCGCATGGTTTAAGATTGCATTCGCGAAACTACTTGATTCAAACGTCATTTCGACCTGTAAATAAACGATTATGCTATTATCACTTAATGTATATTACATTTGGGCAATAGTGTTGATAGTATTTCTCATCAATTTTATTATTTATGCCCGTTTCGGCAGCCCGATAGTCATAGTCACAGCAAAAAAGATTCATTTTATCGATTTCCTGATTCCCGAAAAGGTTATGGGCGACTCGATAAAATCAATAAAACTACTCGATTGTATGCCCGCCATAAAATATGCCCATGCCGGCTATTCACATCGTTATGATCCGAGAGTGCCAAAAGCCGGACAAAAGGTGGAATGCAAAGGTGTTTGCGAGGTTTTTACCGACGATGGAATCAAACAAGCTATCTCATACTCAAGGAGTTACAAAAAATGCTGCATCGAAATTGCCACGACAAACGGCAATATCTACATCAATTATAAAAACGAGGAACGTACCAAACGTTTATACGAAAAAATTGTGTCAAAAGTGATAATGGTGGGAGAGGACGAATTGAAAACTCACGATGACAACTACGGCTGGCTCAAGCTCCTGTTTTATACGCTGTTCTTCGGAATCCTTTTCCTTTTGGCGTTAATTATCGACTAAAAAATTTTTTCATTTTTTTTGTTGCATATTAAAAAAATATTGTATTTTTGCGATGTGAAAATGATATCAAAATGATATCATAAAATAAAAGTAATCATCTAAAAATTAGAACTATGGAAAAGAAAGAATTTGAATTTAACGGAATGAGAATCAACGGATTCTTGATGCTGTTCGTAATCATCGCAATCGTTGCGGTTTCAATCTTCGGATTTACAACATGTAAAGATGGTGAGCCGCTTGGCCTGATATTAGGCGGGATAGCTCTTATTTTGATAGACTTCATCCTCTGCATCGGTTTTATCAAAATCGAGCCTAACGAGGCAATGGTGATGGTGTTCTTCGGAAAATATCAGGGCACACTGACGAAAGTCGGCTTCCACTGGGCAAATCCGTTCTATTCATCAAAGAAAGTCTCTCTCCGCGCCCGTAACCTCAACGTCGACCCGATTAAGGTGAACGACAAGACCGGTAACCCGATTATGATCGGTCAGATTTTGGTTTGGAAGCTGAAAGATACCTACAAGGCAATGTTTGAAATCGACTCTCAGACTTTGGCAGCTGCCGGTAGTGTGGCTGGCGCTGGCGTTCAGGTTACAAGCCGAATGCGCGCCTTCGAAAGCTTCGTGAGAGTGCAGAGCGACGCTGCTTTGCGTGAAGTTGCTGGCATGTTCGCATACGATGAGAATGGCGACATCACAAAAGGCGATCTGACACTGCGTGCCGGCGGTTCGGAAATCAACGACATACTTCTCGGCAAGCTCAACGACCGTCTTGCGATGTCTGGTCTCGAGGTCATCGAAGCCCGTATCAACTATTTGGCTTATTCTCCTGAGATTGCGGCTGTTATGCTTCGTCGTCAGCAGGCTGCAGCTATCATCGCAGCGCGTGAAAAGATTGTCGAAGGCGCCGTTTCGATGGTGAAGATGGCTCTCGACAAGCTTAAAGACGAGGAAGTTGTCGAACTTGACGACGACAAGAAAGCCGCAATGGTCAGCAACCTGATGGTCGTGCTCTGCGCTGACGATGCTGCTCAACCTGTAGTAAACACTGGCACTTTGTATCAATAATAAACAATCATGATTATGATGTGGTTTATATGGGTTTGGACATTTGCTATCACTGCAGTATTGCTGGTTTTAGCAGGCCGAATGTCGAAAATACAGGTTTTTAGTGACGGTATTCTCATCGATGATTTCATGTATCCGGCATTTATCCCGAACGATGCGATAAAATCGATAAATTTGGTTTATAAAATGCCTGGTATCGGCATGAGAATCAATGGCTACGGCGGCTTGAGGACTTGGAAGGGTTTTTATAGACTTAAAGATATTAGACGTGGCGTTTTGTATGTTGAGAATCACTTTAAAGGTCCGTTTGTCGAGATAAAGACGGCTAACGATGTGTATTACATCAACTTTAAAAATGCCGAGCAAACACAGCAGCTTTATGATGAGATGAACTCAACATTGAAGCTTGTCGATGAGTCGAGAGTGATTGATTTACCTAAGCTTTCGCAAAAGAGAAGCATAGTGGTTGTCGTGGTATTTGTCTTGGTTTTACTGATTCCTATTTTATTACTTCCAATGCTAGTTTAGTTATGAAAAAAGCAATAAATTTCTCAGTAATAGTTTGCCTCGCAAGCTGGATTTTCGCCGCCTTCATGTGGTTCGGAATGGGAATCCATAATACAACTGACAATCTGAAACTGTATTCGCTCTGCGCATCGATTTACATGTTTTTCCCGTTAATCTGCGCAATAGTG
The DNA here is from genome assembly GCA_017427985.1 of Bacteroidales bacterium. GTDB lineage: Bacteria > Bacteroidota > Bacteroidia > Bacteroidales > F082 > Limimorpha. The sequence continues at coordinate 7,113 of JAFRRS010000027.1, read as the reverse complement.
ATTCAGATAATTAACAAAGAGAAACTCGGCAGCACCGGTTTATTGAAGTTCAAAATCAAAGGCTCGTGGTTTGTCGCATGGCTGCTGCCTGTGGTGATTGTCGCTGTCACAACTGTCGTCAATTCGCTGTTCGAAGGTTGCATGCTTGGTTTCCACATGCCGGCAATTCCAGGATTTGAAAACTTTTCTCCTGAAGATCAGGCAAAAATCATGGCGATGCAGAACCCGAAGACTATGATTATAACCACGTTGGTTTCTGGACTTTTCGCCGGCATCACTATCAATGCTGTTGCAGCATTCGGTGAGGAATACGGCTGGCGTAATTATCTCGTTAACGCATTGAAAGGCAAGAACTTCTGGGTAGCGTGTCTCTTCATTGGAGTCGTCTGGGGATTCTGGCATTTCCCGATTATCCTCATGGGACATAATTACTTCGTCCACCGCACTGCTGGCGTTTTCATGATGGTCGCGATGTGCCTCGTGATGACACCTATCGAACTGTATCTCGTTATGAAAGCGAAATCAGTTTATCCAGCTGCCATTTTCCACGGAACAATCAACGCTTTGGCTGGTGCCACTATGCTTTTCATTAGCGGTGGAAGTGACCTCATCAACGGTGTCGCTGGTCTCGCTGGAATCATCACAATGGCGTTGGTGACGCTGATAATATTTGTTTACGACCAGTTTATTTCTGAAGATAAAATCATGTCAGGAAGGTTGGGTGATAATGTCTAAAGATAAGGAAAATACAAAAAATTTCGTCCTGCGTCTCGATGCCAAGACGATGGAGGCTGTCGAGAAGTGGGCGGCTGACGAGTTCCGCTCCGTCAACGGACAGCTGCAGTGGATTATTACCGAAGCACTTAAGAAAAATAAAAGAATGTAATTATGGGTATTGAAAGAATTATTGAACTTAGTTTGATAACGGCTGTGGTGGTGTTTTATTTTGGAATGCCAGCTGTCGCGAAAAGGATTTGCGACGTTGAACGTCGACGCAGGGTCGTCAATGTGTTAAACATTGTGTATCTGTTGGTTTCGTTGGGACTTGTTTGTTTTGTCGTTTACGATTTCGTGGTCTACGACATGGCAAGCGACTACAAAGCCTCACGTGTCGGGCTCGTTTTCATGACAGTGCTGATGTTCTGTTACACCACGTTTTTCAAGAAAAAGCAATGGTTCAGGTGATTATTCCTCGGTGTCAAGCCATTCCCACTCAGTGGGTAGGGTGGCGCGGCGCTTGGTGCACTCGTCGCTCTTGCACTTGAAACCGATTTCATGTTTGTTGAACTTGACTTCATAAAGACCTTTCGCATCCTTGCAAGGGTCTTTTTTATTTACAAATGTAATCAAATCGCCGTCCACGCTGTAGGTTCCGATAATCTGCTTGTCGCTGTCTACACCCATGAAATCGAGATGGTATTCGTTGTTTTTCATCGTCAAAACCGCGCCGCCAGTCGTGCTCAACCACGTTCCTTGAATGCTCCTCTCAACAGCTTTTGTCTCGGCTGCTTTCTTCTCGGCCTTTTTCTCCTCCTTTTTGGTCTTCGGCGTCTCCGCTTTCTTCTCCTCAGGCTTTGATTTCTCTTCGACTTTAGGCTTTTCTGCAGGCTTTACGTCTTCTTTTTTGTCTTGTTTATCAATAACTTGTGAGACCTCGTTGTTATTTGCAGCTTTTTCGTTTGAAGGTCTTGTAAATTTAAAGACGAAGAAGGCGACAAATATTAAAATGAAGATTATCACCAGTATTTTAGTGATGATATTATTGCTTTTTTTCTTCTTTGAAGAACCTTTTTTCTTTGGTTTTCTTATCGGTTTTTTCGCTTTTTTTGCCATAAAAATCCTCTTAATCTTGTTTAACCTGTCTAACGTTGCAAAGATAATAAAAATTTCATTGTCATTAAAAATCCTGTCCATAATTTTTGTAATTTTGCACCGAAATTTAACGAATATGCAGGAAACAATTCTGATTTTGGATTTCGGCTCGCAGGTGACACAGCTCATCGGTCGCCGTTTGCGCGAGCTGAACGTCTATTGTGAGATTCATCCATACAACAAAATACCAGAAATAACTGACGAAATCAAAGGTGTCATCCTTAGCGGAAGCCCGTCTTCGGTGCGTGATGAGAAGGCTCCTTTTGCCGATTTGTCGAACATTAAAGGCAAGCTGCCGTTGCTTGGAATCTGCTACGGGGCGCAGTTTATGGCGCATCATTTCGGGGGTGAGGTGAACTCGTCGCTGGCTCGTGAATACGGTCGTGCTATGCTGACTGTCGTCGAGGAGGACAATCCGTTGTTCATCGGTGTATCGAAGACCTCGCAGGTGTGGATGTCGCACGGTGACACCATCGCACGTCTGCCTAAAAACGCTCATGTTATCGCCAAGACCGACGACGTGGAGAACGCCGCTTACAAAATCGATGGCGAGGACACATGGGCGGTGCAGTTCCATCCGGAGGTGTTCCACAGCAAGGAGGGACCGAAGATGCTCGAGAATTTCGCGATGAACATCTGCTGCTGCCACGGCAACTGGACACCAGACTCGTTCATCGACACAACAGTCGAGGCGATGCGCGCCAAACTCGGCGATGACAAGGTGATTCTCGGACTTTCGGGCGGCGTCGACAGCACAGTGGCGGCGGTTTTGCTCAACAAGGCAATCGGTAAGAATCTGACCTGTATCTTCGTTGATAACGGACTTCTCCGCAAAAACGAGTTTGAAGACGTTCTCGATTCATATAAAGACCTCGGTCTCAACGTGATAGGCGTTCATGCTGGCAATTTGTTCCTTGGCAAACTTGCAGGCGTTACCGACCCTGAAGCTAAACGTAAGGCTATCGGCTCGACATTTATTGATGTATTTGAAGCTGAAGCCAAGAAGATTGAAGGCGCAAAATGGCTCGCTCAAGGCACCATCTATCCTGATGTCATTGAGAGTGTGAGCGTCAACGGGCCGAGCTGCAAAATCAAGTCGCACCATAATGTTGGAGGTTTGCCTGAGAAGATGAACCTGAAGATTGTTGAACCGCTTCGTTCGCTGTTCAAGGACGAGGTGCGCCGTGTGGGTCGCGCTTTGGGCATAAAACGCGAGCTCGTGGGTCGTCATCCGTTCCCGGGACCGAGCCTCGGAATACGTATCTTGGGCGAGGTTACAGAAGAGAAACTCCGCATCCTTCGCGATGCCGACGATATTTTTATCCGTGGTCTGAGAGAGTGGAAATGCGAGTTGCCGAGTGCATCATATCCTAACGAGATGGCCGACAACCTTTACGACAGCATCTGGCAAGCCGGAACGATGCTTCTTCCTGTGAAGAGCGTCGGTGTGATGGGGGATGAGCGCAGTTACGAATACACCATCGCATTGCGCGCCGTCATCTCCACCGACGGCATGACCGCCGACTGGGTGCATCTGCCGTATGAGTTCATGGCAAAGGTGTCGAACGATATTATTAATAAGGTCAAAGGCGTGAACCGCGTATGCTACGACATCTCGTCGAAACCGCCTGCGACCATAGAATGGGAATAATTAACTATAACAAACAACTATGACAAAACAAATCAACTGGAAACAGGAAATAATCTCCTACGCCTTCCTCATCTTCGGAAGCGCACTGTTCGCCATCGGCGACGTGATGTTCGTTAACCCTTACAACCTCGCGCCAGGCGGCACCTACGGTCTCTCCAACGTACTCAACGCGATGTACCCGTGGAAAGTGTCACTCTATGCTATCTGCATGGACATCCCGCTGCTCATCATCGGAACATGGATCCTCGGACCGAAATTCGGATTCAAGACAATCCTCTCCACATTCCTCATCTTCGGATGCACTTATGCCCTCGAATCGACATGGGGCTACAAACCTGTGATTTTCGAATTCATGCATGAGGTAACAGAAGGTCAGACAATCGACAAGTCGATGCTCGAAGTCCTTGGAACCAACATGTATTTCAAGCCTGACTACTTCCTCAACACCGTCGTTTCCGGCGGCATCTACGGTCTCGCCATCGGTTTTGTGTTCAAGTCGGGAGCCACTTCGGGCGGCAGCGACATCATCTCGATGATTTTGCACAAATATACTAGAATCTCACTCGGAACGTTAGTGATGATAGTTGACTCGATAATCACTTTGACATCACTCATGCTGGGCAACTTCCGTCTGCCAATCTACTCAATCCTCCTGATTGTGATAGAAAGCAAGATTATCGACCTTGTCGTCGACGGTGTCAAGAGCTACAAGACAGCGTTCATCATCACCGACAAGATTGATGATGTCAGGTTGTTTATTATCAACGACTTGGATAGAGGCGGAACATGCTTTGTGGGCACAGGCTTGTTCAAAGGCCAGGAACGTAAGATGATTTACACCAACCTCGACCGTACCGACTTGGTGAAGCTGAAGCTGAGTTTGCGCAGCATCGACCCTAATGCGTTCGTCAACGTGATTGAGAGTGCAGAAGTCATGGGCAACGGCTTCGTGCCGCTCCCGCATAACGATAAATAATGGTTAAAACATTAAGAAATATTGCAGTTTGCCTGATTTTATTGGCAACATTAGAATCCAGGGCGCAACACGACACTTGCCGCGTCGCGCTCATGGTTCCATTATATCTCGAGCAGGTAAATCAGGAATTTTATGATTCCGAGCCGTCAAACAAGACGCTACTTACCAAGCCGTTCTCGTTCCTTCATTTCTACGAAGGCTTCATGATCGCCGCCGACTCAATGACGAGTAGCCGCGGCATGATTCTCGACCTCAAGGTTTATGATGTCGACAACGATGTTAAAAAGGCTGATTCGGCAGTGGCTGACCCGTGGCTGGAGACAGCCGACATGATAGTCGGACCGTTCTATCTGAAGGCTTTTGAGGTTGTCAAGCAGTTTGCTTACTGGCACGACATCGCTATAATTAATCCCATAACGCTACGCTCAAATATCGTCGACAGCTGCTGCAACGTGATAAAGGTTAAACCTTCGGCGGAAGGGCAGCTCGCACCTCTCGACAGCCTCATGAAGCATTATTATCATGACAATAATGTGTTCATTATCAAGGAGAACTGGAAAATCGATTATGATTTGATTTCAAAAATCACAGAGATAGCCGAAAGAAACATCGATTCATGCACCGTAATTCCTAACAGACAGATTGTGGATGTCATCAAAAAACATCACAAAAGATGCAAAATAATGAAATTGGATTTTGATGAATCTGATTACCGCACCGACAGTATGAGCTTTGACATCAGTGTTTTAAAAAAGAGCATCGATGACAGCACTGTTTTGTTGAACAGGGTTGTAAATATCAATTATGAATACGACAGTTTGAATCTCGTCCCTGATTTTGCCTCGACTTTGAGAAACAACCTTTTCATTGTTTATGGAAACGACAAGGTTTTTGCCAATGAGATTGTGAATAAGGTGACAAAACTCACTGAAAATTATCCTGTTACGGTCATTATGCTGCCCGATTGGAGTAAGTTCGGCGGGCTTTTCAACGACAATCTCATGAAGATGAAAGCCATCTATTTTGATGGTAATTACATCGAGTATGGCAACATAAAAGTCGAGAGTTTTATCTGCAAATTCAGGACAAGATACAACACCGAGCCCACCGACTATGCCTTCGACGGCTTCGATATCGGCTGGTATTTCCTCAATGCCCTTGATTTATACGGCAAGGAGATGATTGAGCACCTGCCAGGCTATAGGATTCCTTTGCTTCACACGGATTTTGATTTCCAAAGAAAAGATGATAATTCGGGTTTGGAAAACAATTTCTGGAATGTCTATCAGTTTAAAGGATATAACAAAGTTATTCTGAAAACAGACGATGAGAAATAGGTTTTTTATAGCTATTCTGTTAATAATCAATACATTTTTCCTTTCTTGTGGAGAAAAAGACGATGCTGTCGTTTCATATTGGGATGACGGAAAGGTGAAGTCTGAGTTGAGATATACCGACGGCAAGCTTGACGGCGTTTGCAAGTGGTATTACAGCAACGGTATGCCCGAGATGGAGGCTGTTTACACCATGAATGTGCTGAATGGAGAGGCAACGAGATGGTATGAGAACGGAAATGTCGAGGAAAAGGCTTTTTACAAGGACAACAAATATGACGGGGTGGTGGAGGAGTTCAATGTTTTTGCTGTTTTGACAAAGAAAGCGACATACAAGGACGGTGTCTTGAACGGTCCGTACTTCCAGTTTTATGAAAATGGCAAGCCTTTCATTGAAGGCGAGTATCTCGACGGTCTGATGCATGGCGGCTGGATTATGTATTATGCCGACGGAAGCATAGGCAGCAATGCGGTTTACGACAGGGGTACAGGTGTCCAGAACGGGTTCAGCGAAGGCGGCTTGTATCAGAATGCGAAGATACAATACAAGGATAATCTCAAGCATGGCAGGGAGATTCGGTACAATATCGACGGCAGCGTGCAGGAAATCATCCTTTGGGAACACGGGGAATACGTTGGAAATGAATCGGTTTCGAAATAATTTCGGAATTATAAAATATTTTTGAAAAATATTGTTAATTATAAAATAAAGTTATAATTTTGCAGAAAATTTTAAAGGAAAATTCATAAACGTATTAATTAACTTTAAATACAAAAGTAATGAAAGTACAAACTATCATGGAAAACCTGGAAAAGAAACATCCAGGCGAAAAAGAGTATTTGCAGGCAGTTCGCGAAGTGCTCGAATCAATTGAAGAAGTTTACAACAAACATCCAGAATTTGAAGCAGCTAAGATCGTTGAGCGTTTAGTTGAACCAGATCGTATCTTCACATTCCGCGTGACATGGGTTGACGACAAAGGTCAGGTGCAGGTTAACTTAGGTTACCGTGTACAGTACAACGCCGCTCTCGGCGCATACAAAGGCGGTCTCCGTTTCCACCCGGCAGTTAACGTTTCAATGCTTAAGTTCTTGGGCTTCGAGCAGATCTTCAAGAACTCATTGACAAACCTCCCACTCGGTGGTGGTAAAGGTGGTGCTGATTTCGACCCAACAGGCAAATCAGACGCTGAAATCATGCGTTTCTGCCAGGCTTTCATGTATGAGCTTTGGAGAAACATCGGTGCTGACCAGGATTCACCAGCTGGTGACGTCGGCGT
>JAFRRS010000026.1 GCA_017427985.1 Bacteroidales bacterium | reverse complement strand
GAAGTATCCATAATCTGTTATTATCGCTAATTGGCTTCATGCTATTTTGTATATTGCCACAAAAAAAGGCATATGACAGAAATTACACAACAAATTACTATGGCAGCATCTTTAGAAGAATTTTTAAATCACTGCTGCTTTGAGAGAAAATTGGATCAAAAAACCATCAAAGCCTATCAATTTGATATAAAACAGTTCGCTGCTGATTTGGGAACGAATGCCAAATTGTTTGATGTCACACGTGATTACTTGAAACTATGGATTGCGTCTTTGTCTAATTATCGCTATAAAACAATTAAAAGAAAGATCGCATCAGTCAACGCTTTTATGAATTATTTGGAAATGGAATGTGATTGGTTCAACAATCCATTGCGAAGCCTGCATATACGTTTAAAACCACCTGTCAGATTGCCAGTAGTAATGACAAAGGAAGAGATGCAAAAAATTATGGAAATGCTTGAGGTGAAGATATCTACTGCAAAAGACAATGCACAGTTATTTTTTGCCATTCGCAACAAAGCAATTATCGAGCTGTTGTTTGGCTCAGGCATGAGAATTGGAGAATTGTGCGGACTTAGGAATCAGGATGTTGATCTTTGTCGCGGGCAAGTGCGAATCATTGGAAAAGGCAACAAGGAACGCATTGTCGATATCTGTTTGCCTGTTATCACGCAGTCGTTAAAACATTGGGTTAATGTGCGCAAATTGTCAAATGGTCAGGATGATGGCTTTTTCACCAGTCGAATTGGCCGAAAACTCGGACCACAAACAGTAAGGCTGTTAGTGCACCGTCTGACACATGATTGCCATATTGAAAAGCATGTTACACCACATACGTTTCGCCACACGTTTGCCACCCTTCTTCTTGAAGAAAACATCGATATTGCCAATATCCAGCACATTCTTGGGCATAGTTCCATTGCAACCACGCAAATTTATCTTCATGTCAACCCATACCGACAGCGTGAGATTTTGACAAATCATCATCCTCGAAGCAAGATGTGATTTTCGATTATACACTCCAATTTTAATCAGCGGCTTGATGGCATTTTCAAAACACCATATTCCGTTTAGCCGCTTTTCAAACACCTCGTATTTTTGGTTCCTGCTCCTATACAATGTTCACTGCCCAGTGTGAGTGTGAGGGCGGGAAAGCGGTGTTCGCTTCCGCGCTGCCTTAAAAGCCTTTTTGCCCCCTGCAAGGGTATAACAAGCGTCGCTAAAAAATCTCCACACCTCCGCTTCGCTCCGGGTAGTATTTTTTGCTCCGCCCTTGCATGGGGTCTCACGTTTTGTGTCTCCGCACAATAGTTGGCTCTCGTCTCGCGCCCATGTTATCGTAGCAATTGAACGCACTTCAAAAAGACTTTTAGGCGGCAGCTTGGTCGCTCGCTCGGGGCTGCCTCTCGGCTGGGGGTGCTGCAAAATTTGTTTGTCCCTGCATCTTTTCATGGTAAGGCACAACACAACGCCACTGCATCCAAATCCCAGCCGTCAGCCCCTTGTGTTAAAGCGCGCCGCCCGGCGGGGTGGCAGGCTTGTCTTTTTTCCGGCGATTAAAAATGTTTTTTCAAAATTCATTTGTCTTCGTCTTCGTTGAGCGTCACTGCACAATTCAAAGGCGCAGCGCCGTTAAAAAAGCCAAGCTTTCAGCTGGGGGCTACTCGGCTTAACGCCTCCGTGCCACCTCCCAACTGCTGCCACCCCGCACGCGCGTCGCGCGCACCCTACAGCAAAAAACTTCGTTTTTGCTTCCGGGCCCCCGTCCTATCGGCCGGGGGAGGTACGCGGAGCGACCTCACTTGAGCTGCGTCCGGTCATTTCATTTCCCTCCCTTGCCCAGACCAACGTGTTTTTTTTAGCAGCTGCTTCTTTTGATGGTTTCCGAGTAAATCCCGAGGTCTCTTAGTTCTCTGAGTGCTCCGAGTCTTTTGGTCTCTGCTCAATTCAGCGTTTACGGCTTCTATACAATGCCGCAGCATCAGTATAGCGACAGCCGCCTCCCAGCGGGAACCCTCGGCTGACGCTACACTCATGCTGCTACAGCAAAACATAACGTCTCCTTTTTGGTTCTCGGCTTCTATTGAAAGTTCCTGCCCTAAGGCAAAATCTTTCGTTCCGCTTCTCTTCACTCAAGAATTTGCCGACAATGTCGCGTCCCCACCCAACCCACCCTTTTAGGTGTGGCATCTTTTTTAAAACATCAATAAAATAAAGCGTTTCCAATCCTTTTAGTGTTTCCTTTTTGATTCTGCAAAACATCTCGTTTTCGTCTTTTATTGATTGCCGCAGCATCAGCATATCGACAGCCGTATCCCAGTGGGAACCCCTCGGCTGACGACATGCTCATGCCGCTTTCGGGAAACACAACGCATCTTTTTTGGTTCCTGACTTATACACAATGTTTCTGCTGTAGCAAGAGCTTCGGCTGCGTTCTTCACTCCATTTCGCGGTTCTCGGTGTCGCTTCCCATAGGGAGCCCTCGACACCTCGACCGCTCATTACGTTCATCACTTCGCCAAAGCACTTGCAAAAACGCATCTCCCCAACCCACCCACCCTTTGAGGTGGCTGCTCCTTTAATTGTTAATTATTAAAACCGAGTTCTCTTAGTCCTCCGAGTGCTCCGATTTTTAAGGAAAAAGATGATTGATTAGTGATTCAAAAATTCAAAAAACGATGCAAAATTAGCTCGTTCCGCTTGTCCGTCAAGGTCAAGCCCTGCGGGTTGCTTCGGGAAAAATCTTCCTTTTCTCCACTTCGCTCCGAAAAGAGTATTTTTCTCTCGCAAACCTTGACTGCCTGCGCTCCTCTACGCTGGCAAAAAAAGCATCTTTTTTTTGTTTTTTGTTTTCATTTCTTTCGGTGAAAAATTTTAATACTGCTTAGCAACGTCCTGATTTCCCTTGACACACAACTGGAAATCGAGAGAAACCACAAGAAATCGGAAGCACCATATTCCATGATGATATTCCCTGTTGTTTTTTTATTTATACTTGCAGCGAACCTCGTTTTGAGACCGGTTTCAGACCATACCAAGTCCGTACCAAGTCAAGACCAAGGTTACCTAATTAAACAATTTTTTCAACCTAAAAAACAATTTAAAGATTATGGGTACTATCAAACAAGGAATCCTCGGTGGATTCTCCGGAAAAGTTGGAACCGTTATCGGTTCAAGCTGGAAAGGCATCAGCTATATGCGTGGCCAGGCTCAGCATGTCAAAAATCCTCGTTCGGCAGGTCAGGTCAACCAGCGCACCAAGTTCGCTCTCGTTATGGGCTTCCTCCAGCCAGTCGTGCCGTACATCCGTATCGGCTTCAAGAGCCAGGCAGCCAAGCAGACCGAGTTCAACGCTGCCATGTCCTACACCATCAAGAATGCCGTCACTGGCAGCTATCCGAGCTATGCTCTGGATTTCACCAAGATTATCGTTTCAAAAGGCGGCTTGACTCAGGTAACAGGCGCAACAGCAACTTGGGACAACAACCGTAACGAAGTCAAAATCGACTGGACTGACAACAGCGGTGTAGGTAATGCATTGGCAACTGACAAGGCCATGCCTTTCATCTACAACAAGGATAAGGGCGAGACCATCTACGACACCGCAGGTGCAACTCGTGCAACTCACACCCAGAGCCTCACAGTTCCTAACGACTGGGAAGGCGACAAGGTAGAGGTTTACTTGGGCATGGTGTCTGAAGACGGCAAGGAAGTCGCTGATTCCATTTATCTCGGTGAGGTCACATTGACCCCAGCTTAACCTCTAAAACCGCTGTACCATGGGAACTATCAAACAAGGCATCCTCGGGGGATTTAACGGCAAGGTCGGCACCGTCATAGGCTCCAGCTGGAAAGGCCAAGCCTACATGAGAGGCAGAGCACAGCACGTTAAAGACCCCCGCACAGCGGGGCAGGTTTACCAGCGCGAGGCCCTAAAAATCCTCGCGCTTGCTTTAAAGCCTATCGCCTCTCTGCTGAGCGTCACTTTCAAAGAACGCGCTCACAAAATGTCAGGCTACAACAAGGCTGTGTCGGTCAACTACAAAGCTGCTATCTATGAGTCAGGAGGCGAGCCTCATTTCAATTACGAACATCTAATCTTCTCACAAGGAAGTCTCAAGCCATTTACCTATCTGGTCATAAACGACCCAAGTGAAGATGGCAATTACTATATCTCAACAATCGCTGATGACATCCAGTATCCAGAGTATGATGGTCTGATATTCGCAATCTACGATGTCACTGGCGGTGTATGGCAGACAGGCATCATCCGTCAGCATTTCCATGTGGGCGACACACTTGAGTTTCACGGTATGCCCCTACTCGAAGCCAAGGAATATCTCGCCTACGCTTGCACTTACGACCCAGCCTCCGGCAAGGTCTCAGACCCCATCGCCGAAGTCGAGGCCTACGGGAGATAATAAATTTAACAAAACAATATAAAGGTTATGGGAAAAATAAATCAAGGAATATTGGGCGGCTTCAGTGGCAAGGTCGGCACTGTGGTAGGCGGCAGCTGGAAAGGCACCGCCTACATGCGTGGTCTTCCGACCCACTACACCGCCACCCAGTCTGAAAGCGTCATCTTCTGCCGTAAAGCCCTCCGTGTTGTTATCGAGGCGCTGCGTCCGCTCGCACCGACTCTCCGTCTCACTTTCGGCAATTACGACCATAAGATGTCAACTTTCAACAAGGCAGCTCAGATCAACTATCATGCAGCCATCGAAAAAGTCGATGGCGAGCCAGTTGTCAATTACAAGAAACTCGTTCTCTCAAAAGGCTTCCTGAAGAGCTTTGACATGTTTTTTGTCGATGACCCAGGTCAAGACGGCCACTGGTATGTTGGGGCAATCCAATACGACAACTCCCACGTGGAGTATCCTGGCTTCATTTTCATTTTGAATGAATTGGGCACCAACAATTGGTTCAGCTATATCTATGACCAACCCTTTACAACTGGTTTGAGCGATATTGAAATCGAAGGCTTTCCTATCACAAGTGAAAAGCAGTATCTTGGCTGGGCTTTCGTCTATGACAAGTCATTAGGGCAGGTTTCGGAGAAATGTCGTGATTTCTACAGTCCGAACATCAATGATGATTAACAATTAAACAACACAAAGATTATGGGAACAATAAAACAAGGAATATTAGGAGGTTTTAACGGCAAGGTCGGCACAGTGGTGGGCAGCAGCTGGAAAGGAGAAGCCTACATGCGTGGTCTCGCTCAGCACGTTAAGAACCCCAAAACAGAAAAACAGCTCGAGCAGCGTCACAAAATGGACATCGCTCAGAAATTCATGAAGCAGGCGCTTCAGTTCATCAACCTCGGCTTGAAGGATGTTGCGAAAAAGCAATCACCTTTCAACTACGCAGTGCGTCAAATGGTCAACAACGCCATCGGTGACGCTCCTGACTACACCATCGATTTCAGCAAGATTGTTCTCTCACGAGGCATTCTCACACCTCCTTCGGTGCAAATCATGTATGTCACCATGACCGACATCGACCTCAACGGCTTCATACGTTCAGTGGGGTCATCTCACGTCCGTTTGCCCGACGACTGGGAAGGCGAACACATTCACGCCTGGTTCGCCATGCGCTCCGCCGACAACAAGCTCATCACCAACTCCGAGTATCTCGGATATTACGAACTTGAATAAAAAATACACTATGCTTATTCATAAATTTTGTATTTTTGCAATCAGCTAGACGACATAAGCTAGCAATATTTTGGGGTTTGGTGCAGATGTTTTCAACATTTGCACCATTTTTTACATTCTCCCAATCCCCAGTGTTTTCTCGTCATTTGGTTTCCCATGCTATTGTCGTCTCGGCCCCACCGTGGCCCCACCAGCAATAAAAAATCCCTTGCAAATTGTTGATTTACAAGGGATTAACTTTCTAAATCCGTACCCAGGGCCGGGATCGAACCGGCACGAGTGTTACCTCATCGGTTTTTGAGACCGACGCGTCTACCAATTCCGCCACCTAGGCCTAAATTTCAATGAACTTTTTCGGCTGCAAAATTAATACATTTTTTGTTACACGCAACATTTTTTTTCATATTTTTGCAGCCGAAAAATTAAACAAACAGTTTTCAACTATGCAAGAGCCCATTGTATCAATCTTTTCAGGCAGAGCCACAAAATATCTGGCAGACAGAATCGCCGAATATTATGGCAAACCTCTCGGAACATGCAACGTAACAGTGTTCTCCGACGGAGAATTCCAGCCAAGTTTTGAGGAAAATCTACGCGGAAGAGACGTCTTTTTGATCCAATCGACGTTCCCGCCGACAGAAAACCTCATGGAGCTTCTCATGATGGTTGACGCTGCCAAACGCGCCTCGGCACGCCGTATCATCGCCGTCATCCCTTACTTCGGATTCGCGCGTCAGGACAGAAAAGACCGCCCGCGTATCAGCATCGCCGCCAAACTCGTGGCAAACCTGCTTCAGGTGGCTGGCGTCACACGCGTCATCACAATGGACATCCACGCCGACCAGATCCAGGGATTCTTCGACATCCCGGTCGACAACCTCTACGCATCGAAGATTTTCGTACCTTATATTAATAGCCTGAACCTGAAAGACCCTATCATGGCATCACCTGACGCCGGCGGCACACGTCGCGCCTCGTCATACGCCAAGATGCTCGACACAGTGTTCTGCATCTGCCACAAACAGCGTTCGAAACCGAATGAAATCGAGAAGATGATACTCATCGGCGACGTTCAGGACCGTGACGTCATCCTCATCGACGACATCATCGACACGGCAGGGACAATCACCCGAGCCGGCCAGCTGCTCAAAGACAACGGCGCACGCAGCGTCCGCGCCTTCGCAACACACCCGATATTCTCGGGCTCGGCAATGGAGAAAATCGACAACTCTGTATTCGACGAAGTGGTCGTGACAGACACCATCCCGCTCAAGAACCCAAGCAAGAAGATCCACGTGCTCTCAACAGCCGAACTCCTCGCCGAGGTCATCAAGAAGGTAGAGAATTACGAGTCACTGAGCGAATTCTTCAATAAGAAGTAATATCATTAATTAAAGGAACGTAAAGACGCGATTCATCGCGTCTCAACATACAACAATTAAAGTAATCACATTAAAAAATCAAAAAATGAATTCAGTATCATTGAGCGGTTCTCTTCGCGAGAACGTAGGGAAAAAAGATGCTAAAGCATTGCGCGCAAAAGGTCTCGTACCATGCGTCATTTACGGTAACAACATCGAACAGGTGAAGTTTGCAACAGATGCAAGAAGCTTCAAGAAGATTCTTTACACACCTGAGACATTGATTATCGATTTCGAAATCAACGGCACAGTTTACCACACAATCCTCCAAGACATTCAGTATCATCCAGTTACTGACGAAGTCCTTCACGCCGACTTCCTCGATGTCAACGAAGCCAACCCTATCACAGTCATGCTTCCTATCCGCACTCAGGGCACATGCCCAGGCGTTATGCGTGGCGGTAGAATGAACATGAACCTTTCAAAATTGAAAGTCCGCGGTTATGTCAACGACCTTCCTGACAACATCATCATCGACGTTACAAAGCTTCAGATGAACCAGTCAATTAAGGTGAAAGACCTCAACCTCGAAAAGATGACAGTCCTCGTTCCAGCCAACACCATCGTTGTCGACGTCAAGGCTCCACGTAACGCAGCAGCTGAAGAGACAGAGGAAGAAGCAGAAGCAACAGCAGAAGCAAAATAATGTAAATTTCAAGAAATTTATATGGAAAAAGCCTTCGTTTGAAGGCTTTTTTTTATTTTTGCAGCATGAAATATCTGATTGCTTGTCTGGGAAATATCGGAGCCGAGTACGCCAACACTCGGCACAACATCGGTTTCATGGTCGCCGACCATCTGGCGAAAGACCTTGGTAACACATTCACCACCAGCCGCCTGGCGATGGTGTCGGAGATGAAATACAAAGGCCGCCAGATGATTGTGATAAAGCCGACGACGTATATGAACCTTTCCGGAAAAGCCATAAAATACTGGGCGACACAGGAAAAAATCCCGATTGAGAACATCTTGGTCGTTTGTGACGACCTCGCCTTGCCTGTCGGCACTTTGAGGATGCGTAAAAAAGGCAGTGACGGCGGTCACAACGGATTGAAAAACATCATCGAGTCGCTCGGAAGCAGCGATTTCTGCCGTCTTAAGGTGGGAATCGGCAACGACTTCAGCAAAGGGCATCAGATCGACTTCGTCATCGGGGAATGGAAACAGCAGGAAATAAACGAGATCCAGCCCCGCCTTGACATCGCCGTCGAGATGGTGAAGAGCTTCGTCGCCATCGGACCGGATTTGACTATGAATCAGTTTAATAATAAATAATGTGCCGCTTCGCGCATATTCGCTGAAAGCGCACATTCAGCCGACAGGCTGCACATTGCCTGAAAGGCACCACATTTCCTGAAGGGCTCACATTGCGACCGCAGGGAGCATCACTTTACGAGTGTAGCGAGTAGTTCCTTCATTCCTTCGGAAGCTCCTTTTTTGATGTGCGTTATCGGTCGGCGCGTGTTGATGTTAACGTCTTTAGGGTCAATGAGATACACTTGGGCGTTGGAAGGCACGTAATACAGCAGGCTCGCTGCCGGGTACACGTTCATTGACGTCCCTATGATGACGAATATGTCGGCTTTTTCAACGTATTGCACCGCTGTCTCGATTTCTGGCACAGCCTCGCCAAACCACACGATAAACGGTCTTAATTGGCTGCCGTCGCCAGCTTTGTCGCCCATTTTCACCTCAAATTCCTCAGGTCTCAGCTCACGGATGTATCGAGGGTCGTTCGGGTTGTAGCTAGAGCACACCTTTGTCAGCTCGCCATGAAGATGGATGATGTGATGGCTACCAGCTCTTTCGTGAAGATTGTCAACGTTTTGCGTGACAACAGTCACATCGAAATACTTTTCAAGCTCAGCGCAAAGGATATGTCCCTGGTTCGGATTCACGTCGAGAAGCTGTTTGCGGCGCTCGTTGTAAAAATCGATAACCAATTCAGGGTTAGCCTCATAGCCCTCGATCGACGCCACCTGCATCACAGGATATTTGTCCCACAGTCCGCCCGCGTCCCTGAACGTACTGATTCCACTTTCGGCACTGATGCCCGCTCCGGATAAAATGACTAACTTTTTCATAACTCAGATTTATTGCAAAATTAAACATTTTTTTCAAAACCAACAAATTTTAACTATTTTTGCATTCTAAAATGATTCTTTATGAAAAAAATCATAATCGCTATTATTGCTATATTCCTGACTTTAAACGCATTGGCACAGCTTGAAGTAAAGCCAGGCTCTTTCAAGGAAACCATCGGTTTTGTAAACACCAACCCCGACCCCGACTACCAGTACGACGACAACGACCTTCCTTTCGCGGTCATCAAGGTGAGAACCGAAAACATCAGCGACAAGCAACGTCGCGAGCTTATTTTCGAGGGCAACGGCGGCACTTTCATCATGCTTGAATACAAAATCGGTGAAGTTTGGGTTTATCTTACCGCAAGATACGCTGATTATCTGAAGATTTCGCATCCCGAGTTCAGTTCTTATGAGTTCACATTGCCCGAAGATTTGAAGGCGAAGCACGGCTACGAGATGACTCTCGTCAACAAAACCTCAAAAGTGAGCGACGGCTGGGGCTCGCTGAAAATCACGACGACGCCTGAGGATGCCAAGATTTCACTTAACGGCACCGAAATGAGCAATCCCTATTCAAACGACATGATTCAGGCTGGAGGCTATGAGATTATCGTTTCAAAAGACAGATACAAAACCACGTCGGAGTTTGTTGAGGTGAAAAAAGGAGAACACAGAGAAGTGAATATAGTGCTTAAAAGCGATGTGGCTGAAATAACATTTAAAGCCGAAAAAGACACCGAGATTTATCTCAACGACAAATTTTTATGGCTCGGCACCTGGACAGGCAAAGTATCAAGCGGCAACTATAAGGTTGAATACAGGCAACCCTACCATCGCCCGGTTACAGAACTGATTACTGTTGTCGCGGAAGAACCAGCCACCTACGAGCTGCATCCAATACCGATTTACGCCAAAATATCAATAACATCAGAGCCTTCAGAAGCCGACGTTTACATTGACAACAAGCATGTGGGCGTCACGCCGTTGTCATTGACAGATATTATGATTGGACCGCGCGAGGTGAAAATCAAAAAAGAGAAATGGAAAACAATAAAAGAGCATTTTGATGTAAAGGAAGTCGACATTATTATTCTCCATGAAGTGATGATAAACTGCCCAGAAGGAGCCGTGAACGGAATTTTCTCGGTCAGCGACTCGACAAAAGTTTATTTCTCACAGGGAAATCTGCAATATCAGGCATCGACAAACACCTGGCGTTTCGCCGAAAACCCATGGGATTTCATTGACAAGGAATCAAACAAGAAAAGGTCCGAGACATACGACGGCTGGATTGACCAGTTCGGATGGGGCACAAGCGGATGGGACAGCGGAGCATGGTGCTATCAGCCATATTCAAAGGTTCCAAATGAGTTTTGCACCAATTATGGTGAGGTTATTGGCTCTGAAAATCAAGCGGGACTTTGCTTCACACCTGGAGGCAACGACTATGCCTACAATAGAGCAACCATAATCTCGTATGCAAAAGCCATTAATAAACGTGAATTAACAGGGAAATACGCGCGTGCCGACTGGGGAGTCTACAATGCCATAGAAAACGGAGGCAACAAACCAAATATATGGCGCACCTTGTCAAAAGACGAATGGGTTTATGTCTTCAACAAAAGAAACACAAAATCAGGCATAAGATATGCCAGAGCTGTCGTAAATGGCTTTGCCGGGGTGATTTTGCTTCCAGACAACTGGGATGCAAAGACATATAAATTAAGCGGTGCAAACAAGGAAGACGCCAAATCAACTTCAAATAAAATCAGCAGCAACGACTGGAAAGATAAATTTGAGGCCAATGGGGCCGTATTTTTGCCGTTAACCAATATTTGCTATTATTGCAAGCACAAAACCATGTATGCTTATTACTGGTCGGTGTCGGTTGCCCGCACATGGTCGGATGATTGCTATTGGGCACACGCTTTAGGCATTCATGATGATAATATCAAAGCCGATGATGACATGTACAAATTCAAACCACACAGTGTCCGTCTCGTCAGCGATGTCGAACAATAATCAAGACTCTCTTCTCATCTCGTTCAGCACAATTCTCAGTTCTCCCCACGAGTAATCCTCACCGAGAACGTCGCGGGCGCGTCCAAGCGAGGAGTCTTTTGTTTCCTCAAAGTACTCCACGATGTTGTCGTGATGTTCCCTGCTCATGAAGTCTTTTGCCTCGGCTTCGCCATTCAAAACGAGCTCCGCCACGTGCTGTTCTATGGTTGCACGCGTCATCCCGCGCCTTTCAGCGATTTCGTCGATGGTGAGCCCTTCGTCAATCAGCTCCTTGGTGCGTTTCACTGAAGAGCCTTTCTCCCGTTTCTCCTTCGGCTTCGTCTCCTTTTTCTTCCCATGTTCCTCAGACTCAACGATTTTCTTGTTTTTCGTCGTGAGATATTTCTTCATGTCGAAGCCAGTCATGCAGCTCACAAGACACGCCCTCTTGACAAAAATATCCGATTTCAAAAGCTCAAACGCGCTCTTGAACGACGCTTTAACCTCCTTGTTGTCGACATCAACTGATGACTCAATAATTTCATCCAAATCGGCAAGCTTGTCCAAGAAATATGCGCAACCTTTCTTCACCCGTTCCTGAAGCTGTAAATTATTGTCAATCTGGAAGTTATCTCTTAAAATACCGCCAATCTGACGTTTGAATTTCTCTGCGACTTCAACCACTTCCTCATGAAACTTCTGCCCTTTCGACGAGATTTTTTCTTTCAGTTTGTCTTCAAAGCTTCGTTTATGCGCAAAAACGACCTTCCTGAGTCCGTTTAAATCGCTCTCAATGTCAATAAAATCAACAAGTTCGAACAACATCTGCGACTCATAGAGTTTCTTGTTGTATTCAAACTGCTCCTCATTTGGCTCCCTTGACGGCAAAGCAGCGACAAACTGATTGATAGTCAGGTCGTTAAACAAGCCACTTTGTGACAATTTCGCCTTTAAGACAAGACCTTCAAGCGAGGTGCAGCGGCTCAAAGCCACATAAACCTGACCATGTGCGAAGGCGAGGCTCGCGTCAAGAATCAGCTTATCGAACGTCAGTCCCTGGCTCTTGTGAATCGTTATCGCCCACGCTAATTTCAGCGGAATCTGCGTGAAGCTTCCGACCTCCTTCTCCTCTATCTCCTTGGTCTCAGCATTGATGCTGTACTCGAAATTAGACCACGTAACAGGCTGGACTTCAATCACTTCGTCATCGCATTTCACCTGAAGTCCGTCGTCCTCGTCATAGCCAATTATCCGCCCTATTTTCCCGTTGAAATAAGCCTTTTCCGGCGAAGGGTCGTTCTTCACGAACATCACCTGAGCCCCGATTTTCAGCTCAAGCTCGAATTTTGTCGGATACGACGACTCCGGGAAGTTGCCGAAGACTTTAGCCGTAAATTTCAACAATTTGGTTTTCAATGCGTTAAGCTTACTTTCGTTAATCTCATTCACCTGCCGGTTATGCGTCATCAAGGTGATGTAGCCTGCGTCATCGTCGGGCTCAAAATTGGGATGATAATGGCTGTTTAGGATGCGCAAACTATCAGAATCGAGACAGTTGTTGCGCACCTTGTTTAATATGTCGATAAACTGGCGGTCTTCCTGCCGGTAGATATGTTCAAGCTCGATGCAGCAGTACGGTGTCTTCGTAAGCACATGACTGTCAAAGAAATACACTGATTTATAATAATCGTGCAACAACGCCCATTCCTCTTCTTTGGCAACGGGTGCGAGCTGGTGTATGTCGCCAATCATGAGCACCTGAACGCCGCCGAAGGGTTTTTCATTATGCCGCACCCGCCTCATCACAGCATCGACGGCATCGAGAAGGTCGGCGCGCACCATCGAAATCTCGTCAATCACCAATAATTCCAATGAGCGGATGATTTTCAGTTTTACAGACGAGAATTTTTTGTATTGCATTGTAGAGACGCGCCATGGCACGTCTCTACCTGGCGTTGGATTGGCGGTGGTGGTATGAATTACGTCGTCGGGGATTTGAGGACCGAATTCCAATTGGAAAAATGAATGTATCGTCTGTCCGCCCGCGTTGATGGCGGCGACGCCGGTAGGAGCCAGAATCACAAGGCGTTTCGTCGGATTCTCAGCAAGGCCGCGCAAAAACGTCGTCTTTCCTGTGCCCGCCTTGCCGGTCAGGAAGATGTTCATATTGGTGTAACGGACGAACTTGTCGACCATCTCCAACTTGGCGTTCTCGATTTTCCGCGTCTGCATAATCCTATTTTTCGGCTACAAAATTATACAAAATTTTTGAATGCCAAGCAAAGTTTTTTGTTAAAATTTTTTAACAATTAAACAGTTCTGAAGCGATGCCGTCGGCGAAAAGCATTCCCGCGGAGTTCAAGATGTATTTTTCGCCTTTTTGAAACATTTTTCCCGATAAAATGTATTTTTCCGATACTTTTTTGAACTTTTCGGCATATTTATCGCCAAAATTATCACGAAGATAATTCACATCGACGCCCCACATCGTGCGAAGCGAGGTCATGATATATTCATTGTAGCGGTCATCGGGTGTAAGTTCTTCTCTTTCAAAGGAATAGTTGTCACAATAATCCTTCACGCCCGCCACATTCCACTGACGCGAAACGCCGTCGAAAGAATGTGCCGACGGCCCCAAGCCGAGATATTTCTCACCTTTCCAATAAATGGTGTTATGCCTTGAATAATGTCCCGGGCGCGCAAAATTGCTTATCTCGTAATGCTCAAACCCGTGGCTCTCAGCCTGTTGCGTCAAGATTTCATAATGCCGGATCGTGGCTTCCTCGTCAACGGGAGCAGCCGCGCCTTTCCTGATGCGCTGCCCGAGAGCCGTCTTCTCCTCGACCGTCAAGGCGTATGCCGAAAGATGGTTTATCCCCGTCGAAAAGAAAATCTCCAGGTTTTTCAGCCATTTTTCGTCCGTCAAAGTTGGGATGCCGTAAATCAAATCCATTGTAACCTCCTGAAAGCCAACTTCCTGTGACCATTTCAAGACCTGACGCGCGTGCTTCGAGTCGTGTTTTCTGCTCAGATATTGCAAATCGTCATCGAAAAAACTCTGTATCCCAACGCTCAACCGATTGACACCAACTGACTTATATTCCAAAAGCGACTCTTTTGAAACCGTGTCCGGATTCGCTTCAAGAGTGATTTCTGGATTGTCGATTATCTTATAGTTTTGACGCAAGACATCCAAAATCTCCTTTATTTCAGAAGGCTTCAGCAACGAAGGCGTGCCTCCGCCGAAATAAACCGTGCGCACCTCCTCACCGCCAAGATAATCCTTCCTCGCCACGGCTTCTTTTTTCAAAGCTTCAAGAAAATCAGAGCGTTGCCTCTCGGAAACGACCGAAAAGAAGTTGCAGTAAGCGCACTTCGACTTGCAAAACGGAATATGGAGATAGAGACCTGCCATGACTTGGCAAAAATACAAAAAAATGTGTTGCTCCGCAGAATGTATTAAAATATGCTGCTTCGCAGAATGTGGTGCACTCGTACACACATTAACACGAAGTGTTCACATTGCGACCAGAGGGAGCATCACATTTTTTTTAAACATTTATAAATAATTTTAAAAAATTCCGTATTTTTGTAGCTTAAAACAAATTTGAATTATTATGGCTAAATCTTTACAAAACATCAGAAAAATCGCCGCTTTGACAGTCGCATTGTTAGCGATTTCATTAGGCGTAAACGCTCAAACATGGTACATCATGGGCGAATACATCTGGAGTCCGCCGCATCCGCAAGGAACATTTGAAGAGACTCATTACCAGGCAGAAAATGTTGAAATCGGCGGGATGGAATACCACACCATTTATGTCCAAGGTGAAGGCACTCTTCTCGGCGCATATCGCAACGAGGACAACCAGGTTTATTACTGCAAATGGAACGGCAGCAGCTACGACGAAGAGGTGATGCTTTACGACTACGACCTTGAAGAAGGCGATTTCTTCAACGACAGCGACGAGCATCCAATGCAGGTGACCGAAGTGACAACAATCACTGACAACAACGGCGTTTCAAGAAAGAAACACACATTCCAATTCATCGGTCTCGAAGACGAGACAGAATACTGGATTGAGGGCGTCGGAAGCAGCAAAGGCTTCGTCAACTCGGGCAACTACACCCCGACACCTGACGGCGCGATTTTCCATCTGCTCTGCTACCATGTCGGCGAGAACCTGATTTATGTAAACCCTGTCTACAACAATTGCGATGTCGATGACATTGAGGAAAACGGCTTCGAAAGCAACGTCAGCATCTATCCCAATCCGACAAACGAAGTGATTAAAATATTGAATGACAACAATTTGAGCATCTCAGGCATCGAAATCATCGATATGATGGGACGCACCCTTATGAACGTCGAAAACTGCGACGAAATCAATGTGTCAGAGCTTCCGGAAGGCCAGTATTTCGTGAAGATTTACGGAGAATTGACTATTGTCAAGAAATTATTCATCTCAAAATAAACCATCATGAATAAACTTTGGCGTTTCATAACATCATTTGTATTCCTCCTGACGCTCATCATCGCGGCGTTTGAGTTCTACAGATGCGGAGTTACAGTTGTCAACTCATTCAAAACCAACACTTATCAGGGTTATCTTTGGCTTGCAATAGGCATGGTGGTATTCATCATCATCGCGGCTATTTTCTTCAAGAAAAACCTCGACATCATGCAGACCATGACACACGAAGGCTCTCACATGCTCGTGAGCGGTCTGTTCCTCCGCAAGAAAATAAGTGAATTCAAGGCAAAGTCAGCCGACTCGTTGTCGGAAAACGACAGAGTGCTTGGCTACGTGGCATCCAACACAGGCGAAAACATCATCATGCTTTTGGCTCCTTACATGCTGCCGTACCTCACTTTCATCTTTGTTTTCATCCGTCTGATGATTAAAAACGAATGTCTTCCTATAATCGACTTCATCATCGGCTTCACCCTGATGTTCCACATCACATGTTGGAAAAAAGACACCCGTAGCGACCAGAGCGATTTGCAGAGAAGCGGCGTGTTCCGTTCGTACCTCTACATTTTCACTTTCCTGTTTTTCAACATCGCGATAATCCTCTATTCTCTCGGAGGAGGAATGTCAGACCCGACAAATATCATCCAAGCCAACGTCGAATGGTTCAGCCAAGCTTGGAAAGACATCCAATGGTTAATTTCATTAGTTGCAAAATAAAATCATAACAATATGAAAATAAGAAACATAGCAATGGCATTAGCTATCACGGCAGCACTCGTCAGCTGTGGAAGTAAGCAGGACGAGAAATCATGCTGCGAAAAGAACTGCAAAGAGAATTACGAAGCCCTCGCCAACCAATATGCGAAGGTGACTTTGACAACCGACATCAGCCATCTCTCTGATAATGAGAAAGAAATGCTCGGTTATCTTTTCGAGGCAGGTCAGATTATGGACGACATCTACTGGACTGAGAACCTCGGCGGCGACAAAGACGAGTTTCTGAGCAAGATTAAGGACCCGAACGCCCGCAAATACGCGGAAATCAACTACGGTCCGTGGGATCAGCTCGACAACCGCCGCATCTTCATCCCGGGATGCGAACCTAAACCGGCAGGAGCAGGCTTCTACCCTACCGACATGACAAAAGAAGAGTTCGAGGCATGGGAAAACCCTGACAAGACCAGCCAGTACACCATGGTTTACCGCGACGAGAACGGCAGTCTCCAGACGATGTGGTATCACGAGGCTTTCGCCGAGCAAATCAACAAAGCCGCCGACCTTCTCATGAAAGCTTCAAAACTCGCAGCAGACAAAGAGTTTGCAGAGTATCTGAAACTCAGAGCCACAGCGCTCCTCACCGACGATTACTACTATTCAGACATGGCTTGGATGGATGTCCGCAACAACAACGTGGACTTCGTCGTCGGACCTATCGAGAACTACACCGACGGCTTGTTCGGCTACAAAGCCGCCCACGAGTCGTTCATCCTGATAAAAGACCAGGATTGGACAGCAAAACTGACACGTTACGTCAAGTTGTTGCCTGAGCTTCAGACAAAACTGCCTGTCGATGAAAAATACAAACAAGAGAAACCAGGCAGCGACGCCGACCTCGCGGCTTACGACGTTGTGTTCTACGGCGGCGACTGCAACATGGCATCAAAGACCATCGCCATCAACCTGCCTAACGACGAGAGAGTGCAGCTGCAGAAAGGCACACGCAAGCTCCAGCTGAAGAACGCCATGAAAGCCAAGTTCGACAAAATCGTCGTCCCGATTTCAAATGTATTGGTTGCTCCAGAGGCACGTGAAAGCATCAAGTTCGACGCTTTCTTTGCCAACGTGATGTTCCACGAGGTGGCACACGGACTGGGCATCAAGAACACTTTGGACGGCAGCGGCACAGTGCGTCACGCATTGAAAGAGCAGTATTCAGCCATTGAAGAGGCAAAGGCCGACATCCTCGGCTTGTTCCTCGTGACCAAGCTCCACGAGATGGGCGAATACACCAACACCACCTTGGAAGAGAACTACACCACCTTCATGGCTGGCATCTTCCGCTCAGTGCGTTTTGGAGCCGCCTCAGCACACGGCAAGGCCAACATGATTGAATTCAACTATCTCGCCAACGAAGGCGCATTCACACGCGACGAGAACGGCTTATACAACATCGACTTCCCGAAGATGAAGCTCGCAGTTGAGAAGCTCGGCGGCGCCATCCTCACCGCACAGGGTAACGGTGACTATGAATTTGTGAAGAACTGGATTGCCACCGACGGCGTGATAAAACCGGAGCTCCAGGCTGACCTCGACAAGCTCGCAGGATGCGGCATCCCGAAGGATATCTGGTACGAAATGGGAATGGAATATTTAACTAAATAATAACAAAAATGAAAAAATTATCATTGACTTTCGCCCTCATCTTTGCTATGATGGGCATCGTTCGCGCTGACGAAGGCATGTGGTTGCCAATGTTCGTCGAGCGCTTAAACTACGTCGACATGCAGAAAATGGGTCTCCAGCTGACACCAGAGGAGCTCTACAGCATCAACAACAGCAGCTTGAAAGACGCCATCGTGGGTCTCTCAAACGGCGCGAAACCACGTGGTTTCTTCTGCACTGGCGAAATCGTTTCCGGCAACAGCTTGCTTTTCACCAACCATCACTGCGGCTACAGCTCAATAGCAGCTCTCTCGACAGTGGAGCACGACTACCTCAACGAAGGTTTCGCAGCAAAATCGTTCCAAGAAGAGCTTCCTGCTGAAGGTGTTTCAGCATCGTTCCTTGTCAGAATGGAAAACGTGACAGCCGAGGTCTTCAGCGTCCTTGACTTCGACATGGACTATGTTGGCAAACAGAAAGCTATCAACAAGAAAATCAAAGAGTTGGAGGAAGCCGCATCAGAAGGTGGCAAGCTCAACCCTGTCATCAAGAGCTTCTTCGAGGGTAACGAATACTACATGTTCGTGTACAAGACCTACACCGACGTGCGTCTCGTGTTCACAGCAGCACAGTCAATCGGCAAGTTCGGCGGTGACACCGACAACTGGATGTGGCCTCGTCACACCGGCGACTTCAGCGTGTTCCGCGTCTATGGCGACGCAAACGGCGAACCGGCAGAGTATTCAGCAGACAACAGACCTCTCACCCCTAAACATCATCTCCCAATAAGCCTCGACGGCGTACAGCCAGATGATTTCACCATGATTTGGGGCTTCCCTGGCTCAACAGAGCGTTATATGACTTCATTCGGCATCAACTACAACGTCGACGTGTTCTATCCAATCGTTTACGAAGTTTTCAAAGCCGAGACAGACGTCATGGACGAATATATGAAAGTTGACAAGGCTGTCAATATCGCTTACGCAGACAACAAAGCAGGTTTGGCTAACACTTGGAAGAATTTCGAAGGTCAGATCACCATGCTCCGCAAGAACAAAGTCGCTGAGCGCAAGGTTGCTCTTGAAGAGCAGTTCAAAGAGTGGGTCAACTCTGACGAAGACTGCATTGCAGAATATGGCGAGGTGTTCGGCACTCTCGATGCAATGTACGCACAGCTCTCAGAAGTGGCTAACACATTGTTCTATCCTAACTTCGTAGCACAGCTTACCCCAATGTCCATCTCAGCTGAATTTGCAGATTATCATGAGATGGCAACAATTAAAGATGCTCCAAAAGAAGAAAAAATAGCTGCAACAGAAGCTTTGAAACAGATGGACATCGACGCAATGTTCAAAGACCTAGACCCACGTGTTGAGAGAGACATTCTCGTTGCTGTTTTGAACATCTACGGCAAGAAATTCGCTACAGAGGAACTCCCTGTTGAAATCCAGAAGCTTCTGAAGAAAGCAAAAGGCGACTGGACAACATTGGCAAATATGATTTACGACAATTCAATGTTCAGCAGCCCTGAGACAATTAAGGCATACATCGAGAAACCTAACCCAAAGAAGATGACCAAGGACCCTGCGTTCGTGATGTTCAACGCTTTGAGAGACCAGATGTACTCTGTGGCACCGGTTTATAGAACAGCCAACCTGGCAATATCAGAAGCAAATCACTACTTCGTGAAAGGTCTCCTTGAATTCTACACAAGAACACAACCTGACAAGAAATTCTATCCAGATGCAAACTCAACATTGAGAATGAGTTACGGTTCTGTTAAAGACTATCAGCCAGCTGATGCCGTGTCATATGACTACGTCTGCACCGCCAAAGGCATCCTCGAGAAATACATCCCTGGTGACTTCGAGTTTGACGCTCCTCAGCGCCTCCTCGACCTCATTGAGAAGAAAGACTTCGGACAGTATGCCGACAAGAACGGCGAGCTCATCACATGCTTCCTCTCGACCAACGACATCACAGGCGGCAACTCGGGCAGCCCTATCATGAACGGCAAGGGCGAACTCATCGGTCTCGCTTTCGATGGCAACTGGGAAGCCATGAGCGGCGACGTCAACTTCGAGCCTAAACTCCAGCGCACAATCAACGTCGACATCCGTTACGTGCTCTTCGTCATCGACAAGGTGTACGGAGCCACCAACCTCATCGACGAACTCGACATCCACAAGGCTATGCCGGAACCGATTCGCGTGGAAGAATAGTAAAAAAAATTGATTATCAAAATTTTGTAGAGACATACAGCCGTATGTCTCTACTTTTTTCTTATTTTTGCAAAAATTATCAATATGAGGAGATTTTCTATTTTGATTTTTGCAATTTTCCTCGCGCTCAGTGCGAAGGCACAGCTTGAAGTGAAACCCGGCTCCTTTAAGGAAGTTGACGGATTCGTCAACATAAATCCAGAGATTCAGACCGACGACAACGACGTGCCGTATGCCGTTGTCAAAGTGAAAACAGAGAACATCAACGACAAGCAGCGACGCGAGCTGCTCTTCCAAGGCGACGCACAGACCTTCATCGAATGTGAATACAACGTCGGCGAGGTGTGGGTTTATGTCACCTACAAAGCCTCCTATCTGAAAATTTCGCATCCCGATTTGAGCTCAACGGAGTTTTGGTTTCCTTTTGACATGAAGCCAAAAAGAGGCTATGAGCTCACACTCGTGAACAACTCCAAACTGACCGAGGAGGAACTACTTGAACGCATGAGAAAACTAGAAGAAGCCATGCAAAACAAGCCAGAGCCGCAGGTTGTCTATGTGGAAAAACCCGCCAAAGAGCCAAAGCCTGAGGTGCCTGAAAAACCAAGAAAACCTCTGCACACATTCGTCACATTAAATTTGTCTAACAACACATATAACCAGGCGGCATTCGGTTTTACTGCCGGCACGATGCGCAAAGCCGGTGTGTTTGTGACCTTCATGACGAATGGTGTATTCACGAACTTGGGCGTTGAGGGCCAGTGGGAGCACATGAAAACAGCAAAGATCCAAGCCATCCTCGATGCAAATCCCACTTATAGAGCAGAAACGAGTTATGTCTCGATGTCGGTGATTGGCGGTTTGGTTTTCAATGTTTACGGTCCCATCAACATGAAAATCGGCGGAGGCTACGGCGCCAACTCATTGTGGGTGAAGATGTACGACATCTATAACAAACGAACCGACTATTGGGTGAGCGACTACAGCACGTATGGCTTCGGAGGCTTGGTCGGCGTGCAGGCACATCTTGGCAGGATTGTTGTCTCGCTCGACGGCGCCACCACGAACTTCAGCGTTTTTGAAGGCAGAATCGGAGTCGGTTATTGTTTTGGCAAAAAAGAATAAAATTTTACGATTATGAAGAAGATAGCGACAATATTAGCATTGACAGTTTTGGTGCTTGCAACAAGCTGCAAGAAGCTTCCAGAGTTTACAAGCGGAGGAAGCAGTTCAGGAGGAGATACTCCTACAACTGGCGGCACACTTTATTATCATTTAAACGGTGAACCGGAAATTGGATCTGATTTCATAAGCATTTCAGCAAAATATGGCAGTAAAAACGAAATAACTGGAATGTGGCTGTTGGTTAGTGAAAAAGCAGACATGCCAGCAGGTTTCACACATTATGCTGATATACAAATGAATTATCCGGAGTTTTCTGTAACTCTTACTGGTCTTCAACCTGAGACCCATTATTATTGGTGTATAAATTACCTTGAAGACGAGAATAGTTATGTTACAGATACAGTGGAATTTACGACACTTTCAGAATAAAATGCAATAATTGAAATTTAAAATCATGAAGAAAATATTTACACTTTTACTTGTTGTCGTGGCATTGGTCGCCAACGCACAAACTCCAGGCGAGAACATTGATGTGACAAATTACGAGATTCATCTCAATAATATCGATTTTACGAATCATACGCTGCAGGCACAGACCATTGTGACACTGACAGCGGTCAATTCAACAAACACTGTTGTTTTGGAGCTTAAATCGTTGACCGCCAGCGCAGTGACAGCGACAGGCGCAGATGTCAGCAGTTTCTCACAAAACGACGACGTGCTCACAATAAACCTCTCTTCGGCTTTAGCGGCAAATGCAACCGCCTCGTTTACAATAACATACAGTGGCAACACCTTTAACGAGAGTTGGGGCGGCATTATGTGGACTACAGGCTACGTCTGCAACATGGGCGTGGGATTTGAGTCGATACCACATAACCTCGGCAAATGCTGGTTCCCATGCGTCGACAACTTCACCGACAAGGCGACATACGATGTTTACGTCACTGTGCCGACAGAGTTGACAGCGGTTTGCGGAGGCAACCTCGAAGGTACAATCGATAACGGCGACGGCACCAAGACCGTGCATTACAACATGCCTCAGGAGATTGCGACATATCATATCTCGTTCGTGGCAGGAGACTACGTCGAGTGGACCGACACCTATAACGGCATCGAGCGCGACATCCCGATTACCGTTTATGTGAAACCGAACCAATATGACAAAGTGCCTGGCACTTTCGTGCATGTGAAAGACATCGCCGCTTTCTATGAAAACAACTTCGGACCGTATCCTTTCAACCGCATTGGCTATTCCATCACCAGCGTGGGCTGCATGGAACATGTTGACAACATCGGCATCACAAGCGGTGTCTTGACAGGAAACACAAGCCAAGAGGAGTATGTGGCGCATGAACTCTCGCACATGTATTTTGGCAACAAGACAACCTGCTCAACCGCTGAAGATATGTGGCTCAACGAAGGCTTTGCACAGTTCTGCGGAGTGTTTTACCGTTCGGGAGTCTACGGAGAAGACGACTTCCAGCAGGAAATGAGCGCCAAAACCAGCACCATCACCAAATGGTGCAAGAGCGAAGGCAACTGGATTCCTTTGAACAACATCCCGCAAACCATGACATACGACGGAAGCGCCGTCTATAACCGTGGCGCCGTGGTCGTCAACACCATGATGAACTACTTGGGAAGAGAGACTTTCCTTGCCGCCATGCGCGACCATCTTAACAACTATGCATTCGGCGCATCATCGTCGGAACAACTCCGCGACGACATCACGGCATCAACCGGCATCGACATGAATGGATTCTTCGACACTTACGTGTTTACAGCAGGCATGCCTCACTACGGCGTCAACCTCCTCGACGTGACACCAAACGGGAACCAATTTGATGCCACCGTCAAGATGACTTACCAGCACTATGGTCCGTCACACGTGGGACAAAACAACCGCGTGGAAGTGACATTTGTTGACAACGAAGGTCTGCTGCAGACGACATTGGTCAACTGGGACGGCATGGAGGCTGAAAAAACCATCACTCTCGACATCAACCCGATTGCAGCTTTTGTTGACTATTACAACCATTTCCTGGATGCCAAGCTCGACAAAAACCTGACTGCCAAAGCACCTGGAAACCTCGGAATAGAGCAGCAACTTATCCTCATCGTCAACAGCGTCGCCGACTCAGTGATGCTTCGTGGCGAAGAGAACCTCGTTGCGCCAAGCGACGACACCAACATTCCGGGACTGACACTTTCAACAAGACATTATTGGAATGTGTTGAGACTGGATTTTGGCGATGCTGATGTTTCAGGAAAATTCACCTTCTCCAACAATGTTAACATGGATGGCGACATCATCCATACAGAAAACGACTCGGCAGTGCTTCTATACAGGGCAAACGTCAGCGACACCTGGCGCGTCATCCCATACACCCAGCAAGGCAACTGGAAGCTTGGCTTCTTTATGGTCAGCGACCTTCAAACAGGACAATACACCATCGGCGCCATCGACAAAACCCAACTTGGCGTTGCGGAAAACACTCTCAACACAAAGAAGATGATTCTATCACCAAATCCAACAAATGGTTTTGCAAAAATAAGCACAGAGATTGAATCTTCTGAAATATTGATAATCAATTGTTTAGGACAAATTGTCAATTCTTGTAAGATTTCAGGAAATGAGGCAACAATCTCCGTTGAAAGTTTTCCTGCAGGAATTTATTTCATAAATCTTCTTGACGACAATAAAAATATCATTTCAACTGAAAAATTGGTTAAGAAATAAATATATTTCTTATTTTTGCAACAAATTCGAATTTTAATATTTTTATTATGAATCCAACCCATATTGAACACATTGGAATTGCTGTCACAAGCTTGGACGAGTCGATTCCAGTTTTCGAGAAAATGCTCGGAACAAAATGCTACGCTATCGAAGAAGTGAAGGATCAGAAGGTGAAGACCGCATTTTTCAAAGTCGGCCAGACCAAGATTGAACTTCTTGAGCCAACATCACCTGAGAGCACTATCGCTGCTTTCATCGAGAAAAACAACGGCAAGGGCGGCATGCACCACATCGCATTTGCAGTGGAAGGCATTGAGAACCAGTTAGCTGAGGCAAAAGCATCAGGCTTCCGCCTCATCGACGAGACTCCACGTGGCGGTGCTGAAGGCTTGACAATCGCATTCCTGCACCCGAAATCAACAGCCGGTGTCCTCACAGAACTTTGCGAAAATAAAAACAAATAATAAAATCCATAGAAAATGTTAATCGAACAGAAAATTCAAGAGTTGTTGGACAAGCGCGCTCTCGCACGTTTAGGTGGCGGCGAGAAAGGTATCGCTAAACAACATGAAAAAGGAAAGTACACCGCTCGTGAGCGCATCGCCATGTTGCTCGACGAGGGCAGCTTCGAGGAGTTCGACATGTTCCTCACACACCGCACCACCGACTTCGGTCTGGAGAAGCAGGTGTATCTCGGCGACGGCGTCGTGACAGGCTACGGCACCATCAACGGACGTCTCGTCTACGTCTATTCACAGGACTTCACCGTGCTCGGCGGTTCATTGTCAGAGACCATGTCGAAGAAGATATGCAAGGTGATGGATCAGGCCATGAAGAACGGTGCCCCTATCATCGGCATCAACGACTCAGGCGGCGCACGTATCCAGGAAGGTTCACGCTCATTGGCAGGTTTCGCTGAGATTTTCCAGCGCAACATCAACGCATCAGGCGTTGTGCCACAGATCAGCGCAATCTTCGGTCCTTGCGCAGGCGGCGCGGTCTACTCACCGGCTTTGACCGACTTCATCCTCATGACTGAGCAGAACAGCTACATGTTCCTCACAGGTCCTAAGGTAGTGAAGACAGTGACAGGCGAAGACGTCAGCGTTGACCAGCTCGGCGGCGCTTTGGTACACAACCAGAAGTCAGGCGTCAGCCAGTTCATGGCAAAAACAGAGGAAGAAGGTCTCGCTTTGATCCGCGACCTCATCTCATATCTTCCACAGAACAACCTCGAAGAGGCTCCGCGCATCGAATGCAACGACCCTATCGACCGTAAGGAAGACTCACTCAACGCCATCATCCCTGACAACCCGAACAAGCCATACGACATGAAGCACATCATCCACGCCATCGTGGATAACGGCGAGTTCCTCGAGGTAGCACAGGACTTCGCTAAGAACCTCATCGTCGGTTTCGCACGTTTCGACGGCAAACCTGTCGGTGTCGTGGCAAACAACCCTGCATTCTTAGCAGGTGTTCTCGACATCAACTCATCACGTAAGGGTGCACGTTTCGTCCGCTTCTGCGACGCTTTCAACATCCCGATCGTGACATTGGTCGACGTCCCTGGCTTCTTGCCTGGCACAGTGCAGGAATACGGCGGTGTCATCACCCACGGCGCAAAGATGCTGTTCGCCTACGGCGAGGCTACAGTGCCAAAAGTAACAATCACCATCCGCAAGTCATACGGTGGCTCACATCTCGTCATGGGTTGCAAGCAGCTCCGCGCTGACATCAACTACGCATGGCCTACAGCAGAAATCGCCGTCATGGGTCCTTCAGGCGCTGTCGAAATCCTCAACGGTAAGGAAATCGCAGGCATCGAGAACGCAGAAGAAAAAGCCGAGTTCGTCGCAAAGAAAGAAAAGGAATACCGCGACAAGTTCGCAAATCCTTACGACTCAGCGAAATACGGCTACATCGACGATGTCATCGAGCCACGCAACACACGTTTCCGCGTCATCAGAGCCTTGCAGGCCCTCGAGACAAAGAAAGACACCAACCCGCCTAAGAAACATTGCAATATTCCGTTGTAATTTTAAATCATTAAAATTGAATTGAATATGAACATGTTATCAATAATGTTATCAGCTGTTAGAGAGCCTATCGCCACTCACGACTGGGTCGTCACCGTCGGTGGATTCTGCATCGTGATTACGGCTTTGGTCGTTCTTTTCTGCATCTTCACAGGATTCTCGAAACTCGTGAACCACGACTTCAAGAAAGCCAAGAAAGAGAAGAAGGTTGCCGAGGCTCCCAAGACTTCAACAGCAGCGGGCTGGAAGGTCGACGACGACCTCGCGGCGGTTATCGGACTTGCTCTGGCGTTGGCAAAAGACGTGCATGACGAAGAGTCAGGTTTCGTGACCATTCAGAGAGTCGAGCGCCGCTATTCCCCATGGAGCTCGAAGATTTACGGATTAAATGGTTTAAACAGAAGAAATTTTTAAGAGATGAAGAAATTTAAATTCACAGTCAACGGAAAAGAGTACGAAGTCGAGGTGAAGAATTACGAAGGCGAGAACGCCGAAGTGGTTGTCGACGGCACTCAATATAATGTAAAAGTCCAGCGTGAAGAGGAAGAGGTCCCGACCTTCGTCGCACCTAAACGTCAGGCTCCGAAGCCGGCAGCAGCTCCTAAACAGGAGGCAGCTCCTGCATCGACACCTGCCGACGGCTACAAGTCATTGGCACCGCTTCCTGGCACCGTCATGCAGATCTACGTCAGCGTGGGCGACGTCGTGAAACGCGGCGACAAACTCATGATGTATGAAGCCATGAAGATGGAAAACAACTTCCTCGCCGAAGTCGACGGAACAATCAAGGAAATTAAAGTCAGAGTGGGCGACAACATTCTGCAAGGCGCTGTTTTATTTGTAATTGGATAATTATGAAGAAAAGATTCAACGTTAAAAGAAAAGCCCTGCTCATCTTCGCGTTGGTAGCCATCCTGCTCGTTCTTCACGGCATCATGACATCAAGCCCTGCGATGGCTGAACACGTGTTCAGCGCACCACAGGCGACGACAGAGCTGGCGATGGAAGCTCAGGACGCTGAGATGCAGACCGTCTCAGCCGGAGAAGCCATCGGCGACGGCATGTATTCGTTCTGGCAGTTCACCGGATTCCGCAACTGCACACGAGGCAACCTCATCATGATTCTGGTGGCATTCGTGTTCATCTTCCTCGCAGTCAAATACGACTTCGAGCCTATGCTGCTCATCCCTATCGGAGTGGGTATCATAGTGGGAAACATCCCGTTTATCCAAGACTCGTACGAGTTTACCCTTCAAGAAGCACTCGCTGCCCTCTCGAAGATAGAGATTCAAGGAAACCTTACCTTTGACTTGACAGAAGCGCAAAAATTCATTGTCGGATTGTACTCAGGAATGTCTGCTGACACCGAAATGACTTGCCAGCAGGCTTTGGAGCACTTCCACAGCATGACTCCTGAGCAGCTGCAGGCCTTCCTGCCGGCCGGCATGGACCCGACAGCACCTAACACCGCCAAGTTCTTCGACGGACTTATCAGCCAGGTGTTCAACATGAACATCCAGACCGGTGTCTATCAAAAAGGTTCAGTGTTGAACTATCTGTATTTCGGTGTTCGTCAAGGTATCTATCCTCCATTGATTTTCTTGGGCATCGGTGCAATGACAGACTTCTCGTCACTGATTTCACAGCCTCGCTTGATGATTTTGGGTGCAGCCGCCCAGCTCGGCGTGTTCATCACCTTCATCAGCGCCCGTGCTTTGGGCTTCGACCCGCACGAGGCAGCAGCTATCGGTATCATCGGTGGCGCTGACGGTCCTACCGCTATCTTCATCTCAACAAAGATGGCTCCACACCTCCTCGGCGCAATCGCTATCGCGGCATATTCCTACATGGCTCTCGTGCCTGTTATCCAGCCGCCTATCATGCGCTTGCTCACCACCAAGGAAGAGCGTCTCATCAAGATGAGAGAGCCTCGTATGGTCGGCAAGACAGAGAAGGTCATCTTCCCTATCGTCGGTTTGTTGCTCACCACTTTCATCAGCCCGTCGGCACTTCCACTTTTGGGTATGCTGTTCTTCGGTAACCTGTTGAAAGAGAGCGGCGTGACAAAACGTCTCGCCAACACGGCAGCCAACCCGCTCATCGACATCGTGACAATCCTGTTAGGCTTGACCGTCGGTGCTTCAACACAGGCTGACGTGTTCCTCACAGTCGATTCTCTCATCATCTTCGCTTTGGGTGCCTGCTCATTCGCTGTCGCAACATTCGGTGGCGTGTGCGGTGCCAAGCTGATGAACGTCTTCTGCAAGGAAGGCAACAAAATCAACCCTCTCATCGGTAACGCCGGTGTGTCGGCAGTGCCTGACGCAGCACGTGTTTCCGAGGTCGAAGGTCAGAAATACGATCCATCGAACCACCTCCTCATGCACGCCATGGCACCTAACGTCGCAGGTGTTATCGGCTCCGCAGTGGCAGCTGGTATTTTGATGAGCTTTATTGGAATTTAATTTTTAAGAAGACAGGAGCCAGAAGCAGGAAGACAGAATTCTGGTTCCCCATTCTGACTTCTGTCTTCTGGCTTCTAACTTCTAAAAAATGTTACTAATCGGTATCGCCGGCGGTTCAGGATCCGGCAAGACAACAGTGGTCAAGAAATTGATTGAGGCGCTTCCAGAGGACTCAATCAGCGTGGTGTCGCAAGACGCATATTATTGGGACAACGGCAGCCTGTCGCCGGAGGCCAAGAAAGAGATAAACTTCGACCATCCTGACGCCATCGAATGGGATTTGTTGGTGAAACATCTCGACATGCTGAAGGAAGGCAAGACCATCCCGATGCCAATCTACACCTACGTGACATGCGCGCGCTCGCAGGAGGTCATTCCAGTGAAGCCGACCGAGGTCGTGATAGTGGAAGGCATCCTTATCATGACTTGTCCTGAGTTGGTGAAACGCCTGGATATCAAGATTTTCGTCGATACCGACGGTGACGACCGTCTGATGCGCATCATCAAGCGCGACATTGAGGAACGTGGAAGAACAGTGTCGGACGTGTTACGTCATTATGAAACCTTTGTGAAGCCGATGCACAACCAGTTCATCGAGCCCACTAAACGTCTGGCTGACATCATCATCCCGCAAGGAGGCTCAAACCAGGTGGCGATAGACATCATGGCGAGCAGAATCAGGATGCAGTTGAGTCAGATGAAGAAACAGGTGTGAAAAACATGTTGTTGATATTGTTTTCGGCACTGCTTCTCTCCTGTGCGAAGCAGCCCGAGCCCGTTGTGGAGCCGCAGCCACTGCCGTTTTCCTTCGACGGAAACCTTTTGCGCATCGACAGCCTGATGCAACACGATGCTGACTCGGCGCTGGTTTTATTATTGGACAAGGCGTGCCTTGTCCCAACGGGATGTGATGATTTATCCGATAG
>JAFRRS010000025.1 GCA_017427985.1 Bacteroidales bacterium | reverse complement strand
CATGTCTAAGCCGTATTACTGCTACCCTAACCCCGCCAACGAGTCCCTGAACATCGAGTTTTCGCCCGATGTGAACTGCCGTTCCGTTGGAATCTATTCCCTCGACGGCCGCCTCGTAGAGACGTTTCCTGAAACGTCTCCTGAAACGTCAATCGACATTTCCAACCTCACCCTTGG
Source organism: Bacteroidales bacterium (assembly GCA_017427985.1). Lineage (GTDB taxonomy): Bacteria > Bacteroidota > Bacteroidia > Bacteroidales > F082 > Limimorpha. The sequence goes on along the minus strand of JAFRRS010000025.1, from coordinate 19,917 downwards.
CATCTATATTTTAAAGGTGAAAACAACCGACGGCAAGGAATACACCGAAAGAATCGTGAAGGAATAACTTTTGTAGAGACGTACCATGGCACGTCTCTACATTATTTTTTACAATTATTTCCTCACCCCGTTTTCAAATTCCACCACGAAGGCACCATCGTAGCCTTTCGCGATCACCTCTTTGAGATAGTTATCAGCATCTTTTCTGTTTGTGAAACAGCCCGCGGTGTATTTGTACATCCCGTTATGTTCATAAAAATCAACGTCTTGCAGATTGCTGTAAACATTTTGCGGGTTGTCGACCTGACGGCTCTTCGTTGTGAATTGGACTTTATAAACGATGCCTTGGTTTTTGTCGGCAGCAGGCTTTTCAGGAGTCGTAGTTTCCTGTTTCAGCTCGACGGAGTTCTTTTCGTAGTTGGTCTTATAGGTACAGAAAGCGCGGTAAATCGCCGAGGCAAGATAAGCCTGACCGTCGTCAGACATCATAAACTGCTCTTCGGCAGGGTTTGAGATGAAGCCGAGCTCCACGAGGATTGAAGGCATCGCGGTTTTGTAAAGCACCAGAAATCCCGCCTGCTGCACTCCTCTGTCGGCGCGTTTCGCCTTAGTAACCAATTCATTTTGAACATATTCAGCCAGCTCTAAAGAACGTTGCTTGAATTCGCTCTGAATGAAACTGAAGGCGATGTAAGCCTCGGTGCTGTTCGGGTCGAAACCGTCGTAGTCGTCCTTGGCATTGCTCTCATAGAGGATGGAGGCGTTTTCCCTTTTCGCCACGTCGAGATTCGCGCTGTTGCGGTGCTCTCCCATGATAAACGTCTCAACGCCGTTGGTGTTTTTCGAGCTTGCCACAGAGTTGCAATGTATCGAGATGAAAACATCGGCATTGTTGCGGTTTGCGATACGCGCACGCTCCATGAGTTCCACAAAAACATCAGTCTTGCGGGTGTAAACGACATTAACTTCGGGATATTTATTCTTTATGTATTCGCCGGTTTTTTTCGCCACAGCGAGGGTGATATCCTTCTCTTTTCCCTTGCTTCCGACAGCTCCAGGGTCTTTTCCGCCATGCCCAGCGTCGATGACGACGGTTTTTATCTTGGTCGATTGAGCCCGAGTTTCAGGTATTATCGCCAAAAAACTCATTAATATAATAAAAAATATTAGTTTAGAGTTCATAAAAAAACGTATCTTTGCAATTTGAATTTTTGACAAAATTAGATAAAAAACTTGTATACAAGGCCAACATATCGCTTTTTTATTGTTTTTTTCTTCTGCTTGATGCTTTTCGCGAAAGCCGGCAGGGGTCAAAACACATTAGACAGCCTTGATAATCAAAAGAAAAAGTCATCAATTGAATCGCAGATCGACAGAAGCTGCAATGATTCTACCATTCAGGATTTCAGCAAAAACAAGATTTATTATTATGGCGGCGCAGTCATAAAATACGACGACATCGAGATTCAAGCCGATTACGTCGAGTTTGACTTCGAGAAACACACCGTCTTTGCCAAGGGAATGCCTGACTCCACCGGAAAAATCGTCGGGAAGCCGGTGTTTTCGCAGGCGGGACAGAAATATCTCACTGACGAGATGACTTTCAACTTCGACACCAAGAAAGGAGTCATCAGGAAGGTCTTCACCGAAGACGCCCAAGGGTATCTTCACGGCGACCGCATCAAGAAGATGGACGACGGCAAAATCAACATCAGGTCGGGCTCGTTCACCACTTGCAGCAACCAGGACCATCCGCACTACGAGTTCCATTTCAACAAAGCCATCGTCATCCCCGACGACAAAATCGTCGCCAAGATGATGTTCGTAAAACTTGAGGAGACCCCGCTACCTGTCGCAATACCTTTCGCGTTGATACCCAACAGCAAAGGGCAGCGTTCCGGTATCATCATTCCGTCGTTCGGCGAGTCGGCAAACCGCGGATTCTACTTCGAAAACGGAGGTTATTATTGGGCCATAAACGAAAAGATGGACTTCCAGCTCATCGGCGACATCTACACTCGCGGCAGCTGGGCGTTAAAACCGACTTTCAGATATGTGAGCCGCTACAAATATAACGGCTCATTGGCAGCGAGTTACGCAATCAACAAGGTGGGAGTGGAAGGCTCCGCCGACTACACCGAGAGCACCGACTTCAAGATAAGATGGGTACACAAACAAGACGCGAAAGCCAGGCCGAAGTCATCGTTCTCCGCCGACGTCTACATCGTGAGCAACAACTACAACAAATACAACGCCATCTCGACGACGGAGTATCTGAGCAACACCTTCCAGTCGAGTATAGCGTATCAGACCAGCTTCGCAAACAAGCTATACCTCACCGTCAACGGAAGCCACAGCCAGAACACGCTGACACATCAGATGACCATCACCTTGCCGGAAATAACGCTCTCGATGAACCGCCTCTATCCGTTGAAAAACGTCGGGAAAGCGGGCAAGAAACACTGGTACAGCGAGTTGAACCTCAACTACACCGGAAACGCGAAAAACTACATCAGCATGGCAGACAGCCTGTTTTTCGTCAACGGATGGCTCGACCACATGCAAAACGGAATGCAGCACCGCGTGCCAATCAACCTGCCGATAAAGCTGTTCAAGCACTTCACCTGGACCACATCAGTCAACCTGACTGACAAGATGTATCTGCAGTATTATGAGAAAAGCTGGGACATCGACACGGCAGGCGTAGGATATGTCAGAACCGACACCATTCCGCATTTCAGAAACGTGTTCACCTACGACGCGTCGAGCAACATCACGACAAAGCTTTATGGAATGCTGAACTTCAAGAAAGGCCCCATCAGAGCCATCAGGCACGTCTTCACCCCAACAATCGGATTCTCATTCAACCCTGATTACAGCGACAAGATGTGGGATTATTACTCTTCATACATCGACGGCAACGGCGTTGAGCAGATATACAGCTATTTCCAAGGCAGCATCTACGGAGCCCCACCAGGACAGCGATCGGGAAGGATAACATACAGCTTAAGCAACAATCTGGAGATAAAAGTCCCTTCAAGAAAAGACACCATCACAGGATTGAAGAAGGTGACGCTCATCGAAAACCTCACATTGTCAGGCAATTACGACCTCGCAAAAGACTCATTGAACTGGTCTTATCTCAGCATTAGCGGACGAACGACGCTCTTCAAGAACCTGAGCATCCAGTATTCGAGCACATGGGACCCTTACATCCTCGACTCCACCGGACAAAAAAATCTCAACAAATTCGAATTCGACGTCAACAACAGACTTTTCAGGAAAAAGAGCGTCTCATGGAACTTCAGCGCGAGTTACAGCTTGGATGACAAGACTTTCAAGAAAAAAGACAAAGGCAAAAAAAAGGAAGAGAAGCCGATGGTGTCGTCGCCAAACGCCTCCGAAGAGGAACTTAACGACATATACAACAACCCCAACGGCTACGTCGACTGGTCGACAAGCTGGTCATTGTCATTTAGTTACAACCTGCGAATATCAAACACCCCGACATACATAAACTATATTTTGAACGACTATCGGACAACGGTTCAGACTTTAAGCGTGCGCGGCGACGTAAGCCTTTCGCCGAAATGGAAGCTGTCGGCGCAAACAGGATGGGACTTCGAGACGAAAAAGATTTCATACACCTCACTGACAATCTATCGCGACCTTCACTGCTGGGAGATGCGCTTCAACGTGATTCCTTACGGAACATACAAATCGTGGAACTTCCAAATCAACGTGAAAGCGGCGGCATTGCAGGATTTGAAGTTGACGAAGAAGAAGGATTACCGCGATAATTATTGATTTATTTTGATTATTTGAAAAAAATTATTATTTTTGCAGAGATAAAATTTAACACTATGAAAAAGATACTATTAATCGCATTGGTTTTATGCTGCCATGCTGGTTTCTCGCAGGTGGATTCAGATTTTGCAAAATATCAGAGAGAGCAGGATTCGATAATGAAAGCCATGCAAAAATCCAACGACGAAGGCATCGCTAAGCTTCAAAAAGAATACGACGACTACGTCAAGGCGGAGACCGAGGCCTACAACAAGTTTGTGAAAGAAATGGAGGTGAAATGGGGCAAGGGCAACGTGAAAGAGAGCACACCGAAAGACTGGGTCGAATATTCCGACAACGGAAACACCAGAAGCGTCGTGGATTTCGAGAAGGGCGAGGCTACCATTGAAATCATACAAGAGCCCAATCAGAAGGTCGACAACAAGGAAATCGAGAAAAAACTCAAATTCTTGCTGACAAACAAGGGAAAGACCAAGGACTACGATTCGGAAGTAGAAAAAGCCGTACCGCTACAGGAGAAGCCTGTGCTTGAAAACCAGGTGAAGACTCCTTCAGGCGAGACCGTCACGGAAAAGAACATCGACAAGGACGTCAAAGAGATTGTGGAGAAGACCAAGCCCGAAGTGAAGGTCATCAAAGGCGAGGACAACAAAGAGCGCCAGGTTGTGACCATCAAGCTTGAATTGGCTCCCGACCACATCCGCACACGCGCCGAGCAATACAAAAACGAGGTCCAGAAATACTGCCAGAAATGGGAGGTCGACCCTGCTCTCGCCTACGCCATCATGCAGACAGAGTCGTCGTTCAACCCTAAGGCGAAGTCTTTCGTCCCTGCCTACGGTCTGATGCAAATCGTGCCAAAGACAGCAGGCGCCGACTGCGCCCAGAGCCTGAAGAAACCGTTCTCCGCTCCTACCGCCAACTATCTGTATGAACCGGAAAACAACATCGAGATGGGTGTCCATTATCTTTACATCCTCAAAAAAAGATATTACACAAAGGTCACCAACAAAGACAGCCAGAACTTGTGCATCATAGCGTCGTACAACACCGGAGCCGGCAACGTGGCGAAGTCACTACGCGGCGACTACAACATCAGCAAGGCCATACCGCAAATCAACGGGATGACGTATGACCAGCTGTTCAAGCATTTCGAGAAGAAACTCCTTCCGGAGACGCAGAACTACATCAGAAAAGTAACTGAAAGAATGAATAATTTTAAAACTTGGATAAAATGAAAAAAGCAATCGCAACAAACAATGCTCCAGGAGCAATCGGCCCTTACAGCCAGGCTATAGCAGCCAACGGATTTTTGTTCATCTCCGGTCAGATGCCAGTAAACCCAGCCACAGGCAACGTGGTTGACGGTGGTATCACCGAGCAGACAGAGCAGGTGATGAAGAACCTCGACGCCATCCTCAAAGAAGCGGGATGCACCTTCGACAACGTGGTGAAATCGACATGTTATTTGAGCGACATCGCCAACTTCGGCGCCATGAACGCGGTGTACGGAAAGTATTTCAAGCAGGATCCTCCGGCGCGTGCAGCATTCGCAGTGAGAACGCTTCCAAAAGAAGTGATGGTGGAAATCGAAATGATAGCTGCTCTTTAGTTTAGAGTTTAAAGTAGTTTTAAGTTGAAAGTTAAAAGAGATGAAAAGACTTTTATCAATATTATTTGCAGCATTTGTCGTGACATTGTTCACAGTGTCGTGCTCAAAGAAAAAAGACGATCCGAAACCACAGAAGACTTATTCCGAGCTTATTGTCGGACGTTGGAAGACTGATGCCGAACAGCCATATCATGAAGTCTATTATTCAGATGGCACAGGTAAGTTTTGGGATGAAGCCGACGATGTGACAGAAGAAGAGGCTACAACATTTGACTGGTCAATAGATTCAAACAACAAACTGACCCAGATTCATCACATGCAAGAAGGTCAAGGTGACATTCCACAATACTGCAACATCCTAACATTGAATGAGACGACATTCAAGTACAACAACGATGGTTGGAGAGCAGAATATACGCTTTACAGAGAATAATTTATAAACAGCATCATGAAAAAAGCTTACAAGGTCACATGGATAAGCCTTGCCTCGGTGGTGGGCTTGGTTTTAATCGTTTTGTTAATAGCGATGTACTTGATTTTCAGTCCGAAACGCCTGACATCGCTCGTCAACAAATACGCCTCGAACTTCATCACCTGCGATTACAATATCGGCAAGGTCGACCTGACATTATTCAAGTCTTTTCCAAACGTGGGACTTGAGATTAATGACCTTGTGCTTATCAACCCGACAAAAGGCTGGACGACAGACACTCTCGCCGCAATCGACGAATGCGTCGTGTCGCTCAACATCAAGAAGCTGCTGCGCGACGATGAAATCATCATAAACACCTGTCGTCTCAACGGAGGTGAAATCAACGCTTTCTTCGACGTGGAGGGCAACAACAACTTCGACATCTTCCCGCCGAGCGAACCGACACAAGAACCAGTCGCCGAAGAAGAGACAAGCTCATACTTAATCGACCTCGACAGATTGAAAGTCAGCGACATAAACCTGAGATACACCGACCTCGCCTCAAGCACCTACGCCAGCGTCAACAAGCTTGGCATCGACTTGAAAGGCAACGTTAACAACGACATCATCGCCGGCGACCTCAAACTGAACATCAACAAAATAAACTTCAGAATCGCCGACACCACCTCGATGGACGCGTCATTGGACAACGTGTTTGTCGACGGCAAAGTCAATCTCTCCGGCAACGACATCACCGCAAAAGTGACCATCGGCACTGACGCCACCGGCTTCCTCATGACAGGCAGCGACAACATAGCGGCAAAATTCAGCAACATGGCGCTAAGCTACAACGGCGCGGTCAACAACTACGAGTTTTTAAAAGGTCTTGCCAATCTTTCAATAAACGGCTTGACTTTGGTGATGGACAACGAGAAATATGCCGACAACGCCAACGTGTTTTTCAACTCGCCTCTCGAACTTGACATCAATAAATATGATGCGAAATTCGACCAATCACAGATAAAATACAACGACATCATCATTGATTTCATCGGTGATGCTGCGATGAACGACGATATCAAAATCAACATGGATGTGAATACCAACACCATGATTATAAACGACTTGATTCGTCTTATTCCGGAAAGCATGAGAGAAGAGTTGCTCACTGGCCTAAAAGTCAACGGAAAGCTGTTGCTCAAATCGCACATCGAAGGCGTGTACAACGACAATCAGATGCCCGTCATCAAAGCCGATGTGGTTCTCAACGACGGCTACCTGATGATGGACGACGTACTGCCCTACCCACTCACCAGCCTCAACACCTCGCTTCACACGAATCTCAACCTTAACGGGAAATCTGATTTAACCATTAACTCATTGAGACTCAGGATGAACAACACCATTTTGGCGGCAAGCGGAAAGATTAACGACGTTCTCGACAAGATGATTTGCAACCTCAGCGTCAAGACCGACGTCAACTTCGACGACGTGAAATCGTTTTTACCTGAAGAGCTTATCGCGAAAGGCGTCATCAATGCCGATGTCAACATAAAAGGCACCGCCGACCAGTTCAGCGAACTCGACCTGATGAACACCAAGCTAAACGGCAAGATTAAATGTAACGGATTGAGTATCAAATATTGCGACACCATCAACATCAACTCTTCCGATATGAGAATTGACTTCGTCTTGCCGAATCCGTCGGACAACAACCTGAAAAACGGTCTTGCGCAGGTCAAGCTCAGTGGCTCGGATGTCAACGCCGATATCACCAATATGATGACGGCGACGCTCAACAACTTCAACATCGACGCGCAGGTGTCGAACATCCTCGACAGCACGAGCGTGATGGCGGCAATCGCCGATTTCGACTTCTCAAAGATTGATTTCAAGATGGACGACATGATATTCCAGACCAATGACGCTGCAGGTAGCGCGATGATGCTTCCTTCGGCAAACGAAGGCAACACCTCGTATGCGGCGGTCTACAGCAGCGACAGCCTCGTCTTCGCCATGGGCGACGAGATGTATTTCGCCACCGAAGCCTTGGTTCTTGACGTCAACGCCGATTACAACGAGAAAGAAGAGGATATCTTCCTTCAGTGGAATCCGCTTCTCGACCTCGATTTGAGCAATGCCGTTTTTGAAATGAAAGACCTTGGCGAGCAGATTGTTGTTCCAAATGTTGCCATGACATACAACGAAAAAGGTCTGCAAATCGGCAACAGCCAGTTCGTTCTCGGCAATTCCGATTTTGAACTCGAAGGCGCGCTGACCAATCTTTACGACCATTTCAAAAACGACGAGCTGCTTAAAGGAGAATTCACTTTCTCGTCGAACTACACCGACGTCAACCAGCTCATGGATATTGTAAACGGCATGGGTGCCGAAGAAGAGACAGCACAAAATGTCGCCGACTCCACTGCAACCACCGCCGTCAAAGAAGACGACCCGTTCATGGTGCCGTATGGTGTCGACATCAAGTTGCACACCTTAATTAATAGCGCCATCGCCGGCGAGATGAAAATCAACAACGTGGGTGGCGACCTCACCATCAAAGACGGCATCCTCGTGTTGCAGGAAATGGGCTTCACCAGCGAGGCTGCCAAGATGCAGCTGACTGCGATTTACAAGTCGAAACGCAAGAATCACCTCTATGCCGGCTTCGACTTCCATCTGCTCGACATCGACATTGCAGAGATGATAAAAATCATGCCAGACCTCGACACCATCGTGCCGATGCTGAGTTCGTTTGCGGGCAAAGCTGAATTCCATTTTGCGGCTGAGACAAACCTGAAATCAGACTATTCGCTGAAATATTCGACGCTTAAGGCGGCATGTTCCATCGAAGGTCAAGACCTCGTTGTGCTTGACAGTGAGACATTTAACAAAATCAAGAAGCTACTTCTGTTCAGCAAGAAGACCGACAACAAAATCGACAGCCTCGACGTGCAGTTTACGGTGTTCAAGAACGAAATCGATGTATATCCGTTCGCGATTTCCATGGACAAATATTCGGCGATGCTTTACGGACGGCACAACCTCGACATGAGTTACGACTACAACATCGCGGTACTCAGCCCTCCGATTCTCAACAGGTTAGGTGTCGAGATTAAAGGTCCTGACTTCGACAACATGAAGTTCAAGGTCAGAAGAAGCAGACACAAGAACATGTTCAAGCCAGAGAAACGCGACTACAAGGAGGAAAAGATTGCAGAAATCAAGAAGATTATCTCTAACTCTTTGAAAGACAATGTTAAACCGCAATAATTTAGGTATCATAAACCTTACAATACGGCTGTTGCTCGGTGTATTTTTCATCGGCACAGCCGTTTTGAAATTATTGTCCATCGACAACTTCGAGATTTACATCTACAGTTTCAACATTTTCAGTTATGTAACAACCACTTTCTTTTCCAGATTATTGATTTTCATTGAGTTACTCATTGGAGTCGGTCTCATTTTAAAGTTGTATTTCAAGCAAATATGGTGGCTCACGATGCTGATGATGGTGTTTTTCACCCTTTTTCTGATATACGCCGCCATTTTCAGAAACGACAGCAACTGCCATTGTTTCGGAAGTCTTATTGAGCTTGACCCGAGGCAGTCTATCATCAAGAACATCATCACTTTAGCGTTGCTTTTCATAATAAAAAACGAAAAAAGCCATGACTACAAACCGGTTTTGAAAAGATGGCTTGTGGCTTCAACTATATTGATTTCTATGGTGGTTTCATTCGTTTTGCTCCCGATGGACGTGATTTACAACAGGATTTATTCCGAAAAAGAAAATATAAATACCGCTGCTTTTTACGAAAGTTTGAGTGATTCGACATTTAACGACATTAAGCGAGGCCGATACCTTATTAATTATGCACTCGCCGGATGCAAATATTGCCGTCTTGGCACCGAAAAAGTCACTATGATGGTTGACAGACACGGCATCAGCCATGACAGGTTGAAGTTTATTATTGGCGGCAGTGACGAGGCGATAAGCAGATTCATTGAGATTACAAATACTTCCGACTATCAGCATTGGAAGATTCCTGCACAGGAGTTTATGGCAATTACCTATGGGAAGTTCCCGCTTTATGTTTTCATCGAAGACGGAAAAATTGTAAAGGCTGGAGATTTCAGGATGGTTGATGATGAGATTCTTGGGGAGTTGCAATAAAAAAAGCCGCCTGATTATCAAGCGGTTTGTGGAGCATAGGAGAATCGAACTCCTGACCTTTTGAATGCCATTCAAACGCTCTACCAACTGAGCTAATACCCCTTTGTTTTGCGGTGCAAAAATACAAAAATTTTTATTACAGCAACAATTTTTTAAAAATTATTTCCGACGCCCTTTCCTTCGGCTCTTGCCAGTGTCCTCAACCACTTTCACCTCCTTACGGAAAATGTCATTTTTGTCGACAGGACGCAGCTCCTCCTTCCATTCAAAGCCTTTCAGAATCTCTATGCCTGACTTCAATTTCTCAACCGGATAAAGAGTTTCCGTCGTCTTTTTGAAATATTTTATCCTGACAATCTGGTTCTTCTCGATTTTGATATCCATCGCAGTACTTTGCGACACGTTGACGCCAATAATCGAGCCGTCCTCCTCGCGCAGCCAATAAACCGTCTCAGCGTTGCCGTCATCAAAGACATGGTCGAGCTCGTTGTTTTTGAAATAAGCCGTCATCACCTTGCCTTTGATTTGGTTGAAACCCTCGATAGTGTCTTTTTGTATGATAAAACCATTCGGATAAAGCATCACGCTGTCAATCGCCCTATTTGCTATCACAATGTTGATGGAATCGCCGCGAAGCTGACTGTTTTCAGCCCAGATGATAGGGTCACGACGCATCTTCGCAGTGGAATCGGCGACGTAATAACTCAAAGAATCGCATTTTCCCTGAATATCTTTTCGATAGAAACGCACATTGTAATACGCCAAAACGCGTTCAGCATTCTGCCCAACCGTGTCCATGAAGAAAAACAAGGTATCGGAATGCAGGTAAAGCGTGTCTTTATCAGCAAAATAACGTGCTCGCACACTGTCAGTGACAAAACTCTTGCCTGATTTCTTCAACATCTCAGCGTAATTTCCTTCGATAATCGCCTTGTTGACAGTGTCTTCGATAAAAACGTTGCTCATCGCTTTCGCAAAATCGGCTTTCTTATCGTAAAACATTGAATCAGAAGTGATTGAATAGCCTTTATTGCTCAAAGTCGCACCTTTGTCAAGATATGCAACATCGTTTTTCGCGTCGTACCAGCCATAATTTCCGACAAGGACATTATCATCATAATAAATAGTCGTCGGACCATAGAAAAACATGCGTTCTTCCTTGATTTTATACACCAAAGTGTCAGTAATCATTCGGCTTTTCGGCGTTGTTACTACCACATCCTTACGGAAATATGCCACCTGAATATCATCACGGTAATAGCCCTTTTCAGAAACGAGATTCTTGTCATTTCGGGTAATCGAGCCGTGACGCGGATAGGTTGCAAGATGCTTGTTGCGGTCATACGTCATGTAGTTGGTTTTCAACACCGTAGAGTCATCTTTAAGGACCACATTGTCGAAAAGCTCCGCAAACCTGATGTCGCCGGAATACTTGCATTTTTCGCTGAAAATGTCAGTGCTGTCGTTCACCTTGATATGGACGTTGCCATAACCGTCGAAGTAACGCGTCTTCTCATTGAAATGTGCGCTGTCGCTGTAAAAATACGCCGAATCCTGCCTCAAAACCACGTTCCCGATAAGGCGTTCCACGTTCTTTCCATACGATTCATCGTAGATTTGATAATCCGCATGTTCGATATGGACAAACGTCTTGCCGTTCTGCTGGGCGTTGAGGGTCCAACAGATACACGTGAAAAACGCCAGAAATATGTATTTGATACAACGCATATACAATATGCACATGTAGAGACGCGATTAATCGCGTCTTTACACGTACAAATTAATGATTGTTACCAATCACAAAGATTATTCGTATTTTTTGTTTTCGGTCTCACCTGAGAGCACCATGATGCCGTTCAAAGCAAGAGCGAGCATCTCATCTTCACCTGGGTAACGGTAGACAGGAGCGATTTTCTTCACGTGTTCAGTGATGATTTCGCAGAATGTCTTGTCGTAAGCCATACCGCCTGTGATGAAGATGCCGTCGACGTTCATATCGAGAGCCGCTGCCGCGAGACCGCCGATTTCCTTGGCGACCTGATAAGCCATGGCGCGATACACCTTCTCCCATTCCTTGTTGCCGGCTTTCACAGCGTTTTCAACCTCGAGAGCGTCGTTGGTTCCGAGATATGCAACGAAACCGCCTTGTCCCTTAAGCATAAGGTCGACGTCTTTCTTGGTATATTTGCCGCTGAAGCAAGCCTTCATCAATGGACCTGACGGAAGAGCACCCGAGCGTTCAGGTGTGAATGGACCGTCACCGTTCAAAGCGTTGTTGACATCGACAACACGACCTTTCTTGTGAGCACCGACAGAGATACCACCTCCGAGGTGAACACCGATGAGGTTCAAGTCTTCGTATTTCTTACCAACAGTTTTGGCATGTTCACGGGCAATCATCTTCTGGTTTAGGGCGTGGAAGATAGAGATACGTGGGAACAACGGGTGACCCGAGAAACGTGCCAGGTCTTCCATCTCATCAACGACAACAGGGTCAGCGATGTAAGCCTTAACGCCGTATTCCTTGGCGATGTCATTAGCGATGAGACCACCGAGGTTGCAGGCATGCTCGCCGTAAGTTGCAGCCTTGAGATCACGCATCATAGGCTCGTTCACCTCGTAGACACCTGATGTGAGCGGGTGAAGAAGACCACCACGACCGATAACAGCGCTCAAACCGTTGATATCAATGCTTTCTTCTTTCAACTCCTTAAGAATCATGTCTTTACGATAAGAAAACTGATCTGCTATCTTATCGAATTTAGCCAAGTCCTCAACAGAATGTTTGATGTTCTTCTTGAAAACCTGTTCCTTGTCATTGAAAACAGCAACCTTCGTTGATGTCGAGCCTGGATTGACGATTAATAATTTGTACATAATATTATTATTTACGTGATTATCATTAACATTATCGTAAAGACGCGATTAATCGCGTCTTTACCCGTTTCATTTTATGCAATAAGTGCTGCCAATGCGATTGAATACAACTTGGTGAGCGATGTGTCGCCGCGTGATGAGAGGACGCAAGGAACCTTGGCACCCATGAGCATTGCACCGATTTCCGCCTTGTCGAATTTAGAGCAGCATTTGTAGAACACGTTAGATGCTTCGAGGTTAGGGAACACGAGGCAGTCGGCGTCGCCAGCCACTGGGCTGTTCATGCCTTTGATCTGTGCTGTCTCAGCGTCGCAAGCGAGGTCGAGAGAGATAGGACCTTCGACGAGGCAACCCTTAATCTGACCACGGTCGGCCATCTTCGAGATGATAGCTGCATCGACGCATGCCGGGATGCCGGCGCTCATCTGCTCTGTAGCTGTCACGAGGGCGACTTTCGGGGTCTTCACGCCGAGAGCTTTCGACACTGTGGTGACATATTTCAAGATTGTCTGTTTCTGCTTGAGGTCAGGCAACGGGATGATGGCGCAGTCAGAAGCCACGAGAAGCTTGTGATAGTTAGGGTTCTGAATCACTGCGACGTGTGCCAGGGTGACGTTTGGTGGGCAGAGACCGCGTTCCTTGTTAAGGATGGCGCGCATATATTTGTCGGTCGGGAGAAGACCCTTCATGAGGATGTCGCCTTCGCCTCGGTTGATGAGGTCGCATGCCAAAGCAGCAGCCTTCACGTCGTCTGTCTCCTGGACGATTCTGAACTTCTTGATGTCGATACCTTCTGCCTTGCAGATCTCTGCGATACGGGCTTCGTCACCGATGAGGGTGGCGTCGATAAGACCGTTGTCAACAGCGTCGTTGACTGCGCAAACAGTGTGATCATCCATAGCAAAAGCTGCTACGAGACGTTTTTTCGGACGGCTCTTCAGCACGTCGAACATTTGATTTAATTTGGTGATTTCCATTTTCGTTAACTTTTTTTGTTATTTATTTAATTCAATTGTTTTCGTTTCTTTTTATGAGTTTCCTCGCACTTTGTGCTCGGAATGACAAATCTTTGTTTTCTATCGGGGCGCGGCTTGATGGTTTCTTTTAATCAGTACGTTCCGTTTTGCCGCGCTAGTTAAACCATAAAACCTCTGTCATTCCGAACGAAGTGAGGAACCTCATCAGCATCCGATATATCTCGATATCACGAGTTTCAAAATCTCACTCGTTCCCTCTCCGATTTGCAAGATGCGCTGGTCGCGGTAGAAACGTTCCATGTTGAAGTCTTTCAATAATCCGTGGCCTCCCATCACCTGGACAGCCTTGTCGCAAACCTCGGCAGCTACCTGTGAGCAATAGAGTTTTGCCATCGCAGTTTGTTTTCCGTAAGGCAGATGAGCGTCTTTCATGCGGCAGGCCTTGTAAAGCAGCTCGCGCGCCGCCTCAATCTTCATCGCCATCTCGGCAAGCATGAAGCTGACGGCCTGGAACTTGCACACCGGCTTGCCAAACTGCTCGCGCTGTTTCGAATATTCGAGAGCCATCTCGAAGGCACCCTGAGCGCAGCCAAGACCCATCGCTCCGATGGAGAGACGTCCGCCGTCGAGTGTAGCAAGCATGATATGCGAGCCGTCGCCAGGTTTTCCGAGGATGTTCTCATCATTGAGCTTCACATTGTTGAACTTCAGCTCGCCGGTGTTCGAGGCGCGCCACATCATCTTGCGGTCCATCGGACGCTGAGTATAGCCCGGAGTTGTGTTTTCGATGAGAAATGCAGTAAACTCTGGCTTTCCGTTGCTCTCGCCAGATATCACCTGGATTGTGCTCCCCAACGTCATCGGGGTGGCACTGTTAGTGATAAATATCTTTGTTCCGTTGATAACCCATTGATTATCAACTTTCTTTGCTGTCGATTTTGTTCCTCTCGAGTCGCTGCCAGCCGTCTCTTCGGTGAGACCAAAGCCCCAGAGATGGTCTTTGCACAACTCCGGGAGATATTTCTCTTTCTGTTCTTTTGTTCCGTATTCTTTGATAGGACCGATACCCAGCGAGTTATCCGCCGCTATGGTAGCTGCCGTAGAGCCGTCAACGCGTGCAAGTTCCTCAACAGCAATGATATACGACAAAGTGTCGAGTCCCTGACCGCCGTATTCCTGAGGTACGCACATGCCCAGAAGACCAAGTTTTCCCATTTTCTTGGTCAACTCGACGTCGAATTTCTCGTGCTCATCGTTGAACGCCGCCACCGGTTTTACTTCTTTCTCAGCGAATTCGCGGACTTTCGCGCGCAGCTCGATTTGTTTTTCAGTCAATCCGAAATTCATATTTCAAGTTCAATTAAAACTGTTTTCGTATCTACTTTTTCACCTTCTTTAACATTGATTTTCAAGACTTTAGCATCACTTTTCGCCACAATGTTGTTTTCCATCTTCATGGCCTCCACAATACAAAGGACAGTTCCGTAATGCACCTCGTCGCCTTCTTTAACGTTGATTTTCATCACGTTACCCGGCATTGGCGAGAAGAACTTCATGTCGTCGCCAGACACGTCGGTATGCGAATAATCTTTCATGTCGTTGAGCTGGTCATCGCGATGGCAAATGAAATCCAAGCCACGCAGATGCACGCAGTAGTCGTGATGCGGAGTCTGCGACACAAACACCGGCTCAGTGTGTCCGTTGACAATCACCTTCTGGACCTCGCCGTTCTGCGAAAGCATTACAGAATAAGGCTTTCCGTTGATGACGCAATCGAGGTTAGTGCTTGAAAGGTGGTTGATCTGCACCTTCATCGACTCGCCTTCAACAGTGACGTTCAGCGACATCTGGAAACGCCAATAACCTATTGAATTCCAGACATTTGCTGCATTCTGACGGTTATTGAAATCGTGGAAGAGGAACAACGCCGCCACATCTTCTTTTTTGATGTTTTGGCGAGCCTGACGCATGGTCTCAACCAGTTCTTCCTGATGCTTTCCGCAATAGGAAGTGTCGATTTTATTATTTGTAAAATCTTGATTATCAATTATACTTTGCAGATAAGGGATATTCGTCTTCTCGGTCTGGACGATATATTCTTTCAACGCTCTGCGAGTAATTTCTATAGCTTCATCTCTGGTCTTGCCGAAGCAGATAAGCTTGGCAATCATCGGGTCGTAGCTGTCGCTGATTGTACACGGACCGTCTATGCTGCTGTCGATACGTACGCCGCGCATCTGTGGCTCGTGATAGAGTGTGACCTCGCCGGCCGCCGGAAGGAAGTTATTCTCCGCATCTTCAGCATACACACGGCATTCAATGGCATGACCTTTGTCTTGAATCATGTCCTGAGTCCAGCCCATCTCCTTGCCGCGAGCGATGCGGATCTGCTCTTCGACGATGTCAATTCCTGTGCGCTGCTCCGTGACAGGATGCTCCACCTGGATTCGGGTGTTCATCTCGAGAAAGTAGAAGTTGAGGTCTTTATCAACAAGGAACTCCACGGTGCCAGCGTTTTTGTAACCCACTGCTTTACAGAGGTTTACAGCCGTTTCGCAAATTGCCTGACGCTTCTCCGGGGTGAGCGTCGGCGACGGTGATTCTTCGATTATTTTCTGGTAACGACGTTGCACCGAGCATTCGCGTTCGTAGAGATGAATCACGTTGCCGTAGTGGTCGGCGAGCACCTGCACCTCGATATGGCGCGGGTTCTCGACATATTTCTCGACGTAGACTTCGCCGTCGCCGAAGTATTTCTGCGCCTCGCGCGACGCTTTCTCGAGCTCATCACGAAGGTCTTCTTTGCTTCGAACTATGTGCATGCCTTTTCCGCCACCGCCTGCCGCTGCTTTGATGAGCACAGGATATGGAAGAGTGTCGGCTTGCTTCATGATGTCGTCCATAGTGCCGATGACTCCAGTAGTCACTGGTATTCCGTGCGATTTCGCAAACTCGCGGGCAGCGATTTTGTTACCCATGAGGCGCATGGTGTCGGCATCGGGACCGATGAAGATGATGTTGTTATTCGCGCAAGCCTCGGCTAATTCCGGACTTTCCGACAAAAAACCATAGCCAGGATGTATAGCGTCGGCACCGGTGTCAAGAGCTGCGTCGATAATCTTCTGAATATTGAGGTAAGTATCTTTAAGTTGACCGTTGCCAAGAGGTCTTGCTTCATCAGCCATACGGCGGTGCAGAGCGTCGGCATCGTTGTCGGCATAGATAGCTACTGAATTGATACTCAGCTTTTTAAGCGTGCGCATCACCCTCACCGCAATCTCCCCGCGGCCTGCAATCAGCACTTTATGAATCTTCTTCGAAGGCATAGTATATAATTCGTTGCAAAAGTACAAAAATTATATTGACAATGCAAATTATTTGACAGGATTTATTTTTAGACAGGATTTACAAGATTAACATGATTTTACCACTCTGCTCGTATGCGAGGAAGTTGATGACGGGACGAGAGGAGTATCAGGATGTGATGTAAGGCTATTTCCTCTCCTGAAACGTCACTTTCACCTTGTCGCCAAAGGTCTTTCCAATCTGTTTCCTAATGTCTTTGCGAACACCGATGATGTAGCACGGCGTTCCCATTTTCACGATTTGGCCATCGTAAGGAACACCGTCGAAGGTAGCATGCACCGAGAGCCGACCTTTTCCGAAAAGCGCCTTAATATCGAATGGCACCTCGACGTAGGCGGCGTCCATGTTTTCGTTTTGCAGAATTATTGCTTCGAATTCGTAAACTTTTCCCATCTGTATTGGTTTCTAGTTTTTATAAAACTTAGTGACTTTATTCCCTCTTTTAATGATGTAAAAACCCAGTAGCAAAATATTATTGTTTACCGGTTGGCCAAAAATATCATAGATGAGAACTTCTGAACTCTCCTCAGTCTCGATTTCCGCTACAGCGAGAGGGTTAGGCATAGCCCAAACATCATAAAAAAGGCTATTGTCCAAAGAATACAATAGTTCTCCGTCTTTAAAGACCACGCCATGATTTTCATGATCCCAGCCTACGTAATACAGGCTTTGGTCGTAAAAGCAACAGGCTCTGAAGTCGGCATCCAGCGCGAACGGATGGAGATAAAGCAAATCGCCGTTTTTCCAAGCCAAACAGTCGTTATATCCCAAGAAACCCACCGCATACACGTCATCGTTCACAACTTTCAGGTCATTCACATCGCTGCATTCGCCACCGTAATGATTGTACATATTGTAAAGTCGCTCTCCTGATTTATATACCGTTGATAAACATTCACTTACAACATAATAAATATCTCCGTTATGATAAGCTATATCGGTAACCTTGCAATTCGGATAAGTGGCATACAGCTCTCCGTTCACCCATACGCAACCGGTTCGCAGACCTTGTTCGAAAAATCCGCAGGCGTAAACGACGCCATTGACGACATCAATACCCAGGACTTCGCTATAGTTTTGGTCGGCGCAGTATGTGTACAAAGGAGTTGTGTCGCCGTTTTTCCACACAGCGGCTGTAGCGTTGTATATGTCGTTCATATAGCCGGCAGAATAGATGTCGCCGCCGTCAAGCGAGATATCGTTGATACAGGTTCCAGGCATGTTGTCGAGTACAATTTCGTCGTTTCTCATCACGCAGCCATAGCCGTCAGAGATGGAACCAACAGGATTGGAATTCAGCGACCAGTAGATGTCGTTATTTGTGGTATCGATAGCCATTGCTGACGAAAACAAATCCTTTCCATCTTGTTTGAGGCTATAAATCACAACGCCGTTTTTAAAGACTGCCGCAGCTTTCGAGCCATCGGAGTTGGTATAGGAGCCTGCGGTGTAGATGTCTTGGGAGTGGAGGCTTAGCGGTGCCAGAATTGATAGTATAAATAACAAGAGGTTCTTCATTTTATCGGTAATATTTAAAAAATGCGTTGCAAAGTTAGTGTTTTTTACAAATATTGCAAGATTATTAAAGTTTTTTAGAAACAATGATTTTTATGTTACTTTTTTCTTTTGACATATAAAAAACTCGAAAGTTTTTCCAACGTTCGGGGTTCAAGGCAATTATCGGACCACGCTGCCCCTCGATTCGGACCAGACTCGCACGCCGTGAGCGACGTGGAGAGCGAAGCCAAGAAAAAAATAAAAAAAAGATACCAATATTTAATAATTATTAGTAATTTTGCATCGAAAAATTAAAGGATATGAAAACAACATCAGTAGCTTTAGGCAGTTATTTCGACGAATTCATTGCCTCGATCATTCAAACTGGCAGGTATAACAACGCCAGTGAAGTGGTACGTGCGGGACTACGTCTTTTGGAAGAACAAGAGCAGCAAGTGGCACAGCTGAGAAGTGCCATTCGCGAAGGAATTGAAAGTGGCCGAAACGATACTTTCGACCCTGAAACCAATTTGAAACAACTAAAAGCCAAACATTATGAAAAAGTATCATCTCACGAACAAAGCAATCCAAGATCTCAACGAGATATGGATTTACACGGTTGAAGCGTGGTCGGAAAAACAAGCTGATACATATTATCGCGATTTGATTGAGGCAATTAAGGAAGTTGCTAAGCATCCGACATATCTAGACAGAAAATATGATGAGATTCTTATCGGATTATATTGCCATAAGTGCAATAAACATTTGATTTTTTATCGTTTAGTTGATGATGAAGTTGAAGTGATTAGAATACTTCATCAGAAAATGGATATCTATTCAAAGTTTGGATAAAACTTTTTGCCTTAGCAGGCGGTTTTTCTTGTCACTTTTCCCTTCTATATAACAAAGCGCTACGCACACAAAACCAAGCTACAGTATCATGCTTTTTTCTTGCTCTAGACGTTCTAACTTGGATTTTAAGCGAGTAATACTTCTTTCTATTGTTACACGTCGATGTTTCGCGTACACAGATGCGTCATATTCTTCCTTCCGTGACACCATGGTGTAAAAGATTGTTGCAAGTTTGTTGCCAGTGGCTACCATGGCTTGAAGATGCCCGCTTTTTGCCTTTACGTGTCTGAAATAGTCTCCCAAAGGTTCCTTTGATGACTTCAACGAGTTAGCGCATTGT
>JAFRRS010000024.1 GCA_017427985.1 Bacteroidales bacterium | reverse complement strand
CGCGGTGCAGCAGACAGTCTACATCCCAATAGCCGGAATCCCAAGCGGTAATTACACGCTGGTGCTTGACAACGCCAACGGCGAAGCTGAAGGAGATTTTGCGAAACAATAAACCTTAAAATCAACAAAATAATTATTAACAAATTAAAATCAAAAAATTATGGTCAGAAAAACTAAAACTGTTGCCGTAATGGCAGCGCTGCTTATCGCAGCGGCAGGCGTTATCACATTTGAGGCCTGCAACAAGAAAAACGAAGTGGTCAATAGCATTCCACAGATGCCACAAAAACATGGCATAGTATACCTGAAGGATGTGCCGGACAGAGTGGCGTATACGGCAGAATTCAAGAAGAAACTGCAAATGCAGGAAAGGAGTGAAGAGTTCCTGACAGTGGACAATGCAAACGCATTTCTTTTCGACATCCTTAACTATGATTTTGGTGACATACAGGAGAATAAGGATGAAATATTGTATGAAACGACAACGTATGCGGTCAATGTTGCAAATGGGGCGATAAACCTGTCTGATTTTGCAAGTCTGTACAAACAGATATCAATGCATGTTTACGACTACTATCACAGCCTTAATGTTGTCAATCCACATTATTTATACATATACCCCAAAATTGAGGAGTTTGATGCCAATGCTACAACAGCCACAGTAACAGTTGAAACCGCTTTGACAAGCGGATACGGAGAAAGAACAATTGTTTTCGACAGCACACTATGTGATTACTTTGTTTACGGACCATATCAATGGGATGATGCGGCTGACACGCTTGAGTATTATTTCAACCTACAATATCCCAAAATTTCAAATTTGGCCCCCGGCAGATATTTTTTCTCAACACCGACTCCTGTTTGTTTCTATTATGAGGATTATCCCGATTATATATACCATTGTGACAATTGTACAAATAATGCAATTATATATAACGACGAAATGTGTGAGCTTCTAAATGCATATATGGATATTGCAGATGATTATGCGTATTCGCATGGTGGACTATATGTGATGAGCTGCGAGATTGTTCCAACATCTGGTTATATGCAAAATGGTAAAGTTATACCACCATTGCATCACCTTTTATGGGTTTATTTCTCAACGATCAACACGTCACCAACCGGACCTAACGTATAAATGTCAACGCCGTGTGGTTCAAAAACACCTGTTGATATGTTCACAAAATATCATTTTAACTAAAAATTATTTGTGTTTTTACGGTATTTTAACATTTTAAAACATCAAATCATGAAAAAACTATTAGTTACATTAATCACAATACTGCTTGTTTCGGCAGTTGACGCCCAGGACTTCAGCGTGTGGGAGCACACTGGAGACTATCCGTTGAGCCAGTGCTATGATGTCATGGAGATGAGCGACGGCAACTTTGTCGTAAGAGAGGCCGTTTTCGACGGGAACCTGAATGACATCGGGTACATTTTGTACAAAATAACGCCCGAGGGCGAGGCTGTCGATTCGCTTTTCATCAAGTCAAGCTACATATATGGACTGCATCCGATGCTTCGCGACCCCAGCGGTGCCAACAGCAACATCATGACGAGCTTCTACAACGAGGATGTTAACGGCGATGTCAAGAAATACTACAAGGCGACATATTTCAACGACAATCTGGAGATTACCGACGAGGTTGTGGCGGAATACCCTGACAGCCTGAACTTCCCCCAACGTTGCATGGTGGATGGCAACAATGACATCGTATGCCGCGTTGGCAACAGTGAAACCTCAACGTACCGTTTCCTGAGGATGAGTCTCGACGGAGAAATAAGTGCAATGTCAGAAGAGAGGCCGAGCGAATATACAGTCACTCACCATTCTATGATCGAGCTGTCTGGCGATCCGTTGCAATACTGCTACATAACAGGTACACAAAACAGCAGAACTACAATAGAGGTGTTGGACGGAGACTTCAACAGCGTAAAGAAGAAGACAATGCTGATGAGTTTGGGCGGGTGGCAAGGAACTGTTGATCCATATCTTAATGCTGTAAAAATCGACGACGGTCACTTTGCCATGACAGTAGAGGTGTATAAGGGATATCCGACTATCAAAGCTTTGAGCGTGGTGAGAATGAACAGCGAGTTGGAGATAGAGTCGTATTATATATGGGGAGAGTACTCAAGCGGAGTCACCAATGGGAACTACCAGAACAGGTTCAACAACAAGAACCTTATAATGACCGAAAAGGGCATATGTGTTGTGTGGGACTACAACACAAAGACAGACAACGTGAAGAAGACCGCCCTGATGGTGTCATGTATAAACTACGACATGACATTGTTGTACGATAAACTTGTGCTATCATTGCCGGGAAACGGAATGTTTGCAAACTATGGATTGACGAGCAGGGAAGGAGGCGGTGTGGCTTTAAGCGGATGGATGATAGAAAATTTAAGCGGATATTACGAAACCAAAACCATCTATTCTGTGATATTTGATAACGAAACATGGTCTGCAAATGAAATCTCCGCCGAAGACCGCCAGTATCTATGTTATCCGAACCCGACGAAAGACCGCTTGAACATCAGCTTCAGTGGGGATAATAACTGCCGTTCCGTCGAAATCTATTCCATCGACGGCCGCCTCGTAGAGACGTTTCCTGAAACGTCTCCTGAAACGTCGTCCCATCTTACGACAATCGACATCTCCAATCTCACCCCGGGCATTTACATGATTAAGGTAAGAATGACAGATGGCTCGGAGTTCACGGATAGAATAGTGAAACAATGAAAAAGACGATATTAATAATAATGTTCTTCTTTTTGCCGCTTGCTGCGTTCATGTGCAGTCAGCACGATGCCAAAACGCAGCGGGCGGCAATGGAAGAGCCCTACATCAGACCCGACTCCGCCTTCGTGAGCCAGTCGCTGTCGTTCGCCAAAGAGCGCCAGTGGGTATCGTTCCACTTAAGCGTAATGCAGATGGATGACTACAACATGCTCGGTTTTGGCATGG
Organism: Bacteroidales bacterium; assembly: GCA_017427985.1. GTDB lineage: Bacteria > Bacteroidota > Bacteroidia > Bacteroidales > F082 > Limimorpha. Next base: position 140,874 of record JAFRRS010000024.1, on the reverse strand, counting down.
ATTACAATGTCGTGATCAAATACGACGGGGACAGCTCGTTTATATACATTGACGACATGTTCAATCGCCGCGTTGTCACGAATGAAAATGCAGAAAAGAGCTATTACGACATTGACCGTCTTGGCATGCTATGGTATTACTTTCATCCGATACCGTTTATCGACACCAAGCCCTATCTAAGACTGCTCAGGTCGTGCAAAAAGGACAATGAGGGCGAGACGGCATATTTCCGATACAAGTCAGACTGGTCGGTTGGCAACGCCGATTTCATGGTCAGTGCCGAGGACAACACGCTGTATCGCGCAGGCAATCGCACATGCATCTGGAACAACGTCTATTGCTTCCATGACATCTCTTTCGACGACAGGCAACACTATATAGACTCGATTATGGCGATAAACTAATGCTCCTTTAAAATCTTCATCAGATTTTCAATGTGCTTCTTGTATTCTTCGCGGTTCTCCTTTTTCACTGGCTCCGCACTCGGCGACTTGAACTTCAGCGGGTCGATGTACGTGCCGTTTTTCTGCAACCTGAAGTCGAGATGCGGTCCCGTGGATGCGCCGGTGCTCCCGACATATCCAATTGTCTGACCCTGCTTAACCTTGCATCCCTGCGAGATCCCCTTGCCGAACTTGCTCAAGTGCATGTAAGTGGTGGTGTAAGTGCTGTTGTGCTTGATTTTCACGTAGTTGCCGCCGCCTTTCTTGTCCCATCCCTTCGCTATCACGGTGCCGTCGCCGATGGATTGGACTGGCGTGCCTGTTGGTGCCGCATAGTCAACCCCGTGATGCGGACGTACCACATGATATACTGGGTGCATCCTGCCGTTGGAGAACTTTGAGCTGATACGACGGTAGTTCAGAGGCGCCTTCAAGAACGCCTTGCGCATGTTGTCGCCGTTCTCGTCGAAATACTCTTTCCTGCCGTTTTGCTCATAGCTGAAAGCATATTTCCCTTCGCCGTTGTTCTTGAAATACGCCGCTAATACATTTCCGATTCCGAACGACACCGTGTCGCCAGCGATGTATTTCTTCTCAAAGATGACCTTGCACGAGTCGCCTTCTTGAATGCCGAAGAAGTCGATTGTCCAGGCGTAAATGTCTGACAATTCGAGAATTAGGCTGTAGTCGCAGCCCGCATCAGCCATGGCATTCCATAAACTTGATTTTATCTCAACGCCCACATGCTCAATCTCGGTGATGACTTCTTTCTCGCCTCTCCATGCTGATAATGAATCTGTTAGCTTGAAAACGGCGTAGTTTGTCCTGTCGATTTCATAAATCCAGTATTTGGCTTGCGGAACGCTGTCTCGCGACATCAGAAACGTGTACTTGTTCCCGACTTTTATCTTCCGCACGTCAAAAACCTTGCGTTGGTTCCTGTCGATATAATTAATGGTATTGTAACTCACACCTTCTTTTTGCAGGATGTTCGCCAGAAACTCGTTTTTCTTGACATTGCCTTCAACAACGTCAAGGGAATCGATGCAGATGCCGTACAAATACTTCGGTTCGGGTTTTCTCTTCGATTCCTTTCTGGTCGTGGTGTTTTCGTTACCTCCTTTGCAGGAAAACAAAAACAACAACAAAATCAAAAACGGTGTGAAATTTTTCATAATTTTTTTGAATTTTTAAAAGGGAGAAGGCAGGCCTTCTCCCTACATATTGTTCTTCTCATCCCGTTGGCGCAAGGCATGCCTTGCGCCCTACAGGATTATTTCGTTGCTTCAGCGTATCCCGCTCTCACAGCCTTGATGTTCAGCTCAACCACATCCTGGCCTTTCTTGCCGAAGATATGTGTTATAGCCTCTTCCACCTTGGCTAACTCAATGCCGAGATAAGGAATGGTGGCACCAAGAAGCACCATGTTCGAACGAGCTTTGAGTTGTTTTGCAATCTCGCTGGCATCAAACGACACCACGTGTTTGAGTTTCTTCAACTCTGCATACACCTTCTCAATGTCAGGGTAGTTGCTGATGTTGATGAACGGGTCGGAGTTGGTTATCACCCAGCCTTCCTTGCTGAGCCATGGCAGATAACGCAGAGCCTCCATCGGCTCGCTCGACAGAATGATGTCGGCTTTGCCTTCAGGAATGACATCGGCAAAGATAGGCTCGTCCGACAAGCGCAGGTGCGAGAACACCGAGCCGCCGCGCTGCGACATACCGTGAATTTCCGATTGTTTCAGGTTCATGCCCATGTTGAGGGCGGCATCTGAGATGATTTTGGCAACTGACACAATGCCGTCACCACCAACACCACACAAAACGATATCTTTTTTCATATTTTTCTTGATTTAAAATTCAAAATTTATTTCTTCAAATGTTTCTTCAACTCGACGATGCATGTGCGGTGCGGTATGATGACCGACACACCGTTATAGTTGACCTCTTCCTCGATAATCCTGACATTCTCGTCATGGTTCTTTGGCAACGGCACGATGTCGCGGATATGCTCAGGCTCGACGCCGAGACCTTCGCAGATGCGGCGGATCTTGTTGTGTGCCGATGATGGCTGGCCACCTGTCATAGCTGTGATGTCATTGTCAAGAATCATGACGACTACGTTGGCCTTCTCGTTGACACAGTCCATAAGACCTGTCAGACCGCTGTGACCGAAGGTGCCGTCACCGATAACAGCTACGCTCGGGAAGATGCCCACCTCGCTGGCTCCCTTTGCCATGGTGATTGAAGCTCCCATGCACACTGTCGTGTTAATGGCGCCCATGTTGAAGCCCAAGGTATAGCAACCGATGTCGCCGAATACCTTGCCGCCTTTGTGGTTTGCCATCACCTCGTTCAATGCATTGTAGCTGTCAACATGAGGACATCCCTGGCATAACGCTGGAGGACGGTTTGTCACTACATCCGGCACGGCTAATGTGGCCTCTGCTTTCATTCCTAACGCTTTGGCAACCTTCTCAGCGTTGAGTTCTCCGTCACGGCGGATGGTCTCGTCAAGACGGCCTCTCACTTTCTTTCCCTTGCCGAGGAAGCCTTTAATCTGCTCCTCTACGAAAGGCTGTCCGTCTTCGAGAACGAGAATCTCGTCGCATTCGTCATAAAGACGGTTAATCATGTTGTATGGTAACGGATATTGTGTTATCTTCACCACTGGATATGGACATTTTCCGTCAGGGAAGTTCTCCATGAGATAATTGTATGCTATACCTGTCGTGATGATGCCTATTTTCTTGTCGGTGCCGTCAATGAATTTGTTGAATCCCGATTCCTCAGACATTTTTGTGAATGATGGCTGTTTGTCGATAAGATCTCTGTAAAGACGTTTGGCGTTGGCAGGAAGAAGCACGAACGATTTTGCGTCAGCTGGTTCAGTGAGCTCGTTCTGCTTGCGGGCAGGTCTCAACTCAACACCGGCGCGGCTGTGTGCCAGACGTGTAGGAATGCGGTAAAGCACTGGCGTTCCAAGCTGTTCGCTCAAGTCAAAACCATAATGTACCATGTCATAGGCTTCTTGTTGGTTTGAAGGCTCCAACATCGGTATCATCGCCCAGTGACCATAGAAACGGCTGTCTTGCTCATCCTGCGATGAGAACATGCTCGGATCGTCGGCAACAACAATCAAAACGCCCTTGGTTCCAATGATGGCGGCATTCATAAACGGGTCGCCACACACGTTAAGACCCACATGCTTCATGCATGTCATGGCTCGTTTTCCGGCGTATGCCACACCCAAAGAAGCCTCAAGAGCTGTCTTCTCATTGGCACACCAGTTGGCTCTGACACCGAGCTCCTTGGCCTGTTTTGAGTTTATGACATACTCCGTAATCTGTGTGGAAGGAGTGCCCGGATAACTGTTGATGGCACTGCCTCCGGCATCAATAAAGCCCTGTGCAATAGCCTCATCTCCAAGTAATAAGATTTTCTTCATTATGATATATTTTTAGTTTGAAATTCAAAAAATTATATTCGGCAAATATATTAAAAAATTTTTACATGGCAACACCCTTTTGTTATTTTTAATAAAATAAAATATTCTTGTCGTATTCAAAAAAAGTGTATATTTGCGGTTTAAAAGGAAGTGATGAAAAAGCTTATTACAAGTGACGATCTTATACGGTACTTCAAATGGAGCCCGCTGACAAAGCCTCTTGTGGCTTTTGCGCTGAATATCATGGGTTTCCGTAAGATAAACCGCCTGTATTCTCCTTCTGCCGACCTCAAAAACAAGGAGTTTACAGAGGATATGCTGCGCCGTTATAACACCACGTATGATGTCAACGAAAACGAGATGAACTGCATCCCGAAGGAAGGCCCGTTCATGCTGGTGTGCAATCATCCGTTCGGCGCGATAGAAGGCATCATCCTTTACGATGCCGTGGCAAAGGTGCGTCCCGACTTCAAGATAATGGCTAATTTCATCCTCGGCTTCATCCCGAATCTTAAAGAGGTGTTCTTCTCCGTCAACCCTTTCGAGAATAATCCTGAGTTTGGCGGCAGCACCGGCGGCATGAGGGCATCTCTGTTGCAACTTAAGGAAGGTCACGGACTTGGCGTCTTCCCAGCCGGCGAAGTGGCTCGCTACCATGGTCATAGCTATCCTGAAGACATCGACTGGTCGCCATCAATAGCCAAGATTATCCAGAAGACAAATGTGCCGGTGATTCCGGTTTATTTCGACGGCAACAACTCCCATAAATTCTATTTCTGGGCAAGAATATATTCGATGCTCGCCACAGTACGTCTTGTGAGAGAGCTTCTTAACAAACGCAACAAGAAGATAATCATGAAGATAGGCAAGCCTATACTTCCTGCTGAGGTGGCTCAATATGAAACACCGGAAGCATTGGCGGCGTATCTCAAAAACCGCAGCTATGCGCTTCAGGCAAACATCACCGACGAGAAGAAACGTTTCCGTTCACGCGTCTCCGACCCTATCGACGCCCCGTTCAGAGCATCGTCGTTGGCACGCGAGTTGAACGCCATACGCAGCAAGTCTTTGTTGTTCACCACAGCCGACTTTGAGTGCTATCTCGCTGACTATGATGACATCCCACACGTGATGCACGAGATGGGACGCCGCCGTGAAGAGGCGTTCCGCGCAATAGGCGAGGGTACAGGCAAGAGCATCGACACCGACAACTACGACACCTATTATAAACATCTTATTCTTTGGGACACCAAGGAGCAGACTATCGCTGGCGGATACCGTATAGGCATCGGCGACGAGATTTATGAAAAATACGGTGCTCGCGGCTTCTACGTCGACTCGCTGTTCAATATCGACCCGAGATTTGAACCTTATCTCAAAGAGACTATCGAACTCGGTCGTTCATTCGTTTCCGTTGATTATCAAAAGGATATACTCCCTCTCATGCTTCTCCTCAAAGGTCTGATGGAGACAATCATGAGATATCCTAAGATGAATTATTTCATCGGACCTGTGAGCATCAGCAGTTGGTATCCTAAGTTCTACCAGAGCCTCATGGTTTATTATGTCACCACAAAACACACCAACGAGGAGATGACGAAGCTGTTCCATCCGAAAACTCCGTTTGTGCCTAACTTCAACAAATGTGACATTCAGGTTCTTATGGAGAAAAACATGGAGACAGTCGACAAGTTTGACCGTTATATCATGAAGCTCAGCAACGGCGACTATCGTATGCCTACTTTGTTTAAGAAATATCTGAAAATCAACTCCAAGTTCTTGTGCTTCAACGTCGACCCTGACTTCAACGATACCCTCGACGGACTTTTGTTGTTGAAATTCACCGACTATCCGAAAGACGAGCTCGACATGATGCTCAAAGACATCCCTGAAGCAGACCGTCTTGCTTACTATAAAAGATTTGGAAAAGCATAGCTTTTCAATGTGAGCGAAGCGAACCACATTCAACCGAAGGTTGCACATTTCGCATCGCGACACATTCAACCGAAGGTTGCACATTTAAAAATGACATTTTGTCATTTTTTCACAATGTCATGCAGCAAAACCGAAAAATTTTCGTTCTATAATCGAAAATACCGATTTGGTATGGATTTTGATAGTTGTATTAAAAACAGATTGACAATGGAAAACAAAAGACTTGAACGTTCCCGCAGCAATCGTGTAATTGCTGGTGTTTGCGCCGGTATGGCGTCGTATTTCAACATCGACATCGCGTTGATGCGTGTGCTTTTCGTCGTGGCAGCAATGTGCGGCAGTTTCGGATTCTGGATGTATGTGATCCTCTGGATTGTGGTGCCAGAAGAAAACATCATCGGACCTGGAAGCAACGAAAAAAGCTATGGAGAAACAATCGACATAACCCCGAAAGAGGAAAAAGCGGAGAGGAAACCCTTGGGCGGAGCCATGATTGCCAGCTTGATATTGATTTTCATCGGCTTGGTGGCACTGGTCGACAACTTCACTCCTATAGCTTGGATTTGGAAAACATGGCCTGTGATACTTATTATTATAGGTGTTGTGATTCTTATTAACAGTCAAAAAAACAATAACAATGAATAACGAGGAAAAAAAGAAAAACGACGGTTTCGCCAATGGCCTGACGTTGATAATCATCGGTGTTATCTTAACTTTGGTGACGCTTTTCGATTTTGAAATTGATTGGCACGCCCTTTCGGAAATGTGGCCTTTGCTGCTGATAATCATAGGCGTTTGCATCATGCCTATCAACAGATGGATTAGGTTTGTGATAACAATGGTGCTGCTGGCGGTAGGCATCGTGGCATACCAGCACCAAGCTGATGGCACGACAATTGTTAAAAAAGTTGAAATAAAGACAAATTCGCATCCGAGAATCATTTTCGACGATGATGACGATGTTGATGACGACTGATTTTTTTAAAAAACAAAAAACAATATAAATTTTTTCATTGCAGGGACGGATTACATCTGTCCCTAAATCGCGTCAGCGGTTTCATATCAATGGGAGGTAAACATTATGGAATATAAAGATTATTACAAAGTTTTAGGTGTTGATCGTTCTGCCAAGCAGGACGAAATCAAGAAAGCGTATCGTAAGCTTGCCGTGAAATATCATCCTGACAAGAATCTGGGTGACAAGGCGGCGGAAGAGAAATTCAAGGAGATTTCGGAGGCTTATCAGGTGCTCGGCAATGAGGAGTCGCGTAAGAAATACGACGAACTCGGCGCGAACTGGAAGCAGTACGAGAACATGGGCTACGGCGGTCAGGGATTCCAGGGCTTCGAAGGATTCCAGGGCTTCGGTGGCAGCGGGTTCTCCGACTTCTTCGACATGTTCTTCGGCGGTCAGGGGGCTGGATTCGATTTCGGTGACATCGGCGGATTCGGCGGTAGCCGCTCACGTACAAGAGCTATGAAAGGCAAGGACCTCAGCGCGTCCATCGACATGACTTTGCGCGAGGCGTATTTCGGCTCGCAAAGAGTGTTTAAAGTGGGCGGTGACACTATAAAAATAAGCATCAAACCGGGTGTGAAAGACGGTCAGACGCTGCGTGTCAAAGGCAAGGGCAACCCTGGCGTCAACGGGGGCGAGAACGGTGACCTTCTGCTGAAGATAAACGTCTCGCAAGACCCTGTGTATCAACGCGATGGCGACGACTTGATACGTAACGTCAATATCGATGTCTACACCGCAATCCTCGGCGGGAAAATCGAAATAGACACCATGAAAGGCAACGTCAGCGTGCCGATAAAACCGCAGACGCAAAACAACAGCATGCTGCGTCTCAAAGGCCTCGGCATGCCTCATTACGGTAAGGAGGGCAGCGGCTCTCTGTTGCTCAAAGTCCAAATCATGCTGCCAAACCATTTTTCCGACAAGGAATTGGAGCTGATAAAACAGGCAAAAGAAGCGTAAAATCTTATTAATTTGTTTGAGTCGTAATAAAAAATTCATTATCTTTGCACGTTTTTTAGGATAATTGTTTAAAACTGCTTGAAAATGAAGCTTATTACGACTAAAACAAAGAATATATTCTTGCTGGTTTTCATGATGATGACCAGCTTTGCCGTTTTCGCCCAGGGTGACAATTCAATTAAAGGTTTTGTGTATGAGAAGTCGAACGGCGAGCCGGTGATGTTCGCCAACGTCTATCTGAAAGGGACGACTCTCGGCTCCACGACAGACATCAACGGCTATTTCAGCATCACACGAATCCCCGACGGAAACTACACTCTTTTGGTGACGATGATGGGCTACGACACCATCTCCGATCTTATTAATTTGAAAGGAAATCAGATCGTAAACAAGAAATACAGCCTTGTGGAAGCCGCTATTCAGCTTCAGGCTGTCAATATCACCGCTGACAAGATTGAGGCAAGGACAGAAACCAAGACTTCTGTTGTGAACATCACCCCCAAGACCATTACCAAGATTCCTTCGGTGGGCGGTCAGGCTGACTTGGCGCAGTATCTGCAGGTCATCCCGGGTGTTGTCTTTACAGGCGACCAGGGCGGTCAGCTCTATATCCGTGGCGGCGCGCCGATACAAAACAAGGTGCTCCTCGACGGTATGATAGTGTATAACCCGTTCCACAGCATCGGATTGTTCTCTGTTTTTGACACCGACATCATAAGAAATGCCGAGGTGTTTACCGGCGGCTTCGGCGCTGAATACGGTGGAAGGGTGTCGTCAATAATGGACATCACCACCCGCGACGGTAACAAGAAACGTATCTCTGGCAAGATCGGCGGTTCCACTTTCGGCGCAAAAGTGATGGTTGAAGGCCCTCTCAAAAAAGCCAAGAATGACAACGACATGACAGTGTCTTTTGTGTTGTCGGCAAAGAACTCGTATCTTGAACAGACAAGCCAGACGGTTTATAAATCGTTTCTAAACAATGAGATACTGCCTTATAACTTCCAGGATGTTTATGGAAAAGTGTCAATGAATGCTCCTAATGGCAGCAAGATTAACCTTTTCGGATTCAACTTCAACGATCAGGTTAACAACTATAAGTCGATTTCCGATTTCAGCTGGAAATCGTATGGAGGAGGCTCCAACTTCGTTCTCATTCCTGGAAAATCACCGGTACTTATTGAAGGTAATGTGGCTTATTCGAAATATGAAGCCAATCTTTCGGAAGCCAACAATCCGGGAAGGTCAAGCTCTATCGACGGCTTCAACGCGGGATTCACATTCTCATATTTCCTTGGTAAAAACACTTTGAAATACGGTGTTGAACTTCTTGGTTTTAAAACCGTTTTCGACTACACAAAGTCTAACGGCATCAGAATCAACCAGACGGAAAACACTACCGAGCTTGGTGCTTTCATCAAATACAAATGGCAGCTCGACAAGCTCATCATCGAGCCGAGCATGCGTATCCAGTGGTATGCCTCTCTTGCTGAGATTTCACCAGAGCCTCGTATTGCTGTCAAATACAATGTCAATGACTGGTTCCGCCTGAAAGCCGCTGCCGGTATGTATTCTCAAAACCTCATCGCCGCCAACAGCGACCGTGACGTGGTGAATTTGTTCTACGGATTCCTTTCGGGACAGGATAACATCCCAAAGAAATTCAACGGCAAGGAAGTTGATACGAAGTTGCAGAAAGCCAACCATTATATCGTCGGAACAGAGTTTGACGTTCTTGACAATGTCACTTTGAATGTTGAGGCTTATTACAAGGATTTCAAACAGCTCACAAGCATGAACCGCAACCAGCTTTATCCGGAGACGAACCATCCTGATGATGTCTCTGAGATTGAATGGCGTGACTTCATGATTGAAAACGGCAAGGCTTACGGTATCGATTTCTCAGTGAAATACGACTTCTTGAGATGGTATGTGTGGGCTGCATATTCTTTGGCTTACGTCAACAAGAATTTTGAGAATTCAGCAAGAAATCTTGTCAATTACCGCACTCACTACGACCGCCGTCATAATGTGAATGTCATCGTGACATACACTGGAGGTGCCAGAAAACAATGGGAGTTCAGCGGACGTTGGAATCTTGGCTCAGGCTTCCCGTTCACCCAGGTCAGCGGATTCTATGAGAGCTACCAGATGGAGAATATGGACCTCAGCATAATCGGTGTCAATGGCGAGCTTGGCATTATTTACGGCGAGTTGAATAAAGGACAACTGCCTATGTATCATCGACTTGACCTTGATGTGAAACGCAAGTTCTGGTTTGGTGAAAACATGGTCCTTGAAGCAGATTTCAGCGTCACAAACGTCTATAACAGAAGCAATATCTTTTATGTTGACATAATCACGAACGAAGAGATTTATCAGCTTCCGCTGATGCCGAGTTTGGGATTGACTCTAACATTCTAATTATGAACAAACCTTCTTTGAAGAAAGTACCGCACGAGATGACGATACACGGTCATACTCGTGTGGATAACTATTTTTGGCTTAATGAGCGTGAAAATCCTGAGGTTTTGGATTATCTGAAAGCCGAAAATGAATATCAGGAAGAGATGATGAAGCACACAGAACCGCTTCAGAAACAATTGTTTGATGAAATCGTGGGAAGAATCAAGCAAAATGACATGTCGGTGCCGGTGAAGCATAAAGGATACTGGTATTACACCCGCTATGAGGAAGGGATGGAGTACCCGTTGTATTGCCGCAAACCTGTACGGGCGAATGAAATTCGCCCGATTGAAATTGAAAAAAATAACGACGAGCAGGTCTTATTGGACGGCTACGAAATGTCTAAAGGCTACACCTTTTTCGATGTTGGCGGCTATAGCATCAGCCCCGATAACTTGTTGATAGCCTATAGCATAGACACGGTGAGCCGTCGCCAGTACAAGATTTTCATAAAAGAGATTTCCACTGGAAAAATGTTCACGGAAGTGATAGAAAACACTTCTGGAAACATGGTGTGGGCGAACGACAACAAGACGATTTTCTATTCTGTGAAAGACGAGTCGCTGCGCTCATGCCGGATTATGCGTCATGAAATCGGCACCGACCCGAAAGACGATGTCGAGGTTTATTATGAAGCCGATGCCACTTTTTATGCTTTTGTAAGTAAAACAAAATCAGAGAGATACATCTTGATAATATTGGAAAGCACTCTTACTTCGGAGATACGTTTCATTGATGCGGATAATCCAAAGGATGAGTTTAAGGTGTTTCAAAAACGTCAGCATGACTTGCTTTATGGTGTCGGGCATTACGGTGAATATTTCTATATCCTTACAAATGCCGATGGCGCAAAGAATTACAAGCTGATGCGAACACCAGTAAACGCTACCGAAAAGGAAAACTGGGAAGAAGTCATCCCGCATCGTCAGGATGTTTTGATTGAGGATTTTGACCTTTTCGCTGATTTCATGGTCGTGGAGGAACGTTCGAAAGGTCTTGTGAATCTGAGAGTTATGTCGCATGATTGCAAAACCGACTATTATATAAACTTTGGAGAACCGGCTTACACTGTCGAAACGTCGGCGAATCCTGAATTTGACACACATTCGGTGAGATATGTTTATACTTCAATGACTACGCCAGCCTCTGTTTATCAATATGATATGGAGGAAAAAACAGCGGAATTGCTGAAAAGGCAGGAAATCGTTGGAGGATATGAGCCTTCCGGTTATGTCACGGAGAGGCTTTATGCGCCTGCGAAAGACGGCGTTTTAGTTCCTATTTCGCTGGTTTACAAGAAAGGATTAGTGAAAAACGGCGACAATCCTCTTGTTTTATTCGGCTACGGCTCTTATGGCAACAGCGTCGATGCTTATTTCTCGACGGCGCGTCTCAGCTTGTTGGACCGAGGCTTTGTGTGGGCGATAGCGCATATCCGCGGAGGCGAGGAGATGGGACGATGGTGGTATGAGGACGGCAAGCTACTGAAAAAGAAAAACACGTTTACCGATTTTATCGCTTGTGCGGATTATCTTGTAAAACAAGGATTTACGAACAGTAAGAAGATGTTTGCCATGGGCGGAAGCGCGGGCGGATTGCTTGTTGGCGCAGTGGCAAATATGGCACCGCAGCTGTTCCGTGGCATCATAGCGCAGGTGCCGTTTGTCGATGTCGTGACAACAATGCTTGACGACACTATTCCGCTCACGACGGGCGAATACGACGAATGGGGAAATCCGAACGAGAAAGAGTATTACGACTATATTCTCTCGTACTCGCCTTACGACAACGTGGAGGCGAAGGATTATCCCGCAATGCTTGTGACTACTGGGCTTCACGACAGTCAGGTGCAGTATTGGGAACCTGCGAAATGGGTGGCGAAGCTTCGCGAGTTGAAGACCGACGACAATCCTTTGTACCTGCGCACGGAGATGGAATTCGGTCACGGTGGAGCGTCGGGGAGGTTCGAGCCGTATCACGAGGTGGCGATGGAATACGCTTTTATGCTTGATTTGCTTGAAAAATGATAATATACCAGCTTTTCCCACGGGTTTACGGCGCTACGCCAGACAAGCGTTGCGGCACTCTCAGCGACATCAGCGATGATGAGATTGAAAGAATCAAGTCGTTGAGCGTCAGCCATATATGGCTTACTGGCGTGATACGTCACTCGGGCTGGCGGGATACCAATCCTGCTGTTACCAAGGGAAACGCTGGCTCGCCTTACGCCATCGTCGACTACTACGACATCGACCCCGACTTGGCTGACAACGAGGCGAATAGGATGGAGGAGTTTGAAAAGACCATCGAACGTATTCATTCTCATGGACTTAAAGTGATAATCGACTTTGTTCCAAATCATTTGGCACGCGAATACAAAGGCGATTTCACGGATGAGAATTTCTATATCTTAGAGAATCAGAAATTCGTTGCGCCGACGGAAAATGACAATCAATATTACGAGTTTCCTGCGAAAGCCACAGGCAATGACGTGTTCTCGCCAACGCCTTCGTTGAACGACTGGTACGACACCGTGAAACTGAACTACACCAATCATGATACATGGGATAAAATGCTGAAAATCATGCAGTTCTGGTGTGGGAAAGGCGTTGACGGCTTCCGTTGCGACATGGCGGAGATGGTGCAGGTGGAATTCTGGCGCTGGGCTATTGCCGAGCTGCGTAAGTCGTTCAATGTCATTATGATAGCGGAGATTTACCAACCGAATCTGTATCGCCGCTATGTGGAAGCAGGTTTCGATTATCTTTACGACAAGATCGGGCTGTACAACACATTGGATAACATCTATCGTTATGGTCAGCGTGCCGACAGCATTTCCGATGTGTGGAAAAATCTCAACGGATTGGATGACAATATGTTACGATTCATGGAAAACCACGACGAGGTTCGTTTGGCGTCGCGGTTTTTCATGCAGAAACCCCAAAATGCGTTTCCGTTTGTCGCCCTCGCCGCGTTGATGAACCGTGGACCGTTTATGATTTACAACGGTCAGGAATATGGCGAAAACGCAGCGGATTCGGATAATGGACGAACATCGATATTTGATTACGTTTACCTCCCATCAATGGTCTGTAGGGGCGAATCATCATTCGCCCGTGTTTTTGATTTTTACAAAAAATTATTGCATTTCCGTGAATCGCATCCAGCCATCCTGCATGGCGCATTTTACGACCTGATGTGGGCGAATCCATGGTACAACAATTTCGATCCGCAATACGTTTATGCGTTCCTGCGTTATCATGGCGATGATAAATTGTTGATTGTCATCAATTTCAACCTGAATGAGGGACGAAATGTGACGGTGACGATTCCGTACGACGCGCGGCAATTGGTTGGTGGCTGTAATGAAAAATATAATGTTGAATTAAAGCCGGGGGAATGTCAAATTATCAATTTGTAAATTCTGACTTCTGACTTCTGGCTTATAACTTCTGAAAAAAATGAAAATCGTTGACAATGACAATTGGTTGACCCCAGTGGCGGAAGAGGTGCAGAAACGTTATGACCGTTACTGTAACCGTTTGGAAACCATAGAGAAACGTTATGGAAGCCTGTCCACGTTTGCCTCGGCTTACGAGTTTTTTGGTTTTCACTACGACCGTATTCGCCGAGGCTGGTGGTATCGTGAATACGCCCCTGCGGCTCATTATCTGTCATTGTACGGCGATTTCAACGGCTGGGAACGCTATGCCAACCCTCTCGAAAACGTAGGAAACGGCATCTGGGAGATATTCCTGCCTGATACCGAGTACAAAGAAAGACTCGTGCATGAAAGCCTGCTCAAGGTGCTTGTGCAGTCGAGCATTGGCGAGCAGGAGAGGATTCCGGTTTATATCACCAGAGTGGTTCAAGATGAGAATACGAAAGACTTCTCGGCACAGTTCTGGAATCCTGAAAAACAATATGTTTTTGAAAACAAATCACCAAAAATTGATGATGAGCCTCTTCTGATTTATGAGTCACACGTCGGAATGGCGCAGGAAAAAGAGGATGTCGGGACGTATAACGAGTTCATTGACAATGTGTTGCCTCGTATAAAAGCAGACGGTTACAATGCGGTGCAGCTCATGGCTATCGCCGAACATCCTTACTACGGCTCGTTCGGATACCACGTTTCGAATTTCTTCGCCGCCAGCTCACGTTTCGGCACGCCAGAGGAACTGAAAAAACTTATCGATACCGCTCACGGCATGGGGCTGCGTGTCATCATGGATCTGGTGCATTCTCATACCGTGAAAAACGTCCGCGAAGGAATAAATTTGTTTGATGGCACTGAGTATCAATATCTTAAGGCTGGGAAAGACGGTATTCACCCACAATGGGATTCCAAACTTTTTGATTATGGAAAGACAGAGACATTGCAGTTGTTGCTTTCAAATGTGAAATATTGGCTCGAAGAATATCATTTCGACGGCTACCGCTTCGACGGTGTGACTTCGATGTTGTATAAGAACCATGGGATAGGGGAGACGTTTGACAGCCCTTGGAAATATTTCGGCGACAGCGTCGACAACGAGGCTGTGACATATCTGCAACTTGCCAACAAACTGATTCATGATATTGACAATCAGAATATTACGATTGCGGAAGATGTGAGCGGGATGCCTGGCATTTGCGCCAAGATTGACGATGGCGGCATCGGTTTCGACTACCGTCTTGGCATGGGTCTGCCAGATTTCTGGATTAAGGTGCTGAAAGACCAAACCGATGAGCAATGGAACATGCACGAGTTCTTCTTCACCATGACAAACCGTTTGCAAGACGTGAAAACCATAGCTTACGCTGAATCGCACGACCAGGCGCTTGTCGGCGATAAGACGTTGGCATTCAGGCTCATGGACAAGGAGATGTACACTTCGATGGACAAGAATTCGCAGAATCTCATCATCGACAGAGGCATTGCGCTTCACAAGATGATACGCTTTTTCACCATCTGCCTCGGCGGCGACGCCTGGCTCAACTTCATGGGCAACGAGTTCGGACATCCTGAATGGATTGATTTCCCGAGATATGACAACGGCTGGAGCTATAAATATGCGAAACGTCAGTGGTCATTGGCGGATAACGGCTATCTGAAATACCATTGGCTGGGCGATTTCGACAAGGCAATGCTCGATTTTGTGAAAAAGACAAAGGTGATGCAGGCTGCTCCTGCATGGCTTTTGGATGCCGACGAAGACAACAAAACCATCGTTTTTGAACGCAACAACCTCATTTTCGTGTTCAACTGGGGACAAAAGTCGCTGCCCGATTACAAGATACATGTAAGGCAGACCGGCGACTACAAAATCGTGTTCAGCAGCGATGCAAAATGCTTCGGAGGCTTTGAAAACATTGATGAAAGCGCAGTTTTCCCATCGGAGAGAAACGGCGATGAAATCACCATGAAAATCTACAACGTGGCAAGGACAGTGGCGGTTTATCAAGTTGAAAAATAGTGTTTTTTCAAAAAAATTGTCGAGCATAAAAAAATAATGTATAACTTTGCTGATTGGAAAACAAACTTTAAAATTATTATACCATGAAAAAATTTACTTTAGTTGCAGCTTTGCTGCTTGTAAGCGTTCTCGCTTTCGCACAGAAACCAGTAAAATTTGGTGTTTATGTAGGTTACGCTATTCCAATGGGCGACATGGGACAGGGTGATGAAATTAAAACAACTGGTGTCAATGCCTTTGACGGTCTTGACAAATATGCTTTGATGTTTGAAACAGGAAAGCAGGGTTATGCCGATATGGGCTTTGGCGTTGGCTTTGATGTGACAGTTGCTCTTCCAGTTGAAGGTCTTGGCATTTTCGGCGGTTTGGACTTCTTTTATAACACCAACAGCTCATATATCACCGATGCTTATGCAGATTGGGGCAAAGTTTGGGTTGCAACATCTCCTATTAACGCAGAGTACCAATTCACTGCACCTAATTTCATGAACATCCCGGTTCTTTTCGGCGTGAACTATCAGCATAACTTCAACCACATTATTGGTATTTTCGGTGAAGCAGGTGTCGGTCCTAACTTCAGAATGATCTCCAGTGGTGAAGAAACATTCAAATATGTAGGTCTTGATGATGAAAAGATTACCTATAGCTATGACTCAGCAACAACATTGGGCTTCAAGGTTGGCGCTGGTGTTATGATGTGGGACAAGATGAGCATCGTCCTTGATTACTATTCACTTGGAAGTGCAAGTATTAAGGGTACGGCAAAGGGAGAGTTTGGCAACACAAGTATTGAAAACAAATTTGCTGGCAAAAACGACATCTCAGCTTCAGAACTCGTAGTAAGAGTCGGATATCACTTCTAGACAATAGCGGAATCAGCAATATCTATTGTTGATAACTATTTTCATTGTTGATAAAAAAATGTCACCGCAATAGATATATTACTTATCTTTGCGGTGATTTGTTTTAAGAATAAGAGAGGATGCCGAAAATCTCATAAAGAGTAGGCGTAATTAAAATTATTAAAAAAATGAAAAAATTATTTATCACAATCGCTTTCGTGGCAGCAGGTTTGTTTGCCTCAGCACAGGGTCTTTTCGTTGGCGGTAGCCTCGGAATGGATTTCCAGAAGAGCAAGACAAAAACTGGTTCAGTGACAGTTGACAACCCTAAGACATTTGCATGGGACATCACTCCATCAGTCGGTTACATGTTCGCTGAAAACATGGGCGCTGGTATCGACTTCGGCTTTGGTATGACAACAGTTACAACACCTAAGACAGATGTTACTCCTGAGATTAAGGACAAGACTACAACTTGGGCAGTTGCTCCTTATTTCCGTTATGTTTTCGCAGAAGTTGACAACTTCAAGTTCTATGCAGACGCTAAACTCGGTTTAGGCGGTGGCAAAATCAAGTCAACAGCAGATGGTGAAACAGTTGATGGTCCAAAGGTATCATACCTTGGCGTAGGCGTTGTTCCGGGTATGGCTTACATGCTCACAGACAACATCTCAATGAACTGCACACTCAACATTTTGGCTCTCAGCTTCGAGCAGAATAAGACAAAGGTTGAGGCTAGCGACTATGAGTACACGGAGACTTCATTTGGTTTTGGTGTCAACAGAGCTACTCCAATCCAGATCGGTTTCTTCTACACATTCTAATAGTTGAAACATGAAAAATAAAGCCGGGTCATTTGACTCGGCTTTTTTAGTCTTCCCCTTTGAGCTTGTCGAGGATTCGGCGGTCTTTCTTCGTCGGACGTCCTGTGCCGCGGTCGCGATATTCGGCTTTGTAGGCGTGCATGAACTCGATGCGCTCGTATTCCTCGGTAGGAGTGCGGTCGATGTAGATGTTAGGCACGTCTTTCGGCGACACACGGCTCTTCGGGATACTCAGCACCTCCACAACTTTATGCAGCTGCCCGAGCTGCACGGCTATCACCTCGCCGGCTTTCACGTCATGCGAGGGCTTCATCGAGACCTCGTTAACTTTCACCTTGCCGCCTTTGCAAGCGTCAGCAGCCAACGTCCGCGTCTTGAAAAGCCTCGCGCACCAAAGCCATTTGTCGATTCTTAACTCGTCCATTATTTCTCTCTGAAAAATAATTGTATTGGCACTCCGTGGAAGTCCCAGATGCTTCTGATTTTGTTTTCAAGGAAGCGCACGTAGTTGTCCTTCACGTCCTTTGGCAGGTTGCAGAAGAATATGAACTGCGGTGTAGGGCTCTTCAACTGGGTGATGTACTTGATTTTCAGGTATCTGCCTCGTGAAGCTATCTGCGGCGGCTGGTTGTTGATGATTTCAAGCATGGTGTCGTTGAGCTCGCGCACCGAGACTTTTCTCTCACGGTTTTCGTACACTTTATGCGCCATCTCAAGCACCTTGAACGTGCGCTGGCGGTTGATTGCCGAGGTGAAGATGATAGGGAAGTCGGTGAACGGCGCGGTCCTCTCGCGAATCATGTTCTCGAAAGCGAGGTGCGTGTTGCTGTCTTTTTCCACCAAATCCCATTTGTTCACCACCAAAACCAAGCCCTTCTTGTTCTTCTCGATGAGTCGTAAGATGTTCATGTCCTGCGCCTCGAAGCCTTCTGTGGCGTCGATGATGAGAATCGCGACGTCGCATTCCTCGATGGCTCTGATGGAACGCATGACAGAGTAGAACTCGATGTTTTCGTAAACCTTGCTCTTCTTGCGCAATCCGGCGGTGTCAACGAGCATGAAGTCCATGCCGAAAGCGTTGAAATGCGTGTTGTTGCTGTCTCTCGTAGTGCCCGCGATGTCGGTGACGATGTTTCTCTCCTGACCCAAAAACGCGTTAATCATCGACGACTTTCCGACGTTAGGGCGGCCTACCAACGCGAATTTCGGCAGATCCGAATAGTCTTCGGTGGTGTCGCTCGGCAGATATTTCACTACCTCATCAAGAAGCTCGCCAGTGCCTGTGCCTGTCATGGCTGAGAACGGGAAAATCTCACCAAGTCCGAGAGCGTAAAACTCAGCAGCCTCGCCAAACTTGCTCGGGATGTCGGTCTTGTTCACGCCGAGAATCACTTTTTTCTTGCATTTGCGCAGAATCAGCGCCACGTCTTCATCGAGGACGTGCACGCCAGCCTGCCCGTCGACGACAAAGATTATGACATCGGCTTCGTCGATTGCTAGGTCGACTTGCTTGCGGATTTCTTCTTCAAAAATGTCGTCTGATCCGACCACATAACCACCGGTGTCGATGACGGTGAACGCTTTGCCGTTCCAGTCGCTGTGACCATAATGGCGGTCGCGGGTCACGCCGCTGCTTTCCTCAACGATGGCCTGACGTTTTTGCACCAAACGGTTAAACAATGTCGACTTTCCGACGTTTGGTCTTCCTACTATTGCTACTATATTTGACATAATTCTATATTTTTTTCATTCATTTTATTGGCATAAGGCATACCTTGCGCCCTACGGGTTAGGCTTCGTATCCAAAATGTTTTAATTCTTCTTCATTATCCCGCCAATCCTTATCGACTTTCACTCTCAAATCCAGGAAAATCTTCTTTCCGGTGAATTCCTCGATGTCGGCACGTGACTGGATTCCCACTTTCTTGATGGCGGCACCGCCCTTACCTATTAATATTGCCTTCTGCGACTCGCGTGAAGCGAAAATCGTTGCCTTGATGTTGATAAGCTTCTGACTCTCTTCGTAGGCGTCAACCACAACTTCAACGCTGTACGGAATCTCCTGCTGATAATTCAACAGGATTTTCTCACGGATGATTTCCGTCACAAAGAAACGCATCGAGCGGTCGGTGAGCTCGTCTTTCGGGAAATAAGGCGGACAAACCGGCAGTTTCTCGATGATGCTTTCAAACACGAACTGGATGTTTGCCTGATGCATTGCCGAGATAGGGAACACTGTGGCTGCCGGAAGCGCGTTTTTCCAAAATTCGACGGCTTTCTCAACGTCTTCCTGGTTCGAGAGGTCGATTTTATTCAACAAAACGAACACCGGAACCTCCATTTTCTTGATGCGTTCCACCGTGTCTTCGTCGATTTTCTTGTCGGTGATGTCGACCACGTACAGTATCAAGTCGGCGTCGATAAACGCCACATTGATGTACTGATTCATGATTTCGTGCATCTTGTAGGCGGGATTTTTGATGATTCCCGGCGTGTCGGAGAACACGATTTGGAAGTCGTCGCCGTTGACGATGCCCAAAATACGGTGTCTTGTCGTCTGTGCTTTCGACGTGATGATGCTTATCTTTTCGCCCACCAAGTCGTTCATAAGCGTTGATTTTCCGACGTTTGGCTTGCCAATTATGTTGACGTAACCTGCTTTATGATCCATATTTTTAGAATATTTCAAATTTTTTTCAAAAAACCCTTGACACGAGAGCAAAAATGTTGTAATTTTGCACCCTCAAATCACGATGCGGGGTGGAGCAGTCCGGTAGCTCGTTGGGCTCATAACCCAAAGGTCGGTGGTTCAAATCCGCCCCCCGCTACTAAAGGAGGTCAAAAGGCCTCCTTTTTTATTTTATCTTCTTCTCAGCCGCCATCAAAACCTCTTTGGTCTCGTTGTCGGTGATGAAAGCCACAATATAAAACTCGTCGGCGTTGTAATCGCCACTTAATGTGAACTTCATGTTTGTGATAAAGTTGCTTCCCGCAGAAATGCTTCCATCATCATTCAAAGCTCTGCCCCAAGTCTGTCCGTCGGCAGTGCCTCTGAACACATGGCGATGCACGTAGTTCTCGTCAATACCGTTAGCCGTCACTTGTTTGCCGATGATTTTATCTTCCATCATACAGGTGATGATTCGCACGTCGTTGCTTGCCACATCTTGC
This sequence comes from Bacteroidales bacterium, assembly GCA_017427985.1. Classification (GTDB taxonomy): domain Bacteria; phylum Bacteroidota; class Bacteroidia; order Bacteroidales; family F082; genus Limimorpha. The sequence goes on along the minus strand of JAFRRS010000024.1, from coordinate 120,303 downwards.
AGGAACTTCGAGTGGATGCTTAGCTTTAGCTCTCTCGTCGCTTCATCGAACTCAGATTTAATGATGAGTCTGACTGGTGCGTCGCTGCCTATGACGTTATTCACTGCCGATGTCCATTCAGCCGAGCCAAGAACGCCACTGCGGTTAATCAAACCGTTTGGATAAGCACCGATATTGAAATAATTATTCCATTCGTTGCCGTCATCTGTTCTGAAATCCGGGAAACCGCCCGCTGGGTTTTGCAATGCCGACTTCGGATGCACGCCCAACACCACGAGATGTCCCTCGTTTTGCTCTTGAAGCTGAAGAGCCATTGCACCGGCTTCAGGGCAGTTGTTGCATTTCACGCCAGTATAGTCTTCTAAAAGAACCACTATTTTTCCATCGAAATTGACGGTGTCGGCTGCTTCCAAAGCAATGGTATCGCTTTGAGCCACAATAGGTTCAATGACATACGGTTCTTTCAGTTTATCGCACGACATCATTCCTAAAATGATTGCCGCTAATGCCAATATAAATGTTTTTCTTTTCATATTTTTATTTTTGTTGAGACGCACGGTCGTGCGTCTCTCCATTAGAATGATGTTGTTATTGTTAATGATACTCCACTTGATGCCGGCACCGTGCGGCAAACGCCTCCAACGCAAACCAATCCCTCGCTCTGGCGGCCTCCGCTGATGGCGATGCGTGTCTGGTCTTTGATGTAACCGAACGAACCTGTGAAATAATGGTCGCGGTTGTCCTCGATAGGGTTGCCGTAGTTGTATTTGTCAGCAATGGAAACGAACCACTTAGGCGCGATGGTGTATTCCAAAAGGAATGCGAACCAGTTGCCGCGTTTGGTGTAGTAGGCTTCGTGTCCCGCCTCAATCTCGTGGTCAGGACCCACGTTGTCCCACATGTGCTGCAACTCAAGGCGTATGCTGTGTTTCCTATTGATTTTGTAAATGACCTCGCCGAAGGCGATGTTTGCCTCAACAGCCTCTGCACCTGGATGATTCTCTATGGTTTCCATGTCGTAGTACAGGTTGATGTACATCAAAGTGAGATTCCATTTGGTGCTTATCTTCTTCTCGATTTCGAAATTCAAGTCACGATAAAACATGCGGTCGCCGACTGCAAAGAACGGTGAATCGTAGCCTTTAGTTCCTGCCTGATTCATGGTGTTCACGCCGTTGACCATGATAGAGTCGCGTTTTATGTCGTTGACCTGGCTGTAGTTGAATGCGAGTTTTGTGCCGTATTTTCCGCCAAGGAAGGTCTTTTTAGGAATGGTGTAGTTGACTTGGAACTGGATTCCCATCTCGCCCAACGGCTGTGTCGCATACGAGAACATCGACGGCAGGCTATGTGTGTGAGTGTAGTTGATAGGCGGAATGAAACCGAGATCGAGGTCGTTTTGTGTGGCAAGACGTTTCGACTTGAAACTCATGTTGTCGACACGTTTCACCTGCAAAACCACGCCGAGACCTTTCTGTGAATATGACAAGGATGCCAATAATTCCTGACCTTCACGGTAGATGAAGTTGTTGAACACCGACGGGTCGTTAATCTTTCTCGCGTATTCAGCCGAGAGACCGAATCTGCCGTATCCGAGGTTCATTCTTCCCGCGTATGCCGCAACGTTTTGTGGCAATATCAGCTCTGATTCCCCGACCATCATTCTTGTGTCGGACTCGTATTTGCTGACGAAGCTGGCTCCTAAAGTGGCGTGGAACTTGCTGATGTTCCATGCTTTAATGCTTTGGTTGATGTCCCATTCGCCGTCGATACCGCGGACGAGACCTCTGTCTTCTGATGTCGACACGTTTTCATCGTATTTTGCCCAGTAAAAACGCTGTTTCCCGTAGATTCCTTTGATGGTGACGCCTAATGTCGGGCGGAATACGGCGCGGACGCCTCTCAACGAGTTGTCGTAGCCTAATGTCCATTCCTCGTAACTTCTGAAAATCAATCCGTTACCGAATTGGTCGTAGATGTCGCCGACGGTCACACCGATAGTGCCGTTGTCGTAGGTGGCAAAGAAATTGGCAACGCCCATTCCCTTGACTCTGGTGTCGAAGCCTGACATCGGGGTGGTCTGGTATGCCTCGAATCTCATGCCGGCAGTGAAGTCTCCAAGTTGGTACTGGAGTTTTCCGAAGCCGTATGCGCCGAAGCTTTCACCGTTGATATCCTCTTTGCTGATGCCAATGCCTTTGTCCTCCCAATAGTAGTTTCCGTCAATCTGGAAGCTGCCGCTGACCTTCGATCCGTTGAAGAATCCTTGACCATACATCACCATTCCGCCAAGCACGAAAGCTATTAATAATGTTAATCTTTTCATCTTTAAACTTTCAACTTTAATACTACTCTAAACTCTACACTCTCAACTTTAAACTATTTGGAGATTTTTAAAATTTCCTGATAGAGATCCTCTTCGCCGCCGTCGAGATAGCCGGTATGCTGCCAGACAATTTTGCCGTCGCCGTCAAAAAGGAAGGTGTGAGGCGGGTTGTTGACGTTCATTGCACGTGCCAAATCCTTGTTCACGTCGAGTAAAATATCGAAAGGCCAGCCCTTGCCGTCAACGAAAGGTTTGATTTTTGCTGTTGAGCGGGCATCGTCGATAGACACCGAAAAAATCTTGATGCCGGTTTCCTCTACCCAGTCGTCATAAACCTCAGTGAGGGCGTTGTGTTCCTTCACGCACGGACCGCACCATGTGGCCCAGAAGGTCATCACAAACGGCTTGCCGTCGTTGTTTATCTCGGCGATGTTAACCGATTCGCCGTCAAGGTTTTTCAAAGTGATATTCGGTAAATCTGAGTTTTGAGCTGCCAGCCCGAAAAACATGAATCCGAAAAGTAAAGTTGCCAATAATTTTTTCATGATATAAATTTTAAATGTTAAACAATATACGTTTCTAATATTTTACAATCTTCTAACGCCTTGATTTCCACTTTGTTAATCACATTCGGAATCAAAATGCACTCACCGATGTTGACGATTTCCTCGCCGCCGTCGTATTTTAAGCTGAAGCTACCGCCAACACTCATTAAAATCACGAACGAATCGAGTTCGGAGTAGTCTTTCGCCAACGCCATTTTATTTTCCAAATTGATGAAATTGGTAGTGAAATAAGGGCATTCCACCATCTTTACCGTCGCGTCTTTCTTGTCGCGGTCATACTCGGTGCGGTAGTTGTCCTCGTGTTTGTAGTTCAACGTGAACAGCGACTGCGGGATATGCAGCTCGCGGTACATCCCATGCTGGTCGAGGCGGTCCCAGTCGTAAACACGGTAGGTGGTGTCGCTGGTCTGCTGAATCTCCGCCACCATGCAGCCCGGACCCAGAGCATGGATTCTCCTTGCCGGGATGAAAAACACGTCGCCGTCGTTAACTTTTTCATAATTAAGCACTTCTGAAATCTTCTTATCGTAAATCAGCTTCTCCACTTCAGCTTTTGTCACCTCGCGGTTGAAGCCTGATACGAGTTCGGCGTCGTTGTCGGCGTGCATCACGTACCACATCTCGGTCTTGCCGTTTTCGAGCCCGATTTTCTGTGCTATCTCATCGTCGGGATGCACCTGCACTGAGAGCCAAGTTAATGGGTCTATCACCTTGATTAACAAAGGGAAAGTCTCGCCATAACGGTCAAAAACGTTGTCGCCGACGAGGTCGCCCATGAAAGTCTCCACGAGGTCGTTGAGTTCGTCGCCCTCGAAGTTGCCGTTGCAGACCACGCTGTTTTGCCCTTCGACGCCCGACAGAAGCCACATCTCGCCGCAGTTCGGAATCTTGCCGAAGTCCTTGTGCAGCAAGGTTTTGACGTTCTGTCCGCCCCATATCTTCTCCAGATAGATGGGCTGAAACTTCAATGGATATAGTACGTTCATTATTTGTCAGTTCAGATTTTTCCAAACTGCAAAAATACAAAAAAGTTTGGAGTTACAAGTTTGGAGTGTGAAGTTTTTTGATTTTTCCACCTTTACTTATTGAATTGCTAGTGTGAGCCTGCCTGACACATTAACTCTTGATGTCGTTATTAAGCAAGATGCCTTTTGTAGTCAAAAGATACTTCTGGCGAGGATGATGGGGCTTGTCGGGATGGAGCAAACGAATATACCCTTCGTTAATAGCAGGAGTTAAGAATACATTCAAAAAATTTTCACGATCTTTAAGTCCAACTAATGTAATCATCTCTTTTACAGACATTTCATGCTCACCAACTAATTGCACCAACTTTATAATATTCAGATTGTTAGTATGTAACTTGTCGGGTACTTGTCGGGTACTTGTCGGGTACTTGTCGGGTACTTGTTCGGTACTTGTTCGGGTACTTGTGGGGGTGGTTGTTCGGTACTTGTCCTGTACTGCCAAATTTGGCTGTATACTACATTCCTTTGGAGGATGAATATGCAAATAGCGATTCCGCAAAACCCATTGTTCACCAAATAACAAATTACGGAAAAATCTCTCCAAATAAACTGGACTGAAATCGATTCCTTTTTTGGCATTCTTGTAATTAGCTCTCACCAACGCATTGCGGAAATACCAGGAATGCTTGGCAAAAAGGTCGTTTTCAACATCAAAACCCAATAAGCGCAGATACTGAATTGTAAATACCGCTGTTGTACGTGTATTACCCTCTCCAAAAGGATGAATCTGCCACAAACCCGAGACGAATTTAGTGATGTGGGCAACCAACTGGTCGTTAGTGATGCCTTTATAGCTGAAGTTGCGTTCTTGTTCAATGTCATAATCCAAAGCGCGATGCAAATCCTCCCAATTCAAATAATCAACGGTATCGCCCTCAAGGATCCATTCTCTTTTCGAAATGTCATATTCACGCAATTTTCCTGCATGTTTCATCACACCTTCAAAAATTCTGCGATGAACTGAAATATATCCTTTTGTTGAGAAATCTATGGTCTTTACAGACAGAATTTTTTTAATATTTTTAGACGCTTTGTCGGCTTCTTCCTTGTCAATATCACCATTTTCACGCACCGTCTTGCTCTCATAATAGCTGTCAAGCAACTTTCCGACCTCATCGATGGTAATTTCGCCCTCAATATTACGACGGGCCAAATCGTTCAGATAGTCCGATGTCTTCAGCCCGTCAACAGCCTGAAGTCCAATAGCAGTACTCCAAGCGTACGCAGCTTCGCGTTGCGACGGCTCCCCTTGACGGATGTACTCGTCAAAGTTTATATAAGTCTGTTTGACATCGAGATCTGACATGTACTTTAAATTAGCTTGCAAATATAGAAATTTTTATTCAAAAATTCAAAAAAAACTTTACTTTTGCATTCCGGTTCCTGTCATTCCGAGCGAAGTCGAGGAATCTCATACAATTAAGCAGAAAAATGAATAACATAATTGAACTTCGTCACATTCTTCACGAAAACGCTGAGCTTTCGGGCAAAGAGGTGAAGACAAATGCCATCTTAAATGAGTTTCTTGAAAAACTGAATCCTGATGTGCATGTCAAAAACATCGGAGGCAACGGCATTGCTGTGGTTTTCAAAGGGAAAAATAAAGGGAAAAGATTGCTGATTCGTGGCGACATTGATGCCCTGAATATCCCTGAAGGCGACCGTCATTGCTCGCACCGTTGCGGTCACGACGGACATGCTTCGATTTTGGCGGGATTAGCTCAGAAATTGAGCCAAAAACGTCCTGAAAACGGCGAAGTGGTGCTGCTTTTCCAGCCGGCAGAAGAGACCGGTCAAGGGGCAAAAGCTGTCATTGCTGACACACAGTTCGAGCAGATAAAACCCGACATGGCGTTTGCCTTGCATAATATCCCGGGATACGCGAAAAATAAGATTTTATTGCGAAAAGGATGCTTTGCTGCAGGTTCACTGGGCTTGAAACTCGTTTTCGACGGTGTCACGGCGCATGCCTCGCAGCCTGAGACGGGGCACAGTCCGCAGCACGTTTTATCAGCATTGATTGACATCTTCGGAAAGAAAGCGGAGATGCTTCGTGATGAAAAACCTCTCACAATGATGACGATGACTCACGCTGTTTTGGGCGAAGAGACCTTCGGTGTGTCGCCTGCTCATGCTGAGATTTGGCTCACTTTGCGTTCGTACGATAACGAAAAACTGCAGCATCTCACCGCCGACGTGGTCCAGCTTTGCGCCATGGTCGCCGAGAAACAGGATTTCCAGTTCAGCAGCAGCATTCACGAGGCGTTTTCTGCTACCATGAATAACGATGAGGCACTTCTCGCAGTTGAAAACGCTACCAAGTCCTTAAATCTTGATTATCAATATCTTGATGAGCCCTTCCGTTGGTCGGAGGACTTCGGGCGTTTTGCTGATATGTGCCCGATTTGCCTGTTCGGATTAGGTTGCGGCGAAGAGCATTTGCCACTTCATAACCCGGAATATATTTTTGAAGATGATATACTTGAAACAGGTATAAATGTGTTCTATAATGTGTTAAAATGTGTAGCCTTCGGCTAAATGTGTGACCTTTGGTCATTGGGCGAAGCCAACACATTCTGCGAAGCAGCACATTTTTCACATTATGTGCAACAGCACATTAAAAATTTCGTATTTTTGCAAAAATTTGATAATGAAAAACATTTGTGTTTTCTGCGGAAGCAGCATGGGCTTCGACAAGCGTTACGAGGCGGCGGCGGCGCGTCTCGGTGAAGTGCTCGCTGACAACGGCTGTACTTTGTATTACGGCGGCGGCAGCGTCGGCCTGATGAACGTCATTGCTGACAAGATGCTTGAGCGCGGCTGCGAAGTGGTGGGCGTGATGCCTGATTTCCTGCTCGCTCACGAGATCGGTCACCCTACAATCACCAAGATGATCCCGACCAAGACGATGGCTGAGCGCAAGGACATACTGATGCGCGAATCGGATGCTTTCATTGCGATGCCAGGTGGCTTCGGTACCCTTGATGAGTTTTCGGAAGTCGTTGTCGCTGACCAACTTAGACTGATGGAGAAGCCGATTGCACTGTACAACACCCTTGGCTATTACGATGATTTGGTGAAATGGATTGACAGGGGAGTGCGCGACGGTTTTATCCGTGGCGACCATTATAAAAACGTGATTGTAACTGACGACCCGAAGGAATTATTTGCAAAAATGCAGGATTACAATCCTGTGAAAATTGAGAAATGGATTCACGATATAAAAAATGAAGTTAACAGTTGATCAGTTAGTCAGTTAATCAGTTATTATTAATTAGATGACAGTAAAGATGCGATTCATCGCATCTCAAATATAAAAGAATATGAATATAATTGGAATTACAGGAACTCTCGGTGCCGGAAAAGGCACAATAGTTGACTATCTCGTGGAGAAAAAAGGCTATCTGCACTACTCGGTGCGTGCTTTCATCACTGAAGAGGTGAAACGTCGCGGACTGGAGGTTAACCGTGACACTTTGACAATGGTAGCCAATGACTTACGTGCTCAAAACACGCCGAGTTATATAGCCGAACAGCTTTATGACCGCGCATATAGCAATGGCAAAGACGCTGTGATTGAAAGCATCCGCACTCCTGGTGAGATTGCCGCATTGCGTTCAAAGGGTAACTTCCATCTTTTTGCCGTCGATGCTGACAGAAAAGTGCGTTACGAACGCATCACGGAACGTAAGTCTGAAACGGACTCGGTGAGTTACGAGACTTTCGTTGCCAACGAGGAGCGTGAGATGAGCAACTCCGACCCTAACAAGCAGAATCTCGGCGAGTGCATCCATCAGGCTGATTATGTGTTCCAGAACAACGGTAGCATCGAAGACCTTCACAAGAGGGTGGAAGAGGTGCTTCAAGATATTGAGAATCAAAAATATAAACGTCCTTCGTGGGATGAGTATTTTATGAATATGGCTGATACCGTGGCTGAGCGCGCCACTTGTGACCGTGGTCGCAGCGGTTGCGTCATCGTCAAGGATCGCCAGATTTTGGTCACAGGATATGTCGGTTCTCCGCGTGGACTCCCGCATTGCGACGAGGTTGGACATCTTTTCCGTAAGATGATTCATGCCGACGGACGTATTACGGAGCATTGTGTGAGGACGGTACATGCCGAGCAGAACGCCATCGCACAGGCGGCACGTCGTGGCATAGCATTAGAAGGTAGCACTTTGTATTGCCGTATGACACCATGCAGGACGTGCGCGATGCTGATAATAAACTGCGGAATTGTGCGCGTGGTGTGCCAGCGCAAATATCACGACGGGGCAGAGTCAGAGGAGATGTTCAAACAGGCGGGAATCAAACTCGAATACGTTTACGACGAGATTCAGACCTACGAACGACAATAATCATTCGCCCCTACGGTTGTTCAAAATATCGATCGCCAAGAATATCGCATGCCTGAAAGAATCCGGGTCTGCGATATTTTTGTTTGCGATGTCGTATCCTGTGCCGTGAATTGTGGATGTTCTCACGACGGGCAGTCCTGCGGTGAAGCTGACACCTCCGTCGGCGGCGAGGGTGCGGAACGGGGTGAGACCCTGGTCGTGGTACATGCTGAGCACGCCGTCATATTTCACCCATGCGCCTGAGCCAAAGAAGCTGTCGGCAGGGAACGGACCGAAAACGAGTGCACCGTTGCTCTTAGCCACCTCAATGGCTGGACTGATGATGTCTTTTTCCTCGTTACCCATCACGCCGTTTTCGCCCGCATGCGGGTTGAGACCGAGAACGGCAATCCTTGGAGCCACGATGTTGAAATCGTTGACAAGCGTCTTGTTGATGAGTTTCAATTTCTTTATGATAAGCTCTCTGCTAATGGCTCCCGGAACATCTTTCAGCGATATGTGGTTGGTGACTAATCCAATGCGCAACTTGTCGCTTACGAGTAACGTAATATATTCACTTTCAGGAAATAACGTCTTGATGTAATCGGTCTGACCATTGAAATGGAAACTCTCCGACTGGATGTTTCCTTTGTTGATTGGAGCAGTGACCATCGCGTCAATGAGACCGCTTTTCAGGTCGTTTGTCGCCATTTTCAGGGCGGCGAAAGAGGCTTTTCCAGCAATGGAAGTCGAAAAGCCAGGCTCAATTTTAAGCTCTTCGTCGGTGTGGTTGATGATGTTGATGCGTTTCGGCAAAGCCTGCGACGCATTGCGAATCAAGGTGTATGACATCTCCTCCATGCCGAAATTTTTCTTGTAATAAGAGAAAACTTTCGATTGTCCGTAAATGATTGGGATGAAAGAGTCGAAAATACGGGAATCGGACAAAGATTTGAGAATCACCTCATAACCGATACCATTGATATCACCATGAGTGATACCTATTTTAGGAAGTTCAGATGTTTTACTTTGGATCATCATTAGAAAAGCTCGTTTTGAAGCGTCAAAGATACAAAAAAAATTTTAAAATGGCAAATTAATTTTAAAAAAAATAAAAACAAGGTGTGTGCATGAAATTTTATTAATTTTGCGATATGCAAAATGAAATTTATACGGTAAGGAAAATTGCCTCTGTGGTTGGTGGAGAAGTGATTGGTAATCAATCAGATGAATATGTCATTAAGGATATTCTTTTTGACAGCCGGTTGCTGATAGATGCGGAGAACACCTTGTTTTTTGCGCTTTGCAGCGGAAGAAACGACGGCCATAAATATATCGCCGAATTGTATGAAAAAGGAGTAAAAGCATTTGTTGTAAGCAGAAATTACATTGAAAACTACGTAAAGACCCGATTAATCGCGTCTCAACATAGCTCTGATACAGTGTTTATCGTTGTAAACGACACTCTCGTCGCCTTGCAAAAAATGACGGCATATCATCGCATGCAGTTCGACATTCCTGTTGTTGGAATCACCGGAAGCAACGGCAAAACGGTGGTGAAGGAATGGCTTTACCAGATTTTGTCGCCTTCGATGTCGGTGTGCAGAAGCCCGAAGAGCTACAATTCCCAGATAGGTGTGCCACTCTCGGTGTGGCAGATGAATTCCACTCATGATGTGGCGGTTTTCGAAGCAGGCATCTCACGCCCAGGCGAGATGGAAAAACTGCGTGAGATAATAACACCTACGATAGGCGTTTTCACAAATATCGGGTCTGCACACGGTAAAAATTTCGATAGCTTAGAACAGAAAATCGAAGAGAAAATTAAATTATTTGATGGAATTGGGCATTTAATCTATTGTAAGGATAATTCTGAGATTGCTAGTATCGTTGAAGAACATAATATAAAAGGATTTGCTTGGAGCCGACACGATAAAAATGCCGATTTGCTTGTTTCCTCAATTGATTGTAGAGACGCACGGCCGTGCGTCTCAACGTGTATCGTTGCATGTTTTCGTGGTAAAGAAATAAAAATCACCATCCCGTTCATTGACGATGCCTCGATAGAAAATGCCATCAACTGTTGGTGCGTGGCGTTGCTGTTGAACGTGCCGAACGATGTCATCGCGAAACGGATGGCAAATCTCGAATCGGTGGAGATGCGAATGGAACTGAAGGCAGGTGTGCGTAATTGCTTAATTATCAATGACTCGTACAACAATGACAGAAACGCTCTCGCTATCGCCCTCGACTTCATGAATGCTCAGCATCACGACAACAAGGTTCTGATTCTTTCCGACATCCTGCAAAGCGAACTGAAAGAAGAAGACCTCTACAAAAACGTCGCGCAATTGATTGAAAACAAAGGCGTTGACACGTTTATTGGCATCGGGGAATCAATTTCAAAATACATGTCATCCAATGGGGACAACACATGTGTTGTCCCCAACGATCATGGGATTACCCGGTATTTTTATAAAACCACATCTGATTTTCTTGCCAATCATCCGATGAAAATGTTTGAGAATCAGATTGTTCTGCTGAAAGGTGCACGTAGTTTCGAGTTTGAGCGCATCATGAAGGTGCTGCAGCAGAAATCGCATGAGACGGTGCTCGAAATCAACCTTGACAACATCATTAAAAACCTCAACTATTATCGCGGAAAGCTGAAAAAAGAAACCAAGATGATGGTGATGGTAAAGGCTTTTGCATACGGAAGCGGAAATTACGAGGTTTCAAATGCTCTTGCATTCCATCATGTTGATTATCTTACTGTTGCGTATGCCGACGAGGGTGTTGAACTGCGCAACAGAGGCATCAAACTGCCAATCATGGTGATGACGCCTGAGACAAACACTTTCGACACAATCATTCTCAACAATCTTGAGCCTGACATTTACAGCTTCCGTTGCCTTTCGCAGCTTGAAGATGCTATAAATCAATTGGATAAGACTCTTGACAAGCCTGTAGGTATTCATATCAAAGTTGATACTGGAATGCATCGCCTGGGATTCCTTCCTGAGGAAATCGACACGTTGATTGAGCGTGTGAAAGCCAATCCGAAGCTCAAAATCATGAGCGTTTTCTCACATTTCGCGACAAGCGACATGCCTGGGGAAGAAGATTTTGTCATGCATCAGATTGAGCAGTTCGAGATGATGAGTTCGAAGATTGTTGCAGCGTTCCCATACAAGATAATGCGTCATATTCTGAACACTGCGGGCATCTCGCGATTCACTGATTATCAATATGATATGGTGCGCTTGGGCATTGGCGTTTATGGTGTTGCTGTCTGTGACGAAGACCGTGGCAAGCTGCATAACGTGATGTCATTGAAGACGACAATCAAGCAGATTAAGGAATACGGGTCTGGCGAGACAATAGGTTACGGTCGTCATGGAAAGATCACGAAACCTTCACGTATTGCTGTGATTCCTATCGGTTATGCCGACGGATTGCGCCGACAGCTTGGAAATGGCAAGGCCTGTTTCTGGGTCAACGGCAACCCCGCACCAATCATTGGGAACATCTGCATGGATCTCACCATGATTGATGTCACAGGCATTGATTGTCTTGAAGACGACACGGCAGTGCTGTTCGATGACAATCATCCAATTGAGGTCATTGCAGACGCCTGCGACACGATTCCGTACGAAATCATGACAAGGATTTCACAGAGGGTAAAACGAATTTATGTCAAAGAATAGTTCTTAATGCTATTTTCGAAATGCTCTCAGTACCCTGTGGTAAGTCGCATTTCTGCAAATGGCATTAAAAACTAATTGCTAATAGCTACTGGCTAAATCTTTTTTAAAAGAATCAAATAAACCGGGAAGTGGTCGCTGTATCCTCCCTGCCATACACCGCCGGCGAATGAACGCCACGGATAGCCGTTGTAGCGTCCCTCGTGTTGTTTCAGGAATTCCTTCGAGTGCACCATCGGTTTGTACATCTGGTATGTTGCAAACGGGTCGTTCTCGTCTTTCAGCAATGCCGGTGTGATGATGCATTGGTCGAGGACGCCTTTCACGTCGCGGTAGTAGTTGGTGCCTTCGCCGTTTTTGTGCATCCTCCACATAGGGTTGTAGAAGTCGTCGCCTTTCATGTCCTCGACACGTCCCTTGGCGCGCAGTCCGTCGATGATACTCTTGTTTGTCGGGTAGTCGTTGTAGTCGCCCATCATCACGATTTTTGCGTTAGGTTTTTCCGCGAGGATGGAGTCGGCGATATGACGGCAGAGGTGAGCAGCAGCCATACGTCCAGGCAGGGAGCGTTTCTCGCCGCCATAACGTGAAGGCCAGTGCATCACGATGAAGCTGAACTCCTCGTCGTCGAGGATACCTGACACCACGAGCTGGTCACGGGAGATGAAGTTGGGCTGGTTAGGAACCACCAAGCGATATGATTTATGGTTTGTCACCTTGAAAAATTTCGGGTTATAAAGCAATGCCACGTCGACACCACGGCGGTCTGGCGAGTCATAATGCACGATTTGGTAGTTGCGGTCGGCGATCTCAGGCTGTGCCACGAGGTCTTCGAGCACGGTGCGGTTCTCGATTTCTGAAACACCAAGCACCCACAATCCTTCCGGAGTGTTGAACTTGTCGTTCTTGTCGGTGCCTATCGTCGAGATGGCGTAAGCCATGTTGTGCAGTTTCGTCACATATTTGTGAGTGTTCCAGGCGTTTTTGCCTTCAGGAAGGAACTCTTCATCATTCTTGTTCGGGTCGTTGATTGTATCATAAAGATTTTCAAGGTTGTAGAAACCCACAAGACCCATTTTATACTGCTGCTTGTTTTGTTGTGCAGCGATTGAAGTGATGAAAAACAGCATCACAATAGCCAGAATGTTTAATCTTTTTGCCATGATTTAAAAATTTGGGTACAAAGTTATGTAAAAAATTTCAATCGCATTGAAAAAAGATTAATAATTAATTTTCACCTTATTTTAATTTAAATGGAAAAAGTTTCGTAAATTTGTGCGATTAAATTTTGTTAAATGAAAAAATATCTACTGTTAATTCTAACTGTCGCTTTCAGCATTAATCTGATTGCGCAGGAGGTCGTTACTGACACAGTCAGTGATAACACCACAATGCCAACGATCATCATGATTGACACGGATTACGACGAGACCAACAGCTCGACAGACATCTCGAGTTTCTTGCAGTCGTCACGTGACGCTTTCAACAACATCGCGGCTTACAACCTTAGTTCGAGACGTTTCCGCGTCCGCGCCTACGACTCAAAATACACCGACGTGATGATAAACGGTGTAACGATGAATGACCCTGACGGCGGTCGTCCGTACTACTCCAACTGGGGCGGCTTGAACGACGTGATGCGCAACTCTGTCATCACGATGAACACAGGCATCACATTTGAGAGCTTCGGAGGTCCTGGCGGCGTGACAGCAATCTCGACAAGGGCAAGCAACTACCGCAAACAGGCATCGTTGAGCTATTCGTTTTCCAACCGCTCATACCAGCATCGTGTCATGGCGAGCTACGGCACAGGTATGATGGACAACGGATGGGCGTTCAGCGTCTCAATTTCAGGACGTTACACCCCGATGAACAGCTCACTGATGTGGCAGGAAGGCACCTGGTACGCAGGAACAAGCTATTTCCTCTCAGCTGAAAAGAGACTTAACGAAAAACACTCTTTGGGTTTCCTCGTGTTCGGTTCACCGTCAGAACGCGCAGCATCGTCACCGGCAGTGCAGGAAGTGTTTGACCTTCTCGGTAACAACTACTACAACCCGAACTGGGGCTGGCAGACCGACAAAAACGGCAGCCGTTTCATGCGTAACGCGCGTGTGAGCTCATACCACCAGCCGATGTTCCAGCTGCAGCATTACTGGACTCCAAACGACAGACTGAAAATCAACACCACGGCATATTATTGGTTTGGCAAAGGCGGCTCCACTTCCCTGGAATGGGGTGAGGCGGCAGACCCGCGTCCTGACTACTACCGCAACCTCCCGAGCTATTACAAATACATGCTCGACCTTGGCAAGGACGGATATACTCTGGAAGGTTATGAAGAATATATGAAACAGTGGGTTGAAGACGAGTCGCTGCACCAAATCAACTGGGATAACCTTTATGCGGCTAACTCGAGAAACCTCAAGACCATCAATAATGCTAACAACGGAGCAGGCACTATCCAAGGTATTTTCTCGAAATATATCATCGAGGAACGCCGTCAGGACAAGCAGCAATACGGTCTGGTGAGCAATTTCAAATATGATATTAACCCTAATCTCCATCTCTATGGTGGTTTGAAGGCAGGTGTCTCGAAGACACATTATTATAAACTTGTTGCAGATCTCCTCGGCGGTGAGTATTATCTTGACATCGACAAATACGCCGACGGTGAGGCATTCGACATCTCCGACGAGCAGCAGGTGAACATCCGTAACAAGAATCATGTTGCAACAGTTGGCGATGTCATAGGTTACGACTACATTGCAAACGTCAACAAAGTGACGTTGTGGAGCCAGCTCACTTATGTGAAGAGCCACTGGTCGACATTCTTAGGACTCGAGGCTGACTACACACAGATGTACCGCACCGGTAACTTTGAGAACGGCCGTTTCCTCGGCAGCGAGTCATACGGTGACTCAAAGAAACTCAACCAGGTCAACGGAAGCTTAAAAGCCGGTGGAAGCTATGCCATCAACGGACGTAACTACATCGTGCTCAATGCTATGATGAAGAGCCAGGCACCAGAGTTCAGGAGCGTCTTCGTTGCACCGCGTGTGCGTAACACCATCATTAACGATGTCGACAACGAGAAGATTTTCTCATTCGACCTCGGTTATGAATACCGCTCACCATTCATGAAAGCACGTCTGAGCGCATATCGCACACAGTTCTACGACCTCACTTGGAACCGTTCATTCTACTATGAGTCGACAGGTAAGTTCGTCAACTATATCATGAACGACATCAACCAGGTGTCACAGGGTATCGAGCTCGGCGCTGACATCAACATCACTCCAACCATCAGCGCACAGCTGGCAGGAACAATGGGCGAGCATTTCTATTCGAATCGTCCGAAAGTGTACGTCTACGAGGATAACAACGCCAAGGCTATTTACGAGGGCGAGACCGTTTATCTTGAAAACTACTACGTCGGCGAGATGCCACAGACAGCAGGTTCAGTCGGTTTGAAATACAACTCACCGAAATACTGGTGGGTCAGCGTTAACGCCAACTACTTCGCTGACTACTACCTCGCAGTGAACCCGACAAACCACGTTAAAGACGCATTCGAGGGACTTTATGATGAGGACTATCGCACCAAGATGCTTCTCGAACAGAAGAAACTCGACAACGCCTTCACCCTCGACCTCTACGCAGGCAAGTCATGGAACGTGAAAGGCTACTCAATTCTCCTGAATGTGAGCGTCAACAACGTGCTCAACAACAAGAACATCATTCTCTACGGTTATGAGCAGCTTCGTTCAGACTACGACGATCCTGAGCGCTTCCCAGAGAAATATTCTTACCTCTATGGTCTTAATTATTTCATCAGTTTAACAGTCAGACACTAATTTGAAAGGAGAAATATCATGAAAAAACTCGCTATATTATTAATAGGTGTAACGCTGGTGCTTTTTGGTTGCAAGAAAAAAGATTTTGACCAGCCTGAAATCACTCATTTCCCTGACGGAAATGTCTGGACTGTCGGACAGATTCTCGATACACTTACAATGGGAACATACCAGTTTGACAAGGAATGGAACAAAGACGCCATTGTCAAAGGATATGTGATTGCTGACGAGACTGGTGGAAACATCTACCGCACTTTCTATCTTAGAGGTGAAGACGGCAGATGTATAGCTGTTTACAGAAAAGGCTCAAGCGACGGCGGAAGTGACAGTTACAATGTGAAAACCGGTGACTATATCGGTTATAAGCTTGAAGGCTCAATAATTTCTGAATATATGAATCTTCCGCAGATTCAGGTTCAGGAGCATGATGTCAACAAGCTTATCGTGATTTATGAAAGGAATTGCACTGACAAGGTTAAGCCAATCAACACGACGATTGAAAGAATCAATGCAGGCGAGCATCTTTGCGACCTCGTGAAGTTGAGCGACGTGCAGTTTGAGCAATATGAAGGCTTGACATACGCTGACGGTCAGAGCAACACCAACAGGACTTTGGTGAGCTGTGACGGCAATTCGATTATAGTAAGAACAAGCGGTTATGCCAATTTTGCAGCCGAACCGCTTCCTGAAGGAAGAGGAACACTCACAAGCATTGTTTCGCTTTATGGTTCAACATGGCAGCTTCTTTTGAGAAACACTCAAGATGTAAAACTGAATGAAGGCAGATGCGGTGAAGGCGGTGATTTGATGGAGCTTCCTTATGGTCAGAGCTTTGCATCATCATTTGGAACATATATGACATACAACGTGTTGGGCGACCAGGTGTGGACAATCGACCATAACACTGCCAAGATGACCGCTAAAGTCGGAAATGACATCTTTGCCAATGAAGACTGGCTGATTTCTTCACCAATCAACATGACTGGCGACAACGTGGTGATGAAGATTGAATATCTTGCAAGATACTTTACCAACTTCTCATCGGAACTTAAACTGATGGTTTCAGAAGACTATGAATATGGCGAGGATCCATCAGGTTACACTTGGACAAACATCCCTGTTGAATGGGAGAATGTGTCAGACTGGAACACTTTCCTCACACCTGAAATCGTTCTTGACGAATACATCGGCAAGAACATTACAGTGGCAGTGAAATATGTGTCGCAAGCGGGTTCTTGCGGAACCATTGAAATCAAATCGATTAAGGTTGAAAATGGTGTCCCGACACCACCTCCTGCGGTGATTTTCAGTGAGCCGTTCAGCCAAAGCCAGGGTGAGTTTGTGGTTCAGAATGTGTTCTTGTCACAGGGATTGAGCTTCGTGTGGAAGTTCAACTCAGATTATGGAATGGTGGCAAGCGCATTCACCAACAATACGAGCTATGAATCTGAAAGCTGGCTCATTTCACCGGCAATCGACCTCAACGGTTATGCATCGGCAATTTTATCATTCGACCATGCCGCAAACAAGCTAAGCTCTGGTACTCCAGCTGATTACTACACCATTTGGGTCTCAACGGATTACACAGAGGGTCTGCCTAATACTGCAACATGGACACAACTTGTGGTGCCGAATTATCCTCCAGGAAACAACTGGACATTCGTCGCTTCAGGTGACATCGACATGAGCGCATATCTTGGAAATGACAATGTCCATTTCGCATTCAAATACACGAGCGAAAACGGAAATTCTGGCTCATGGGAAATCAAGAATGTGTTGATTAAAGAATAAATTATTGATAATCAAAATATTAAAGAAATGTTAAAGTCAATAAGAAAATACGGTATATTGGTTCTTGTGGCGATGGTGGTTTTATCATCATGTATGGATAAGAACGCAAGAAAGAACAACTATCCTGTTCCTGGTGTCGATTTCACCCTTCCTGTTGGTCAGGTTTACACTATCGACACGCTTCTCACCATGTGGAAGCTTGAAGGTACACACAAATTCACGCAGGATGCCTCTGTTTATGGTGTAGTTATCGCTGACGAGACTTCGGGAAATCTCTACAAGGCTTCGTTCATCCAGGACGGCAACAACGCGATAGAGCTTTACATGAAGAGCACGAGCGGTTTGCGTATCGGCGACTCGATTAGAGTGTATCTGAAAGACGCCACGTTGTCGGAATACAGCGGCACGCCTCAGATTCAGGATCTTAACCCTAATAACATCACGATTCTGGCGAATAATATCAGCATAGAGCCGGAAGAAATCAGCACTCTTGATGTGAACAGCAGCTACATCTGCCATTTGGTGAAATTCAATCATGTGGAGTTTGCTGCCGCCGACCGCAACAACACCTACGCTCCAACTGACGCATACGGCCAGTTTATACTCAACCAGTATGATGAGAATTGCAATCTTGTCGATGGAAGCATCATAGTTAGAACAAGCAATTATGCAAGTTTCGCCAAGACCCAGCTTCCTCAGGGCAATGGCTCGATAGTCGGTATTCTCACTTATTACAGCACCGGAAGCGCATGGCAGTTCACAATCCGTTCGTTGTCTGAGGTTAACATGAACAACGACCCTTGCGAAGAAAACGTAATCGTAATCAATCCTGAAGGATCAGGAACACAAGACGACCCATATAACATTGCAGCGGCAATTATCAACCAAGGTGTTGAAGCTCAATGGATTAAGGGTTATATCGTCGGTTCTGCAAATATCGCCTCAGGAAATATTGAGAACGATTCGCAGATTTCATGGAATGCTCCATTCAATGAAGCTGCCAATGCAGCCAATTTGATTCTCGCCGATAATCCGAACGAGAGAGACATCAACAACTGCGTGGTGGTTTATCTGCCGAGCAATGCCGCGTCAGGCATCCGTGAGATAAATCTGAAAGACCATCCTGGGAATCTTGGAAAGACTTTGAAGGTCAAAGGAAACCTGAAGACCTATCTTGGCAAACCAGGTATGAAGGATTCAAACGAATATTCGTTAAACTAATTGATATTTAAGGCGTTATGGCTGAAAACTTAGTAATCATCCCAACTTATAACGAGAAAGAGAATATTGAAAAAATCATCCGTTATGTTTTCAATCTCCCGATGACATTCCATATTTTGGTCATCGAGGACAACAGTCCGGATGGCACTGCTGACATTGTAAAAAGTTTGATGCAGGAGTTTCCTGACAGGCTTTTCATAGAGGAGAGGAAGGGCAAACTCGGTCTCGGCACAGCTTACATCCATGGTTTCAAGTGGGCGTTGGCACGTGACTATCAATATATTTTTGAGATGGATGCTGACTTTTCGCATAACCCTGACGACCTCATTCGTCTGCATGACGCCTGTGCCAACGGTGCTGACCTCGCTGTCGGTTCGCGTTACAAATGTGGCGTCAACGTGGTGAACTGGCCGATGGGAAGAGTCTTGATGTCGTATTACGCCTCCGCTTACGTCCGATTTGTGACGAGGATGAAGGTGCGCGACACCACCGCGGGCTTTGTTTGTTATACACGCAAGGTGCTGGAAACCATTGATTTTGATAGAATCAAATTCATCGGTTACGCTTTCCAGATAGAGATGAAATACACCGCATGGAAACTCGGTTTCAAGATCGATGAAGTGTCGATTATCTTCACCGACAGGCGCGAAGGCACCTCCAAGATGTCGGGTGGCATCTTCAGGGAAGCCATTTTCGGTGTCATCAACCTGAGATGGAGAGGCATGACAGGTAAAATCAAACCAAGACAAAAATAATGAGGTACATAATCAAAAACGCGACACTTGTCAACGAAGGGACGACCACGTTGGCAAGTGTCGTCATAAATGGAGAAAAAATTGAAAAAATCATTTTTGGAAAAAATGATTTTTTCAATGAAAATGTCATCGATGCCGAAGGGCTATATCTAATCCCAGGAATCATTGACGAGCACGTGCATTTTCGTGAACCAGGATTGACGCAGAAGGCTGACATCTACACCGAGAGCCGTGCCGCTGTCGCAGGTGGCGTGACATCGTTCATGGACATGCCAAACACCAGCCCGCAGACAACGACGCAGGATTTGTTGCAACAGAAATTCGACATCGCAGCGGAGAAATCGGTGGCGAATTACTCGTTTTACCTCGGCGCAACCAACGATAACATAGGCGAAATACTGAAAACCGACCCTAAGAATGTCTGCGGTATCAAATTGTTCATGGGTTCAAGCACCGGCAATATGCTGGTGAACGAGGATGATACTCTGGTTCGTTTGTTCAACGAGTCGCCGTGTTTGATTGCGGCACATTGCGAGGACGAGCAGATAATTCATGAAAACACGGTGTGCTGCAAGGACTTGGCATCTAAAGGCGAGGTTATCGCCGATGCTGGCATACATCCTTTTGTGCGCACAACCGAGGCTTGCTACAAATCAACGGCAAAAGCCGTTGACATGGCTACAAAGTTCGGTGCGAGACTGCACGTGATGCACATCTCCACGAAATCCGAGCTGACTTTGTTCAGGAACGATATTCCGCTGAAAGACAAGAAGATAACAGCAGAGACATGTCCGCATTATCTAACGTTTTGCGACAAGGATTACGAGGAAAAAGGCTTTGCGATAAAGTGCAATCCGGCGATAAAAATGGCTTCCGACAGGGCTATTTTGCGCCAAGCGATAATTGACGGGCATATCGATACCATCGGCACCGACCACGCACCGCATCTGTGGCACGAGAAGTTCACCGACGATTATTTCACATCAAAATCAGGATTTCCGTCGATACAAAACAGCCTTGACGTGATGATGAATCTTTATCATGAAGGCATTGTTTCGCTGCCTCAGATTGTGAAACTGATGTGCCATAATCCAGCGGAACTGTATCAAATCAAGGGAAGGGGATTCATACGCGAAGGCTATTTCGCCGACCTTGTCTTGGTCGATTTGAATCATGAAAAAGTTATCAAAAACGATGACATGCTTTACAAATGCGGTTGGACACCTTACGACGGCATGAAAGCAAAATCAAAGGTGACGCATACTTTCGTGAATGGCAAACTTGTTTATCATGACGGAATCGTTGAAAATGAATCGAATGCAATGAAATTGGAATTTAATCGTTAAGAGAATATGAAGAAGATTTTAGTTGTTTTTTGCTTGATAATGGTTTTTGTCTCGTGCAAAGAAAAAGTGATGCACGTCGAAAAGGTGGCTTACACATACGCGGAGACGGACATTCCATGGATAGTTTACTATTACGATGTCGTTGGCAATGATTCAACGTGGGTGGAGGAAAAATGGTTTCATGAGAACGGTAATCTCAGTCTTGAAGGCAAAATCGTTGATAATAAACGGGAAGGATTGTTTAAGGGATATTATCCTTCGGGAGAACTGATGAGCGTTGGCGAGTTTAAAAATGGCAAGAGGGAAGGCAAGGGCAAGATATATTTTGAGAGTGGCAAGGTGAGTGTTGAGAATGAATATCGCGATGGTAAGCCGTACGGAGCTTGGAAATATTTCGATGAAG
Source organism: Bacteroidales bacterium (assembly GCA_017427985.1). GTDB lineage: Bacteria > Bacteroidota > Bacteroidia > Bacteroidales > F082 > Limimorpha. The sequence goes on along the minus strand of JAFRRS010000024.1, from coordinate 98,966 downwards.
AAGGCAATTTGCTGGAAATAAAAGACTATTGATGTTATCAGTTTTTTCAGATGAAAACTACATGCGGCAGGCCTTGAACGAGGCGAAAGCCGCTTCCGATGCCGACGAGGTGCCGGTGGGTGCTGTCGTGGTGGTTAACGACAAAATCATTGCGAGGGCGCACAATCAGGTGGAGCTGCTGACAGACGTGACCGCCCATGCCGAGATTCTCGCCATTACTGCTGCTTGTAATGCGTTGGGAACCAAATATTTGGATGACTGCACTCTTTATGTTACCTTGGAGCCTTGTGTGATGTGTGCAGGCGCATTGGAGCATTGCCACATAAAAAAAGTCGTTTGGGCTTGTGATGACCCGAAAAACGGGTTCCAGCGTTTCGGCAACCTGTTGCATCCGAAAACCGAAATAAAAAGAGGCATCCTCAAAGAAGAATGCCTCGAAATGCTTACTGATTTCTTTAAAAAGAAACGTTAGTCTTTCTTCACCATATCCCTGAAAAACCGCATCAGCAGACGCACATGGATTCCAGTGCCGCCTGACGGCTTGTAGTGTTCTGGTTTCTCGAGGAACGCTGTTCCGGCAATGTCGAAATGCACCCACGGATAGTCGGTGAAATGCTCAAGGAACTTGCCTGCTGTGATGGCACCGCCGTATTTCCCGCCAATATTCTTGATGTCGGCAAGGTCTGACTTGATAAGTTCGTCGTATTCCTCAAACATCGGGAACTTAACGAGACGTTCGTAGACGCGTTCGCCGACAGCTTCAAGCTGTTTGTAGATTTCTTCTGCGTCGTGTTCCATCGCCACTGTCGCGACAGGTCCGATGGCGTATGATGCCGCTCCTGTCAGCGTCGCGAAGTCGAACACCATCATCGGGTCGTATTTCTTGGCGTATGCGAGTGCGTCGGCGAGGATGAGACGACCTTCGGCGTCGGTGTTCAGAACCTCCACCGTGGTGCCGTCGTACATCGTGATGATGTCACCGGTGACGCGTGCGTTGCCGTCAATGCGGTTGTCGGTGGCAGGCACGAGAGCGATGACGTGAACAGGCAGTTTGGCCTTCGCCACAGCATAAACGGTGCATGCCACCGTAGCGGCGCCCGACATGTCGTCTTTCATGTCGTTCATCACCGACGATGGCTTCAGGTTGTAGCCGCCAGTGTCAAAGACGATGCCTTTGCCAACCAAAACAATAGGTTTCTCATTGACAGGATTCTCAGGTTTCCATTCGAGAATCGTAAACGTCGGCTCGTCGATGCTTCCGGCATTGACAGCTAGCAGACCGCCCATCTTCAGCGCCTCGATTTTCTTTTTGTTGAAAACCTCAGCGTTTCCGCCCACAGAACGCACTTTATCACTGATGAACTCGGCGAGTTTCTCGGCGTTGAGCTTGTTGACGGGTTCATTCACGAGGTCGCGTGCCATCAAGGTGGCTTCAACCGTGATGTTGAGTTTCTCGACGCAGTCGTCGCAAGCAGTGCCTTCAAGGAAATAGATGGTTTTCAAAGTGTTAGCCTTGGCGTCGGTCTTGTATTTGTTGAACTCGTAGTTGGCGAGCATCATGCCTTCGGCTGTGCCCATCTTCACGCAGCGTTTTCCACCGATGTTTTGAATCAGAACCTCTTCGTATTTGTTGGCGTTCAGCCACTTGCATATCGAAGCGCCTTTTCTGCGGCATTGCTCCATGAACTTGTTCTCAGAGTCTTCGCTGTCAATGAAAAATATGTGATAACAATCTGTGTATCTGTTGATTACGACTGTTTTATTCTTGTCGTCATCGTATGATTTCCTGACATGGTTTGCTTCGTCTTCACGCAGACCGATTTTGTCAATATTTTCTACCGAATCCAAAATGAAAACATTGGCATTTACCTTGTCATCATTTCTAAATTTTAATGTTGTCATGATAAGAATCCCTCCAAAACCCTCATGATTGTATCTGTGGCACCGATTTTCTTTTCAACGTAGTTGTGGCAGATTTTCGCCGCTTTCTCATAAAATTCCTCGTCGTTGATGAATTTGTAGAACGTATCTTCAAGCTCGTGCTGGTTGTTTATCACAAACGCGCCTTTCAGCTTGACAAGGTCGACTGCCTCTTCAAAATCATGGTATTTCGGACCGAAAACAACGGGAACATCAAAGACAATGGCTTCCTGGATGTTGTGGATTCCGTCGTAGAAACCGGCACCGATGTATGCGAACCGTGCGTATCTGTAAATCTTTGACAATATTCCTATTTTGTTGATTACCAATGTTTTGGATTTGATATTGTTGTCCAAATTGGTATAAAGCTGATAGTCTTTGAGATGCGATTCGATTTGTTTGATATGTGTGTCGGAAATGTCGTGCGGCACCATTATGAAGCAATAATCGTCAGGCATTTCTTCGATGAAGTTGTAAAGAAGCCGTTCGTCTGATGGCCAGCTGCTGCCCGCGATGATACATTTCCTGTCGCCGATAAACTCTTCGATATCAGGGAAGCGTTGTGCCTGTTGGGCGATGGAATAAACCCTGTCGAAACGCGTGTCGCCTGCAATTGTCACATTGTCGATGCCCATTTTGTCGAGGAGGTAAGCGGTTTCATTGTTTTGTGTGAAGAAAAACTTCACCTTGCGGAAGTGTTTTCTGAACCAAGAGCCCCAAGGTTTGAAGAAATACTGGTTCGGACGCAGCAATGTAGAGATGTAGAACAGCGGTATGCGCTTTTCTTTCAATGCTGCAATGTAATTGAACCAGAACTCATATTTGACGAAAAACGCAGCCTTGAATTTGAAACTCTTCACGAGACGTCTTGCGTTTTTCATTGTGTCTTGTGGAAGATACGCGACCTTGTCGGCAAGAGGGAAGTCTTTTTTCACTTCATATCCTGATGGCGAGAAGAAGGTGAGAAGAAGTTTGTACTGCGGATAGTCGCGTTTCAGAGCCTCGATGATTGGAAGTCCCTGCTCAAACTCGCCAAGTGACGAAACATGCATCCAGATCCATTTTTCGTTAGGATTGTCTGATTTCAGCTTATCCCATTGGTTTTTACGGCCGTCGCGCCATAAAATCGCCTTTTTATTTCCCAAAAATGCAGCTAAGAGGATTAATCCAGTATAGCATCTTACAAAAAATGTGTATATTGATCTCATAGATTCAAAAATTAGTAGTAATAAAACTCTGCCGGTTTTCTCTTGTATGTCGGGATGTAGATTGCGGCTCTGATTCCGACATATTGGTCAATATAGAGATTGTTGTCTTTTTCCATCAGTTTGAAATCCCATTGGCGCATTGATTTTGTGTAAGCCTGAGTGAATTCAAGGGAAAGCGAGAAGTTGAAGATGCGAGAGTTGCTCAGGAAAATATAGCCTATTTCTCCCGACCATGCGAAGCCGCCGCGCATCCTGTCGTAGCCGTAAAGGTAATCGCCTGCCAATGCCGGCGGTGGCGAGGCGTACGAGCCAAACTCGCATCTGACCCTGTTGAATAAATATCCCAAGCCACCTTGTACAAAGAAACCGCAGTTCGGATTTGGCGAAAGCACTGGGAAAATCTTTCCGACTCTTGCCTGGAAATGTGCTCCTCTCTCAAAAAGCGCGTAGCTGCCGTAAATGCCGTCGCCGGTGATAATCTCGCCGTTGTTGTCGAGGATGTCGCCAAAAAGCTCCTCTCTCGTGATGTTCACGTTGTTGCCGGAGATGAAATTGCCGTTGAAGCTGAAAACCCAGTTGCTTCTCGACTTGTAAATGACGCTGCCACCGATGGCGTTGTTGTTGTCATAAAGCACTTTTGTGTCCTTGCCTGGGAACTGATAGGCGTATGTGACCTCAAACATCCATGTGTGAATATGCTCGCTTTTTATGTCCTGCTGGGCTTTCACCAAAAATGGCGTTATTAGTAATAATATGATAATCAGATATTTACATTTCATGATAAAAGAAAATTATTAACTGCAAATATACTAAACGTTTTGGTTTTTCGTTTATTATTTTGAAAAAATGTTTATTTATTTAAAAAATAATGCTAATTTTGCAAATTGAATTTAAAAATTTAGGCTTTATGAAAAGAAAAAATAACGCTTTTTTGTTGAATGTATTGGCTTTGTTATGTGTTGTAACAATGGCTTTTGTCTCGTGCAAAGGCAAGGATCCGGACCCGGAACCTGAGCCGAATCCTTATCCTCCGACAGAGGTTATTTCACCAGATCCGGAAGTAGGTGGAGTTCTGCCTGCGAGTGTCCTTCCTGACACTTTGGTTTCGAGCGTAACACAATGGATTGATATCCCATCAGGTGAGAATCCTCCTGCGGTGACGGGCTCTTTCGTGTCGCATCCTCATGCATTGCTGTATTCCACAATTGAAAACGACACCGTCTCGTTTTACAATGACCGTTATGTGGCTTTTTACAACTTTACAAATGACGATGGCAAGCATAAAATTGATTTCTTTGGTAAGCAATGGGATGATGAAGAAGAAGATTATTATGAGGAGGTGAGAAGGAAAATCAATGTTGTCGGTGATGGTGATAGATTCGCATGTTATTATCTTACAAAGGCTTATCATAACGGATATTATGCGGAACAATCGACGATTTTCACTGGAAAATGGGATGTTAAAGGTGGCACGCCATGTGTCCGTGACTTCAAGGTGGCTGTGATTTTGCTTGAGACGAGCGGCAACCCTGACCTCGCTCCGGTAAATTCATATCGTATCCTCGGCGATTACGACGGCGTTTCAGAAGATACTGCTTGGATGGGCAAGAAAAATTGGTTTGATGAGGAGATAATGGTGTCGGAAGAGGATGCGTTCAAAATGTTCAGAAAACACTAAAATGTCAGAAGAAAAGATAATCTCACAGGCAGTTTTACCTAATGGAATAAAGATAATTCACCGGCACCGCGCTGGTGAATTGTCGCATTTGGCACTCATGGTCAACGCGGGAATGCGCGACGAGAAGGAGAATGAGAACGGCCTCGCGCATTTCATCGAGCACATGGCTTTTAAAGGCACCAAACGCCGCAAGGCTTATCATATCCTGAGCTGCCTCGAAAACGTCGGCGGCGACCTTAACGCGTTCACTACCAAGGAAGAAACGTGTATCCATGCGTCCTTTCTCAAAGAACATATCAACAAGGCGATGGACCTTTTCGCCGATGTCATGTTCAACAGCACCTTTCCTGAAAACGAGATGGAAAAGGAAAAAGAGGTTATCCTCGACGAGATAAACTCTTACCGCGATTCGCCTGCCGATGAGATTTACGACGAGTTTGAGAATCTTTTGTACAAAGGTCATCAGCTTGGACGTAACATATTGGGAACCATTGACTTGGTGAGCGGTTACACCCGCAACGACATCGTGAAGTTCCAAAAACAGCATTACGCTCCCGACAGGATGGTGCTGGCGTGCATCGGCAATATTTCTTTTGAAGAGTTCTCAAAGCTCTCATACAAGTATTTCGCTGATTATCAAGGTGATGCAATCCCTTACGAGAGGATTCCATTTGTCCCAAACCAGACGGCTTCAAGGACTGAGGTGCGCAACAATCATCTGACGCACGTCATCATGGGCGGGCTCGCATATCATTACAATGACAGCAGGAAGCTGAAAATGATTCTTTTGAACAATATCCTAGGCGGCCCTGCTATGAATTCGAGGCTTAATCTCAACATCCGGGAGAAATATGGCTTTGCGTATACCATTGAGTCTCAATACAATGCGTATTCCGATACTGGCAATTACACCATTTATATAGGTGTTGACCCGCATTCGCAGGAACGTTCCGTGGAGTTGGTTTATAAGGAGTTGAACAAGCTTATGACGCAGAAACTCGGCACTTTGCAGCTCTCGAATGCCAAGAAACAGCTGATAGGGCAGGTGGCGTTGAGCAACGAGTCGGGAATGAACGACCTTCTCAGCATGGTGAGGGCGGGTTTTTATGAGGAGCATATTGAGACTTTGCCAGAGACTATCGCGAAACTGGAAAAGATAACGTCAGCCGACCTTCTTGAGGTGGCGAATGATGTTTATGACAGGAATAAAGTTAACCTGTTGATATTCAGGAGTGTGGAATAAAATTTTAGAATTCCTTTTTTCTTAATTCAAAGTTAGAGCCGAGATAATGGCTGCGCACGACAGGGTCGCTGGCGAGTTCTTCAGGCGTGCCTGCTTTGAGAAGCTGACCTTCAAAAACGAGATAGGCGCGGTCGGTGATTGACAGCGTCTCGTTGGCGTTGTGGTCGGTGATGAGCACGCCGATGTTCTTTGTCTTTAGTTTCGCCACCACGCGCTGGATGTCTTCCACGGCGATGGGGTCGACGCCGGCGAAAGGCTCGTCGAGTAGGATGAATTTAGGGTCGATGGCGAGGGCGCGCGCTATCTCGCAGCGACGGCGCTCGCCGCCTGAAAGCTGGATGCCTTTGCTCTTTCTGATGTGCTGCAGTCCGAACTCGTCGAGAAGCGACTCGAGCTTGGCGGCTCGCTGCTCCTTCGTGAAGTCTTTCTTGAACTGCATCACCGAGTAGATGTTGTCCTCCACCGACATCTGGCGGAACACCGACGCCTCTTGTGCCAGATAGCCGATACCGAGCTGGGCGCGTTTGTACATCGGGAATTTCGTAATCTCATTGTTATCAAGGTAAACATGACCCGAGAAAGGCTTGATGAGACCCACAATCATGTAAAACGTGGTCGTTTTGCCGGCACCGTTAGGTCCCAAAAGTCCGACAATCTCGCCTTGGTTCACCTCGATGCTCACGCCTTTGACGACTGTGCGCTGCTTGTATTTCTTAACTAATGTGTCGGTTCTGAGTAACATTATAAAATTCCTTCCTTGATAATGTCGTGAATATGAATCATTCCCACATACTGGTCGTTTTCCATCACCGGAAGCACTGATATTTCTTTGCTTTGCATGATGTTGAGCGCGTCGGCGACGTGTGATGATTTCTCAATCGTGGTCGGGTTTTTCGTCATGATGTCGACAACGTGAACGGCTTCGATGTTGGGGTGGCGCATGAGCATGCGGCGCAGGTCGCCGTCGGTGACGATGCCCACGAGGCGGTTGTTGTCAATCACTGCGGCGGCACCGAGCATCTTCTCTGAAATCTCGATGATAGCCTGTGTCATGATGTCGTCTGGTTTCACCTGTGGCAGTCCGTTTTTGACGCAGATGTCGCCAACGGTGAGGTAGAGGCGTTTGCCGAGGGAGCCGCCTGGGTGGAACTTGGCGAAGTCGTTTGCGGTGAATCCGCGCATTTTCAGCAACGCCACCGCCATCGCGTCGCCCATTACGAGCTGGGCCGTGGTGCTGCTTGTCGGGGCGAGGTTGTTGGGACACGCCTCGCGAGGCACCGTGGTGTCAAGCACGTAGTCCGCCTGGCTCGCCAGATATGATTTTCTGTTGCCGACGATGGCGACAAGTTTGTTTTTCCTTATTTTTATTAAAGGTATGAGGACTTTTATCTCTGGTGTTTCGCCGCTTTTCGACACCGCAATCACCACGTCGTTGTCGCGAATGATGCCGAGGTCGCCATGTATCGCGTCGGCGGCGTGCATGAAGACGGAAGTGGTGCCTGTCGAATTGAGTGTCGCAACGATTTTTTGCGCTATATTTGCACTTTTTCCAATGCCGGTGACAATGACATTGCCCTTCGAATTATAGATTAATTCGACTACTTTTTCGAAATCATCGGTGAGAAGCTCCTTTAATCCTAATATCGAATTAGCTTCATTATCAATGACTTGCAGTGCAATATCGCGTAAATTTTCCATCATCAAAAATTTTTTTAAAATTTTCTTGTTTATTTAAAACTAAAAGTTATAACTTTGTAAAAATAACGATGCAAAGATAAGGATTATTTTTAAATGCATTAACTATGGCAAAAATTGATGAAAAAAGTTTATATGATTTGTTGAAGAATGTCTTTGGATTTGACCAGTTCAAAGGCAATCAGAAAGCCATCATCAAAAGCATTCTCGCGGGCAACAACACCTTTGTTCTCATGCCTACGGGTGGTGGTAAGTCATTATGCTATCAGCTGCCTGCCCTGATTAGTGAGGGGACAACAATAGTGGTTTCACCTCTTATTGCCTTGATGAAAAACCAGGTTGACATGCTTCGCAACTTTGGCGCCGACACCGGAATCGCCCACGTGATGAATTCATCGCTGTCGAAAGCGGAACTTATGCAGGTGCGCGAAGACCTCGTTAGCAAGAAGACGAAGCTGCTGTATGTGGCTCCGGAATCGTTGACGAAGGAGGAGACGCTGGAGTTTCTGCGCGGTCTGAACATTTCATTTTTCGCCATCGACGAGGCGCATTGTATCTCGGAATGGGGTCATGACTTCCGTCCAGAGTACCGCCGTCTGCGTCCGATTATCAATGCCATCAATCCTAAACTGCCAGTCATCGCCCTTACCGCAACAGCCACGGTGAAAGTGCAGAACGACATCATGAAAAACCTCGAGATTACCGATGCGAAGATTTTCAAGTCGTCGTTCGACCGTCCGAATCTTTATTATGAGGTAAGACCCAAGACAAAAGATGTCGTAAAAGACATTATAAAATATATCAAAAACAATCCTGGAAAATCGGGAATCGTTTACACACTTAGCCGTAAAAAAGTTGAGGAACTCGCTGAAACTCTTCAAGTTAACGGAATCAAGGCACTGCCGTACCATGCAGGTCTCGACAGCCAGACACGTCGTGAAAATCAGGACAAGTTCCTTATGGAGGAAGTCGACGTGATTGTGGCTACGATAGCTTTCGGAATGGGTATTGACAAACCTGATGTGCGTTTCGTGATTCACCACGACATCCCGAAGAGTCTTGAAGGCTATTATCAGGAGACGGGACGTGCCGGTCGTGACGGCGGTGAAGGCAATTGCATCGCGTTTTACGATTATGAAGACATTCATAAGCTTGAGAAATTCAATAAAGGCAAGAATGTCGCCGAGCAGGAGATTGCACGCGAGCTGCTCAATGAGACGGTGACATACGCCGAATCGCCAGTGTGCCGCCACAAACTGCTGCTGCATTATTTCGGTGAGGAATACGACAAGGACAATTGCGGCGCTTGCGACAACTGCCTTAATCCGAAGGTGCGTTTTGATGGTCAGGAAGATATAAAACTCGTCATCGAGGCGGTTTTGGCGACAAAACAGCTGTTCAAAACCAAACACATCTCCGAGCTTCTTGCGGGTAAGGAGACTGGTGACATCAAGACGGCAAAGCATGATACCAGCGAATATTTCGGCGCCGGTGACGACCACGATGAGAAATATTGGACTTCGATAATTCGTCAAGCCCTTGTAAATAAATTACTTACAAAGGATATTGACAACTACGGCATTTTGAAAGTACCGAAAGAAGGCAAGGACTTCCTGAAGAAACCATATCCGGTGATGGTCGCCATGGATCATGATTACGACAAGGGCGATGACGATGATTTTGATGAGGAAAGAGTGGCACTTTCGAAGGATTCCGGCACCGACAAGACGTTGTTCTCGATGCTGAAAGACCTTCGCAAGACTATCGCAAAGAAGAAAAACCTGCCTCCGTTTGTGATTTTCCAAGACCCGTCGCTGGAAGACATGGCGATCCAGTATCCTATCACGATGGAGGAACTGACGCAGATTGCCGGTGTTGGTGCTGGAAAGGCGCAGAAATTCGGCCAGCCGTTTATCGAGCTTATCAAAGAATACGTCGAGGAAAACGACATCACGCGCCCGAATGATATGGTCGTGAAGTCGGTCGTTAACAAATCGGCATTGAAAATCAGCATTATACAAAATATCGACAAGGAGATTCCGCTTGAAGACATCGCTTATTCGAAGAATCTTGAATTTGACGAGCTTCTGACTGAAATTGAGAGCATCGTGGCAAGCGGAACGCATCTCGACATCAGCTATTACACTCGCGACAACATCGACGAATACCATCAGGAGGATATCATACAGTACTTCAAAGAGGCCGAGTCCGATGACCTTGAGACGGCGATGAAGACCCTTGGCGAGAATGAATACGAAGAGGAAGAGGTGCGACTGATGAGGATTCAGTTCTTATCTGAAGTTGGAAACTAATGAAAAAGCCGTTTCTTTTATTGTTTGTGATTTGCTTCTTTTTCGGCTGCAGTAGCGTGGAGGAGAGGCAAGCGCCTGATGTGCTTCTCACTGAGCCTCAATTAGTTGACGTAATGACAGACGTTTATATTATGGAGGGAATCATCAGTTATAAGAAAAATGTGAATCAGAAAACGGCTATTTATAGAACTGAGGGCTACGATACACTTTTTTCGCATTATGGTATCACCGACTCTCTTTTTAAAGAAAACCTGAGATATTACAATGATGTTAATCCTCAATTACTTATAAGGGTTATGGATTCGGTGGAGGCGCGCTTGCTGCTGCTGAAGAATTAATGAAAATGCTCGTACACTATCTTAGCCTTGGCTTGACCGATAATCTCGCTAAGCTTTTGTAAATCAGCTTCTTTTATATTTTTAACGGATTTCATTTCGAGAAGGAGTTTCTCGGCTGTGGTTTTTCCAATTCCCTTGATGTCGTTGAGCTCGGAATGCACGAAGCCTTTCTGGAATTTCTTGCGATGGAACGTGATTGCAAAGCGGTGCACTTCATCCTGGATGTGTGTCAACAGCCTGAAAACCTCGGAGTTTGGCTTGATTTGCACTGTTTTTGGCGGGAAACCAAACAAAAGCTCGTTGGTGCGGTGGCGGTCGTCTTTTGCCAAGCCAGCAATCGGGATTTCGAGGTGAAGTTCGTCTTCAATCACTTGACGAACGACCTCCATCTGACCTTTGCCGCCGTCAGTGATGATAAGGTTCGGCAGCTCTTTGCCTTCTTCCACGAGGCGTGAATAGCGGCGGCGCACCACCTCGCGCATCGAGGCGTAGTCGTCGGGACCTTCCACCGTTTTGATGTTGAAATGACGGTAGCCGGCTTTGTTTGGCTTGCCGTTGACGAACTGCACCATGCCCGCCACGGCGTAGTCGCCTTGGAAGTTGGAATTGTCGAAACACTCAATGACCGCTGGCGGTTCAGGAAGATGCAAGTCTTTTTGAAGCTCCGACAAGATACGTTTTGAATGACGCTCTGGGTCGACGAGGGAGCGCAGTTTCTCGGTCTCGGCACGATATTGCTTGGCGTTTCGTGTTGAAAGAGCCAGAATCTCGAATTTCTCACCTTTTTTCGGGATGGTGAACTTTACGTTTTCGAGCTCCATGTCAAGTTTCAGAGGCACTATGATTTCGCGGACTGAACTTTCAAAACGTTGGCGTAACTCAATGATTGCCAATGATAAAAGTTCTTCTTGAGTCTCTTCCAAACGTCTTTTCATCTCGATGGAGAACGACTGAATTATCGCACCTTGGATGATGCGCATGTAATTGACATAGAATGAGTTGTCGGCATCGTCGAATGAGAATACCTCCATGTCGTGAAGCGTGTTGCTGCTCACAATTGAGCGAGCGTGATAGTTTTCGAGAAGGTCATATTTCCGCTTGATGAGTTGCGCCTGCTCAAATTCGAGACGTGAGGCGTGGTCCATCATCTGAGTTTTCAGGTCTTTCAAAACTCCATTGATATTCCCTTTTATAACTTCTTTTACATTGAAAATCATGGAGTTATAATCCTCTTCGGAGATAAGGTTGGTGCACGGAGCCTTACAGTTGCCGATATGATATTCGAGACAGGGGCGGTTGAGAAAATGCTTGCAAGTTCTTAGTGGATAAACCTGTTTCAAAATGTCAAGAAGCGTTCTTGCAGTCATCACGGAAGGGTAGGGGCCGTAATAAAGCGAGCCGTCGTTGACCTTTTTTCTGGTGAGGAAAACACGCGGGAAACGCTCGTTTTTAATGCAAATCCAAGGATAGGTCTTGTCGTCCTTGAGCATTATGTTGTAGCGCGGCTTGTACTGCTTGATGAAGTTGTTTTCGAGAAGAAACGCCTCTGCTTCGCTGCCCACAACAGTAAATCTGATATCAGCTATTTTGCTGACAAGAAGACGAGTCTTGCCGGTCTGCTCTTTGTTGAAATAGCTTGATACTCTGCGCTTTAGGTTCTTTGCTTTGCCGACATAAATAATCTCGCCAGTCTCATCGAAGTACTGGTAAACTCCCGGGGAAGTCGGGATGGTTTTTAGGATCGAGGTTATTTTGTCGTTCATTAAAAATGTTTAAAACCTTGAGCCTCTATCGGAATCTGATGATTATCAGGTGTGATTAGGTTGGCTTGGCCTTCGTCGGCGGTCATATATCCGATGATGCGGACATCGTCCAAATCCTTCACTTTCTCGTAGTCGCTTTGTGCAATGGTGAACAAAAGTTCGTAGTCTTCGCCGCCATTTAGAGCTGCAATACTAGGTACAATGTTGAAATCTTTCGCGGTCTGTATCGTCTTCTGGTTCATTGGGATACGGTCTTCATAGACTTGGCATCCCACCTTCGATTCTTTGCAGAGATGCAGAACTTCAGAAGCCAGACCGTCGGAAATGTCAATCATCGAAGTCGGTTTCACCTTGATTTCCTTGAGTTTTTCAACGATATCGCGACGAGCTTCAGGTTTCAGCTGACGCTCAAGAATGTAATCGTATCCGGCAAATTCAGGTTGCATGTTCGGGTCGGCCATGAAAGCTGCTTTTTCACGTTCGAGGATTAGCAATCCGGTATAAGCTGCGCCGAGGTTTCCACTCACGCAAAGTAGGTCGTTAGGTTTTGCTCCGCTACGATAGACGATGTCTTCTTTTTTCGCTTTACCAATCACCGTCACCGAGATGAAAAGTCCTGATTTTGAAGCTGTTGTGTCACCGCCTACCAGATCGACGTGGTAACGGTCGCAAGCCAGACGGATGCCACGGTAAATCTCTTCAATAGCCTCTACGGAATATTTGCTGCTGATGCCGAGTCCAACGACAATCTGGGTGGGGGTGCCGTTCATCGCATAGATATCCGAGAAGTTGACCACAGCTGCCTTGTAGCCGAGATGTTTCAGCGGGCAATACGTCATGTCGAAGTGCACGCCTTCGCAGAGAATGTCAACGGAGACAAGCGTCTGCTCGTCTTTATGGTCGATAACGGCTGCGTCGTCGCCGACTGCTTTCATTGTTGAGTCGTTGTAAATCTTGACGTTTTTGACGAGCTTGTCGATGAGTGCGAACTCGCCCAATTCCGAGAGATTGGTGATGTTTTCCTGATCTGCCATTTTTGTGATAAAATTTTATGCAAAAATAGCAAATTTTTTGAAAAAAGCTGAAATCAGACTTTAGAAATGTATTTCTGGTCTGATTTCAGCTTTTAAATATTATTCCTATAAGGAATTATTTCGCGACGACGATTTTCTTGTTTATCGTTTTTCCGCTTTCTGTTGTTCCCTGGATGATGTAGACACCGGTGTTGAGCTGGTTCAAGTCATTGCATTGCATGACCTGTCCGTTGACGTTGTAGATTTTTACTATAGTGACGATTTCTTCATCTTCGAAGATTTCTTCCACATCCAATCCCTGGCCCATTGAGCCGTCGACGCCGAAGTTCTGGCCGTAGATTATGTTCTTGTCTAATTTGCCCCATGCTATTATGTTTTGTCCGTTATGGAAGCCAGAGATTGTTTCGGGAAGAGTCTTGGCATAATTGTTGGAACAGAGTTGTTTGTTCCACAACACATTGCAGTTTATGTCATAGCCAGCCGCCTCAATAGTGTATTTTTTGGTATCCCAGTTATCGTCGAGTCTGAAATAGGTCACAGCAAACCCGCTGCCGTCTTCGAAAGCGGAAATGCTTGGAGTGGAGAGTGCATAGAGTGGATCTCCTGCTTCGTAAACCAATAAACCTTCGTCCCAAACGCGCTCGCCTGTGGCAGTGATGCGGTTGGCATATACTTTGTTCTCGTTATGATCTGTATTTGTCTGTAAATAGGCGATGAGCAGGTCATGAGTGACGGGATCAACAGAGACATAAGGACTTATATAGTAGTGATGAGGGTCATCGGAGTGTACATTGGCTCCGTATGGGTCGCTGATGGTGTTGCTGCCATTGGCATCGTGGTGGAACACAAGGGTTTTGAACGTAGGAATTATGGAATCGCATACAACTGATATGTAGGCGTATGCACCGCCCAAGCCGTCTGGTTCCACAGAGTGGTTGTATGTGGTTATGCAATCCACCATTGGCAACAACACGACATCGGAAATGGTTTGTGTGCCATCAACGGCGTAGCCGGTGAGATGAATCTCCTTGGTTCCCCAATTTGAATAGGAACCCGGTTGGACCCATATATGTTCGTAGGTCAGGAAAACGCTGTTGTCATCGCGGAGAGTGAGTTTCCCGAACATGTATTGGATGGTGTCGTTATCCGGTTCGAGGGTGATGAGCGGGTTCAATGTGCCGTCGGCGTTGACATATTGCAGATAAAGATTTTCGTTGTCAGATCCTAAAGTCCATGCGCCGCCGTCGCTGCCGGCGATGATTTCAGCACGATAACCGCCGTTGCCGCCGAAAAGGGTGATGCCTTGTTCGCCCCAGGCGTAGGTGCCGTCGGGATGGAAACGCAAAGCCACGGTTACGTGGTCGGCAGTGGAGAAACAGCTCAAAACATCATGGTTGGGGGTGATGGCCAAAGAGACACCTGCCGAATGAGTAGAGAAATTGAATTGACTGAAGCGGATGCCGCTTTCGCCCCATTGCGGCGTGCCGTCAGCGGTGAGACGTTGCAATGTAGGGGCAAAGCCGTTGCCGCCCCCCATAGAGAGCCATTGGACGTAAGTGTCGTTGGTCACCGCGTCGGTCATGGTGCGGATGTCGGTGACTGTGATGCTTTGTGTAGTGTCATTGATAGCGATGATGCTGTTTTGGGCCGGGTTGTCGGTCCACTGGGCTTGTAGCGCAAATGCGGCTACCATTGCCATGAACAGTAAAGATAATTTTCTCATAATAGTAATTAGTATTCAAATAAAAGATGAATTCAACTTAATTGATAACGGCACCGCCGACAGCGGTTCTGCTTCCGTCGTATTGGTTTATTTTTTCGTTAAAACGACTTTCTTGTTCACAATCTTGCCGCTCTCTGTCTCTCCCTGGATGATGTAAACGCCGGTGTTGAGTTCGTTCAAGTTCGTGCTCTGCATAAGCTGTCCGTTGACGTTGAAGACTTTTACTATAGTGACGATTTCTTCATCTTCGAAGATTTCTTCCACATCCAATCCCTGGCCCATTGAGCCGTCGACGCCGAAGTTTTGGGCATAGATGTCGCCGTTGTCGTCATTAGCCCAAGCTATGATGTTTTGTCCATGGTGGAAGCCCGAAATGGTTTCGGCAAATTCTCTCATAATGAAAGATGAGCTCAGTTCAGTTTCCCACAATTCATTGCAGTTCATGTCATAGCCCTTTGCCTCAATGTGGCATCTTGGGTCGCCTTGTGTCCAGCTAACACCCAAGCCATAAGTTACGGCGAAACCACTGCCGTCTTCGAAGGCTGCGATGGTAGGACGATATATCTCTTTATCTTCTGGGTTGTCAAAAACCAGAACACCATCGTCCCAAACACGCTCGCCAGTTGATGTAAGGCGGTTCATGTACATTTGTTCTTCATGCTGAGCCTGATTGTTTTTAATGTATGTAAGGAGCAGGTCATGAGAGACGGGGTCAACTGAGACATAAGGTAATGTATAGTTGTGGTGATGGTCTGTAGAGTGTACTGTTGCACCATACGGGTCGCTTATGGTGCTGTTTCCGTTAGCATCGTAATGGAACACATGTATGCTCATCACAGAGGTAATAGTATCGTTTGAAAACCAACTGTAGGTGTATGCACCGCCCAAACCGTCGGGTTCAACATAGTGGCAGTATGGAGTCACGCAATCAACCCTTGGCATCAGCATGACAGTAGGTGTGTTTTGTGTGCCATCTTTGGTATAGCCCGTGAGATAAAGTTCCTTGCTTCCCCAATTTGAATAGCCATTCGGGTCAATCCATACATTTTCGTAGGTCAGGAAAACGCTGTTGTCATCGCGGAGGACGAGCTTTCCGAACGTGGATTTGGTGGTATCGGTGGCCGGTTCGATGGTGATGAGAGGATTCAACGAGCCGTCAGCATTGATGTATTGCAGGTAAAGATTTAAGCTGTCACTGCCTAAAGCCCATGCGCCATTGTCTTTGCCAGCGATGATTTCGGCGCGGCTACCGCCTTTACCGCCGAAAAGCAAGACACCCTGTTCGCCCCAGGCATAGTTACCGTCTGTATTGATTTTCACAGCTACGGTTACTGTGTCGGCGGTTGAGAAACAGGCAATCAGGTCATGGTCGGGAGTGATGTCTATCGCGCGGCCATCCGAATGATCGAGAAATGCTAACTGTGTCATGCGGATACCATTGGGACCCCATTTTGGTGTGCCGTCAGCAGTGAGACGCTGAAATGTAGGTGCATAGCCGTTGCCACGCTGGAGCGAGCCCCAATGGAAATAGGTGTCGTTCGTCTCCACGTCTGTCACGGTTAAGATCTCTCCAGAAATTGTAGAGGAGCTTACATGGTCGCCAATAAGGTTGTTGTTGGCCGGGTCATCGGTCCACTGGGCTTGGAGCGCAAATGCGGCCACCATAGCCAGAAGAAGTAAAGATAATTTTTTCATGTTGTATAATTTTTGTTAATATTAAGTTGAAATCTTACTACAAAAATATGTAAAAGTTTTTAATAATACAAAAAAAGACAAAATAATAGCCGTTTTTCAGACAAATGGTTAGTCTGAAAGACGTATTGTTATAAAAAAAGACAGTTTGTTATATACCTTAATTCTTCGTTCCACGGAATTGGGAGGGCGTCATTCCGAATTTCGTCTTGAAGCTGCGGTAGAATGAAACCGTGTTCGAGAAGCCGCTTGCCGTGCACACCTGTTCCAAGCTCATCTCGGGATTTTCGTTCATGAGGTGAACGGCGTAGTTTAGACGAAGCTCGCGAACAATGGTGGTGAGTCTGGCGTGTTCGCCGCCATGCGAGAATGCGGCACCGATGCGTTCTTTCGAGAGACCGGTGCGGTCGATGAGTGTCTGACGGTCAAACAAAGGATTGAGATACAGCTTCTCATTTTCGATTAAAGCGCAAAGGTAAGCTGATAGCTCGGCGTCGGACAACTCCGACAAGTTTGAAGTTTGGAGTTTGAAGTTTGGAGTTGACTTCAGCTCATTATATTTCTCCTTGTATTCAACGGCATCTTTTATCTGTTGGACAAGGATTTTATTCTGCTTGTTCGTTTTGCGCCACTGCCATAAGACATAAATGGCGAACAGAAGTATCAGGAGACTCACAAAACCTGTCACTTTGCGTGACTCTTTAGCCCGTTGTGCGGCATCACGCTGATGTTCGGCCTCGAGCTGCTGCTGCAAGGCGTTGTAGCGTGCTATGTGTTCTCGAGCCGTGGCCTCGCGCACAACGTCTTCTATCTGGCGGAAAGCCGTGAGCATATTGCCATGATCACCTAACGACGCGTAAGCAGCAGCAATAAAATTCTGGGCCTGATTGCGGTAGAAACGGATATAGTCGGCACGTTGCTGGTCGTTTTTGGGCTCACGGTGGCTGTTGTCGTGGTATCTTTCGGGGTTTGACTCGTAGTCATCGAGCCGTTCTATGATACGGCGGGCCAAAGGCAGCGTCTCAGCATAGCGGTCGCGCGAGCCGAGCATTGTAATCTTGCGTCGTGAGGCTACGATAAAGGCGTCAAGCTCGTTAAATTTATCTTTGTCACTGAGCAGAGCCAACACGCTGTCAACTTTCGCCATGCCTTCTTCTTCATGGCCCATGGCATAAAGCGCTGCGCCGATCTCAGCCTCCGTGCGCAGGGCGTCAGTCTCCGCCTCCGGACCTATCTGACGGCATACATCGACCAGCTGTCGTGACCGATAGAGCCATCCCATGGTGTCGTTCTGCATACGTTCGGTGTAAGCCAGAATCTCATACACGTCGCGAAGTCTTGTCAGACTGGCCTTGATGGATTCGTTGGTGAGCAGGCGCAAGGCTATGGCCTGCGCCGAATCTAAGCGGATATCTGTCGGTCCACCAAGCAGCGAGTCCATCTGTTTGCCCATCAGCGTCATGCCATAGATGCGTGCCCGGCACTGTTCGGACTGCACCTCGTCAATGTTGCCCACGATGAGCGCAGAGTCGATGATCTGCAGCGCTTGCACAGGCTGGTATCCATAGATGCTCATCGCCGCCCGCAGGGTGTGGATGGTGTCGTTTACATTTGCAGCGCTGGCTGTCACTACAACCGCGAAAACAAATAATAATATGTATGTTATTCTTTTCATAGAATCATGTCGCAAAAATAATAAACGCCAGCAATTTGTATAAATTGTCGGCGTTTTTTTTGTGCTCCCACTAGGACTTGAACCTAGGACCAACTGATTATGAGTCAGCTACTCTAACCGACTGAGCTATAGGAGCTGGAAAAATTTCCGGGTGCAAAAGTACAAAAAATTTAAATGTGATAATAATTTTTGTAAAATTATTTTAATGTGAAACTCACTTTGTGAGTAATGTGGTCGCTGTGCTCCAATGTGTGGACTGCGTCCAATTGGGCGAAGCCCACATATTCTGCGAAGCAGCATATTTGCCAAAGGCAACACATTCCACGAAGTGGCACATCAATAAAACGCCTCTATTTCGTCTAAAATCGCACTAACTTCTGCTACCGTCGGTACTTCCATTAGTCTCATTTTGAATTGCTTGAAGTTCGAGAAACCTTTGAAATACAAGCCCCAGTGTTTTCGCATCTCTATGACGGCGTAGTGCTCGTCTTTGTAGTTCAACGAGTCGTTGAGATGCATTTTCGCCACTTTCACGCGCTCTTCTACGGATGGTTTTTCGTCTTCGATTCCTTTTTCAAGATAATCGTGAATCTCCTTGAAGATCCAGGGGTTTCCGTATGTTGCGCGACCGATCATGAGACCGTCAACACCAAAAGTATCTTTGAAAAATCTCGCTGACTTTCCGTCAACCACGTCGCCATTGCCGATGATTGGAATCGTCATACGGGGGTTGTTTTTCACCGCCCCGATGAGCGTCCAGTCGGCAGGCTCGCCCCATTTTGTGGTGCGGAGTCGTCCATGGATTGTCAACGCTTGAATGCCAACATCTTGAAGTCGTTCGGCGATTTCAACTATATCTTTGTGCTCGCTGTCGTAACCCAATCTCGTCTTCACCGTGACAGGCGTTTTCACAGCTTTAACAACGGCTTCTGTTATCGCCACCATCTTCGGGATGTCGTTCATTATTCCCGAACCTGCGCCTTTTGATGCCACTTTCTTTACTGGACATCCGAAGTTGATGTCGATGATATCGGGATTATATCGCTCGGCATATTGCGCCGCCTCAACCATTGGCTGTACAGCGTTTCCAAAAATCTGCACTCCAAATGGCTGCTCGCTTTCTGTGTATCGTAACTTATTGATACTCTTAACTGCATCGCGAATCAGTCCGTCTGATGAGATAAACTCCGAATAGACGATATCAGCGCCGTACATCTTGCACACATGCCTGAATGGCGGGTCAGTGACGCCCTCCATCGGTGCCAGAAGTAGCGGATAACGCTCGAAAGAAAGATTCGCGATTTTCATGCTGCAAAAATAACAAATTTTTTAATGCCATTTGCAGAAATGCGACCTACCACAGGGTACTGTGAGCATTTCGAAAATGGCATTAAAAATGTTAACCAATCATTAAAAATTTAAAACTTATTTTTTCCCGATTTTGGTCTTTGCCGTGGCTAAAATCGACTCCCAGTTGTAGTTGCGAATCAAGCCTGTGACTGTCGAGTATGTCATCAGGAACGCGCTTGTGATGGCTGCGACGAATATTGCACCGATTATCAACAATGCTTTCATCATCATAATCATAACATTATCGGGATTCATCTCGCTTCTTGTCTCCGTGCGGCCGTTGGAATATGTGTATTTGACCAAAAGGTCAGGCATGAACTGCATCGCGACACCTCCCGAGAACATTCCCACAGCCAGAGCATATCCAATTTTCTTGATGCCTCCGAGAATCTTCGACTCCAATCGATGTCGCGTCTCCATCCAGCCGTATGGACGATCGGCGATGATATATAAAGGTATCATTATGATGAACACCCAGATCCAGAATGTGTATTTGCGAGCCTCTTTTCTGTAGCGCTTGTAGATTGTTTTACAATCCTTCTCCGCCATTTTCTTGAGCTCTTTGAATTCAAGTTTTGAATACTCTTCTCCGTCTTTCTTGCATTCTTCGATGTATTTCTCGCAAGACTTCAGCTCTTTGGTCAACCGTTTTTTCTTGTCTTTTGATTTTACAGTGTCCAGTTGACCTTTGATTTCATCAATTCTATTCAAATCATAGTTGTAACCGCTCTTTTGTCTTCCGACGATGGCGGCTTTGTACACATTTGCTGATTTGAAACGGAAATCTTCTATGCTGGAGTAATAACGCGCTTGTGTGTTTTCCCAAGTTATCGTTGTGTCCTGCTCAACCCAATTGTCAACTTTATTGACTATTGCTTTCCATTTCTTTGCCTGCTCGCGCGGATAAGCCCTGAAATGATTCAATACAAACAATCCAAGAATCACGCCTAAAATGACAATCCATGAGAAGTTGAAATGGCGTTTCTTTGACCAGTCGATGATGTAGCGAAGCTCGCCGATTTGGTTGTTAAGAGGCTCGTCATTGTGGTCCTGGATTTTTTCCTCCGCTTCGTTGAGCAGACGTTCCATCTCCAGAGTCTCTTCCAAACTAACCGGATAAACGTCGTCGATAGGCACCTCGTTACCTTTTTTGTCTCTCTTTGAGATGTGCGAAGAAGTTGTCATCGCCTGCCATAAGAGGTCATAGGCTTCGCTGTTGTCCTTGCTTGCTTCTTCCTGTTTTTTAACGTCGTCTGGTGAAAACGACAGATAACCCTGCTGACAAGCCTTGTCGCCAGTAGGCTGCTTCTTTTTCTTGCTAAAAAGTCCCATGTTTCAAGAGTTTTATTTATTTACAAAATTCCTGATTATTTCTTTTCTTGATCTTTCGCTGTGTAAAAATGAAATCTGCTTTGGGTAAGAAAATCAAGTTTTAGTCGTCAAAACGTAAAAATTAGATTGCAATACGTAAAAAACGACATCTGATAATTGAAATTTGGATAATAATAGGAAAAAATTGTAATTTTGCAAATATGAATAGTGACTCGTTGTATATCATGTTGCTTTGCTTTGTTTCAGGCATAGCGCAATTTGCCCTGATGGGCTGTGGGATATATATGCTCCGTCATTATTCCACCTACCAGTTCCAAAAGGTCTTTGCGATAACGTTGTTTTTACACTCTATAGGTTTTTTCAATAATTTTTTGGTGGTGGCGTGCAGCGATTTGGCGTGTGCAGATTTTCTCAACACACTGTTTATTCTCTTCGACTATGTAATAGTGGGAGGCTACATCGCTTTTGGCATCTCGTTGGTATTTCCCAATCGCTATAAATTGTCGCAACTGCTTATAGTTGAAATCCCATATGTCGTGGCTATGGCGTTGTTTACCATCACCGAAAGTCCGAAAATATTGCCAGCCATGCAGATTTTCACCTTGGTAACATGCTTGATTATCATGGTGTATTTGCAGTATTCCATCAAGAAATACACCGATATGCTTAACAACAATGTGAGCAATTTGGAGTATTTCGACCTTCGTTGGAGTAACGTGGTTGTTACATTGTTTTTCGTCTACCAGCTTCTGTGGTATGTCGACAGCTTGTCGCAGCAAGATTGGTTTGTCGGACAGGAAGACGATTACAGCTTGATTTTTGACTCCGTCTATTGCCTGATTTCGATAGTGATTGTGATGTATGTCATGCATAAAATCATCACCCAAAAGGTGTTTGTCTTGGGAAATCAGGGAGACAAGGATCCTTATTATAAAACCTTGTTTTCCAAAGACATTGAACAGATCATACGTGAGATGCAATATTATCGAGACAGCACGCTGACGTTGCAGAAGTTGGCGCAGTTGTTGGGAACAAACCGGCAGTACCTGAGCAACTACATCAACCAAGAGCGCCACATGACATTCTACGAATATATCAATGATTTCCGCTTGGAAGAGGCGAAAATCATGTTGGAAGGCAAAAACTCTGAAAGCCAGAAATCCATAGAGGACATTTCAGTCATGGTTGGCTTCAATTCATACTCTACGTTTTTACGCTCGTTTAAGAGCAAGTACGGAAAAACTCCATCGAAGTATCTATTTGAGAGGAGTGCTGGTGCTTCGCGATTTTAATGTCATTTTCGAAATGCTCACAGTACCCTGTGGTAGGTCGCATTTCTGCAAATGGCATTAAAATTTTTATTATTTTTGCACCCGTGAAAGAAAATCCTATTTCATATTATAAAGACGATGCTCGAATTTTGCAACTCGTTGATTATCTTAATGATAAGAAGAGCGTGTTTTGCAAGGGCATTGTAGGCTCGGCGAAGGCTTTCGCTGTTGCAAGCGCGTTTGAGAAGCTTGGAGGACAGCATTTTGTGGTGTGTCCCGACAAGGAGAGTGCGGCGTATTTCTACAACGACCTCGAGAATATCTTCGGCGAGCGCGAGCAGGACTACGCCAAGAAGATGATTCTGTTCTATCCGACCTCGTACAAACGTCCGTATGAGCCCGAGAAGCCAGATAACACCTATATCTTATCGCGAACCGAGGTTTTGCAAAGGGTTTCGACATCCGAGCGCAAGACGATAATCGTTTCTTACCCTGAAGCGTTGAGTGAAAAAATTGTCACTCGTAAGATATTGAGTAAGAACACTTTAAAGCTTGCAGTGGGCGAGAAGGTTGATATGGATTTCATTACCGACGCTTTGCTTGAATATAACTTCGAGCATGTCGATTTCGTGGTCGAACCGGGTCAATTCGCCATTCGTGGCGGCATTGTCGATGTGTTTTCGTTCGCCAACGACTATCCATATCGTATAGTTTTCGATTTCGACGAGGTGGAGTCGATTCGCTCGTTCAATCCAGTCGACCAGCTTTCGATTGAGAAGCTGCAACGCATAGTTTTGTTGCCGAATCTTCAGGACCATAACCTTTCGGAAGAACGTGAGACAATCTTTCAATATCTTCAGAATCAGACGGTTATGTGGCTCGACGAGAGCGATTTTCTGAAAGAGAGAATCGATGCCGAGTATAAAAAAGCCGTCGATGCTTACGAATCTTCCGAAGAAAATGAGAACCTTAAATCGCCTGAGACTTTATTTGCGCAAAGCGATGAGCTTTTAACGCAACTCGATGATTTTAAATCAGTTACGTTTGAGACATATTCCGATTCGGTGGGGAAGGAGATTGTTGAGTTCAACACGACCAGTCAGCCTGTGTTCAACAAGAACTTCGAGATGTTGCAAAACACCATTAACTCGTTGAAAGACAGAGGCTACCGCATACTTTTCTTCTCCGAAAGCAAGCGTCAGCTCGAACGAATCCAGAGCATCTTGAACGATTTGCAGCAGAAGGACGAGTCGAACCACGACTTTACACCTATATTATATTCCATCCAAGCGGGTTTCGTCGACAACGACCAAAGGCTGTGCTGCTTCACCGACCACCAGATTTTTGAGCGTTATCACCGCTTCCATCTCCGTGAAGGTTTTGCAAGCAGTCAGGCGCTGACAATCAAAGAGTTATACGATTTGAAACCAGGCGATTACGTCACTCATATCGACCACGGTATCGGACGTTTCGACGGCTTGGAAATCATCGACCACAACGGAAAACAGCAGGAGGCGCTGCGTCTCATCTATCAGAACGGCGACTTGCTGTATGTGAGCATACATTCGCTGCACCGCATCTCGAAATATTCAGGCAAGGACGGCATGGAGCCGACGCTGAGCAAACTGGGCTCGAATGCGTGGAACAAACTGAAATCAAAGACAAAGAGCAAGGTCAAGGACATAGCGCGCGAGCTGATAAAACTCTACGCTGAGCGTAAAAACTCGCAAGGTTTCCAGTTTATGCCCGACACCTACCTGCAGACTGAATTGGAGGCTTCGTTCATGTACGAGGACACTCCCGATCAGCTCAAGGCGACCATCGATGTGAAGCGTGACATGGAAAAGGAATCGCCTATGGACCGTCTCGTTTGCGGTGATGTCGGTTTCGGAAAGACTGAAGTTGCCATTCGTGCTGCTTTCAAAGCTGTCAGCGACTCGAAACAAGTGGCTGTTTTGGTACCTACAACAGTGCTCGCTTTGCAGCATTTTCATACGTTCTCAAGCCGCTTGAAAGGCTTCCCAGTCACCATCGACTACATGAACCGTTTCAAGACAGCCAAAGAACAGAAAAAGACTTTGGAAGATGTTAAAAACGGTCGCATCGATATATTAATAGGTACTCATCGAATCATCAGTAAAGATGTGGAGTTCAAGGACTTAGGTCTGCTGATTATCGACGAGGAGCAGAAGTTCGGTGTTTCTGCAAAGGAGAAGCTGAAACAGATGAAAACCAACGTCGACACCCTCACCTTGACGGCAACGCCTATCCCGAGAACACTGCAGTTTTCGATGATGGGAGCTCGCGATATGAGCATCATCACCACGCCGCCACCGAACAGATATCCTGTCGAGACCGAACTACGTTCGTTCTCTCCAGACGTCATAAGAGACGCTATCCAGTATGAGCTCGCGCGCGACGGACAGGTGTTTTTCGTGCATAACCGCATCCAAAATATCATGGAGGTTTACGATATGATTATCAGCTGCGTGCCGGGTGCGAAGGTGGCTGTGGGTCACGGTCAGATGGAGGGCGACAAGCTCGAACAGATTATGCTCGACTTCATCGACGGCAAGTACGACGTGCTTCTGTGCACCACGATTATCGAGGCGGGACTGGACATTCCGAACGCCAACACCATCATTATCAACGATGCGCACAAATACGGACTGAGCGACCTGCACCAGTTGCGCGGTAGGGTGGGACGTTCCAACAAAAAGGCGTTCTGCTACCTCCTCACACCTCCGTTGGCGATGCTCAGCGATGAGGCACAGAAACGTCTGCGAGCCCTCGAGGAATTCTCCGATTTGGGTAGCGGCTTCAACATCGCAATGCGCGACCTCGACATCCGTGGAGCCGGTAACCTTCTCGGTGCAGAGCAGAGCGGATTCATCAACGATATCGGCTTCGAGACATATCATAAGATCCTCGACGAGGCAATCATGGAACTCAAGGAAAACGAGTTCAAAGACCTCTTCGAAAAACCAGAGGAAGAGAAGAAATACGTTCGCGAATGCGCCATTGAGTCGGATCTGGAGATACTTCTTCCGAACGAATACGTCGACTCATCCGCTGAGCGTATCAGTCTCTACAACGAACTCGATCATATTGAAAATGAAGAAGGTTTGATGCGGTTTACCGACAACCTCATCGACCGTTTCGGTGAACTTCCGCCGCAGGCAAACGACCTCTTGAATACCGTACGTTTACGCTGGATTGCCCGCGACCTCGGATTCGAGAAAATCGTCCTCAAAAAAGGCGATATGACCTGCTATTTCCTGCAGGATCAGGAGTCGGAATACTTTAACACGGCGACTTTCCAAAAAATCATCCGTTACGCTTCCGACCATCTCAAACGCTGTCAGTTTAAGGAGCAAAACGGCAAAAACATATTGATTTTCAAGGTTGTTGACAGGGTGAAAGACGCTTTGGATTTGCTTCGCGAGATTCAGTAGCGTGCCTCCGGCACGCCTTGGACTCCCTGGGCTCGACTTCGTCGCCCCAGACTGCACTACGTTTGTCAGGGGATACTAGGATAGCGTATCTCCGATACGCGTCGGACGTCTTTATGTGGTAGTCCAGAGTGTGCTGAAGGCACACTAACCTAATAACCCCGCACATCGTGCGGGGTATGGAAAGATAAGGTGGATGGTCAATGCGTGTCGAAGACACGCAACATCATTGAATCAAAAAATAAATACCAAATTATGAAAAATAATCCCGATTTTTTGTATTTTTGCATCTTGATAAAGTGAAAAAGTTATGACAACATTGTTTTTAGGCGGTATCGGAACCGGTGAAATAATTCTTATCGTGCTGGCTATTTTGCTGCTTTTCGGCGGCAAGAAACTCCCTGAGCTGATGCGCGGAATGGGCAAGGGCGTCAAGGAATTCAAAGACGCAATGAACGAGCCAACCAGCGAGAAAAGCGAGAAAAAAGAAGAAAAACCAGAGGAGAAATAACCCCCAATGGGATTCCGTAAAAGTGAAGATGAATCCGAAGATATCCAGATGACCTTCGGCGAGCATCTCGATGAGCTTCGTAAAGTGTTGGTGCACATCGGGATTGCTTTTGTTTTGCTCTTTATCGCACTCTTCACATTTTTCAAAGGCGATATCATCAATATCGTCTTTTATCCTTCCGAAAACTATTTCATTACTAACAGACTTTTTGCAAAATTAGCAGAATTAACTGGCACTGAGGCATTGAGAATCAACGCAAATCCGCTGCAGATTTATAACACCAAGATCGCCGGACAGTTCATGCTTCATATCAAAGCATCGGCGGTGGGCGCGCTGGTGATAGCGTTTCCTTACATCATCGGTCAGCTGTGGGGCTTTGTAAAACCGGCTCTCTCGACAACGATGAAACGCCGTACACGATTGATAGTCTGGAAGATAGTGTTTTGGTTTTTCCTTGGTGTTGCGTTCAGCTACTTCATTATTGCGCCTCTCGGCATCAACTTCCTCGCCAATTATGAGGCCAACGGAAGCATACAAAACATCATCGACGTGAGTTCGTATGTGAGCACTGTGTTGGGTGTTTGTCTCGCTGCCGGACTGGTGTTTCAGTTGCCGCTTCTGATAAGATTGTTATCCTCGATTGGCATCGTTTCTTCAGCTTGGCTAAGGAAAAACAGAAAAATCGCCATCGTTGTCATTTTGGCGCTCTCGGCACTCATAACGCCGCCCGACATCATCAGTCAGCTGCTGATTTTTGTGCCGTTTTACATTTTATACGAATATGGGATTAGCATAGCAAAAAATATTGAAAAGCAAAATGCAGACAGATAGAACAAGGGAATTGGAGACGAAAGGCATTGGTACTCTGTTACTTATGTACGCCTTGCCGTCGGTGGTGAGCCAGGTCATCTCATCGGTTTACAACATTTGTGACCGTATCTTCATAGGACACGGAG
Organism: Bacteroidales bacterium; assembly: GCA_017427985.1. Lineage (GTDB taxonomy): Bacteria > Bacteroidota > Bacteroidia > Bacteroidales > F082 > Limimorpha. The sequence continues at coordinate 71,813 of JAFRRS010000024.1, read as the reverse complement.
TGGGCGCGCTCGCAATAGCGGGCTTAGCCATCACATTACCTATTATTAATATAATCCACGCTTTCGGAGCTTTGATTGGAGTGGGTGCAGGGGCGAGGATGTCGATAGTTTTGGGCAAGAAAGACATCAACTGGGCGGAGAACATCCTCGGCAACAGCGTCATTTTCACCGTCGTGTTGAGCGGCTTGGTGATGCTGTTTTCCTATATCTTCCTCGATAAGATATTGTTTGTGTTTGGCGCTACAGCCGAAACTGTTGCTTACGCCCGCGAATATATGGTCATCGTGCTTCCGGGAATGTTCCTTACCACCTTGGCGTTCAACCTCGTCTCGCTGATGCGCGCGTCGGGCTATCCCAACCAGTCGATGATAGTGCTCGTGTCGGGTGCGGTTCTCAACATCGGTCTTGACGCCCTGTTTATCTTTGTCTTCCATCTGGGAATAGCAGGTGCCGCTTGGGCTACCACCATCTCGATGGCGTTTGCCACCTTCCTGGCAATGCTGCATTTCATAAAACGCGACTCGTTCATCCGCTTCCGCCGACATGGATTCCAGCCGAAAGGTTATATTTTCAAGAATATCTTCATGATAGGAATGAGTCCGTTCCTGATGAACGTGGCGGCTGCCGGTGTGGTTGCTATTCTTAACAAACAACTCATAAAATACGGCGGCGATATGGCAGTGGGCGCATACGGCATCGCCAACAGCTACATCCTCATCATGATAATGATAATCCTCGGAGTGTGCATGGGAATGCAGCCAATAGCGGGCTACAACTACGGCGCAGGTCATCCCGACAGGCTCAAACGCGTTTACATCTTAACGATGAAAGTCTGCGTCTTGTTAGGCATTGTCACTGCCATCATCGGTTGCACTATGCCTCGCATCATCTCGATGGCGTTCACCAGCGATACAATCCTGCTCGATATCTCACAAATGGCGTTGCCTTATATTACCGTGATGACGCCACTCATCGCTTTCACCATCGTCAACTCCAACTTCTTCCAGAGCATCGACAAGCCGTGGATTGCCATTGTCACCAGCCTCTCGCGCCAGGTCATCTTCCTCATCCCGATGATGTTCATCATGCCGACAATCTTTGAAGATCTGGGCATCGACAGTCTTCAAGGCGTTTTCGCTTCCTGCACAGTGTCCGATGTTTTCGGTGCGGTGCTGGCACTGATTTTATTATTAACGCAGAGGAAGGTGTTTAGATATATAAAATAAAAAACGACAACCAATTGATATTCAATAAGTTGTCGTTATATTGTGGAGGATACCGGACTCGAACCGGCCACCTTTAGATTGCGAACCTAACGCTCTACCAGATGAGCTAAACCCCCATCAATTTCAGGATGCAAAATTACAAATTATTTTTTATAAAACTAAAAATTTTATGAAAAAATCTTTAAACTTTCAACTCTAAACTCTAAACTTTTATGTATCTTTGCAGCCAATTTTGAAAACGAAATAATTAAACATTTAATACAATGGAAATTGAACTTTATATCATAAGAAGAGTTAACGCCTTGATGCAGGCAACCGACGCTAAAATAGTGAAACGCCTCGAAGGCGGAATGAGCAATTACACCTATGTCGTTGAGTGTCAGGGAGGATTATATACATACCGCGTGCCGGGTAAGTTTGCCGAACGTTTTGTTGACCGCGTTGAGGAAGATGCCAACATCAAGGAAGTGGAAAAACTCGACCTCAACAACGAGACAGTTTACGTCGAGATCCGCTCAGGCGAGAAACTTGCAAAATACGTTGAAGGTACAATCATGTCGACAACCGACGTGGTTTCTTACAACGACATTTCCGTAAAGGCTTTGAAGAAGCTGCACAACAGCGACCTGAAGTTCAGCGACTACAACGCTTTTGGCCGTCTTGACACATACGAAAACTATTGCAAAGAGATGGGTTTCGAGCATCCGCAGGAATACAAGGAGCTCCGTCATACTCTCGACGAGATGCGCAAGATGTACAAAGAGGTGAAAAAAGTGCCGTGCCACTGCGACTATCAGCCGACAAACCTCGTCATCGCAAAGGATAAATTCTATGTTTTGGACTGGGAGTTTGCAGGCATGAACGACCCGTTCTACGATATAGCTTGCTACGGTAACGCCGGTTTCGACAAGGCTTTGTCGCTGCTCGAGGCTTACGTTGGCCACAAACCGACACAGGAAGAGCTGAACCGCCTGTATTTCCACCGCGCTTTCCAGTGCCTGCAGTGGTTCAACGTCGCCATCTTCAAAGATAAAGTTGGCTTGAGCAAAGATCTGAATATGGATTTCAACGCCGTTGCCTTCATGTTCCTCGGCATGGCGCGCGATTTAATCGGAAACTGCAAGAATTAATACATCATATCGCTGAAGCCGAAGCCTTCGTCGAGACCCAGCTCGGCGCGTACCTCTTCGGAGAGGCTCGCTGGACTCCAGGCAGGCTCGAAGGTGAGCTCCACATCGCATGATTTCACACCCATAATGGCGCTGACTTTCTCCTTGACGAAATTAGGGAGATAGTCGGCGACAGGGCAGTTCGGTGCCGTCACGGTCATCAGAATTTTCACTGCGCCTTCATCGTCGATGTTGATTTCATAAATCAAGCCCAGTTTGTAAATATCAACTGGTATCTCAGGGTCGTAAATGCCGCTAAGCACAGCAATCACGCGCTCTTTCAGTTCGTTTTTTTCTATTTCTGTCATAGTATAATCGTCATTTCGACCGAAGCGGAGAAATCTCCGGCAATCAATTATTATTCATTACTTCAGCGTAAAGCATCATCTGTTTCACCATGCTCAACAGTCCATTCGAGCGGGTAGGAGAGAGGTGCTCCTTCAATCCAATCTCATCCAAAAATCCCATATCAGCTGCCAGAATATCGGCTGGAGTCTGTCCCGAAAACACCTTTATCAATAGGTTGATGATGCCTTTGGTTATGACGGCGTCGCTGTCGGCTGTGAAATAAATCTTGCCGTCTTTCAACTCGGCATGAAGCCAAACCCTTGACTGACAGCCGTTTATGAGGTAGTTGTCGTTTCTATATTGCGGGTCGATAATCGGACATTCCTTGCCCATCTCGATGAGCATCGCATAGCGGTCCATCCAGTCGTCGAACATCGAGAACTCCTCGACTATTGAATCTTGAATCTCTTTAATTGTCATATTTTTAGACTTTAGACTTTAGACCTTAGACCTTAGATTTTTTGTCTCAACGACTAAAGTCTAAGGTCTAACGTCTCATTTTAGCATATTCGCTGCCCTTTCAACAGCCTTTACAAAAATATCAATTTCTTCTTTCGTGTTGTACATTGCAAACGACGCTCTCACCGTCCCTGGGATGCCGAAGAATGTCATTACTGGCTCGGCGCAATGGTGTCCGGTACGCACTGCTACGCCCATTTTGTCGATGATGGTGCCCAAATCGTAAGGATGGATGCCGTCTATCACAAACGAAATCAATCCGTTACGCTTTGGAGCCTGTCCGATGAAACGCGTGCCTTCGATATTTGCAAGCTGCTCGGTGGCATATTCCAAAAGCTCATCTTCGTAAGCCTCAACCTCCTGACGGTCAAAGCTTTGGATAAACTTGACGGCTGTCTCAAGACCTAAAGCAGCACCCACATTCGGTGTCCCTGCCTCGAACTTGAAAGGCACTTTGTTGAAAGTGGTCTTCTCGAAACTCACGGTATCGACCATCTCGCCGCCGAACTGATAAGGAGGCATCTTCTCGAGCCATTCCATCTTGCCGTACAAGCCGCCAATGCCCATCGGAGCGTACATCTTATGACCTGAAAATACGTAAAAGTCGCAGTCAAGGTCTTGAACGTCAATCACTTGATGCGCCATCGACTGTGCACCGTCAACAACTACCGGAATGTTGTATTTATGAGCCATCGCTATCATTTCCTTGATAGGATTCACAGTGCCTAAAGTGTTGGAAATGTGAGCGATAGAAACGATTTTCGGACGCTGTTTGAGTAACTCTTCATAGTGATTCAGGTCGAGGACGCCTTTTTTGTCCATGCGGATGACAAGCAATTCGCCTTTTGAGCGCATCAGCATCTGCTGCCACGGTACCATGTTCGAATGATGCTCCATAGCGCTTACAACCACTTTATCGCCTTCATTCACAAGAAGTTGCCCCAACGAAGTCGCCAACAGATTCAGTGATTCGGTAGTTCCTCTGGTAAAAACTATTTCCTGTGCTTGTCTGGCATTTACAAACTGCGCCACGGTCTTTCTCGCGTTTTCGTAAGCCTCTGTCGCCATCTGGCTGAGGTAATGCACTCCGCGGTGGATGTTGCAGTTCTCGTGCAGATAGTAATCGCGCTCGCGCTCAATAACGCAAAGCGGTTTCTGCGTAGTCGCTGCGTTGTCAAAATACACCAGCGGCTTGCCATAAACTTGCTGGTCCAGCACCGGAAACTGCTTCCGAATTTTATCTATATCGAGATGATTCAAAATCGTATATTTTAGCTTGCAAAAATAAGTATTTTTATTTTGATTGTTTAAAATAATTTTAAAAAAAGTACCCCAGCGGCTTCCGCCGCTGGGGAGAACGAAAATTAAAATTATTAAAAAAATGTTCTAATTAAAAGTGGTATCCGATTCTTAAAACCAATTCCGAGCAACTGAAGGCATTCTTACCTTTAAATTTTTCAGAATCATCTCCTTTGTAATAGTCGTCATCGTCAGAATCTGATGATGATTTAATTTTTCCTGTGACTTTAGCACTTCCTAAAGCATAGTAATCCAATCCAATACTAAAGTGCTCTGCAAACATAACACCAGCACCAAGTTTAAATGAAAAAGTTACTGCCTTATCATAACTTGTTTCTGCTGTATATTCACTTTCATATCCATAATATGGATCCGAATATGAATAATCCACCTTGAACGATGATATCATTCTGAGGTTTGCACCAACTCCGGCTTCTGCGAAGATACCGAAACCATCGTTGATTTCATAGTTGTATCTTGCCCCGACCATTAAAGGTATATTCATGAATCTTGGTTTGTGAGATACTGTTATTTCAGAACCATCTTTGTCGTCATCATCATCGTCATTGTCGCTTAAATCATTGAACCAGTCTTTTAATTCCGAATTGTATCCGTTATAGAAAAAGTCGGCACCGACAATAATTCCAAGTCCGTCCACTGAAGCAATTGGGAACATAAGATCCATACCAACATTGAAGCCGATTCCCGCGAATCCATTCGTTCCTTTTTCCTCCATAAGAACCCATTTGTTTGGTGTCTTGTTTTTCAATTCTCCTTCTTTGAATTTTCCCATCGGGAATGCTCCACCGGCATAGATTGAGAATTGTGTCTGTGCAAATGCACCGATGCTTGTGAGCATCATAACTGCAATAAGTAAAATTTTTTTGTTCATATTACATTAATTTTAAGTCCAATCCTTTTTTGGACATTTGTTAATAAATACATCGCAAATTTATGAAAAAGTGTTGTAAATCAATTATAAACGCCGTGACGATATGTCAATGAAACAGGTCTGTAAATTCATAAAAACAAAGACTAATCCGCCATGTTTTGTCGGTTTGTCTGGTATGATTCTGATAAATAATTGAAGAAATCGAAATTGAGAATCAAAGAGATTCGCATCAGTAACTCTGTGTCAATGTGCTGCTTGCGTATTATCTTTGACACATTTGAAGGGTCGGTGAATAGTTTTCTTGCAAGCCATGCTCCGCTGCGTTCCTGCTCTTTCAGTTTTCGTTGTATCAACTTCCCTATGTGTATTTCATCATTCATAAAAAAGGCGTTGAATTGCTTTGCTTATTACACCCTTCAGGCTCTGGAATAACCATTAGCATTAATAAGTTTACACAATTCACGCCTAATTGACGTGAACGAAATTCAAACTTATTCTCCTGCTTAAAATTTTCCAGATTTTGAAGGGTAGAGAATAAGAGCTCAGCTCTGTTATTTAGTTATTTATTACTTTTTCTATTTGTCAATCAATGATTTGTGTTTAATTTTTTGCAAAGATAATAATTATATCTTACTCATATCAATCTTAAAAACTTTCTCTTTGTTGCTGCACTGGAAAATGCAGGTGTCGCAACTCGAGAGCTCGCCTTTCAGACGGCGTTTTATCATGTCGTCTATGCTGTCGTGGACGCTCTCAATCTTGATGTGATTGCTGATTTCCGCTGCGAAAGCATACAAAAGAAGCATTCTCGCATCCTCTTTCTTGATGCCGCGTTGGCGCATGTAGAACATAGCGTCCTGGTCGAGCTGACCGGTGGATGTTCCGTGCGAACATTTCACGTCGTCGGCATAAATCTCAAGGAACGGCATGGTGTTGATCTTTGCCTTGTCGGTGAGGATGATGTTGCTGTTGTTCTGATATGCGTTGGTTTTCTGTGCGTGCGGCGCCACCATCACGTGACCGTTGAACACTGCCGAAGCCTCGTCATCCAGAATGCCCTTGAACTTCTCGTTGCTGCTGCAGTTCGGCACGTTGTGGTTGATTTTCATGAGGTTCTCGACGTGCTGCTTCTTGTCGAGGAGGTACAAGCCGTAAATCTGGAGGTCGGCACCCTCGCCGTTGATGTCGACGTTGATGTTGTTTTGCACAAAGCCTGTGTTGAACGTCACCAACACGAAATGCACGCTGCTGTTTGCCGCCTGATTGATGTTAATGTGGGTGGTCAGATGTGAATCGTCGTTTAGGTTTTGAATCCTGTACAGCTCGAGGGTGGAGTTTTCCTCCATCACGATGTCGCACTGCTCCTCGTTCGACTGCAGATGACTGCTGTCGTCCAAAAGCACGAGCTTACGACTCTGATTCTTACCGACCGTTATGTTGTTTTCGAGATAAGCCATCGTCGTAAGTGTTAGAGATTCAGTTCCTTAACCCATTCGTAACCTTTTTCTTCAAGCTCGAGCGCGAGTTTCTTGTCGCCCGACTTCACGATTCTGCCGTCGTACATCACATGGACGAAATCTGGCACGATATAATCCAGAAGTCGTTGATAGTGAGTGATTACCACGAAGGCGTTATGTTCGTTGTGAAGTTGGTTGACGCCGTTCGCCACAATTCTTAAAGCGTCGATATCGAGTCCTGAGTCGGTCTCGTCGAGGATGGAGAGCTCTGGTTCGAGCATTGCCATCTGGAAGATCTCGTTTTTCTTCTTCTCGCCGCCCGAAAAGCCAACGTTCACATAGCGGTTCTGCAGTTTTTCGGTGATTTCCACCATTGCCTGTTTCTGCTTCATCATCTTGGTGAACTCAATCATCGACATCGGCGGAAGTCCTTGATATTCACGCTTTGCGTTGACTGCGGTGCGCATGAAATTCTGCATCGAGACGCCCGGAATCTCCACCGGATACTGGAAACTCAGGAAGATGCCGAGGTTTGCGCGCTCCTCAGGCGGCATCCCGACGATGTTCTGGCCTTTGTACCAAATCTCGCCTTCGGTGATGTCGTAGCCCTCGCGACCTGTGACGGCGGCCGCCCATGTGCTCTTGCCGGTTCCGTTAGGTCCCATGATGGCGTGAATCTCGCCCTCGTTCACTCCGAGGTTGAAGCCTTTTAATATTTCCTTGCCTCCGATTGAGACATGTAAATTCTTGATATTTAATAACATTTTATATATTTTTTTATTTTTTCTTTTTTGAATGCGATTGTACAGATTGAATGCGATTTTACAGACGCACGGCCGTGCGTCTCTAACCAACACTTCCTTCCAAGGTGATTGACAACAATTTCTGTGCCTCCACTGCGAACTCCATCGGCAATTTGTTCAAAACATCCTTTGCATATCCATTGACAATCAAGCCGATAGCTTTTTCTGTCGGGATGCCGCGTTGGTTACAGTAAAACAGCTGGTCTTCCGAAATCTTCGATGTCGTTGCCTCGTGTTCGAGAATGCTGCTGTCGTTGCCGCATTCCACGTAAGGCCAGGTGTGAGCGCCGCATTGGTCGCCCAACAGCAACGAGTCGCATTGCGAGAAATTACGGCAGTTGGTAGCCTCAGGCACCACTTTCACCAATCCGCGGTAGCCATTCTGACTGTGACCTGCCGAAATTCCCTTGGATATGATGGTCGAACGGCTGTTTTTGCCTATGTGAATCATCTTTGTGCCGGTGTCGGCCTGCTGGTAGTTGTTGGTGACAGCCACCGAATAGAATTCCGCCACTGTGTTGTCGCCTTTCAAGATGCAGCTCGGGTATTTCCAGGTGATTGCAGAGCCTGTCTCGACCTGTGTCCACGAGATTTTTGCGTTGTCACCACGGCAGATGCCTCGTTTTGTGACGAAATTATAAATGCCGCCATTGCCGTCTTTGTCGCCCGGATACCAGTTCTGAACGGTTGAATATTTCACTTCAGCGTCTTTCTCGGAAATGATTTCCACGATAGCCGCATGTAATTGATTCTCATCACGTTGCGGAGCGGTGCAGCCTTCCATGTAGCTCACATATGCGCCTTCGTCGGCAACAATCAAAGTTCTTTCGAATTGACCTGTATTTGCTGCATTTATGCGGAAATATGTCGACAACTCTATCGGGCAGCGAACGCCTTTTGGAACGTAGCAGAACGAGCCGTCGCTGAAAACTGCCGAGTTCAAGGCTGCGAAGAAGTTGTCGGTGTATGGAACGACCTTCCCGAGATATTTTTTCACCAGGTCGGGGTGCTGTTTCACGGCCTCGCTGAACGACATGAAGATGATACCATGCTTCGAAAGCGTCTCCTGGAACGTGGTCTTCACCGAAGTCGAGTCCATGACAGCGTCGACAGCCACTCCCGAGAGTTTTTTCTGCTCGTCGAGCGAGATTCCAAGCTTGTCGAAGGTCGCCAAAAGCTCAGGATCGACTTCATCCAAACTTTTCGCCTTGCGCTGTTTTGGCGCAGCGTAATATATAATGTCTTGATAATCAATTGGTGGAATGGTGAGGTGCGCCCAAGTAGGCATCTTCAGAGTGAGCCAGTGACGATATGCTTTCAAACGGAACTCCAACAGCCATTCCGGCTCCTCTTTCTTCCTCGAAATCAGGCGGATAATGTCCTCGCTCAGCCCCTTCGGTATCAAATCGGTCTCGATGTCAGTCACAAAACCGAACTCGTAGTCCTTATTGGTTACCTCTTCGATTATATTTTCCTTTGGATTTGACTCCATAATTCAAAATTTCTAGAAATATTAATTTGCAAAAATACAAATTTTTGTCGAAGTGGAGATGATTTGTTAAAAATCTTTGGGATTTTAAGAATATTTTTCAATTACATTTCAAAAAAAATTAACTTTGCAAAACTATTTTAAAGATGACGAAAGACAGTTCAAATATTCAAAAATGGATTGAGGGGATTCCTTACGAGATTGCATTTTGGAACAATGTTTATCGTTGGAAACGCCCGTTTGACGGCCTGATGAAGTGGTCGCATTACGGGAATTTTATTGAATTGGAATGTTTTGATGCATCGCAATATATTGAAAATCAAGAGAATCCGTTGGTTCTTGATGTGGGTGCGGGGATGAGTTATGCCACTGGCAATTATATTAATAAAGGTGGTGAAAGAACTCCGCTTGACATACATTATGTCGATCCACTTGCGCCGTTTTTCAATAAGATTTTGAAAAAATACAAGAAGAATCTGCCGGAGATTGACTTTGGAATGATGGAGTATCTTTCGGCGTTTTATCCCGCCCATAATGTCGATTTGGTGATTATTCAAAATGCGCTCGACCATTCGTCGAATCCGTTGAAGGGAATTTACGAAGCCGTTGATACTCTGAGAGTTGGCGGTAAACTTTACCTGAATCATCATCCGAATGAGGCTGAGACGGAACATTACAAGGGCTTCCATCAGTTTAATATTTGCGCTGAAAATGAAAAACTGACAATTTGGAACAAGTCGGAACGTTATGATATTGCTGAGCTTCTGCATGATTTTGCTGAAGTTGAGACAGCAACGGCGGAATCAGGACATGTGATTGCGGTGATTACCAAGAAGTCTGATGTTCCGCAAGGTTTGCTCGGCGACAAAAATGACAAGAGAGTGCTTGCGGAAGCATTGCTGCAACAGTCGTTTTCAGGTTTTTCTTTTGCCAAGCGATTGAAAATGAGTTTTTTATATTGGAAATATAATTTCATACAGTTCGTGATTCAGGGTTTGCCTTGGGATTTGCGGATGAAAATCAAACGTCTTATCAAACAAGCATGATTTTTTATGTCTGAGAAAAAGTTTTGGAATAAAATAAAAAACAACAAGTTTTATCTTGCCTTGACGACGATAATAGGGGCTATCTTGTTGTTTCTCTTGGTGTTATATCTTGCGGTGCCATCTTACACTTTTTCGGATATAGAGCCTTTCAAAGGTGATTTTATCTATAATCCGTATTCTGAAATTAATCGCATAAATTATGTTGATTTCCGTTCGGAATCAGTTGAAAATCAAGGAATTGATGTTTATGAATTCGGATATGCACTAACTGGCACGCGTTATCTTTGTTTGGGCTATAAGGAAAAGCGTGTGATTGACTATCCTTTTTTCCAAAGCATTCATTATAAACAATTTAACATCGACAAGCTGAATAAAAAATGCCGTCTTGTGGCACCTGCGCATCCTTCGAAAGGATTCAGGCAAGGACAGATGACGCGTCTTGACCATTATCGGGTGATGGAGGCTCTTTCTCCAAACGATAACTCATTGTTTTACTGGGATATAGCACTTTCAAACGGACATCGTGTGAATATCATCGCGACAGGTGAGAATTTTACCACAGCATGTATCGGTGAAAATGATGCGGAATCGATATTAAAATCGCTGGAAACTGGTAATTCATACGCCGTTTCATATAATGGAAATTTGGCGCAAGTGCCTCAGCTTGTTGACGTTACAGTTAAAAATGGAAATCTATTTGTGACTGTTTCTGAGATAGCTAAGGAAATGCGTTTCATTGGGCAGAACGCGGAGGTCAAGAGTGTGGCGAAAAATGTCGCGAAAGGTTTTTATCCGATTCAAAAAGAAGATACATATATCAGGGCTGAGGTGGAGTTTTATAATGGTAACACATTGTATCTCAATCCGATAGTGCGTCATCAGTATCAGTATTTCTTTGATTTGAACAAGGCTGCCGTGATGAAAGGCCGCACCTATCTGATGTGGGCGGTTTATATCCTTGTGGCTGTATTTTTAGTCAGAATGTTTATTGTTAAGAAAAATGAGAATCCAGGAGAATAAAATCGACAAATACATTGCATGGCTGCTGATTATCAGTGCTTTAGTGCGTGGATTCCTTGCGGCTTTCATAGAGTTCGGCAACGATGAGGTGTATTATTGGACTTTCGCGATGTATCCCGACTGGAGCCAGTTTGACCATCCCAGCATGGTTGGCTGGATGATGCAGCTTTTTAGTCTTAACTTGTTGTTTGACAGCGAGTTCGCATTGCGATTGTCGTCAATAGTCTTTATGACAATCGACACCTATATTATATATAGGATCGGCTGTTTGGTGAAAAACAAACTGACAGGCTTTTACGCCGCTTTGCTCTACACCGCATCGCTGTATTGCTTTATAATTACTGGCATTTTCATCATGCCTGACACGCCGTTGATGATGTTCACATTGCTTTCAATTTATTATTTCCTATTGTCATTACAAGGCGAAGCCGAGGAATCTGCTAAGCATTACGTGCTTGCTGGTCTCTTCGCAGGTTTGGCACTTCTGTCAAAATATTCTGCCGTTTTCATCTGGTCGGGCGTCGGTTTGTATGTGTTGCTTTTTGACCGTAAACAATTGAAAAACAAATATTTGTATCTTTCTGCATTGATTTCTGCCATCTGTATGCTTCCAGTCTTGATTTGGAATCTGCAGAACGATTTCATCAGTTTTACTTTCCATGGCGACAGGGTGAGCATTTTCGGAAAATTGCAGCCCCTTGACTTCCTTGCGGAGATTTTTGGCGAGTTTGGATACAATAATCCTGTCAATTACGTGTTGATAATCATTGCATTAGTGGCATTTTTCAAGGGAAAGAAGTATATTGGTCAAACGAGCGGACGTCTTCTGCTTTGTTTCGCGCTGCCGTTCATTGCGGTGTTTTGGTTTTTCTCTCTGATGCGCCCGATTCTGCCTCATTGGTCGGCACCGGCGTTCTCGCTTCTTTTGATTTTTCCTGCGGCGTATCTTGCTGATAAACAATCTGTTGATGATGGAATAATTAAATTGCCGAAGCCGATAACGGCCACTGTTTCATTGCTGATTATCGTGTTGGTTTTCGGCGTTTTGGAGATAAAAACAGGAGTTGTTCCGTTGCGTTTCGGTGAACGTGCCAATTCGGTGCGTTATTACGGCGAAGGTGATTTCACCACAACAATTTACGGCTGGCGCTCCATCAAAGACGATTTTCAGGAAATCAGGCAAAAAAAGATTGACGAAGGCGTGATGAAAGAGAGTGACGGCATGGTCGGATTGCAGTGGTTTCCGATGGCGAATTTCGATTATTATGTCGCTAATCCATTGGGAATCAATATGTACGGATTGCGTGGAACGGATAAAATCCATAAATATACGTGGATAAATGAATATCGGGGAGGGCTTCATAAAGGTTCGGATTATTGGTTTTTGAACGAAAGTTCCGATTATTACGCTCCCGAAAAATATCTTGAACATCGCTTCGATGAGATTATTCCTTGCGACACAATAGCTGTTGAACGATGCGGAAAACCGGCGAAATACGTCTTTGTTTACATGTGCAAAGGGCTGAAATAGCGACGGCATCTTAAAATTTCTTAACATTTATTTCAGAATCCTGAAAATTGTGTTAAAAAGTGTCTAAATCAAGAAGATTTTCACGAGTTTTCTTGACACCTTTTTATTATAGCTATATTTTTGCAGAACCAAAATCATTGTTTTATGAAAGAAGAGTTTTTATATTATCTCTGGGAGAACAGGTTGCTGTCGAAGGATCTTGTGACAAGCGACGGGGATCCTGTTTGTGTGATAGCCGTTGGTAATCGTAATTACGATTCCGGTCCTGATTTTCTTGATGCGCGCATCCGTATTGGTCACACATTGTGGGTGGGGCATGTGGAGATTCATGTTAATGCGTCTGACTGGTTCCGTCATGGACATCAGGATGATGAGGCGTACAAAAATGTGATTCTGCATGTCGTGTATCACAATGATGATAAACGTCTTTCTTTGCCTACGGTTGAGGTGTCCGGAAAATTTGACTGGGGCATTTACGAGAAGTATGAAGGTTTCTTGAAGTCAAGGTTGTGGGTGCCGTGTGAGAAGTTGATTGCTGAGATACAGCAATTCACGTGGCTTTCGTGGCTTGAGCGTATTGTGGTTGAACGTCTCGAGGCGGAAGTGAAAGATGTCTTTGCGAAACTTGCGGTGAACAATTATGACTGGGAAGAGACCATGTATCAACGACTTATGCGTTATTCGGGATTGAAAGTCAACAATGAGGCTTTCGAGCGGTTGTCGAAGATTTTGCCGCTTCGGGTTTTGCGGAAGCATATCGACAATGCTATGCAGATCGAGGCGATGTTTTTCGGCTGCGCTGGGTTTCTTGAGCGGGATTTTGTTGACAGCTACCCTGTTCTTCTCCAGAGTGAATACAAGATATTGAAGTCGAAGTTTAATCTTGTGACGATGCCAATGGCGTATTGGAAGTTTTTGAGACTGCGACCGCCAAATTTCCCTACGATACGACTGGCGCAGACGGCGTCGTTGGTAAGATGCCGCGAACCCGTTTTTTCAAAGTTGTTGGAACTCAAAGATTTGTCGGCTTTTAGGAAATTTTTTAATGTGGAAGTCAATGAGTATTGGAGGACACATTTTCTGTTCGACAAGCCGTCAAAAGAGAGTAATAAATCGCTCGGCACCACTGCTGTTGATTCACTGATTATCAATGCGGTAGTTCCTGCGCTGTTCAGCTATGGCATTTATCGCGACAATCAGGAACTGAAAAACAGAAGCCTTGGACTGCTTGATATTATGGAACCTGAGGATAATCTTGTTATAAGACAATTCGGGAAAATGGGGGTTAATGTTGAGAATGCCCAGCAAACACAGGCGTTGCTGCATCTTTACAACAATTATTGCAAAAAACGTAAGTGCTTGAAATGCCGTATTTTCACTGCTTCGAAAATTTTTTAAAAAAAAGTTTGCGCGATGCGATAATTATTCTTATCTTTGTGGCAAAATTCTAAGGCAAACTGTAAAAGGAAATGGCTGATTTAAGTGTTAGACTTTCGGAAATCGAGTTGAAGTTAAGAAAGCTCATATCGCTTAAGAATCAACTTATTGAGAAAAACAGCGAGCTTGTTCAACAGAATGAGGAACTTCAGTTGAGAATTGAGATTCTTCAGGAGGAGAACACGGAATTGAAAGATAAAATAAATAAAACAACTATTGTTAACGCACTCGGAAACGAGAAGGAAATTGAAAATAGTAGGCAGTTGATCAAGGCATTGGTAAAGGAAATAGATCAATGTGTTGCGATATTGAACGCTGAACAGTAATAAAAACAGACGACGATGAGCGAGAGTGATGAGATAAGAATTAATATCAATGTTGCTGAACGCAATTACCGTCTGACTATTGACAAGGCTGATGAGGAGAAGGTTAGAAGAGCCGCAGAGCTGATAAACGAACGGGTAAAGGAGTATAAGAGCGTGTACACAGATAAGGATTATCTGTCACTGGTCTCGATGGCGTGCATCCAGTTCGCGACAACCGTGGTGAAATATGAGAAAGACTCCGCCTTCAAAGATCAATATCTTGACAAACAACTTGATGTTATCGATGAATTGTTGACTGAAAACTTGTAAGAACTATCTGTCTGTCCGTCGCATGATGTAACCTTAACAATAATAACAAATAACCGGTTGACTCATGGGTACAAAAACAGGCCTCATCCTCGAGAGAGGAGCTTTAACGCCAGTGGACGTTTGCGTATCGTGGCAGCCATAAGCGTGATATACAAGGGTTTACGATCCCTTTGGGCAGACAGATTTTTTTCTTTTCGCGGAAGAGTAAAATCTTTAATTAAAAAATGGTTTTACTAGAATTAACCACAACGAGCATTATCATTTACGCAGTAATCGGCGTCCTGGTGGGCGCTGGTATCGGTGTGCTGTTGGCGACAACCATAATGCGTAAAGCTTTGACAAGAAAAAGCCACCAGCTGCTTGAGGAAGCAAAAGAAAAAGGCGAAGTGATCAAGAAAGACAAGATTCTTCAGGCAAAAGAGAAGTTCCTTCAGATGAAATCGGATTACGAGAAGGAGACAAACGAGAAAAAACGCGAGCTGCAAAAGGTGGAGACAAGGGTTCAACAGCAGCAACAACAGGTGAACCAGCGCAATGAGGAACTGAACCGTAAGGCAAACGAGCTGAACAAACAGCAGCAGACACTCACAACTCAGCAGGAAAACCTCACAAAACGCCAGGCTGAACTCGACAAGATTCACGAGGAACAGAAAAAGATGCTTGAATCCATCTCCGGTCTTACAGTGAGCGAGGCGAAAGAACAACTCAAGGAAGCCGTTAAAGACGAGGCACGCGCCGAGGCTATGATTCTCGCAAAGGAAATCGTGGAGGAAGCCAAGATGTCGGCTAACCAGGACGCGAAGAAAATCGTTCTTGAGACTATCCAGAGAACAGCGTCTGAACATGCAATCGAGAACACCGTTTCGGTGTTTAACATTGAAAATGACGAGATTAAGGGTCGTATCATCGGTCGTGAAGGACGTAACATCCGTGCTCTCGAATCACTCACAGGCGTTGAAATCATCATCGACGACAGCCCTGACGCCATCCTTCTCTCAGGCTTTGACCCGATTCGCCGTGAGATTGCACGTCTCTCACTTCAGAAACTCGTGACCGACGGTCGAATCCACCCGGCACGTATCGAGGAAGTGGTGAAGAAAGTCGAGAAACAGGTTGAACAGGAGATTATCGAGACAGGTAAACGCACCGTCATTGACCTCGGCATACATAACCTTGCGCCTGAACTTATCAAGATGATTGGTAGGATGAAGTACCGTTCGTCATACGGACAGAACCTGCTGCAGCACTCCATCGAGACGGCGAAACTCTGCGCCACTATGGCTGCTGAGCTCGGTCTCAACACCAAAGTCGCGAAACGTGCAGGTCTGCTTCACGATATCGGCAAGGTGGCTGACAACGAGGAGGAGCTTCCACATGCAATCCTCGGTATGAAGACCGCTGAGAAATACAAGGAGAAAGCCGAAGTATGCAACGCTATCGGTGCTCACCACGACGAGATAGAGATGGAATCGCTTATCGCGCCTATAGTTCAGGTGTGCGACGCTATCTCCGGTGCACGTCCGGGCGCACGCCGCGAGGTGGTGGAGGCTTACATCCAGCGTTTGAACAAACTCGAGAAGATGGCATTGTCATATCCTGGCGTCGTGAAGACCTACGCTATCCAAGCAGGTCGTGAGCTCCGCGTCATCGTGGGCGCCGACAAGGTCAGCGACCAGGAAGCCGACAGCATCGCATACGACCTCTCACGCCAGATCCAGACCGAGATGACGTACCCTGGACAGATAAAAATCACTGTCATCAGGGAGACAAGAGCGGTGCAGTTCGCAAAATAACAACGCGACAAACACACAAACCCTGTAGAGACGCACGACAGTGCGTCTCTACGTTTTTTTAGACAGGATGTTTTTAAGACATGATTAACAAGATTTATATGATTTACAAAATTTACAGGATTTTCCCCTGTCATTCCGGACGAAGAGAGGTGTCTCAATAAAATTTGTTGTTCTGAAAAAAATTTCATATTTTTGCAGCCATTATTATCGAATTATGAAAAGATTTTTATTGCCATTTTTAACGTTATTCCTTGCATTATCAGCGTTTTCGCAGAACACTTCGCCTTTGGTCTATAAGGATTTCATGCAGAAATCGAACGAGTTGATCGACATGGAGCAGATTCCGAAGAGGTCGTGGACCGACTTTGACAGCAACCCGATTTGCCGTATCAAGGTGAAAGCCGTGGGTTTTGAGGAGGATTTGATGCAGAAATTCATTTTTGTTCCGAACGGAATAGAGATAACTCACATGGTTTTCAAAAACGGGCAATGGCTTCTGCACGTCTCGTCAAGGAAAAACGGCGAACTGACAATAAAATACATGGGCGACTACGTCTTTAGACTACCTTATCAGCTCGAGGCAGGCAAGGTTTATGAACTGACGATTGGAATGGAAACCGCCACTTTGGTGATTAACGCCATTCCTACGACAGCCGAGATTTTTATCGACGGCAAGAAAGTCGGGACTGGATATGGAAGCGCTGCCGTGTCAGTGGGGAGCGAGCACCGTTACAAGGTGGTTTGTGAGGATTATATCCCCGAAGAAGACATGATTAAAACCGACAAAACCGAAAAGATTGAAAAACTTGTTGAATTGAAGCCGAATTTCGGATATGTCACAATAAAAACCGAGCCTTCTGGCGCTGATATCTTTATCGATGAGGTGAAAACTGGCGTCACTCCGTACCAGATGAAGAAGATAAAACCAGGGATACATGTTGTTGAACTGAGAAAAACTGGATATGAGAACTTTGCGGAGATGATTACCATAAAAACAGGTGAAGTGAACAAAAGTCTTGAGAATATTAATCTTGTAAAAGACAAAAACTTTGTTGAACCTGTCATTTCTCAAAAGCCTAATAATCAGTCTTCTGGTAATCAAATTGCTAATAATCAAACTCCTAAAAATCAAACAGTTCCTGCCGCGATGACGATTCAGGCTTGCAAAGGCGTCTTTTCAATCGACGCTAACACGAAAGTGCAGTTTTCAAAGGGCAATCTGCAATATCAGCCTTCAACAAACACCTGGCGTTTTGCTGAGCATCAGTGGGACATTATTGGCAAGGACAACGGAAGCATCTCGCCAAGTTACAGCGGTTGGATTGACCTTTTCGGATATGGCACTGGCGACGATCCCACAAAAACTTCTGATGAAAACAGCGATTACAAAGATTTCAACGATTGGGGAAACAACCTTCCAGATGAAGATGGCAGGAGCTGGTACACGCTCTCGGGAGATGAGTGGACTTATTTGTTTGATGAGCGAATCACTCGTTTTGCGATGAGATTTGTGAAAGCCACTGTGAATGGCGTGAAAGGTGTGATACTCTTTCCTGACGACTGGGACCCCGGGAAGTTTTTCCTTAAAAATGTAAACAGCTATGAAGCAAGTTTCAGCGATAACAAGGTATCGCAAGTATCTTGGAATGAGAAACTCGAGGCTAATGGCGCGGTGTTCCTCCCTTCTGCTGGTATGCGTCGCGGAACGTCAATAAAATATGTCGGTTACGACGGTCATTATTGGTCATCCACGTCAGTCAGTGGCACTGGCGCTTACTATATGTTTTTCACAGAAGGCAACATTATGCCAGCCACGTGGTATGTAAGAAAAAACGGACGAAGTGTTCGCCTCGTCCGTTATGTGAAATAAACCTTAACGTCTTAATTAACGTCTGACAATCAGTTTGTTGGATTTTTCCACAACGCCGTTTACGATGAGGCTGTAGAAATAAACTCCGTCAGCGAGGTCGCTGATGTTGAGGCTGTGTCTGCCGCTCATTCCGCTGATTTCGCTGCGCATGACTTCCTGTCCCATCATGTTGTAAATGGCAATCATAGCGCTGTTCACGCTTGAATTGAAGCTGTAGTCGAAGTTGACGACGCTGCTTGCCGGCATTGGGTAGGCGTTGCTGAATTCCTCAACAGCATTGATGTCGTTGACACCATCCATTGAATACTTGAAGATGACGTTGATAACGAATTTGTCATCAGGATTGCTGGGCTCGTAAAGGTAGTAGGTCATGCTTTGCTCCATACTTAAAACTGTCATGTAGTCATCGGCAATGAAATGCATGCTGAAAACCTCTGACTGTTGGGGCTCCATCTGGAATGGGTCTGAAATAAAAATTGTAGGAGAGAGGCACTGTCCCCAGCAGAAGTAATTTGATGTTCCTTCAATTACGTTGTTTTCGACTTTCTCGCCGATGAGACGGACGTTTTCATTTGCTGTGACATTGAATTCGATGCTAAGCTCGCCCCAGTCATTACCCAAGCCGTAGACGTTATAAGTGGCACCGCTTTCAACTGCTGTGCCCTCTGGGTCTGTAACTGTGTAGCTCTGTGCCGATAATGCCATTACCGACACGATTAATGCTAATGCTAAGAATGCTTTTTTCATACGTATTATTTTTAAGATTATTTAACAATATTTGCAATCATTTCGTCACTTGCGATGTTTGGCATCGTGACTTTTAATCTCGGCTCGACCTCCATGGCGCGTTTGATGGCGAACATGGCTGGTTCGTTGCGAGCCCAGCTGCGGCGCGCGATACCGTTGTTCACGTCCCAGTGGAGCATGCAGTGCAGACGTCTGTCAGCCTCAGGAGTGCCGTCGAGAACCATGCCGAAGCCTCCGTTGATGACCTCGCCCCAGCCTACGCCGCCGCCGTTGTGGATAGAGACCCATGTGGCACCGCGGAATCCGTCGCCGATGACGTTCTGAACCGCCATGTCGGCTGTGAACGATGAGCCGTCGTAGATGTTAGATGTCTCACGGAACGGTGAGTCGGTGCCGGAAACGTCGTGGTGGTCGCGACCAAGAACGACGGGCGCTGTAAGGCGGCCGTCAGCGATGGCTTTGTTGAACTCGGCAGCGATCTTGGTGCGTCCTTCGCAGTCGGCATAGAGGATACGTGCCTGCGAGCCAACGACGAGGTGGTTCGCCTGTGCGCCCTTGATCCACTGTATGTTGTCGTGCATCTGCTGCTGAATCTCCTTCGGTGATGACTTCGCGATGTCTTCCAAAACCTTGCACGCGATGTCGTCGGTGACCTGCAAATCCTCAGGTTTTCCTGATGTGCAGACCCATCTGAACGGACCGAAGCCGTAGTCGAAATACATCGGTCCCATGATGTCCTGGACGTATGAAGGATAACGGAACTTGCCGTCTTCTTTCAAGATATCTGCTCCTGCGCGGCTGCTTTCAAGCAGGAAGGCGTTGCCGTAGTCGAAGAAATACATTCCCTTGGCTGTCAGCTTGTTGACGGCTGCCACGTGACGGCGCAACGAAGCGTAAACCGCGTCTTTGAATTTCGCCGGCTCTTCTGCCATCATCTTCTTTGACTCTTCCAATGAATAGCCTACTGGATAATATCCGCCTGCGAATGGGTTGTGCAACGATGTCTGGTCAGAGCCAAGGTCAACTTGGATGCCTTTTTCTGCTGCATATTCCCACAGGTCGACGACGTTGCCTTGGTATGCGAACGAACGTGCGATTTTCTTTGCGCGGGCGTCGTTCACTTTTTCAAACAGCTCGTCAAGATTCTCGTGAATCTCATCGACCCAGCCCTGGTTGTAGCGTTTCTGTGCCGCTGCAGGGTTGATTTCCGCTGTGATTGACACCACGCCAGCGATGTTGCCAGCCTTTGGCTGAGCACCCGACATGCCGCCGAGACCTGCTGTGATGAACAGCTTGCCAGCTGGTGTGCCGCCTTGCTTACGTGAAGCGTTCAAAACAGTGATTGTGGTGCCGTGCACGATGCCTTGTGGTCCGATGTACATGTACGAACCTGCTGTCATCTGGCCGTATTGTGTCACGCCGAGTGCGTTGAAACGTTCCCAATCGTCTGGTTTTGAATAGTTTGGAATCATCATGCCGTTGGTGACGATGACGCGCGGAGCCTCTTTGTGCGATGGGAACAAGCCCATTGGATGACCAGAATACATCACCAAAGTCTGCTCTTCGGTCATGTTGGCGAGGTACTGCATCACGAGACGGTACTGTGCCCAGTTCTGGAAGATAGCGCCGTTGCCACCGTAGATAATCAACTCATGCGGATGCTGTGCCACTGCAGGATCCAAGTTGTTCTGAATCATCAGCATGATGGCAGCAGCCTGACGGCATTTCGCAGGATATTCGTCAATCGGACGGGCGTACATCTTGTACGAAGGACGGTAACGGTACATGTAGATGCGGCCGTATTTTTCCAGTTCCTCATAAAACTCAGGCGCGAGCTGCGCATGAAGCCTCTCTGGGAAATAACGGAGAGCGTTCTTCAATGCCAGTCTTTTCTGCTCCTTCGTCAAAATGTCCTTACGTTTCGGGGCATGGTTGATGCTCTTGTCGTATTCTTTTACTTCTGGCAGCTGTTCCGGAATGCCAGCAAGTATTTCTTTTTGAAAATCATTCATTTAAATATAATTTTTTGTAAAATTCAATATTTTTAACTTGCAAATATAAGAAATTTATATCTTTGCAGCATCAAATTAACAAAAAATGAATAAAAATTATTTCTTCAGACTGATAATTGTCATCTTGGGATTATCGCTGACTATAAATGTCGCCGAGGCACAAAACTTTGTAAATGAATCGTTTGCAAAGAAAATCGGAGAGAATTTCATCTCAAATAAGACGAAGGCTGACAATCCGCAGTTGAATCTTTTCCATGTTGAAAAAGGAGCCGACGATCAGGCGAATCTTTACATTTATAACGTGGAAGGCGGCGGTTTTGTGATTGTCTCGGCTTCAAAATATGTGAAACCTGTCCTCGCTTATTCCTTAAGGAACAGTTATAACGGTGAGATTCCTGAGCCGGCTTGGTATTTCATCGGGAATTACAGCAAAAACATCGATTATTGCGAAGAGCATGGTGTTTTTATGAATGAAGATGTTGAAAAGGAATGGAAGTTGTTGGAAAACAACGAGTTGCCTGCTGTCAAAAACGCCAGAACCGTTGACCCGATGATTCAGACTTTATGGAATCAGGATTATCCGTATAATTATTATGCGCCTCAGACATCAGGAGGCTGGTGGGGCGGAGGTCCGGGCGGTCACTGCTATGCCGGTTGTGTCGCTTGTGCGATGTCGCAGATAATGAAATTCTGGAATCATCCGGTTCACGGGCAAGGCTCGCATTCATACACACACAGCACCTACGGCGTGCAGTCTGCCGATTTCGGCGCGACAACGTATGATTGGGCGATCATGCCCACTTCGCTTGGCTCTCAGGCGACTGACGCGGCAAAGGCTGTGGCGTTGCTGATGTATCACTGCGGCGTGAGTGTCGATATGAACTTCGGTCCTGACGGCAGCGGAGCGCAGTCGAAAAGTGTGGAGACTGCCATGAGACAGTATTTCGGCTATGGCGGCGCTTTGTATCTCGAACGCAGCAAATTTGAATCGGAAGCCGATTGGATCGCGCTTTTGAAGAGCGAACTCGACAAGTCACAGCCGATGTATTTCTCTGGAAGCAGCGATTCGGGCAGCGGTCATGCCATAGTTTGCGACGGCTACGACAGCAACGATTATTTCAGTTTCAACCTCGGATGGAGTGGTTCGGGAAACGATTTCTACAGCATCAATGACGTGGCTGGTTTTCATAATAACGAGGCTATCGTGATGAATATCGTCCCGTTGGAGATCAATGCCGACTCGAATAACATCATTTATGTTTCCGCTGACGGTACCGGCGACGGTTCTTCATGGTCAAATGCCACACCTTATTTAGAATATGCCTCGGCTCGCTCGACCGACGGAGCGAATAAAGTTTGGGTGAAAGCCGGCACTTATTACGGCGAAATGAATAACCCTAATGGCGCTTTCATTATATACAAAAACAACCGTGTTTATGGCGGTTTTGCAGGTAATGAAACTCCTGATTTCAATCTCAACGACCGTGATTTTGAGGCTAATCCGACGATTCTTGACGGACAGGATGCTCGCAGGGTGGTTTATCAGACCGACCATTTCTCAAGTGTGGATTATTCGATTTGGGATGGTTTTGTGATTCAAAACGGCAGCTCTGGTGCAGGTGGCGGAGCATATCTGTGCAGTAACAGCCGTTTTAAAAATTGCAAATTCTTGAATAACAATGCAATCGGCTTTGGCGGCGGCGCATATATCATAACGCCATATTATGATAATTCGCTGGTGAGTTTTGAGAATTGTGTCTTTGAAGGCAACAGAGGCGCTCTCGGCGGTGCTTTGTGCGACATGACTGGCGCGATGATTCAGAATTGCCGAATCACAAACAATACTGCAACGACGAAAGGCGGCGGCTATTACATTTTCGCCAATAAGGAAAGCAAAATCATAAACAGTATTTTTGACAATAATAACGCATCACTTGGCGGCGCAATGTATAATAAAGGAAAGATTATGGTTGTCAACTGTGACTTCATTTCAAATAATGCAACCAATGATGGCGGCGGAATGTTCAACGAGACGCAGTACAGCAAGTTCTACAACACCATTGTCTGGGGCAATATGGCTGGCAATGAAGCCAATCAGATTGCAGGCACTTCAAAATTCAATTATTGCGCTATCCAGGGCGGATTCGACGGAACAAACAATATAAACCTTGCATCAGAAAACGAAGGTGCTGATAATCAGCAATATCCGCGTTTCGAGAATCCTGAAGACGGCAATTATTCATTGAATAAAAACTCGGTGTGCGTCGATGCAGGCGACAAGACCGTGGCGGGTGTCACCAACCCTGATTATCTTGGAAATCCACGTGTTGTGAACGGTCAGATTGATATCGGAGCTATCGAGTGCCAGACAATCGCATCTGTCGACGACGTGCTTTCTGATTCATTCGTGATTTATCCGAATCCTGTTGAAAACCAATTGGTTGTCGTTAAAGAAGGGTTTATCCAAGTGGAGGTTTACGACTTCTTGGGACAGAGAATCGCATCTGCGGAAGCGCATGATGAAATAGTTTTAAACACAACAGAGTGGGAGAACGGCGTTTACTTTGTGAAAGTCAACGGCACGACAAAGAAAGTCATAAAATAACGTTTGAAATCACCAGCCTTTTGGCTTGGAGAACATGTTTCTGAATCCAAGTAACATTGTGAACAAGGTGAAAAAAACATCGTAAAAAGGAGAGAAGAAAAGATATAACTTCTTCTCTCCTAATTGTTTAGCCGATTTTATATAAATGAAATCCATGCTGGCGTAATGCAACACGCCAAACAATCCTATCGCTGTGAAATAAAGGTATTCGTTTTGGTTGATGTTGAACGCTTGCGGCATGAAAAACAGCGCGATCATTGAAGCGTAATAGAACAAACGGCTTGAAAGCAGCGTGCCAAGAATCAGGTTGGTGGAGCGTTTGTACATGTTTACCGTCGAATAATGGCGTCTTTTCTGGTGAATCCAGCTGCTGAACGAGTGTTTTGGCTCCGATTCCACACGGCATTTCGGGTCTATGAAGATGCGGGTGTTTTTCTTGTTCGCCACCTGGCTGATGAAGATGTCATCATCGCCCGAAGGGATGGTGTAATGCGATGTAAATCCTTTGTTTTTGTAAAAAAGCTCGCGTCGGTAAGACAGGTTTCTGCCAACTCCCATGTAAGGGCGTTTTGCCAAAGCCATTGAGAGATATTGGATGGCGGTGTAAAGAGTGTCGAAGCGTATTAGCTTGTTTAACAATCCTTTACGGGTGAAATACGTGCTGTAGCCGAGAACCACTTCCGTCTTGTTTTTGTAAGCGCTCACCATGCCTTTGATCCACTGGTCGTTTTCAGGAAGGCAGTCGGCGTCGGTGAGGAGAAGCAGGTCGTGTTTCGCTGATTTTATCCCCATGCTGAGCGGGAATTTCTTGCCGTGAAAGAAGTTGAGGCTTTGGGTCAGTGTCACCACGTTGATGTCGGGACGCTGACGGACAAGTTCCTTAAGATAATCTGTGGTCTCATCGGTGGAGCAGTCGTTGACGATGACGAGTTCGAAATCGGGATAATCCTGCGTGAGAATCCTTGGCACGAGGTCGATGAGATATTCGTAAGCGTCCTTGGCACATACGATTACGGAGACTGGCTCATAGCTTGGACGGTCGTTGTCGTATTTTTTCTTCTTGAAAAAAGCCAGACGGCTGAAAAGACCCCAAATATAGCACATCTGAATCAGCCACATGAGGCTAAAAACGCATAAAACGATGAAACTCAAAGAGTTATAGTTAAAAACAATGTCCATTGTAATCAATAATTATAATTTGCAAAAATACAAAAAAGCCATTAGCTATTCGTTTTTTTTGACATTTTTAATGCCATTTGCAGAAATACGACTTACCACAGGGTACTGAGAGTATTTCGAAAAGGGCATTAAAAATGAATAATAATCAAAAAAATTAGTATTTTTGCACAAAATTTTCAGATGAAATTCTCATTAGTAAAAAATGATGCGAAGAGCAATGCGCGCGCTGGCGTTATGACCACTGACCACGGTGACATCGAGACACCGATTTTCATGCCGGTGGGTACTGTCGGCAGCGTCAAAGCAGTGCATATCAGGGACTTGGAGGAGGAAATCAAGGCACAGATAATCCTTGGTAACACATATCATCTCTACCTTCGTCCGGGCTTGGATGTGCTGCATGAATGTGGCGGATTGCATATGTTCAACGGCTGGAACCATCCCATTCTGACCGACAGCGGCGGCTTCCAGGTGTTCTCCCTGACCGACATCCGCAAGATGAAGGAGGAAGGCGTGGAGTTCCGCTCGCACATCGACGGCTCGAAGCATCTTTTTTCCCCTGAGCGCGTAATGGATATAGAAAGAACCATAGGCGCAGATATTATCATGGCTTTCGACGAGTGCGCACCAGGCACCTCTGACTACAATTATGCAAAGGAAGCGATGGGTCGCACACACCGCTGGCTTGACAGATGCGTGAAACGTTTCAACGAGACGGAGCCGCAATACGGTTATTATCAGTCACTTTTCCCGATTGTGCAGGGTTGCACTTACCGCGACTTGCGCGAGGAATCAGCTGAATTTATCGCTTCGAAAAACTGCGACGGACACGCCATCGGCGGACTTGCCGTGGGCGAGCCTACTGAGGTGATGTACGAGATGATAGAGGTTGTCAACGCCATCCTGCCGAAAGACAAACCACGTTACTTGATGGGCGTGGGCACTCCTGCAAATATTCTTGAGGCGATCTCACGTGGCGTCGACATGTTCGACTGCGTGATGCCGACAAGAAACGGACGTAACGGCATGATTTTCACGTCGGAAGGTATAATAAACATCAAGAATGAGCGTTGGAAATACGACTTCTCGCCAATCGACGAGAACGGCGCTGTATTTGTGGATCACCAGTATTCAAAGGCGTATCTGAGACATCTCATCATCTCAAAAGAGATTCTCGGTCCGATGATTGCGACGGTTCATAACCTCGGCTTTTACCTCTGGCTAGTGAGAGAGGCGAGAAAACATATAATCGAGGGCGACTTCACCGAATGGCGCGACATTATGATTCCGAAAGTGACGAATCGTATTTCATAACTGATTGATAATAAATGTGATGAGAAAGATAGACTGGTATATTTTCAAAAAATTCATTGGCACTTTTTTCTTTGCCATCAGTCTTCTTATTGTCGTGGTGATAGTTTTCGATGTCTCGGAAAATGTCGACAGCTTCATTAAAAACCACGCCTCGCTTTATGAGGTGGTGTTTCATTTCTACATCCCGTTTATCCCTTATTTTATTAACCTTTTCATATATCTGTTCACTTTCATTTCGGTGATTTTCTTCACCTCGAAGATGGCGGGTCACACCGAAATCATCGCGATTCTCAGCAGCGGCATCAGTTTCAGGAGGTTTTTGTGGCCTTACATGATGGCGGCTCTTCTCCTCGCCGGAAGCTCGTTTTATCTTGGTAACTTCTTGATTCCCAGGATGGATACGGTCAGAAGAAACTTCAAAAACACCTACATGGAGAATTTGATGAAAAGCTCAGGCTCGAACATCCACGTTCAGATAGAGAAAGGTGTTTACGCCTACATGTCGAATTACGATCTGAAACGCTCGACGGGATACAGATTCACTTTGGAAAAGTTTGACAATCATACACTTGAATATAAATTGAGTGCCGATAAAATTGTGTATGACACCATGAGAAACAAATGGACCATGTACAATTATTTTGAGCATACTTTTGTTCCGGAAGAGTCAATCGGTCGAGGCAAGACCAAAGACACCGTTTTGATGATGAAACCTTCTGATTTTTATTTCGTCAAGGAGGATTTTGAGGAGATGAACCTCATCGAGTTGACGAATTATATCGAGGAGTCGAGGGCGAAGGGCGCGGATAACATCCTGCCGTATGAAATCGAGAAGCACAAGCGTCTGGCGTCGCCGGCAGCAATCATCATCCTGACTATCATCGGGGCGTCGCTGTCGAGCAGGAAGACGCGCGGCGGCATGGGAATTAACCTCGGAATTGGCATCACGATAACGTTCGCGTACATCCTTTTCCTTGAGTTTTTCAGGGTTTTTGCCATCTCGGGTGTCATTTCGCCATTTTTTGCGGGATGGCTGCCGAATATCATCTTTGCTATAATAGGTATTTATTTCCTGGCAAAGGCGCCGAAATAAATGTGGCACTCCCTTCGGTCGTGCAATGTGCCCTCACTGCGTTCGGGAATGTGGTGCTATGCACTTTTTGCGAAGCAACACATTTTTTTTGAAATATTATAATTAATATTGAAAAAAATCGTATTTTAGCCAAAAATTTGGTTTATTATGCATATTGCTATAGCTGGAAATATAGGCTCTGGTAAGACGACGTTAACTCGTTTGTTATCAAAGCATTTCGGATGGAAGCCTCATTTTGAGGAAGTTGACAACAATCCGTATCTCGAGAGTTTTTACGAAGATATGAAGCGTTGGTCGTTCAACTTGCAGGTTTATTTTCTCAACAGCAGGTTCCGTCAGGTGATGGACATCCGCAGAAGCGGCGATGACATCATCCAGGACAGGACGATTTATGAGGACGCGTACATCTTTGCCGCCAACCTTTATGACATGGGTCTGATGGAGACGCGCGACTATCAGAATTATCAGTCGCTTTTCGAGCTGATGAGTTCGTTCCTTCAGGCTCCCGACCTGCTGATTTATCTGCGTGCCAGCGTTCCTACCTTGGTGCGTCAGATTCAGAAACGTAACCGTGACTACGAGCAGTCGATTCGTCTCGATTACCTGAAGGCGCTGAACAAACGCTATGAGAACTGGATTTCGAACTACGACAAGGGCAAGCTCCTCATCATCGAGAGCGACAACATAGAGCTTGAGAATCCTGAGGACCTGAGTGGAATTATTGAAAACATCAACGGATCGTTAAACGGATTGTTCTGATTATGAATATTTTAGGGATTATTCCTGCAAGATACGGCTCGACTCGTTTTGAGGGCAAGCCATTGGCTTTGATTAACGGAAAGATGATGATTCAGCGTGTTTATGAGCAGTCGAAAAAGGCTGACAAACTCGCTGCCGTGGTCGTGGCTACCGACGACAAGCGCATTTACGACGCCGTGATTGGATTCGGAGGCGAGGCGGTCATGACATCGACGAATCATAAAAGCGGAACCGACAGATGCTGCGAGGTGATTGAGAAATTGAACGGGAAATATGATGCTGTCATCAATATCCAAGGTGACGAGCCTTATATCAACCCGATGGAAATCAATCAGATAGCGGAGCTGATTTCTGAAAAGGACACGCCGTTGGCCTCGTTGTGCAAGCCGATTCGAGATTACGACGAGCTGATGAGCCGCAACGCTGTGAAGGTGGTGTTCGACAAGAACGGCAAGGCGTTGTATTTCAGCAGATATGCCATCCCGTTTATGAGAAATGAGGCGGATGATACGAAATGGATGGAGAAACGTACCTTTTATAAACACATTGGCATCTATGCGTATAAAAAAGATGTGTTGAAAGAGGTCGCTGCTCTTCCTCAGTCGGGACTGGAGATAGCGGAGTCGCTGGAACAGCTGCGCTGGCTTGAAAACGGCTATACGATAAAGATGGGAGTGACGGAGTTTGACACCTATTCCGTTGATGTGCCAGAGGATATTGTGAAAATAGAATCGATTTTTAAAGAATAACTAATACAATGATTATTAAGTATATATCAGAACTGCTTTTTGACCATGAATGCGTAATCGTTCCTGAGTTCGGGGCGTTTATCTCGAAAGACTGTCCGGCGACGCTTGATTATGCCAATCATCGTTTTGCGCCTCCGTCAAAAGAGGTGGCGTTCAACAGCCAGCTTGTGGCTGACGATGGTTTGCTTGTGGCGTATGTCGCTGAAAATGAGGATATATCTAAAGAGAAAGCGGCCCAAATGATTCATGATTTCGCCATGCGTTCGCTTGCGGTTCTTGAAACAGAAGGCTCGTTGAAGCTTGAAAGCATCGGTGAGTTGCAGCGAATCAACAGCAAGGATTACGCCTTGGTTCTTGACAAAGACGTGAACCTTCTTGGCGACGCTTTCGGTCTGCCGTCGTTCACGGTGCAGCCGATATACAGAAGAGAGACTTATCATGAGCTGGCTAAGAAGATTGCCACCGAGCAGAAGGCGAAAAACACCCTCATGAGCGTTTATGAGGAGAATGAAGAGCCGAAGCCGCATCATGTGACACGTCACAATTACAAGTGGTTCCGTGCCGCCGCATATTCGATGATGGTGGCGATGGTTATGGTCCTTCTTGGATGGGGTGCCGACAAGAGCGATTCGAAAATCGCGTCATGGAATCCGTTCTTCTATTCTTCGCCAAACGAGTATGTGGCGCGTCATCTTGACGTGATGATGGAGTCTCGTGAGGTTTTTGACGTTGAGCTTCTCCCTGCTTTGAGTTTCACTTTGCCGACTTGCAAACATGATGTTGATTATATCCAGCCTCTTGACAATGAATCGCTTAAGCCTGTCGATAACAGATTTTATTATGTGATTGGCGCATCTCTTAAAAATGAGAAAGACGCAAAAATAAGTCTTGAAACGATGAAAAACCAAGGCTTTGAGCAGGCTGTGGCGCTTCCGAAAAACGGCAAAGGCAATGTGCGCGTGGCATACGAAGTGGTGATGGGCAAGGACGCCGCCGTCAAACGGTTGGAAATCATCAAGAAAGAATATAACGAAGCCGCTTGGCTGTTACGTAAAAAATAGTGCCGTGGGAAAGAAAAACAAACTCGAACGTTTTGCCGAGTGCAAGACATTTGACAATCTCTTTGAATATTCGTTTGAGCGAATCAAGGAGGAAGGCTTCCCTTTGAAAGGGCGTTGGCATGAGTTTTTCGGGAATGACAACCCCATCGTGCTTGAACTCGGATGCGGCAAAGGCGAGTACACGATAGGTCTGGCAAAGGCGCATCCGGAGATTAATTATATAGGTGTCGACATCAAAGGCGCGAGGATGTGGGTCGGATTGAAACAAGGTATATCCGAAGGTCTGAAAAACGTGGCGTTTGTGCGCACACGCATCGAGCTTATCGAGAATTTCTTCGGCGAGAACGAAGTCGATGAGATTTGGATAACATTCCCAGACCCTCAGATTCTAAAGGCGAGAAAACGTCTCACGGCTCCAATATATCTCGAGAGATATAAGACGTTTTTGAAAAACAACAGCTACATCAACCTCAAGACCGACAGCGACTTGCTGTATGACTTCACTTTGGAAGTGGTGAAAGAGGCGAACTATCCGATAGTTTACAATTATACCGACCTTTACGCTAACGACGACGAGCTTGAAGTCAAGTCAATCAGGACTTACTATGAGTCGATGTGGCTGAAGCAGGGTTTGACTATCAAGTATCTGAAATTCAAGGTGAAATAAAGTTTCGCTAAAACCTTTAATCATTACCAATATTTTTCAACATCGGGACGAAGCGGCAGTCGCCGAACTCTTCGCGTGCCATCGTGCCGTCTTGTTGTTTGGTGAGACGAAGCATCCGTTGTTTTGTGGCGTCGGCTTCATCGTTGAGCGGAATGACCATGATGCCGCCTGTTTTCAGTTGGTTTACAAGGGCTTCCGGTATCTCTGGAGCAGCTGCGGTGATGATAATCCTGTCGAAAGGACCATATGTCGGGAGTCCTTTGTTGCCGTCACCGAGAAATGTCTTGATGTGGTAAGGGAACTCAGCGAGGAACGGTTTAGTCTTGTTGTAGAGGTTGCGTTGTCGTTCCACGGTGAACACTTTCGCGCCCATCTCGGCGAGTATGCATGCCTGATAGCCGGAGCCTGTCCCGATTTCAAGAACTTTCATGCCTTTTGACACGTTTAGAAGCTGACTCTGCATCGCCACGGTAAATGGCTGCGATATTGTCTGGCCCGAGCCGATGGGAAACGGCTTGTCCTGATAGGCGAACTCCACAAACGACGACTCGAGGAACACATGGCGCGGCACCGTCCCGATGGCGTTGAGCACGGCGACATCGGTAATGCCTTTATCCTTAAGCACTTGCACCAGATTGTGACGCATTCCCTTGTGACGATAAGAGTCTTCCTGCATTGTTTGGTATTTTCTGCAAAAATATGAAAAAAATGATTAGTTATGACATTTTAATACCATTCTCGAATTGCTCTCAGTACCCTGTGGTAAGTCGCAATTCTGCGAATGGTATTAAAATTGTATATTAATTGAAAAATTTCTTATATTTGCAAAAATTTTAGATATGTTAAAAATTGGAGTTTTAGGTGCGGGACATCTTGGAAAGATCCATATCAACTGCATCAAACAAATCGAAAAATATGAGTTGGTCGGCTTTTATGACCAGGATGAGAATACGGCAAAAAGAGTGGCGGAAGACTTGTGCGTGAAGAATTACACCTCCATTGACGAACTTATTGATAATGTTGATGTTGTGGATATCGTCACGCCGACGATAGCACATTTTGCCTGTGCCTCGAAAGCCATAGCAAAAGGCAAGAACGTGTTCATTGAGAAGCCTATTGTAGCCACCGTTGACGAGGCGAACAAGCTTATCGGGCTTGCCAAGAGTGCCAATGTGAAGGTTCAGGTCGGGCACGTTGAGCGTTTCAACCCTGCTTTCATTGCAGCGGAGTCGCATATTGACGACCCTGTTTTCATTGAGGCTCACCGTCTTGCGTTGTACAACCCTCGCGGCTGTGACGTTCCGGTTGTCCTTGACCTAACAGTTCATGACATCGACATACTTCTGACAATTGTCAAATCACCAATAAAATCAATAAATGCAAGCGGCGTGTCAATCGTAAGCCCGACACCGGACATCATCACGGCGAGGATAGAGTTTGAAAACGGCGCTGTGGCAAATCTTACCACAAGCCGCATTTCGCTGAAGAACATGCGCAAGTTCCGCATCTTCCAAAACGGTGCTTACATCACGATGGATTTCATGGAGAAGAAGGCGGAAGTGGTGAAGGTGGAGGACGTGAACGGCGACCTCGGTCCATTCGACATGACAATCGACCTTCCGAACGGCAGCAGCAAGAAGATTTCCATTGAGGAATTGGAGACAAACCAGATAAACGCCATAAAGACAGAGCTGGAACGTTTCCACGACGCTATCGTTGAGAACACGGAACCGCCTGTAACCATTGAGGATGGCGTTGAAGTGCTAAAGGTCGCGTATATGATTCTTGACGAAATAAACAATCACAAGGGACAATTGCAAAAACATCTGAAATAACACAATAAAAATTAAAAATAAACGTTGAAACAAAAAAAGGCTTATGAGAGGTCTTCGCTATTTGTTTTTTCTCGGTATCGTTTTGAGTCTTTTCTCTTGCAACAAATTCAAGGGAAGTCAGGAGATACCAGCCTACATCAAGATAAATCCCTGGACTTTTACCACTGATTACCAATATGAAGGGGCTGCCACACATGCCATCACCGACGCATGGATTTATATCGACGGAAACTTGTTGGGCTGTTTTGAGATGAAATCCCACGACGACGGCGAATATGCGATGATTCCAGTCCTCAAGCAAGGCAATCACACAATGCAGGTTTATCCTGGAGTCAAGCTGAACGGCATTTCCTCCACGAGAATCCAATATCCTTTTTACAAGCCGTGTGTTTATCATCATTCTTTCACGCCAGGTGTTATTGAGACAATAAATCCGTTTACAAAGTATTACAGTGTTGATAGCACTTTGGTGCGATTCAAGATGATGGAGGATTTTGAGGAAGTCAACAATATCAGGCTTTACAAACTTGATTCAACGTATGCCGATTTGGTTCAGATTAGTCACAGGAACAACCCAAACGCATGGGTGGATCCTAACGACACTTTGAATCATTACCGTTCAGGACACATTCATGTCGGCGACAGCTTGAAACGTTTCTGCGTGGCAAGCGACAGGCTTGTCGGGCTGCCGACTCTCGGAAACTATGTCCTTCTTGAGTTGGATTACAAGTGCACCGAGAATTTTATGATCGGAATGTTTATCAGAACACCTCAGGACGGAATCATGGACAAGGAGCTCATTTACCTGAAGAAGACAGACACTTGGAAAAAGGCTTATGTTAACTTCAGCCCTACTGTGACTGAGAATTACAACGCTTCATATTTGAAGTTTTATTTTAGCGGAGCTGTTGATGGTGACGAAACGGCTGACTTTTATTTTGACAATATAAAACTTATTTATCTTGACTAAGAAAATCAATAAGCGCAGGCAGATTTTTAGATATGTCCTTTGGGACTGGATCGCATCTGTTGTGACCTGGTTCATCTTTTTTTGCTACCGCAAAAAGATAGAGGCTGTAGATATCTTTGAGGATTTCAGTGTTGTCGCCGACGACAAATATTTCTGGATTGGGATAGTTGTCATTCCATTTTGCTGGCTTTTCCTCTACATGATGTCGGGGGCTTACAGCAATGTTTATTTCAAGTCGCGTGTCAGGGAGCTTGGGCAGACGATTCTGACGACGCTTATCGGAACTATTGTCCTGTTTTTCGCCATTATTCTGGATGATGTCATTGTGAATTACAAGACCTATTACACCTTGTTCGCGATACTTTTCATCCTTCAGTTTACGATTACCTATCTGGGCAGACTTGTCATAACGACCTCCACCGCCAAGAAGATACACAACGGCA
Organism: Bacteroidales bacterium; assembly: GCA_017427985.1. Lineage (GTDB taxonomy): Bacteria > Bacteroidota > Bacteroidia > Bacteroidales > F082 > Limimorpha. Next base: position 37,905 of record JAFRRS010000024.1, on the reverse strand, counting down.
AAATCGGCTTTAACACGTTGATTATAGGCAGCAACGGCAATGCCTGTTCCATTTACAAGGAGATTTCAGGACAGAAGTTTTCATCGGGAAGCATAATTGTCGGTTTTGTGAATGTCTTCAATTATGATGTATATAAAGTTGGGAAATATATCCCGCATCTCGGCAACTACAAAGATGTGGTGAATGTCATAAAAGAGCATGACATCAAAGAAGTCATCATTGCTATTGAACGTTCGGAGACTGAGACTATCGACAGGATTCTGGTTATGCTTGAGAGCACCGATGTGGTGGTGAAAATCATCCCGTTGATGCACGAGTTCGTGTTTGGTGCCGTCAAGCAGGAAGGTATCTGGCACGCCTCGCTCATTCAAGTCACGCCGGAGCCTATGCCTGTATGGCAGCAGGTGGCGAAAAGGATGTTCGACATAATCGTGTCCGTACTCGTAATAATATTGTTGTCACCGGTATACATCTTCACGGCGATAATGGTGAAACGTTCTTCGCCTGGACCGATTTTCTACAAGCAGGAACGTATCGGGCAGCATGGAATTCCATTTAAGATGTTGAAATTCAGGAGCATGTATGTCAACGCGGAGGATATGGGACCGCAGCTGTCGAAAGACGACGACCCGCGAATCACGAAATGGGGTAAGTTCATGAGGAAGGTGCGTCTTGATGAGATTCCGCAGTTCTTCACGGTGCTTGGCGGAAAGATGTCTATCGTGGGCTATCGTCCAGAGCGTCAGTATTATATCGACCAGATTGTGCAGAAGGCACCGCATTACAGGCTGCTTCTCAGAATCAAACCCGGCATCACGAGCTGGGGTGAGGTGAAATTCGGCTATGCCTCGACCGTCGACGAGATGGTGGAGCGCCTTAAATACGATATTCTTTACATTGAAAACATGAACCTCGCCGTCGACATCAAGATTTTGATTTACACAGCGTTGATTGTGATACAGGGACGAGGGAAATAATGTGCCGCTGCGCGGAGTGTGTTGGAATGTGCCGCTGCGCGGAGTGTGGGGCTGCGTCCATCGGCTGGAAGCCGACATATTCAGCCCTAAAGCTGCACATTGCGACCACAGGGAGCATTACATTAGCCCGAAGGGCACACATTAAACGTTTAGTTCGTTTATTTTCGATTTTTCAAACTTTTCTTTAGCGTATTTTAAATCCACGACGAGTTGTTTGGCATCGCTGGATGGCATGTCGAACATTGCGTCGTTGAGGATGGCTTCCAGGATGGAGCGCAGTCCGCGGGCGCCGAGTTTGAACTCGATGCTCTTGTCGACGATGAAATCAAGCACTTCCTCTTTGATGACCAATGAGATGTCGTCCATGCCGAACAGTTTGGTGAACTGCTTCGTGATGGCGTTTTTCGGTTCGGTGAGGATGCGTTTCAGCGTGTCGCGGTCGAGAGGGTTGAGGTAGGTGAGAATCGGGAAACGTCCGATGATTTCTGGGATGAGGCCGAACTTCTTCAAGTCTGACGGTGCGATATACTGCAGCATGTTGTCGCGGTCGATTTGTTTCTTGATATCGGAGCCGTAGCCTATGGCGTTGGTTCCCACGCGGTTGGCGATGATTTTGTCGATGCCGTCGAAGGCGCCGCCAGCAATGAACAGAATGTCTTTGGTGTTGATTTGGATCATCTTCTGCTCAGGATGTTTGCGTCCGCCTTGTGGTGGCACGTTGACGACTGTGCCTTCGAGGAGTTTGAGCATCGCCTGTTGCACGCCCTCGCCCGACACGTCGCGGGTGATGCTCGGGTTGTCGCCCTTGCGCGCTATCTTGTCGATCTCGTCGATGAAAACGATGCCTTTTTCCGCCGCCGCCACGTCGTAGTCAGCCGCCTGAAGCAGCTTTACGAGTATGTTCTCGACATCTTCTCCCACATAACCGGCTTCGGTGAGCACTGTGGCGTCGGCGATGGCGAACGGCACGTTGAGCATGCGCGCTATCGTCTTGGCTAACAATGTCTTGCCAGTTCCAGTCTCGCCCACGAGGACGATGTTAGACTTCTCAATCTCCACTTCGTCGTTTGTCTCTTTCTGGTTGAGACGTTTGTAGTGATTGTAAACAGCCACTGACAGCACACGTTTCGCGGCATCCTGACCGATGACGTACTGGTCGAGGAAGTTTTTGATTTCCAAAGGTTTGAGAAGCTTGAAATCGGGAACTTGCGATTTGCTGCGGTGCGCCAATTCCTCGTTTAACAGCTGATTGGCACGGCTTACGCATTCATCGCAGATGAAGCCGTTGATGCCCGCGAGAAGGAGCTGCGTCTCGCTTTCGGGACGTCCGCAGAAAGAGCAGTGGTTTTCTTGTTTTTTCGACATGATGTTTTATTTATTAGTTTCCTCACTATGTTCGGAATGACATGCCTTTTTATAGATTTTTAGCGCGGCATTTAGGTTATCGCGAATTAGCAGGTTCCGTCAAGCCGCGCTATATCGTAAACGTCTTAATTGTCATTCCGAGCCGCGAAGCGGCGAGGAATCTATTTGTTCTTGATTAATACCTCGTCAATCATTCCGTATTCTTTGGCTTCTTGCGCTGTCATCCAGTAGTCGCGGTCGGAGTCGGTCCACACCTTGTCGTAAGGCTGTTTTGAATGCTCGGCGATGATTTCGTAAAGCTCTTTCTTCAATTTCTGGATCTCACGTGCAGTGATTTCGATATCTGAGGCCTGTCCCTGCATGCCGCCCATTGGCTGGTGGATCATGATGCGCGAGTGCTTGAGGGCTGAGCGTTTTCCGTCGGCGCCGGCGCAAAGTAACACTGCCGCCATCGATGCTGCCATGCCTGTGCAGATTGTCGCCACGTCAGGCTGGATGAACTGCATGGTGTCGTAGATGCCGAGACCTGCGTACACTGAGCCGCCAGGTGAGTTGAGATAAATCTGGATGTCGCGTTTCGGGTCGGCCGACTCGAGGAAAAGCAGCTGCGCCTGGATGATGTTGGCAACGTAGTCGTCGATCTGGTCGCCCAGGAAGATGATGCGGTCCATCATGAGACGCGAGAAGACGTCCATCTGCGCCACGTTGAGCTGACGTTCCTCGATGATGGTCGGGGAGATGTAGTCGACGATTTTGTTGGCGTATTTCTCAAGTCCCAAACCGTTGATGCCTTTGTGTTTGGTGGCGTATTTGTAGAATTCGTTGTTTGTGTTCATAATGTATGTTTTTAACGTGTTTTTTTTCAGATAAACATAGAGACGTGCCATGGCGCGTCTCTACGATATCAATGAACGTTTGTTTTCTTATTTTGTTTCAGCCTCTTCGTCTTTTTTCGAGGCTTTCTTGGCGCGAGGTTTCTTTGCCTTTTCCTTCTCTTCTTTTGGGAGGACTGCCTGGACGAAGCCTTCATAGTCGGTGTCGACGACTTTCACCTTCATGGCTTTCTTCAGGAAAGCGGTGAGTTTGTTGTCAGCCACCTGATTCTGGATGTTCTGACGCTGGTTCTCGTCTTTCAACACTGAGTCGACGATGCCGTTGAGGCGTTTCTTCATGTCGTTGTCCATACCTGTGAGGTCGAGCTGACCGAAGTACATCTTTGTGACGAAGTCGCGGAGTTCTTCCTCTTTGAGGATGAGTTCAGGGTTGGCTTTGACGATGCTTTCCTCGATGAGCTGCCATCTGAAGGTCTTTGAGTACATGTTGTCGTAGTTCTTCTCGACGTCTTCCTCTGTGACTTTGCCTTCGCTGTTGGCGACGACCCAGCGTTTCAGGAAGCTGTCAGGCATGTCGAACTTCACTTCGCTCACGAGTTTGTCGATGGCGTTGTTGAAGAACATTCTTTCAGCCTCTACAACATACTGACGTTCCATCTCTGCTGCCACTTCCTTGCGGAATGTCTCCACATCTTTGATGTCCTTTGAAGGGAAGATGAGTTTGAAGAGTTCCTCGTTGAGTTCGGCAGGTTTGTCGTCTTTCTTGTTGCCTTCCTGAATACGTGTGATTGTTGCGTCGATTTCCTTGTCGGAAGCCTTGATGTTATAGTCTTCCATCTTGATTTCGCCAAGGTTGACTTTGATTTCCGGTTTCAGACCGACTTCAAAGAAAAAGCTCTTTGTGTCGTCTGTCATCGGGTCGATAGGCTGCTGTTTCTCAGGGTCGTTGAGAGGGTAGCCCATGATGTCGAGTTTGTTTTCGACAATATGGTTGTTGAGAGCTTCGGAGACCTTCTTGTTCAGCTGGTCGAATGACACTGATGAGCCGTACATCTTTTCAATCATTCCGAACGGCACTTTTCCCTGACGGAAGCCTGGGAGGACCGCTTTGTGCTGATAGTTCTTTAATTCTTTTTTAACATCTTCTGCGTAATCGGCTTTTTCGATGTCGATTTGAATTGTGGCGAGAAGGTCGCCTTTTGCTGTCTGTGTTGTCTTCATTATCAATAAGTTATTTAATTTCTCGGTGCGGATGAAGGGACTCGAACCCATACTCCTTACGGAACCAGATCCTAAGTCTGGCGCGGCTACCAATTACGCCACATCCGCTTGATTTTTTTGAGGGTGCAAAAATACAAAATTTTTGAATACCTTATATTAATAATAAAAACTTTTTTCAAACGCTTATTTTTTCACGTTGAGAGCCTCGCGGAGGGCGTTGCCCATGAGCATGAAAGCGAGCACGAGCAGCATGATGGCGATGCCGGGGAGGATGGCGAGATAAGCGTTGTCGAGGATGATGTAGGCGTAGTTTTCCTTAATCATGGAGCCCCACGACGGCATTGGCGGCTGCACTCCGATTCCGAGGAAGCTCAAGCCGGCTTCAAGAAGTATCGCCGTGGCGAAATTAGCCGCTGAGATGACGATGATGGGGTTGATGATGTTCGGGATGATATGCCTGATGATGATTCTCGCGTTTTTGAAGCCGAGGGCGCGACCTGCCTCCACGAATGTCGTCTCGCGGATGGAGAGGATTTGTCCACGTGTGACGCGTGCCACCTCGACCCACATGGTGAGACCGACGGCGATGAAGACTTGTACGACGCCTTTGCCGAGTGCGAACGTTATGGCTATGACAATCAGCAATGTGGGCAGCGACCATACCACGTTGATGAGCCACATGGTGACATCGTCTACATGCCCGCGGAAGAAGCCGCCGAGGCCTCCTACGAAGAGTCCGATGACCACCGAAAGGATTACTGCTATGAAGCCTACGCTGAAGCTTATGCGGGTGCCAAGGACGAGGCGGCTCAGGAAGTCACGCCCGAACTGGTCGGTGCCGAGAATGTATTTCCGGTGAACGACAGGGTTTTCAGGCAGAAGCGCGTTGTCGATGACCTCTTCCTGGACTGCGCCGGAATGCTCTGGGTTGAAAATGTAAATGGTAGTCGTTTTCTCTTCTATTCTCAAGGAGTCGAACGGAATCTGGCGATAAGGCGAAGGCTGACCGCTCCAAAGCTTCTTGAAAAAGCCCACTTTCTCGACTTTTGTCGGTTTGTTGACAAGCAGGATATCGACTTCGAAGCCTGGTTTTTGAGTGCTGATTTCGAGAATCTGGGCGTTGGCATCAGGAGTGTTATCCGGGATTATGAAGTAGGTGAAGACCGCCATCACCGCGCATAAGATGATGAAAATCAACGATATCATGCCGGCGACGTTGCTTTTGTAGCGACGCCATGCAATTTGTGAAGGGGAGAGGAAGTCGTTGTTTTTCATTTTGTCATAAAATCAGGCAAAGATAAGATTTTTTCCGGAAAAATTTGTTTTTGTATTAAAAAATATGTAATTTTGCAGAACTAATTCACGGAATAGTAACAAAAATATTTGCCTATGATATAAAACGCAACTTGTTTGCGCACACTTTAAAGACATAATGGGAAAAGCGTTAGAAGCCAAATCTTGAATTCTCAAAAACTGGACACTTTTGAAGATATCAAGTCAAGAATAAAGCCTATGACGCTCGCGCTGTTTTAGCGTGGGCTTAATTCGATTAATTTGACTTGATAGGTAGTCCAGAATCCTGAGAATTCAGATAAAGCGAAAGAGCACCACGCTTTTTTTGTGTGCGGTTGGTTTTTGGGGTGCTTAAAGTATTAATCGTAAAATTAACAACTATGAAGAAAAGATTTTTATTATTAGCAACAATGTTTCTGATGGTCTCACTCATGACCAAAGCACAAGAATACTGGATAGAAGGTTTCTATGAAAGACATGGAGCCGGTGATTACACCTTGAAAGATATTAACACCAATGGTATTAAAATCGATGGTAGAACCAGACTCACAGAAACACTTCATGGAACAAAGATGCACATAAGGTGTAATGGTGTTGATGCCTCCATGGTACAATTTTCTTTTGATAACGCCGATTTAAAATGTGATAATCCTGATATTGCATTCCAATATTGGAGCGAAGATATTAACGATTGGAAAAATGATGTTGAGGCTTGCAAATACGAAGCAGCAGGTTTTTCTCAAAAAGACATGGTTATGATGCTTGTTCTGGACTATAGTAGTTCTATGTCAACAAATAGACGAAGGATGCAAGACATGGCTTATAATTTTATAAAAAATGCAGCAGGTTATTCAAATGGCAATATTCATGTAGGAATAGTGGCATTTTCGGGAATGGATATTACTAAGGTAATGGAAATAACTCCATTGAGAAAAGAAAACCTTTCAAAATTTGAGAGATTCATAAAAACTGAAGCACAACCAGGAATGGAGACGGCCTTATACTATGCCTTTGATGTCGCTATGAAAGAGATAGAAAGCTATGTGTCTATGAATAATTTCGATAGAGAAAATTATAATGGATCTTGTATGATTACTTTTACTGATGGTCTTGACAACGCTTCCATTAATGACCAAATTTCAACTAGAATGCAGAGAGGCAGTAAAAATGAGTATCTTGCTTATTTGAGCGGTAAAGTACAAAAAGGTGATATGCAAAAAAAAGTCTTAGGTCTGCCTATTGAAAGTTATGCTGTTGGTTTTACTGGTTCAGAAAATTTTACATCTGATGACCTTACATTGTTTGGACTTGTACTTCAAAAATTAACCACAGATGATAATCATTTTACATTATCTAACGATTTTGGTGAAGTAGAAAAGTTCTTTAATAATATTTTTGAACAATTGACAAACAGATGGAAGACTTTGAACTTGTATATTGGAGAAGCACAATACGGAAAGGTTCGTTGGGTGTTGAGTTGCTATGAAGAACCTGTGATATACAAGCCTGAACCACCAAAAGAGCCTAAACCAAAAAGCAAGACTCGCTTCAACATTAATCTTGGCCTTACAACCATGAATGTGAAAATAACAGGTTATGGACAGACAGATAAATACTCTCTTTCAGGTGAAAAAGACGCAACGACAAAAGGATTTTATTTAGGTGTATCATGGGATATGACCTTCAAATATGGTTTGGGAATAGAATTTGCTGACTTGGGATTTGCTTATTATAGCGGTTCAAAAAGTGAATCCTATTATGAAGAAAGCATGTCAATTAAAGCCACAAGTCTCAATGTGTACTTGTCGCCAATAAAATTCCAGTATCGTTATGAAACACCAAGCAGTTTTGCTGTTTTTGCCGCCACGGGACCTGCTCTTGATTATTGTTTTGATTACACTATTAAATATGATTATTATAACACATATTATGGTTATGGTGAATCAAATTCAGAATCTGATATTTACAAATCTCTATATTTATATTGGGATCTAAAAGGTGGAGTGGCATACAAATTCATGAAACTGACGCTTGGAACGAGTTTGAGAATGAATAATGTTGCTAAAACAACTAGTTTGTATTATCCCTCAGATTATACAGCGAAGGTTGGTCGTCCGTTCTATCTCATGTTCTCATTCGTATTTTGACATTTCATTTTTTTTAATAATTTTTTTTACGCCCTTCGGCATTGTTGCTGAAGGGCTTTTTTGTTAAAAAATTTTTCAAAATCAGGCTGCAAATCAAAAAATAATTGTAATTTTGCAGTGGTTATTTGGTGCAGCGGACCAAATTTAAAATATTCTACGTCATACGTTCTGAATGTTTCCATAAATATCGCCAGTAGCAATGCTGGCGGTTTTTATTTTATGCTGAACGATGTCAAAACAAAGGTTTTATTCATTATCACGTTGTTTTTGTATGCTTTTTTGGATATGATGATTTTAAAATTGTTGCCTTTAAGGATAATTTTATCAGGGTCTTTGGAGTTCGCCATTTCTCCGTATGTTACTAGAATCGGAATTAATTGTTCCAGACTGAATCCAAGAGCTTTGATATCATCTCCGTGTTTGTCGATAATATGCGCTAAGCCATAACCTTTATGCTTGATAGGATCAGTTACTTCTCCCCAAATTATATCAATAAATCCGATGTCTTCCCGAAATAACGCGTGAATACAATCGCCATCTTTCATTTTGCACAAATGTTTAATTGCCTCTTTAGGCTTCTTTTCAAATTGTCTGTAAATGGGTCCGAATTCTCCGGTCTCAATTTCTGTGTTTTTTAGATTTTCCATTTTTTCAGAAACTAATTTAAAAACAATCACATGAAACCAAATAGATTTCAAATTCTTTTGGTTTTGTCCATCGCTGCAAAATTATAACAAAAAATTGAATGAAAGGCAAGAAAAAATGTTAAATTTTATTAACATTATTTTCATTTTACTGCAAGTTATGTTAAAAACCGGAAACCAAAGATTTTTTAATTCCGCTTCTGTTGAAATGACAATTACAAATATGTGTGAGAATGAAAAAATTATTAATTTTGCAAAAAATTTCAGATATGAAAAATTTGCAAAGCATCATCGAAAAAGCATGGGACGACCGCGCATTGCTGGCGAAAAACGAGACCAGCGAGGCGATTCGCGAAGTGGTTCGACTTCTTGACAAAGGCGAGATTCGTATTGCCGAAAAGATTGAGGGCCGATGGGTTGTGAACGAATGGCTGAAGAAAGCCGTTATCATGTTTTTCCCGATCAACGATATGGAGGTGTCGAAGAGCGGCATCTTTGAATATTACGACAAGATTCCGTTGAAGGGCGGTTTCGAGCAGGCAGGAGTGCGTGTGGTGCCTCCGGCGACAGTGCGTTACGGCGCGTTCATCAACAAAGGCGCGGTGCTGATGCCGTCGTATGTTAACATAGGTGCTTACGTTGACAGCGGCACGATGGTCGACACCTGGGCTACGGTTGGTTCGTGCGCGCAGATAGGCAAAAACGTGCATCTCAGCGGTGGCGTGGGCATAGGCGGTGTGCTTGAACCCGTGCAGGCAGCCCCAGTAATCATTGAGGATAACTGCTTCATAGGGTCGAGATGTATTGTGGTGGAGGGCGTGCGAATAGAGGAGGAAGCAGTGCTTGGCGCAAACACTGTCATCACTCAGTCGACGAAGATTTTGGACGTTACCGGACCGGAAATTGTAGAGTACAAGGGTGTGGTGCCGGCGCGTTCGGTGGTGGTGCCAGGCTCTTACACGAAGCATTTCCCCGCGGGTGATTTCCAGGTGGCTTGCGCGTTGATTATCAAGAAGAGAAACGAGTCGACGGATAAAAAAACATCTCTCAACGAAGCGTTAAGAGATGTTCAAGTTTGAGGGTAGAAGGTCGGATTCGAACCGACGACCCACGGAACCACAATCCGGTACTCTAACCAGCTGAGCTACATCTACCATCTGATTTGCGGGTGCAAAAGTACAAAATTTTTTAATACACCAGCAAAATTTTCATTATTTTTGCAAAAAATTTTTAGGGCATGGGCAGGATTATGGCAATCGATTATGGCAGAAAGCGTTGCGGCATCGCCGTGACCGATTCGCTGCGTATCATTGCCAACGGACTGACAACGGTGAGGGCGTGCGATCTGCTTGCTTTCATTCTGGATTACGTGAAGAAAGAGACCGTCGACGAGATTGTGGTGGGAGAGCCGAAAGACATGCACAACAACCCTTCGGAGTCGGCGCAATACATAGAGCCTTTCCTGAAACAGTTGAAAAAAGCCTTGCCCGACATGGAGATAAAGCGTTTTGACGAGCGTTTCACCTCCGTGATGGCGCATCAGACCATGATTGACGCGGGTCTGGGCAGGAAACAGCGTCAAAACAAGGAACTCGTTGACACCATTAGCGCGACGATAATCCTTCAGTCGTATATGACATCGATAAAACAAAAATTATAAAAATGGTATTACCAGTAGTGGCTTACGGTCATCCTGTTTTGAAGCACGTGGCCGAAGATATTGAAGAAAACAGTCCTGAGATTCAACAACTTATCGCTGATATGTTTGAGACGATGTATCACACCGAAGGCGTTGGGTTGGCGGCTCCGCAGGTCAACAAGTCGATACGTCTTTTTGTGATTGACTGCGACCCGTTTAAGGACAAATATCCGGATGGCGCGGGCGTGAAGAAAGTGTTCATAAACGCTGATATCATTAAGCTTGGCGGCGAGCCGTGGACGTTTAAGGAAGGCTGTCTGAGTCTGCCCGACATGGGCGAGGATGTGGAGCGTCCGAGCAAGGTGAAGCTGTATTACATGGACGAGAATTTCGTGGAACACGAAGAGGAGTTCGACGGCATTGTGGCGCGTGTTATACAACATGAATACGACCATCTTGAAGGGAAATGCTATGTCGATAGAATCAGCTCAATGCGTAAGATGCTGTTGAAGAACAAGTTGCGCAATATTTCCGAGGGCAATGTCGATGTCGATTACAAGATGATTTTCCCGAATAAGAAAAACAGAAGATAAATTGTGGAGACGCCACACTGTGACGTCTCTACATCGTTTTATTGTATTCTTCTATTAAATTCAAAATCTCATCTTTACCTGTTCTCTTTTCGGACGAGGTGACGACCATTGTGGGGAGCTCTTCCCATTCTTCAAGCAGGCGTTTCTTGTAGTTTTCGATGTTTTCTGAGAGCTGGCGACCGCTCAGTTTGTCGGCTTTGGTGAAGACTATCACAAAAGGAATCTGATTCTCACCCAAGTTTGAGATGAAATCCAAATCGATTTTCTGCGGCTCGATGCGGCTGTCGACCAGAACGAATGTCGTCACGAGGTTCTGGCGGTTTAAAATATAATCATCGAGCATCTCTTTCCATTTCTCTCGTTCTTTCTGCGAGCGTTTGGCGAAGCCGTAGCCAGGGAGGTCGACGAGATACCATTCATTGTTGATAATGAAATGGTTAATCGTTATTGTCTTGCCAGGTGTCGCCGAGACCTTCGCCAGTTTGCCGTTGCCCGTCAGCATGTTGATGAGCGACGATTTTCCGACGTTGGAGCGTCCGATGAAGGCATATTCGGGCTTGTCAGGCTTCGGCAATTTCGCCGGATTTGTGTTGGATTGCAGAAAAGAAGCGGTCTTAATTTGCATTGTTGATAATTTTTGCAAAGATATACATTTTTAAGATTCCTCGCTTCGCTCGGAATGACAATTTATGATTAATTGTGTGGCGCGGCATACCTGTTCCTTCTGATTTAAAGTTACCGTCAAGCCGCGCTATGATGTTAACAAAATGTCCTGTCATTCCGAACGGAGCGTAGCGAAGTGAGGAATCTTGCTCGGAATGACATGGCAATGTTAATAACTTTTTTGACTGTTGATAACTCTGTTGATAAATTTTTTAAAAAATTTTGTTGTAAAGTGGGAATAAGTGGGAAAAAATGTATAATTTAGCAAGCTGAAAAATTTGTATACAAATGGATTATCCGATAGGTGAATATTATTGTAAATTAGACGCTAAGGGAAGGTTGCTCTTGCCCAGTGGATTCAAGGAACAGCTGGGAGAGGCACTTGATGCGGGTTTCGTGCTGCGTCCTGGTCTGTTTGAGACATGCCTCGACGTGTACGGAATGGACGACTGGCGTAAATTGCAGGACAAACTCAGCAAGCTGAATCCGTTCAAGAAGGAGAATCTGATGATGATGCGCCGTATCAACGCGGGCGCGAGGGTAGTGAAGATGGATGCGAGCGGCCGTCTGCAGATTCCGAAGGACCTTGTGGAGAAATGCGCCATGGTGAAAGAGGTTGTCATCACTTCGTTGCCCGACAGGATGCAGATTTGGGCGAAGGAGAAGATGGACGAGAGCAACGCGCTGATGACCGACGAGGAGTTCTCGCAGCTGCTTGAGGACAGACTTGGAAATATTGATTTTGAGTAAAATTTTTTGATATGTACCATAATCCTGTAATGTTGAAAGAGTGTATCGACGGGCTGAACATCAATCCGGACGGCATATATGTTGATGTGACGTTCGGCGGTGGCGGTCATTCGCATGCCATCCTTGAGCACCTCAAGTGCGGTCACCTGTACGCTTTCGACCAGGATGCGGACGCGGCGAAGAACGCTCTCGATGACGAGCGTTTCACCTTCATCCCGCAGAATTTCCGTTACATGAAGAACTTCGTCCAGCTGTACGCTGGCGCTAAAGTCGATGGCATTTTGGCGGATTTGGGGGTGTCGTCGTACCAGTTCGACACGCCGGAGAAGGGTTTCTCGACACGTTTCGAGGGTCGTCTTGACATGCGCATGAACCAGAACACCCCCGTTGACGCGGCAAGCGTCGTGAACACGTACGAGGTCGCGGCTTTGGCGAGTGTCTTCTCGCGTTATGGCGAGTTGAAGAACGCCATGGCGATAGCGCGTGACATCGAGCAGGCGCGTGAAGCGCAGCCTTTGGAGACGACAACGGATCTGAAGAACGCTGTTGCTGCGCATCTGCCGAAAGGCATGGAAAACAAGGTGCTGGCACAGATATTCCAGGCTTTGAGGATTGAGGTCAACAATGAGATGGAGGTCTTGGAGACGTTTCTCGGGCAGTGCGCCGAAGTGCTGAAGCCGGGAGGCCGTCTCGTGGTGATGTCGTATCATTCTTTGGAGGACAGGCTGGTGAAGAATTTCATGAGAAGCGGCAACGCGAGCGGCGAGATTGAGAAGGATTTCTTTGGAAGGCAAAACACACCTTATATATTAATAACGCGCAAGCCTATAGTGCCGAGTGATGAAGAGGTGGCGGAGAACGGCAGGGCGAGGAGCGCGAAATTGAGGATAGCGGAACTTCGGTAGGGACAAGGCTGCCTTGTCCGTACGGGATGAGAAATAAATTAATATGAAAGAGAAAAAAGGTTCATTTTTTAACAAATATCTTGGCGGCGACGTGTTTTCAAGACAGTCGGTGGTGAAACAGCTGCCGTTTGTGCTGTATGTGGTGTTTCTTCTAATGCTTTATATCACAAACACTTATGTTGCCGAAGATGTGAACCGTGAGATTCTTACGAAGAATAAGATTCTTGAAGACCGTCATGTGGAGTATGTTTACAACAAGTCGGAGATTACAAGGATGACGAAGCAGTCGGAACTTGCTAAGATATTGAAAAACAAAGGGATAAAAGAGTCGGTCGAGCCGCTTAAAAAGATAACAGTCGTAAAGGAAACGGGTAAAAACAAAAAGAAATGAGCAAGATAAATTTTGGTGATGCCTGGCGCGTTTTTCTTGTCTACTTGCTGATGCTTGTAGTCGGGGCGGCTATTGTCATCAAAATTTTGACCATACAACTCGGGGAACGTGAGGAATTGCTGGAGATGGCGAGGAAGGCTGACCTCAGAATCGTCGATGTTCCTGCCGTGAGAGGAAACGTCTTCTCGAAAAACGGGACGCTTCTCGCAACCACGATTCCAGTTTTTGACATTTACTTCGACCCTGTGGCGGTGCGGGACTCTGTTTTCAATAAAAACATCGGCAAACTGTCTGACAGTCTTGCTGTTATGCTGAAGAAACACTCGAGTTCAGAGTATAAAGGCATGTTTAAGAAAGCGCGTAAGAACAACAACAGATATGTCAGGATTGCGCGCAAGCTGAAGATGGACGAATATGAGCGTATCAAGACGTTCCCGATTTTCAGGGAGAGGCTTGGTAACGGCTTAATCGCTGAGAAACAGTTGGTTAGAGAGCGCCCGTACGGCGACATTGCGATGCGTGTGATAGGATATGTCAACTATAACGACACCTTGAAGCCTGTGAAAGTGGGTCTTGAAGGAGCATACGACACGTGTCTGAGAGGCATCGACGGAAAGCAGATGCGTCGTCGTATCAACGGCGGAAGGTTCATCGACGTGCCTTCGTCGTCGAATATCACGCCGAAAAACGGCAAGGACATTTACACTTCCATCGATGCCAAGATTCAGGATGTGGCGGAAGAGGCACTTCGTCGTTGTCTGACGGAGAATGAGGCACAGCAGGGCTGCGTCATCATGATGGACGTGAAGTCGGGTTTTATCGAGGTGATGGCGTCGTTGAAATATAATGAGAAAAAGAGGAGATATGAGGAGTCGTATAATTTCGCCATTGCGGAGAATGTGGAGCCCGGCTCGACGTTTAAAGCCATCACCATGACGGCGCTGCTGGAGAACAACCCGAAGTTCAGCATAGAAAGAAAACTGGACTTGGGCAAGACGGGAAGGATGAAGTTCCACAACCGTGTCATGACGGATTCTCATGTTGTCGGGGAAGGCGTTCCCACGGTGAAACAGGCGTTCTGGGAGTCGTCGAACATCGCTTTCGGCTACCTCACGACAGAGGCTTTTGAGAACAATCCGCAGCAATTCATCGACTTGATTTACAAGACTAAAATCAACGAGCCGCTGAATCTCGACATAAAAGGCGAGGGCAAGCCGTTTATAAAAACCACTAAAAACAAGACCTGGTCGAAGGTTTCATTGCCTTGGATGTCAATAGGTTATGAGCTTACAGTGACTCCGATAACGCTTCTTACATATTACAACGCCATAGCTAACAACGGAAAGATGGTGAAGCCTCAGTTTGTGAAGGAGATTAGGCGCGGCAATGAGGTTGTCAAGACGTTTGACACCATCGTGATAAACGAGAAGATTGCTTCAGACAGGACGATAAAGACGTTGCAGAAGCTTCTGCGCGGCGTGGTGGAAAACGGTACTGCCAAGGCACTCAACAAATGCGCTTTTCCGGTGGCTGGCAAGACTGGAACTGCACAGATTTCGAGCAACGGCGGGTATAACAAGAAAAATTACACCGCTTCGTTTGTGGGATATTTCCCTGCCGACGACCCGAAATACACGTGTATTGTGGTGGTGAGCAACCCAATGGGAAAGAACTACTACGGCGCGTCGGTGTCGGCACCTGTTTTCAAGGAAATAGCGGAGAAGGTTTACGCCACTGAGCTCGGCATCAAAGACGAGAACGGAGGTTATAAGGCTAATTGCGACAAATACACCAAGGCTTCGATGGCGTATTACGACGACGTGAACGAGTATTGCACCATGGCGGGCGTGCGGATGGTTGACAGCGAGTTGAGCTCCGAATGGGTGAAGGTGATTCCGTCGAAAAACGGTGGCGTGGTGTTGAAAAACGTGGAAATCGACAAACAGACGGTGCCGGATTTGAAGGGCATGAACGTGACGGATGCCGTCTTTCTCCTCGAATCGATGGGATGGAAGGCGAGTTTCAGCGGCAGAGGTCTGGTGGAGAGCCAGAGCGTGAAAGCAGGAACGAGATTGGAAAAAGGAAATACGATTGTTTTAAAATTAAACACGTAGGGACAAGGCTGCCTTGTCCGTACAGGATGAATAATATTATTATGAATATTGAAGAGATTTTGAAAGGTGCGAAGGATTTGCAGTTCGATTCGAGGAAGTGCAATGATGGCAGCGTTTTCTTTGCGGTGCGCGGTACGCAGGTCGACGGTCACGACTACATCGCGAAAGCGATTGAGAACGGCGCGAAGAGCGTGGTGTGCGAGAAGATGCCAGAGAAACAGGCTGAGGGCGTGAGGTTTTTTGTTGTTGAAAACAGCGCCAAGGCTTTGGGATTGTGCGCCTCTGAGTTTTACGGCAACCCGTCGCAAAAGCTGCATCTCGTCGGCGTGACAGGCACCAACGGAAAGACCACCATCGCAACCTTGCTCTACCGTCTTTTCACAGATGCGGGCTACGTTTGCGGGCTTCTTTCGACGATAGAGAACATCATCGGCAAGAAAGTGGTGCCGTCGACACACACCACCGGCGACCAGCTCGAGCTCAACGCTTTGCTCGCACAGATGGTGGAGGCAGGATGCGAGTACGCTTTCATGGAGGTGAGCTCACATTCCATCGACCAGGACAGAATCGCAGGGTTACATTTCGCTGGAGGCATCTTCACAAATCTCACGCAAGATCATCTTGATTATCATAAAACACTCGCGAATTACCGCGACGCCAAGAAAAAATTCTTCGACAATCTGCCAGCCACAGCGTTCGCGTTAACGAACCTCGACGACAAGAACGGCATGGTGATGCTTCAAAACACCAAAGCAGCGAAGAAGACGTATTCGCTCAATCATGACGCCGACTTCAAAGGTCTTGTGATGGAGAGTTATTTCGACGGCATGGAGTTGAAAATCAACAACAAAGCGGTATCGACATATCTTGTGGGGCGTTTCAACGCATACAATCTGCTGGCGATTTACGGTGCGGCGTCGCTTCTCGGAATGCCTGAGGACGAGGTTTTGCCGGAAGTCAGCAAGCTTCACAGTGCGTCGGGACGTTTCCAGATGGTGAACTCGAAAGACGGCATCGTCGGCATCGTGGATTACGCTCACACGCCAGATGCACTTGAGAATGTGCTTTTGACGATTAACGACATCAGGACGCACAACGAGACTTTAATCACCGTGGCTGGAGCAGGCGGCAACCGTGATGCCGACAAACGTCCAAAGATGGCGGCAGCGGCAGTGAGGCTGTCCGACAGACTTATCATCACGAGTGATAATCCGCGTTTTGAGGAGCCGGAGGACATCATTCGTCAGATGAAGGCGGGCGTCCCGGGCGAGTATTATAATAAGGTGTTGTGCATCACCGACAGACGCGAAGCTATCAGGACGGCGGTGGCGTTGGCGAAGAGAGGCGACATCATCCTCGTGGCGGGCAAAGGTCATGAGACGTACCAGGACGTGAAAGGCGTGAAGCATCATTTCGACGACAGGGAAGAACTTGAAAATGCGTTTAACGAGAAATAAGGAATTTTAAAATGTTATACTATCTTTGGAAATATCTCAGTGTCAGATTCGGACTTCCAGGTGCGGGAGTGCTTGATTATGTTACGGTTAGAGCAATCGTCGCAATAATTATCTCGCTCGTGGTTTCCATCTGGTTAGGAAAGGTCTTCATCAGATTCATGAAGAGACGTAACATCACGGAGACGCAGCGTGACTCAAAAATCGACCCGTTCAACGTAAATAAGAAAGGCGTCCCGACGATGGGCGGACTGATTATCATCGCCTCGATTCTCATCCCTTGCCTCTTGTTCGGTAAGCTGTTGAATGTCTATATGATACTGATGATTGTTACGACGGCAATCCTTGGAGGAATTGGCTTTGCCGACGACTATATCAAGACTTTCAAGAAGAAAAAAGACGGCTTGAAGGGCTGGTATAAGATTTTCGGTCAGGTGGCGTTGGGACTTATTGTGGGTCTGACTCTGCGTTTTAGTCCGCAAGTCGTTATGAATGAAGATGTTAGCACAAGGATAGAAGATAACAAGGAAATCGTTGTGAAGTCGCCTGACGTGAAGTCGACGAGGACTACGATACCGTTTTTCAAGCATCATAACTTGAACTACGCCAATATCTTCGATTTTATGGGTGAGCCTTACAAATACTGGGCTGGCTGGGTGTTTTTCGTCATCATGACGGTGTTTGTGGTGTGCGCGGTGTCGAACGGCTCGAATCTCAACGACGGCATGGACGGCATGGCGGCAGGCAACTCCGCGATAATAGGTTTGGGAATAGGCATACTTGCATATCTTTCGAGTAACGCCGTGCTTTCGGGCTATCTGGACATAATGTATATCCCTGGTAGTGAAGAGATTGCGGTGTTCCTCGCGGCATTTGTCGGGGCGTTGATAGGATTCCTTTGGTATAATTCATTCCCTGCGCAGGTTTTCATGGGCGATACCGGAAGTCTTACGATAGGCGGAATCATTGCGGTTTCGGCGGTTATCATCCACAAAGAGCTGCTTCTCCCGATAATGTGCGGCGTGTTTTTGCTTGAAAGCGTGTCGGTGATAGTGCAGAGGGCTTATTTCAGGATGGGAAAGAAAAAAGGCGTGCACCAACGTGTTTGGAAACGTACCCCGATTCACGATCATTTCAGGACTTCGATGGAGCAGGTTCTTAACGCAGACCCTACCTCCACAGTAATTTGTAAGGGGAAAACCGACTTGCTTCATGAGATGAAGATTACGGTGAGATTCTGGATTGTCACTATCATTTTGGTGGCTTTCGCAATATTAACTTTGAAGATAAGATAAAACAGATATTATGACATTAGAACAATTGGCCAAACAGGGTAGAAGAAAAGAGATTTTCACTACTGCATTCACCATCAACGAGAGCATCTGCAACGCTCGTAACGAGAATTTGAAGCGCAGCTTTGTTGATTGTGAGCACATCAAGCACAGAAACGAGTTCGTGGCTATGCGAAACGGCGTGAGTTTTATCAATGACAGCGGTGCCAAGAGCCTGTCGGCGACGTGGTTTTCTCTGGAGAACAACACTGAGCCTACAGTCTGGATCGCCATGTCTGGAAATGAGGACTATGAGGAGATGATACCTGTCGTCCGTCAGCATGTTAAGACGGTGATCAGCATTGGAAACGATGTAGAGAAGATGAGCAACGCCATCGGCTATCTTGTCCGTGACGGGATTATTAGTGTTGCAAATATCGAAGAGGCGATGAAGATGGCGGAGGAGAAGGCGGTTTCAGGTGATGTCGTTCTGTTTTCGCCAGGCTGTTTTGCCGAAGATAAGGTGTTGAACAAGATGGAGAGAGTTTTTGTCAAAATGGCAAAAGAATAGTAAATCATGATTGATAAGGAAGCTGTCATAGAAAAAGTCAAAGGCTGGTTCACGGGCGACAAGGTCATCTGGGTGGTTGTGGCAATTCTCACCCTCGTGTCGTTGCTCGCTGTATACAGCGCGTCGGAGTCGGTGGCGAACAGAAGCTATAACGGCAACAACGCCTTCGTGCTGCTGCGTCATGCCTCGATGCTGCTGCTTGGCCTGGTGGGCGTTTTCGGCGCTTCGCTTATCAATTACAAGAAATACTCGCGTCTCCTGCTGCTTTTGTTCTGGATTGCGATACCGTTGCTTGTCTACACTTTGTTCTTCGGAAAGAATCTCAACCACGCGCAACGTGTCATCGGCATCGCAGGTGTGACATTCCAGACCAGCGACCTCGCCAAGATTGCCTTGATAGGCTTCCTCGCAAGGGTTTTGACGTTGAGACACGACAGCTTCACCGACTTTAAGGAGCTGGCAATCAGGGTGATGTTGCCGATAGTGGTGATTGTGGGGCTTATCTTCCCGGAGAATTTCTCCACAGCCGCGATGCTGTTTGCCACTTGCATTGTGATGATGTTTCTGAGCAAGGTTAAGATGAAATATATCCTTGAGTTTGTCGGGATTATCGTTTTGGCGGGAGGAATTTTCATGCTCGTGTCGTTGGCTTATTCGAAAGACAATAGAAGTGCGACGTGGGTGTACCGAATAGAGCGTTTCTTTGGTAGTGGCGATGAGGAGAAAAACGATGATAAAGATTTTCAGATAACACAGTCGAAGATTGCCATTGCCGGTGGCGGAATTTTCGGGAAAGGCTCGGGAAAGAGCACGCAACGTAATGTTCTGCCGCATCCGTATTCCGACTTCATTTATGCGATAATCCTTGAGGAATATGGGCTTTGGGGCGGCATTCTTGTGATGCTGATGTATTTGATTCTGATGTATCGGGCGACGAGAATCATGATACGGGCACCGCAGTCATTCGGGGCGATGCTTGCTGTCGGACTTGCGTTCAGTCTGGTGATGCAGGCGTTGGTGAACATGGGTGTCGCGGTGGGGTTGTTCCCCGTTACAGGCCAGCCGCTGCCGTTTGTGAGCATGGGAGGCACCTCGCTGCTGTTTACCGGCATCTCGATAGGAATAATTATTAGTGTGACAAAAGAAGTGAAAAATATAAATGACAATGAAGACTCAGATAGCGAAATCACCGAGGTTGATAGTTAGCGGCGGAGGCACCGGAGGGCATATTTTCCCTGCCATCGCCATCGCCGACGCCTTCAAGAGACGTCATCCTGATGCAGAGATAATGTTTGTGGGCGCAAAAGGCAGGATGGAGATGGAACGCGTGCCAAAGGCGGGCTATCCTATTGAAGGACTGTGGATTAGCGGATTCAAACGCGAGCTGTCACTCGACAACCTGAGTTTTCCGTTCAAACTGATAAGCAGTCTCTGCAAGGCAAAACGTATCTTGAAGAGGTTCAAGCCCGATGCCGTGGTGGGTGTCGGCGGATTCGCCAGCGGACCGACGATGCGCAAGGCTACGTCACTCGGTATCCCAGTGATAATCCAAGAACAGAACTCGTTCCCGGGTGTGACAAACAAACTCGTGGCCCCTAAAGCGGCTAAGATTTGCGTGGCATACGACAACATGGAGCGATGGTTCCCGAAAGACAAAATTGTCATGACGGGCAACCCGTTGAGAAACAACGTGGTATCGACAGAAGGGAAGAGAAACGAAGGCGCTGAGTTTTTCGGTCTCGACCCACAGAAGCCGATAATTTTGCTGGTCGGCGGCAGCCAAGGCGCTCTCGGCATCAACAAAGGCATATCAGCACAGCTGGCGAAGTTTAAAGACGTTGATTATCAGATGATTTGGCAGACTGGCAAGCTTTACGTCGAGCAGGCACAGAACGAGGTGAGAAATCTCGGCCTTGAAGACAGGGTGAAGCCGACGGTGTTTATCGACAGGATGGACTTGGCTTACGCTTGCGCCGATGTCGTCATCTCGAGGGCGGGCGCAATGTCGATTTCAGAGCTTTCGTTGGTGAAGAAAGCTGTCGTTTTCGTACCGCTTCCGACGGCTGCGGAAGACCATCAGACGAAGAACGCACAGAGCCTCGCCGACAAAGACGCAGCCATAATCGTGAAAAACAGCGAGGCGGAGGAGAAGCTCATTCCGACTGTCTTTAATCTGTTGGAAGATGATGAAAAAATTTGCAAAATGCAAGAAAATATTGCTAAATTTGCAAGACCTAACGCAGCGGAAGACATTGTAAACGAAATAGATAAGGTTTTAGGACTGTGATGACAAAGGATAACAGGCATATCGTGTATTTTTTAGGCATCGGCGGCATCGGGATGAGCGCCTTGGCACGTTATTTCAACGCCAAGGGCTACACGGTGGCGGGTTATGACCGCACGCCTACGCCTCTCACAAAACGTCTGGAGGAAGAGGGCATCAGCGTTCATTATGATGACGACCCGAAGATGATTCCGAATGACATCGATTTTGTGGTGCTTACGCCTGCTATTCCTGCTAACTCGTTGGAACTTAATTATTTAAAAGAAAGAAATGTCAAGATAATAAAGCGCGCTGAGGTTCTTGGAATGTTGTCGCGTCAGCATAAGGCGCTCGCCGTGGCGGGGACGCACGGAAAGACAACCACGACAGCACTCGTGACGCATATCCTCATGACCGCCAACAAGAAACTGTCAGCGTTTATTGGCGGAATCGCGAGAAACATCAACAGCAACGTGGTGATTGGCGAGGAGCATGACGAGCTCGTGGTGATGGAAGCCGACGAGTTCGACCATTCCTTCCTGCAACTTTCGCCTTACGTGAGCATCGTGACATCGGTCGATGCCGATCATCTTGACATTTATGGCGACTACAAGCATCTTGAAGACAGCTTCAACGAGTTCGTCAACAAGACTTCCGACGAAGGTCTCGTGATTTATCATTCGGATTTGCCGATTAAGACATCGAAAAGACATGTCACTTACGGCTTGGAAAACGCTGAAGTGATTGCAAAGAATATCTGCGTGATTGATGGTGAAACGCAATTTGACGTTGTGGTTTCTAACGACTGCGCTATGCCGAGTTATCAGTGCAATCTGATAAATCAGAGTAATATGAGAATGCGCCTTTACGGCAGCCACAACGTCCAAAACGCCCTCGCCGCCATAATAATGTGCTCGTATGTCGGTGTGAGTCAAGAGGATATAAAGAAAGGACTGGCGACGTTCAAAGGTGTGCAGCGACGTTTCGACATAAGGGTGAAAAACGAAAAGCACGTTTATGTTGACGATTACGCTCATCATCCTGAGGAGATAAAAGCCGCTTTGACGACAGCGCGTAAAGTGTTCTGCGACAAGGAGTTGACGGTTGTGTTCCAACCGCATCTCTTCACGAGGACTCGCGATTTCATGGACGGATTTGCAGAGAGCCTGTCGCTTGCCGACCGCGTGATTCTGCTTGATATATATCCTGCGAGAGAACTGCCGATCGATGGCGTGACTTCAGCGGCTCTTCTTGAAAAAATAACTGTGAAAGAAAAAATGCTGTGCAAAAAAGAAGATTTGCTTGACACAATAAAACGTGTTGATCCTGTGTTGGTTATGACGTTGGGAGCTGGCAATATCGACAATTTTGTGCCACAAATAGAAAAGATGTTTAACAATGAATAAGTTCATAAAAATATCGGTTTGGGTGCTTACAGTCGGTGCGATTGGCTGCCTCTGGTATTTTACCCACAAGGAGCATGTGGAGCATCCTTTGAGGGGCGTTGAACTTACCCTGATGCGTGAAAATACGCAGGGATTCATTGAAAAAGATATTGAATATCAAAAGATTATGAAGATTTGTGACACTGTGAACAACACAGATATCACGATGATTCCTATTGACAGCGTGAGAAACTACATCAGTTCGATTCCGTGGGCGATTTACACCGAAGCGAACTTGACTCTTGACGAGATGATGTTTGTGAATATCGTTGAGTGTCAGCCGGTTATGCGTGTTTATAACAAGGAAGGCCGTTCGGTTTATCTTGACGACAACGGGAATATCTATCCGATAAAGTCGAATTACACGCCCCGAGTGCTGATTGGCAGCGGAAACCTTAATTTCAAGGCTGTGAAAAACAAATCGGCAAATGTTTATGACGACGAATATGTGAAAAGCGATTTGCCTAAGATTTATGAAGTGATGAAAAGTGTTCTAAAAAATTCATATTCAAAGTGTTGCGTTAAGCAAGTCTATTATGATAACAAAAGTTTTGAGCTTGTCTTGAACAATGTCGACATGAAAGTCGTTCTTGGTGACGGCAACGATGTCGACGAGAAACTTCAGAATATGAAGTATTTCTTGGAACAGATGCAAGGCTCTCCAGAAATGAAGGACTATTGCAAGATAAATTTTAATTATGTAAATCAAGTTGTTTGTACGAAAAATAAAAAATAATGAGTAATCCTGTGTATATCGTAGGCCTTGACATCGGCACTACAAAGATCGCCTGTTTTGTCGGCGAAAAAGTTGAGAATGGAAAAATAGTCATCCGTGGTTATGGTAAAACGGAGTCGACTGGAGTAAAACGTGGAATGGTGTTCAACATCGAGGATACCGTCAATGCTATCCGCAGAGCTGTTGATATGGCATCCGAGCAATCGAATGTCGATATCAAGACAGTGAATGTCGGTATCGCCGGACATCATATCAAGAGTTTGCAGCATCGTGGCGTTTTGATGCGTGACAATCCGAATGTGGAGATAACGGACGATGAAATCGAGAAACTGCGTCAAGATGTGTTCAAGTTGAACATGTCGCCTGGCGAGGAGATTATCGATGTCATTCCTCAGGAATACATTGTAGATGACGAGATGGGCATCCGTCATCCGAAAGGCATGCTCGGAAGCAAGCTCGAGGCGAATTTCCATGTCATCGTCGGACAAGTGGCGGCTGCTCGCAACATCATCACCTGCATCCACCAGGCGGGTCTCGAGATGGAGCACATGATTCTTGAGCCTATCGCTTCGGCAGAGGCTGTCCTTGGCGAAGACGAGAAAGAGGCTGGCGTTGCCCTCGTGGACATAGGCGGCGGCACTACCGACATTGCCATTTTCTACGACAACATCATCTATCACACCGCCGTCATTCCGTTTGGTGGCAATGTGATTACGGAAGACATCCGTCAGGGCTGTTCAATCATAAAGAAACATGCTGAGGAAATCAAGGTGAAATACGGCTCGGCGGTGGCAAGCGAGAACCGCGACGACGAGGTGGTCTCCATCCCTGGAATCCGCGGACGTGAGCCTAAGGAGATTTCGTTCAAGACCTTGGCAAGTATCATCCAGGCACGTCTGAGCGAGATTTTCGACATCGTGAACAGTGAGATACAGAAAGTCAACAGCGAGCACAAGCTCATCGCGGGCATCGTGCTGACAGGTGGTGGCGCCATGATGAAGCACATCCAACAACTCGCGGCGTTCAAGACAGGTCTTGACGTGAGAATCGGTTATCCTAACGAATATCTCGCCAACGACACCGCTCCTGAACTGGCAAGCCCGATGTATTCTACCGGCGTCGGTCTCGTGATCGAGGGTATCGCACGCTACGAAAACGCCTTGAAACACGGCAACGCCATTACCAACAACGACCCGAGAAGACAGGAAATCGTTGATTTCGACGTCACAGAGGAAAAAGACACCAATGCTGGTGAGAGCAAAGAGCCTAAAGAGAGCTTCTTCCGCCGTTGGGGACAGTCGATTATAACGAAATTCTTCAACGAGGACGAGATTTCCAAAGAAAAACTTGGTGATTAATTATTTAGTGTAACATTATAATACTCAAAGATATGCCAGACTTAGTAAGATTTGACGCGCCAGAGGAAAAACCTAATATTATCAAAGTGATGGGCGTGGGCGGTGGCGGAAGCAACGCTGTGACGCACATGTTCTCGGAAGGCATCACCGGTGTTGACTTCATCCTTTGCAACACCGACGACCAGGCTTTGCAGAAAAGTCCTGTTGAAAACAAACTGCATATCGGCGACCACGCTCTCGGTGCCGGCAACGTGCCGTCAGAAGGGCGCAAGGCTGCCGAGCAGACTGAGGACAGGATCCGCGAGGTGCTTCAGGAAAATACGAAGATGCTGTTTATCACGGCCGGTATGGGTGGCGGTACAGGCACAGGAGCCGCACCTGTGGTGGCAAGGATATCTCGCGAACTCGGAATCCTCACGGTGGGCATTGTGACACTCCCGTTCAGCTTCGAGGGCAAACGCCGTCAGCAGCAGGCTGCAGACGGTATCGCCGAATTGCGTAAAAACGTCGACGCACTTCTCGTGATAAGCAACGACAAACTGCGTGAGGAATACGGCAACATGAAACTCACCGAGGCTTTCAAGAAAGCCGACGACGTGTTGAAAATCGCCGCCAAGGGTATCGCGGAAATCATCACTGTGACAGGCTACGTCAACGTTGACTTCGAAGATGTCAACAATGTAATGCGCAATAGCGGAAAGGCCATCATGGGCTCGGGCTATGCGACAGGCGAGGACAGGGCTTTGCGCGCCGTGGAAGAGGCAGTGCATTCGCCGCTTCTCGACGATTCCGACATCACTGGAGCGAAAAACATATTGGTTTACATCACATCTGGAACAGAAGAGGTGTCGCTCGACGAGGTGTCTGAAATCAACGAGTACGTTCAGGATGCCACAGGTAAAGTAGCTGAAGTCATCTGGGGCAACGGCGAGGATATGTCGCTCGACAACGGACTTCGCGTGACACTTATCGCCACTGGCTTCGGTGACGTGCCGGAGAACAAGGAACCTGTTGTCCACCAGATACCTGTAAATACAATAAAAGACCCGTCAAAAGAATTGGCGAAAGAACCTGTCAAGTTTGAGGAAAAACCTGAGGAGAAGCCTGAGGAAGAGGAAATCCGCGTGATTATCAAACATGAGGAAAACGAGCCTCAGCCGATAAAACAGGAAGAGAAACCGCAGGAACAGCCTACAATTAAACGTCACAATCTTTATGATGATGACGAGATTGCGAAAAATGATTCCAAGGAAAGAGATGACGATAATATCAGCTTCGACAACAGCGGCATTACAACAAGAAGAGTCGACTCAGAGCCTTCACGTCCTGTCAACAACCCGACACCATCGGTGAGAAGATTTGACAACCCGTTCATGTCGGACAACGACGATATTGACGTTCCTGGTTTTAAAAATATGTCTGGAAATCAGACGGTTACGGCAGTGAAAGTCGAGACAAAACCTGCCCAGACCAAGCAACTTGACCAGAAGGAGATGCTTCGTCGCAAACGCTTCCTTTCTTTCAACATGGATTTCAAATCACAGGCAGGAATAGAGAAACTTGAAAACGTTCCGGCTTATGCCCGTCTCGGTGTGGATATCACCAACGAAGAGGAAGGAATGTCGCGCTACACAGTCGGAAAAGAAACGGGTTTGCGTGAGGACAACTCATTCCTCCATGACAACGTGGACTGATATGAGACGTCTTGCGGTTTTCGTGTTGGTGTTGGTTTTCAGTAGCTTAACGCTGAAATCACAAGATTTGTATATCAACTTGTTCAATGCCGAATACGACTATCACTGCGATATGCCGTTGGCTCTGAATCTCAGTTTCAAGGCTGATTATGCCAATGACACGAAGGCGGTGGTGGTGCTTTCCGCCGAGAAGAACAACTCGTCGGTGTACTGGCAGTCGTTCGGCTTGCAGCATGATTTTAATCTTAACATATTGATTCCCAGCCGTGTAATGAATAATACGGTGCTGAAATGCTACATCTATAATCAGGATTTGGATATTATTAAGATTAAAAATCTGAAACATTCTCTCGCTGAAGAAAAACTTCCATCGTATCTTCCTGATAATCTGAATGTTATGGCTTCGCAAGGTTCGTTTGAAGCCATTCCGAAGATTGATGGGAATGATAGCGAAATTGGGAATATGTTCCGTGCTTATTATTCTGATGAGGAAAAATTCTTGAAATTCGGCGATGATTTTGGTTGCATGACTAATCCTGTTTCTGTTTATCTTAATGATAATCAGTCGTTTAAATGGGATGTCAAAGACTTGTTCACTTTCGTGAATGAAAATTCGCAGGCGAGAACGGATATGACAATCTCTTTTGACGAGGCAAGTCCGAATGTGCATTTTGAGGTGTATACCGAGTTTCTCGAGGATACAGAAATCTCACGTTACGCCTTGATAATCCCGTTCATCGGTGACAATTTTGTGGTTTATCGTGCAAACATGAAAGCCGATTCGGCGAATTTTCAGGATGAATATTATCTTGACAAAGAAGGTTTTACGTACAGATTCAATGATTATCAGCTGAATTTTTATCATCCTAAGGAATTGTCTTCCATGCAGTTAGACAAGAAAAACCGTACCGCCGTCCTGAATTTTGATTACGAAAAAGACCATCCTCTGATTCATTATCCGGCAAAAATTGATACGCTGGAATATTTTGTCGACAAGTCAAAAAAGGTGATGAAAAAAGGTGATGTGATGAACTCTTCTTTTGACATCAGCTTGACGAAAGTCGTTGATTTGCCGAGGATTATGCCTATTTGGAATGGCTATGAGTCATCAATAATCTGGACGGAACATGCCGATTGGACGGATATCAGGACGCATCGCGCGGTTTGTTTTGGCAATGAAGACGTGACGTGTGCCGACAGCGCGGTGGGCGGTTTCGTGTATTACGGCATCCCTGTGACAAAAAGCGTTTTCTATAACAATCCCGCCAATGTGCTGAATCTGTGCAAAAACAGGGATTTCCCTGGTCCTCATGCGACAATTGAGGGTGATTCAGTCTATTTTGACTTTCTTAAACAATTGAATGACAAAGGCTTTGAGATTTGTCTACATACGCCTGAGCAATATACCACTTGGAGAGGCAATCTGTCGAAAGCTCTTTCATTTATGAGCGAGCATTTTGGTTCCCCGACATGGATTGACCACGGCTACAACAACACTTACGGCAACAACCGTGAGGACTTGGTTTGCGACGGCCTGAACCCGAAATCGCCTTATTACGCTTACGATTTGTGGAAAGAAAACGGCGTGCGATACCTCTGGAACGCATATTATGAGGAGGCAAAACCGTTCGACAAATGGATTTTCGACAATAATTTGCAGCGTCCGTATCCATTCTGTGGCGACGCTTTCCCGAAACCGCGTTTTATGCATACGCCGTTCGATAGCGATTTGATTCTCTGGACCACTGAATACACAACGGAGCCTGGCGAGGCGTGGGATTATTTCTACAGCCAGCATTATCTTGACGCGGTAGTGGAGAGCCGTTCCGCATTTATCACCCACACATATCCCGCTTGGGTCACGACTGCACGCGGCTTCTGGGATATGGAAGACGGCAAAGTCATCGCGAAAGAGGATTTTAACAGAGCCTTGGAGCGCATTGCCAATCTTAGAGAGCAACGCCTGATGCTTCCGACCACGATAGATAAATATCTGTCATACCAAGAACAACTTCAAAAAATTGATTATCAATTTGATACACTTGGAAATGCGGTTTTGAGAAATGACAACGAGGAAATGGTTCACGGTATCACTTTGATTTCAAAATCCCCAATAAAAGTGCTCGAAAAAGATGTGGAAAGCAGAATGTCAAACGGCGAATATATGATTTGGTTTGACATTGAGCCAAATGAAACCGTGACGATAAGTAATTGTAAAACTGTTGATAATCAATAAAGTTATGAAGAAATTGGCGATTTTTGTCTCTGGTGGAGGCACCAATTTGCAGCGCATTGCCGAATATTTTGCAAACGATTCAAGAGTTGAAATTGCCTGCGTTGTCAGTAACAACAAGGAAGCATACGCCAACAAGCGTGCCGAGAATCTTGGCATCCCTTTGATTTTGATTGACCGTCAGAGATTCAACGACAAGGATTTTTCGGAACAGTTGAAAGCCATGAATGTCGATTTGATAGTCTTGGCAGGCTTTTTGTGGCTTATCCCTCAGCATCTCATTGACACTTTTCCAAATAAAATCATCAACATCCATCCGGCTTTGCTTCCGAAATATGGCGGAAAAGGTTTCTACGGACATCATGTCCACGAAGCGGTGGTGGCGGCGCATGAGAAAGAGTCAGGAATCACAATCCATTTTGTCAATGAGCGTTACGACAGCGGCGACATTATTTTCCAGAAAAAAGTGGCACTTTCTGCGACCGACACTCCCGATGACGTGGCAGCGAAAATCCATGTTTTGGAGCAGGAGAATTTCCCGATTGTTATAGAAAATTTGCTGTTTGACAAAAAATGACTATTTTTGCAAAAAATTTGTAAATGAAAAAAGTATTTTTAACTGTATTGTTTTTTGCTATCGCATTGATTTCCAATGCACAAATTGAAAAAATATTAGGAGAATGGCGTACCATCGACGATAAGACGGGCGAAACGACAGGCTATGTCCAGTTTTATCAGAATCCTGACAACGGGCTTTACTATGCCAAAACCACCCGCGTTTTTGAGGACGGAAAAGAGCTTTTCGACCCAAAATTTATCGGAATGGTGGTTGTTAAGGATTTCAAACTGGAAGACGGAATGTTGGTGGGCGGAATGCTTTTCGAGCCGCACGAGAACAAAGAATATTATGGAAAGATTTCATATAATGCCAAGGATAACACGTTGACAGTCAGAGGGTCGCTCGATAGGCGCGGCTGGATTGGCAGGTCACAGACTTGGGTGAAATAGTCAAATATAATCTTTATGAACAAATATGTAAGAAAGCTCTCTGAGTTAATAGATATCAGGGAAAATGTTGATTATCAGACAGCTGACACCTCTATTCGTAAGAATATCGCGTTTAAGGGTCCGAACGTCATCATTTTGGCATGCGCCATCATAATTGCGTCAGTCGGCTTAAATGTCAACTCCATTCCGGTTATCATCGGCGCCATGTTGATTTCCCCGGTCATGGGTCCTATCACAGGCTTGGGACTCGGCTTGGGCACCGAAGACGGCAATTTGCTGAAGGAATCGTTGAAAAACTTCGCTATCATGGTGGGTATCAGCATCTTAGCGTCGTCACTTTTCTTCTTGTTGAGTCCTTTGACATTGGAAAACCCTTCCGAGTTGCTGGCTCGTACCAATCCCACGATTTATGATGTTTTGATAGCGTTATTCGGTGGATTTGCAGGCATTCTCGAGACCTCGCGCAAGGAGAAAGGCACGGTGATTTCGGGTGTCGCCATCGCCACGGCTCTCATGCCGCCTCTCTGTACTGTGGGCTACGGCATTTCAAGGTTGAATGTTACGTTCATGTTCGGCGCGCTCTACCTCTTCCTCATCAACACGATTTTCATTGCCTTGGCAACATTCCTTGCAGTGAAATTATTCAAATTTCCAGCCATTCAGAAAGAAGATGAAAATCATAAAGGGTTGTCGAAAAGTTGGTATGCAATTATCCTTACCGTCATCATCCTGCCGAGTATTTGGACGGCTTTCAACGTTGTGAAGGAGAATAATTTCAAGATTCATGCCGCTCAGCTTGTGCAGAACAACAAAAACATGGGAAGGAGTTTCGTATATGACTATAAGACTAATTATTCAAGAAAACTTTCCACGGTAGAGCTTTTTGTAGCGGGCGAGATGCTTACAGACGAGGCGAAGGAGAAGCTCTTGACGGAAGCCAATAATTATGGCATAATGCGAAGCCAGATTATCATACATGAGGATGCCACTATTGTGCGTGAAGACCTTTCTGAAGCTGAGATTCTGAAAGGAATTTATGAACATACCGACAAGCAGATCAAGATTTTGAACGATAGTATCGTCAAACTTAATAACCGTCTTGAGGCTTATGATGATAATGTCATTCCGGTGCAGTCGATAGCGCAGGAGTTGTTTGCGCAACATCCGCAGATTACCAATGTGGTCATAACCCGCGGCTCGGCTGTCGATGCGGAGACGTCAACAGAGTCGGAGCGTATCATCGCCGTGATATCCAGCAATCATCATATAAGCCATGACCTTCACAACCAGATTGAGCGTTGGCTGAAGGTGCGCTTGAAGAACGAGAATGTGTTAGTTGTAGAGGCTAAATAGCATAAACGCGACGTAGCCGAGAGTCAGGAGCGAGCCCTCAAAACGTGATATTTTCCTGCCTTTTCCAGTGAAAACGGTGGCAAGCATTATCGCGTTGGCGCAGAATAAAATCATCAACTGATGGTTCATCCTCATGTCGAACGGAAGAGGCGTTATCAGCGAGCTCACGCCGAGTACCATGAAGATATTTAAGATATTGGAACCCAGCACGTTACCTATTGCGATGCTGGAGTTCTTTTTTAATGCCGCCACTATAGAGGTGATGAGCTCGGGTAGGGAAGTGGCGGTCGCGACTACGGTGAGTCCTACTGTGCTCTCACTCATGCCCCAGCTCAAAGCAAGAATCTGTGCGTTTTTCGAGACGAGTTCGCCTCCAATGTAAAGCCCTGCGATTCCAATGATTAGTTGGAAAATGGTTTTGCCCCAAGGCATTTCTTGAGGCGTCTCAGAGTTATCCGAGTCCTTTGATAGCTCCAAGTCCTCCGAGTGTTTTGATTTCTTTTTAAAAGTAAGCCAAAGATACCCCGCTCCCATTGCCAAAAGCACCAAGCCTTCCACCCAGTTTATCGTCGCTGAGGTCCCTCTGAAAAAGTCGTTTGCCATCAGCGTTATTGCAAAAGTGGCAACGAATCCTGCGGGGATGTCGCGTCTTATTGAAACCTTGCTCACGTCAATCGGAAAAATCATCGAACTGACGCCCAAAATGAGCAGAATGTTCATCGTATTGCTCCCGATGATATTCCCTATTGCCAGTCCCGGGCTTCCCTTGATGCACGAGAACACGTTGATAATCATCTCAGGCAGCGACGTGCCGAATGCCACAATCGTCAGACCGATAATGAGCGGCGACATCTTGGCACGAACACCGACAGAGGTGGCGCCGTTCACGAGCCAGTTGGCGCCGAGGATAAGAGCCACGAAGCCTACAATAAGAAGAAATAATGGAAGGAGTGCGGTCATTTAATGTACTTTTTTTCAAACGACAAAAATACATAATAATTGCTAATGTTGATGCATTTTTTGTGTTTATGCAAAACCTAAACACCCCAGACTGCGCTGCGCTTGTCTGTGGCTAATAGAATAGCGTGTCTCCAACACGCTCTAGCCGTCCTTGGGCAAGACAAAGCAGCGCTGTCCTATGTGTGCCGGAGGCACACTATTCTATTAACCCCGCACGAAGCGCAGCGTAGTGTGGGGCAGCGGAGATAAGGCAAGGAATAAAAAAAGCGCGCCGTCAGGCGCGCAAAAAATGTTTGAAAAATATTGAGTTAAGATGACTCATTCCTCTTTAACCAACCTAAAGAATGCTGAGATTTCTTCCTGATCAAGTATCATTCTTACATCGAATTCTTTTTCTTGTGATAAATAACCCTCTTTCTCGCAGCGTATAATTATGCGGACGTTACTTGATGTTTGATAAGTCAACCCCTTGATGTCAATGGCTTTGGTCGCTTCATATGGGGTAGTCATGAGATATTTGTTGTTGGTGCTCTTAACCTCTGGTGTCTTGCTGACAACTCTCCAGAAAATGTCGGCTCCCTGTGGTCTCGACTGAATGTCCCAACGTACGATGGTCTGCTCCAAAGATGAGCTATTCATATCTTGAACCTCCACTTTTGTTTCTTCTTTAATGTATTGCACACTGGAAGCTTCATGACCATGGTTTTCAGAGACTGGTTGATATGAATTAGCTGTATTTAGATTGTTATTGTTGGTTGGAGTTACTCCAGTTTTTTCATCATATAATTCTTGTGAATTGTCCTTAAACACAAATGTGTTTTCATTGCCATAAGGTTTGAGAATGATATCTTTATATCCATATCCACCTGGCTCAATAATCATAATATTTGTGACATCTTCGGGTAACAACTCAAAAAACAGATAATACTCTGTTATACCTTTATTAATTGTTTTGTAATTAGAATTCTTTTTGTCAATAATATTTATATTGGATGTGTTTTTGAGCTTATATCTGATGCCCGTTGACATATCTTCAATATATGTTTCGCTTGAAATGCCTATTTGTTGTGATGGTGATGTGGTGACAATTTTAAAGGTTACTTTGGTATATGTTTCCCGATTTTCTATCCTTGTGAGAAAAGTCATATTGTCTTTATTGTCACCGTTGGCGTATGTCGAAAACTCTTTAGTCTGACCAAAAAGGCCTTCGGATAATGATTCGGAAGTTTCGACAAGCTCTTTAAGAGACGACAGCTTCGAGTATTTTCTTGATGTACGCCACACTTTTGATGTCCTGATATCCAATAGACGCGCAACGATATAATATTCGTCGCCGAATTTTGTGATATCAGCGACACAAACATTACTTGCACCGAATTTTTTGCCCAAATCATAAAGTTGTGCATCGTCAATCTCATAATTGCCACGTTCTTGCGAAACTTGCGCCATGAACTCATCGGTTCTTTCTATGGCGACATATTCGTTGGTCCTTGTGATGGCTGACACGAGTTCGCTGCCTAAAATTCTTTTTGTCTCAGGCGAAACGCTTTCGCTTGAAGTAACATAAACTGCCACAGTTTTTTGGCTTAATGCTGTCATTGACAGCATTAAGCCAATGATAAGTGTAAAAACCTGTTTCATATTTATAAATATGACAGATAACTATTCGTCTTTAACCAACCTGAAGAAAGCAGAAATCTCTTCCTGGTCCATAATCATTCTCACGTCATACTCTTTCTCCTGCGACAGATATCCGTCTTTCTCGCAACGTAAAATAATTCGGACATTGCTGGCATTCTCATTGCTCAAGCCTTTGATATCTAAGGCTTTGGTTGCTTCGTATGGTGTTGTCTGAAGGTACTTGTTGTTGGTGCTTTTTACTTCAGGTGTCTTGCTGACAACTCTCCAGAAAATGTCGGCACCTTGTGGCCTTGATTGAACATCCCATCTGAGAATGGTTTGTTCCAAAGCCGTGTCGCCATATCCTTGAACTTGATTTTGGGGTTTGTCTTGGGACTGTTGTTGTTGTGTATTTTGCGTATTGTTTTGTGTTTTTGACATTTGTTGTAAAACAGCAAAATCAATGGTGTTGTTAATTTTATCAAAACCTTTGCTTCCATTTTCGTCAACGCAGGTGATTTCAACTGGTTTTATAACTATTCTAACAAACTTTTTATCACCAGCATTTAAAGAGAAAGTTTTTGCAAAAGAAGCACCGTTGCTTTTAGCTTGTTCATAAGTCATCATAGAGCCATTATAATAATTTAGGACATAAACACCGGGGTCAACATCAATTCTTATGCAATCACCACCTTTTACTTGCCCTAAATAAATATCATTTAATTCCATGTAATGAACCCATGCTGCACCAACCAAAGGTGGTCTTTTGATGTAAATGCTTGCTTTGCCGTTAGGAACCTCATGTGTAATGGCTTTTTGGGATGTTCCGCAGCTTGAAAACCCCAAAACTGCAACAATAGCTAAAATTACGATTGTAAAAAATCTTTTCATTTTTTGTGTGTATTTAGTTAATAATTCTTTCTTATCTGTGCCATTATTATTTTTGCACACAAAAAAGCGTGGCACTTTTTCGCCTTCATTGGAATCTTTGAGGTCTTCGACTACCTGACATTCCCAATTACAACGAGTAAAGCCCACGCCAATTGGCGGGAGCGCCGTTGCTTCACTCTGGGAATGTCTTTTTGAAAGTGTCGAAGTTTCAAAGATTCCAGTGTAAGCTACTTCGCTTTTCCTTATTCTATGATGTGCATTCTAATGAAGCGTCTATCTCATAGGCATATTATTTAGTTACTAATTAAGTCGCGGCAAAAAACCGCGTTTATGTCACTGCAAATTTACAAAAATTTTTAAAAACACAAACAAATTTGTAAAATATAGAATTATAAATAATATTTTGTAAATTTGCATCGAAAATGAATCTCAAAAGCAAAATTTATCAACTTTTTAGAACAATGCAATTTATACAGTTATGAGTTACACAACATCCTATTATCACATTGTGTTACGAACATATCGTAGCAAACCGACAATCGTTGAAGAACATGAACGTGAGCTTTACGCTTACATTTACGGAATAGCCAAGAACCTAAATTGCCAGACCTATCGTATTGGTGGAATGCCAGACCATGTTCATATCTTCGTTTCTTTGCCATCGACATTACCTCTTGCCACTTTTGTGCAACGAGTGAAGACCTGTACCAGCAAATGGTTGAAAACGAACCCTCATTTCCCGGATTTTCGAGGATGGGGTCATGAATATGCTGGTTTTAGTTATAGTTTTCGTGATAAGAATATGATTGTTAACTATATTAAGAGGCAGAAGGAACACCATCGTGGTATTTCTTTCGCTGATGAGTACCGTCAGTACCTTGAGGAGAACATGCAGTACTTTGATGATAAGTATATCTTTTCAGATGATTAGTAGTAGCGTGCCTCCAGCACGCCTTGGACTACCTTGCCTTATCTCTGTCGCCCCAGACTGCGCTGCGCTTGTCAGTCCACAGGCGGCATGTCGTTTGTCAGCCCCCAGACAGCATAGCTGTCAGGGGTTACTCGAATGGCGTGTCTTCGACACGCTCTAGTCGTTCATAGAAAGACAAAGCAAATTAATCCAGCGTGTGCCGGAGGCACACTATCCTCTTAACCCCTCACGAAGCGTAGCGCCGTGTGGGGTTGTCGTGTGCGGAGCGACGCTGTGTGAGGTGGCACTGTGTGTGGCGGCGGCCTCCCTGTGGTACAAAAAAAAGCGCGCCGTCAGGCGCGCTTTTGAGTGTCTAGTAGTGGTAGTACTACAGAAGCTTCTTCTTCAGCGTCTCAATCATATCGACTGTCATCTTGTCGAGGTCGTACTTCGGATTCCAGCCCCACTCAGCGTGAGCGCAGCTGTCATCCATCTTGTTCGGCCAGCTGTCGGCGATAGCCTGACGGATAGGGTCGAATTTATACTCCATCTCGAACTTCGGATAGTACTTCTTGATGGCGTTGTAGATAATCTCAGGGTCGAAGCTCATTGCTGTGACATTGAATGAGTTACGGTGTACGAGCTTGCTCGGGTCAGCCTCCATGATGTCAACCATAGCGTCGAGAGCGTCAGGCATGTACATCATATCCATGTAGGTGCCTTTGCTGATTGGGCAGTAGAACTTCTCGCCCTTCACTGCTGCGTAGTAAATCTCGACAGCGTAGTCTGTTGTGCCGCCGCCTGGCAATGTGAGGTTCGAAATCAAGCCCGGGAAACGCACTGAACGTGTGTCGACGCCGAAACGTGTGAAGTAGTAGTCGCTGAGCAACTCGCCAGTCACCTTGGTCACTCCGTAGATGGTGTTAGGACGCTGGATGGTGTCCTGAGGAGTGTTGTCGTGCGGTGTCGATGCACCGAAAGCACCGATTGACGATGGGGTGAACACTGCGCAGTTGAACACGCGAGCCACTTCGAGGCAGTTCACCAACGAGCCGATACCGACGTTCCAACCCAACATCGGGTTCTTCTCTGCTGTTGCAGAAAGGATAGCCGCGAGGTTGTAGATGGTGTCGATGTTATATTTCTTAACCACTTCGACAATCTGCATCATCTGTGTCGAGTCGATTCTCTCAAAAGGACCGTTCTCGACGATCTCACCTGTCAAAGGGCGAAGATCCGATGCCACCACATTTTGGTTGCCGTAAGTAGCACGGAGCTTCTTCACCAATTCTGTTCCGATCTGTCCGCCGGAACCAACGATTAATATCTTTTTCATGTGATTGCGTTATTGATATTGAACCGCGATGCGGTTTCGTATAGACGCACGGCCGTGCGTCTCTACAATTCGTTATGTTTTATTTGATTACGCCTAATTCCTTACCAATCTTAACAAAAGCGTTGATACATTTGTCGAGATGTTCTTTCTCGTGTGCTGCCGAGATCTGGACGCGGATACGTGCCTGGCCTTTCGGAACGACAGGGTAGTAGAAGCCTGTCACGAAGATGCCTTCTTCCTGCATCTTGGCTGCGAACTTCTGTGAAAGCGGAGCGTCGTAGAGCATCACAGCGCAGATTGCCGACTCTGACGGTTTGCAGTCGAAGCCCTTAGCAAGCATTTCCTTGATGAAGTAATCGGTGTTTGCGTGAAGCTTGTCCTGAAGCTCGTTAGTCTCTGTCATCATCTCGAACATACGGATACCTGCTGCCACGAGGCCCGGTGCCATTGAGTTTGAGAAGAGGTAAGGACGTGAGCGCTGGCGCAGCATGTCGATGATTTCTTTCTTACCTGTTGTAAAGCCGCCCATAGCGCCGCCGAATGCCTTGCCGAGAGTGCCGGTGAGGATCTCGATCTTGCCACGGAGGTTGTAACGTTCTGTCACGCCGCGGCCTGTCTTGCCGACCACGCCTGCTGAGTGGCTCTCGTCAACCATCACCATGGCGTTGTATTTCTGTGCGAGTTCGTAAATCTTGTCGAGAGGGCAGACGTTGCCGTCCATCGAGAACACGCCGTCGGTGACGATGAGGCGGAAGCGGCATTTCTGTGCATCCTGGAGCTGTTTCTCGAGGTCAGCCATGTCGGCGTTGGCATAGCGGAAACGCTGAGCCTTGCAGAGACGCACGCCGTCGATGATAGAAGCGTGGTTCAAAGCGTCGCTGATGATAGCGTCCTGTTCATTGAGCAATGGCTCGAACACACCGCCGTTGGCATCGAAGCAAGCAGCATATAAAATAGTATCCTCAGTGCCGAAGAACTCAGCGATTTTCTGCTCGAGTTTCTTGTGGAGGTCCTGGCAACCGCAGATGAAACGGACTGATGCCATTCCGAAACCGCGCTCGTCCATGCCTTTCTTTGCTGCTGCGATAAGCTCCGGATTGTTACCAAGTCCGAGGTAGTTGTTTGCGCAGAAGTTCAAGCATTTCTTGCCTTTCACAAGGATTTCAGCACCCTGAGGGCTTTCAATGATACGTTCATTCTTATAGAGGCCATCGGCTTCAATCTGAGCCAATTCCTTCTTCAGATACTCTTGAAAGTTTGTATACAT
>JAFRRS010000023.1 GCA_017427985.1 Bacteroidales bacterium | reverse complement strand
GCAGAAGTTCAAGCATTTCTTGCCTTTCACAAGGATTTCAGCACCCTGAGGGCTTTCAATGATACGTTCATTCTTATAGAGGCCATCGGCTTCAATCTGAGCCAATTCCTTCTTCAGATACTCTTGAAAGTTTGTATACATGATATGTAAATTTAGAATTTTTCTTTGGCTGCAAAATTACAAAAAGTGTTGGAAAATTGTATCGGTTTTCTTTAATTTATTTTTAAAAAATGAAGAAGTAGTAAATGTAAGTAATTACTTGACAAAATCCAAATTGGTGCAAATTTTCGATTCAATACTAAATATGTACCAAACTATCCTATATCGTTTAAAGTTAATAAGTTACAATCGGACATTTGTAATGATTTGTCACCAGAATATACGACATTACATTGTTCGGCTGTTGCTGATGACAAATTTGCCCAATAGCGTAAACCTTTGGTAAAATCTGACGAAAATGTTTTTCCCGATTTGATTTCGTATGCAAATTGTTTGTCGCCAGCAGTTTTTATTAAATCAATTTCATTTCCCTTGTTATCACGCCAAAATGACAAACTTGGTTCTTCTCCTTGGTTGAATGCTTTTTTTATAAATTGATTTATAACGTAGTTTTCAAACAAACCGCCTCTAAGATAATGGTTTTCGAGTTGTTTGGCATCGCTTATTTCAAGAAGCGAGCAAGCGAGTCCTGTATCGTGAAAATATAGTTTTGGCGATTTCACAAGCCTCTTTGAAAAATTGTTGTAATCTGGGCGTAAGATGTGGACAATGTAGCTCGTTTCGAGTACGCTAAGCCATGCTTGAGCTGTGGTTACTGCAATGCCGCAATCGTTGGCGAGTGACGAGAAGTTGACAATTTGCCCAATTCGTCCCGCGCATAGTTTGATGAATTTCACAAACAAGCTTAAATCCGCGATGTTTTTCAATTGCCGCACATCTCGTTCTACGTATGTTCTGATATAGTAAGGATAATATTCGGTCGGCAGCATCTTTTTGTCATGCAGGCGAGGATAGCCGCCTTCAAATATTTCTTCCTCAACTGATTTTGCCCAAATGCCTCCGTTAATCAACTCTTTTCGAGAGAAAGGCAATAACTCAAGAATAGCCACGCGTCCTGCCAACGACTGTGAAATTTGTTGCATCAGAGCAAAATTCTGTGAGCCTGACAGAACATACATTCCTTCTTTTGCAGAAGCATCGACATGGGTTTGCAAATATGAGAAAAGACTAGGAACCAATTGTGCTTCATCGATAATTGTCTTGTCGGGATGTGATGCTATGAATCCGCGAGGGTCATCGTTGGCAAATGCTCGTTGGTCCAAATCCTCCAATGAAACGTATTGATAATCAGGGAATACGTTCTGTAAAAGCGTCGATTTTCCCGATTGTCTTGGTCCTGTAAGCAAAACAATGGGATATATCTCAATCATTCTGCGCAGTTTTGCGGTAATAAGCCTTTCTATCATTGCAAACTAAATTTTTTGCAAATATAGTACAAATTTTCGATTTAATAATAAATTTGTACTAAAATATTTTTATTAGTTTATTTTCATAAAAAAAGAAATCCTCGACTTGGGGATTCCTTATTTGTTTTTTGAGGTTATGATGTTTTATAAAACAGCCGCTATTTTTCTGATGCTATTAATGTGTTGAATAACTTTGTTGTTGCTTTTCGCGACTTGAAGATTATAGTCGGCCTGCATCTGAATCCAAAGCTGAGCATCAATGCCCAAAGCCGCCTCAAGATAAAGGGCGTAGTCTGTTGAGATAGGTCTTTTGCCATTTAGAATCTCATTCAAAACGGTATATGATACGCTAATCTGCTGTGCCAACTGCTTCTGAGAAATGCCACGATACTCAATTTCTTCTTTCAAAAGAGTACCCGGATGCACTGGTTCGGAAGGCATCAGATTGTTCGCAATCATTTGAGGTTCAATGCTTTCTATGTTTATCATCGCTCTTTATTTATAATGGTTCGACAAATCCAAAATATTACAAATAGTTACAATTTGATTCTCCATCAACTGCTTAACTGTGAATTCAATCCGATATTTGTCATTAACTCTAATCGAAGAAATACTATCTTTATCCCCACTTAAAACTTCGTAATTAAGTGCTTTGATTTGATACAATGTCTCAATTCTCGGCGCTGCTGTCAAAGTCTTGATTCTCTCCTGGTATTTCTTGACAATATTCGGTTGGAAACGGTGTTTTTTGTCCTCCGTTTTGCCATTCTCGTACAAATCCTTCAAATATTCCTTATCAAAAGTAACTTTCACGCTGCAAAGATAATAAAAATATTTTACAAAATTCGACTTTTTGCGAATTTTTTTATAAAAGTTCTGTTAACACAATTATAACCCCTTTTGTATGTTCCAAATCCAGTTTAATAGAATTATCAAAATGATAAATATGGTTGTTGTAGTATTCCAACGTTTTTTGAGAAAGGTTTCGATTTTATTGGTTCCTTTTATATAATCAATCCAAATGCCAATAAATAAAAAAGGAATAGTAATGCATACTAATACCGACAGGGGATTGGTGTATAATGCCGATTTGAAGTCCCCTGAAAGCAAAAGTTTTGTTGCTCGCACGCCACCGCAACCGGGACATGGCACGCCTGTTATTTTGTGAAATGGACAAAATGGTTGGATGGGCAACGAATCACCCATCCAAATCCATATTGCTGATATTATCAAGGCAAAGGTTGCAATTATAACTTTGCGAAGATGCATCACAACATCATAAGTTCATTGAATTTATCAAAATTGTAATTACGTGTTTTGTCTCTGATGATAAACCAATCAATAATTGCCCAAATACCACAACCGCCACATGTGATGAGTTTTAGGAAACCAAGACCTATTTCACCTAATACGAATCTATCAACGCCATAGCCACCCAAAAGAATTGAAAGAATAAGAATTGTAGTCGGATTTTTAAAAGATGCACACATTATTGCATTCGCTTTTTCATCAGGCAATGTTGAAAGTTTCTCTTTGATTAGAATCAAATGTTGATTTGTGAAGCAATCTTTGTTTGCCATTACAAACATGTCAATTTTTGACTGTTCCATACTTCTTACACTAATCCGTGTCGTGCGCAACTTCTAATATTAATTTTTGAATTGATTTGATGAGACAACAAAAAAACAGCGCGGAACCTATTCCTTGCTTGAAGTCCGGGTTACCACGCCCACTCATCTAACAAGTCATTCCACGCCGTAACAATTACGGCATTTTATAACTTTTCCTTGATGAGTTTTGTCCTCAAACCGAGGACGTTGTGGTAAATTGGACTTCAAGGACAGCTACAAACGCTATCTAATATATGTCTCTGTTTTTATTCTTTTCTGTTTCTTAAATTAAACTTTTAACCTTATTTATATACCTTTAACTTTTTCAAACAACGGCTCGACTTCTTCTTTGTG
The DNA here is from genome assembly GCA_017427985.1 of Bacteroidales bacterium. Taxonomy (GTDB): domain Bacteria; phylum Bacteroidota; class Bacteroidia; order Bacteroidales; family F082; genus Limimorpha. Next base: position 437,243 of record JAFRRS010000023.1, on the reverse strand, counting down.
CCATTCCATGAAATCATCGTAATCACCAGTGTGACGCATGGTTTGAAGAAGGTCTTTCTTCACTGTTTAGCATATCTTAATCCCTTCTCTCATTACATTTTTATAAAAAGGTGTGATGTGTCGCTGCTGCCATTGCCCGTATGTGTAAACAACCGGATTGATTTCCACGCCAAGCGACCATCCTAACGAAATAAACGGAAAAACCATTTGGTTGAAATCGTCTCCGCTAACTCGTTCTCCTTCCAAAAGAATAAGCAAATCCCAGTCGGAATCGGGTCTGGCGTCGTTTCTGGCTTGCGAGCCGTATAACAATAATCTGGCATTCTCGGGAAGGACTTCCTCTCCAAGTTGCTTTATCAGATTTATTATTTCAAGCTTTCTTGCTGACATATATTCACTTTTCCACCTGCAAATATAAACATTTTCTAAATACAAAGCTATCACTCCGAACTTTTTTACCGTTTTACTCCGAACTTTTTGATGAATTTACTCCGAACTTTTTTATTATCCCGTTCCGATAGTTGTTTGAAAAATAATTTGTACCTTTGCAAAAATTTTGTAATTATGGACGCTTTATATATTTACAACAGCTTGGCTCGCATGAAGCAGCCTTTCAAGCCGATTCACGAAGGTCACGTCGGAATGTACGTCTGCGGCCCGACCGTCTATGGCGACGCTCACCTCGGACATGCCCGCCCGGCAATCACTTTCGACTTGGTTTTCCGTTATCTGAAACATCTCGGATATAAGGTTCGCTACGTGCGCAACATCACCGATGTGGGTCACCTTGAGCACGATGCCGACGAAGGCGAGGATAAAATCGCGAAGAAAGCCCGTCTTGAAGACCTCGAGCCAATGGAAGTCGCTCAGTATTATACAGTTAGGTATCATCAGGCGATGGATAAGCTCAACGTTCTGCGTCCTTCTATCGAGCCGCACGCCTCGGGTCATATCATTGAGCAGATTGCGATGATTCAGAAGATTTTGGACAAAGGCTTCGCTTATATCGAGAACGGTTCGGTTTATTTCGACATCAAGAAATACAACGAGAAATATCATTACGGCATCCTTTCGGGACGTAACATCGAGGAGATGATCAACAACACCCGCGAGCTTGCCGGACAGAGCGAGAAGCATAATCCTATCGACTTCGCTTTGTGGAAGAAGGCTGAGCCGAAGCACATCATGCGCTGGCCTTCACCGTGGAGCGACGGCTTCCCGGGATGGCACATGGAATGCTCCGCTATGGGCTGCAAATACCTCGGCGAGGAATTCGACATCCACGGCGGCGGTCTCGACCTGCAGTTCCCGCACCACGAGTCGGAAATCGCCCAGTCGATGGCGGCAAACGGCAAGGCTCCGGTGCGCTACTGGATGCATAACAACATGATTACCATTGCCGGACAGAAAATGGGCAAGTCTCTTGGAAACTTCATCACTCTCGATGAGTTCTTCAAAGGCAGCCATATCAACGCGAAAGGCGAGGAGATGCTGGCACAGCCGTACAGCCCGATGACGATTCGATTCTTCATCCTTCAGGCTCAGTATCGCAGCACCGTCGACTTTTCGAACGAAGCACTTCAGGCTGCTGAAAAAGGTTACAAACGTTTGATGGAGGCAGCAGGTCTCATCGATGGTCTCACAGCCACCGAAGGCGCCGAAGACCTTGGCGTTCAGAAGATTATGGATGCCTGCTACGACGCCATGAACGACGACTTTAACAGCCCGATTGTCATTGCGAACCTCTTCGAAGCAGTGCGCATTATCAATTCTGTTAAGGATGGCCATTCAAAGATTAATCCAACTGAATTAGCTCTTCTAAAGAAACTATTTGATGTCTTTGTTTTCGAAATTTTGGGTCTCGTCAACAACGAAATGGGTTCCGACGACAACGGCATCGTTGATGGCTTGATGGATACCATCATCGACATCCGCAAAGAAGCCCGTGCCAAGAAAGACTGGGCCACATCAGACCTCATTCGCGACAAACTTGCCGCTTTGGACATTGTTCTCAAAGATGGCAAGGATGGAACGACTTGGAGTAAGAAATAAGACCTTAGACCTTAGACTTTAGACCTTAGATTTGGGTGTTGTAAAACTGCTAATGTCTAAGGTCTAACATCTAAGGTTTTTTCAATGAATTAGCTAGTGAATTTAGCATTTTGCTAATTTCCGTTATAAGATTGATTGATTTTGAAGTTTGGTTTTGATTGATATAATTCAATCTTATACAAATTTCAATTTGAGTTGATAATTCCCATAATGAGCCTCTTGCTATTGATAAAAAATTAACATATTCTTTATCGGATATTCTACCTTGTCCTTCTGCGATATTTGAAGGAATAGATACTACCGCTCTTCTCATCTGGTCTGATAAACCATAAGTTTCTTCTTTGGGTAAAAATTTAACAAGGGAATAAACTTCTGTTGTTAAATCCATGGCTTTTTGCCACACAATAAGTTGTTTGTAATCGGTTGATTTCATAATTTTGATTTTTCAATACAAAAACTTTAGACCCTAAACAATAGTAAATCTACTAAGGTCTAAGGTCTAAAGTCTAAGGTCTCTTATCCGAGCTGAACTCTCTTGAATGCCACAACTGTAGCTTCCTTGTCAGCCTTCTGGATGAACTGGCGCACTGTCATGCTGCCGTCGAGCAATGAAGCCTGGTCGAGGAGGCAGTTCTCTTTGAAGAACTTGTTGACACGGCCGTTAGCGATGTTCATCACCATCTGCTCCTTGAGGTTAGCAAGGGTGTCAGCTGTGACTTTCTCGCGGATCTCGCGTGCCTGCTGTGCCTGAGCCTCTGTGATCCAACCCTTGGCCATGTTTGAGTTGATGTGATCTTCACTGTCAACGTGAGCCGGGTTGATACCTGCTTTCTTCAAAGCGACATCGACTGCCTTAGCTGCCTGTTCCTGTTTTGTCTTCTCGATAGCGACTGCCATCTCACGGTCTTTTGTCTCCTGTGGGACGTCGTTTTCGTCGATAGCGATAGGTGACATAGCTGCTGCGTGCATTGCCACTTCGTGAGCTGTCTCTTCAATACCGTTGAAGTTCTTGTTGAATCCAACGAGTGTTGCGAGGCGGTTGCCCTGGTGGTTGTAGTTGGCTACGTAAGGAGCCTCAACGACTTCGAGGTGTTTGAGTTCGACTTTCTCGCCTGTCTTGGCTGTGAGGTCGGTGACGAGGTCAGCGACTGTGCGGCCGTTGATGGCGAAAGCCTTGAGAGCGTCGAGGTTCTTGAGCTTGTTGTCGATAGCTGCCTGGAGGAATCCTTTGGCTGCTCCGACGAAGTCGGCGTTCGAACCTACGAAGTCTGTCTCGCAGTTCAGCATGATGACAGCACCGTATGTGTGGTCTGCTGTTGTTGCTGAGATGACAGCGCCTTCAGCGGCTTCACGGTCAGCGCGCTTTTCAGCGATTTTCTGGCCTTTCTTGCGGAGGTAGTCGATAGCTGCTTCTTTGTCGCCGTTGCATTCAACGAGGGCTTTCTTGCAGTCCATCATACCTGCGCCTGTCATTTGTCTGAGTTCATTGACTTGAGCTGCAGTAATATTCATTGTCTTACCTTTCTTTATTTAATGATTAGTTTTTCTTTGCGACAGTCTTGCGAGGACGGCGAGGACGTTTTGTCTCTTCTTCTTTCTCTTCCTCTTCAACTGCTGCGTTTTCGTTCATTTCCTCTTCACCTTCGGCTTCTGCCATGTCGGCATCCTTCATTGTGTTCTTGCGCTCGTTGAGACCTTCTTCGATAGCCTCGACCATCTTGCTCACGATGAGGGCGATTGACTTCGAAGCGTCGTCGTTTGCCGGAATCGGGAAGTCGATGAGGTTAGGATTTGAGTTGGTGTCGACGATGGCGTAAGTAGGGATGTTAAGTTTTCTTGCTTCTGCCACTGCGATATGTTCCTTGATGACGTCAACGACGAACACTGCGCTTGGAAGGCGGTTCAGGTCGGCGATTGAACCAAGGTTCTTCTGGAGTTTCTCGCGCTCACGCTCGATCTGGAGACGCTCGCGTTTTGAAAGGTTATTGTACTGGCTGCTTGCGATCAACTTGTCGATGCTGACCATCTTACGCACTGCCTTGCGGATTGTGGTGAAGTTGGTGAGCATGCCACCAGGCCAACGCTCTGTCACGTATGGCATGTTGACTCTTGAAACGAGTTCAGCGACGATGTCTTTCGCCTGTTTCTTTGTAGCTACGAAAAGGACTTTCTTTCCTGATCTTGCTAACTGACGAAGAGCGTTTGCTGCTTCATCGATCTTGGCCTGTGTCTTGTACAAGTCAATAATATGGATACCGTTACGTTCCATGAAGATGTACGGTGCCATGTTCGGGTTCCATTTTCTTCTGAGGTGACCGAAGTGACAACCTGCATCTAATAATTCTTCGAATGTTGCTTGTGTCATGATGTTTCCTTTTAATAGACTAACGTTTGCTGAATTGGAATTTCTTACGTGCACCTGGCTGACCTGGCTTCTTACGTTCGACCATACGTGGGTCGCGGCGCATCAAACCTTTAGCCTTAAGGATAGGACGATATTCAGCGTTGATTTCGCACAATGCGCGGCTGATAGCGAGACGGAGAGCTTCTGCCTGACCGTTGATACCACCGCCATCGAGGTTGACCTTGATGTCATATTTACCCAAGTTCTCTGTGAGCATCAATGGCTGTTCAACCACATAATGCAGGATGCTTGTCGGGAAATACTCCTTGTAGTCACGTTTGTTGACCGTAATTTTGCCTTCGCCGGCTTTCATGTAGATACGTGCGACGGCTGTCTTTCTTCTACCTAACGCGTTGATTACTTCCATGATACTTATTTCTTAATTGTTAATACTTGTGGTTGTTGGGCCTCATGCGGGTGATTAGGTCCTTCATAAACGTAAAGATTACGGAAGATGGCACTGCCAAGGCGTGTCTTAGGTAACATGCCCTTAACCGCGTGTTCGATGACGAAGATAGGCTTCTTGTTAAGAAGTTCCTTCACGGTTTTAACGCGCTGACCACCAGGATAACCTGTGTAGTGTACGTAAACCTTCTTGTCCATTTTGCTGCCGGTGAGGATGACTTTCTCGGCATTGATTACGATGACATTATCGCCACAATCACTGTGGGGAGTATAGCATGCCTTCCTCTTTCCTCTTAAAACCTGGGCGATTTCCTGAGCCATACGGCCAAGAACCTGACCCTCAGCATCAACGACATACCATTTTTTGTTGGCATGCTCCTTGTTGACGCTAACTGTTTTGTAACTTAATGTATCCATTTAATTTAATTAATAATTTGTTATGTGTTTTTACACTATTTTCCCTACTAAAATTTCGGACTGCAAAAGTACAAAATTATTTAATACAAAAAACATTAATGAAAATTAATTTTTTGAAGGCTATAAAACCATCAGTTTTGACGGCAAAAATCTATCGACAATAACGTAGTTTTCATCAATATGAAATACCACTGTCCATTTGCCATTCATTATAGGAATCGTTTTAGCTAAAGGATGAATTTTTCTTGCATTTGCAAATTTTGTGTACTGAAAAATATCTGCGGTATATTGCAAGGATGCAAGTTTTCCTAAAATCCGATTGACATAATTATGACCGCTTTCCGGGCGGTATAAAGTGGCTATATAATAAGCCATTTCGCCGAGGTCATCTGCCGTCTCATTGCTTATTATCATTTTGTAATTTCTCATAGCAGGCTTCAAGTTTTTGGTGGAACAATTCTCCGAATTCATCTAAAGTCATATATCCTTCGGGAATTGATTTGGTTTTAATAAAATTTATTGGATTATGCTGTTGCAAAGTACCATACAAGGCTTCCGGTTCGGAAACGTTGTCTTTAAATTCTTCGTTTTGTTTGTCGTAAGGCTTCATATCTGAGCTTTTTAAATTACTTTGCAAAAGTAACAAAAATTATCATTTGCGCAGCTACTTGTTGCGAATTTATTTTTTCCCGTCATTTCGATCGCAGCGAAGCGGAGTGGAGAAATCTCTAGATATTTTGTAAATGGTATATTTTATTGTCAGTTTTGAATTGCCGTTAAAATTCCATCATCAAAATATAAATAACAACGTAGTGAGTACACCCATTGTTCATGAATATGATTTGCTACTGTTGTAGTGTTTATTTCACTAGGATTTCCCCAGGCATAACGGCACATTTCCTTGTTCATTCCGATAACAACCTGACCATTAATTATCAATTTGCCATATTTCTCTCCATATTTTGCTATCATATTTTTTCGATTTTTTCCTTTTCACGTTTCCTTGCAGCCTCCTCTTCGGCCAGTTTGCGTTCTTTCTCTTCTGCGGAAATACGTTCCTCTTCTTTCATCTTGAGATATTCTGTTTTTTCATAAAAGCGTGATAGTGTTATTGGACTTTTGTCGTCTCGCCGCTCTTTAATTCTAACTTTTATTTGATTTCCGTCTGGGTTTTGAAAAACCAAGTAGAGTTGAAGACTGCTATATTCTTTAACATTCATTAATTGTAATCCAATACATGACCATTCTGATCCTCTGTTAAGTGTTATTTTCTCACCACTTGCAATATCAATGGTTGTTTTGGGATCATTTCCTGTATATTGGTTTTTATTCCCAAAATAAACGAAATCTTTCCCTTCATAAATCTCTTTCATTTTTAAATACCAACCGACAATCATGAATTCTGGATATCTGCTTTCAAATGACATGATGTCTCCATTCCCATGGCTAGAGAAAACAACGGTATCATTGTTGTCATTAAGTAATATTAAATCTATATTTCGACTAGAATTATCAGACACATTAATGTCTAGTATTTTAAAATATTTGCCAAGATATGCGCTATAAGGCGTGCAATAATATTGGGGCTCTATTTTAACATTACTACCCCAACGGATTTCGTTGGGATTTCCTAGATATATAGCTTTATAAACGGTTGTACTATCATAGTAATAGACCATTTCTTTTCTGACAGAAACTTTATTGCGTTTTACTTCTTGTATTTGATCTTCATGCTGACCTACTAAAAACTTATGATATTTATTTGGACAATAGAATTTAAAGCCTGTTTCTTGAGACAATGCAAAACTTGTACCCTTCATTTGTGAATCATTCTTATTAGGATACGGTATGAAATATATATCTTGTCCTATATATTTTTTAAATTGATCACGGAATTCAGCAAGAGTTTCCTTCTTTTCATTCTTAAATGACTGTAAGCTGTCATAAACTTCGGGTTTATAAACAGGTGTATATTTGACTTCTTCTATTCTTATATCAATTTGAGCCCAAACACATATTGGAGCCATTATCAATAGAAATAATAATCTTTTCATGACAATTGATATTTTTCCCCATCCAGCACCAAAATGGTTGTTATTAATGAAAGAAGCGTGGAGCTGACTATGCCACGCTTGAATCGTAGGTCGTAGGAAACCTTTAGCACATACACAGAATAGTAGTCCACGCTATACGTGAAAACCAGCATGCTATCTTTTGTGCTTAATCTGTAAATTTCCTACGTTTACGATTCAAAAGATGAGCATAACGCTTCTAATTTTCTATAAAATGGAAATGGTTTTGCCAAATCCAACGGCAAATATACAAAATATAATTGAATTGCAATGAGCTTTTGAAAAATTTTATCAAAACAGGCTGAAATTTGAAGAAATTTTGTATTTTTGCAAAGAAAATCAGTTTTAACAAAATGGACGCAAAAGTTAAAAAAACGATAAGCGAGTATTTTAAGACAAAACCTGTGGATAAGGCATGGGTTTTTGGCTCGTATTCTCGCGGCGAGGAGAATCCTGGCAGCGATGTCGATATTCTCATAACTTTTGTGCCTGGAACAAAAATGGGATTGGCATTTTTTGGCATGATTTGTGACCTTGAAGCTTTGCTTCACCGCTCAGTTGACCTTGTTGTTGACGGCGATTTACTGCCATTTGCCGAAGAAAGCGCCAACCGCGATAAAATCTTAGTTTATGAGAGAGCCTCTTAGGGATAAAGAACGATTGAATCATATTCTTACCGCAATTCAACATGTGGAAGAATATACCAATGGATTGACACAAGCGCAATTAAATAGTGATTTGTTGCATCTTCATGCTACAGTTTATAATATACAGATTATTGGCGAAGCCGTTTATAAATTGAGTCTGGAATTTAAGGAAAATCATCCCAAAACTCCATGGAAAGTGATCGAGAAGATGCGTCATATCCTTGTTCATGATTATTACCAAATTAATAAAGATGTTCTTTGGTCTGTAATCACTGAAGATTTGTCACCGTTGAAAGCACAGGCGGAAGAATATATAAGTAACCTCTAACCCTCGGGAGCTATCATGTCAATAAAGGTAAACCACGTAACGAAACGCTATGATCAGCAGTTGGCGCTGAATGATGTGAATCTGGATATCGAAAAAGGTCAGATTGTGGGACTTCTTGGCCCGAACGGAGCAGGAAAATCAACGTTGATGAAGATTATCACTTGCTTCATTCCGCAAACCGAAGGCACTGTTTCGGTCGAAGGTTTCGATACCATCGACAACCCGATGGAGGTACGCCAACGCGTGGGATATCTTCCGGAGCATAACCCGCTTTACCTCGATATGTACGTGCGCGAATATCTCGAATTCGTCGCCGGAATTCATCATATAACCGGCAAAGAAGCAAAAAATCGCATCGATGAGATGATTGAAAAGACCGGTCTCACCGTCGAGATGCGCAAGAAAATCGGAGCTTTGTCGAAAGGCTACCGCCAGCGTGTCGGTCTCGCTCAAGCCATGATGCACAACCCTTCAGTCTTGATTCTTGACGAGCCGACATCGGGACTCGACCCGAACCAACTCGTTGATATTCGTGGACTTATCTCGGATCTTGGAAAAGAAAAAACCGTCCTTCTCTCAACTCACATCATGCAGGAAGTCGAGGCGATGTGCCCGCGCATCGTTATTATTAATAAAGGTGTAGTCGTCGCGAACGATACGATTGAAAACATCAAACTTAACGTGATGCACAGTAAAGACGCCTCAATTGAGGAATGCTTCCAAGCATTGACAAAATAATTTTGTTAAATTAGCTGCAATATTAAAATTAATTGTATCTTTGCACACCAATTTCACGTGGACAGATTTGATTGATTGCAACCACAAGAAAAAATGCTAAAACAGTATTTCTTTTTACAATCTCAAATTATCCATATTTATTAACAAAAGCCGAGCTGGAAGAAAGTTTCTGACTTCTGACTTCTGTCTCCTGGCTTCTAATTTAAAATAAAAATGGGTTATTATTTCACTTCAGAATCAGTTTCAGAAGGCCATCCGGATAAAGTGGCCGATCAGATTTCAGATGCCGTCCTCGACGAAATGCTGCGTCAGGATCCGGAATCAAAAGTTGCTTGTGAGACGTTGGTGACCACTGGTCTCACCGTCGTGGCAGGCGAGGTTAAATCAAACGGATACGTTGACATTCAAGGCACTGCACGTCGTGTCATCGAGCGCATCGGCTATACTAAGGCGGAATATCAGTTCGACAGCAAGTCGTGCGGTGTGGTGTCGGCAATTCACGGTCAGTCGCAGGACATCAACCGCGGCGTAGAGCGCAAAAAAGAGGAAGACCAGGGCGCTGGCGACCAGGGCATGATGTTTGGCTACGCCTGCAAGGAGACGCCAGAATATATGCCTCTCACGATAGTGCTTTCTCACATGCTTCTGCTTGAACTGGCTAAGATTCGCCGCGAAGGCAAGCGCATGAAATACCTCCGTCCGGATGCAAAATCGCAGGTTACGGTGGAATACGGCGCCAACTGGAAGCCGTTGCGCATCGACACCATCGTCATATCAACACAGCACGACGAGTTTATGGACGACGACGCTGCCATGATCGAGAAAATCGAGCATGATGTTCGCACGATATTGCTTCCAAGAGTGAAAAAACTTCTGCCACAAAAGGTTAGAAATCTCTTCAAGGCCGACATGAAGCTTTTCGTTAATCCGACGGGTAAGTTTGTCATCGGCGGACCTCATGGCGACACGGGTCTCACTGGTCGTAAAATTATCGTTGACACCTATGGTGGTCGCGGCGCACATGGCGGTGGAGCTTTCTCTGGCAAAGATTCATCGAAGGTTGACCGCTCGGCAGCATACGCAGCACGTCATATCGCTAAAAATATAGTGGCAGCAGGCGTTTGCGACGAGGCTCTCGTGCAGATTGCATACGCTATCGGCGTGGCACAGCCTGTCGGTTTCTACGTCAACACCTATGGCACTGCTCATGTGAAAGACGCCAACAGCAAGAAGATGTCAGACGTTGAAATCGCTGAAAAGATTCGCACTTTGTTCGACCTCCGTCCTTACGCCATCGTGAAGCGTTTCGGACTGAAGAACCCTATCTTTGAGCCAACGGCATCGTACGGTCACTTCGGTCGCGACCCGTTCACCGCAAAGGTCGAGGTTCTTTACAAAGACAAAGACACCTTCACCGAAAACGGCAAGAATTACAAGAATGTCGAGTTCTTCGCATGGGAGAAACTAAACATGGTTTCAGAGATACAAAAAGTCTTTGGAATTTAGCCATTAGGTAATAGCCATTAGTAATTACTAGTAGCTAATGGCTAACGGCTAATGGCTGATTTTTCCTAAATTCCTAAAAAATTTTTCCCAAAACCCTTAGCCTAAATAAAAATACTTCTTTATTTTTGCAGCATCAAATCCTATGAAAATGAAGAAGTATTTACTATTAATTGCTATGGCGTTGTGTGTCAATGTCTTGAATGCCCAATTTATTGATCATAAGGGCAACCGTAACCAGACTTATCCTCTTGTAACTCAGACCAATCCAGCCATCGTCGAGATGATTAATCAGGTCGATACGCTGAGTATTTATTATGCTATCGAGTTTATGCAACAGTATATACGAGAATGTAGCTCGCCCAGTGCTCTCATTGTCCAGAATGTTCTTCTCGATTGGTTCGACCAACTTGGACTTGAGACCTACGTGCATCATCACACTGGTTATATAGGCTACGGCGACACTCTTGATGCCGGCAATGTAATAGCCATTCAGCGTGGTACTGAGTTCCCCGACGAATACATCATCATCGCGGCGCACTATGACCATCCCGACGGTCCGGGTGCCGATGACAACGCTTCTGGAACTTCGGGAGTGTTTGAATGTGCTCGTATTATGCACCAATATCAGTTCAAACGCTCGATTCTTTACATCCCGTTTAATGGTGAGGAGCGTTGGATGGTCGGCAGCTATCCTTTTGTTGAGAAATGCGCTCGCGAGGACATGAACATCCTCGGTGTTTTCGATTTGGATATGATTGGCTTCTGGCCAGGTCCTGAATATGGTCCGGTCACGATGTATTCGGGTTACTCGTATATCTCCGAAAGGCTTTTCGATTATTATCAGAATGTGGCAAATCTCTATATTCCTGAGATGCCGACCTATCGTTTTACAAAGAAAGACTCGTATGGCGGCGACCACATGTGCTTCAATATTCATGAGTATCCGGCGCTTTACATTGGCGATATTGAATATCATGAGCAAAACCCTCATTATCATCATCCTTCGGATACAATTGGCGCTGGATTTAACTGTATGGATTTGGCGCAAGGCTTTGTGAAGGCTGTTGTGGCTGCTGTGGCTGAGCTTGCCGACGGATGGCTGGCTCCACAGGATTTCAGCGCGACAGTGAAAGATGGTGAGGTTTTCCTGAGTTGGGCCGACGCTCCAGAAACAGAAATTTATAAGTTGTTTAAAGACAATGAGTTAATAGCAGAGACAGCTGAAAATTCATTTGTTGATGAGAATTTTGAAGATGGCGAATGGCATCGTTATTTTGTAAAAGGAGTTAATGCAGAAGGCGTTGAAAGCGCAGCTTCAAACATGGACTCGATTTTCTCGCGCGAACCTTTGCAACTCCCGGTGTTTTATGACTTTGAGGATGAAACGGCAGGAGATCTTCATCTTTATAATGAAAATTGGACGATTGGACCGTTTAAAAACAGAGTGTGTTTGACGGCGAAGACATATACAAAAGACAATATTTTGCAAATGATTGAAACTCAGTGGTTCTCTATTCCAGAGACAACGGAGAATGTCACGATTGGATTTAAGATGAACAGATATATTCCTTCGATTTGGTCGCCATTAAACGCCGGAGTTTATATTGATGTTACGACAGACCGAAAAACTTGGCATAAGCTTGATAATGTTTGGAATGAGCACAATCAATGGAATGAGTATGCATATTCGCTTAACGATTATATTGGTGAAGATTATGTGCAGGTTCGAATCAGATTTGAAGGAAGCGGCGAGGGTTATACCACCGCCAGTTATAAATACATGGCGGTTGACGATTTGTGCATAGATTTCTCACCTGATGCTGTGAATGAGCATTATGATTATGAGAAATTCAACCTCTCGCTTTCGCCGAATCCATCAGAAGGTGTAATAAATATCACCACAGGATTGGGATGCGATTACTCGGTCTGTGTTTATAATTCATTGGGAATCAAAGTGTTGTCCTATGATATATTCAATGATGGCAAAATTGATTTGACTTCGCTGCCATCAGGAATGTATTTCATTTCAGTTGATAATGGGGTTGATAGGCTGACAAAGCGAGTTGTGCTAAAATAACGTTTTATCTCAGCGTCACTCTCGTTATTCCAGCGCCGCCGGTTTCCAGACTGGCGTCGCTGAAATTTTGTATGCACGACTGCTTGCTCAGATATTCCCTAATAAGTTTTCTAAGAATGCCGTTTCCTTTGCCGTGAAGGATGCTCACTTCTTTGATACTCAAAAGATTAGCTTCGTCAATGTATTTTGCGACGTTGTCGACGGCTTCATCGCCACGTTGACCGCGAACGTCAAGAGTGAGGTTGAACTTCTGAGCTTTCTCGTTGATGTCGTTCATGATGCTCTTGCGTAGATATGACGGGTTCTGTTGTGCTTTTCGCGCCTGCGAACGACTGATTTTTCTGAGTTTGTCTACGGTAGTGCGCAGTCTGACATCGCCGAATTGGATTGTGACATCAGTGTCGGTAATTGCTAAAAGCTCGCCAACGACCTCTAACTCGTTGATGCACACCATGTCGCCGATTCTGAGCTCTTGGTTTACTACCTCTTCTTTTTCCTCGACTTTCAGTTTTTCTGATATATCTGTAGCGTCTTTCACGAGGTCGTTTTTCATTTCTTTCAGCTCCTCGCGAAGCTCTTTGGTGCGGTTTTTCTCAGCTTGCGCCTCCTTGATTTCACGTATGGTGTTCTCAATTTTGGCGTTAGCTTTGTCGATGAGCGTCTGCGCCTCTTTGTTCGCCTCTTTCAGAAGTTGGTTTTTGCGTTTTTCGATGTCTGCAAGGTGGTTTTTGTACTTGGTGACGACCTCGTCGAGAAGTTTGTCGGCCACTTTCAGCTCATATTCTTTCTTACGGACTTCTTTCTTTTCAATTTCGAGTTGTTGCAACTGTTGGTCGAAGTCGAGGTGCTCGCGACCTGAAATTTCTGCGGCGCTATCAAGGATTTCCTTGGGAAAACCAATCTTTTTCGCGATTTCGAAGGCGAACGAGCTGCCAGGTTTGCCAATCATCATCACATAAAGCGGTTGCAGATATCGTGTGTCGAACAGCATCGCTCCGTTGACAATGCCAGGATGGTTGTCGGCAAGAAGTTTGAGGTTTGCGTAGTGTGTTGTGACAACTCCAAACGACTTCTTCTCATTCATTTTCAACAAGATGGCTTCTGCGATCGCGCCTCCGAGTTGTGGCTCGGTACCAGTTCCGAACTCGTCGATGAGGAACAAGGAACGCTCGTTGCCGTGTATCAGAAGTTCCTTCATATTAATAAGGTGCGAACTGTATGTCGAGAGGTCGTTTTCGAGTGACTGCTCGTCGCCGATGTCGATAAACATGTCGTGGAACACGCCGCATTTCGAGTCGATTTTGACAGGAATGGCGAGACCGCATTGCAGCATGTACTGAATCAGTCCTATCGTCTTGAGGCACACTGATTTACCACCAGCATTCGGACCGGAAATAACAAGTATGCGATTATTTTCACCCAGCTTTAAATCCAGTGGTGTTATCTGTTTCCCTTGCCCCTTCAGCTTCTGCTCCAAAAGCGGATGCCGTGCCTCAATCCAGTCGAACATCGACTCGTCGATGAGTTCGGGGATGACGCAGTTGTATTCATGGCTCAGAAGAGCTTTTGCTTTGATGAAATCGAGTAATCCGAGAAGTCGCCACGCCATTATCAGGTTCGGAATCTCAGGACGCAGAATCTTCGTGAAAGCGAGCAGAATCTTGTTGATTTCACGTCTCTCGGCGTATTCCAACTCCTTGATTTCGTTATTGGTTTCGAAGATTTCAGCAGGCTCGATATATACCGTTTGTCCTGTTGCAGACTCATCATGGATGAATCCTCGCAGGGCACGTTTGTCGGCGGCACGAACAGGAATCACAGGACGTCCATCGCGTATTGTCATCTCTGCTGTACTGTCAGTCCAGCCTGAGTTTTTCGCCTCAACGAGGATTTTGTGCATCCTATGGTCGATGGAACTCTGTTTCCGCCTGATGTCACGGCGTATCTCGGCAAGCTCAGCAGAAGCGTTGTCGGGAATCTCGCCCTTGTCGTCGATGAGGCGGTTTATCTCTGTAAAGATATGATTGTCAATGGAAATGCCTTCTGCCAAAGCCTTCAGATACGGCACTTTTTCCGATGCTTCCGACTTGAAGAATTTGAAAACGTATGACAAAGCCGTAAGCGTTGGTTTCAGCGCAAACATGCTGTCGAGGCTTATAACGGTGCCGTCGATGGCGAGATGCTTGAACTCATCGCGCAAATCGTTGTAATCGCGCACAGGAAAAGGCACGCCGTCCTGCAAAAGCGTTTCGAAATCCTGAATCAGGCGGAGATATGTGCGAATCTCATCGATATCGGTGCTGAAACTCATCTTACCAACGAATTCCTTGCCCATCTCGCTGATACACAAATCGTTAAGACGTTCTCTTATGGCCTTGAAGCCTATCTTGTTTTCAAAATCCGAAGGGTATATCACATTATTATTTTTAAGTTTGCAAAAATACAAATTTTTTGTAAAACATTAATTACCATAAATGTTTCACGAATTATCAAAAATTATTAAAAAATTCATGGTTAATTTGTGAAAATTCGTGTTAAAAAATTTTATTTTGTTAAAAATTTATTATATTTGCAAAAAATTATGTCATGGTCAAGTTTGAACTTTGTGCAAACGGTTTCCAGTCAATGATTAACGGAGTTGTTGGCTGTGCTGACTGCGCCGAGCTTTGCGAGGCGCTTGTAGTCGGGGGCATCACCCCATCGCATGGTACATTGTTTAATTGTCAGAATGCGGCACGCCATCTGCCCGTGCGTGTGCTAATTCGTTGTCGTCCAGGGAATTACATATACAGCGACAATGAGATAAGTATCATGTGCGATGACATCAAAAGGGTCAGGGAGTTGGGTTACGAAGGCGTTGTTATTGGTGTGCTGAACAATGAAGGTGACATTGACGTGCCGGCAATCAAGAAGATGATGGCAGCAGGTGAGGGGCTTAAATTCACTTTCCATCGCGCCATCGACGCATGCAAAAACCCGCTTGTCGCAATGGAAACACTTGTCAGACTTGGCTTTGATAAAGTTCTTACATCTGGTTGTAAACCAACGGCTTACGAAGGAATTGAAATGATTCGCAGAATGCAGGATATGTTTGGCGACAGTATCAACATCATGGCGGGCGGCGGCATCAATAAAAATAACGTGATGCAGATTCTCTCTGCCACTGGTGTTAAAAATTGTCATGCCTCGCTCACATCATTCGCTCCTGACAGTCATAAGGATTTGTATCCAAATGGCGTTGACAGCACCGGCGCCGAAATGCGTTATATAATTTCGACTGTTAACAGAATCAAGGAATTCAAAGAAGTCATTTCGAGTTAGGCGTAGCGTGAAAAAATTTCTCTTCTTAATACTCCCGTTTGTCTTGTTGTCTTGCATAGACAATGATGCTGATTTGCAGCCATTGAATAACGGATGGAATCTTAAAACCGACACATTATCCATTGATTTACAGGTAGATATCCCTTCAGTTGTTCAAGCTGATTTGTATAAAAATGGCATTATTCCACATCCTTATACCGAGAATATTGAGCCTGAATTGCTTTGGATTCCACAGCGCGTTTGGGATTATTCTCTAACATTTGATGTTGATAAAAACATTTGGCAAAAAGACAATATCGATTTGATTTTCAATGGGTTGGACACTTATGCCGATGTGTGGCTCAATGGCGTGAAGATTCTCCATTCGGATAATATGTTTGTCCGTTATGAAAAAGAGGTGAAAAATCTTCTGAAAAAAAACGGTAATGAATTGAAAGTTCGTTTTTATCCTTTTGATGTTCAAAGAGATAGCCTTATTGAGACCTATCGTATGCGTTTTCCGGAAAAGTATGCTGTGATGCGTAAAGCGGCTTACCAGAACGGCTGGGACTGGGCGCCTCGTTATCTGAATATTGGAATTTGGAAAGACGTTGAGTTGCATGGTTGGAGTGGTTTCAAGATAGAAAATGTCTCGATTCTTACCGAAAATCTTGATGGAAACGATGCTGAAATGTCAGCAAATATTAGGATTTTCAGCAATGAAAAGCATAATTTGAAATTTGTCGTTTCAAATGAAGGCAACCAACTTTGCGAGAAAACTGTTGCTGTTGAAGGACGATGCCATGTCAAAATTCCATTTGAGTTGAAAAACGCCAATCTTTGGTGGCCAAACGGAATTTGGGAGCATACGATGACTGATTTTGTCGTGGATTTTTATAAAAATGACGAACTTATTGGTTCTCAAAAAGTTAAGACTGGAATTAGGAGAATTGAGCTTGTTGAAGAGCCTGACAGCATCGGAAGTGCAATGTATTTTAAGGTGAATGGTAAGAAAATTTATATCAAAGGTGCGAACTACATTCCAGAGGAAATGATTGAGACGTGGATGTCTAAAGAAAAGACAATCAAGCTGTTAGGGGAATGTGTGCCGACTCATTTCAACATGCTTCGGGTGTGGGGCGGTGGCATTTATCCTCCTGATTGGTTTTACGATGTCTGCGACAGTCTCGGAATTATGGTGTGGCAGGATTTCATGTTCGCTGGCACCACTTATCCGTATTCTAATGAGTTTTTGAACAACGTGAAAGAGGAAGCGATTCAGCAAGTGCTTAATTATCAAAATCATCCGTCGTTGGCATTATGGTGTGGCAATAACGAGGTAAGTGAGGGTTACGTCAACTGGGGATGGCAGAAATCGATGGGCTGGACTGATGACGATTATGCTGAGATGAAACGCGGCATGGACACATTATTTGTCGATATCTTCTCGGAAGTCGTTGAAAATTATGATGGTACGCGTCCTTACTGGTCCTCGTCACCGAAAAACGGATGGGGAAAACCAGAAAGTCTGACCGAAGGTGATGTGCATTACTGGGGCGTTTGGTGGGGCGAGCTGCCATACGAGGCTTACCTCGAAAAAGTAGGTCGTTTCAACAGTGAATTCGGCTATCAGGCATACCCGAATATCGATACAAAACACCAGAAACACCCGAGAGGCGAGGAGCTGATACAGAAACATATCGAGCGTTACATTTGTAGAGACGTTTACAGAAACGTTTCAAAAAACGATTCAATAAGAGACGTTTATTATTCACAATTATCTCAAGCCTACGGTGTCGGTCTCGCCATCGAAGCCCAACGCGCCGCCAAACCGCGCAGCATGGGTACGCTCTATTGGCAACTTAACGATGCGTGGCCTGTAATATCTTGGTCGTCAATAGATTACGAAGGAAATAAAAAGGCACTGCATTGGAAACTCAAAGAATTGTACGCACCTATATTAATAGGTGTGCTTCCAACCACCGACGGCAATTTCACGGTTTATGCCAACAGCGATCATTTTGAGCCGATTGACGGCACGCTGACGCTGATTGTCTGCGATTTCGACGGGAATCTTCTGAAATCTTATTCTGCAAAGGTGTTTATCCTTGAAAACGGATGTGTGCATCTGCCTCTTGATGTGAATGATTTTGTAAAGGATTTTGATAAAACAGAGATTTATATCTCGATGAAATTAGCTGATAATGAAGATAATTCAGTTTATTCGTCAAGATTGCAATATCTGGCATATCCGAAAGATTTGAAACTGAAAGAAGTGGAACTGAATCCGATTGTCGAGATGGAGTGGGGCATAGGTGCCATCACGCTGACATCTCCGACTTTGGTGAAGGATGTCTACATCGAGCTCCCTGAAGGCTGCACCGATTTGTCGGACAACTTTTTTGATGTCGAGCCAAACAAGCCGAAATATGTGATGTTTAGAACTCAACTTGAAAAACCGGAAGTCAAGATTACGACGCTTAATTGTAAAAATTAAGGTTTCAAGGTCTTTTCGTAAATATCGTTTAGGAGTTTTCCGATTGATTCGTTGGAAAACTTTTTTATTATATTGTCTCTCAATGCGTTAGAGTTGTAGTTTTGATATGAGGCAATCATCTTTTGCATCGCGTCGGCGAGTTTTTCGGAATCATGAGGCGGGACGAGAATTCCGTTGCTTTCATTAACGATTTCTGGTATTCCGCCAACTTTTGTGCTGACAACTGGCATTCCGCAAGCGAAGGACTCGAGAAGTACAACGCCTTGTGTCTCATAATTGCTTGGCAACACTAAAAAATCACTTGAAGCAAGCTCGTCAATGTATTCCTGACCTTCCAAAACGCCTGTGAAACGTATCCGCTCCTGATGTTTGAGTTTTTTTGCATAGTCTTTTATCATCTTGAAATCAACGCCATCGCCAATTAGAACACATTGATAATCAATATTTCGGTCTTCCATGATTTTTAATGCGTCAACCAATCCCGTGATGTTTTTGGATTTGTTTTCAAAACAGCTGACATGAACGATTTTCGGAATCTCGTTGTGGTGTGGAATTGGTTTGAACTTATTGAAATCCACCACGTTGGGCACAATCAGATAGTTGTCGTTGTGCAATCCGTGATTTTGCATTGCTTTCGCGAGTATGCCGGTGACTGTGGTGACGGCTGATGCATGTTTTACGACTGTTTTTGTGAGCCTTTTTCTCAAAAAGCCGTTGAAATCGTTGCCAGGAAGATACCGTGACCAGTGCTCGGTAATAATATATGGTGTGTCGTGAACCATTTTTTGCCATAAGGCAATCAATCCGAGACGCGTGAGAACGTGGACGTGGATGATGTCTGGTTTGGGTATTTGTTTGAGCGCCAGATTGTTAGCACGGAAAAACCTGAATAATGATAGGATTTTGGATTTCGGTTTGCGGTAATATACGCGTACTGCAGAGACGCAAAATTTTGCGTCTTTACTATCGTTGTCATAAACGATTTCGTATTTTGAGGTGGCGTTATCGTCTGCATGGACATACACCACGCTGATGTCGTTGTACAACGCGGCTGCCTCGGCATGACGCTGCACAAACAATCCGAACATCGGGTCGTAACGGTGCGGATACCAACGCGCCAAAAAGACGATATGTTTCCTGTCGTGATCCAAAATTATCTCATGTCGATGATTTCAGCGTCGGGATAGTCGGATTCCTTGAAAGTGAAGAAATCTGCGGGCAACATCTGGTCTGTGACAAATCTTGTAATCACATACACAAACTCGTTCTTGTTGTTGTCAAAGACGTGCAAATCTTTGATTTCTAATGTTTTGGTGTCGATAGAAACAATGATTTTTTCAAAACTGTCGTCGCCAACTAATGATTTCACCTCGATTTTTTTGATGTCACCGTTGCTTTCGTCAAGGAACTTGGCAGTGATGTTGTCATAATACTTGTCAATGATTGCCAAAGGTGTGCCGCCTTCATCTGAATTGTCGACTTCACTAATCATTACTTCTTCAGCATCAGCGTTATAAGTCCATGTTGTCGTGCCGTCGCAGATGATATCCTGTCCCATGATTTTTAGTTTGTAGGCTTTCCCTTTCAGAAAACCAACGCCGTCCATCGTCTCGTAAATGCCGGCTTCGGTGTTAATCATGTTGTAATCGAAAGCAATTTCGATGTTGTCGTAGGCTTTGAGTTTGTCGACGACCGATTTGAAAACGGTTTCGGCCTCTTGTGCCTTTAAGTTGAAAACTAATGCTAAAATGCTGAGTGTCAATAATATATGCTTTCTCATATCAATTCGTTGTTTTTGATGTTATCTTCAAGATTTAGATCTTTAAGGAATTGTTCTAGCGCAAATTCCGTCGCCACTTTCACTTCGCGCTGCTTGCTGCCCGCAAACGGACCGACGATTCCCGCTTTTTCAAGTTGGTCGATGATACGTCCTGCGCGGTTGTAGCCGAGTTTCAGCTTGCGTTGCAGCATCGAAGTTGAGCCTTGCTGGGTTTGCACCACGATATGCGCCGCTTCTTCAAAGAGAGGGTCGCGCTCGTTAGGATCCATGCTTTCTTTCGACGCTCCGTCTTCTTGCTCGTCAGGGCAGTCTGGCAGGATATATGCGTCGGAATAGCCGCGTTGCTCGCCGATGAAATCGCAAATCGCTTCAACTTCAGGTGTGTCGATGAACGGGCACTGCAAACGAACGAGGTCCTGACCTGTCGACATAAGCATATCACCACGTCCGATGAGCTGCTCTGCGCCGTTGCTGTCGAGGATGGTGGCGGAGTCGACACGCGAGATGACTCGGAAGGCAATACGTCCTGGGAAATTCGCCTTGATGGTTCCGGTGATGACCTTCACGGAAGGACGTTGTGTTGCAATGATAAGATGGATGCCGATGGCACGCGCCAGCTGCGCCAGACGCGCGATAGGTCCTTCCACCTCGCGACCTGCCGTCATGATGAGGTCGGCAAACTCATCGACGACGAGGACAATGTATGGCATGAAACGGTGTCCGTCGTACGGATTGAGCTTGCGGTTCACGAATTTCTCGTTGTATTCCTTGATGTTACGCACGCCGGCGTCTTTCATGAGCTCGTAACGGTTGTCCATCTCGATACACAACGAGTTGAGTGTGCGAACCACCTTGCGCACGTCGGTGATGATGGCGTCTTCCGAATCAGGGAGTTTCGCAAGATAATGACGCTCGATTTTCCTGTAAAGGCTCAACTCGACTTTTTTAGGGTCGACGAGGACGAATTTCAACTCAGCAGGATGTTTGCTGTAAAGCAAAGACGCTATTATGGCATTGAGTCCCACTGACTTACCTTGTCCTGTGGCGCCTGCCATAAGGATGTGCGGCATCTTGGCGAGGTCAGCGACGTAGCTCTCGTTTTGAATTGTCTTTCCGATACCGAATGGCAGCGCGTAGCCGCTTTTCTGGAATTTTTCCGAACTTATGATTGAACGCATCGAAACGGTCTGCGGTTTCTTGTTAGGCACCTCGATACCTACTGTGCCCTTGCCCGGGATAGGCGCGATGATACGGATTCCCAATGCCGAAAGGCTAAGCGCGATGTCGTCCTGCAGGTTTTTGATCTTCGAGATACGCACTCCGGCAGCTGGCACGATTTCATACAAAGTGACTGTAGGACCGATTGTCGCCTTGATTTTCTCAATCTCAATAGAATAGTTCCTGAGAGTGTTGACGATACGCTCTTTGTTCGCCTCAAGCTCTTCAGTGTTGACCGAAGTGTTGCCGTCGCCGTATTCTCTCAACAAATCAAGAGGAGGAAGCTTGTAGTCGGAAAGCTCCAGTTTCGGGTCATAAAGGGTGTCGAGACCGAAATGCTCGCCGTTCTTTTTCACCTGTTTTTCTTCAATATGCTCCTCGACTTCAATCTTGATGTCGGGCTTTTCCTCAGCATTTTCAGGCTTTTCCTCAATGCTTTCCTCAGGTTTCTTTTCAACGATTTCCTCAGGTTTCTTCTCAACGGTTTCCTCTTTTTCTTCAGGATCATCCTGATGTTTTTTGATGACTTTTATCTCTACATCCTCGCCGTCTTCTTCATCATCGTCATCATCAGGAGTGTCAGTAATGTTGGTTTCTTCTGGTTTTTCCTCAATAATGCTTGGCCTTGGAGCATTGATTGGCTGGGAATTTTCATTTGAATCATCATCTTCTTCATCTTCATCGTCTGAATCTTCTTCCTCGGTGTCATCATTTTCTTTTTTCTTAAGAAAATCAAATTTGATGTTGAAAGTGAAGATGATGTATGTTAAAGCTGTGAAAATCAACAATAAAATGACTCCAGCAATCCCGATGTAGTTGTGAAGGAAGACGAAGCATTTGCGACCCACAAGACCGAAATAAATCTCGTAAGGGGAGATGGTGTTTGATGGCAATGCGTTGAAAATCAATGCCAATAACAACGGAATCCAAATCAGGAACACCAGTGAATATTTCCATAACGCCCAAGGTTTGATGTAGATTTTTTTCCACATCAGGTGAAGTCCCAGCAGTCCGATGAGGAAGATGATGTAAGCCGTTCCGATGCCGAACATTTCTTCGCTCATGAATTTGCCTAAGCTGTTGAGCCACTTGCCTTTAGGTGCGAATCCGAAATACGGGCTGGCGAAAGCGATAATCAGGAAAATGCTTATCATGAAGATGAATATGCCGAAGCAAATCCGCACTCTTCCGTCAGACTCTTTGCGTCGTTTCGCGACCTTGCTTTCAGGTTTTTTCTTGGGTTTTGAAGCTTTGTCCTTCGTTTTCTTGACAGGCTCGTTCTTTGTTTCTTCAACAACAGGAGCTGAAACCCTTAGTTTATTCTTATTCTCTGCCATAATCAACTATTTGGGGAATTTGAGAAATCTGTTCCAACGGATTTTACCGTAAGTGTTATCTTTTGATAACCAAATGAATAGAGGCTTTCCAACGATGTGGTCGACTGGAACGTAGCCCCAGAAGCGCGAGTCTTGGGAGTTGTGGCGGTTGTCGCCCATCATCCAGTAATAGTCCATTCCGAAAGTATATTCAGTTGATTCTTTTCCGTTTATAAAAATCTTGTTATCCTTGATTTCCAACGTGTTATGCTCGTAGGCCGTGATGCAGCGTTCGTAGAGTGCGATGTTTTCCGGTGTGATGTCTACGGTCACGCCTTCCTTTGGGATAACAATAGGACCGTAGTTGTCGACAGTCCATTTGAAATGCACGGTGTCGTATGGAAATTGCGCCTTTTCGTTCAATATCAATTTTTGAATGTCCAAAACAAACGGGAGTTTCTTGAAGTCTTCGGCGGTTTTGGCGTTGGTAAGAATCAGGAACTCGTTCTCGCCAACTTTTCCGGCTTCGTAAATATCATATTTTTCAAGTGTTTTTGTGTTGATGTTGTTGCCTGTCGTCTTGACAAGATAGTTGAACTGCATTTTTGGCGGCTGGTAGCCAATCTCGCCGTTGATATAAACCATGCCGTCGATGATTTGAAGGGTGTCACCAGGCAATGCTATCAATCGTTTCACATAGTTTTCGCGTTTGTCGACCGGACGGGTTATGATGCGTCCGAAATGTACTTTATCATTGTTGACGCGTTTTCTTCCGTATTGTCTAACTAATTGATAATAAGTGGCATTGCTCTGATATGCCTCACTCACTGTGTCGCCCGCCGGGAAGTTGAACACTATCGGGTCATTGCGTTTGATGCTTGAGAAGCCGGGCAGACGCCAGTAGCCAAGCTGTGGCCATTCAATGTAAGATTTCGCTGTTTTTGACCAAGGCAGTGTGTGATGCACAAACGGGAATGACAGCGGGGTGTTGGGGAAGCGCGGACCGTAGCCGATTTTGCTCACAATGAGATAATCGCCCGTCATGAGAGTGCCTTCCATACTTGACGACGGAATGGTGTAGGCTTCGAACACAAACGTCCTGATTATCAACGCGGCAAGGACTGCCCAAAGTATGGCGTCGAACCAGTCGCGCACCCAGCCTTTTGGCGGACGCACCGTCGTCTTCGGGTCATGATATTTCACGTCTTTTCTGCTTAAAACAGGGAAGTAGACGTATGGGAAAAATCCCGCGCACACAATCTCGCCGAAGCTGAAACGGTTGTAACATTTCGCCAACTCGATGAACATCAGAAACGCCACGAAGGTGTTGAGGTATGGGAATATTAGCAAAATGTAGCACCACCATTTGTTCCAGCCTATTATTTTCGACAGGATGTAGAGGTTGTAAAACGGTATGAAAGCGTCGGTGCTCTTGTAGCCCGCGCCTTCGTAGAATCTGTAGCAAAATGCAGCACAGATTGAGAAAAACAGCAACAGCAGTAATATTGTTATTAGCATTTCCATATTAGTTGTTCAGTTATTCAGTTGTTCAGTTATTCAGTTGTTCAGTTAGCCCGCCAACTCATAAACTGATTAACTGACTAACTTCAAATTATGCTTTCCATTGTATAAATTCCTTTTTTGCCTTTAATAAATTCTGCGGCGATGACGGCTCCGGTGGCAAATCCCTTGCGGCTGAATGCCTCATGCCGCAACGTTATCTCATCGCATTCCGACAACGCCGAAATCTCATGTATTCCAAAAACTTCACCTTCTCTAATCGTCTTGACGTTCAATGTCTTACAATTATTGGAATCGTTGTCGAGCTTCCAAGAATCGTAGTTTTCGTTGTTGCTGATTATGTCTTCGGCAAGTCTGACGGCGGTGCCGCTTGGCTTGTCGAGCTTGTGGATGTGGTGAGTTTCGGTTATATTTAATTGATAATCATACTTTTGTGCGAATTTTGCCATTTCTTTGTTCAGTTTGAAGACAAAATTCATCCCGATGCTGAAGTTTGGCGCATAAAACAGCGTATGTCCTTCATTCTCACAGCGTTTCTTGATTTCTTCAAGCTGAGAATACCATCCCGTAGTTCCCACAACGATTGGTATGTTAAGTTCGAAACATTTTTCAATGTTTGCGATGGCTGTTGCAGGTGTGCTGAACTCAATCACCACATCGCAGTCAGCAATACCGTCTTTGTTTTTGTTCCAATCTTCCTCAGTATCAATGCGATATGCCACATCATGCCCGCGAGAAAGAGCTGTCTGCTCCACCTCGTGACCCATCTTGCCGTATCCTAAAATGACTATCTTCATCAAAAATTCAATTTCAAACTTAATCCAATGTTGTTTCCGTATCCCAATCTGCAATCATTGATTGTATTCCATTGAGGCTCAATATGTAACGTCAAGTCGTCGCTCACGTCGTAATAGAAGAAATGTGCGTCGACGTTGGCATCGATTATCTGCACAATATACCATGCGGCGGTGATAATCCAGCTCAGCTCCATGTTTCGGCGGTAGTAGTCGCGCAATGTTATAAGGTTGTCCTCGGTGTATTTCGCTGCTTCGTCCTGTGCCTGTTGGCTGACATCTATTTTCGTGCCCATTTTGAAGTCGTAGGCGTCTCTGTACAGATGGTAGTCGTTGCCGTTTGTTATGGCGAAATAAACCGTCGCGCCGAATCCCGCATACACTATCGGCATCTTCCAGAATTTGCGGTTGTAAGCCTGTCCGGCTCCAGGAATGAGTGCGAGTAACGTGGCTTTTTTCGGGCTGTGGCCGCCTTTTATCTTCATCTCGACAGGCGGCAGGTCTTCTTTCAGGACAAGGGTGTCTTGTGCCTGTAGACCCTGCATTGCGAGGACGGATAATATCAAAGTCAGCCAGAATCGCTTCATTTTCAGTTTCCTTTGTTGATAAAATCAATCAGACGCTCAAATTCCTCGTCGTTTTTAAAGCTGATTGTCAAAGAGCCTTTGCCTTTGCTGTCGCGATTTACTTTCACACCCATGTTGAGGGCTTTTGAAAGCGTATTAGCCTGTGTCTTAAAGCTTTCCGGAAGGACGTTCTTCTGTTTCTTGGCAGGTTTCTGACGCACAAGGGTCTCGACTTGGCGCACGCTCAGGTCTTCATCGATGATGCGTTTCAGGATGATGAGCTGCTTCGTCTTGTCTTCGATGTTGATGATGGCTCTTGCGTGTCCCATCGTGATGAATCCGTCGCGGATTGCTATCTGAATCTCAGCGGGTAACTTCAACAGTCTCAAAAAGTTAGCTACTGTGGAGCGGTCTTTGCCGATTTTTTCGGAAAGCTGGTCCTGTGTGAGCTTGCATTCTTCAATGAGACGTTGGTATGAAATCGCCACCTCGATGGCGTTGAGGTTCTCGCGGTGAATGTTCTCGATGAGAGCCATCTCCAGCATCTGCTCGTCGTTTGCCACGCGGATGAACACTGGAATCGTTTTCAGTCCTGCAAGTTTCGATGCACGCAGACGGCGTTCACCAGAGATGAGCTGGTATTTGTCGTAGCCCATCTTACGCACCGTCACTGGCTGTATAACGCCTTGGTTTTTAATCGATTCCGCCAGTTCGCCGAGAGCGTTTTCATCGAAGTCTGTCCTTGGTTGGAACGGGTTTGTCTCGATTTTGTCGATATCTATTTGTGCTGTCGCGCCGACTACATAGTTTCCTGAGATATCAGCAGATGTGATATCCGTTTCCGCACTTTGAAGAATGCTGTCAAGTCCGCGTTTTAGCGCTCTGTTTTTATTCGGTAAAGTCATTGTTCAAATTGTTACGTTCGATAATCTCGCGTGCGAGGTTGATGTAGTTGATTGCGCCGGTGCTTGCCGCGTCGTGCATGATGATGGGCTGTCCGTAGCTCTGAGCCTCGCTGATGCGGGTGTTGGTGTTGATTATTGTCTCGAACACCATGGTCTGGAAATGCGTCTTCACGTCGTCGACGACCTGTTTCGAGATGCGTGTGCGGCTGTCGAACATGGTGAGCAGGATGCCTTCGATGTCGAGGTTTTCGTTGAATCTCGACTGCACTATCTTGATGGTGTTCAGCAGTTTGCCGAGGCCTTCGAGGGCGAAGTACTGGCATTGCACGGGGATTATCACTGAGTCGGCGGCGGTGAGCGAGTTCACGGTGATGAGACCCAGCGATGGCGAGCAGTCGATGATAATGAAGTCGTACTCGTCTTTTATCGTCGCGAGACTTTTGCGCATCATCTGTTCGCGTTGCGGAATGTTGATGATTTCAATCTCCGCGCCCACGAGGTCGATGTGTGCCGGCAGAAGGAACAGGTTGGGTGTTTCCGTCTCCTTGATGATGGTGCGCGGGTCGATGTTGTCGATGATGCACTCGTAGATGCTCGCATCTATTGTCTTCGGATCATATCCCACTCCCGATGTGGCGTTCGCCTGCGGGTCGGCGTCGATGAGTAACGTCTTGTGTTCCAACACTGCAAGGCTTGCCGCTAAATTTATTGATGTTGTCGTTTTACCGACACCGCCCTTCTGATTTGCTATCGCGATAATCTTTCCCATTGCAAAAAAAATATGTGTAGATTTAAACGTACAAAGATACGGAAAATTTTGGTTCACATATTATTTTATTAAAAATAAAAAATGTAGAGACGTCATAATTTGGCGTCTCTACGTGTTTCTGATTAAAAATCAATGTTTTTTATTTCTTATCAATCTCGTTGAACCAATCGTCAACATCGTCTTTCATGTCGGCGTCATCGTTGCCTTCATAGATTTTAGGCTCGTCGAAATAGCCTTCCGGATATTCGCCAGTCTCAATGAAATTAAGGGTTTCCTTGAGGGCGTTGGCGAATTTCTCAAAGTCTTCCTTGTAAAGGAAAATCTTGTGTTTCTCATAGAAGAAGCGGTTCTGCTCATTGCTGAAACGGCGCTTGCTCTCTGTTATGGTGATGTATTTCTCGTCACCTCTTGTTGCTTTCACATCGAAAAAATATGTGCGTTTTCCTGCACGTACCGGTCTCGAAAACAATTCCTCACGATTGTTCATCTTTTCATTTTCTTCCATACTATTCCTATTTTGATGTTAAAGAATTCGATGCAAAGATAATTGTTTTTTGGAAATTAGACATTTTTTTTGTGAATTATTTAAAAAAGATTTCTTGACGACGGCTGAAATACGTAAAAATCTTGTTAATATGGTCAATCCTGTCTAAAAAACAATGTTCCTGTTCGGGTATTTGAGCTTTGTCACCACGCGTTTTGTGTATTCAGGGAAGTCGCTTTTCATGATCCAGTCGTAGTACTGGGGCTCTTTCTTGAAAACGTCTTCCACGCGCTCGTCCTTGTGTTTTCCGAACTTGAAGACGGCTTTTCCCTGCTCGTCATACACTATTTGTCCCATCAGATCGGCGTTCTGATGATGCGAAGAAAACTGCGCCAATTCGGTCATGTCGTTGACTATTGGTTTTGATGTAACTCCTTTGAAATCAGTGTATTCGGCATCTTTGTAACGGTCGAGCATCGCCATGAGAACCTCGTAAGTGGCGAAGGTGTCGGCGTTGGCGGAGTGGGCGTTGTCGAGTTCCTTGTTGAGGAAGAAACGGTATGCGCCTTTGAGGGTGCGCGGCTCCATTTTCATGAAAATGTTCATCACGTCGATGAGCTGGCGTTCTTTCGGGTCGAAGTTGACGCCTGCGCGGATGAACTCCTCGACGAGCATCGGGAGGTCGAACTTCAGGATGTTGTAACCGGCGAGGTCGCAGTTGCCGAAAAACTTCGAGATCTCCGGCGCGGCTTGTTTGAACGTCTTCTCATGTGCCACGTCGGCGTCGCTGATGCCGTGTATCGCCGTCGTCTCAGGCGGAATCGGGATGCCCGGGTTGATACGCCAGGTGCGCTGCTCCTGCGTGCCGTTAACATTGATTCTCAACACACTGACTTCCACAATGCGGTCGTGCATGATATTTAACCCCGTCGTCTCCAAATCAAAAAAAGCTATCGGGCGTTTAAGATTTAAATTCATTTTATGAAAGAAATTTGAAAGTGTAAAATTACAAAAAAATTATTAATTTTGCCTCGTAAAAAATTAATTTCTATGAAAAAATTATTCCTTGTATTAGTCGCGTCATTTCTGACCTTAGTTACATTTGCGCAACAGCCACTTTGGATGCGCTATAACAAAATCTCGCCGAAGGGCGACAAAATCGCTTTCACTTATAAAGGTGACATCTATGTCGTTAATACTGAAGGCGGTAAAGCCACTCAGCTGACGACTTCTGCATCATACGATTACTGCCCGGTTTGGTCGAACGACGGCAAGACTATCGCTTTCGCGAGCGACCGTAACGGCAATTTCGACATTTATACCGTGCCTGTTGACGGCGGCGTGGCGAAACGTGTGACGACGTTCTCAGCCAACGAGACCCCACTGGCGTTCTCGCCTGACGACAAAGAGATTTATTATAGCGCGTCAATCCAGAAAGACGCTGCCGACGCGCAGTTCGCAGCAGGTTGGATGACGGAATTATATAAGGTGCCGGTCGAGGGCGGACGCCCGCAGCAGGTGACGGCGGCGACGGTGTGCTCGGTGTCGTTTGACAGCGACGGGGAGTCGTTCCTGTACTACGACCGCAAAGGCAGCGAGAACATCTGGCGCAAACATCAGGTGTCGTCGGTGGCACGCGACGTCGTTTATTACAACGCAAAGGAAAAATCACATAAGATATTGACAACCAACGTCGGGGAAGACCGTGACCCGATTTTTATGCCTGACCGCAAGTCGTTCGTTTACATCAGTGAGCCGGCGGGACGTAACAGCATGAACGTCTACATGATGACGTGGCCGAATCTCTCGGAACCGCAGAAAATCAGTGATTTCCAGACTTATCCCGTGAGATTTTTGAGCGTCGCCAACGACGGTACGCTGTGCTATGGCTATCAGGGCGAGATTTACACACAGAAGATAGGGCAGAAGTCGCAAAAGGTTGAAATTCAGATTGTTAACGACCAGGAAAACAGAGTGGAACGTGGCAAGTTTGGTAATGCTTCCGACCTCACGATAACGCCTGATGGCAACCTCATCGCATTCGTGTCACGCGGCGAGGTGTTTGTCACTTCCGACGAATACCAGACGACGAAACAAATCACGCACACGCCTGAGGCTGAGGCAGATCCGTCGTTCTCACCTGATGGAAAGATGTTGGTTTACACTTCTGAGCGTGATGGTTACTACAACCTTTATCTCGCAAAGATGACGCGCAAGGAAGACCTGAATTTCGCTTACGCCACTTTGATTGAGGAAGAGTCGTTGTTTGGCGACGACGGCATAGAGCGTACCTCACCTCAATTCTCGCCCGACGGCAAGGAAATAGCATTTATTGAAAATCGTAAGTTTTTGAAAGTCATAAACTTAGATTCAAAAAAGGTGCGCCAAATAACAGATGGAACGCAACATTATGACTCCGATGCCTATCCGTTTGATTATCAATGGTCTCCAGATAGCCAATGGTTCGTCCTGACACTTATCACCAATATGCGTTCCCCTTATTCAGATGTGGGAATCGTTTCCGCTGACGGCGACATGAAGATTTACAACATCACCAACGACGGCTATATCACTGGTTCTCCGCGTTGGGCTTTGGACGGCAACGCTGTCATTTTCGGCTCAAACCGTTACGGTATGCGTTCGCACGCCTCTTGGGGCAGCCAAAACGACGCTTTCATCTGCTTCATGAACCAGGACGCTTACGACAAATTTATGCTTTCGAAAGAGGAATATGAGATTCTGAAAAAAGAAAACGAGAAATCGAATGACAAAGGAGACAAGAAGGATAAAAAAGACGACAAAAAGGATAAGAAAGATAAAAAAGAAGAGGCAAAACCAATTGATATTGAATTGGATAGACTTGATGAGCGTGTCGTGAGACTTACTCCGATGTCGTCTAAACTGTCTGGAGCTGTTTTGTCGAAAGACGGTGACAAACTGTATTTTTTGAGCTCTTTTGAAAAAGGTTACGACCTTTGGGAACTTGATGTTCGTGAGAAATCGACGAAGATTTTGAAGAAACTCGATGGCGGTGGGGCAGACCTCGCTTTGAATAAAAAAGGCGACAACATTTATGTGCTTTCGGGCGGAAATATTCAGAAAATTGAGACGAAAGGCGGTAAGTCCACATCTATTAAATATGATAACACCATGCTTCTTGACCGTGCCGCTGAGCGTGAATATATGTACAACCACATCTTCCTGCAGAAGAACAAACGCCTGTTCCGTCGTGACCATAACGGCGCTGATTTTGAACAGATTAAGAAGGATTTCTATCCGTTCCTGGCTCATATCAACAACAATTACGACTTCGCCGAACTGATGAGCGAGGTTCTTGGTGAACTTAACGTTTCTCATTCCGGCTCAGGCTATCGTAGCGGCGGTTCTGATGGCGACGCAACGGCACAGTTAGGTCTTCTTTTCGATTGGAATTATGAAAAAGACGGCTTGCGCATCGAAGAGGTGCTTGAATATGGTCCTTTCGACAAGAAAAACTCGAAAGTGAAGGCAGGCGACATCATCGAAAAGATTGACGGTGTGGCGATTACGAAAGATATGGATTATTATCCTCTTCTGAATAAGAAATCGGGAAAGAAAGTGCTCGTTTCGGTTTACAGTCCGAAGTCGAAACAGCGTTGGGAAGAGGTTGTGAAGCCGATTTCCCGTGGCACTCAGAACGATTTGCTGTACAAACGCTGGATAAAACGCAATGCGCATATCGTTGACAGTCTGTCGAATGGCCGTCTCGGTTACGTCCACATCAAGAGCATGGGCGATGCAAGCTACCGCGACGTTTACGCTGACATTTTAGGAAAATACAATCTCCGTGAAGGTATCGTCATCGACACCCGTTTCAATGGCGGCGGTCGTTTGCATGAAGACATCGAGATTCTTTTCTCGGGTGAAAAATATCTTGAACAGGTTGTCCGTGACAGTGTGTCGTGCATCATGCCGTCGCGCCGTTATGACAAGCCTTCGATTATGATTATTGGTGAGGCGAACTACAGCAACGCGCACGGAACGCCTTGGGTTTACAAGCACAAGAAGATGGGAAAACTTGTCGGAATGCCAGTTCCTGGCACCATGAGTAGCGTCACTTGGGAGACTTTGCAGGATAACACTCTGTATTTCGGTTTGCCAGTTGTCGGTTATCGTACAGAAGAAGGCAACTATCTGGAAAACAGCCAGTTGGAGCCTGATATCAAGGTAAAAAACACTCCTGAGAAGCTCGCCCAAGGTGTCGATGAGCAGCTTGAGACCGCGGTAAACGAACTTCTTAAAGAGCTTGAAACGTTCAAATACTGGGGAAAGTAATCAATCAATAATTATTTCATCAGCGAAAATCCAGGATCTGTAACCGGCGCCAGGTGTTCCTTCCGGAAGAGGTCCTGGGTTTTCTATTACTATCCGTAAATATCTGGTTTTCAGACCGTTAATGTCAAATGTCTCGGTGAAAACCTGATTTCCTGACGGCTGTAGCTTCTCGTTGATTTTGAACGTTTTAACTACCGTTTCAGGCGTGTTTGGCGCGGCATCAACAGGGAATGCGTACACTTTCACGGCGCTTGGAAGCATGATCCAGTCGAAAGGGTTGGCTAAGAAATTGATTCTTATTGTGTTAACAGTCTCTGCCTTGCCGAAATCGATTTCAACGTCAGCATCCACACCGCAGAATCCCTGCCAATTGCCGTCTTTGTAGTCATTGCTCCCAAGAATGCCATTCAGCAATGCGTCGTCACCACCTCCTGAATATTCCGGACGGTAATTTCCCGCAGGACTGTTGAGGTTTTTGAGATGCCCCATGCCTTTGTGGAAAACGAAATGTTTTTCTGTATGTGGTAGAGACGTTTCCTGAAACGTCTCATTACAAATTGCCGTTACCGTACACGACCTTGTTATTTCAAACGGTCCTTCGTACAATTGATATTCATTTCCGTCGGTCGTGTAATAAATGTCCTTGTCGTCGAAAATGGTTTTCAATACGATGACAGGTGTTCCCTTTTTCGACCCGCTGCTGATGAAAACCTTGTTTTCGGCATCCAAAATGTCCTGCATTATCTTGTTGAAACGCGCCTCCACGATGTCGCGTGAGTAGGCTCGACATTCCGAATCCCAAAGCCTGATGTAGTCGTATTTCAGCTTCTTCAAAATCGGGATGAAGGCTTTTTCCAATTCTTTTGCCTTTTTAACAGATTGAATGTCTGGATTTTGCAGTGTTTTGTAATAATTGGCTTTCAAAATGTTTTTTGTCGCTGTGGCGTAGGAACGGTATGCTGCCACGATTGCGCAGTCGAGGAATTCTGTGTTTTCTTTTGTCTTTTCCTTGACGGAGATCAAAGTTTCATAAAACGCAAGTGCCTCTTTTTGGCGTCTCTCGTTTTTTTCAATCGCCTCGTCGTTCACCTGATTGGGGAAAAACTCCAGAAGCGGTTCGTCGAGTGCAGAGAATGGTTCTGCCCAGACCTTAACGCCCTTAAGGTCTTCAAGTTCTGCACCGAGAAACTGCATTGCAAACTTCTCATCAAATCCCTCACCTTGGGCGGGATTCCACGTCATCTCCGCGCACCACAGCATTGAGTGCCAAGTGCTGCTGAAAAGCGACTCGCCGTAGTCGTCCCAAGCCGTGTTCATCAAGCCTTTTGCGCCGCTTTTATAGGCGTCACGTGCGAAGTTGGCGATGTTTTTGGTGTAGGTGTTGATGTCTGGAAACGTCGTGCTCCAGCAGCTCGCGCCCGAGGCAGCCCAGAACTCGTGTCCCGACTCCTTGAACGGTCTCAGCATCTCCATGTAGTCGTCGCCGGCACCATAACTCCACACGATAAACTGCATGTCGGCAGGAAGCTTCTCTATCATTTTAGGGTTCTTTGCCACGATGTCGCCCCACATCATCACAGTTTTGTCGTATTTTTTCAAAATCTGATACACCTTATTAATGTGTTCGCAGTAAGCCTCGTCTTTTCCGGTCTTCTCGACGTATTTTTTGGCTTTCCCGGAGCCAAGTCCCTCTGTCTCATCGCAGTTGATGTTA
This sequence comes from Bacteroidales bacterium, assembly GCA_017427985.1. GTDB lineage: Bacteria > Bacteroidota > Bacteroidia > Bacteroidales > F082 > Limimorpha. The sequence goes on along the minus strand of JAFRRS010000023.1, from coordinate 403,419 downwards.
AAAAACCTCGACTCATAAGCGGGCGCGATTTCTGAAAACAAATCTTCCAGAAACTCGTATGTCTCTGGATTTGACGGGTCGAAATTGTATTTTGTGTCGGCGATGTTATCGTAAAAAGGTATTCTCAAAGTCTTCTCGGCATGCGCGAAACACTGCTGGTTACCCATAAACTCAACGTAATATTGCTTCGCGTATTCCGTCAACTCTTTGATTTCTTGCGCTGTGAGTCCATCGGTGGGGGCGATGTCGGGATGGGAGTCGAGTTTGAAGACGTGCTCGGTGTAGAGCTGGAAAAAGTTCATCTTGTACGATGCCAGCGTGCGAATCTCCTTTTTGATGAAGTCCATCGTCGGGACGGGACCTCTACTGATGTCGTCCATCCAGCCGCGGTATTCGAGAGCAGGCCAGTCGGTGATTGTCATGCAAGGAATCCCGAACTCGTCTTTTTGTGTCGTAACCTGCTGATATTTAACAAGTTGATTCAAGCTTTGTCTTGCATAGAAAAGCCCTTGCCCAGTCATCGCCTGCAGTATGATTTTGCTTGGCGTTATTTTTATGATGTACGCCTGCTGCTTGTTTTCCTTGGCGGGAATGTCCTTGACAATCTCGGTCTTTATCCGCTTCTCGTTTTTAGACAAATCGGATTTCCAATAAAACGCACTTTCTTGATATTCAACTTGTTGTGGATTTGGAATTATGCCCAAATCTTGTGAGAATCCTGTTGCCTGAAGGATGCATACTGCGATGATGAGTAAGAGTTTTTTCATTGGATATTTTTTTGCAAAGATAAAAAAAGACGCCACTCGAAAGGAATGACGTCTTTAAGGTTAAAAATATTTTTTAGAATGGGAAGTCGAAGCTTGGCATTGTGCCGACATAATGCAATGTGTATTGTGTGCCGTTGATGGTGACACTTGGGATGTCGACAGTGTATACATCTTCGTTTTTCTCGATGGTGATAGAGCCTTGACCGACTTGGATGCCGTTGTTGACATTCATTCCGCTGGCATAAACGAGGGTGGCGTTGTTGATTGTGCCTGTAGGAATTGAATTGCCCTGGTAGAAATAACCAATCAGGTCAGCGGTCTCGGTGATGAAGCAGAGAACCTTCTGTTCGACGATGTAGGTGAACTTTGTTGCGCCTGCTGTCACGATGTTAACGCCGTTGATGTCGCCTTCTTGGACTGTAGCGAGCACGTATTTTGCCGAACCGCCTTCGTAGTCTGTTGATGATGTCTTGACATTTGAATCGTCTTTAACATTCTCGACTTCGATGTTTGATGTTGTGATTGTGTAATTGTCGCCGCTGATTTCAAGTGTGAAGGAGCCGCTGTTTGCAGCATATACTCCATCTTGTGCCATAAGGTCATAAATGTTGAAATTCACCACGTCTTCAACTTCAAGTTCTGCATAAGCGTAAATTGGGAAGTTGGCTGTAGGATCCTCATGGTTGAATGTGAGGGAGTGTGTGCCCGCTGTGATGTCGCCACGGAAAACAATGATGATGCCTTTTCCTTTGCCGCCTGAGTTGCCGATCATCTCGCCTTGTGAGAGAACGATGGCGTTGTAAATCTGGCTGCCGTTGTACTGGATGTTCTCAATTGTGACGGCATTGTCGATGTCGTAAGTTGTCTCACCAAGAGTGAATGTCTGGCTGTGTGTCTCTGATGCAGGAGTGTCTTTTTTGCAACTTGTGAAACCTGCTGCAACTGCTGCAACAAGCATCAATGATAAGAATAATTTTTTCATGCTATAATGATTTTAAAAATTTAACATTAAAAACAAATCTCATTAAAAATCATGCAAATATATGAAAAATATTATTGAAAATGAAAAAAATAAAATTTTTTTTACAAATTCAGCTTCAGTTGTATCGCCTGGACCTGTTTTTTGAGGTCGTTGATGGTGTCGATGAGCTGTTGTTCCCTTTGCATGTTGTGGTTTTCGGGCATCTCCGAGCTGATGTAATGCACGAATTTCCAAACTTCCTTGATTTCGTTCAGGGGGATCTCGAAAGGCTCATACAGCGGGTTGAGCGAATGAAGCCTCAAGTAGCCGTCGACGATATGGTTTTCGACGATTTTGAAAACTATTCCGTCGTCGATGGTGAGGATGATGTACGCCTGTTTGTCGTGTATGTTGTGCCAGTCGAGGACGTATTCTCCGGTGACGTACGACTTGTCGGGGATGGGCAGCATGGAGTCGCCGCTGATTTGGAAGGTGCGGTATTTCCGCTCCCTCGACAGAAACGGCAGCTGGAACGTGGGGAGGATGCGGATGTATTCCGGGTCGGCGTAACCCGTTGTGTATCCAGCCTTTGCCTTTTCCGACACAAGCTCGATATTCTCGATATTGTCGCTGTTGACCGTGGTGGCGAGCACCCTGATGTTGCTGCCTTTCAGGTGCACGTCGTAGCCGCGTTCAAGCTGGCTGAGCTGGAACTCGCCGATCTTCGTCAGGTCCACCTTTATTAATGTGTCGATGGCGACGTTGAAATATTTCGACAGCGAGATGAGTGCCTCGATGCCCGGTTCCGACACCTCGTTTTCGTATCCGCTGAGCGTCGAACGCTTCATGTTGAGCGCCGTGGCGACGTCATCTTGCGTCTTCGAGCGCCTTTTCCGCAAAAATTTTATATTGGTACTGAATAACATAGCAAAAAATTTAAAATTTTTCTTGACATGTATTTAAATAATGACTAATTTTTCGTCGTAAAATTTGATTAAAAACACGTCAAAATTACAAAGAATTTTTGAATTGACAAGAAAAAAATGAAAAAATTTTGGAAAGAACTGTTTTACATTTAGATCTCGACACTTTTTTCGTGTCGGTGGAACGCTTGATAAACCCTGCGTTGGAGCGGCGTCCCGTGATAGTGGGCGGCATGGGCGACCGCGGTGTCGTCTCCACTTGCAGCTACGAGGCGCGGCGTTTCGGAGTGCATTCGGCGCAACCGATGCGGCTGGCGAAACAGTTGTGTCCGCAGGCGGTGTTCATCGGCGGCGACATGGAGCTGTACAGCCGCTACTCACGCCTCGTGACAGAGATAATAGCCGACCGCGCACCAGTCTACGAGAAGACGAGTATCGACGAACATTACGTCGACATCACGGGGATGGACCGTTTTTTCGGCTGCTACAAATGGGCGCACGAGCTGCGGGAGACGATAATGAAAAACACGGGACTGCCAATATCTTTTGGGCTTTCCGAGAACAAAACAATCTCGAAAATCGCCACCGACGAGGCGAAACCCAATGGCGAGTTGCAGGTGTCGCATCAGCAGGTGCATCCGTTCCTTGACCCGCTCTCGATAGGCAAGATCCCGATGGTAGGAGCCAAGACGTATCAGCTGCTGCGTTCGATGGGGATTGTGACAATCGGCGACTTCCGCCAGATGCCTGATGTCGTTGTCAGTCAGGCACTTGGCAAGAACGGCATGGAGATCTGGAAGAAAGCTAACGGCATCGACACCACGCCGGTGCAGCCTTACGAGGAGCAGAAGTCGCTGAGCAAGGAGCACACTTTCGAGACCGACACCATCGACATCGTGTTGCTGAAGAGCGTGCTGGCGAGGATGGTGGAGCGGCTGGCGTTCGAGATGCGCTCGCAGACCAAGCTGACGGGCTGCGTCACGGTGAAGATCCGCTATTCCGACTTCGACACTCACACCATGCAACGGCAGATTCCCTACACTTCGTTCGACCATCTTTTGTTAAACACTGTGTACGACATCTTCGACAGGCTCTACGACCGCCGTCTGCTGATAAGGCTCATCGGCGTCCGCTTCAGCAGCCTCGTCGGTGGCACCCAGCAGCTCGATTTGTTCGACGACACTTCAGAAATGACAGGATTATACAATGCAATGGATAAAATTCGAAAACGGTTTGGAAAAAAAGCAATCTTTAAAGCAGTTAGTCAGTTAACCAGTTAAAACTGAACAACTGAATAACTGACTAACTAAAGAAAAAGGTGTATTTAAACGTTCGGTCATATAACAGTTTGTGCTACGGCACGATTTCCATCGAGAATCTGGTGGAACAGGCGAGGAGTCTGCATATCCCTTCGCTGGCTCTCACCGACATCAACAATACGATGGGAGTTGTCGACTTTGTATTTGAGTGTAAGAAATATGGTATAAAACCTGTCGCGGGCTGCGAGTTCCGTAACGGCGACGAGCTGCTTTATGTCGCGATTGCCAGAAACAACGAGGGTTTTCGTGAGATAAACGAAACGCTGACGCAGCATAACATCAGCAAGACACCTTATAATATAGACGCGCCGCAGTGGAACAACGTCGTCGTCATTTACCCTTTCGGGAAACGGAAACTGGCGCAACTTAATGATAATGAGTTTGTTGGAGTGCGTCTGTCGCAGGTGTCGCGTCTCCTGACATCCGATTTGCGGAATCATCAGGAAAAGTTGGTGATTGCGCAGCCTGTCACCTTCCTTGACGAAAAGTCGTTTGAGGTTCATAAAAACCTTCGCGCCATCGACAAAAACATCTTGATTTCGAGGCTCGAAAACCACGCTTCCGCAGATGAGATCCTGCTTCCTCCAGAGAAGATGAGAGCCGCTTTTGCACTTTTTCCTGAGATTATTAAAACAACGGAAAGAGTTGTAAATCAATGCGATATAGATTTTGACTTTGCGACGCCGAAGAATAAAAAAACGTTTACCGAGAGCGTTTACGATGACATTGAACTTTTGCGGAAAATGGCGTTCGACGGCATGAAATACCGTTACGGGATGCAAAACAAAGAGGCGTACCGGCGTATCGAGAAGGAACTCGACATCATAGAAAAAATGGGCTTCGCTTCGTATTTTCTGATAGCCGCCGACGTGGTGCGGTATTCCATGTCGAAGGGCATTTATCACGTCGGGCGAGGCAGCGGAGCAAACAGCATTGTTGCTTACTGCTTGAAAATCACCGATGTAGACCCGATTGGTCTTGATTTGTATTTTGAAAGGTTTCTGAATCCGAAACGCAGCAGTCCGCCAGATTTCGACATTGATTACTCGTGGAAAGACCGTGACGAGGTGCACCGTTACATTTTCAGCCGTTATGAGAAGAGGCATGTGGCGTTGCTTGGCGCCACCGTGACGTTTCGCGAGAACTCGGTTTTACACGAGCTTGCTAAGGTGCATGGTTTCCCGAAAAATGAGCCGTTGCCGCTCTCGGTCTTCGACATAGCGCAGCAAATCCTCGATTTCCCCAACGTCCGTTCCATTCATGCCGGTGGTGTGTTGATAACCGAGGAACCGATAACTTATTATTCGGCTCTCGACATGCCGCCGAAGGGTTTCCTGACGACGCAGTGGGACATGTATGTCGCTGAGCGTCTGCGTGTTGAGAAACTCGACATCCTCAGCCAGCGCGGCATCGGGCATATTCACGATGCCGTTGAAATCATAAAAAAGAATCATGGCGTGAGCATTGATATTCATCGTGTTGAGGATTTTAAAAAAGACGAGAAAGTGAAAAATCTGCTGCGCAACGCTGAGACCAACGGCTGCTTTTACATAGAGAGTCCTGCCATGCGCGGACTGCTGCGAAAACTGCGTTGCGACGACTATAAAACGCTGGTGGCGGCGAGTTCCATCATCCGTCCCGGAGTGGCGAAATCGGGCATGATGAGGCAGTATATTCAGCGTTTTCATGACCCGCAACATGTTGATTATCTGCATCCTGTGCTGAAGGAACAACTTGAAGAGACTTTTGGCGTGATGGTGTACCAGGAGGACGTGCTGAAGGTCTGTCACCACTTTGCCGGACTTGACTTGTCGGACGCTGACGTTTTGCGCCGCATGATGAACCACAAAAGCCGTCGGAAGGACGAGATGCAGGAGCTGACGGAAAAGTTTTTTTATAATTGTAAATCAAGAGGTTACAGCGACGCAGTGACACGTGAGGTGTGGCGGCAGATTGAGTCGTTTGCAGGTTATTCGTTCTCGAAGGCGCACTCGGCTTCGTACGCCGTGGAGAGTTTCCAAAGCCTGTTTCTGAAGGCGTATTTTCCGCTCGAGTTTCAGGTGGCGGTTATAAACAACTTCGGCGGTTTTTATCCTACATGGGTGTATTTCAATGAGTTAAAGAGGCAAGGCGGCATCATACACCTGCCGTGTGTCAACATGAGCGAATATCTGACTTCGATTCATGGCAAGGTGGCGTATATCGGGTTTGTGCATCTACAGGGACTTGAAGCAGAGTTTGCACAAAGTGTTGTCAATGAACGACTTGTAAATGGAGAATACAAGAATTTGCCGGATTTCATGGAGCGTCTGCACCCGAAAATGGAGCAGGTTGTCATCCTGATTCGCAGCGGCGCTTTCGCGTTCACAGGCAGGAGCAAGCCGACGCTTCTTTGGGAGGCTCATGCCTATAACGGAAAAATGAGCTCCTACCGCAACAAATTCCATGGAATGCGAGGCTGCTTATTTGAACCGCAAAATCTTGATTATCAATTGCCTGCGATGCAGACGCAGCCGCTTGAGGACGCTTACGATGAAATCGAATTGTTTGGCTTTCCGGTCACGATGACGTGGCTCGACATGCTGAAGACGAGGTTCAGGGGAGAGGTGTTTGCTAAAAATATGATGCAACACGTTGGAAACCAATATCGTATGCTCGGGCGACTTGTCAGTTTGAAGTATGTGAAGACGAGCAAGGGCGAGCTGATGCACTTTGCCAATTTTCTTGATGCCAACGGCGATGTATTCGATGCCACTGTCTTTCCTAACGTGTTGAAAATCTATCCCTTCCAAGGTGACGGAATGTATCTTATCCTCGGCAAAATCGTCGAGGAATTTGGTCACCCGAGCATCGAAGTCCAAAAGCTCGCAAAAATGGAAATCCAAGAAGACCCAAGGGCGGGATGAAAATTTTTTTAAAAAACGTTGTAGGTTATTAAAAAATAACCTATATTTGCAACGTGAAATTTTAATTACCATGAAATGCCAACGCTATTTGTATTGTTTGGATTTCGGTTCCTGTTCTATGGTAATGACCGCGAACCGATTCATATTCATGTGATTAAAGACAACCGAAAAGCGAAATTTACCATTTCTCCCGTGCAACTCGTTGAGAATCATGGATTGAAACCTTCGGAGTTGAAAATGGTCAAAAAGATTATCGTTGATAATCAGGAAATTATTGCTGAGTATTGGAACAAGTTCTTTAATTCTGTGAAATGAAAATAGAGAAAATTTGGACCTCTGACGATGCTGTTTGGATCAGGACGTCGGATGGGAGAGAAGCCTGCGAGCGGTTTGCCGATTATCCTCGGCTGAGATATGCCACAGCAGAGCAGAGAAACACCTACATGGCTGATGATTTCGGGATTCATTGGCCTGACATTGACGAAGATTTGTGCTTTGAAGGTTTCTTTAAAGATAAAAATCAGACGTCGTTTTATCGTTTTTTCATGTCGCATCCAGAGCTTAACGCAGCTGCGATAGCACGCCGTATGGGAATGAAACAGAGTCTTCTTGCGGCATACATATCTGGCTCAAAGAACCCTTCGGAGAAGCGAAAACGTGAAATCCTTGATGTGATTCATCAGATAGGAGAAGAACTGGAAGAAGCAGTTTTATAGTTGTCTCAAAACAATAAATCTAAAACTGATTCACTGACTAACTGAACAACTGATTAACTGAACAACTGACTAACTAAATGTCAAGTCCTGGTGCGTCGACATTCAGCATGTTGTACAGGTCGTCGATTCCCATGCTGTCGAGGGTGCGCTGGACGAACGGGGCGTGCTTGCCAGGCTCTGGCGTGAAGCCGTCGCTGTGAATCTCGTTTTTCAGGAAGTTGTTGAGCTTCTCGAAGACCTCGTCGTTCAAGTCCCAGCAGAAATACCGGTCGCTGTCGGTGAAGAAGTCGAAGATGTCCTTGCCGTGCTCGCGCCGCACGCCGTGGAAGTTGTCAGCCACGATGTAACGCGCCAATCCGAAAGGATATAAATCGGTGATGAGCTCGCACTCGTCCTGCAACGAGAGCGAACACACTCCGTTGTCGTTGATTTTGAACTCTCCGCCAATGCGCGGACGATGCTTCTTGTAATAAAAATCCTTGGCTCTCAACGCGTCGTCTTCACTCGGAAAACGCATGTAAAAATCGTAATACTTGTGTTCCACTTCCTGAAAAATTGTTTCTGAATGCAAAAATACAAAAAAAATTGACCTTGTATAAAAATATTTTGTATTTTTACAAGTTCAAAAGTCTGTAATTGCAGCAAATGACGCATTATGGATGTTAACCGTTTGAACTGATTGATAATCAAATGTATTGGGAAAATTTGGATAGTAGAAAGAATAATTAACAACAAAAAAATAGAGAAAAAATGAAGAAACTGTTACTTTTTGTGTCTGTTGTGATGATTCTCGCAGGTCAGGCTTTTGCAGGCCCTGTTGATGTCAACACAGCAAAGGCTCTTGGAGCCAAGTATCTGAGAAACAATGTTTTATCGGCGAAGAATGTTGCCGATGTAGAGCATGTCTACACTTTGAAAAGTGAAAATGAGACACCGTATCTATACGTGTTCAACTATGAAAACGGCTATGTCGTAGTAGCCGCTGACGACCGCGCATGTCCAATCCTGGGCTATGCTGAAGGCGGCGTTTTTGATGTGAACAACATCCCTGACGGACTCAAGTATTATCTCGGCCATTATGGAAGACAAATCCAATATGCCATTGACAATGAATTGGTTGCAGAAGAAGAAATCGTCGAGCAGTGGGAGCTTCTCCGTAAGGAAGGCATCATCATGAAGACGAGAATGAACAAGGCTGTATCTCCGCTTCTCTCAACAACTTGGGACCAGGGCTGGCCTTATAACTATTATGCGCCGTCCTGCTCAAGCTATTGGACAAACAACCACTGCTATGCAGGCTGCGTGGCTACCTCGATGAGCCAGCAGATGAAGTACTGGAACTGGCCTAACACTGGCGTTGGCGAGCATTCTTACAGCACAAGCTCATACGGCGGCACTTTGTCGGCAAACTTCGGCAATGCCACATACAACTGGTCGATCATGCCTAACTCATTGGGCTCGTCGGCTAACGAAGCTGCCATGGCGGTGGCACTCATCATGTATCACTGCGGTATTGCTGTCGACATGGACTACTCGCCAAATGGTAGCGGCGCACATACTGAAGACGTGCCGGATGCAGTGATTCAGCATTTCAGATATGGAACATGCACCAATTTGAAATACCGCGACAACTACACAAGAACACAGTGGGAAGACATGCTCATTGCCAGCTTCGACCGCGGAATTCCTGTGATGTATTCTGGCTCTGGCGACGATGGCGGCCATGCTTTCAACTGCGACGGCTACAACGACCAGCGTTACTTCCACTTCAACTGGGGCAGGAGCGGCTCTTCAAACAACTATTATCAGATCGACGCTCTTAATACAGGCAACGGTAGCTTCAACCAATATCAGAGAGTGGTGTTCGACATGATTCCTGATTATATCTACGAGTCGATGGTCCCTGCCATCCAGACGATGAACGCCACAGTGGCAAACGCCATGTCGAAGACTGTGACAATCTCATTCACAGTGCCTACAATATCTGAGTCAGGAGCGGCTCTTTCATCAATTGAAAAGATAACTCTGAAACGTAACGGCACAACTATCAAGACTTTTAACAATCCTCAGCCAGGTGATGCGCTCTCATATGATGATAATTTGGCGGATTACGGATGCTATGAATATACCATCTCAGGCGAGAACAACGGCTTGGAAGGCAAACTGTTTTCACAAGTGGCTCTTGTTGGTCCTAACTGCACATGGAAACTCATCTGCACAACACCGAATTTCCAGGGATGGAACGGAGGAAAGCTGCAGTTCTACAGCAGCAACGGCACATTGTTCAAAGAGGTCTCGATGACTAACTCATCACCTTTGTCAGACAAATTCCAGATGCCGGAAGGCAATATTACAATAAAATGGTATGCTCCTACAACGACAGTTTCATCGATGACAATTTCTTTGAAAAACTCGGCAGGACAGCAGGTCTACAACTTCTCGGGCGCATCGACACAGTTGAACGGCACGCTTTACACTGGCAACAACGACTGTGAAGGCTGCACCGCTCCTACAAACCTCATTGGAGAATACATGTATCAGAATGGTGCTGACGGCACACGCCTCACTTGGGCTTGCGACTACGACCCATCTAACTTCAAGATTTACAGAAGCGATGACGGCGTGAACTATTCAGAGATTGAAAAGATTGGCGGTGACCTCCGCGAATATTTCGACGGCGTAAATGTTGCCGGCACATATTATTATAGGGTGACAGCTTACAGCTCAGCATGCGAGTCGACACCGGCAATGACAGCCGACGGCGAGGATTTCGTCATCACAGAAGTGCTTGCTGTTCTGGAAAACACAATAAACGCACGCATCTATCCTAATCCGGCAAACGCTATGCTGATGATTCAGGCTGACGGAATTCAAGAAGTGTCGGTGTTTAACACAATGGGTCAGAAGGTGTACCAATACAACGGTCTCACCGATGCGTTGGATGTCAACACAGCTGTGTTGGAGTCAGGCGTTTACATGATCGGCGTTAAGACCGTCGACGGCGAGATGTCGAATCGTATAGTTATCATGCATTAATCTTAAGAAATATTTGATATGAAAAAGCTTTTTTATGTAATAGCATTATTGGTATGCGGTATGGTGGCAAGTGCTAATCCTGTCGGTTTGGAGGAAGCACAGTCACTCGCTCAAAGATTTTCAAACAACACTTTTGAGCAGACCAGGCAAAGCGATGAATTGACGCTCGTTTATTCAATGCCTTCATTTTATGTGTTCAATGTTGGTCAGAACGGTTTTGTGATAATATCCTCTGACGACAGTTACAGACCGATTATCGGATATTCTATGGAGAACGTATTCGAACCAGACAATATGGCTCCGGCATTGCAGGAATATCTCAACAATATCAACGAGTACCGTATGCAGCGCGGCGCTGTCGTCGCTGATGTGGAAGTGGCGAGAGATTGGGAGTCGCTCCGTGAGTACGGACGTATGGTGTCGCGTTTTGGTGGCAGGGACGCAGGATTCCTGCTTACAACAAAATGGAACCAAAACTATCCATACAACTATTACTGCCCTGCTGATGCCAATGGCCCAGGCGGTCGCGCCTACGCTGGCTGTGTGGCAACTGCCGCTGCCCAGGTCATGAAATACTGGGATCATCCGGAGCACGGATCAGGCAGCCATTCATACGTGCCGCAAGACAACCCGCAGTATGGCACGCAGACAGCCAACTTTGGCGCTACAACATACGACTGGAACAATATGCCAAACAGCATCAGCTCTGGCTCGTCGATGGTGCAGATTCAGGCTGTGGCGACGTTGATTTACCATTGCGGCGTGGCAGTCGACATGAACTACCGTCCGACAGGAAGCGGTGCGGCGACGACACAACTCTGCACGGTGATGCCACAGTATTTCTCATACAGCAACCAGATGACGAACATCAAACGTGAGAATTACACAAAAGAGACTTATCTGAATATGGTGTTCAAATCCATCGACAAGGAATGGCCATTGATTCATCGTGGCGGCGGTCACGCATACGTGCTCGACGGCTATGACGACTTCGGACTGGTGCATTTCAACTGGGGATGGAGCGGCTCAAACGACGCCTTCTTTGACATCGACGGACACAATTATACGGACGGACAGAGTATGCTTTACAATAGCGTCCCGGCTGACGTTTACAACAACACACCTAATGTCCCTACCAATGTCGTGGTGACAGCAGGCTCTGACGACCAGCTCACAGCCACCGTGGCATGGAACAACCCTGCGAAGACACTCAACAACCAGAACCTGACAAGCATCGACCGCATCGTCGTGAAGAGAAATAACGTCGTTGTCTTTACACAGGAAAATGTGACTCCAGGCGCACAAATGTCATTCGTTGACGACGTTCCTTGCTTCGACGCCTATACTTATAGAATATATGCAGTGTGCAACGGACATGTCGGCGAGTCGGCGTTCTCGAACCAAATCAATGTTGGACCGACATGCCAGTGGAAGTTCGTCGTCTCGTCGTCGAACATGACGGGCTGGAACGGCGCGCACATCGCCTTGTACAACGCTGTCGGCACTGAGTTCGGAAACGTTACGACAACTAACTCGCAACCTGCTGTTTTGAATGTTGACCTTCCTGTAGGCAAGGTGAGAATGGCATGGGTCGGCGTGGAGTCATCGTCAAACAACACAATATCGATTAACATCAAAGACACAGATAACAATTCTGTTTACAGCTATTCGGGCAATATCCTTGACCTGGAAGACGGGTTCTTGTGCGAGGTCAACAACGGCTGCGGTAATCCTGCACCGTCATCGGCACCAAAGAATCTGTACGCCACATCTGACGGCAACAACATAGTCCTGACTTGGAACGCTGTCAACTCAAAAGACGGTTACGGCTATAACATCTATCGTGACGGGTATCTCTTCAGAATTGTCAACACCAACGAGTTTGTTGATGAGGACCTTTCAATGGGCGGTCACTGCTATCAGGTGACGTTCCTCGGCTTTGGCGGCGAGTCGAACTTTTCAAATGAGGCTTGTGGCAATGTCGGCGAAGGGTGCGACACGGGCTCCAACCTATGGTATGAAGTGCAGACAAACAACTTCAAGCCAATCATCACATGGGAAGCACCTGAAAACCATACAGGTCTCAGCGGATATTTTATCTACAGAAAAGACGGCGCTGACGGCGAATATGAACGTATGCAGATTGTGGGTGCTAACAAGACTCAGTATAAAGAGACTAAGACTCTTGTCGACAAAACCGTTTATTATTACAAAGTCATCCCGTTCTATCAGGCGATCGATTGCTACGCGGCACCGATAAAAGCAAGATATGGCAACAAGTATCATGTTGAATATTATTATTCAGTTGATGCCATCGGTGAGAATTATGACAGCAATGTCAGTATTTATCCGAATCCTACGAATGGAAATGTAAAGATTGAAGCCGAGTCACTAAGCAATGTCGCAATTTTCAATCTTATGGGTCAGAAAGTCTATGAGGAAAATATTTCAGGCGATGAATACGTTATTGACATGAACGAATTCGGAACCGGATTGTTTATGATAAAGATTCAGAGCGCAAGCGGCACAAGCATTCAGAAAATCACAGTTATAGAATAAGAAACAAATCAATTATCAATTAAATTTTAAAAGATGAAAAAGTTATTATCATTAACAGCAGCCGTTATCCTCGGGATAGGAACTATGTTCGCCAATCCTGTCGATGTTAACACGGCCAAGTCGTTGGGACAGAAGTTTGTCCAGACGAAATTTGTACAGACAAGAGGTACCAACCTTGAATTGGTTTACACATTCTCAGTTGAAAACGAAGCCAGTTTCTATGTGTTTGACGTTGATAACAACGGTTTTGTCGTTGTTTCAGCAGACGACAGTTTCCGTCCAATTGTCGGTTATTCGGAAGGAGAGGTCTTTAACACCTACAACACAGAGCGCACCTATTATCTCAATTCAATCGCAAAGGGTATGGCTATGAGTAAAGGCGAGGCAGTAGATCCGAAAATTGCAGAGGAATGGGAGAGCTTGGAAAAATATGGCAGACTGCTTTCATACAACCGCGGGAAAGTTGTGGATTTCCTTCTTAAAACAAGATGGAATCAGAATCCGGCTCCATATAACAGCGCATGCCCGGCAGATCCACAAGGTCCTGGCGGACATGTCTATGTGGGTTGTGTCGCTACAGCAATGGCACAGATTATGAAGTATTGGAACTATCCGGCTCAGGGACAGGGATCACACTCATACTATCATTCAAAATATGGAACAATCTCAGCTAATTTCGGCACCACAACATACGATTGGGACAATATGTTGAACAGCTATTCTAACAGCTACACACCAGAACAAGGCAACGCAGTCGCCATATTGGGCTTCCATTGCGGCGTGGCTGTTGAAATGGACTATGATGGCGTTGAAGGTAGTGGCGCAAACTCGTATAGCGTGCCTGGTGCAATTTCTTCGTACTTCCGTTATACAACAGCAGCTTCAGCACAATACAAAGGCAACACGACAGAGTGGATCAACCTTTTGAAATCTGGATTGGACAAAGGCTGGCCTATGTATTATTCAGGAACAGAGTCAGGTGCTCCTTATGGACACGCTTTCGTTTGTGACGGTTATGATGATGAAGACTATTTCCATTTCAACTGGGGCTGGGGCGGCTCAGGCGATGACTGGTTCCTCGTAACTACAATCGACTACAACACCAACAACGTAACAGTCAAAAACTTTGTGCCTGCGGAGATCTATAACAACACAGCACAGGCTCCTACCAATCTTTTGGTGGTAAAGACAAGCGCTCTTGAGCAGGAAGCCACATTGACATGGGTTAATCCTTCAAAGACTGTGAGCAATTCAGACCTCACATCAATTGATCAAATTGTTATTGAAAGAAACGGAAAGATTATCCATACAATTGACAATCCTACTCCAGGTGCAGATATGACTTACGTTGACAACAATGTGCCATGCTTCAGCACATTTGAATATACTGTTTATGCTGTGAAGGGTGGCGCCAAGGGTTCTCCTGCAAGAGATTCCGAGTCATTCGGACCTACCTGCCAATGGACAATCGTGGCAACTGCTGACGGCATGCAGGGATGGAAAGGCGGCAAATTAGTCGCTTACGACGGAGCCGGCAATGAAATCACTTCATTTACAATGACAAACAGCACTCCAACTACGGCTGACATCTATGTCACTTTAGGAAAAGTGATGTTCGCTTGGAAGAACGGCACGGATAATGTGACACTTTCATTCAAGATCAAGAATTATAACAATGAGATAGTTTACAATTTCCCACAAGCATCATCAAGCACTATCCCGACAGGTTATTTCTATGTTGGAAATAATGGTTGCGGCAACGATGCACCTACAGATGTTCCAAGCCACTTGCATGCTACACAAAACGGTGACAATGTGGTGCTTACATGGACGGGAAATGCAAAAGATGTGTTGGGTTATAACATCTACCGTGACGGCTATCTCTTTGAACTCGCTCATGATGATGAGTTCGTGGATGAGAATCCGGGTGTGGGCGGTCACTGCTATCAGGTTTGCTACCTCACCTACGGCGGCGAGTCACCTCTTTCAAACGAGGCCTGCGCCAATGCTGGTGAAGGCTGCGAGCCGGGCAGAAACTTGTGGTATACATCCCAGTCGAACAACAAACCAACTATCACTTGGGAGGCTCCTGAACATTCAACAGGTTTGAGCGGTTATATCGTCTATAGAAAGAAAGCCGGCGAAGACTACAAGCAAATCAAGCTTATGGGCGCTAACAAGACTGAGTATAAAGAGACTAACACTCTTGAAGACGAGACATTGTATTCATACAAAGTTGTTGCCTACTATCAGGATATCGACTGCTATGCAGCTCCAATTAAGGCAAGATATGGCAATAAGTTCTATGTTGACTATTATTACGCTATTGATGGTGTGGATGATGTGATGGCACAGACAGTCAACATCTATCCAAACCCTGCAAAGGATGTCTTGACAGTGAAAGCTGAAAACATCAGCAGCGTTGTCATTTACAACTCAATCGGACAGAAGGTGTTCGAGCAGAAGCTCAACAGTGACAAAGCTGTTATCAACATGAGCGACTTCATGACAGGAATCTACATGGTTCGCGTTGTCTCCAACGGCAATGAAATCACGAAGAAAGTCTCTGTTGTTAGATAAGAGATAACAGATAATAAAAAATCGCGAAGCAACGTAGTTGCTTCGCGATTTTTTATTAATCCAGTTTTAGTACTGCGAGGAACGCTGACTGCGGCACTTCCACGTTGCCTATCTGGCGCATTCGTTTCTTTCCTTCCTTCTGTTTTTCGAGGAGCTTGCGCTTACGCGAGATGTCGCCGCCGTAA
This sequence comes from Bacteroidales bacterium, assembly GCA_017427985.1. GTDB lineage: Bacteria > Bacteroidota > Bacteroidia > Bacteroidales > F082 > Limimorpha. The sequence continues at coordinate 387,467 of JAFRRS010000023.1, read as the reverse complement.
CATTTCGCGGTGACGTCTTTTCGCACCTGGCGCACGGTCTCACGCGCGATGATCTTGGCTCCGATAGCTGCCTGGATTGCGATGTCGAACTGCTGGCGTGGTATCAGCTCTTTGAGCTTTTCGCACATGCGACGTCCGAAAGAGTAGGCGTGGTCCACATATATTAATGTGGAGAGTGCGTCGACGGTGTCGCCGTTGAGCATGATGTCCAACTTCACGAGCTTCGACGGCTTGTAGCCGCAGATATGATAGTCGAAGGAGGCGTAGCCTCTTGAAATGGATTTCAGCTTGTCGTAGAAGTCGAAGACGATTTCGCTCAATGGCATCTCGAATGTCAGTTCGACGCGGTCGGTGGTGAGGTAGACCTGGTTTTTCAGAATGCCACGGCGTTCGATGCAGAGCGTCATGATGGAGCCGACATATTCGTTTTGCGAGATGATCTGCGCCATGATATAAGGCTCGTCGATGTGGTCGAGTTTCGTCACTTCAGGCATGCCGCTCGGGTTGTGCACGTCGACAACGCTGCCGTCGGTGAGATAGGCCTTGAATGAGACGTTAGGCACTGTGGTGATGACGTCCATGTTGAACTCGCGGTCAAGGCGCTCCTGGATGATTTCCATGTGAAGCAGTCCGAGGAATCCGCAGCGGAATCCGAAGCCCAAGGCCGCTGACGACTCGGGCTCCCATACCAACGATGCGTCGTTGAGCTGGAGCTTCTCCAACGAGCTTCTGAGCTCTTCGTAGTCGTCGGCATCGACAGGGTAGACGCCCGCGAACACCATCGGCTTGACGTTCTCGAAGCCTGCGATAGGCTTGTCGCAAGGGTTGTCGACAGAAGTGATGGTGTCGCCGACCTTCACTTCCTTCGACGTCTTGATGCCTGAGATGATATATCCCACGTTGCCCGCCGACAGCTCTTGTTTGGGCACCTGCTTCATCTGAAGTACGCCAATCTCGTCGGCGTCGTATTCCATTCCGGTGTTGAAGAACTTGACGTTCTCGCCAGTGCGGATAGTGCCGTTCATGATTCTGAAATATGCTATGATGCCGCGGAACGAGTTGAAGACGGAGTCGAAGATGAGAGCCTGCAACGGTGCGTTAGGGTCGCCTTTGGGGGCGGGGATGCGTTTTACTATAGCCTCAAGTATTTCCTCCACGCCGAAGCCTGTGCGTGCCGAGCAGCGTAAAATGTCCTCGCGCTCGCATCCGATGAGGTCGACAATCTGGTCTTCAACCTTCTCCGGCTGCGCGCTCTCCATGTCGATTTTATTCAAAACAGGAATCACCTCAAGGTTATGGTCGATTGCCATGTAAAGGTTGCTAATCGTCTGAGCCTGAATGCCTTGCGATGCATCGACGACGAGCAATGCGCCCTCGCAGGCGGCGATTGAGCGTGACACTTCGTATGAGAAGTCGACATGACCGGGGGTGTCGATAAGATTCAGGGTGTAGACCTCGCCCTCGTGCTCGTATTTCATCTGGATGGCGTGGCTCTTGATGGTGATGCCGCGTTCGCGCTCCAAATCCATGTCGTCCAAGACCTGATTCACTAACTCTTTCTTTGTCAAAGTGTTAGTTATCTCGATGAGCCTGTCAGCCAAGGTGCTTTTTCCGTGGTCGATATGGGCGATGATACAAAAATTCCTTATCTTATCCATTTAAAAAACTAATTTACTCCAATTTAATAATAATTGTCGCAAAATTACGAAAAATCTCAATATTTCAGGAAAAATTTATTTTTTAAAAAATTTATTGAAATTTGTTTGCTTTAATAAAAAATAGTGTCTAACTTTGCAAAACAATTAAAACATGAAATTTTGTTAACAAAAAAATATCATCATGGCTAAAAAAATTAGAATAGGTATCAACGGTCTCGGGCGAATCGGCCGTTTGGTGCTTCGTGCCGCACAAAAACGTGACGACATCGAGATTGTTTACATGAATGGAACGTGTCCTGTTGATTATCAAGCATATATGCTCAGGTACGACACCATGCATGGTCAGTTTGACGGTACAATCGGTTACAATCTGGAAAAGAGTACACTTATCATCAACGGCAAAGAGATTCCAACAAGTGTTAGCCGTGACCCAGTTGGCCTGAAATGGGGCGAATATGGCGCGGATTACGTCATTGACTCAACAGGTAAGTTCCTCACAAGGGAGGCGGTGCAGCCTCACCTCGACTCAGGTGCGAAATATGTCATTCTCGCAGGTCCTTCAAAGGATGACACACCTATGTTTGTTTGCGGTGTCAACGACAAGACTTACGTGAAAGGCACACAGGTCGTTTCAAACGCATCATGCACCACCAACTGCTTGGCACCTCTCGCTAAGGTCGTCAACGACAAATGGGGCATCACCAGCGGTTTGATGACAACAGTGCACTCAACCACAGCCACACAGAAACCTATCGACGGTCACTCACTGAAAGACTGGCGTGGCGGTCGTGCGGCGTCGGGCAACATCATCCCTTCGACAACAGGTGCTGCAAAGGCAGTGGGCAAGGTCATTCCTGAACTTAAAGGCAAGCTCACGGGCATGTCGATGCGCGTCCCTACATTGGACGTTTCAGTCGTCGACTTGACTTGCAACCTCGCAAAGCCGGCAACATACGATGAGATCTGCGCTGAGATGAAGAGAGCTTCTGAAAACGAACTCAAAGGCATTCTCGGTTACACCGAAGACGCTGTCGTTTCGAGCGACTTCCTCGGCGACATCCGCACTTCAATCTTCGACGCAAAAGCCGGTATCGCATTGACCGACACCTTCGTGAAACTCATTTCATGGTACGACAACGAGATCGGTTACTCCAACAAACTGTTGGATTTGATTCACACCATGGCAGTGATTAACGGAGATTATTGATTTAATGTGCAGGCTTCGCCTGAATGTGCAGCCTGACGGCTGAATGTGTAAAAATTTGTAGGGACGGAATTTTTTTTCGTCCCTAATTTTTTTCATTAATTAGCTACATGGAGTAAAATTATGTTTATCTTTGCAGATACAAAAACGTTAATATATGGAAACTTTATTAGATTTACGCAAACGGGCATCATTGTTGGTTTCACAAACCGACAATGAAGAATTGCTATCAGAAATAGTAGCTATTTTAAGTGGAACACCGCTGCCATGCAGCTATAATTATGAACAAATGGAGATGTCACTCCGTGAAGCCGAAGCCGATTACCAAAAAGGAAAAACCGAAAGCCATGAAACAATTTGCGAACGATACGGAGTATAAAATACATTGGTTAAGAAGAGCCTCTACAGAAATAGAAACAATTTATAGATTTTACAGTGAATTTGCGAGTGAACTCGTGGCAAAACGCAGGATTGGAAAAATTATACATAGTGTTGATTTTCTGAAAACCATGCCTTATATGGGAAGAAAAGACGAAGATTTCACTCACATCAGGGAATATCGTTATTTGGTTGTATTGTCGTACAAGATTTATTATTTTGTTGAGAACGGCTGCGTATATATAGCTTCTATATGGGATTGCCGTCAGGGAGGAGGGGCATTTTAAAAAACGTAGAGACACCACATAGTGGCATCTCTACACATTTTCATATTCCGCGTCAGCTGCACATTCAGCCGTCAGTCTGCACATTTTATTTTTCGCGTTTATGCGAAAAAGCGTATCCCGCACCGAGCATCGTCAGCACGACAAGTCCGCTGCCAAGCGGGGCAGGGGTGTCGCCGCCACCGTGACCGCCAGGAAGACCCGGGTCTCTCAGACCGTTGCCGAAATCGTCCCATTTGTCGAGACCGTTGCTTACATCATTCCAATCGTTAAACAGATTGTCGTTGCCCCTGTGCTGCGCCATGGCACCGAATCCCAACGTCAAAACAATCAATATTGCAAATAATATCTTTTTCATTTTCGTATTTTTTTTATTTCACAACAATTTTCTGTGTCTTCACGTTTTCGCCGACCATTCTCAAAACATATACGCCGGTGTTGAGCGACGAGATGTTGATGCGTTCGTTGCCGTTCACCTCATAGCTGCTGACAAAGCGTCCCAACACATCGAATATCTGTAGCGTGCCCTTGCCGTCGACCATGAGCTCGTCCTCGTTCTGGTAGGCGAAGACGTTGCTCTCAAAGTTCTCTTCGACGTTGTCGATGCCGAAGACGATGGTGAAACGTCCAGGCTTGTCGCCTTCAGCCGAAGTGAAGGTGTAGCTCGGCTCGCTCAGCAGGTCGATGTGCTCGTTGGTGAACTCGTCGACGAGGTGCATGTAGTCGAGGTCGATGTTCTTGGCGTTGACGGTGATGGTGTAGGTGCCAGGCTCTGCCGCCACGAAGTGTACCGGTATCGGGTTGGCGAGCTCGTAGATTGTCATGGCTGCGTAGTCGTCGACGCCGTCCATCACATAGACCATGTTGTTGTCGGAGAACGTAATCTTGCGCAAAGTGTTGCCGCCTCCGATTTGGATGAATGCCTTGTCGACGTATTCGTCGTTGCCGGCCTTGATGCTTATCAGTCCGATGTCAGATGGCTTGGCTCCTTTCGATGAAGAGTTGAACACCAGTTTTTGACCAGTGGTGTCTGCCTGGATGAAGAATCCCTTGCCAGGTGCGATTTCATCTTCTGCGAGAAGGTTGCATGTCTCATAATTTTTACCGTCGTTGATGACAAGGCATGATAGTACATGGATGTCATCGTCTCCGGCTCTTTTAATCACCATGTCTTCATCGGTGAGGTTGCGGGTGAACGGGTTGCCCATGAGGTTGAAGCCTTTCACGTCATCGATCAAACCACTTGTAAAGCTCAGGTCTTTTGAGACTTCCTCATTGGTGGCCATCATCTCGCCACTGAAGGCAATGGTCTGGTCAATTTTGCTCGCGTGGAGGTAACCCATGCCTCTTTCCAATGTCGTGAATGGATGCTCGTCGTTGTATGCATACCAATGAGCGTTGGGCTCATTATATTTGAACAGGTCGATAGGATAATACAATATTGATGATGCTATTGAAACGTTATTGACTGGCGATGCGATGAAATACCATCCGTCGGCATCGTCTTTCCATGATGATGCCGCGTCGATTTCCTTTTTGAGTGTGGCGTTCACCGCACCATGATGAACGAGCTGTCCGCCGTCTTCAATGGTGAGGGTGAACGGGTCGGCACCGCCTTGAATCTCTATGTTTCTGGCATATGCAGTGTATCCGTCGGGGATAGTGGCGTCAGCCTGGAGGATGACGTCGTTGCCTATTGCAGGTATGCCGCCTTCCCATGCCGTCACCGCACTCCAATCATACACCGCATTGCAGAATATTTTGGTGTTGTTGTCGACAGTGGTGAAACTTATCGGGTCGCAATACTCGCCACCGACGCAGTTGGCTTTCACGCGCGCGTCGTACTTGGTGCCTGCCGTGAGACTCTCGATGGTGGTGTATTCGTGTGACTCATCAGTGACGGCATCAGTCCATTCGCCGGCAGCATGCTCGGTGCCGATGGCAATATCGTCGATGTAGAGATAGTACTGCCATTGTGATGTGTACCAAATAGCCACGTATTTCGCGCCGGAAGGAATGGCTTGGTTGTAGACTTTCTCTTCACTGTATGAGGTGTTGCTCACGGTAATCTCATCACCCCAATCGAAACTTGCCAGGTCGTTGGTGGTGGTTGAATAACCCACTTTGAATGTCTCGGTTCCGTTGGTATATTTCTTGTAGTAGAACTTCACATTGCCAGTGATGCCCGAGATATTTGGAGAGATGAGATACTGGTCGTAAACATCAGAAGAGTTGACTCTGTCTCTTGAGCCGAATCTGAAGCTATAAGAACCTGTTCTGGCATCGTAGCCGAGTCTTCCCATTGCGGCTGTGTTGTCAGGGTCGGTGGAGTGGCTTATTGCGGTCCAGTTGGAATAGGAGAAGGCGTTTTCGAAACCTTCAGACAGATTGTAATGTGTCGCCGTTCTGTACTGCACGGTATAGAAGTCGCTGTATCCTGTCCACGACACTTTGGCGGTGTTGTGTGTGATGTCGCTGTCTGCCACTGCAAAGTCGGTAGGAGTCTTGCAGGTGTTCTGTGTGATGCTGAAGTTGTCGATAGCCGCAGGATACTGGCTGCCGCCTGAGTCATCGTTTTTCCAATAAATTACCACGATATAATTGCCTTCCTCAATCTCGAGGTCTTCGATGGTCTTTGTCTGCCATGAATTGCTCTGGTTGAGCTGTGTGCCGCCGTCGAGGGCAATCCAGCCAGTAGGAAGGGCGTTGTAGGCCAACCCTGAAGGTATTGTCCCCGCCGATAACGTTGTTCCGTAAGGGGCTAAGGCCACTCGCATGAAGTCGTAAGGTTTGCCAGCTGTTGTCTCTCCGTTTGCAATCCAGTCGTAAGAGAACGTGTAATAGCCTTCTTCGATGCTGAAGCACTTGGTGGCGAATGTCACTGATGCCGCATCATTGGTGTATGCGTGGCTTGTGCCTCCGTCGTTTGAGATGTAGATGGCTTTTGTCGAGCCTGTTCCGTTGTGTGCTGCGGTGCCCCAAGCCCATTTGTTGGTCTGGGTTCCGTTAATCAAGAGCCAGTCGTTAGCCGACTCGAAGTCGTTGCTGTAAGGATGGCTCGCGTCGACGGTGACAGGGTTTTGTACCGTTATCAATATTATCGGGCTGCTCCATGCGCTGTTGCCGTCAACGCCGTTGTTGTCGCGCACCCACACGTAATACGTGGTGGCTTCGCTGAGCACGTCGTCAAGCAGGTATGAGGTGTCGTCGATGCCGGTGATGTAGTTCGCGCTTGCACCCGGTGTGGCTGACGGCGTGTCGCTCGACGTGGAGTAATACAACTCATAGCTGGCGTGGTTGTCGTTAGTCGCCACGGCACTCCATGAAATCAAGGCTGACGACGTGGTTATGCTTGAGGCCTCCAAGTCTGAAGGTGCTATTAGGTCAAGAGTGCTGAAACTGCAATCAAACTTGCTCCATGAGCTCACGTCGCCACCGCCGCAGTTGCCGCGCACCCATGCGTAGTATGCGGTGTTTTTGTCCAATCCTGTCAGCTCGATAGGGTTGTCGCCGGTATTCGTCACCGATGGCACTGTTGAGCCCGTAGGCTCGGTGCCCGAATTGTTGTAATAAATGTCCCAATGGTCTTGGTCGGAATAACCTGGCGTCCAGCTCAACGAGGCTCTGTGCGTGGTGATGGAGCTTGCGGCAACAGCCTTCGGCCTCGAACAAGAAGGCGCGACAGAAAGGCTTATGTCGTCGATATACAAATAGTCGTATGATGTGGCATTGTATTTTATCGCGATATACTTGATGTTATACTTGAAATCTTCTTCGAAGAACTGATATGCTGTCGAAGGATTGCCGGTGGCTGTATTCCATGTAAATGCCGAGATTTCGTTTGTAGTTGTGGAATACCCGACCTGGAATGTCGAAACGCTGCTCGCACTATAGCGTTTGTAGTAAAACTCCACATGAACTCCGGCTGACGCACCGCTTAATTCTGGTGTTATCAGATATTGCGGGTCATATAAATAGCTGTATCCGAATGTGAAGCAATATGATGATGAATTGTATCCGTTGCCTTCTGTCCTTCCGGTATATGATGGATAACAATTATTTAATGTCCAACAGGTCATGTCGCCGGCAGTCTCAAAACCGTAGTTGTATGGGAGACTATATGTTGCGCAGTCGGTTGTGAAACTTGTTCCGGCACTCCAATCGCTAACATCGCCTCCGCCGCAGTTGCCGCGCACCCAGACATAATAAGTCGTGTTGCTCGTAAGGCTTGTCAAGGTGTAAGGTTTTGTGTCTGTGTTGGTTACAGATGGATCTGTCTCTCCAGTAGGTGCCGTTGAGCTTGTCGAATAATATATATCCCAGTGGTCTTGTCCAACGCTTCCTGCCGTCCAGTTCAAAGTGGCTGTTGATGAGGTCTCGTCGCTTGCGGTAAGACCAGTCGGCTTTTTACATGTAGGAACCGCTGTCAAACTGATGTCGTCGATATATAACGAAGTCCATGTCGTGGCATAGTATCTTATGCAGATGTATTTTGTGTTTGCAGGGCAGTCGTATTCGTAAAACTCGAAGTTGTTAGTGGCATTCGTCACCTCAGTGCCCCAAGTGAAAGATCCTGTTGCGTTGGTGGTTGTGGAATAGCCTATCTGGAAATTACAAGTTGTTGCACTATGTTTGAAGTAAAACTCTATATGAACACCTGCTGATGTTCCGCTTAATTCTGGCGTTATCAGATATTGTGGCACGTATGTGCTGTTGTGATTGAATCCGAAACCGTAGGAGCCGGTTCTCTTATAAGAAGATGTTCTTCCGGTACCAGAATAACAATTAGTCATAGTCCAACAAGCCATGTCGCTTGCATCTTCAAAACCATAACTGTAAGGTATGCTGTAAGTGGCGCAGTCTGTCGTGAAGCTTTCAACATCGCTCCAATCGCTAACATCGCCTCCGCCGCAGTTGCCGCGCACCCAGACATAATAAGTCGTGTTGGCAGTAAGGCTTGTCAAGGTGTAAGGTTTTGTGTCTGTGTTGGTTACAGAAGGAGAGGTTTCTCCTGTAGGTTCTGTTGAGCTTGTCGAATAATAAATGTCCCAGTGGTCTTGCCCAACGCTTTCTGCCGTCCAACTCAAAGATGCTGTTGAAGATGTGATGCTGCTTGCTTCAAGACTTGTGGGTTTGAAACATGACGGGGCTTCTGAAATATTAAGGTCGTCGATGTACAAATCGTATGCCTTGTCGTAAATATATTGGATTGCCACATATTTTATTCCGCTCTCTACAAAGTCATGTTGGTACAAAGTGTATGTGGTTGACGTTGTTGTCACAACATCATCCCATGTGAAGCTTGACAAGTTGTCGTTGGTTTTTGAATAACCAACCTTGAATTTCTGTTCGTATGAACTGCCTCCATATTGTGTTCTATAGTAAAATTCCACCCTAACGCCTTTTGAAGTTGTATTTAATAGAGGTGTAACAAGTGTCTGCGGGTCGTATGTTGTGCTATGGTAAAATCTGAAGCAATATGAGCCTGTTTTAGCATAATAATTATATCTGCCAGTAGAGCTGTATGTGTTGTTTAATACATAGCAGTCCAAATCGTCTGCGTCCTCAAATCCGTAAAAATATGGGAGGTTTTTTTCTGTGCATTTTGTTGTAAATGTCTGGCTGCTAGTCCAGTCGGTGTAAACACTTTCGCCACAGTCGGTGCGTACCTGGAACTCATATTCTGTCTGAGCTTCTAATCCTGTGAGGGTGTATGGGTTCTCGTCTGTCACAATTGTGTCTTCCCATGAACCTGCATCGGCCTCCTTGTATCTTATATTCCAGGCACTTGCAATTGACGACCAACCTAATGACGCTGAATTCTTTGTGATGTCATTTACAGTGAGGTCGATAGGCACTGAACATGCAGACATCTCTTCAATTGTTACATCGTCAAGATAGATGTAGGCATCATTATATCCGCAGTTTGATGTGCCTTTGAACACTATGACCACATCCTCACCTTTGTAGGCGGTGAGATCGATTTTCTTTTCAGTCCATGATGACGCTCCGGTGAGACCGGTTGCAAGCGATGTGGTGTGTGTCTCTCCGCCGTCTGTTGAGATGTAAACCGAGAAATCACCGCCGGCAGGGTTTTTGTACCAGAACGCGAGTTGCATGCTTTTGTCACTTGGCAGTGTTATGTTGTTGGTTTTCAGGAAATTGGTCAGTCCTGATGAATTGTTGTATGAATTGAACACCACACATTTGCTGTCATTATGACCGGTTCCGTTTGCGGCTCCGTTTCCCGAGGTGGTTGTATTATAGCGCCACTTGTAACCCTCGGTTGTTGTAGTGCCTTCTGAGTTGTCCCAGCAGTCTGGAATCTGTCCTGTCACTGTAAGGGAGTTGAAATTCTCTTCGAACGGGGTGTCGTCTGATTCGCATAAGGTTTTGAACTCGCATTTGTTGCTCCATCCGCTGTAACTTCCTCCGCCACAGTCAGAACGCACGTATGCGTAATAAGTTGTATTGGCTGATAGCGGTGTGCTTGAGCCAATTGTGAAAGGATTGGCATCCGCACTTTCAGATGTGCCTGCACTTTCCGGATTGAAGTCCGGATCTGTTGAATATTTTATCACCCATGCTGTTTCGTCGCCGTTGCTTGTCCATCCTAATGTGGCGGTAGTGGTTGTAACAGAGTTCTTTGCCAAACTTGTAGGTGCGGAGCAAGAAACCTTGCTGATGTTGAAATTATCAATGGCAGCAGGAGGATTTGAGCCGTTGGAACTTACTCGCCATACAAAAACAACCATGTAGTCGCCTGCTGACGCAATGTTGATTTCGTTAATGCTTTTTGTAGCAAAGGAAGAACTTCCGTAAAGCTGGGAGCCACCGTCAAGTGCAATCCATCCGGAAGGAAGTGCACTATAGCTGAATCCAGATGGTGCTGATGAGCTGGCAATTAATTCTGTATTCGCAGGTACTAAAGCGACTCTTAGAAAATCATAATTGTTTTTGCCATTAGCTTTCCAGTCGTATGAGATATTATGTTTGCCGGCAGATAATGTGAATTTTTTCGTGGCATAAACAATGCAATAGTTATAATATCCGTTGCTGTATGCGTTTGTCGTGCCACCGTCATTTGAAACATAAATAGACTTTGAGCCACCGTTGTTTGTCGCTGTTCCCCATGACCATTTGTTTGTCATATCGCCATTGACAAAAACCCAGTTGCATGCGCTTTCATAGTTGTCGCTGTAAGAATGGCTGTTGTCGATAACAAATGGAAGGTTAAAAACAACCTTGTTGCTCCATGAACTATATCCGTCACCGCTTGCAGTGCAGTTGGCTCGTACGTATGCATAATATACAGTCCCTTCTGTTAATCCTGATGATATGGTGAACGGTTTTGAGTTTGCGACAACGGAGGTGCCTTCACTGGCAGGGTCGAAGGATTCGTTTGTTGAATATTTTATTTCCCATGCGTCGCTGCTGCTTGTCCAGTTTAAGGTGACAGAAGAGCTTGTTACCGCACTTACAGCCAAATTTTTAGGTGTTGGACAGGCGGGTATTTCCTCAACTAATATGTCGTCAACAAACCAATAGTAAGAAGTAGATGTCGGACGGTGACGTAAAGCGATACGTGCAGTGTCTGGAGCGGATGACATACTTACTTCTGATACTAATTTATATGATGTGTATTGGTTATAATAGCCACTTTCAATTGGCTCGAATGTACTCGCGTCTTCAAGGTTTGTTATATATCCAACATCAAAGTATCCACAATATGAGGAATTAGTTTCTGCTTTTGAATATAATGATATTTGCAGTTTGTTGACATCTATTGTAAATTCAGGTAATACAACAATATTGGAGGTTGAGCCGTTAAATTTCAAACTCTTTGAGCCTCCATGTACGTTGCTTGTCTGAACTGCCACTGTGCCGGAACCAACTTTAGCCCAGCCTGTTGGCAGTCCTGAAGAATAGCTCTCAAAATCCTCCGAATAGGGGATTGATACTTGTGCCCTTATCACCCCTCCATAAATGCCAAGAAAGGCGAAAAGCATAATTAATAGTAAAGATTTTTTCATGATATAATAACCGGTTTATTTGTTGTTTTCTAATAATTTGGTGTGTTTACGCAATCGTTTCGTGTCTTAAAATTTTTAAGGTGCAAAATTACACCCAAAATTCCATAAAACCAAATGTTTTTTTAGGGAAAAATCACGGGAGTAATGGTCATAGAAAACAAATTGTTGTTTTGCGTCGTGAAATCGTAGACCGGCTTTTGCAAGGATTTACCACGTTTCACAATCAGTCAGTTGGAATATGTGTCGCTTTACTGCGAAGATGATTGTTCCGCAGTAGTTTTTTGAGTTCATAGCGCGTGATAGCTATGGGTTGTTCATTCTTTTCAACAGTCCATTGTGCAACAAGGTCGTTTTTCTCTTTACAGAAAAGAAGCCCGATTGTGTCTCCGTCCAAATCCGTCTTGTATATGTGGTCTACAGCAGTGCAATAGAGATTTAATTTGCTCACATATTCGGGCTCGAACTTGCCGGTTTTTAACTCGACGACAATATATCTTCTCAGTCTGAGGTGATAGAAAAGCAAATCACAAAAGAACTCATCGCCGTTTATTTCAAGTCTTATTTGCCGTCCCACGAATGCGAATCCATTGCCAAGTTCAATTAAAAACCTTGAAATGTTATCTTCCAATCCTTTTTGAAGCTCTTTTTCTTTGAAATCTTTTCTGAGATTAAGAAAATCCAGATGGTAAGGGCTTTTTAGCATTTCAGAAGCGTAATCGCTGTCGTTTTTGGGTAATGTGGTCGGAAAATTGTTGATGGTTTTTCCTTCCGATTCGTAAAGTTCGGATGCCATCATATTAAGCAGCATGTTTCTGCTCCAACCGTATTCTATTGTTTTTAATATGTAATAAAATGATTTTTCAGGAGAGAAATCCTTGTCAAGTATGAAGCGTATGTGACCCCATGGAACAAGCGAGACATAGTCTATTGGAGAATTGGTGAATTCATTATTTACCGATGGCAAATTTGCTTTTTGTAATTGCGCCACAGCCTGTGGCGTAATTTCTTTTGAAGAAAACGTGTCGTACATCTGCTTGATATACTGTAGGTTGCGAGTCGAGAAACCTTTCATGTCAGGGAAAGACTCCGTAAGGTCGTGACTGAATTGTGAGAAGAATTTGCCGCCCCATTTTGCGTCGGCTTTCAGTTTTGATATTTCTTCTCCAATAAACCAGTATAGTCTGATTAGCTGTTGATTTACCCCAACACAAGAGCGATATTGCGTGACTTTTGCTTGATTGATTACTCTTGTTAATAAATTTTGATATTGCTGGTTCCGGTTGGGATCAAAAACAATTGATTTCATAACTTTTAGCTTTAATTAAACATAAATTCCGTTTTTCTACACCCATTTGGAAAAACTCCGCAAAATTACACCAAAAATTCCATAAAACCAAATGTTTTTTTTAGGGAAAAATCAAAACAAAAAAAGACGGGCTCCTTACCGAAACCCGTCTCTAAACTTTAAACTCTAAACTCTAAACTATCTCTTCACGATTCTTCTTGTCATAACAACACCCTCGGCGTTCATCTTCACAACGTAAACGCCGGCTGGAAGCTCTCTCATGTCGATGCTTAACGTTGTGGCACCTGCCATTCCGTTGCTTACCATCGCGCCTGCCAGGTTGTAGACCTCGTAGCTGTCAACAACGCTCTCGCTCTCAATCATGACAACGTCGCTCACAGGGTTAGGATACACTCTGAACATATTCGCGCCGTTTTCGTTCACGCCGTCAAACTGTCTGTGAAGGGTGATGTCGTCGACGTTGATTGAGAACTGGTTTGTGCAGTTGAAGTGCACGATAGCAACGTAGATGTCCTGTCCCTGATATGCTCTAAGGTCGACGTCGAAATCATACCAAGCGCCCGTTGTCTTGGCTGTGAGATCCGATTCCCAGACAATCTCGAAATCCTCTGATGAAGCGCCTTCTGTTGTTGAAACAGCCACGCCGAAGTGCTCGTTCGGATGTGATGCGTCCTGGGCCTGTGCCTTGAAGGTGATTTGCTCGCAGTCGAGTTTATAAGGTGTCACGAAGTAGTTCTCCGGCATCAAAACTGTCTGTGTCCAGTCGTCGTACGATGCTGATGTCACGCAGTGTGTGTTGCCCGGAACAGCGTAAATCTCTCTCATCTCCCAGTTGAAGCCGTCTTCGTCGCCGTCGATGGTGTTCCAACGCATGATGCCGTCTTCGAAATCGAAGAAGATGTCGCCCTCAGGTGGAGTAGGGACTACAGGAGTGTATTCGCCGAGAGCGTAGATGCCGATGATGTTAGGGCTCTTGTCAACATCGCCGAAGAAATACTGTGTGCCGTCGACGGTCCCAACGTATGCGCCGCCTGCTGAGCATGCCGCGCCCCAGCCTGGTGTCACTGAGAAATCAAAGAAGTCTGAGCTCAAAACGTCGCTGTCGATGTTATAATCGTAAACATGGTCGGTGAAACCTTGAACTGCGTTGAGCAGGAGGTGGCGACCGCCGTTGTCGTCAACGAAATAGCCTGTGCCGTGAACGGTGTGACCGTTGAGGTCGGCAGCTGTTGCCGACTGAAGAACCTGGCCGCTGCGGTTAACAAGCTTGAGGTCGAGGTAGAGTGTGCCTGAACCCGATGCTCTCTCGCCGACCCAGAAAGCGTCGTTGACAGGGTCGTAGGTGCAAGTTCCAAGTTCGTTCAAGCTTGTCTCTATTGTGCCGACCAAGGTCTTGTTGTACAGGTCGTAGCACCAGATTTTGCCTGAATGTGCGTCGCAACCGTAGAAATAAGTGCCGTCAAATGTCATGTCGCGCATGTAGTTGTCTGAATTGCCGCTTCCAGCGAAGTTTACATCGAACTCGTCGAGGAGGTTGCCGTCCAAGTCGTATTTGTAGAACATGTAAGCCACTGTCGATGACTTGCCCCATGCGGCGGTGTAGATGTTCTCGCCGTCGAAGACCACAGCGTGCTGACGGCCTGTAGAAGTGGCGAATGAATTAACAAAATTCCAGTCTTGTGCGTTGCTTACCATAGCTAATAATATAGCTGCAACAAAAAATAAAGTTTTCTTCATGTTGTTTAATTAGTTATGTGTTAATAATTGTTGTTATTTCTTTATGAATCTCTTCGTCTGAGTCATCCCTTCCGAAACTGTCTTGATGAAATAGATGCCTGAAGGCAGTCCGTTGACGTTGATTTCGAATGAGTTGGAATCAACAGCTTCGCTTCTTACAACTGCACCTTTAACATCGTAAATCTCATATCTGTTGACGCTCGTTGCGCTCTCAATCATAACAATGTCGCTCACAGGGTTAGGATATGTTCTGAACATCTTCGCGCCGTTCTCGCTCATGCCGTCAAACTGTCTGTGAAGCGTGATGTCGTCGATGTTGAGCATGAACTGGTCGGTGCAGTTGAAATGGACGATAGCAATGTAGATGTCCTGTCCCTGGTATTCTCTGAGGTCGACATCGTATGCATGCCAGTTGCCAGCAACCTTGGCGGTCATATCGGCTTCCCAGATGATGGTGAAGTCGCTCTCGTCGGTGTTGCCTGTCGTTGAGACAGCCACTCCGAAATGCTCTGCCGGATGATTCGCGTCCTGTGCCTGGGCGATGAATGTTATCTGCTCGCAGTCAAGTTTATATGGTGTCACTAAATAGTTGTCGGGGAAGAGTGCTGTCTGTGTCAAGTCGTCGTACGATGCCGATGTGAGGCTGAATCTGTTGTTCTCGTCGCCCCAGTTCTGGCGTGTCTCCCAGCAGTATCCGTCGCCGTCGGCGTCGATGGTGGTCCAACGCATGATGCCGTCGTTGAAGTCAAAGAAAATATCGCCCTCCGGTGGGGTGGGGACTACAGGCTCGTACTCGCCAAGGGCATAGATGCCGATGAGGTTGGGACTCTGGTCGATGTCGCCGAAGAAATACTGTGAGCCGTTGACTTCGCCAATGTATGCGGCGCCTGCGCTGCCTGCTATTGAATAGCCTGGTGTCTGTCCCATGTCGAAGATGTAGTTGGGATCCATGCTGTCTGACTCGATAACATAGTCGAACACATGGGCGGTGAAGCCCTCCACAGCGTGGATATAGATGTGTGCCACGCCGTATTCATCGGTGAAATAGCCTGTTCCCTTCACCGTGTGGCCTCCGAGAGGATGCGTCGAAGCCGATTTGAGCACCACGCCGCTGCGATTCACAAGATGCATGTCGAGATAAAGGTTGGGCTGGCTGCCTGTGTTGTTGCCGTTTACCCAGAAAGCGTCATAAACAGGGTCGTAGGTGCAGCAGCGAAGCTCAGGATAACTGGTCTGAATGGAGCCTATCACGACCTTGTTGTGCAGGTCGAGGCACCAGATGTTGCCAGTGCTTCCGTCGCAGCCGTAGAAATATGTGCCGTCGTACGTCATGTCACGCACGTAATTTATATCGTTGATTCCGGGGATGTCGAACTCGTCGAGGAGGTTGCCGTCAAGGTCGTACTTGTAGAACATGTACGCCACTGTCGACGACTTGCCCCATGCGGCGGTGTAGATGTTCTCGCCGTCGTAGACCACAGCGTGCTGACGGCCAGTAGAGGTGGTAAACGAATTGACAAAAGTCCAGTCTTGGGCGTTTGCCGCCACCATCAGAAACAGTGACACAATAAGAAATATGGTTTTCTTCATGATGTTGGATATGCTATTTAAATAATCCGTTATTTCTGTCTTCTGCGTGCCACTGCGTATCCTGCTCCGAGGGCGGTGAGCACCAGCAAACCGCTGCCGAGTGGAGCACCCTGGTCGGAGGTGTATTCTCCCACGCTACCGCCAGGCAGATTAGGCATCAACGGGTCGCTTGTAACACCACCGCGGTCGCTGTAACCGTCATTTCTGTAGTTCTTGAAGAAACCGTCACTCTGTGCACTTGCACAAAGACTGAATGTCATCACAATCACCAATGTTAATAATGTTTTTCTCATTGTATCTGTTTTTTTAAATTGTCAATATTTGTTGCTTCGCAAAATTTGCTGCTTCGCAGAATGTGATTCACTTCGTGAAATGTGTCACTTCGTGAAATGTGTCACTTCGTGAAATGTGCCCTCACTACGTTCGGGAATATGGAGGCTTCGCCTCATTCGGTCGAAGACCGCACATCCCGCCGTCAGGCGGCACATTCCGCATCGCGGCACATTCCGCCGTCAGGCTTCACATTCCGCCGTCAGGCGGCACATTCCGCATCGCGGCACATTATCTCACCACGATTTTCTGTGTCTTCACGTTCTCGCCCACTAACCTGAACACGTAAACGCCCTGTGCCGGCACGCTCACCGCCTTCACTCCGTTTATCGTCTCTGTTGAAACGATTCTTCCGGTCACGTCGAAAATCTGGAGCTCGCCTTCGCCACTCACGAGAATCTCGCTGCCGCTCTGGTAGGCGAACACCGTCTCGTCGCTGCTGCCGTAGTTGGGTTTGTAGGCGAGTTTCACGATGAAGCGCGCCTCGTCGTCCTGTGTCGAGCCAACGAAGCTGTACTCGCCGTCGAGAAGCATGTCGATGTCCTCGCCAGTCATGCGGTCTATCACGTGGAGATAGTCGAAGTTGCCGTTAGACTTGTATTTCAAGGTGTATGAGCCTGTGGTGTTAGCCTTGAAGTTCAAGCCGAACGCCTCGGTGTTGTCCTTCATGATGGCGATGGAGTAGTCCTCGCCGTCCTGCGGGATGTAGAGCATCGGAATGACAGGGTTGCGGTGGTCTATCTTGTGCAGACCGTAGCCTTTGTCGAACCATGCGTAGGCATCGTCCGAATATTCCGCGTTCTCCACCGTGAATCTGATGTATTCGCTGTTGTATTTCGAGCCGCTGCTTGAAGTCTTGTCTAAAATAGTGAGTGTTCCTGCTTTTGTAGCTTCAACCATGATGCCTTGTCCCGGGAGAATAGCGGTGCTGTTGTCAGTTCCTGTCGACCATGCGCCTTCGTTTGTCAGGGTGTGGAATCCTGTCGCGAGTTCGTAGCCGCTTGTCACCGAGTTCGGTATTGCGGTGCCTGCACCTTTATAGATATTATGCGGATAAGGGTTGCCGATGAGGTTGAAGCCCGCAAAGTCACCGCCAGAGTTTGACACGCTGCAGCTCACATCACCGACGTTGGTGTTGCCAGTGAAGCTGAGAGTTTTGCTGGCACCGTTACGATAGAGGTATCCGCGGCCGTTTTCAAGGGTTGTGAAATCGGTGCTTGAATGGGCTTTGTAGTTCTCCCATGGTTTTTCCTGTTCCGATTCTTCGAAGCGATAGAGGTCGTAAGTTCCATCTGTGAGGTTGGTGCCCGATGTTATGGCAGGGTTGTTCACTGATGAAGCGATGGTATACCACCCTTCGCCTGATTTTGCTGTCGAAGCTGTGATGTCCTTCTCCACTGTTGCTGCCACCGAGGAGTTACAGATGAGCTGACCGCCGTCAGCGATTACCAAAGATGATGTGTTTCCATCACTGGTAATTCTTGTAGCTGAAATAGAGGCTCCATCATTGATAGTTAAGCTAACACCACTGGAAATATACATGTTGGTGACAACTATGTTAGAACTTGTTGGTATTGTGCAGTTGGCATTGATATACACGTTGTCATTATCGTGTGGAGCGGTACTCCAATTAGCATCTGTTGTCCAATCTCCCACTGTATTATAAACATATATACCAATATTGTCAATGATACTAGTATACGTTGACCAGTTTGCTGCGCCTTTGTAATAATCAATCTTATTTGATGGTACATATATAACTAAACCTTTAATAATACTTGAATAACTTTCATAAAAGACCTGTGTGCCACTTAATGCTGTATTATCACCAATTATTGTTACTGTAGCAAGACTTTTGCAACTATAAAAAGCTTTTGCTGCTATACTTGTTACGGTAGATGGTATTGTTATAGATGTTAGTCCTGTGCTTTCAAAAGCACTATTGTTAATAGTTGTTATATTTGATGGAATAATAATACTTGTTAGACGTGTACATCCCTTAAAAGCATTGCTAGATATTATTGTTGCTGACGATGGACTGATTATTACGCTTTCTAAACTTGTACACCCTTCAAACATACTTGTGTTATAATATCTTACAGAAGATGGTATTGTGATGCTAGTTAGACTTGAACAATCTTGAAACGCGCTTGTCCCTATAGATGTTATATTTGATGGTATTGTTATGGCAGTAAGCCCATTACATCCATAAAAAGCTTTGTTTGATATTTGAGTTGTCGTTGCGGGTATTACTGTACCATTGCATCCGATTACTAAATAGTTTGATTTGTTAATAATACAATTAGCTCCATTCCCTGAGTTAAAAGTTGTATTCTCATCGTCAACTATTATTTCATTTAATGAGGAACATCCGTAGAACGGATTTGCTGTAATACTTGTAACACTTGCAGGTATTGTTATTGTTGTGAGCGATGTACAGTTTTTAAATACATCGCTATAAATGGTTGTTAATTTGTTATTAGAGAATGTAACTGTTGTTAGGCTTGAACATCCTTCAAAAGTTGAGGTGTTAAGTCTACTTATACCGGTTGCTCCAGATTCAAATGTAATTGATTCCAAATTGGTACATCCTTTGAAAGCAGATTGGTTGATAGTTGTCACTGTTGATGGTATTGTTATAGAAATAAGACCGGTACAACCTTCAAAAGTACTTTGGTTGATAGTTGTCACTGTTGATGGTATTGGCAAAGTAGTAAGACTTGTGCAACCCTGGAAAGCATTTTGGTTTATCGACGTAACACTTGTTGGTATCGTTATTGAGGCAAGACTTGTGCAATTTTGAAAAGCAGAAGTTCCAATAACAGTAACACTGCTTGGCACAGAAAACGATACAATATTTGAACAACCATAAAAAGAACCATAACCGATTATAGAAACAGTGCTTGTATTTCCAAAAATAACATTAGTTAATCCACTACAACCGTAAAATGAGTATCCATTGGCAGTGGCAGATTGTCCAATCGATGTGATAGAATTGGGTATTGTTATGGTAGTTATTCCCGAACAACTATAAAATGCCCATTTATCAATTAATGTCACTGTATATTCTTTGTCATCTTTTTCAACCGTGCTTGGTATAACAATTTCTCCAGATGGTTTAGTGAAATTATTATATGCAGCGCCACCACTATACGCGCCCGTATTAGGATAGGTTACTTTTACAGTGCGATTTCCTTCAGTATCACTTGTTATGGTGTAATAAAGGTGTTGGGTATCATCTGTAATGTCAATAGCTGCCATCAAATCACCCCCCCCACATAATAGCTAAAATCAAGAGGAGCATGGCTCTTCTGAAAAATAAATTTTTTGTCATTGTTTTTATATTATTTAGTTGTTGTTTTTCTGTAATTTTTTCGAGCCGAAGAATTGCATCATGCCATTCCTGTATGTGTAAAATCATCCCTGATGTGAAAAAATTTTACATCTCCTGCAAACCTATCCCTGCATAAAGCAATGAATGTCAATAAATTACAAATTAATCCCTCAACCCCTCAAAATCCATGCAAAAATAAGTTTTTTTCCAAAACCCTCGACAAAAAATTTCAAAAATTTTTGAGGTGCAAAAAAATTCGGGTTTAACCGTCAAAGGATGAAACTCGATTATACATTATCTGTTTGATGGCTTATGAAACAATCAATTGTACACCTGTTACCATTTCCAATTTTGTTAGAGTTTCAAGAGACATGTTTTCCGAACCATGAAGAATTTTTGACACATATTGTTGTGTGCAGTTAAGTCGTTCTGCCATAATACTTTGCGTTATTTTTTCTCGTTTCATATATGAAAGCACAACCACTGCGATATGTTGAGAGTGGCGCAGCCATGCCTTGTTCTCTCGTCGCCACTCCGCTTCATCTCTCCATTTTGAAGGTGTTTTACTTTGGCGGTTCTCCAGATAATTGATGCTCTTTTGTTTCATTTTGTTTCCTCCGGTATTATATTTCATTAGTGTATTCTACAAATCCGGCAACGTCTATAACACCCTGTTCGATTAAAAGGTTTCGTACATATTCCATCTTTTTTAGTTCTTGCAATGTATGCTCTCTTTCCTGCATTGTGCGCGTAAGTTTTATCGCTCCACCTGTTATGATGTAACAGCCGGGTTCTAGTTTTATGGCGTACAGTCGCAGCCAAGATGCGTGTCTGTTTCTCTGTTCGGTTTTGGCTTTCTCTTTTCCAAGCGTCATGTCGGCAGTCCTATTGTTTTCCAATGGTCGGAAGTATTTGTCAAGATTGGCTTCTGGAGAGATGTCAAGTATCAGGCATTCCAATTCGTCGCTGTCGCTTATTGTGTCGTAAATGGCTTGTCCTAAATCAGTTATTTTAAAATACGACTCCAAATCAGAAATGTTTTTTTCAAAAAAATCCCATAGCCATTCAGGGTCATTCCATTGGTTAAAAACTTTCCTCAATGAATTGTCTTCTTCATTGTCGTATCTCACTGCCCACAATGTGTCATTTCCTAAAATCCTATCAAATGTCATATCATTTAGTTTTTGTGCTGCAAAGATAATACAATTTTTAATTGTACAACCAAAAGTTGTAAAATTTTTAAAAATAATTGAAGATAATTCTTTAAGAAACACCGGGTTTCACCGTCAAAGGATGAAACCCGATTTGCGCCTTTTAGAGTGCAATGCGCAGTGACGAGGACATACGCCGGCACTTTTTACGCTGCAAAGATACATATTATTTTCCAAGTCCTAATATTTTAAAACGTCTTTAACAGAAAATATTCTGCTGGTCGCCTCAAATGAGAAGTATTGCTCATCCATAATCATATAATCTTCGCGTTGCGAACGGCTTAGGCGTTTAATATCAGGGAACATTGATACGGGCACCATGACGATACGGCCGTCGGTGAGATAAACCGCCATCATCCCGCGTTTCATTCCAAAGTCGAGTTTTTTTATACCAAGGTCGGTGTCTTTAAATTTGCACATATCATTTTATTTTAATAATTTGAACTTTTTTCCCTTTGAAGACATCATCAATGCGTTCGTTCAGCTCTTTCCAATAATCGTTGATAGCTTTAACTACCATTTTTTCTTCTTCCGATGACAGCAATGACCATGCGATTTCAATGTTTTTTTCACCGTTTTCCTCAATCCAGATTTTTGCAACGGTGTCGCCTTTATGCGATTTTTTCCTTCCGCGCCTCACGACATGGATGTGTCGTCGGTTCTCGTATTTGTCAGCCGGATATACCGACAGAATAAAGCATAATATAAATGCCAGTTTTCCCATAAATCCTAATTTTTGAATTCCGTTTGCAAAATTACAATTTTTTATGAAAAATCAAGCAAAATATTAAAAAATCCCTATTTTTGCACAAAATATCAAAAACATCAAATATGACACCTTTATATAATAACACTTTGCCGGAATATATATCCGGAATACCAACGGCAAAACATCGTAGCAGCGAAAGAATAGAGCTGATAAGGCATTATTATTCAATTCTTTGGAAAAAACTCCAGCGTGAAGGGAAAATCAACAGGATTTTCAACGAGTACCTTGGTGTGGACATTTTTATCGTTGAAAACGAAAGCGACAAGAAAACCATTAACACGGCATCGAAAAACTGGCAGTCAACGTATGCCGTTAAGCATTTGGAAAAGATTGTTGCAAAAGCAACAGGGGATGAAAGCAAGCCTATTTATGATCGTATTAAAACAGGTACTCAGTCTTATAATGGTTATAGAAATATGGCGATTTTGTATTATGATTTTATAAATGACAAACAATCTTGTTTGAATTTCAAAGTCAAGTTAACGATTGGAATTAAAGCCAACAACAAACACGTTCAATACTGTGTCAACAAAATCGAGGTGAAATAAAAAAAGCCAACCGTACAAAGCAATTACCCTAAAAAGGGAACCACATACGGAATTGGCTTTTCAGGATGCAAAGATACAAAAAATTTTAATTGCCACGTTGTTTTTAAAAAAATAAAATTTCAACTTGTAATTTTCGGAAATCCTTTGTAATTTTGCATGATTTTTTTCATTTGCCATGATGACCCTACCCGACACCTACTCCCAAGACGAAAAAAACGAACTCGAAAGGCAGTTCGGCGTTCTCCTCCAATGCTGGAAGTCGCGCAAGAACGACCAGGACGTTGCCCTCGTCACCGAGGCGTACCTCCTCGCCGCCAACGCCCATAAGGACGCCCGCCGCCGCTCAGGCGAGCCTTATATGTACCACCCCCTCGCCGTCGCCACCATCATAGCAGGCGAGATGGGCATGGGCCGCACCTCCATCATCTGCGCACTCCTCCACGACGTTGTCGAAGACACCGACTATACCTTGGAATACATCAGCGAACACTTCGGCGACAAAGTGGCGCAGATAGTCGACGGCGTCACCAAACTCACATCCGAGGACTTCGACGAGAGCGTGAAAAGCCTTCAGGCTGAGACGTTTAAGAAAGTCATCATGAGCATGTCGTACGACATCCGCGTCATCCTCGTCAAGCTCGCCGACCGCCTGCACAACATGCGCACCCTCAGCTCCATGCCGCATCACAAGCAGCTGAAGATAGCGTCGGAAACAACCCAGATTTACGCCCCGCTGGCCTACCGCCTCGGTCTTTATAAGATAAAACTCGAACTCGACGACCTTTGCCTGAAATATATCAACCCGCAGGTCTATGAGTCGGTGGAGAAACAGCTTCTTAATCTTAGGGAAAAGAAAATCAATGAGATAGAAGAGTTTCTCGCCCCTGTGAGAAACGAACTTGACAAGATGGGCATCAGCGTCAGGACTATGGCGATTGAACGCAACGTCAGCTCGGTGTGGGAACGAATGGCGAAGTTCGGAATGTCGATAGATGAGGTCTACGACGTGTATGTCGCCCGCATCATCATCGACTGCGACGATGTGGAGATGGAGAAAATCAGGTGCTGGGAGACATTTGCCGTCTTCACGAAATATTATTACCCCGACAACAAGAAGATGCGCGACTGGGTGTCGTTCCCGAAAACCAACGGATATTCCTCGATTCATGCCGTGTTCATGAACAAACAAGGCAACTGGATTGAGACGCAGATACGCACCAAGCGCATGGACGACATCGCGGAAAACGGTTTCGCCGCCTATTGGAAATATCGCGACAAGAACACCACCGAGGAAAGCGGTCTCGACCTGTGGATGAAGGTTGTGAAAGACCTCGTGCAGCAGGCTGACGAGAACCGCGTCTCGGCGATAGAGTTTATTGACAGTTTCCGCCTCGACCTCTTCAACGATGAGATTTTCGTCTTCACCCCGAAAGGCGACAAGATGACACTGCCCAAAGGCTCCACCGTCCTCGATTTTGCCTACAGCATCCACAGCGACCTCGGCAACCACTGCGTCGGCGCCAATATCAACAAAAACCTCGCGCCATTGCAAACTGAGCTCAAGATGGGCGACCAAGTGGAGGTCATTACTTCGGAGTTCCAGGAACCGCAGGAGAAATGGTTCGACTACCTCGCCACGTCGGGAGCGAAAAGCAAACTCAAAGCAGGCATCAAGGATTTCCGGAAGGTGTATAAGGAAAAAGGCAAGGCAATGCTGAAAGAGTATTTCGACAAGCTGAAAATCGATTTCAGCAGGCAGAACCGTTCCGACCTCGCCGAAAGCCTCAATTTCGCCACTCGCAACGACCTTTATTATTATGTGGCAATCAAAAAAGTCGGATTGCAGGAAGTGGAGTCGTTTTTCAAGCGCAACGAGTCGAGCTGGTCTGATTATCTCGTGAAATACCTCACTCTTGGCTTTGTGCGTCCGACTTCGCAAAAGAAGAACGACGGCATCAAGGAAATAGGGGGCGCTGAAGGCTACACCATCGCCACCTGCTGCACCCCGATACCTGGCGACGACGTTGTCGCCATCAGCCTGCCCGGACAGCCGGTCCAGATACATCACCCCGACTGCCCCGAGGCGATGAAACTCATGTCGCGCTATGGTCAGAATATTGTGAAGGCAAAATGGCAGTTCGACGATGACTTCGCATTTTTGGCGACACTTAAGATATTCGCAGTCAATAAGATGGGCTTTGGCGCGATGCTCTTTGACCTCATCACCAACAAGGAAAAACTCGACATGCGCTCCATGGAGATGAAAACCGAGGGCGGGATGGTCGTGACCCAGGTGTCGCTGTATGTCAACAACCTGAAAACCCTTGAAAATCTTATAGTTAACATCAAAAAGATCGACCTCGTGAAAAAAGTTGAAAGAGTGGGGAAGAGAAGCTGAAATTTTTTGTAATTTTGTGACCTGTCATTGAGGATTTCTCGACTATGCTCGTAATGACAAAAATAGGAATTAAATTATTATCAATATGGCAAAATTGGATTTGCTTCTTGGTTTGCAATGGGGCGATGAAGGAAAAGGTAAGGTCGTCGACGCTTTGACACCGAATTATGACATGGTGTGCCGTTTCCAGGGCGGTCCCAATGCGGGTCACACCATCGAGTTCGACGGAAAGAAATTTGTGCTCCACACCATCCCTTCGGGAGTGTTTAACGATAAGTGTATCAATGTGATAGGCAACGGTGTCATCATCGATGCCAAGATTCTGAAAGACGAAATCGACAACTTGTCTGCTGCCGGTGTCGACTTGAAGGAACGTCTGATGATTTCCAACAAGGCCCATCTTATTCTCCCGACGCATCGTGTCCTTGATGCAGCCAACGAGAAGGCTCTCGGCAAGATGAAGATCGGCTCCACGCTGAAAGGCATTGGTCCGACATACACCGACAAGACGGCGCGTCGTGGCTTGCGCATCGGCGACATCATGATGAGCGACTTCAAACAACGTTACGAGAATATCAAAGCCAAACATTATCAACAGATTAAAGACCTTGACTTCGACATCAGCGAGGTGCGCCTCGACGGCATGGCATTCGAGGAATACGAGAAAGTTTGGTTCAACGCGATAGAGTTTATCAAAGGGTTCAAGTTCGTCGACAGCGAATACCTTATTAATAAATATCTCGATGAAGACAAAAAGGTGCTTGCGGAAGGCGCCCAGGGCTCGATGCTCGATGTCGATTTCGGAAGCTATCCTTTCGTGACCTCGTCGTCGGTCATCGCTGCCGGAGCGTGTTCTGGACTTGGCGTGGCTCCACGTCGCATGGGCAAGGTGTACGGCATCTTCAAGGCTTACTGCACGCGCGTGGGCACTGGCCCGTTCCCGACCGAGCTGTTCGATGAGACAGGCGAGATGCTTCGCGCCAACGGTCATGAATTCGGTGCGACGACAGGACGTCCGCGCCGCACTGGCTGGCTCGACATCCCGGCATTGCGCTACGCCTGCATGCTGAGCGGCGTCACCGACCTCATGATGATGAAGTCCGACGTGATGGATGACCTGAAAGAGATAAAGGTCTGCATTGGCTACGAACACAACGGCGAAGTGATTGATTATCTGCCGTATGAGGCTTGCACCGAGACGATGAAGCCTGTCTACACCACTGTCAAAGGCTGGAACTGTAAGATAGAAGGCAAGATTCCTCAAGAGCTTGAAGACTATATCAAATTCATTGAAGAAAAAGTGGGCGTGCCGATTAAATTCGTGTCGTACAGCCCTGATAGAAACGCTAATATATTAAGGTAATCACGTGTGTCGAAGACACACTATTTTAATTACCCCGCACTAAGCCCAGCGCAGTGTGGGGTTTAAAAAGAAAATCATGATAATACTTGAAAAACCATATGTCTCAGCGCCTCTGGTCGAATACCTTGAGAAAAGCCAAATAGCAGTGCTGAAAAATGAGATGTCGGAGCTTCTGGTGAAGCAGGGACATAATCTCAACCTGCTGAACGACAACGAGTTCGTGGCAAAATACCAGCAAACCGGTAAGCTCTACGCCGTGTCGGAAAACGCCCTCGTGTGGCTGTATCCGCACCTTGCCGGCTCGGAGCTCATTGAGAAGGTGAAGATTGTGAAAGACAAGGCGGAGTTCCGTAAGATCTGCGCCAAGATTTTCCCTGATTTCTACTATAAAGAAGTGGAAATGAACGAGTTACGCTCGTTGAATCCAGATGAATTGCCATTGCCTTTGGTTATAAAACCTGCAGTCGGATTCCTCAGCGTGGGCGTGTACATCGTGCGCAGCAAAGCAGAATGGAATGCCGCTTTGGACGATATCGACAAGAACTTCGCCAAGCAGTGCGCTGTGTTCCCTGAAACAGTGGTGAAAAGCGGCAAATTCGTTCTTGAGGACTTCATCCAAGGCGAGGAATACGCCGTCGACGCTTATTATGACAAAGAAGGCAAACCTAACATTATCAATATCTTCCATCATATTTTCAAGTCCGAGACTGACGTCAGCGACCGTCTTTACTGCATGAGCAAGGAGATTTTTGAGAAAAACTACGGTCCGTTTAACCAGTTCCTCATTGACTTGAACGGCGTTCTCAACCTCCGCAACTTCCCGATGCATGTGGAGTTCCGCGTTGACAAAAACTCAGGCAAGGCTATCCCGATTGAGGTTAATCCGCTGCGTTTTGCAGGCATGTGCCTCAACGACTTGACACGTCACACCTGCGGTTTGCTGCCGGTTCAGGCTTTCTTCGAAGGCATCCATCCTGATTACGCCACGATGTGGAACGGTATCGAGGACGATGTTTTCAGTTTTATTGTTCTCGACAAGCCATACGAGACAACAAAAGCCCTTGATTTTGAGAAGATCAAGAAGCATTTCCATGGCGTTGTCGAGACCCGCGATATCATGAATCCTGCAATGAGCGTGTGGGGATTCCTGTTCATGAAGACCGACAAAGCACATCGAAATGAATTGCAAGAAATACTGAATTCTGACTTAACAGAATTTATATGAAAAAATTATTACTACTTTTAGCAGTCGCCTTATTAGCAACATCTTGTACTAACAGTCAATTACAAAAAGATCAGAAAGCGTTGCGGTTTCTTTATGCTTACATGCCTTCATGTGATGCCGTTGATTACACAGAAGACTATTTTTTGAACAATATCCAGGCGTCTTTCAAGGCAAAAGAAGAGTTGCCGTGGGGGAAATCTGTTCCTGAGCGCGAGTTCAAGCATTTTGTGCTCCCGATTCGAGTTAATAACGAGAATTTGGATGATTTCCGGACGGTGTATTATGATGAATTATACAACCGTGTCAAAGATTTGTCGATGTATGATGCCGTGTTGGAAATCAACCACTGGTGTCATGAGAAGGTGAACTACAAAGGCTCGGATTCAAGAACCAGTTCCCCGATGGCGACCATCAAAACCTCGTGGGGACGCTGCGGTGAGGAGTCGACGCTGCTTGTTGCCGCTCTTCGCACGATGTGCATCCCTGCCCGTCAGGTTTACGTGCCGCGCTGGGCGCACTGCGACGACAACCATGCTTGGGTGGAGGCTTGGGTCGACGGCAAATGGCATTTTCTCGGTGCCTGCGAGCCTGAACCGGTGCTCGATTTGGGCTGGTTCAATGCTCCTGCTTCGCGCGCGTTGCTTGTACACACTCGCGTTTTCGGTGATTACGACGGTCCGGAGGAAGTCATCGACAGGACAACGAATTACACCGAGATAAATGTTATCGGAAACTATGCTGAGACGGCAAAATTGAATGTAGAAGTCGTCGACAAAGATGGCAATGCTGTTCCTGACGCGCGCGTTGATTTCAAGATTTACAATTATTCGGAATATAACACCGTTGCGACGAAATACACTGATAATCAAGGGAATACATGGTTGATGGCAGGATTGGGCACGATGATGGTTTACGCGTCGAAGGACGGAATATTCGGTTTCGAGGTGGTGCCAATTGGTTCGACCGATACGCTCACAATCACCATCTGTAGAGACGCACGGCCGTGCGTCTCTGCGGGTGTTGAATCATACGATTACAACATAATCCCTCCTGTCGAAAATGCCCGTATCCCTGACGTTTCAGCCGAGATGCGTGCCAAAAATGACGAACGCCTGAAATATGAGGATTTTGTGCGTAATTTCCATATTGAATTGAATAAATATGAGAATTGTGTTGGCGATTATGATATCGGTTTGTTGGAGAAGTCATGGGGCAATTGCCAGACAATCAAGGATTTCATTGATTATGCGAGAGGAAATGGGAAAGAAGAGAAGGCGTACAAGATTTTGAACGTCATCACCGACAAGGATTTGCGTGATGTTTCGATTGATGTTTTGGTTGATTGCCTTGATAATTGCAGTTTTGACGATGAATATATTTATAATCCGCGCGTTTCCAATGAAATGTTGCGCCCGTATCGTACAAAATTAATACATTTTGATAATATTAATGAAATTATTGATTTTGTCCGCGACAGCATCGCCATCCGTGATGATTTGAACGTCCGCAGAATCCCGATGTCGCCCGCAGGAGTGATGCGTTCGCGTCATGCCGACTCGCATTCGCGCGACATTTTCTTCGTGGCGTTGGCACGCACATCAGGCATTCCATCAAGGATTGACCCTGTTACAGGAAAGGTGCAATATTTTGATAATCAATGGAATGATGTTTATTTTACCCCTGTAGAGACGTTTCCTGAAACGTCTCAAAAACCAGGTATATTAATGATAAAATATCAGGGCGATGACAATCCTCGTTATTACACCCATTTTTCAATAAAAAAATTCAACGGCAACACCTTCGACCTCTTGGCATACGACGCCATGGACCCGGGAATGGATGTCGGAATGACATTGTCGCAGATGATGGCTGAGGGTGGCATCACGCTCGACGCAGGTTATTACGCATTGAGCTATGGTCCGCGTCTCCCCGACGGCAGCGTCCTTAACAGATTGTGTTTCTTTAGGATAGAGAGCGGCGAGACAACGAATATTGAATTGATAATGCGCGAACCCATCGTAGAGACGTTTCCTGAAACGTCTCAAAACGTCGCGTCTCAATTACGAATCGTCGCATATCTCGACGGCGGCAGCGAGCCAACCACCCACACCATGCAGGATATTTCTATTTTAAAAGAAGAATTTGAAAATTGGGGTGGCGAAATGACATTCATTTTCAAAGACGAGGAGAGTCTGAAGAATTTCAAATTGAAGAGATTCAATGAGTTACCGAAAAATATCGTTTTTAAAATCAAAGAAGATATCCCAACAGAAAACCTTCCTGTTTTTATGATACTAAACGATAAAGAAGAGGTGATATTTGAAGCCAAAGGCTATCAAATCGGTCTGGGCGAGCAGATGCTTAACGTCCTGAAATAGCCCTATCTTACTGAATTCCCGTAGATTCCTAAGAAGATGTCTCTCAAAAGCGCCTGATCGAGGTCTTTGTACATCTCGATCCATTTCATATACTGCAAGAAATCGGCTTTTTGTTTCTCAGTGTAATGACTGGCGTATTTATTTGATTCGCTGCGTAAGTCGTTGGCAATGAAATTGTTAGGCATCGACATATAGCCCGAGTTGATTCGCTCGTCCATCAGCTTCGCGATGTTGTTGAAGTAATCGCCAGGGGTGTTGTCCATCCTATGTAGGTCGTCTTCGGTCACGGGCTCGCAGATGTGGAAATGCACGTGACCTTTCGGCTGCATGATGCCTGTGAGGATGCTGTTGAGGTCTTCTTCAGGTCGTTTCTCATATCTCCCGTTGACCTTCGTAGCGTAAAGTTCCAGTGTTTTCAGCTTGTCGCACGATTCCCACTCGTAAGAGACAGCAATCGGCACGATGTTCAGTTCAGCCAAAGACTTCACCTTGTCGTCTCTTCTGCTCATCCAAAACATCTTGATGATGGCTGGGTCGGTGGCGTCGATGCCGTCTTTCGTGCGCCCGTTGCGCTGCGCAATCCACACCGATTCCTTCTCCTCAGTGATGACGTGGCGCATGTAGTCGGAGGTGTGCATCAGGTTGTTGTAAAACTCCATCCTGTTGCCGCCGCGCTCGATGCGGAACATCTTGTTCGCCTTGCCGAAATCAACGACGAGAGGGTACTCCATGAGGTTGCTTCCGAAAGTGATTTGGCATGTGTTGTGACCGCCAGCGTTCAAAATATATTGCAGAAACATCGCGTCAAGCACAATGTCACGATGGTTCGAAACGAACAGATAAGGCTTCTTCTCTTTGATGTTTTCCAATCCCGACCAGTCGAATTTCGTAGTGGTCTTTTTTAAAAGAATCTCAATGACTTCTTTTAAAAAGCCGACTTGTAACTCTTTGATGTTTTTTATATTACGAAGTCTGTTGCGCAATATTTCCGCATCTGCTCCAGGCATCAGATAGTTTGCAATCGACGGAATCAGCTCGCTGTCGGCGATGCGTTGCATGGCGGCTGGAAGCTCGTCGGCGTTGTAAGGTCTTATGTCGTCGAAATTAGCCATTATTTGTTTCTTAAGTCGATGAATTTTATGGGTTTACGGCTCTTTGCCGGATAGTTTATCTTTTGGATTTCCTCAACGGGATGCACTTCAATCTGCGGCGCCACTCTGATGCGCGAACGGAAGCTGTCTTTCAGCTCTTTCACAACATCAAATTCCGGTTGGTATTTCAATCCTATCTTCACAACAACGTCGTCGGTTCCAGCCTCGCTCTGGCGAACTTCAATCACGTAGTTTTCAACGTAGTCGGTGTTGTCCAAAACGTCGTTTATTGCTGGCGGATAAAGCGTTGTGCCTTTGAGTTTTATCATGTTGTTTTTGCGTCCCACGAGAGGGGTGAGGCGGTAGGAGTTGCGTCCGCATTTGCATTGCTCTACAATCTTCGCGGCGATGTCGCCAGTGCGGAAACGCAGCAGCGGCATGCCTTCCACGCCAAGTGTTGTGACGACGATCTCGCCAGGCTGTCCGTCAGGGACTGGAAGACCGTCTTCGCCAATGATTTCAACGATTATCAGCTCCGGATGCACGTGCCCGCCTTGACCGTATTCACATTCCGAGAATGTGGCTCCCATCTCCGTCGAGGAATAAGTGGCGAACAGCTGAACGTCCCATTTCTCCTTGATTTTCCTGCCAAGAAGGTTAAGGTCGAAGTTCTGGTCGCGTAAGCCTTCGCCTATGCCTATGATGCGGCGGATGCTGCTGTTTTTGTAGTCAATGTTATGATCCTCAGCGTATTGGATGAGCTTCAGGATGAACGACGGCACGCACATGATGGTGTCTGGCATGATGCGTCTGATTGTGTCCCACTGAAGCTCAGGGATGCCGTTACCGACGCGAATCACGCCGGAGCCGAGCTCGCGAAGCCCAAGAAAATAAGCCAGTCCCGCCATGAAACGCTTGTCGAGGGTCGTCATCAGCTGGACGATATTGCCTGGTTTCACGCCTGCGCACTCGAACGATTTCTTCTCGTTGAATGCCAGACGTTGCAGGTCTTTCTCGGTGCATCCGAACGTCACCGGGTCGCCGAGAGTGCCAGAAGTGGTGATGTAATCAATGATTTTAGCCTTCGGACAACATAAAAACTCGTCGTTGAACAGCTGCAAATCCTTCTTCTCAGTGAACGGAATCTTCACCAAATCCTCAATGTGACGAATCTTTTCAATGTTGATGCCGTAGCTCTTGAACATCCGCTGATAATACGGCGAATTAGCCTGCAGATATGCCAACGCCTCATGAAGCAAACCTTCTTGAAATGCTTTTATCTCCTCAATGGATTTGTATTCTATATCATTGATATTCATATTGTTAGATTATAACTTTGTTTCTTTAAGCCATTTTAAAAATTCATGTTTCCACTGTCTACTTTCTTTGGTGCCAAAAACCTCGCTTACGCCAAAGCCGTGATCGCCAGTCTGATATTGAATGTATTTGTGTTCAATTTTTTTTGCCGTCAGAGCTGAGTCGAGAAGCATAGAGTTATGATAATCAACGGTTTCGTCGTCGACGCAGTTTATGACAAACACATGCGGACAATCGTTGGGAATGTGTTTTTCAATCGACAACGAGTCACGCATCGTTTGGTTGTTTTGCTTGCGTTCGCTGAGCAAGGCACGACGTGAGCGTTCATGCGCATACGGCTCGTTCATCGTCACGACTGGGTAAATAGCAGCAACAAACGCCGGTTTGTCTTCCTTGTCGGAAAAACACGCAGTCATCAAAGCGAGATGCCCCCCGGCAGAGAACCCTATGATTCCCAATCTGTTAGGGTCTATTTTATACTCTTCGGAATGCTCCTTCAGATATTTTATTGCCTGTTGTGCGTCTTCAAGCATGTCGGGATGTTGTTTGCCTCTGAAAATCCTTCTGTGATGCCAGAAAAACGCTCCGAAGCCTGCGGCTCTGTAACGTAGCACAAACGCTGAAATGCCTTGATTTTGCAGCCATTCCGCCACTTCTTCGCCCTCGTTGACATCGTCGAGCCAGAAGTAACTGCCTCCAGGACAAACGATAATTGATATTCCGTTTTCATTGTTATCCGCCAAAAACGGAGTCAAGGTCACTTGCTCGCCGTGTCTCACTTTTTGACCCTGCCACAAAGCAACGGTCTCTTGTGCGGAAATGGTTCCGGCAAGAATGACTAATAAACTGAATATCAATGATTTTTTTAACATTATCTGCCCAAAATATTCATCACTTCTTCTTTCGAAAGCTGACGGTATTTGTGCTGCATGTCTGCAAAGAAATCAACTTGGAAATATTCCTCGTCGTAAAACGACAGCTTGGAATTGGTATTCGGCGTACATTCAAGATACACAATGTCTTCCAGTTTCAGATTCTTCGCCTCGCAAATCTGGTCGGCGAGTTTCTTGCCTGCGTATGTCACCGAGGTGCCTGGATTATCTTGATACAACTCCGTCACGATGACGTATTTTTTACCGTCTATCTCTCTGATTTTCAATCCACAAGAAGATTCCATGTCCCATTCGCCCTTGAACGGGAAAATCTCATCGTAATATTCTGGTGCTACCTTCATTTTAATTTAATTTCAATTGTTGATTTTCTGTCCTGATGTTCACGTTTCTTACGCTTCTATCAACATCGCGGCCGAACGATTTGTTTGCCAGTCTCCTGTCTCTTGGACGATATGTGCCTTCTTCCATCTCGCGCATTGCCACGTTGCAGAACAGGCGGAACATCTTCGATTCCTGGGTTTCAGAAGCATAGAAACTCTTCCACGCGTAATCATAAAGGTCCTGCAGCTTCTCCGGCGACATGTTTTTCGGCTGATACACGACTTGTCCGGCGTTGTAATGATCCCAGTCGAAGTCGAAAATCCTGCCTTGCCTCAACAAATCGTCATGACCTTTGGTGTGCGGGAACGGCGCGAAGATGGTGAATTCCGCCAAATCCAAATCAATCTCGCCAAGGAAGTCGATGAGGCGTTTGATGTCGTCTTCTGTCTGATTGTCAAGTCCAAATAGGATGGTGCCTTCCACTCCGATGCCGTAGTCGTGGTAACGTTTCACGCGTTCCTTGATGTAGTCGGATGTGTCGTAAACGGCTTGATACACGTACCAAGCGCCTGCTTTGGCAGCGAGGTCGAGGATTTCAGGATCGTCCTCAATGGTGTGGCTGATCCATTTTTTCTTCAACGGAGCGATGGCGGTGAACAGCTCTTTTTCCCATTCCTTATTCTGTGCCAATGAGTTATCGACTATAAAAAGACGGTTGTTGTCGATTCCAGCCATGTCTTCCACAACCTTGTCTACTGGACGCGGACGGAATTTTCGACCTCCGAGATATGACACTGCGCAAGGGTAGCAGCTGAAACGGCATCCGCGGCTCGCATGGAAAAGGTCGACCATCTGCACGCCTTTGTGGTTGTAGAGCTCGCGTTTGTAAAGGTCACGGCGGCAAGGACCCACAAGCGCGATGTCAGGCTGGTTGCCCATGTAGTTGTATATTTTCTTCAGGCATCCGTTTTTCCAATCCAAAATCACCTGCTCTGAACGTCCTTCCGACTCGCCCAAAAATACGCTGTCGACGTGCTGCACCATCTCCTCGGCGTGAAGCATGCTTGAGATGCCACCTGCCAAAACTTTCTTGCCTCTTTTGTGATATTCGTCAGCGATTGCCCAGCCGCGTTTTACCTGTGTGGTGAGCATCATCGAGAGAGCCACGAGGTCGCATTCCTCATCAAAATCAATGGGTTCAACGTTCTCGTCGGTGAAAGAAATGTCAACATATTCCGGCAAGGTGGCGGCAAAAGCAACCGGTCCGTGAGGCGGTAAATTGAAAGTTGTCTGCCCGGGAAGCTTGTTCCATTTCGGGTAAATCAGTTTCAGCTTTATAGTTTCCATCTAATATAATCTCTAATCCTAAAAGAAACTACAAATATACGAAACATTTAATTACTTTTACAAATTTTGTTGATTTTTCTAACGATTTCGTTATGTCCGACGAGTGCTTCGGCAGTCTGAATCGCCGTCAATGAAACGCCGCAGAATCCATGGATGTTGACGTTCTGTCCGGTGAGGAAAAGATTCTTAACCTTAGTAAATACTGACATTTGCGAAAGCATGAGGTCGTTGCTGTCCTTTTGGAAACCGTAGTTTGAGCCCTCTTTGTTGCCGTAAAAATCGCGGATGGTGAGAGGGGAGGAGGCAAACGAAAACTCAATGCTGCCGCGGAAATCCGGATATATTTGCTCCATTCGTGAAAGCACTTTTTCCGTCATTTGCCGCTTCCAATGCTCATAATCATCGCTGCGATGCCCCGTCTTCGTGTCTTCCCATCGTCTGACTTCGTCAAAACTCATCATGCTAATGATAATCATCGTATTGGCAAACTCTCCCTGATTCTCGACCGGAGGTGTCACATACATCAGACCTTGTGGCCATTCTTTTTGATTATCAATGATATAACTCGCATGATTGATGTAATGGA
Source organism: Bacteroidales bacterium (assembly GCA_017427985.1). Lineage (GTDB taxonomy): Bacteria > Bacteroidota > Bacteroidia > Bacteroidales > F082 > Limimorpha. The sequence goes on along the minus strand of JAFRRS010000023.1, from coordinate 352,166 downwards.
AAGTGTCTTTTTTGAATTTGATATAAACTTTGAAACTTGAAGAAGACTCAGGAATCGAACGTAGACGTTTCTTGAAAGCTGTCGGAAAAGCATTCTCGCTGACAAGCCTTAAAAGCACATCTGGATGAACATCTGAAATGTAGTTTTGGGCTGTATAAGAATTGCCTTTTTTTGTTAAAACATATGTAACCAGATGATTATCAACGATTATTTTAACAACTTCCTCGTTCGCGATGACCTTCCCACCGCCGTTTTCAATAACTTCTTTTAGTAAACCCGCCATCTGCAGACTGCCTCCAGTAAACTGGAACGTTCCGTTGATGTGCAAAACGCTCAGAAGTGCGTTGAAAAATGCAGGTGTCATGTTTTCCGTACCACCGAAAAGCGGACTCAAATACCCCAGCAGCCTCTTGAGTTTTGGATTGTTTATATATTTGTCAATCAACGAGTTATAAGGCATTAGGAAGTCTTCTGACAATGATGTGAAATTGGGTTCAGGCGAGCTTTCGCGAATATAGAAAAGGTCTTCCTCTTGCGATAATTCAAACAGTTTTTCGATGTAATTTCTGATATTTTCAGCCTCTTCAGGGAAAATTTTTGAAAGATAATCTATTAAATTTTCCTTTCCTTTTGGCAAATGATATGTCGCATTGTCTTCGGAAATTGTCACCACATCGCAGGCCTCGTCATCAGTAGGCTTTAGCTGTAGTTTGTCTGTAATGTCAAGATAATCAAATATTTGTTTAAGATTTCCGCCTTCGTTGAAGCCTCCAAAAATGTGCATTCCTGTTGGAAACACCACATTGTGCCTGTAAAATGACTGCAAACCGCCGCCGATAATGCTGTTTTTCTCCAAAACGGTCACTTTATGGCCTTCTTTTGTGAGAAGTGCACCAGTCACGAGTCCGCCGAGACCGCCACCAATAATGAGCGTGGTCTTGCGGTTGGCTTCAATCATCTGTTGCTTAACCTTTTGTTCTCCAATCAGTTGCGAGCAAACTGTCATCGTCCCGACAAGCACGCCGAGCATGCCGTGTGAGTTGATGTTTTGACCAACGAGGAACAGATTCGGCACCTTTGTTTTGTATGAAACTCTTCCTGCTATGCCTTTGTTCACGTCTTTTGCGAGTCCGTAAATCGAGCCGTCGGGCGTGGAGGTGTAGTCGCGGTAGGTGAGAGGCGTGGCTGCGTGATAGTCGGCGATGGAATCTCTCAAACCTGGAAAGTCTTTTTCCACGACATCCAATAACCGCTCTGCCATTTCATGCTTAAAACGCTCATAATCAACGCCTCTGTGACCAATAGTGGTGTCTTTCCACTTATCCAAAGCATCGATAGACATGTAAGACAAAATCACTGCGCTTTTTGCGAATTTCGGTTCTTTCTCATGGCAATGATGCATGTAAAGATAACCGTTGGGCCATTTCTCATCGACATCGCCCTTCATTTCCCATGGTGTAACTGATTGAAAACCATAGAAATTTGAGTTGAGATATGGCATAGAATCGTCTTTGAAACGCAGATACAACGAGAAAACCGATGAAGTGTTATTTATGTCCCTAATCCTTGATTTATAAGCTTCGTTAAAAGCTGTATCGTCAACAATATCAATGAGTTGCTTCGGATTTATGTCAGAAATCACGACATCGGCAGGATAAAAGTTTTCGTTTTCTGTTTTTACGCCAATCGCGACCTTGTTTTCAATGACTATTTGTGTCACTTTTTGGCGTGTAAGAATTCGCCCGCCGTAATGTAAAAGAATGTCACTCAATGCTTTAGCAATAGTGTCGCTGCCTCCGACGATACGATATGCGCCGTTGTTGTAGAAATCGAAAATGAAAGCGTGCACCGCAAACGGCGTCTTGTTTTTCTCAGCCGAATAAAGTGAGATGTTGCCGACCAAAACATTTCGCAAAAGCGGGTCAGTTATTGTGGAGTCGAATATTTCATTTAAACTCTTGAACAACAATTCGTTACTCTTGAAAAAATTGTCATCGTCGAGGAGCTTCAAATCGCGGAAAGGCGACAATTCGGCGACTTGCTCAACCAAATCGCAGTAATGCTTAAGATTCTCGCGCTGATTCGGGAAACGCTCCGAAAAATGCTCAATGAAAGCCTCGCGTCCGTTTGGAAATGAAAAACGCTCGCCGTTTAAAGACACAATGTCGTATGCGTTTTTGTCAAGTGGATTTACAACGATTTTATCCTTTATTTCCAAATAGTTAAGATAATTTGAAAGCACTTTTCCGTCATCAAGGCTGCCGATGAAGTGCATGCCTGTCTCAAATTTCACGCCATCACGTTGGAAGCATTGCAGACAGCCGCCGATTTGGTTCGCCTGCTCCAAAATGGTGACATCATAGCCGTTTTTCGCTAATATGACACCAGTGGATAAACCACCCAAGCCGCTTCCTATGATGATGCACTTTTTCATCTTAAAAACAATTGATTATCAATTATATAATCGCAATTTTCAAGCACTTTTTCGTCTTTTACAAAATGTAGATTTTCAGGGATATAACTGCAATGCGACGCTATTAAATACTTGTCCTCATCGGCTTCAAATGCGTAAATCTGAGTGTTTTTATGAACCAAAGCCAACGTCCAGGCAAATTCGCCGTAACCGCTGTTTATTATGCCAATACTATTGTGATTCAATATGTTAATCTCTTCTGAATGAGCTTTTATTTTCTTTAAACTTACCTTAACAGCCCGTTCAACGTCATTGCCTTTGTAAATGTATTTGTATTTAACGAACGGCAAAACATAATCGACATCTTCACGCTCTTTTCTGATTTCTTCAAGACGCTTGATGTAAAACTCATGGAAATATGTCCTTAAAGCATTGGTTTCCATTGAATTAACTTCGCCAGCCAACATTCTTTGCCCGATTTCCACGTGCAGTTTGCCTTCACGCAAAACGAAGTCATTTTTCGGCATCACATCGTGCGCGCCATGTATGAAAACAGGCAGAATATCGACGTTGAGGGCTTGCGCGAGTTGGAAAGCGCCTTTGTGGAAACGTATGATTTCGCCTGTAACGGAACGCGTGCCTTCGGGGAAGACAACAACGGAATAGCCACGTTTTACAAGGCTTTGCAGACGTTCGACGTTTTTGTCGTAGCCGTCAGAAACAGGATAAAACTCCGCGAAACGTATGATGACACCATAAATCGGGTTTTTCCAGACCCAGTCTGTCGTCAGCAGCACCACTTTCGGATGTAACATCATGACACACAACAAGTCAAGATGCGATTGATGATTCGCGATGATTACTGCCGGCTTGTCAAATCTCTCGCCGAACTTGTTTTCAAGGCTGAATTTCACGCCTGGAAGCAGTTTCAAGGCTATGCGCATGAAAACGCAAATCATCTGGTGGTAGCGATAACGTTTGGTCTTCGTTCTTGGCCATAACACAATGTAAATCAATGTCAAAGGTGTGACGATGACGAAAGCGGCGATGAAGAAGACAAGTAAAGTCAACGTGGTGTAAATAATACGTTTCAGTGTAAGCGGGACCTCGCGTAATCTGCCTTTTTTCTTGGTGAGCCAGCCGAAAACGATAGGAGGCAGGTAGCACGCCATGAAAACAACTGTCGCCATGCCGATGATTGCCACTTCCGCCAACGACTTCATAGCTGGATGCTTTGCGAAAATAAGCGTTCCGATGCCGATAAACATCAGGATTCCTGACAAAATCACGCTGTTTCGGTAGTTTTTAAGCATTTTTTTGCCGTAAGTGTATTCGTAAAGCAAACCCTCTGTTATAAAAATGGTGTAGTCGTCGCCTTGACCGAAGATGAATGTCGCCAGAATGATGTTTACGATATTGAATTTTATCGCGCTTAAGCTCATGATTCCCAATATCCAAGCCCATCCCACGGTGAGTGGCAGGAACGCCAAAATCGCCAATTCCAAACGACCGAAAGAGAGGCATAGGAAGAAGAAAACAACGATGCTGCAGACGTATAAAATGTAGTCGAAATCGTCTGACAAAGCCGAGACGAGGTTGTTTCCGACATCGCTGATGCTGAATGCAAATGAATTTTCTGGCAAAGCCTGTCGCAACTGCTGTTTCAGAGATTCCGACTTCTCAATAGGAACTCGCATGAAATTCACAACTCTCGTCAAAGAATCGTGCTGCAATGTGTATGTTTTGCACAACTCCGACAATGCTTCCATTTTGCTTACTGGCTTCGTAACATAATGTTTATCAATATTTTGTGTAAAGGTGGAAAACGCATTGGATGAAAATCCCGCTTTTTCAGCCTCGCTTTCTAAAATTTCTGCTGTTTCTGCGTGCCTCTTCCAGAAATCACCCCATTTTTTAAGTGACTGGCGTTGTTTTTCAATAGAAGGAAGCAATCCGTTTGGACCGGAAACGGATTGTAGAGACAGATGAAAATCCGTTTCCAAATCATTCATTATCACCTCATTTTTAGCCAACGCCTCCTGCACATCCTTGCCTTCCGCCACCACATAAATCAAATCTGTTTCGCCATCTTTGTTCAACGACTCGCTCAAAAGTGCCAAATCCTCTTTTTGTTGCTCAGTCATGAAATTGATGTTGTGCAAGTCGGAATCAAATGATGTGTCGCCGCTGAAATAACTGAGTATCAATGTGATAATGACTAATGGCCAGAAAGCGTAAAGCTTTATTTTTCTCCATTTTTCAGATTGTTCCTTGCCGCTGTCGACGAAAAGTTTGTGCGTTTTCTTCGGCGAAACAGCGAATAATGGCAGGAAAATCATCACAAAAAGTATCGTCCCGATTAGCATGAGTGCGCCGAAAAGACCTAAATCATGCATCGCCTCTGCTTTCACGAAAATCAGACATGCAAACGCCGCCACAGTGGTGATGTTTCCGATAACCAATGGCTGAATCACGTCTTTCAGCGCTTCGCGTTTATTCGGCTCCTGCTTGATGTGGTCGAGGTAGTGGAGTGGATAATTCACGGCAATGCCAACAATCACTGAGCCTATGCCCACCACGATGATGGAAATGCTTGTCTTGAACAACGCAATCACTGCGAGAGCGAAAATCCAGCCGAACATTATTGAGATTCCTAACCATAAAAGGTTGCGTTTTCTCGCCATTGTAAACATTAAAATGCTGAAAATCAACACGATTGCAAGTGCTATAGAGAGAAAACTGTCATTTTTTACCTGTTGTGCGTTGGTGACTGCAATCGTTGGTGCTCCTACGGCTGAAATCTTCACGTTTTGATGGTTTTCTGATGTCAAATCGATGACTTTATCCATCAAATTGACCAAAATAGCGTTGTTTTTGGTGTCACTGCCAGAAAAAGGTGAGAAGAAGAATGCAAAAGCCTTATCGCCAGCTTCGTTAAAAAGATATTCATCCTCAACGCGATATCCTTCTGTGGCGTTCAATGCCGTAAGTCTTTGAAGTGCAGGAGAATACAGATTCAACGGGTCAGCTTTTATTCCTTCTATGACTACGCTCGCTGTTGGAAACGCCAACATCCACTTGATGTTTTGCATGCATATCGCCACATAATCTGGCTCGGCAAGCAGAGAATCCATGCGTTTGTAGTCATCGTCAGTCAAAAACAGCGGCTGGTTTTCTCTAATGAAATCGATGGCATCGAAGACCAAGCCGTCATTAATTTTACAACGTAAATCATTGACCAACAATGAAGTATCTAATTCGCGCCAATTGCTTTCAAAGTCATCCAGGGCACTCATCAGCTCATCCATGTCGTTGCCCGAAAAGATAACTGTTATTTGTCCTTGGTTGCTCAAATCGTCATAAACTGAGGTGTATTTTTCTTTTTCCGGGTCGGATGGCAGGAAGTCGGCAATGTTTTCCTTATAATCCAATTTTAAGGCGGAAAAAACGCATAATGCAGTGATTGTCAATAATAAAACTATTGACAAAACTTTCTTTTCCGACAAAGAATCGTATATTTTAAGGAAAAACTTAGTCATGGTTCCTCCTCGCTCTTCTGATTAGCCTTGAAGGCAATCCGTAAACAACCGCTAAAACGCACAAAAATGTGTTTAACACGCTGATTCTCAGGAAGTCCCAAAATGGACGGAAGTGCGAAACGCGTTCCTCCGCTTTAGGATAAAACACGTTTATTTTAATCGGTATCAGGTCGGTCCCTCGCCATGCAGCTCCAACTAAAAGCTCAAGTTCAGCCTCGTAACGTGATGTCAAAAAACTCAGATTCGGCAGGTTTTTCAATGGATACAGACGAAAACCTGTTTGTGTGTCAGGCAAATTGACGCCAGTCTGAATCTTGAACCAAAAATTGGAAAACTTGTTTGCAAAAGTGTTTTTTTCAGGCATGTTTTCCTCGTTCAAATTGCGGCTTCCGACTATCAAAGCATTTGGATGTTGCTCTAAAGCCTTGATAAACAATGGAATATCTTCTGGAAAATGCTGCCCGTCAGAATCAATTGTAATCGCATAATCAAAGCCGAGTTCCTTGGCTTTTTTGAATCCTTGTTTCAAAGCGTAGCCTTTGCCGCAGTTTTTCCCATAATCAACAACAGCGATGTTTTCACCAAATGAAGCCAAAATTTCGGCGGAAGTGTCTGTGCATCCGTCGTTTACGACAATAACATCAACGCAGAACCGCAAGACGCGTTCCACGACATCACGCAGCGTGCCGGCATTGTTGTATGTCGGCATTAAAACGCAAATATTCGATGTCTTAGAGTCGTTCATGACTGAAAATCAATGATATTTTTGCGTAAACGTTACTGTCATCACTCACAACGACTTGTGCCTTGCAGCCGTTTTCGTCCTCGACTATGTTTGAAAAACTATATCTAATTATTTTGCCTTTTTCAGGAATTATCACCGACAAAAATTTGATATTTTTAACTGTCTTCAGATAGAGCTTGCGACCGAGTTTTTGTTCGAGCAGTTCGCCTGCAGCCTGAATTATGCAAACGCCAGGTGTTATTGGGTTTCCCGGGAAATGCGCCTTGTAAATCGGATGCTCTGGATTGGTACGCAAAACAGCCTCGAAACCGCTTTCAGAATCATGTGTCGATTCTACTATGAAAAAACCGTCTGTCAGTTGCATAACTCATTTATTTTCATGTTGTAAAACTGAATTGTAGTCATGTCGCCGCCCGCCTCTGTCATCTCAACTTTGTTGATAATGTTGTCCGTTTTTCCAAAATAGAATGTCAGCATTGAGAACATGCGTTTCATGTTTTGCTTTTTAGGCTTCATTTCAGCTTTCCAAAACTCTCCAATATTTTGAATATCAACGTTAAACATCGTCTTGTCGAAGAGTTTTTTGCCTGTTGCGCTACTCATAATGATGTTCACGATTCCTTGGTACATCCTTCCAGATTTCGCATCGAGAATTTCTTCGTTTCCGTTGGTTATCTTGGTGATTTTATCGCCGTCAACGACAAGTGCAAATGAGTAAGGTGAGGTGTATTCCCAACGCATCTTATCTGGCGAGTTATAACTCATAAGTCCTTCTGACACAGTGGGTTCGGCTAACATTGACATCGTTTTCTGTTGAGTGAAACGGCAATTCATGCATTGCATCGAGGCGGCCGCTTTTGTCAGCGTTTCCATGACTTCCTCTTGAGTTTGCGAAAAGCCGAAAACGCTCGTAAGTAGCATAAAACCAATGAGATATAACTTTTTCATATCATTTCATGATTAAAAAACAACCTGCAACGACGAGAATCAGTCCGATCCATCTGGAAAATGGCACTGCTTCGCCGAAAACGAGCCACGCGGCTATCATTCCGAACACGAACGAGAGGCTGGTGAGGGGATAGGCTTGGCTGAACGGGAATTTTTTGAGGATGTAAAGCCACAAAATCGTCGCAAAACCAAAGCTGATGCCACATGCGAGCAGCCACCAGTCGACCAAAACGGCTTTGAAATATGTCCAAGTCCACTCAAATTTTGGGAGTTTCTCCATCGCGAGCTTCAGCAAAACCTGACCTCCAGCGAGGAAAAACGTCTGCAACGCTACAAGTCCTATCAGTCTCCACATAATTACGCCTCCAAAAGTGTTAATGAATAATTATTTCCATCTGAATGATTGAAAACCAATATTTTAGATGGCTTCTCGTCACTGATTTCCGATGGATTTACGAACAGATGCGCTGGAATCTTTCCTGCTTTCAAGCATTGTGCCGCAACATAAAAACCAATGCCTGATGAAGTGAAGCTTTCACCAAATAAATGCTTGTATTTCAATAATTTAGCGTTGCCAAACAACTCTTTGCACTCATTCAAATACGCCTTGTCGCTTTTATGGTTTCCGCTAATTCCGGTAAGGACGAAATCTGCTTGAAAACCTTTTGCTACAGCTTTAAGTTTTTCGATTGTTGGCTTGTGCAACATCTTGAAATCCAATAATTTGCAAAGCGAATCCTGCTTGTCTGTCCCTAAAACCACCGAAACTGCCGCTTCGCCGCACATCTCATCGTCCTGACCCATCATGCCGCCTTTTTTCAAGATATGGTAAAACGTCTCGGTCAACTCATCGTGACCGCCAACGAGAGCTGAGATTATCTTGCCCAAGCGCATCTGCAAAAACGCATCCTGCAATGCACTGTCGAACGAGATGCCTTTGTGCGCATAAGTCACGTTGTAGCCATGGTTTTTCGTCTGAATCGCCACCAGCGAGCTGATGGTGTTGTGCGTCGATTGCATAAAATATGTCGGGCTCAGCATTTGTTCGCCGTCTTTCGAGAGCGCTTCGAGGAAAAACTCAGTATTCTCTATGCATCCGTAGCCTGTTCCGGTGATGATGGCGTCGACAGTCTCCAAACCTGATGCTTTGATGGCTTCTTTAGATGTCGCTATGGCACGTTTCAAAATTTTTCCCATGCGGCGAGCCTCGATAGGGGAGATGTATTCCTTGAAACTCGGGTCGATGGAACGGTTGAAAGGCGTTTGATATTCAACAGATTGCGTCATCCAGTCCTCGCACAAAGGCTGTTGCACGGAAATCTGTTTCGCCGAAAGCACGTATATTTCTTTCTTTTCCATCATAGCTCGGGTTTTGAAATCAATAATGACGAGTCGTTGCCGCCGAAGCCGAAAGCGTTGCACAAAACATGTCTTAACTCTTTCTTAACTGATTGATTTACTGGCACTATGCCGTCGTCCATCGGCTGCGACCAGTTCAAGTTTACTGGCAGGAATCCGTTTTGCAATGCCAAGATGCAGAACACTGCTTCGATTGAGCCTGACGCGCTCGTGGTGTGCCCGGTAAACGGTTTTGTTGACGACATCGGTGGAACATTTTCTCCGAAAAGGCGTTTCACAGCCTGGCTTTCGCTCAAGTCGTTGTTTGGCGTCCCAGTGCCGTGAGCGTTGATGTAATCAATCTTATCTGGTTGAATATCAGCGAGTTGCAAAGCTTCTTTCATCGCTCTGTAGGCTCCTTCGCCGTCGGGCGACGATGCTGTCTGATGGAAAGCGTCGCAAGCGTTGCCGTAACCTGAAAGAATGGCTTGCGCTTTCACTCCACGCCGTTTTGCACTTTCTTCGGTCTCTAAAACGAGGTAAGCAGCGCCTTCGCCGAGGTTCAGTCCAGCGCGTGACGCGTCAAACGGACGGCATGGATTGGTGTCGAGAATCATCAGCGAGTTGAAGCCGTTGAGATGGAACTTGGTGATACACTCGCTGCCGCCCACGACAACGATGTCTGCCTCGCTACAGCGCAACATGTTGGCACCCAGTATGATAGCGTTTGCTGCCGACGAACATGCCGTTGACAAAGTGGTGATGAAAGCGAACTTGCCAAAGTGCTCGGCGGTCATCTCGGAGCAGCTGCCACAGTCGTGAACCGCAATGTATTCCTTGTGGTTCTCGTTGTTGACATAGTCAAGGTAAAACTGTTCGCTCATGTCCATTCCGCCGACTGTCGTTCCCGAAATAAAACCTATTTCAGGAATCATTTCCGGCGTGATTTTTGCGTCTTTCAGAGCCTCGTCAAGGGCAATCATTCCCATCAATGCGGTGCGTGTTGTGATAGCGTTGTCGCTGATATTCATCAACTTACGCATCTCTTCATCGCTCATCTTGACCTCGCCGACAGGAAACTCCTTGTGTTCTGTCTTGAGATAGACAAGTTCACCAACGCTAGAGCGGTTGTTCAGCAAGGCATCTAATGTCTCCGTCTTGTTGTTTCCAATCGCTGAAACGACGCCGCAACCCGTTATCAGAATGGGATTCGTCATTTATTTTGTTCTGTTTTTAGCAATAAAATCTGCCATCACAGCCACCGACTTGAAAATCTCCTTGCCCTGTGTCGGGTCTTTCAGCTTGATGCCGTAGTTTTTCTCCATCATCACGATAAGTTCAAGAGCGTCAATGCTGTCGAGTCCGAGACCTTCGCCAAACAGAGTGGCGTTTTCGTCGATGTCCTCAGGTTTCATGTCTTCGAGGTTCAAAGCCTCAATAATCTGCTGTTTCAGTGTGTAAATCAATTCGTCCATTTTTATTAAAATTTAATCATTTTCCATTAAATAAATTCTCGCTTCAAAATGTTCCTCGTCGCTGCAGTCGACCCAGCCGCCGATGATGCTCTTTGTGATTGGGTCTTGGAATGCGTTTTCGAGGTTTTTCATTATGATTTTTTCGTCGTAATCATCAATCACCATGAATGATGTCTCGCCGAAATACTTGTTTCTTATGGCGATTTCGCCGGTCACGATGTTCGGAAGGGTGTAAACGAACGCCGCCGGACTCGGGAAGAAATTCTCCGGATTTTGTATCGTCGACTGGTAATGCGTGTCAGCCTGCAAAGAAGCGTTTCTGTTGAAGAAGATGACAGCGCGGTCCTCGCGAGGCTCAAAATCTCTGTTTCCTTCAATATTTAAAAGGAGTTCCGAAGCTATGAATCCTAATTTGCTCAAAGTATCCATTTTGAAAAACTTCGGATAATCTCCTATGTGGTTTCTATATAATTCAGTTAATAATGCAGAGTCTTTCTCATTGTGATTCAATGGAATACCATCGACTAACACTTCACTTGGCGATATGTAAACCTGATGTTTTATCATTGCAGACCTCCTTTCGCCATGAGCAATGCCGCGTTGCATCCGCCGAATCCCGATAAAAGCTTGATGAAAGCACGTTTTTCGGTTGTTCTGTTTTGATTTGAAATATCCAAATGATGTGTAACTCCTAATGTGTCGAAGCCTCTGGTTGCCAAAATGTTATGATTGTCGACGGCTTGCATGGAAAGGATTGTTTCAAGCACGCCTGCAGCACCCATCGTATGTCCATAGTAACCTTTTAGCGAATTGACGGGAATGCTTGATAATCCTGCTCTTTCGATGGCAATTGACTCCATCTCGTCGTTGTAAGATGTCGCCGTCCCATGTGCGTTGATGAATGCGATTTTTTCGGATTCAAGGTCTCCTAAAGCAACTTTCAAAGCCCTGAAACTGCCTTCGCCCACACGTGACGGACCAGAAATGTGATTGGCATCATTTCTTATCGCGCCACGGCACGCAATCCATTCATTTTCAGAAACTTCATCTTTCTTTGTGTAAATAATTGTCGCAGCGGCATCACCAAGATTCAAACCTTGTCTGTTTGCATCAAAAGGCTTGCATTCGTCAGGTGAAAGTGCCTTAAACGATTGAAAACCAGACACTATGAAAGCAGATTGGACATCAACGCCTGAAACGATGACGTAGTCAAATTCGCCACTTTCCAAATATCTCATCGCTTCAATCTGTGCGCAAACGCCTGAAATACAAGCATTTGACACTACGATGGGCTCGTTTGGATTGCCAAAATGCTTAGAAATCTGACGTGCCATCATTCCGAGTCGCACTCGCTCTTTCGGGAAGCCGTTTTCACTTTCGTCAAGCAAAAAGACATTCCCTTTCGTCGTTGAGATGATGAAAAGCACCTTTTTCGATGTCACATCAATTTTAGTATTCTCTAAAGCATTTGATATTGAATCAATTACGATTCTTTCGTCGATAGTATGATTCTCGTCTGCGTATGCTTTTCTGTCGAGCAAAGACGCGACGAAAGGCTCTGGCAGACCCCAAAGTCCCTCGTATTTGCGCAACGCCGACTTGCCCGACTTCACCGCTGCGTAGTTTTCCGCAGAAGTGCTGCCAAGTGGCGAAATGATGTTATGTGCAACGCAGACTATCATGTTAATCCTTTGATTCTATGTCAGTTAACGCTATCTTCATATTGGCTCTGACAATCTCATCGCCATTGATTCTTATCACCGCTTCAACCAAGGTCATTTGAAACACTTCGCTAATCAGTTCTATCGTTGTCTCAAGTTTTTCGCCCACTTTCGGCGTCCTTACGATGTCGAGGTTGCTAATCGCGCCGATGACCCCAATTTTGACTGTGCCACCAGCATTCAGGTTAAGATAACCTATCCTTGCAGCGCATGTCTGGGCGATGTTTTCTATCAGTCCTGAAGACGTAAGTCGTTTATCCTCAACGAAAATATTATCCTTGCGAATGGTCAACTCGGTTAAGGCGAAAACTTCATCGCAAGACAAAAGCCTGTCAATCATCACGAATGGCGGTCGTTGTGGCAGAAGCTCATTTAGCGTTATGTCCTCGATTTTTCTCATTGTTTCCAAAAATCAAAATAGTTGAACCATTGCGTCGGGTATTTTCTGACTATTTCCTCGAGATTGTCAGCGAAACTCTGTGCCATTTGACTCATCTGCTCGCGAAGCTTGGCTTCTCTATCGCATTGTATCTCACAGACGTAAGCGTGATAACTCTTATATCCTGATTTCATCACGAATACAGCGAGCACAGAGACGTTTTTCTGAGCTGCCAATGCGAATGCGCCCAACGGAAATCTCGCTTTCTCGCCAAAAAACTGACACTCAGCGGCTTTTTGCGAGCCAAAGATTCTGTCGGCAGGCATGCTCACAATCTCACCGTTGTCGATTGCAGCGTTGAGAGCGAAAAGATGCGACAAATCTTCTTTCACCAGAATCATGCTCATGTTGTTTTGCGAAAGCATCTTCTGCCGGTTTTCCATCACCGTGGCGGTTTCGCCGGCATAAACTAATGCGTTGAATCTCTTTGATTTAGGCTTTAACGAATAACCTGCAATCTCGTAGTTTCCAACGTGGCTGCTCAATGAGACAAAACCTTCGGGATGAGTCTCAAGCTCGTCCATAAGTTCCTGACCTTCAGAGACAAAGATGTATTTTTTGCCTGCATACACGCCGAAACGGTCTAAGATTATCTGACCGAAGCGGAAATGGTTGGCATAGACGTGCCAAAACGACTTCCATCTTCCGTAGACAAGGCGTTCCCTGAAAAACTGATACATCGCTTTGAAGCCTTTTCTGTTGAAAATCATGTAAAAAGGCACCACCAACGCCATTACGCCGTAGGGCAGCCACAACGGCACCACACGGAACATGACGATGAGTGAACGCTGCATCCAAGGCAGTCCGCCCGTCTTTCCAGACCATTCGTTATGTTGCAGTCCGCTCGCCATTATCAGGCTGTCTTCTTCTCGATATAATCGCAGAACTGACTGAATGTCTTGACGTTAGCCATCTCTTCGGTCTTGATTTTGAAACCGAATTTGCGCTCGACGATGACCACGATGTCAACGAAATCGAGGCTGTCGACGCCGATGTCCTCCTTCAAACGTGCTTCCGGAGTTATTTTTGCCTCGTCGAGTTCAAGATCCTCAACCATAAACTCCTTAACTTTTGCTTCAATTTCTTCTCTTTTCATATTTGAATTATTTGATATTCATTTTAATCGTACAGACGCACGGCCGTGCGTCTCTACCATTTTATTTTTTCTTGCAAACCATAATGCTGTGGCCGTGACCGAGACCATCGTGTATCATTTCGACTTCCAAACCTGCCTTCATCACAAGGCGTTCCATATCGTCGGAATGGTACATTTTGCTGTTTCCGTTAGCTAACGCTGTGAAATACAATGATGTCATCGTCAGAGCGAAGGCGGCGGCAGGGTAGTTCTGACGGTCCCAGAATGTCTCCATGATGCACAAACGGCTGTCCTTGTCCATGATTTTCGCGGCTCTTGAAACGATGCTCAGGATCTCGTCCTCGCCAAAACAGTCCAAAAACTGGCTCATCCAAATCACGTCGTAGTGTTTGTTGGTCGGAAACTGTTGATTGTCATCGAGTAAGTTGATGCCGTAGCCGTCGATGCGCTCGAATCCTTTCTTGCCTTTTGTGAAATTTTTCATCATTTCAAGCTGCTGCGGCAGATCCATGATTGTGACGTTGACGTTCTCGTCGAAATCGACGCAACGAAGCGCCCAACGGCCTGTGTTTCCGCCAACATCAAGCAAGGTCTTCGGCTTGTTGCTGAACACAATCTGCAGTGCTTGGTCGAACGAGTGGTCGGAGTAGAAATGGTCGAATCCGAACCAGCTTTTTTGCACGTCAGCTGGCAGCTGTGAAAGTCCTTCGTAAATCGTTGGCCAATTTCCAAAATGCTCCAAACCTGCAGGTTTTCCTTCTTTCAGAGCCTCTTCGAGTTTGAACCAGCCCTCGTAGTTGACGTCGTGATTGAAGTCGATGTTAACGCGGATGGCAGGGTCAGTGAGGAGGAAGAACCCGGTTTTTGACATGGTGAAACGGTCGGTTTCTTTATCCAAAATCACCAAACCGATGCAGAGCGAGCCTTCCATCAAGACCTTCACGGCGTAATCGGAGAGTCCAGTCTTTGCTGCTATCTCAGCCATGGTCATGCCTTTGTCGCTGTCGCGAAGAATGTCGAGTATTCCGAATTTTATCATCAGTCTTCCGACCTGGAAAATTATCGGACCGAAAGCGATGAAATATGCCATCTCTTGGGCTTCACCGGCTCTTTTGTGTTCTTTCGTATATGCTTTTTCGAGACCTGAAAACAATTTCATTTTTAATGTATTTTCTTGATTATCAATGCACTATTCGTTCCACCAAAACCGAATGAGTTGGAAAGGATAGTTTCTAATTCTTTGTCTGTCGTCTTGTTGATGATGTTCAAACCTTCGGAATATTCGTCTGGATTCTCAAAATTGATGTTCGGGGCGATGAATTTGCCTTGCATCATGAGGATGGAGTAGACGATTTCGCTTGCGCCTGCCATCCAGCATTCGTGTCCGGTCATTGATTTCGTTGAGGAAATCGGCGTTTGTGTGGCTCCGAAGAGTCGTTTCAGTGCCATCGCCTCGAACATGTCGCCTTGCGGTGTCGAAGTGGCGTGGGCGTTGACATAATCGATATCTTTGCCTTCAACGCCTGCCTCTTTCATGGCGCGTGTCATGGCGCGATAGCAGCCGTCTTCGCTGGGTTGTGAGATGTGGCTCTCGCCGTTTGAAGAGAATCCGTAGCCGCAGACTTCTGCCAAAATCGTTGCTCCGCGTGCGATGGCGTGGTCGTAGTCTTCAAGCACCAATGCCGCTGCTCCGCCGCTTGGGATAAGTCCGTCACGGTCTTTGTCGAAAGGGCGAGATGCTTTAGTAGGTTCATCGACTCTTGTCGAAAATGCGCTGATGCCGTCGAAGCTACCCATCGAGAGGTAATTAGTCTCCTGAGCGCCGCCGCAAAGCACCATGTCCTGCAAGCCGTTGCGAATCAATAATGCGCCCAAACCTATTGAGTGCGAGCCACTTGCACAGGCGGCGCTTATTGTCATGTTGATGCCTTTGAGGTGGAAAATGGTCGAGAGGTTCATCGTCACGGTGGAGTTCATCGACTGGAAAATCGCTGACGAGCCAATCAAAGTGGTGTCTTTCTTCTCCAAAGCAATCTCGTGAGATTCAATGACAGCTTTCGCAGAAGAATCATTGCCGAAAAGTACGCCAATTTCATTGTTTAAGAGATATTCATCAGTGATTTTCGCCTGCTCAAACGCTTCCAACGTCGCCATGTAAGCGTATTCGCCTTCTTCAGCAAGGTACATGCGGAGTTTGCGATCGAGTTTGCCCTTCAGTTGCGGCTTCTCCACGATACCCGTTAAAGGCGAACGATAGCCGTATTCGATACGTTGAGGGTCGACTCCGATGCCCGACTTGCCTTCGCGCAGCGCCATGCTGACTTCTTCCTTGTTTTTTCCCAGGCACGACCAGATGCCCATGCCGGTGATGACTACTCTTCTCATGTGTATAATCCTCCGTTTATTGAAATGACTTGACCCGTAATGTATGAAGCGTCGTCAGAGGCAAGAAATGAAACCAGACTTGCCACTTCTTCAGGTTTTCCGAAGCGTCCCATAGGGATGAGTTTCTTCAGCTCGTCCTCGTTGAGTTCTTTTGTCATGTCCGTTGCGATGAATCCTGGAGCTATGGCGTTAACGGTGACTTTTCTTGCCGCCACTTCCTGTGCCAAAGCCTTCGTCGCCCCTATGAGTGCCGCCTTTGCCGCCGAGTAGTTGGCTTGTCCCGGAAGTCCTTTGATTCCTGACAGCGACGCCATGTTGATGACGCGTCCTTTGCGATGCATCATCATGTCTTTGAGCAGACGGCGTGTGATGTAGAAGAATCCGTTCAGGGTGGTGTCAAGAACCTTGTTCCACTCCTCATCCTGCATGAAAATCATGAGATTATCTTTGCGGATACCAGCGTTGTTAACCAAAACGGAAATGTAATCATCGGGATGGGCATTCTGCCAGCCTTCGAGTGCTGCTTCAATAGCCTGAGGGTCTGCGACATCGAAAGGCAAAAGCTCGCCGGTTCCACCAAGTTCCTGCACTTGCTTCAATGTGTCTTCAGCAGCTTCTTTGTTCGATTGATAATTGATAATCACCGAAAACCCGTCTTTTGCGAGGCGGATGGCGACAGCTTTTCCCAAGCCGCGTGAAGCACCGGTGATGAGAGCGTATTTCATTATTTCAGATTCAATTTATTGGTTTTCAAATAGTTTTCAACGTTTGCGATGTCTTTGTAGAATGGCGTGTCTTCGATGAAGAGCGGCACCATCTCACGAATCTTGTCGTAAACCTTACGTGAAGTAGGGGAGAGCTTGTCAGCGATTTTCAGGCAATCTGTCGCCTGTGCCAAAGCGATGTATTGTATCGCCATCACCTGGAAGCAGTTTTCAACCACTTGCTTGCAAATCAAAGCTGTGTTGGTTCCCATGCTCACGATGTCCTGGTTGTCGTTGTTGTTCGGGATGCTGTGTACGTAGTTTGGCATCGCAAGTGTCTGACACTCAGCGGTTGTCGAGGTGGCAGTGAACTGACAAGCCTGCATTCCGTAGTTCAAACCGAGCGTTCCGAGGTTGAGGAACGGAGGCAAAATGCCGTTGATGCGGTCGTGGAACAGGTAGTTGAGCTGTCGTTCAGCCGTCATGCAGAGTCGTACAAGCGCGATTTTCACCTTGTCTTCCTCCAACGAGATGTAATCGCCATGGAAGTTTCCGCCATGATAGACGTATTGTGATTCCGGGTCGACGATAGGGTTGTCGCATGCCGAATTGAGTTCATCTTCAATGATTTGACGTGCGTTTTGCAATGTGTCGTAAATAGGACCGAGGATTTGTGGAGTGCAACGCAATGAGTAATATGCCTGAACCTTGTGCTCGAACACTTTCACGTCTTTATGACCGTAGTCGTAAAGTTCATGAGCGCGTTTCTTCAAGCGCTGCGAGCCTTCGGAGAGTTCTCTCATCCTACGTGCCATCACTTGCTGACCGTCATGACGGCGGCAGCTGTTCTCGCCTTCCGACATGTAATCGTCAAAAGAAGCGGCAATCTCGTTCATCCAGACAGCAGCCAAAGTTGCCCAGTCGAGCAGATTCTCAGCATGAAGCTGATTCACCACGCTGATGCCAGTCATCACGGAAGTGCCGTTGGTGATGCTTAAGCCTTCGCGGATGTGCATCTTCAGCGGAATGAGTCCGAGTTGTTTCATCACATCTGCCGACTTACGCCACTCGCCTTTGTAATGCACCTCGCCCTCGCCGATGAGACAGAGCGCTATGTGTGCCAGCTGCACCAAGTCACCGCTTGCACCAACGCTGCCGTGCATCGGGATGAAAGGATAAATCTCGTTGTTGATAAATGAAATCAATAACTTAGCCACGTCGGTGTGGACACCAGAACGGCATTGCAAAACAGTTCCGAGACGGGCAATCATAGCCGACTTTACGTAAACGTTGTCTAACGGCTCTCCTGCGCCAGTGGCATGACTGCGAATGATATTATATTGTAAATCAGTGAGATAACGGTCATCGACACGCCATTGCGCCATCGGACCGAAGCCCGTGTTGATGCCGTAAATCACTTTCTCGGCAGCGAATTTCTCCAAAAAACGGTAACAAGCCTCAACACGTGCGAGCCATTCTTCGGGAACCTCAATGTTTTCGCCTGAATACAGAACTTTTTCTACTTCGTCGAGAGTTATTCTTTCTTTGAAAGTTATCATAAAACACTCCTAAAAATCAATATTCTTCAAACTTGCAAAAATATTAAAAAAATCAATAGATTGCAAGTTTTTTTAAAAGAATTTGATGTAGGAAATGCTTAATGCGCCACTGAAATCTTCTTTGCAGTGACGGCTTTTCCGTTGTTGATTTTCAAGAAATAAAAACCATTCGGAAGATTTGCGGCATCGACAGTGTTTTCAGTCGTTCTTGCCACTGTTTTTCCAGAAAGGTCAATAATCTCTACTGAAACAAGCGTCTGGTCAGAAATGATGTGAACGGTATTTCGCGACGGGTTAGGATAAACAAAAATGTTGCTTTCCGAAATCTCATTGATGTTGTCATAAAAAACGCCTGCAATCCAGTTTTCCGGAAGGCTGTTATCTGCATTTAAATCAACAAGTTGCAGAAAAGGACCATTGCCGTCTGGCTCGGTAGGCCATGGCTCGCTGTCAAAATAATGAACCTCGTCGATGACGTTGCCCCAAGCGTCGGCAAGAACGATATTCTCATCTTTGTTTGAGAGTTTTCGCTCATATTGCCCGAAAGGGGTGTGATTGTAAAAATCAACGTAAGTCAATGAGTCAGAACATAATACGAGTGAGTCGCGGGCTGCGAGATGCGAGCCTGCCGGGAAATTGTATGTGACGCCTAACTCGCGAAGGTAGATTCCTGTAAGGTCCACATCCTCATCGCCGTTGTTGTTGATTTGGATGAACTCAAGTCTGTTGCCGTTGATGCTGTCAACATCCATCGGATGATAGTGAATCCTGGAGATGACAAGCGGCGGAAGTTCGATGTCATCGCAGTTGGCGTACGAGCCGATATTCTGGTTTAACCAATTGATTCTCTGTTGAATCCATGTCTTCATCGCTTGAACTTCAGTCGTGTGCTGCTGCATCTTGTGCCAACGTTGGTTGTCGCGCTCGATTCCTTCAGCAATCCATTCGTCAATTTCGTCTAGGCGGCTGCATATCAAATTGTAATCCAATGGATTACCTTCTGAAGTCACTTCAAACCAGCGTTTTGCCAAATAACAGCGGAACATGTCGGTATCGAAGATGTCTTTCCAGAATTTCGGACCGTTGTTGTCGTTGTTGTTGAATTGCCAGACATCGTAGCGGCTGCGGTCTCCGAACTCGTCATGACCGTAAGCGAGGTTGTAGTCCCACACAGGACCAGCGCGTAGCTTGCCTTTGTTGTCTTTATGGAAAAACGTGCTTAACTCGTAAACATCCACATTCGATGAAAACTCGCCGATAATCATGAAATCGACGAAAGTGGAGACATCGATGATGCTCGGGATTCCGTTGGTGATGGAGGTGTTATGGCTGTTTGCCTTGTCAGCGAAGTCAAAAAACACGCTTTTGATGTAGTTGTGTTGCGCTGTTGTGATGTTTTCCGGTTTCGGATAATGATGCACAAAAGTGGTGCTTGAGCCGCCCCACCATCCTCCGCCGTAGCCTTGCATCGTCCACGCCGCAGGGTCGCCGTTGTCGGCACGGTCTGCCTTGGTGATGTAGCCGCCGTCTTTGTCGATATTGACACGTCCGTCGTCGGCTTTTATCTTCTCCATGAAGACGTAAAGCCCGTTGTATGAGCCGTTTATCATCACCTCGCAATAAACGCGCCGTGGTGCGTATTGCCCAAGTTTTTCTGACAATTCGTAAGAAATGACATCACGCATTCCAGTCTGGTCGAAGGCGAGTGAGTTGAGAACCCAGTCGTTTTCCTTTGGCATGCCGAGGATGCTGACGTTGTTGTTTGTTACGTTGTCGGCTTGAAGCGTCTCGAGTCCATAAGGCTTTTTGGAAAGCATCTGTGACGAGCTTCCACGAATCTCAATGCCGATGCGTCCGTCGTAATTGAGAAATTCAGGGTTGTTGGCATCTGTAAGATAGTTGCGAGACCCGTCCTGATGCCAAATTATCTTCATGTTAGCCAACACTTTAGGCTCATCGGGAATGGCAACGCCGCCGTCGGTCTCGATGATGACGATCGGCAGGTTGCTGTCTGTGAAATTCTGTGCTTTTACAAGTGATGAAAGTAGAAAAACAAAAGCTATAAAAATGGTTTTTTTCATCTGACTATGACTTTTTCAGTCTTTTCTCCGATTTTTACAAAATAAATGCCTTTGTCAAGCGTAATCGTTTCTTTTTCAATGATTTCCTTAATCAAAACAATTTGCCCGAGCATGTTGGTGACGGTTAAATTGCCGTTGCCTTCTATCGTCACATTTCCCTTTGAAGGGTTGGGATAAACTTTGATTTCAGAGAAAACCTCGTCCATCGAATCGCTGTCCGCGGTAGCCCACAAAGTGAACATCGAAGTGGCGCATCCGCAGTCGAGGGTGAACAGGATGTCGATCCAGGTCAGAGAACCGCTGGCAATATTGGGAAGCATCGTCGCAATACCGCTGATTTCAACGACCTCGTTAGGCTCCGCTGGGAATGTCGGTGCTTCAACGCCGTTAGCCATGATATGGATGTCGGTGAAATACTCCGAATAAGGATTGATGTAGACCGTCAGTGGTTCGTATCCGACATTGGTGAATTTGAAATAGAAACTCGCTTGTGTGCCTGGCATCAAATGAGTCTCCAGGTTTGCTGGTGTGCAAAGCATCCCGTATTTGTCAACCATGTCAACATTGAGGTCGTCGATGGTGAGAATATTGTCGCTGCTGCTTGCCACCGCATGAATGCCGAAATACTCATAATTGTCTGCTATCTCCTCGATGTAGGCTGAGTACTGCTCATAGCTGCAGCAGCTGACAGTCTCGTTTAGCAATAGCTGTGACATCGAACTGCTGTTGGCTTCGTTGCCAGCCCAAATCTCCAATTGGAACTCGCCGTCGGAGATTGCCCAGAGTGTGAAACGGTATCTCAATTGGACGTTCATATTCATAGGCATGAACATCCACGACTCGGTGCTGTTCGTGTGTGCGTACCAGCTGCCGGTGTGCGCGTGACGGTTGTGGTCTTTGTCGAGATACCCGCAAATCCATGAGTTGTCGTCACTAATCCAGCCGACAGGCACCTCGCCGTCGTGGTTGGCATACTCGAAGCTATCGAACAAGATGCTTCCAGCATACGAGACTCTTGTCGCGAGAAATATCAATACTAAGAAAACTAACTTTTTCATGATAAATGATTTAATCAATGTGCAAAAATACAAAATTTAACAAAATTAAAACGATTTTATAAAAAAAAGAGTGAAGTTTCCACTCCACTCTTTCAGATTTATGATATCCTGTACGGATAACGCATGCATTATCCCTACAGTTTCCTGCTAACTTCTTTCTCCTGATATCCTTCGATGATGTCGCCGACTTTGATGTCGTTGAAGTTCTCGATGTTCAAGCCGCATTCGAAGCCTGCAGAAACCTCTTTCACGTCGTCTTTGTAACGTTTCAGAGAGCCGAGGTTGCCGGTGAACACCACGATACCGTCGCGGATTACACGCACCTTCGTCTGGCGGTTGACTTTTCCGTCGAGGACCATACATCCTGCGATGCGACCTACCTTGCTGATATTGAACACCTCGCGAATCTCGATGTTGCATGTCACAACCTCTTGAATCTCAGGCGACAACATGCCTTCGATAGCAGCCTTGATTTCTTCGATGGCGGTGTAGATGATGGAGTAGAGTCTGATATCGATTTGTTCGCGTTCCGCAATCTTTCTTGCCTGCATCGTCGGGCGCACGTTGAAGCCCACGATGATGGCGTTTGATGCCGATGCCAGCATGATATCCGCTTCGCTGATGGCTCCCACCGACTTGTGGATGATGTTGACTTGAACCTCTTCTGTCGAGAGTTTCAGCAATGAGTCTGACAACGCCTCCACCGAGCCGTCCACGTCAGCCTTGACGATGATGTTAAGCTCTTTGAAGTCGCCGATGGCGATGCGGCGGCCGATTTCATCGAGAGTGATGTGTTTCTGAGTACGGATGCCTTGCTCACGCTGCAGCTGCTGGCGGCGGTTGGCGATGGTCTTCACCTCGCGCTCGTCGGTCATCACGTTGAAGTTGTCGCCAGCTTGTGGCGCGCCGTTCAAGCCGAGGAGCAGCAATGGGGTGGAAGGACCTGCCTCTTTCAACGCCTGGTTGCGCTCGTTGAACATGGCTTTCACCTTGCCGTAGGTCGTGCCTGCAAGCACCATGTCGCCGACGCGTAGAGTTCCGTCCTGAACCAGAACTTTTGCAACGTAACCGCGTCCTTTGTCGAGTGCCGACTCGATGATGGTGCCTTTTGCCAGTCTGTTAGGGTTGCCTTTGAGGTCGAGCATCTCAGCTTCGAGAAGCACCTTTTCAAGCAGCTCGTCGACGCCGATACCTTGTTTTGCTGATATCTCCTGTGACTGCACTTTGCCGCCCCATTCCTCGACGAGGATGTTCATGTCGGCAAGCTGTCTGTAAATCTTCTGCGGGTCTGCCGTAGGCTTGTCTATCTTGTTGATTGCGAACACGATAGGCACGTTGGCGGCGTGTGCGTGGTTGATAGCCTCGACGGTCTGCGGCATCACGTTGTCGTCAGCGGCGATCACGATGATGGCGACGTCGGTAATCTTGGCACCACGTGCACGCATGGCGGTGAACGCCTCGTGACCAGGGGTGTCGAGGAACGTCACGCGCTTGCCTGAACTCGTCCTGACCTCGTATGCACCGATGTGCTGTGTGATACCTCCAGCCTCGCCAGCCACCACGTTGGTGCTTCTGATGAAGTCGAGGAGCTTGGTCTTACCGTGGTCGACGTGTCCCATGACGGTGACGACAGGCGCTCTCGGGACGAGGTCTTCCGGGTTGTCAGGCTCGTCGACTTCAGCCAAGGCCTCCTGAACGTCGATGCTCGTGAACTCGATCTTGAAGCCGAATTCCTCTGCCACGACTTGTAAAATCTCAGCATCCAGACGCTGGTTGATGGAAACGAACATTCCCAGACTCATGCAGGTGGCGATGACCTTGGTCACAGGGATGTTCATCATGGTTGCCAACTCGTTGGCGGTGACGAACTCCGTGACCTTGAGGACTTTCTGTTCCTCCATTTCGTGCATTCTTTCCTCCTCAAGCTCGTTTTGGATGTTGTGACGTTTCTCGCGGCGGTGCTTTGATGTCTTCGACTTTCCGAGTGGTGACAGTCTCGCAATAGTCTCTTTTATCTGTTTCTGGATGTCTTCGTCAGTGAACTCAGGCTTTTCATCAATGATAGGCTGTTTGCCTTTCTTGAAGCGGTCGCGGTCTTTGCGTTTCTCGTCGCCAGGCTTACCGCCCTGAGGCTTGCCACCTTGCTGTTTGCCGCCCTGACCTTTGCCGCCTTTGTTGTCTTTCGGCTTGTCCTGACCCGCCACCTCGTTAGGGTTGACAGGGCTGTTGCCGATGCGTTTGCGTTTTTTCTTCTTGTCCTTCGAAGATTTTTCGTCACCAGATGAGGCGATAGGCTGCTTGCCCTTCTGCTTGTGCTCGACAGGAAGCTCAATCTTATCGACAATCTTCGGACCTTCCAGTTTCTTGAACTTGGTAGGTATGAAGTTGATGTCTGCTTCGTTTGTTGCGTCCTGTTTCGGCTGAGCCTGTTGCGCAGGCTGGGACGGCTTTTCAACCTTTGGCTGCTGTTTCTGCTGGACAGGTTGCGCGGGTTTCACGTTCTGTGCAGGCTTGGCAGTGTTGTCCACCTTTGGCTGTTGCTTGTTCTCTTCTTTCTTGCCATTGTTTCCGGGCTGTCCGTTACCCTTGTTTTCCTTGGCCTTCTTGCCTCCGTCCAAATCTATTTTGCCGACAACATTCAACTTGATGGCATCCTTCACGCTGTCATCTTTCGGCTTGTCTTCCTTGGGCTTGTCGTTTTTGTTCGACACCTCTTCCTTCTTGACCTCGTTCTCTTTCTTGACCTCAACCTTTTTCTCCTCTTTTTTCACCGCCTCGTTGGTCTTTTTCTCCTCTTTGACCTCGGTTTTTTGAAGGATGTTGGTCTTGATGGAAACGATTTCCTCTTCTTCTTCAATGACTTTCGGTTTTTCCGTTGTCTCAACGGTGATGGTCTTGCCTTTGAATGCTATGTTGCCAAGCTGGTCGGCGTTTTTCTTGACTTCTTTCTCGCCCTGATATTCTTTGACAACCAAGGCATATTGGTCTGGCGTGAGTTTCGAGTTCGGCGACGGGTCGATGTTGAAGCCTTTCTTTGCAAGAAATTCCACAATTGTCGACGTGCCAACGTTAAACTCTCTGGCAGCCTTTGATAATCTGATGTTTTTAACTTCTTCGGACATAAAAATTTTTAATTTGTTGTTTGTTTTTCTAATCTAAATATCGTTTTTCTTCTCAACCAGTTGGGGCAAGGCAGCCTTGCCCTCTACGGGAAATACGTATATTATTCTGCGAATTCCGCCTGCAAAATCTTGAACACCTCGTTCACTGTCTCGATTTCAAGGTCAGCGCGTGATGCCACCTCCTCAGGTGTGTAGGCGAGGACGTTCTTTGCGGTGTCGCAGCCCATTCTTCTCAATGAATCGATGATCCAGTCGTCGATTTCATCGTTGAATTCCTTCAGGTCGACGTCGTCTTCCATGTCGACTTCGTCAGAGTTGCGGTAAACGTCGATGTCGTAGCCTGTGAGTTTTCCGGCGAGTTTGATGTTGTAGCCGCCCTTGCCGATGGCGAGGCTGACCTGGTCGTTCTCCATGTACACCTCGGCGAGTTTCTTGGCCTCGTTGATGTTGATGGAGGTGATCTTCGCCGGGCTCAATGCTCTGCTGATGAACAGCTCAGGCTTGGTAGTGAAGTTGATGACGTCGATGTTCTCGTTGCGGAGCTCTCTCACGATGCCGTGGATGCGCGAGCCCTTCATACCGACACATGCGCCAACCGGGTCGATTCTGTCGTCGTATGACTCGACAGCGATCTTGGCTCTCTGACCTGGCTCGCGGACGATTTTTCTGATGGTGATTAGACCGTCGTAGACCTCAGGAACCTCCTGCTCGAACAAACGCTGCAGGAATATCTCAGATGTCCTCGACAATGTGATGACCGGTGAGCCGTTCTTGTTCTCGACGCTCTTCACGATAGCGCGCACGCTCTCGCCTTTCTTGTAGATGTCGGCAGGAATCTGCTCTGCTTTTGGCAGGATGAGCTCGATGCCGTCCTCGTCCACGGCGATGATTTCCTTGCGCCATGCCTGTGAGACCTCGGCGTTCACGATTTCACCGACTTTGTCTTTGTATTTCTGATAGATGTTCTCTTTCTCATATTCCATGATCTTGGTCTGGAGGTTCTGACGGATGGCCAAAATCTCTCTTCTGCCGAAGCTGTGAATGTCAACGACTTCAGCAACATCGTCACCGACTTCAAAATCCGGCTCGATTTTTATTGCGTCGGAATATGCTATTTCTGCAAGCTCGTCCTCGACTGCGCCGTCCTCGACAACCGTGCGGTTGTGGTAAATCTCGAGGTCGCCCTTGTCGATGTTGACGATGATGTCGAAATACTCGTCGCTGCCGTATTTCTTGGCAAGCATGGCCTTGAACACGTCGCTCAGAATGTGCATCATGGCCTCACGGTCGATGTTCTTAAACTCCTTAAATTCGGAGAAGGTGTCGATTAAGTTAAGTGTGTCCATTTTAAAATTTAATATATGGTCTGACTTCTTTTAAATTATTTATTTCCAATGTTGTAGCGTCATGATAGATGATCTTCGTCAGCTTGCCGTATTTCTTGGCTTCGGCTTCCTCGACTTCAAGATTTAAGTCGTCAAATGACAGTAATCTGTACATCTTTTTCACGCCTTCCTTGTCGGTGATGACGAGGTCTTTGCCGATGTATTTTTTATACTGTCTCATCTTGAGAAGAGGCTCGTCAATGCCTGCCGACGACACGCTCAGCTCGTAATCCTCAACGTCCCTGTCGAGATGCTCGTTGATGTAGTTGCTCACCGCCACGCAGTCGTCGATGGTCACAGAGCTGTCCGCATCGAGATAAAGCTCAATGACATTGTCCTTGTTAATCAACACGTTAACGACATAACGGTCCGTGTCTTTCATGGCTTCTTCCGCCAAACTGATTATTTGTTCTTTTGCTATCATGTTCTTTTACAATAAAAAAACCTGTTACATTCCGTAGCAGGCCTTCATCTCTTTCCTTATGTTGTCGAGCAAGGATTCGAACCTTGACAGGCAGAACCAAAATCTGCAGTGCTGCCATTACACCACTCGACATCATTCCATTTCTGAATGCGGGTGCAAAAATACACATTTTTTCAATACGATATAACTTTTGTTAAAAAAATATTTTAAATCAAGAAAAAAGGATTTCATTAACAATTTTTGACTATTTTTGCAGTTTAATTGAAAAACGGAAAAATGGATTTTAAAAAGCTAAACAACATTGTTGGATGGTGCGTTTTCGCCATCGCGACAATCGTCTATTTCCTCACCATGGAGTCTACTGTAAGCTGGTGGGACTGCGGTGAATACATTTCAACAGCATTTAAACTTCAGGTGGGACACCCGCCAGGAGCACCTTTGTTCCAGCTCATCGGCAGGTTCTTCACTTTGTTTGCCTTCGGTGACGTCACCAAGGTTGCAATGATGATAAACATCATGTCGTGCCTCTGCTCCAGCCTCACGATTTTGTTCCTGTTCTGGTCAATTTCGATGCTTGCACAGAAGATTTGGAAAAATGAGTTTGCCATCCTTGCGGCGTCGGCAATAGGCGCGTTGGCTTACACTTTCACCGATTCTTTCTGGTTCAACGCCGTGGAAGGCGAGGTTTATGCCATGTCGTCGTTCCTCACCGCTGTCACTTTCTGGGCGATTCTCAAATGGGAAAAGGTTGCTGACGAGCCGAATCATTACCGCTGGCTGATTCTCATCGCCTATATCATCGGACTCTCAATCGGCGTGCATCTCCTTAATTTGTTGGCAATACCGGCAATTGTCTATGTTGTCTATTTCAAGAAATACAAATTCTCCTGGAAAGGTTTCATCTGGTCGGGCATCATCGCTGTGGCTCTCACGGGCTTCATACAGGTGATACTGATTCCAGCAATCGTTTCCCTCGCAGGTAAATTCGAGCTGTTCTTTGTCAACTCTCTCGGACTGCCGTTCAACTTCGGAACGATTTTCTACTTTGTTTTGATTATTGCATTGATAATCTTGGGATTATGGTATACTACAAAGGTTAACAGACCTGTTTTGAATGCCGCAATCCTTTCGTTTATGTTCATCCTTATCGGCTATTCGTCATTCTTCATGCTGGTAATCCGTGCCAACGCTAACACTCCTATCAATGAAAATGAGCCGAAAGACGCCATCTCGATGCTTTCATACCTGAAACGTGAGCAATACGGCAGCTGGCCTCTCGTTTACGGACCTTATTACACTGCAAAGCCATACGACATGGAAGAGGGTACACCTATTTATTATAAGGACCGCAAGAAAGGCAAATATGTGGAGATTGCAAAGAATCCTGGAAATTATATCTATGACGATAATGTGATGACGCTCTTCCCGCGTATGTGGAACGGCTCAAAGAAAACATTTACAAACACTTACGAGCGTTATATTGACAAATCGAAGATGCGCATCACCACGCAGAAACGTCCAAACGGCACGAATGAACGTGTGATGATTCCTACTTTTGGTCAAAACCTCCGTTACTTCATTGATTATCAATGTGGATGGATGTTTTGGCGTTATTTTATGTGGAACTTCGTCGGTCGTCAGAACGACACGGAAGGACAGGGCGAACTCGAGCACGGCAACTGGGTGAGCGGCATCGGTTTCATTGACAATCCGCGCCTTGGCAGCCAGAAAGACCTGCCGAGAAGCATGCAGAATCCAAGTCATACCGAGTTTTATTTCCTGCCTTTGATTCTTGGTCTCGTCGGCATGTTCTATCAGTTTAAAAAAGACCCGAAAAACTGCTGGGTGGTGTTCCTGCTCTTCTTTATGACAGGTATAGCCATCATCATGTACCTCAACCAGACTCCATACCAGCCTCGTGAACGTGACTATTCATACGCTGGCGCTTTCTACGCTTTCGCGATATGGATGGGCTTCGGCGTGCTTGGCGTTATCGAAGGATTGAATAAAGTTGTTAAAAATCAGAATGTTGCAGCGTATATCGCCACTGCTGCATGTCTGTTTGTGCCGATTCTCATGGCGGCTCAAGGTTGGGAAGGCCATAACCGCTCAGGCAAGACTTCGGCTCTCGACTGGGGCAAGAACTATCTCACCAATCTGCCTGAAAACGCTGTGATTTTCACGCGTGGTGACAATGACACTTTCCCGCTTTGGTATGTCCAGGAGGTTGAAGGCTATCGCACCGATGTCCGCGTGTGTAACTTCATGCTCTCGTCAGGATATTGGTATGTGCATCAGATGGGACGTAAAATCTACGAATCCGAGAAGATGCCTCTTACACTCACGCCG
The DNA here is from genome assembly GCA_017427985.1 of Bacteroidales bacterium. Classification (GTDB taxonomy): domain Bacteria; phylum Bacteroidota; class Bacteroidia; order Bacteroidales; family F082; genus Limimorpha. Next base: position 323,385 of record JAFRRS010000023.1, on the reverse strand, counting down.
TCGCAGTACGACAACGGAGTTCACGAGCAGGTCTCGATTCAGAATGTGATAGAAGGTCCTGTCGAGCTCAAAGACGCCATCGAGTTTGTGAAAAGCGACAACCCGCGCACCAAAGGCACCAACGGAATGGGCGAGAAAGTGGATTATTTCCCGACAAGGAAGCTGAAAATCACCGTCGACAAGGAGAAAGTGGTGGCAAACGGCATCGTTCCTGAAAGCATGAAAGACCAGATCGTCGATGAAATCGTCTGGACAATCCCCGACAAGGTGGATTATCTGATTAAAAACGAGCTGATGCTCCTCGATTTCATGGCGACCAACAATTGGGAGAGATGTGTCTATTTCACCAGCTTGAACGACATCTCCAACATCCTCGGCATCGACAAATATCTGCATCAGGAAGGTTTGGCGCATCGATTCATGCCGGTTCTCGCACCTGAATATTATAAAGGTGCAGGCGGCGTGTTTATCGACGGCTCATACGACCTCCTCGTCAACAAGACGCGCTGGGGCAATCTCAATGATCCTGATGTGACTGTCGACCCTGAAAGTTTACGCAACATCACTTTCGTGAAAATGGCTTACATGCGTCTGGCACAGGCTCTCGTCAACCGTGAGAGATATGAAGAGGCAATTACGGTTCTCGACAAATGCCAGGAGTTCTTCCCGAACGAAAAGTTGCCGTACGCTTTCTACTATGAAGGATATTTCCCTGAGATTTATTATCGCGCCGGCGCAATGGAGAAAGGCGATGCGGTTCTGAAAAAAATCGCGGCAAACGCAGTGGAGAATCTTAATTATTACAAGAATCTCAAACCTAAGTTCATTGAGTATTACAAGGATGCCATCCATGATGACCTTTCGCTTGTCAACACTATGGCTGACAACGCGAAACGCAACAAACGCTATGAGATTCAGGATGAGCTAAACAAGTTGGTTGATGATTATCTTAACTGTTTTTTGCCTTACCTCTAACTAAAAAATAGATTCCAATAATAACAAACGGGATACTTAACCATTGTCCCATATCAAGTACCATTGAGTTCTCAAATTCCACTTGTGGCAGTTTGATGAACTCAATGAGTATTCTTGAGCCGAAAACCATAGTGCAGAAAAGCCCGAACAGGAATCCGGGACGGTTTTTGGCACAGTCTTTTTTGAAAAACAGATACATCAAGACAGCAAAAACAGCGACGCAGACGAGTGCCTCGTAGATTTGTGTAGGATGGCAGGCAGGAATCACGTCGATGGGTGTGCCTGGAGCCCAGTCGCGGACGAATTTGAATCCCCACGGCAATGTTGTCTCGCAACCGTAAATCTCAGAATTCATAAGGTTTCCCAATCGGATGAAAGCCCCGCCGATTGCAACGGGAATGACAATCAAATCAAGGATGTGAAGGTATAAAATCTTTGTTTTTTTCGAATAAAGCAGCAGTCCGAGAAGTATTCCAATGGCACCTCCGTGACTGGCGAGGCCGCCTTCCCAGATGTAAAGGAATTTTACCGGGTTTGATAGATAATACTCGGGTTCGTAAAAAAGGCAATGTCCAAGTCTGGCGCCCACGACGCTTGCAATCAGCATATACATCGTCAGTTTGTCAAGAAGCTCGTCGCTGAGTCCTTCTTTGCGGTAGACTTTCCGCATGACATAATAACCGACGACAAAAACCATCGCCCAAAGCAGTCCGTACCAAGCCACTGGTCTTCCGCCTAACAACGGAAACTTCTCCGGAAACGTGAAAATATACGGGTTTACGTCCCAAACAACAGAATTCAATATCATGATGTTAATAATTTTTAAGATTTGTTAGATAAGTTTTTACTCCAATTCTGAATGAAATCTTCAATTTTATTTTCGTTGTCTCTGTATTTTTCTCTTATCGAAACATCTGGTACTCTGACTTTATCTAATTGAAAATCAGACTGTTTGCACCAGTTGAAATATCCAATTTTACTGAGATGCCTTGCCAGATATTCCTGCTCCGTCTGTCCTGGCGTGGGCACGAGATGGGCGTTTCTGCCAAGTCGCACGAGATCCATGAGCGATGAATAACCTCCGCGGCAGATGATGTTTTCCGCGCTTTCGACCAGTTTCACAAACATCTCGTCGTCCACATGATTGAAAACGCTGACGTTTTCAGGTACATCGCCCAATAAATCGTGAGAATCAGGTTTTGCCCTGAGTATCAATACGTTGTCTTTGGTTTCTCTCGCTTGTTTTATAACGATGTCTTCAAACATCGATCTTTGCGGTTCCGGTCCCGAGAGAATCACGAGATATTTGTTGTCTTTTTCCGTATGATGTTGATAATCTGATTTAAAACGGCTTAAATTTCCAATGTACGATGTCGGGATTTTTACGTCTGTGGGATGTGAAAGTTCGCCTGCCAGTGAAGGCGCGTTTTCCTCGTCTGGAATCCACAACTCATCGTATTTTTTGATGTAGCTGTTGTTGAAAACGCTGATTATCGGCTTTGTCCATCTCCATACCTTAGGTATTTGAATATGAAGCTGATGCGTGATGAAAACCGAGTGGACATGCTTGCTCCAGCAGCCAAAACGGTTGTCGGAAATCACAACGTCTATGCCATAGCTTTTCACAATCGACTCGATGGTTTTGTGGTCTCTTTTAAACCATCTTAACGCTATCGGGAATGACGCCGCCATCTTGAAAACCTGGGTGTTGCTTCTGCTATATGTCGGCATGAATCCTGGAAACTTGATGAACTCCATGTCGGGAAACGCCCTTTGCAGAAACGCAAGAGGACCTTGGTCGGCGGCAATAATCACCCTGTGACCTTGGTTGCTCAAGGCTCTAATGATTGGCACACAACGGGTTGCATGACCTAATCCCCAGTCTAATGGACATATCAGAATATTCTTTCCCAAAAAAATATTTTTTGCAAATATAATAAAAATTTCAATAGTGTGCTCTTTTGTAATTGTTAAAAAATTTTAACATAATTTTTTGAAAATCAATGTTGTGCGTATCAAAATAATTTGTAATTTTGCGGCATGACAAATCAAAAACTATATGAAATCGCTCTTACGCTTGTCCCTGGAATAGGAGATGTTAACGGTAAGAAGTTGGTCGCTTACTGCGGAGGCGCCGAGGCTGTTTTTTGTGAGAAGAAAAAAGCTTTGTCGCAGATTCCTGGAGTGGGGGATTTTACTATTAAAAGTATTGTAAATCAAGATGTTATGAAAAGGGCGGAGGAGGAGATGTGTTTCATTGATAAGAATGGCATCAAAGCGTTGTTTTATCTTGATCAGGACTATCCGAAACGGCTTCAGCATTGCCACGACAGCCCGATGATGCTTTATTATAAAGGTGCCGCCGACCTCAACGTTTCAAAGGTTGTCGGCGTTGTCGGGACGCGCAATGTTACGGACTATGGAAGATATGTCGCAGAAAAGATTATTGAGGATTTGTCGTCTGATAACGTGCTGATAATCAGCGGCCTTGCCTATGGAGTCGACTCCGTGGCGCACAGAGCCGCTCTAAAATATGACCTTGCTACTGTGGGCGTGCTGGGACACGGGATGCAAACTATTTATCCGGCGGAAAACAGGAAATTGTCAATTAACATGTTAGAGAAAGGAGGTGTTTTAACAGAATTTGTAAGCGGAACAAAGCCAGATAAGGAAAACTTTCCGAAAAGAAACAGGATCGTTGCGGGAATGGTCGACTGCCTTGTTGTCGTCGAAAGCGCCGTGAAGGGCGGGGCGATGATAACGGCGGAGATTGCTAACTCTTATGACCGTGAGGTGTTCGCTATCCCAGGAAGAGTTGGCGACATATACAGTGAGGGCTGCAACCAACTCATCAAGATAAACAAAGCCAACTTGCTGACGACAGCCGCCGACATTCGTTACGTGATGCGATGGGATGTCGATAACAAAGTGATACCCAAGCAGTTGCGAATGTTTCGCGATTTCAGCGAGGATGAACAGAAAGTGATGGACGTGTTTGCTGGTAACAACCTCGTTCACCTTGACGATATCATCGTCGGGACTGATTTGTCGCCTTCAAAAATCGCGTCGGTGCTGCTGTCGCTCGAGTTTGACGGCGTCCTTACGGCTCTTCCTGGAAAACGTTATCAAAAGTTGTGATGTTTTTATTATAATTAAATAAAAATATGTACCTTTGCACCGTTTTTTCAGAGCAAAGATGCCAATAGGGAGAGTTATCAAATCAACAGGAAGCTGGTATGACGTTCGCGACGATGCCGGTAAGGTGTCGCAGTGCCGGTTAAGAGGCAAACTGCGCCTTGACGGTATGCGCACCACTAACCCTGTGGCAGTCGGCGACCTCGTGAGTTTTGAGAATGAACGCGACAAGGACACTTGCGTGATAAACAAGATTTTGCCGCGCAACAACGTCATCGTGCGTAAATCGGTGAATCTATCTAAAGAATCGCATATTATCGCGGCGAATGTCGATTTGGCAATCCTTGTGGCTACAGTGGCGCAACCGAGGACGTCAACGGGATTTATCGACAGGTTTACTGTGACGGCGGAGGCTTATCATATTCCGGTGGTGATTGTGTTCAACAAGTGCGACCTTTATGACGAGGAACAGAACGCCTTGGCGGAAAGCCTGATGGAGGTTTATAATAAAATTGGCTACCAGTCGTTTATGGTTTCTGCCAAAACGGGTTATAACTGCGACAGGCTCAAAGCCTTGATGAAGGATAAGCTGTGTATGTTTTCGGGTCATTCGGGAGTGGGTAAGTCGGCTCTTGTCAACAGACTCGACCCTAATTTGGATATTCGTGTCGGCGAGATTTCTGAGGTTCACGAAAAAGGCAAGCACACTACAACTTTTGCCCAGATGTACGAGCTGTGTTTCGGAGGCTATATCATTGACACTCCGGGAATTAAAGAGTTCGCTCTCTTCGATTTGGAAAAGGAGACGCTTGCACAGCGTTTCCCGGAAATGAGAGCGCTGATGCACGAATGCCGTTTCAACAACTGCACGCATCTTCACGAGCCTCACTGCGCCATAAAAGACGCTGTGGAACAACATGTTATAGCCGACTGGCGGTATGCGAACTATTGCAATATGATGGACGATTGATTATGAGAAAACTGTTGGTGATATTCTTTCTCCTGTGTTCTGTCGCGTCATTCGCGCAACAGAACGGGGACGGTTATTTCATAGTCTCGAAAATCAATCTTGTTGGCAATAAAGTGACAAAAGAGTCCACGATATTCAGGGAAATGCTTTTCCATGAAGGCGATACCATTAGAACTGGCGGAGATAATGCTGCAATTTCCGACGAAATCATCAAAGAAAGCCGTGAAAACCTGCTTAACACCACGCTTTTTAATTTCGTTGACTTCGACTGGCTCGATGTCGATGAACATCATAAAGTGCTGACTATCACCATGGTTGAGCGTTGGTATCTGTGGCCTATCCCTTATCTGGCATACGCCGACAGAAACCTGAAATCATGGTATGACGCCGATAAGATAACGCGTTTGAGCTATGGCTTAGACCTCGTTTATTGCAACCTGTGGGGTCTGAAACATGAGCTCGACCTTACGATAATCGGCGGGTATAACCAGAATTTTGGTGTCACTTATGATATTCCGTATCTTACAAAGAGACAAAGACTTGGCGTGAAGTTGTCATCGGGTTTGATTCGTAACAGGGAACTGGCGTATATCACTGAAAACGACAGGATCAAGTATTTTGACGGAGAAGATGATTATGCTCACGAGTCGTTTTATGCGTTTTTGATGCCTTACTACAGGTTCGGCTACAGAAACAAGCTGTATTTGCAGGCAAGATACGACAATAGGTTGTTTAACGACAGCCTCGTGAAATATAATCCCGACTTTGCGAATCCGGAAGGGACTCGTTTCCAATACATCACGTTGTCGGCGATATTTAAAAACGACTATCGTGACGACCACAACTATCCTCTCGACGGCCATTATCTCGAACTTGAATTGACGAAGATTGGTATTGGCTTGTTTGACTATTCGCCGGATTTATTCTATGGAAAAATCACAGCTGACTGGTACACGCCTGTGGTTGGCAGGTTTTATTGGGCATCGAACATCACGACAAAGATATCCGACAGCAAGATGTCGCCTTATTTCTTGTCGCAGGGCTTCGGCTATGGCAACGATTACGTCAGGGCATACGATTTGTATGTCGTTGACGCACAGAATTATACGATTTTTAAGAACAATTTGAAGTTCGAGATCTTAAAACCTGTCACAAAGCATCTTCCGCTGATAAAAAACGACAGGTTTGGAAAGATTCATCTCGCTTTATATGCCAATCTGTTTTTCGATTTTGGCTACACTTGGGATGTTGTTGTGCCTGAGAACTTTTCGACGAGAATCGCAAACGAATGGATTTACGGCACTGGTGTCGGCATCGATTTTGTCACTTATTACGACAAAGTGCTGCGTCTTGAATATGGTATTAACGGACTCGGGGAGACGGGGTTTTTCGTGCATCTCGTGGCTCCAATATGATTTGAAAAACTTGTTATTATGAAAATAGCCTTGTACGGAAGAGGGTTCGGCCCTGATTATGACGGACTTGTGAAAGAAGTTCTGCAAGTGTTGAAAAACGCCGGTACTGAGATTGTCGTGTATTCCGGCTTTTTGAATGACATCAAAAGATGCGCTTCAGAAGATGCTGAATATCATGCGTTTAACTCGTATGAACAGCTGAAGGGCAGGGCGGATGTGCTGTTTTCTTTTGGCGGCGACGGAACGATGCTCGATTCGTTGGAGTTCGTGCGCGATACCGGTATCCCTGTGCTCGGAATCAATATGGGCAGGCTGGGTTTCCTGTCGAGTGTCTCGTCAATGGAGACTCTTGATGCAGTGAACATGATTCTGAAAGGGAATTATGAAGTGGAGAAACGCTCGCTGCTCGAACTCGTGGGAGAGGAAGGTCGTTTCAAAGGCATAAACTTCGCCCTTAACGAGTTGAGTGTCATGCGCAAAGACGGCAGCAGCCTCATCGTGATACAGGTTTTTGTCGACGATAAACTGCTGAACACGTATTGGGCGGATGGTATCATTCTGGCAACGCCAACGGGTTCCACTGCTTATTCGTTGAGCGCAGGCGGACCTATAGTAGCGCCAAATAATGACAGTTTTTTGATAACTCCTATCTCCGCACACAATTTAAGCGTCCGTCCCGTCGTTATATCTGACAAAAGTGTGGTTAAGATCAAAGTCGACGGCCGCTGCGATGCCTACGACCTGAGTCTTGACTCACGTACTAAATTGGTTGACAGAACGTTGGAACTTGAAGTGAAAAAGGCTGATTTCTGCTTCAATATGGTTAAATTGCCAGGGAAAGATTTCTTTGAAGCAATAAGGAAGAAGCTTCTTTGGGGAAACGATGTCAGAAATTAAAAAAAATTACAATGGTTTCAAAAAAATATTGTATTTTTGTACTTTTATAGAAATGTAAGAAAAGACAAACGGGTGAAGAGCTGTAAGAGGTTTTATTTGATAGCGACGATTGCCCTTTTGATGGGGCAATTTGGCGCTGCATTGCAGACTAAGGCGCAGATTTTTGAAGTGGGTGCCTCGGCCGGATTGTCTTATTACATGGGCGATATCAACCCGAACAAGCCGTTTAGCCAAAGCCGTTTGGGTGGTGGCTTGGTGTTCAGATATTACGAAAACACCAGATGGGCTTTCCGCGTCGCTTATTCTTACCTGCCTCTTGCTGGCAGTGACGCTGTCGCAAAATACCGACCTGAACGCGGATTGTCGTTTAAGACAAACGTCAATGATTTCGCTGTAATCGCGGAGTTTAATTTCCTCGATTATTTTACTGGAAGCGGGCGCACCTATTGGTCCACTTATATTTTCGGCGGGCTTTCCGTATTTACATTCAACCCGAAAGCGGAAGACGGCACGGAGCTTTGCAGAGTGCTTACGGATGTCGATTACGAAAGGGGACTCACAAACGGGATGAAAAAATATAACAAAATCTCGGCGTCGATTCCTTTTGGAGTGGGTGTGAAATACAGCCTTACCAAGAGAACAGGCATCGCTTTTGAATGGAGGATGGACATGACTTTCACCGACTGGCTCGACGATTGCCACGCATATTATCCGACCTACGACGATGCCGAAGATCAGCCTTTTGTGCAATATAGCGACCCTACAGGACTGACGACGGATGAGTACGGAGCCAATAAAATAAAGTATATCCAAAGAGGCAACAGAAACACCAATGACTGGTTCGGATATTTTAATGTCTCGTTGGTTTATAAGTTTGTCGTGCCGAAGAAATCTGTTTGCGACGCTGGTGAAAACAAATCGTTTAAATACTATTAGAAGATGGAGAGCCTTAAAGATAAGATAATAGCAGAACGTCTTCCGCAACATATTGCCGTCATCATGGACGGTAACGGACGTTGGGCGAAACAACAGGGTAAAATGCGTGTCTTCGGGCATCAGCACGGTGTCGACGCGGTGCGTAACACCACAGAGGCATGTGCCGAACTCGGTGTCAAATATCTTACCTTGTACGCTTTCTCGACGGAGAACTGGAACCGTTCCTCGTTTGAGGTCGACGCTCTTATGTCGTTGCTCGCCAATGCTTTGAAAAATGAACTTAAGACATTGAACGATAATAATATACGCCTTAATGCAATCGGTGATTTGAAACGTCTACCGAAATCGCAGTACGACGCTCTGATGTATGCCATAGACAACACTAAGAACAACACCCGCATGACGCTGACATTGTGTCTCAGCTACTCGAGCCGCTGGGAGTTGACGAAGATGGTGAAAGACATCGCAACAGAAGTCAAGGAAGGGAAGATAAATCCGGAAGATGTTGATGAGTCGTTGATAAACAATCATTTGGCTACGGCTGGAATGCCCGACCCCGACCTTCTAATCCGCACAAGCGGCGAAGAGAGGATCAGCAACTATCTGCTTTGGCAAATAGCCTATTCGGAGCTTTATTTTACAAAGAAATACTGGCCTGAATTCTCCAAGGAAGACCTTTATGAGGCGATAATCGATTATCAAAAACGTGAACGCAGGTTCGGAAAGACAAGTGAACAAATTAAAAAGTAAGAAAATGACTTTTTTGAAAAGGTTTTTAATATTTGCATCCGTAATGTTATGCTGGGTTTCCATCATGACAAACGGAGTCGCAACAGCACAAATACAAGTCGGAAACGACCTTTCTGATGTTGACTACTCGTTCCCTCGGGAATATGAAATCGGTGGTATCACGGTGACAGGCGTCGAGTTTGTCGACCCGGCCGTGGTGGTGATGCTCTCCGGACTGCGTGTCGGAATGACGGTGAAGGTTCCAGGCGACAAAATCACAGACGCGATTATGAAATTATGGGAGCAAGGTCTCTTTGAAGATATTCAAATCACTTATACTCAAAAGGTTGCGGGAAAAATCTTTCTAAATATTGACATGAAAGAACGCCCAAGGATTAGCAAATTCTCATTCAAAGGCGTGAAAAAATCTGAGGCGGAGGAGCTGAGAAAGAAAATCAACCTCACCCGCGGCGACGTGGCGACAGAACACACTTACAACAAGACGAAAAAGATTGTCAAGGATTATTTTGCTGAAAAAGGTTTCCTGAACACTGAAGTCAAGATGACTCCAGTGCCTGACACCACAATGGATAATTACGTTTCAATCATAATAAATGTTGATAAAAAGCACAAGGTTCGCATCGGCGAGATTGTTGTCAACAACAATGAAGTCCTTACCGATATCCAGGTGCGTTCGGCGATGAAAGAGACTAAACGAAGAGGCAAATTCGACCCGCTGAGACCGCTTGGAGCCTCTTTTGTCAACACTATTTGGGATCTTGTGACATTAAGACCTATTGAAGCTGAGGAAGAGGTTGTTTGGTATTTTACTGAGAATATTCGCCCAAGGATTTTCAAGGCGTCGCGTTATAATGAGAACAATTTTGAGTCTGACAAGGAGCTTATCATCAAGAAATACAACGAGAGAGGCTATAGGGACGCGAAGATTGTGAAGGATTCGGTCTATGTGATGGATGACAGGAATATTGGCATCAGCCTCGATATTTATGAAGGAAACAAATATTATTTCGGAGATATTACGTGGGTCGGTAACACAAAATACGACACCGCGACTCTTAACAAAGTGCTCGGAATCAGAAGAGGCGACGTTTACAACCAGGAGCTTCTTGAGAAAAACCTCAACTACACCGAAGGCGGTTACGACATCTCGTCGTTGTATATGGACGACGGCTATCTTTTCTTTCGCGTTGATCCTGTTGAAGTTAGAGTTGAAAACGACACCATCGACATTGAGATGAGGATGACGGAGGGCGAGCAAGCTACCATCAAACGTGTGACGGTGAAGGGTAACACCAAGACCAACGACCGCATCATAATCCGTGAGATGTACACGCGCCCGGGACAACTCTACAGCCGTAGCGACATCATCAGAACCATACGCGAGCTCTCGGCTTTGCAATATTTCGATGCTCAGAAGCTGACGCCGGACATCAAGCCAGACCCTGCTGACGGCACCGTTGACATCAACTATGTAGTGGAAGAGACACCGAACGACCAGATTGAACTTTCGGCAGGCTGGGGCTATAACAGACTCATGCTTTCTTTGGGCTTGAACCTCAACAACGTGTCGCTTAGGAATTTCTTCAAAAAAGACGCATGGCGCCCTATACCTTCAGGCGACGGACAAAAGCTTTCGTTCAGGATTCAGACCTACGGAACGACTTATATCAACTACGGTGTGACGTTCACTGAGCCTTGGCTCGGCGGCAAACGCCCGAACTCATTGACGGTGTCGGTGTATCATTCGGCTTATAAGAACATTTACACCACCGTTACTGGTTATTTCCGCCAGACCGGTATCTCCGCGGGTATCGGAACACGTCTCAAATGGCCTGATGACTTTTTCACACTTTACAACGGCATCAATTTGATTCGTTATTCGCTCAGCAACTATAAGTCGATTTTCAATTTCGGAACGGGTAACGGCGATTTCAACCTTATCGGATATAACATTACATTCGGACGTAACTCCACCAGCCACCCGATTTATCCTCGTTATGGCTCGGAATTCGTTCTGTCTCTTGAGGTTACGCCACCATATTCTATCTTCAACCCTGTCGATTATGACAAGGAATATTCCGATGTCGATGAGCGTGAGGACGCGAAATTCCATTGGGTTGAGTTCCATAAATGGAAGTTCAAGGCGGCGATGTACACTGAGCTTGCCGACAAGCTCGTCCTCATGACACGTGCCCGCTTCGGTTTGCTCGGCTATTACAACCCTGCGATAGGTGTCACGCCATTCCAGCGTTTCTGCCTCGGCGGCGACGGACTCACCGGCTCGTATAACTTCGACGGACGTGAGCTTATCGGTATGCGAGGCTACGCCAACACCGCATTGACCCCGACATATACGCTGAACAGTAACGAGGGCGGTAATATCTTCGCGAAATATACTATGGAGCTCCGTTATCCTCTTACCTTGAACCCGTCGGCGACCATCTTCGCCCTGACATTCGTGGAGGCGGGTAACTGCTGGCTCGGATTCGACAAGTTTAACCCGTTCGACCTCTACCGTTCAGCAGGTCTCGGCGTGAGAATCTACCTGCCGATGTTCGGTATGCTCGGTCTCGACTGGGGCTATGGTTTCGACGAGGTGCCTGGCGCAAGCGATGCCGCAGGAAGCCAGTTCCACTTCTCAATAGGCGGCTCAATTGACTAAAAAGATTTTGAATTAAAAGATAAATTGATATGAAAACTAAAACATTATTATTGCTCGCTTTCTTTATGATTCTTGGCGTTTCTTCAGCCAATGCCCAGGGAAATCAAAAAATAGCATACGTCGACACGGATTATATTCTTCAGAATATTCCTGAATATGGCGACGCTCAGGAGGAAATCAACCAGCTGTCGGTGAAATGGCAGAAGGAGCTGAAGGCTTTGCGTGACAAGCTCGACCAGATGCAACGCGAGTATCAGACTGAATCGGTGCTTCTTTCTGACAATATGAAGAAGAAAAAAGAAGACGCCATCGCTGCCAAGGAACAGGAGCTGACCGCTCTTCAGATGCAGTATTACGGACCGGAAGGGGAGTTGTTTACAAAACGTGTGGAGCTCATCCAGCCGATTCAGGAAAAGATTTACAATGCCATCACGCAAATCGCGCAAGTCAAGAACTACTCTTTCGTTTTTGACAAGGCTGCTGGCACAACGATTTTGTTCTGCAACGACAAGTTCGACATCAGCGACGACGTTCTTGATGAGATTGGCAATGTGATGCAGACAGTGCGCCGTGCCGACCGCAAACGTGCAGCAAGCACATCATCAAGCAGTGGCGGCGGCGGTAAGTCAGCACCGAGAACGCCGAAAGATGGAGGCGAGAAGAAATAATGCCAAATATTAAATTATTTGACCAGTTAATGAAAAAAAATAGTATTTTTGCACGAAAATAGATTAAAATTAAATTAAATAAAAATGAAAAAATTAGCTAAAGTATTGGTTTTGTTTGTGTTGGCACTCGGCATAAGCTTTGGAGCTAACGCACAGGGACAGAAAATCGGTTATGTTGACTCACAAGCAATTATTGACATGATGCCAGAAGGAGCGAAAATCCAGCAGGATTTGCAGGCTTATTACGGCGAACTCCAGGCACAGCTTCAGGCAATGGCAACAGAATATCAGAGCAAGTTGAGAGATTATCAGGCAAATGAAGCCACAATGTCGAATATCCTCCGTCAGTCAAAGGAAAAGGAAATCATGGATCTCCAGAGCAGAATCCAGGAGTTTCAGGCAGGTGCAGAGGCTGACCTCGCAGCAAAGCAGGAAGAGCTTTCAAAGCCTATGCTCGACAAGATCAAAGCAGCTATCGACGACGTCTTGAAGGCAAAAGGTCTGGCATACGTGTTTGAAAAGACCGTTATCCTCTCAATCGGCGACAGCGCGATCGACATCACTGCCGACGTGAAGAAAAAACTGGGACTTTAATAATAATTTGAATAAATAGAAAAGGCTGCGAATTCGCAGCCTTTTCTATTTAGAACTCCACTCTCATAAATCGTAGCGCCTTTGTAATGATTCTCGGCAACGGCTTATAGTCGCTTCTTTTCTTAAGGTTTATTGATATCCCCAGCTTCCTGATGACTGGGATTTTGAATGTCTCGACAAACTCGATGAGCGTTCCGTCGGGGTCTTCCACGTAAGTGAAATGTCCATTGGCGTCGCCCATGTCGAAGTTGTCGCCGCTGTCGCACACGAAGTCATGCCCCAGTTCTTTCGCCGCTTTCTGCACCAAGTCCATATTGCGGATGTCGAAACAAAGATGAATGAAACCTGGGTCGCCCCACCATCTGCCTTCGAGCGTCTTATGTCCTTCAATTTCAAGGTTTTGAACCAGTTCGATGTGCGAGTTTCCCATCAGGTCGCTGAGCGGACCGCAGACCGGTTTCGAGCGTTTAAGCTCAACGCGGCGTATCTTGCATTTTCCGCCAGGCAAATCCGACAAATCGTCGAAAACACCGGTCTTGTCGAATGCAACAATATCGTAATCAATGAGTTTGCTGTAGAATTCTATGGATTTATCCATGTCAGAAACTCCAATCACCACTCCGTTTGAACCTCCAGTGAGTTTGTCGGCATTGATGAAACAATAGTCGTCTTGCTCAATCTCAAAAATATTGCCCCATGGGTCCTGCATGTAGAAATGCTCAAGTCCGAGAGGAGAGATGCTTATCTTGCTTAAGACTTCTATGCTGTTGTCAATGAAATAGTTGCAGGCGGCTTTCACGTCTTTGGCTTTTATCTTGCAAATGTTGATGCCGTAATCGCCGATGCGAAGAGGCTCTTTTGGATAAACCACCTGGCGTCCTTTAGGCTGCCAAATCTCCAGTCCGCCGCCGCCGCGCTGTGAAATGGCAAGGATGGCGTGTCTCGGCTGCGGCTTGCCTCCCGTATAAGGAAGCATGCGCTCCGCGACACCTTCGTCGTCAACCATTGGAATTTCAATGTTAAGATTCTGGTTGTACCATTTCCAAGCCGTCATGAGGTCTTCAACTCCGATTCCGACCTGCTGTATTCCACAGATAACTTTCTCTTTTTGTTTCTTCATTATGTTGGGGAAATTTTATTAGCAATTTTATAATAAAGCCATGGGATATACCTATTAATATATGCCATGAGAAGTTCTCCTTTTCCGATGAGTTTGCGATGTTTCTGTTTCTTAATCGCCTTGACAGCGCGTGCTGCCGCCTTGTCCACATCAAGCCCTTTGGCCTGTCCGGGGTCCATCTTTGCGTATTTCTCGCCGTTGCCCATCAATGCGCTCTTGCTTATAGGCGTGTTGATGCGTCCTGGAATGAGGAAAGTGACGTGAATGTTGGGATATTCGAGGTCGAGTGACTCGAAGAATCCGAACAAAGCGTGTTTTGAGGCGCAGTATGATGTCCTTAACGGAAAACCGAAAAGTCCTGCTAATGAAGTCGTTACCGAAATGTTGACTTGTTTTGAAGCCAATATCTCTTCCTTGAACTGCTTGATGAGATAAACGCTGCTCCAGTAGTTCACCTGCATTATCTTCTGGTCGATGGCAAAGTCAGTTTCCAGTCCGCGGTCGCGTTGTGAGATGCCGGCATTGAGCACATACAAATCGATGTTGAATCCCGTTGATTTTATGGTTTTCACGAGTTCGTCTATAGATCCGAACTCGGCGAAGTTACATTCCTTGTAAAAAACGCTTACGCCTTCCTTCTCGCATATCTCCTTCGTCTCCTGTAGCTGCGACTCGTCCAGTCCCGTGAGAAAAAGGTTGCATTTCTCCTTGGCGAGACGGCGCGCTATGGCTGCCCCGATGCCTGAACTGGCACCGGTAACAAGGGCGTTTTTATTTTTTAAGTCTATCATACACAAAAAATCACGCAAAGATATTAAAAAAAACTGATGTGTCTTAATTTTTGTAGAAAATAAAAAATGCAAATATGTGTTTACTGTAAATATTTTTACTAATTTTGCGAGACAAAACAAAACTCAAACAAAATGGAAATTTTTGAAAGAATAGCTCACGATTCTGGTGGTCCTATCGGACAGTATATGGACCGCATTCACGGATATTTCGCGTTCCCGCGTCTGGAAGGCGAACTCGGACCACACATGCGTTTCAACGGTGTTGACGTTCTGTGCTGGAGCTTGAACAACTATCTCGGTCTCGCCAACCATCCAGAGGTGAGGAGAGTGGACGCTGAAGCTGCTGCACGCTGGGGTCTCGCTTATCCTATGGGTGCCAGAATGATGAGCGGTAATACACGTCTGCACGAGCGTCTTGAACGCGAACTCGCTGATTTTGAACGCAAAGAGGACGCTTACGAGTTTAACTTCGGCTACCAGGGTATCGTCTCGACAATAGATGCCCTCTGCACTCGCAACGATGTCATTGTGTTCGACGCCGAGGCTCATGCCTGCCTCATCGACGGCAAACGTCTCCACATGGGACAGTCGTTCCACTTCAAACACAACGATATCGTCAGCTGCGAGAAGATGTTGCAGCGTGCCACAGAAGTGGTAAAGAAGACCGGTGGCGGCATCCTTCTCATCACTGAAGGCGTGTTCGGAATGACTGGCGCTCTCGGTATCCTTGACCAGATTGCGGCTCTCAAGAAGAAATACAATTTCCGCATCCTCATCGACGACGCTCACGGATTCGGTTGCATGGGTCCTACAGGCCGCGGCACATCAGAGCATTTCGGCGTGATGGACGAGATAGACCTTTACATCGGTGCTTACGCCAAGTCGATGGCTATCATCGGCGGCTTCGTGGCAGGTCCAAAGTATGTCATTGATTATCTGAGATATAACATGCGTTCGCAGATGTACGCCAAGTCACTGCCGATGCCTATCGTGGAAGGCTGCTTGAAACGTCTTGAAATCATCCGCAGCGCTGAAGGTGACGAGCTCCGTAAGAAACTTTGGACCGTGACTCGTACCTTGCAGAACGGTTTCCGCAACCTCGGCTTCGAAATCGGACCGGCAGAGGCGTGCGTGACACCTATCTTCCTGCCTGGCAACGAGGTGCAAGCCGCTTGGATCGCCCTTGATTTGCGCACCAACTACAAGATTTTCTGTTCCATCGTGACATATCCTGTCATCCCGAGAGGCATGATTATCTTCAGAATCATCCCGACGGCGGCTCACTCTCTCGAAGACGTGGATTACACATTGAACGCATTCAAAGAGATTAAGGAAAAACTCGCGGCAGGCAAGTACGACAATCCTGAGATGCCTCAGATGGCTATTCTTTAAGTATGAATGTCAAATATTTTATAGACAAAGTTATAATTATTACGGGAGCCAGCTCTGGAATCGGGCTGGCTGCCGCTAAATTGTTCGCTTCGCTGAATGCCAAGGTGGTTATGGCGGCACGTTCTGTCGAGAAACTAGAGGAGATAAGGAAAGACATGCCTGCTCCTGAAAAGGTGTTGTGCGTCAAGACAGATGTGACGGTGGAAGAGGACTGCAAGAACCTGATTCAAAAGACTGTTGAGACCTTCGGTCGCATCGACGTTCTCGTCAACAATGCTGGAATCTCCATGCGTGCCAAGTTCATTGACCTTGACCTCGATGTCATCAGGCGTTTGATGGACACCAACTTCTGGGGAACAGTCTATTGCACAAAATATGCTCTGCCGTATCTTTTGGAGTCGAAAGGCAGCGTCGTGGGTGTTATCTCCACTGCCGGATATCTCGGACTGCCAGGCAGGACAGGCTATTCCGCATCAAAGTTCGCCATCAGGGGATTCCTCGACACTTTGCGCGTGGAACATCGCTACGACGGGCTTCATGTCATGGTGTTCGCTCCCGGATTCACCGCATCCAACATCAGAAACAAGGCGCTTCTTGCCGACGGCACGCCACAAGGCATGACACCTCGTGATGAGAAAAAGATGATGACCGCGGAGCGTGTGGCGCAAAGGTTGGCATACGGACTCAGATTCCGTAAAAATGAGATGCTTCTCACTCCAGTCGGAAAAATCACAAAATTCTTCACATTCGCGATGCCGAATTTTTCAGAATGGTGCGAGTATAAGCTGATGGCGAAAGAACCCGAAAGCCCTATAAAAAAGAAATAAAATCAAAAAATTTTGATATTATTCCAAAAAATCACTATTTTTGCCGTGAGATTAACATTTAAACCTTATGATGCTCATTAAGGAAATAGCGGTTTGTGTGAATATCCTCAATTCGAGGATTAAAAAATACTTTTTTGACAAGCTTCAGGAAAATGCAATAAATATCACGCCGGAACAATATCTTGTGCTTGATATTTTATGGGAACAGCAGTCTCTTTCACAGCAAAACATAGCCAATATCGTCCAAAAAGATAAAAATTCAGTCACAAAAATCATCGATTCGTTGGAGAAGAAGAACCTTGTGAGGCGCGTGGTGGATAAAAACGACCGCCGAATCAACAAAATCGAGCTGACTGATGAGGGTTTGGCATTGGAGAAAATCACAACGGAAGTGGCGATAAACTTTATGAATGATGTTGTAAAAGGCATTGATAACCAAGAACTTGACACATATGTAACCGTAATGAAAAAGTTGATAAACAATCTTGAAGGAAAATAATTATGAGAATCAGACTTATTGGATTTTTTTGCATGAGCCTGTTGTTTTTTGCTTCATGCAACAAGAACGAGGGCGAGGGCGGAACAGGTGCCGTCCAGGGCTATGTCAAGCTTATTAACCATCCCGATGACGACTACACTCTTCCTGCCGACACTATGGATGCCGCAAAAACAGACGTTTTCATCGTATACGGCGATTCCGATTTCTATGGCGACGATGTCGAGACAGACGATAAAGGATTTTATAAATTCAAATATCTGACGAAAGGAAACTACACCGTTTTTTCTTATTCCACGCTTCCTTCCGGTGAGAAAATCCCTGTAACAGCTTCTGTCACAATAGGAAAAGGTGAGACGGGAAACGTCCCGACGATTTATATCCACACAGGAAAAGCTTACGGAACATCTATCGTGAAAGGCAAGGTTTACGCGATGTATTTCCATAACGACACCTATCGCGGACAGGGTTGGGCTTACGAGCAGCGCGTCTATATCAGAAAAGACGGCGACACTTATCATTTCGACGATGTGCGCGTCGGCTTGGACGGCGTTTTTGCATTCCAGAAGCTGCAACCTGGTGACTATGAAGTGTTTACATTCACCGAAAACTCGTCAGAAGTCCCTTCTCCGTTGATTGAAACACTTAAAATTGAGAATGCGGGCGAGATAATTGAAATGGAACCGGACACCACATTCGTTGTGCGTGTACAAGTTTAATTGGTAAAAACATTTGTGATGAAAAGATTTTTGGTTTTTTCTTTTTTGATGGCGCTTGTGATTCCGGCGTTCTCGCAACAGGTCACTCCTGAGACTTTGATTAAGCGTCAGAAGCGTAAAGGTTTGACAATCAAGGAGTGGAATACAACAAGCGGCACAAAGCAGGCGTTTTTGGACCACGTCACGACTTACGACTCTCTCGGAAGAAAAATCGAGGAGATTGAATACGCTTCTTACGGACAGAAATCGCGCGTGGTGAGCGAATACGTCGACCCGCTCGACCCGGCTTCGAAAGTGCTTCGTGAGATCGAATACAACGACCGCGACAAAGTGACGCGCATCAAAAAATACGAATACAACGAAGACGGCAGCAAGAAACGGCAATACAACTATTATCCGAACGGAAAACTCGAGTCGGTGAAGGAGTATGAGTTGATTTTCAGGTAATGGAATCCGTCAATGACATATTGCAAAAGATGTCGCCAATCAGCCTCGACGAGATGAGTGCTGTGAAGCTGATGAACCGTGTCGACACGAAATATGTCGCTGACGACCTGACCGTCGCGAAGCTGTTTTCGCTGATTAAAGACGACTATTACGTTCAGGAAATCGAGGGGAAACGCATCGCCGCTTACGACAGCATTTATTACGACACCCTTGATAATCACATGTATATCATCCATCAGGATAAGAAACTGAAACGCGACAAGCTTCGTGTGAGGAACTATGTCGACACCGGCAGCTATTTTTGTGAGGTGAAGCATAAAAACAACCACGGGCGCACTAAAAAGAAACGCATCGAAGTGGGGGAGAATGTGTTTTCAGATTTGAAATCCGACCCCACAGTACGTGAATTTGTCGAGAACCAGCTTCCTGATTATGATTTTGACGGATTTGTTAAGAAAATGTCAACCTCGTTTGACAGAATCACGGTGGTTAACAAGGGCAAAACCGAGAGAATCACGATTGATTTCAACGTGAGGTTCCATAATTTCGAGAACGGCAACGAGGAAGGCATCGCGCCGCTCATCATCATGGAGCTGAAACGTGACGGACGTTGCGAGTCGATATTCCAGAAAACTCTTTTTGAATTGAGAGTAAAGCCGTTCAGCATCAGCAAATATTGCATCGGCAGGGCTTTGACAGATAAAAATCTTAAACAAAACAGGTTTAAGAAAAAGATAATGAAACTTGAAAAATTGAAAAAACTTAGAGAATATGCTTTTATTACAGACAATGCAGAACTTTGACCCCGACATCGCCCGCGAGTTCGGTGGTGACGCTTTTGAATCGGGATTCCTCGGTGTGCCGCTCGTCGACATGACCAGCCTGTGGACGCTTTTACTTCGTTTCGCATTCCATTTCTTGGTGTGCTGGGTTATCGTGAGATGTTTCTACTACCCGAAAAGCCGCCGCAATGACTATTATTTCACATTCATGCTCTTCGCGGTGACGATTTTCCTTCTCATCATCCAGATGGACAACATGAAGATGGCAATCAGTTTCGCATTGGGACTTTTCGCTATTTTTGGAATGATACGATACCGAACGGAGACGTTGAAAGTGCGTGAGATGACTTATCTTTTCATAATCATCGGAATCTCCATCATCAACGGTTTGGCGCTGACGGTGAGCTATGTCGAGCTGCTTGTCACAAACGCCCTTTTCATCATTTCGATTTGGCTGTTTGAGAGCAATATCCTCGCATCGAGACGCACTGAGACGAAAATCATCCTTTACGATAAGATTGAAAATGCGAAACATGGTCGCGAGGACGAACTTATCGCTGATTTGAAGGAGCGCACAGGTCTCGATATAACCAATGTAGAGGTCGGACACATTGATTTTCTTCGTGACGTTGCATTTGTGAAGGTGACTTACAAACCTTTTTCAAAGACGCAAAACACCATCAATAGTATCACAAAATTGAAGGATTTCCAATGATTATCGGAAATAAAATATTGAATCGTATACGTTTTTGTTGGGGCAAATCATTATTTGCCCTTGCAATCTTTTTATTGTCTGCTTTGTCGTTAAACGCCCAAAAATCAACTGATTTCGGTGGCATCCTTCAATTGGAATATCAGAATAATTTCATTAGGAATTTTGATGTCTGGGTAAAGGAAGACCTCCGTTTTGACAACAATTTCACTGATTATTCACGCTCGAAAACCACTTTGGGCTTGGATTACAAATTTGTCAGATACGGAATTAAGGTTGGAGCAGGTTTAGATTTTATCAATAAATACACGGGAAAGCATATTTATAGAAATAGGTGTCGTTTTTTTGCCAATGCATCTTACAAATATGTCTATCAAAATTGGGAATTCAGCTACAGGACACGTTTTCTGATGATGAGTCACGACGAATCGACGGGTTATTACAACAACAAGCTGCAT
This sequence comes from Bacteroidales bacterium, assembly GCA_017427985.1. Taxonomy (GTDB): domain Bacteria; phylum Bacteroidota; class Bacteroidia; order Bacteroidales; family F082; genus Limimorpha. The sequence goes on along the minus strand of JAFRRS010000023.1, from coordinate 302,639 downwards.
TATTATTGGAGAAACAGGCTTCAGGTGTCGTATCAGCAGCGTAACAGCAGGTACAAATACTCTTTGTCGGGTGAGTTGTATTCTGATTTTAATAAGGATAATCAATTGATACTTAGCACTTTAATGTTTGAAGGCGATGTCGAATACCGTTTGACGAGACGGCAATATCTTTCGGTTTTCATGAGAGATTACAGAGACGTTTATGTTGAAAGTGACCAAATCAGAACGCTGTTTTTAGGCATTGGTTGGAGGTTTAAGCATTAAGATATGAAAAAATCATTGTTATTTGCTATTTGCCTGATTGTCAGTCAGTTGGCAATGGCTCAATATAAGCCGGCAGGCGATAGTTTAAAGACTCGCTGGGCTGCTGAAGTAACACCTGAAAACGTTTGGCAGGAATATCCGCGTCCGCAAATGTATCGACTTTACTGGGAAAACCTCAATGGTTTATGGGATTATGCCATCCGTCCGAAAGGCGAAAGTAATATAGGTGAGTTTGATGGTAAGATTTTAGTGCCTTTCTGCATTGAGTCATCGTTGTCGGGAGTGCAGAAATATGTCGGAAAAGACAATGAACTCTGGTATCAGCGTAAATTCGACTACACATTGTATGGAAAAGAGCACGTTTTGTTGCATTTCGGTGCTGTCGATTGGGAATGCGAGGTGTGGGTCAATGACATAAAAGTAGGCTCGCATACTGGCGGTTACACTCCATTTACTCTCGATATAACTCAAGCTGTAAAAAAGAAAGGTAATGTTTTGAAAGTGCGTGTTTGGGACCCGACCGATCAGGGTGAGCAGCCATGCGGCAAGCAGCATGTGAAACCTCATGGAATATGGTACACGCCTGTCACTGGAATATGGCAGACGGTGTGGCTTGAGGCGGTGGCCAACGAAATATATATTGAAAATTTGAAAATCATTCCTAATATTGATAATCATACAGTTACGGTGATTCCTGAAATTGTCAATGCATCCCGTGATATTAAGGTGAAAGTCGAAGTATATGCCAAAAATGTTAGGAGGAAAAATAAAATTGTTAGTAAAGGTCAGTCGATAAATGGTGAAGCTGTTGAAGTAGCAATGCCTGTCGATGCAATACTTTGGTCGCCGGATAATCCTTTCCTTTATGGTGTGGACGTGTCTGTGTATAAGGGAAATAAGCTTGTTGATTATGTTATCAGTTATTTCGCCATGCGTAAATTCAGCACTGCAAAGGACGAGAACGGCATTGTGCGCATGATGCTTAACAACGAGCCGATTTTCATGTTCGGTCCGCTCGACCAGGGCTGGTGGTGCGACGGTCTCTACACCGCTCCGTGCGACGAAGCTCTCGCTTACGATGTCCAGAAAACCAAGGACTTCGGCTATAACATGATACGCAAGCATGTCAAGGTTGAGCCTGCAAGATGGTACTATCATTGCGACCGCCTTGGAGTCATCGTTTGGCAGGACATGCCGTCGGGCGGTCGCGGTCCGGGCTGGGTGACAGACCGTTACTTTGATGGTCCATTGAGTCGCAGAACAGCCGAATCAGAGGCTACTTACAAGAAAGAATGGAAAGAAATCGTCGATTATCTATATTCCGTGCCTTCGATTGGCGTTTGGGTGCCGTTCAACGAGTCGTGGGGACAGTTTAAAACTCCTGAAATCGTTGAGTGGACGAAGAGTTACGACCCTTCACGTTTAGTGAATCCTGCATCAGGCGGCAACCATTATCCTGTAGGTGATATTTTGGATATTCACAACTATCCTGACCCGGAAATGTATTTCTACGATGCATCACGAGCCAACGTTCTTGGCGAATATGGCGGAATCGGTCGCAAAATTGAGGGACACACATGGGTCCCGTCGAAAGGCTGGGGCTATGTGGAATATGACACAGAAGAAAAAGTCACCGACACATACGTGGAATACGCTAACAAGCTTCTTAATTTGATTCCACGCGGCTTCTCGGCGGCGGTCTACACCCAGACCACCGACTGTGAAATCGAACTCAACGGTCTGATGACATACGACCGTGAAATCATAAAACTGAACGAAAAACGTTTAAGGGAAATAAACCTGAAAATCTCGAATTATTTCAAGAAATAAACACGTAGAGACGTTTCACGAAACGTCTCATAGGTGATGAAATTGGGTCTACTAACCCTAAAATTGGTAACAAAAAAAGAGACGTTTCAGGAAACGTCTCTACATGTTTTCGATAATCTGTGTGATTTCTATTAGTCCTCAACGATTGCTTCGTTCGGGCAAACGCTTGCGCATGTGCCGCATGAAACGCAGTTATCAGCGTTGATTGAATAGATGCTACCTTCTGAAATAGCGCCGACTGGGCACTCGTCGATGCAAGTACCGCAAGCTACACAGCTGTCTAAAATTTTGTATGCCATAATTTTAATTAGTTTAGAAATTTTCTGCAAATATATAGGTTTTTACAATACACAACAATGTTTTTAAAAAATATTTTTTTTTGCTTTTTTTATAAAAAATATATACTTAACTTTGCAGAAAATTTCAGGTATAACCCTTGTTGATGACAAAATTATCTAAATAATTAAAATACAATAAATTAAATTCAATTTCTTATGGCTAACAGAACAAAAGTTGTAGAACTTGAACACGTAGTTATCCGTTTTGCGGGTGACTCTGGCGACGGTATGCAGCTGACAGGAAACCTGTTTTCCGACTCAACAGCTCTGGCAGGCAATGACTTTGCCACCTTCCCAGACTATCCGGGAGAAATCCGCCCACCACAAGGCACGGTGTCAGGCGTCTCCGGATTCCAGGTCCATTTCGGACACAAACCAGTCCACACAACAGGCGACCTCTGCGATGTGCTCGTCGCAATGAACCCTGCATCTATTAAAGCTAATATGCGCTGGCTCAAGCCGGGTACAACAATCATCTTCGATGTCGACTCGATGAACGACAAAGCTCTTGAAAAAGCAGGCTACACAACAGACCCGACACAAGATGACACCCTCAGCCAGTACAAAGTCGTCAAAGCGCCTATCACTTCGATGACACTCGAGGCTTTGAAGGATTTCGGCTGGGACCGCAAGGCTATGCTCAAGTCAAAGAATATGTTTGCTCTCGGCATCGTGATGTACCTCTTCAACCGCGACATCACAATGCTCAACGCATATTTCAACAACAAATTCAAGAACAAACCTGAAGTTATCAAGGCAAACCAGACCGTCGTCGCAGCAGGTTACAGCTACGCTGACACAATGGAAATCTTTGCCAATACATATCGTATCGAACCGGCTAACCTTCCTAAGGGCAAATACCGTGACATCACCGGTAACGTTGCTACAGCATGGGGTTTGATGGCAGCAGCAGAACGCTCAGGCCGTCAGATTTTCTGCGGTTCATATCCTATCACCCCTGCAACAGATATTCTTGCAGAGTTGGTGAAATATAAGAACTTGAAAGTTAAAGCTTTCCAGGCAGAAGATGAGATTGCTGGTATCTGCTCATCACTCGGTGCTTCATTTGCAGGCTGCCTCGCAGTGACAACGACATCAGGTCCTGGTCTTTCACTGAAATCAGAAGCCCTCGGTCTTGCTGTGATGACAGAGCTTCCACTCGTTGTCGTCGACGTACAGCGTGGCGGCCCTTCAACAGGTCTCCCAACCAAATCAGAGCAGAGCGACCTGATGCAGGCTATCTACGGCCGTAACGGAGACGCACCTCTTATCGTCTTGGCAGCACGCAGTTCGTCAGACTGCTTCTATTCAGCATACGAAGCCGCTAAGCTCGCAATGGAGCACATGACACCTGTCATCCTCCTCACAGAAGGCGCTCTCGGTAATGGTTCTGAAATCCTCCGCATCCCAAGAGTCGCTGACCTTCCGGCTATCGTTCCTCCAATTGCAAAGGCAAACGACCCGGAATATCAGCCATACAAACGCGATGAGGAAAAACTCAGCCGTCAGTGGGCTCTCCCTGGAACAGAAGGTCTGCGTCACCGTATCAGCGGTCTTGAAAAGGCCAACGGCAGCGGTAACCTCTCACTCGACCCGAAGAACCACCAGCTCATGACAGAGCTTCGTGAAGCTAAGGTGCAGCGTGTCGCCAACTACATCCCTGAACAGGAGATCGTCGGTGACCCTAACGCTGACCTCCTCGTGGTGAGCTGGGGCGGCACTTACGGCGTTGTCCTCTCAGTCATCGAGAAGATGCTCGAAGAAGGCAAGTCAGTCGCTCATGCACACTTCCGCCACATCATGCCTCTGCCAAAGAACACAGCAAAGGTGTTGAGCGGTCACAAGAAGATCCTTGTCTGTGAGAACAACAACGGTCAGTTCGTGAACTACCTCAGAGAGAAGATGCCTGACTTCAAGTATGAGCAATACAACAAGATTCAGGGTCTCCCATTCCTCACAGCAGAGTTAGAAAATAAGTTTAATGACCTTTTAAAATAAGATTACCATGGAAAATACAAATATAGAAAATCAGGTTATTAATCTTACTAAAGAAGATTTCGTTTGCGATCAGATAGTGAAATGGTGCCCAGGTTGCGGTGACCACGCTATTTTGAAAGTTTTGCAGGATGTGTTTCCACAGCTCGGTAAGAGAAAAGAGGACATCTGCGTCGTCTCAGGTATCGGCTGCTCATCACGATTCCCGCACTATATGAACACCTACGGATTCCACAGCATCCACGGCCGCGCTTGCGCTATCGCAACAGGTGTGAAGCTTGCAAATCCTAACCTCTCAGTATGGATCGTCTCTGGTGACGGCGACTGCACAGCTATCGGTGGTAACCACTTCATCCACGCTGTCCGCCGTAACATGGACATGAACCTCCTTCTGTTCAACAACCGTATCTACGGTATGACAAAAGGCCAGTTCTCACCATGTACATTCCGTGGCACAGTCACAAAGACATCTCCACAAGGTACATACGAAGACCCATTCAATGTTGGTGAACTCGTTATCGGCGCTGGCGGTAAGTTCTTCGCCCGTGGCGTTGACGTCAACACCAAGGAACTCACCGATATCTGCTTGAGAGCTAAGAATCATGATGGCATGTCGGTCATCGAGGTGCTCCAGAACTGTATGATTTTCTCGAACGGCGTTCACGAAAACATCACAGGCAAGGACGTCCGCGATGATATGCAGGTGAAGTGCGAACACGGCAAACCTCTCATCTTCGGTAAGGAGAGAAACAAAGGTCTGCGTCTTAACGGCAACAAGCTTGAAGTCGTTACAATCGGCGAAAACGGCATTACAGAAAAGGATATCCTCGTTCACGACGAGAAGGAAGAGAACACTGGTATCCACATGATGCTTGCTCACATGATGCCTCCGGCATTCCCAGTCGCTATCGGCGTTATCCGCAACGTGGAAGCTCCAACGTACGACGACTGCCTCACCGACGTCATCGAGCGCGAATCAGCCAAGTCGAACATTAAGACTGTCGACGACCTGCTGAACAGCGGCACAACTTGGGATATCAAGTAATCATGATTTGATGTCTTGTAGAGATGCGATTCATCGCATCTCATCATATAATCAAAAAAATCCTGTCATCATGACAGGATTTTTTTTTATTTTTGCAACATGAAAAGAAGTTTTAAACCCGGAACAATGCTTTATCCGCTGCCAGTGGTGATGGTGTCGTGCGGCGACAGCCCTGAAAACTACAACATCATCACGGTGGCATGGACAGGAATTCTGTGCTCTGACCCGCCGATGTGCTACATCTCGGTCAGGAAAGAGCGACATTCGCACGCTATCATATCTAAAAACAAGGAGTTCGTGATTAATCTCACTACTGAAACCTTGGCGAAAGCCACCGACTGGTGTGGAGTGCGCTCTGGTAGGGACTACAACAAATTCAAGGAGATGCATCTTACACCAGAAACTGCTGAAGTTGTAAAAGCTCCGATGATTGCCGAGTCGCCAGTCAATATTGAGTGTAAGGTGGTTGAAATCAAGGAATTAGGCTCTCATGATATGTTTGTGGCGGAAATTGTTGCCGTTCATGGCGATGAGAAGTATTTCGACCCGAGTACTGGACTTTTCCAGCTCAACCAAGCTGATTTGATAACATATTCGCACGGAAAATATTACTCTTTGGGTGAGAAAATCGGCAAATTCGGATTCTCCGTCGAGAAAGTTCAACATAAAAGGAAGAAATAATGGACTACATCAAAGTTAAAGGCCTGCAAAAAGACGAAGTCATCGGTCTGGTGAAGGAGTGGATAAAGCTCTATCCACATTCTTTTAACCCTGAAGTGAACTTCTGGTTTTATGAACTTGCTGATAATCAGGTTGTTATCGGCTTGCATGATGACTTGAGCACCTTGGCGGTGAGCCTTTTGATAATATATCTCACCTCAGCTGTCAAAAATGAGACGGAGCAGAACCAGGTGGTGGCATATCTCACCGTTGACGATAATGAGATTCTTCTGAAGCAGAATTATGGCCGTCGTGCTAAGATTGTGGCGAAAGGCACTGAAGATGACAATACTGGCGTGATAATTCTTTTGGAAAACAACTATTGCGTTGAGTATTATTTCAGGGGCAAAGCGCATCAGATTAAGAATCACGGACTTGTCTTTGAAGAGCCCAACGATGTGGAATCTGTTGAAAACGCTGAGAAAGAAGAGATTTTTGTTGGTGACATTATCCCGAAGAAAATGATTGAGAAATCGCTTGAACCTGATGCCTCGCCATTGAATAAACTGATGTGGTACGCTATCAGCGGAATTGTCGGTCTTGGAATTGGATTTTTATTGGTTTACTTTTATTTTTAACAACGACTGTCATTCCGAGCTTGTCGAGGAATCCATTAGAATTAACGATAACGTAAATGATAGAACAATTCCGCAAATATATCGTTGACAATCACCTTATTAATAAAGGTGACCGCATTCTCGTTGCCTTAAGTGGCGGCGTTGACTCGATGGTGTTGGCGGAACTGTTAAGGCGTTGCGGTTATGACATAGCCTTTGCGCATTGCAATTTCCATCTTCGTGGCAAGGAATCCGACGGCGACGAGCAGTTTGTTCGTGAATACGCCGACAGGGTGGGAGTGAAGCTCTTCGTGCGCCAATTCGACACAATGGATTACGTTGAAAACAATAAGATTTCCGTTGAAATGGCAGCCCGCGAACTGCGTTACGCGTGGTTCAATGATTTAATCAACGCGAATGAACATTCAAATGGTACGGACGGATCGCATCCGTCCAATAATTCATGGATACATCTCCGTTTTGACAAATTGGCATTAGCACACCACGCCGACGACCAAATCGAAACCTTTATCATCAACCTTTTACGCGGTTCCGGAATCAAAGGACTGAGGGCAATGCAACCACGTAACGGAATGTATATCAGACCATTACTATGGGCTTCTCGTGAAGAAATAAAGAATTTCGCAGTTGAAAACGGCATCCAATGGCGCGAGGACAGCACCAATAGTGACACGGTTTATCTTCGCAACAAAATCCGTCACGAACTTATGCCTGTTTTTGACAGCATCAAGCCCGAGGCACGAGAAAAAATCCTTGAAAGTGTCAATCATTTAGCCGCTGAAAATCAATTATATAGAGAGCTTATAAAGGAAAAACTATATCAAATTGAAAAAATTGATGGCGTTCTGCACTCAATAAATAAACGTTATTTCGACAAGCAACTTCTTTTCGAATGGATTCGCAACTTCGGCTTCTCCTTCTCTCTATGTGAGTCTATTTTTGCGTCTTTTAATGGCGAACCCGGCAAAGAATTCTATTCATCTGAATATCAACTCGTTATCGAAAAAGAAACAATTGATATTTTCCCAATTGATTTAGAAAGGACAAGGCCTGCCTTGTCCCAACAGGCGGAAATTCATCCCGTACAGACAAGGCCTGCCTTGTCTCTGATAACCGACAATCCGAATATCGCCCAACTTGATTACGACAGCCTCAAATTGCCCTTGAAACCCCGCCATTGGCAACAAGGCGACCGTTTTCATCCTCTCGGCATGCGTGGCTCTAAACTCGTTTCCGATTTCTTCAACGACAATGGTTTCACGACTTTTCAAAAGAAAACCACTTTGATTTTAACAGATTCTGAAGACGAAATCGTATGGATTGTCGGACATCGAATCGACGACAGATTTAAAATTACAGAAAAAACAAAAACCATTTATCAAATAGTTGCCGAATAATTTTTTTTATTATCTTTGTAGCTTGAAATAATATAATCATTAAATCTTAAATAATTGAATATTAGCAAGTTATGAAAAAATTTACACTGATTTTAGCGACGTTTTTCGCTATGGTAATGCCTTTGGCTTCTGTTGCCCAGATTTACGACCCTGTGCAATGGAGTTTTTCATCCGAAGCTTTGGGCAACAATGAATACAATGTCATTTTCAAGGCTGAAATAGAAAGCGGATGGCATGTCTATTCGCAGAATATCGCTGATGGCGGTCCTGTCTCGACTACTTTTACTTTTACAGAATCATCTGAATATCAAAGAGTTGGTGAAGTGATGGAGAGCCAATCAATAGTTCTCCAAGATCCTGTTTTCGACATGGAGCTTCGTTATTTTGAGAAAGAGGCGATATTCACACAAAAGGTGAAAGTGCTTGGAAAAGAACCGATCGCTATTAAAGGTGAGCTCGAATATATGGTCTGCAACGACGGGCAATGTCTGCCACCGACAGCCGTTGAATTTGACATAAACCTTAATTCTGGAACCATTGCAAACGCTGATGCTCAGGCAAAAGAAGGCGACAGTCTTCTCTCAATGATTCTTCAGGCAATCCTTTGGGGCTTGGCGGCGTTGCTGACCCCATGCGTCTTCCCGATGATTCCAATGACGGTGTCGTTTTTCCTTCACGGCAGTGAAAACAAAGCCGCGGGACGCTTTAAAGCTATCATGTACTTCATTTTCATAGTGTTGCTTTACACTTTGCCAATCGCAATCATAATCATGGTGACATGGATTTTCGGCGGTGACAGCGTTACAGGTGATATATTCAATTGGTTGTCAACACACTGGATTCCGAATATCATTTTCTTCTTGGTGTTTATGGTGTTCGCTGCATCGTTCTTCGGAGCATTCGAAATCGTGCTTCCAAGCAGCCTCGTCAACAAATCGGATGCAAATTCTGATAAAAAAGGTCTCGCAGGCGTGTTCTTCATGGCATTGACACTCGTTTTGGTGTCGTTCGCTTGCACGGGTCCTATCGTCGGAACAGTTCTTATTAAATCTACATCCGGCGAGTTCTGGACCCCGATTCTCACCATGTTCTGCTATGCTTGCACATTCGCGTTGCCGTTCGCACTCTTCGCATTGTTCCCATCAATGCTGAAAAACCTGCCAAAGAGCGGTGGCTGGCTTAACACAGTGAAGGTTATTTTAGGTTTCGTCGAGGTCGCACTCGGTTTCAAATTCTTAAGCGTCGCTGACCAGACATATCACTGGCATTTGCTCGACCGCGAGGTTTACCTCGGCATATGGATTGTGTGCTTTGCCATGCTCGGTTTCTATCTTCTTGGCAAGATCAGATTTAAAAACGACGACCCTGTCGAATCAATCGGTGTTGGTCGTTTGATATTGAGTATCATTACATTTACGTTTGTTGTTTATATGATTCCTGGCATGTGGGGCGCTCCTTTGAAGGCTCTCTCGGGCTACCTGCCACCACAACAGACCCTCGATTTCGACCTCAAACGTATCAATCAGGAAAATGCCGATAAGGTTATCGAATACATTCAGCAGAATGTGAGAGCGGTTCCGGCTGGTCAAGCTGAGCAGCAAACTACAAAACCGACAGCTGAACTGTGTGAGTCACCACGTTTCGCTGATATTTTCCATCTGCCTCACGGTTTGAAAGGCTACTTCGATTATGAGCAGGCTCTCGCTTGCGCGAAGGCACAAAACAAGCCGCTTTACGTCGATTTTACCGGTCATGGATGCGTCAACTGCCGCGAAATGGAAGCCAACGTTTGGAGCGATCCGCGCGTGCTGAAGATGTTGCGCGAAGACTTCATCATCGTGGCACTTTATGTCGATGATAAGACCAAACTCCCTGAGGAAGAATGGGTTATGGGCGGTGACGGCAAGATGAAGAAGACTATCGGACGCAAATATGCCGACTTCCAAATCACCAAGTTCGGCACCAACGCTCAGCCGTATTACTGCCTGATGGGTCATAACGGCGAGCTCCTCCACGAGCCTCGAGCCTACAACCTCGATAAAGACGGCTTCGTCCAGTTCCTCAAAGAAGGACTTGACAACTTCAAAAACGGGGTTTCAGTAAGAAACATCAACGAATAGTTGTCATTGCGACCGCAGTGTAGAAATCCTTAATGAAACAGCCGTTAGTCATAATTCTAACGGCTATTTAATTTTTCCAAAACTGGAATTTGTTCCATCAAATCTTCTACAATGAATTCCCAGTATTTCCCTTTCAGACATCTGATTTCCGTGTAATCAATTAATTGCGGTAATCGTTTGAAACCATCAATGATTTTTGGCAAATCCAAAGACCATGGGTATCTTTTCAATGCAAAAGTCACCATATCTTCAATTGAATACGATTTAAGCAGATCGTGAATATCCCAGAAATCTTTCTTTCGCTGTCTGTCTTGAGTTATTGCATTGATTTGTCATCATTTTCAAAATCATAATTTAAATACTTTTTAAGGTTATAATTTCTGTTTTTGGCGTTCCATGAATTGCGAATAGATGATAACTCGCTAATTATTAACTCTTTACCATAAAATTTTATTGTTTCTTTGATTTCGCTGGCATTTCCGTATTCGAAAACTCTTTGGATTATCCATTTTGAATTCTTTTGCCAATTGAGCTTTTCTATATCAGTATCCCAAAACAATGCTTTTCTGAATTGTGATAAGTTGGGATGAGATAATTCAGACTGTTGCGCTATGGCAGTAAAAATCTCATAATTTGTTTGAATTTGATAGAAAAAACATTGATTATCAATGTTTAATGCTTTTTCTAATTTCAATGAAACCTCAGGGGAAATTTTTCTACGATTAGCTATAAAATCGTTGATTCTTTGGTATGGAATACCTGCACGATTTGCCAGCTCGCGTTGTGTGAGGTGCTCTTTCGACATTATTCTGCCAATAATAGCCCCACAAGGTATGTGATGATATTGCAAATAGTTCTCGAACATAATATCTCATTTCAGTCTGCAAATATAATAAAAATAAGTAACCAAAAATGGTTATAATTAAAAATTTTATATTTTTTTTTATTAAATTATGATAGTTTAAATTTTTTATACTACCTTTGCATTGTCACTTGTCGATGCCCCGTTAGGGAAAGGCGGGTGACAAACATATTTGAAAGACGTTGTACTAACGTTTTATCTGCGACTCATTGGAATCTAGCAAATTCATAAGTCTTTCGCACGATAAAGCAATGGACAGGTGTCTAGGGGTTTGTTATATATTAGGGTGTCGCCCAGATACCTATTAATATATTTACATTCTGCGTGGGCTTCGACATTGCTTATCCTCGAAAGATGGGCAATGCTAGAGCCTCAATGAGTGGGATAGGCAAGAGTGCAGATTCCCACGCTTTTCTTTTATGTTTATAATCAATTGATAATTTGTTGGGTATTGGGGATGTGCCCTTAAACCATTTTGTATGGATTTACACAGTCTGTTGGATCAACAAATTAAAACCAAGCCAGATAGTGTTTCGCTTGTGTATTACGGTCTTTCAATTACCTATGGAAGATTGGGTAAGATGATTGACGATGCTGTATCTGGATTACATAATCTGGGAATAAAACATGGTGATATTGTCTCAATAGCATTGCCAACAACTCCAGAAAGCATTGCTCTTGTTTATGCTTTAAACAGATTGGGAGCCATTGCTTGTTTGATTAATGTTTTATATACAGCGGAACAAGTCACTTCAATAGTTAACAAAACACATTCAAAAATGTTGTTTATCATGAATTTTAATGTCAAAGCTACAGCTAAAGTGGCTTCTAAAATGAATATTGAACACATTGTTGTTATGCGTGGATGTGAGGTTTTTCCCAAACAGGTGGCATTTTGGTATGGCTTTGGAGAATGGTTCAACGGACGCAAGAGGGCATTCTTGTCAGACAAACGTTTTAAGCATTGGGATGATATTATAAATTTGGCATCTGAAGACAAGGTTGATTGTTGTGAATGGCATGAAAACGAGCCACAAATGATTTTCCAAACATCAGGCACGACTGGTGTCCCCAAGGGAGTTCTTCTTACTGCTGAAAATATTGAAAACTCAACATTGGCAACATGCGAGATTATGAATGACTTAAAACCTAATGATGCTGTTTTGGATCTAATGCCGATATTTGCATATTATGGTTTCTGCACATCAATACATTTGCCACTTTCATTAGGTATTAAAGTTGTTATAGTTCCAATATGGAAACCTCGTAATTTTGTCAAAATCATAAATCAACACAGGCCTCAACACGTTTTTACAGCACCTTCCAATTGGGATACGATATATAAAAAGGAAAACCAGTCGTATAATCTTGATTTTTTGAAAACTATAACGATTGCAGGTGATGTGGTGAAACCGGATTATGAGAGAGATATAAATGAATATTTAACACAACATAATTGTAACTTTAGTATTACAAAAGTGTATGGCATGACAGAAACCGCAGGAATCATTACAGCCACGCTACAAAATCCCGTAAATAGGTATGAATTAGGGTATTCAGGATACAGTATGGCTAATCATGAGATTAGAATAATCAATGATGAAGTGTGCGTATGTCCTTCGTCCAAATTTCACGGATATTATGAAAACCAACAAGCTACAGAGCAACTTATTCGTGAGCATGATGGAAAAATGTGGATTCATACTGGCGATGTTGGGCATTTAACAGACACTGGGGAATTGTTTGTCGTCGGACGCAGCAAACGTATGATAGTGCGTTATGATGGATTGAAGGTTTTCCCAATTGAAATAGAAATGGCAATACTCGAATTTCCTGGTGTAAAGGAGTGCGCTGCCATCGGCGTTGTTGATACACTGCATCCGCAAAGCAGTTTACCTATAGCGTTTGTGGTTTTAAATAAAAATACCTGGTCAAATAGAAAGAAGGTATATCAATATAGCAAGAAACATTTACCAGAGTATATGCAACCAAATAAAATCATATTTGTAAAAGAGTTGCCGAAAAATATTATGGGGAAAACTGAATATTCAAAGTTAAAACAATTATGTGAATAATATGATTATCATGGACGAATTTGTTTATACCCTAAAACTGCATATAATTGTAGGCTTGGGACTCGAAGATATTAAACCGGAAGATATTGACGATTATGCACCATTATTCGGCAAAGGTCTCGGCCTTGATAGTATTGATGCTCTTGATCTTGCTTGGATTATTAAAAAACAATATGGGATCATGTTGAAGGATTTTTCAGAAGCTTATGCAGTTTTTCAATCGATAGCTGTGTTAGCTGAATATATACAAAAAAATATTACAAAACAATATGTGTAAATTGATAGAACTAGTGTTGTTGCAAACGCTCTTTTTGGCGGGAGGTCAAGTTTTACTAAAACTTGTTATGATAAGACTCGGCAAATTTGAGTGGACCATTGCATATCTCAAAGCTGTTTTTACCGACTGGAGATTTTCGGCGTGTGGTGTTTGTTTCAGTCTCGCATTGGCTTTTTGGTTATATATTTTAAAAAAGTTTCCGTTTAGCCAAGCCTATCCACTTACAAGTCTTTCATTCGTATTTGGAATGCTGGCATCATGGCTTATTCTGGGTGAGGCTGTACCATTGTCAAGATGGATTGGGCTAATAATGATTGTCGGAGGTTGTTTTTTAATTATGAAATAAGATGAAAAGTTTGTTTTTTTTAATCGTTCTGATACTTGTCGGTGATTTGAGTCATGCACAGACGCAGGAAGAAATGATGGCTACATTGGCGCATAGAGCCGCTTCGATAGAGTGTCTGAGTTGTCAGTTTACTCAACAAAAATCGATGGCGATACTTGAAAGCCCAACTACAGCAGAAGGTTATATGAGTTATAATTCACCTGATAAAGTGCATTGGGAATATACTTCACCATACCCATTTGCACTTGTTGTTGATGGCGAGAAAATTACAAAAATAACTAACGGAACAGAGGAAGACCTCGATGTGAAATCAACAAGGATGTATATGGGAGTAGTTAATGTTTTCAAGAGTATCACAACTGGTAAAAATCTTTTTGATAAATCCAAGTTTGATATTGATATTCATGATGCGGGTGAATCTTGGGAAGTTATTATGCGACCAAAAAAGAATAGTATAAAACGCATGTTTGCAATGCTTACTATTTTTTTTGAAAAAGCCGACAATGTGATAAGCGAACTTGAGATTATAGGAGCAAACGGTGATAAAACAAGCTTACGTTTTATTGATGTAAGAATAAATGAATAATGTGATTAGCATGCAAGGCTTTCAAAACGTATAATAATAATCCTATGTATAAAAAAATGATTTTGATATATCTGATGCTAATGGTATGTGTTCCTTTGCGAGCTCAATCAACAGTCAAAGGATATCGTATCATGGATGTACATGATTATACATTTAAAGAGTTGATGTCTGAAGGCATAGAAACCCTCCAACATCAATTGGGAATAATCAATGTACCAATCAAACAGTTTGGGTTTGTTATTAAATTTCATATTAAAAGACATCATTTCGCTCTAAATCAAGGGAATCGAAGATTAAAAAGGACAACTTTTCGCGCAATTTCGTTCGCATATCCTTCAGTCTCCGCCAAAGGCGATACTATTATGCTGTCAGGACTGGTGACAATTCCAATTCTTAAAGATAATAAAATTAATAGTGTGCTTGTTTATCATCGTATTGTAGCTCCAAGTTATAAAATTGCGCCATCAAATAGCATTCCTATAGAATCCGTGTTGACTGCTGACAATACAGTATGCGTTTTCCCAGACTATTACGGTTGTGGCGTTACAGAAGGAGAACCTTTTGCATATACTGCTCTTAATTATCATGCTCGTTGCACAACAGACTGCCTCCTGACTGCATTAAAAATTGTCAAAGATGAGAATACCGAGCTCGATGACAATTACTATACATGGAATGTCGGCTACAGTCAAGGTGGAGGATATGCATTGGCAATGCATAAATATATTGAGACATCATTGTCTGATAGTTTAGCCGCTCTCATTAATCTGAAATGGAGTCTCTGTGGTGACGGAGTTTATGTGCCGGTTGAATTGTATAAAAATGCCTTGGCAACAAGAAATATGGGCAGTACACCAGCGGTTTATCTCAAAGGCCTCCAGAGCATATTTTACATACATCAAGACTGTTTGGATACTCTACAAATGAGTGACTTTTTATCTGACGAAGCTTTAGCTGTAAAGTTGGATAGTTTGTTGCTAGAAAAAGACGATAGTCTTTGGGAGATGGGAGTAAGACTCAATAAATTGGTTGAAGATACTGATCCTCAGTCCTATTTCTCTCCTATGTTAATTGATACAAATAGTACACTTTTCCATGCTATGACAACGGCTTCTAATTTGGATGATTGCGCTACTGGGTGGTATCCAAATTCAACAGTAATACTATATCATTCTAAAAAAGATAGTTGTATTCCATATCAGCACGTATTAGATGTTTATTCTATGATGTCAGACAATAACGCTAATTGTTATTTATACACTCCTAGATTTAATGGAAGTCATGTACAAACTGCAGTGTTTTTTTATTCAAAATTTTTAAGGCTGCGAGAAGGTGATCTTTTGAATAAATACACAAATGTAAAACATAAGAAGTGAGTATGAATACAAAAATTAAGAACATAATGATTATTGATGGCGGTCCTCGTATATATATGAATACTGGCGCAATGATAGCAGCATTTGCGGAAGGTGTACGTGAGGGTGGTGGGGAAACCAAGATAGTGCGTTTGTACGATATAGATTACAAGGGCTGTCGTTCGTGTATGGCATGCCATATTAAAGGTAAATGTTCAGCTAGTTGTCTTTATGTTGATGGCTTGACCGAGACATTAAAGGAATGCGTGGAAGCAGATGGCTTAGTTCTAGCAACACCAATTTATTATGGTGAGATGACAGGTATGATGCGTGCTTTTTGGGAACGCCTCACTTTCCCATGGCTTGACTATTCAAAAGGTGTCCTGATGGCGCCTAAGAGAATGCCGGTTTCTTTTATATACACCATGAATGGGAGCCCTGCCAATGGTGAAAAAATACGCCGTAGTTCTATGCGTTCTGTGGAGATGATGACGGATATGGCTTTGAGCCATGAACTTGGACGCGAGGTAGAGGCTGTGATGGCTAACAATACATGTCAGGTAAACGACTATAGTTTGTACAACTTTGCAGATGGTACAGCAGAGTCTAAGCAACAATGGCACAATACACACTGGGAAGATGATTTACGCAAAGCAAGAGAAGCTGGCAAACGTATGATTAAAACTGAGTTTTAATATATTATTCATTTAAAAAATTAACATCATGAAAAAAGTATTTTTATCAATTGCATTGGCATCTACACTTCTGTTGTCGTCATGCCTTGGATCATTCAGGTTAACTAACAAATGTTACACTTGGAACAAATCAATCGGTGACAAATGGATTAACGAACTAGTGTTTATTGGGTTAAACATCATTCCTGTTTATGACATTTGTATATTAGCCGATGCGGTTATTTTCAATTCAATTGAATTCTGGACCGGCAATAACCCAGTTGCAAAAAACACAGAAATCATCGACACAGATAATGGTCAATATCTTGTGGAAACTAATGAAAACGGTTACACTATCACAAAAGATGGAGAGACAGTTCAATTAATCAATGAAAATGATGTTTGGTACATAAATCAAGACAATCAGAAAATTGAATTATTCCAGTTCGTCGATGATGAGCACATTCTTATGAATTTAGGCAACAACCAAAAAGTTGTTGAGCTTTCACAAGCTGGTGTTGATGATTTACGTGCTGAATTGGTAAAATAATTAGGGTTCAGCTTCAAAGAAATGTCGGTGAATTATGCCGACAAATCTAATCATAAAAGAGACGAAGTCCTCTGACCTCGTCTCTTTTCTGCGCTATCCGTTCGCTTTAGCGAACCAAATCCATGTCTGCGTCCAATAATTTCTGCGTTTTTTGCGAAATCTGCGAGAAACTATTTCCCAGCGTAATGCTGATAGAACTGCACAATCGTCTCAATTCCTTTGAAGAAATGATCGAGTCTGTAGTTCTCGTTTGGTGAGTGGATGGCGTCTTCGCCAAGTCCGAAGCCCATCAAAATTGACTTGATTCCCAACACTTTCTCAAATCTTGCAATAATCGGAATACTTCCACCGCTTCTCATTGGGATAGGCAGCTTGCCGTAGGTGTCGAGATATGCTTGTTCAGCGGCTTTGTATGCCGGAAGCTCAATAGGGCAGCCGTAAGCCTCGCCACCGTGCAATGTTGTCACCTTAACGGTCACGTAATCAGGAGCAATGCTCTCGAAATAGTCTTTGAACAGCTTGCCAATCTTCTCGTGGTCCTGGTTAGGCACCAGACGGCACGAAATCTTGGCGTATGCTTTCGATGGAAGCACTGTCTTTGAGCCTTCGCCAGTGTATCCGCCCCAAATTCCGCACAAGTCGAATGTTGGACGAATACCAACGCGTTCAATCTTCGTATATCCTTTTTCACCGCGTAATGCCTTGACGCCCAACGATTTCTTGAATTCTTCCTCGTTGTAAGGTGCCTTGTTGAGCATCTCACGCTCTCTTTCCGATGATTCCACAACGTCGTCATAGAAATGAGGGATGGTGATGTGGTTGTTTTCGTCCATCACGCCGGCAACCATCTCGCACAAGGTGTTCAGAGGGTTGGCAACCGCGCCTCCAAACAATCCTGAATGCAAATCGGCATTCGGACCGCTAACTTCAACTTCCCAGTATGCCAAACCGCGCAAACCTGTTGTGATTGAAGGTGTGTCGTGCGAAATCATGCTGGTGTCGGAAACCAAAATGACGTCGGCTTTTACAAGGTCTTTGTATTCCTCGATCCACTTAGAGAGGCTGCCTGAACCTATTTCTTCCTCGCCTTCAAGCATGAACTTCACGTTGCAGGGAAGTGTGCCGGTCTGAATCATCGTCTCGAATGCCTTGGCGTGCATGAAAGCCTGACCTTTGTCGTCGTCAGCGCCGCGAGCCCAGATTTTGCCGTCTTTGATGACTGGCTCAAACGGGTCGGTGTGCCACAGCTCTATCGGGTCGACAGGCATCACGTCGTAGTGACCGTAAACCAACACTGTAGGTTTCTTTGGGTCGATGATCTTCTCGCCGTAAACAATAGGGTTGCCTTCTGTCGGCATCACTTCCGCCTTGTCGGCACCAGCCTTCAAAATGCTGTCTCTCCAATATTCCGCAGCCTTAATCATATCAGGCTTGTGCGCCGATTCCGAGCTAATCGACGGAATTCTAATCAGTCCGAACAACTCGTCCAAAAAACGCTGTTCGTTTTCCTTGATGTAATTCTGTATTTTATTCATGATACTAATAATTTGATTGTTTTTACTTCTTTTTATGAGTTTCCTCGCACTTCGTGCTCGGAATGACAGCGGTTTCACTTATAGTTCTGCTGTCATTCCGAACCCCGTAAGGGGTGAGGAACCTCGAAATGACGGAGAGAGATCGTTTCCCCGTCAAACACCGCATACGTGTAATCCCAAATCCAGTTTCCAACCACCGTTGTTACAGCATGCTCACCGGTTTTGTACTGCATCGGCTTGTGCTGGTGTCCGAAAACAAAGAAATCTATCGTAGGGTCTTTTCGAAGCTCATCTTGGGCATATTTGTACAATCTCGTTTCCTCAATGACATTATAATAGCCGCCTTCCTGTTCGCGTTTCAGTTTCTTAACTCTATGATTATGAGACCATTTTAATGCCACTCTGATGCCGAAGTCGGGATGCACGTGTCTGAAACACCACTGCAGGAACTTGTTTTCAAACACGCTTTTCAAAAACTTGTAACCGCCGTCGCCGTCACCGCGTCCGTCACCGTGCACGAGGAAAAATTTCTTGCCTTTGAGCGTCATTACCTCGGGCTCTCTATGTACTTGAATACCAATCTCTTCTTGCAGATAAGAGAACGTCCACAAGTCGTGGTTGCCCGCAAAAAGATGCACTGGAATGCCGCTGTCGATGAAGTCAGCAAGCTTGCCGAGCAGCCTCACATGTCCGCGCGGGACAACGGTCTTGTATTCGTACCAGAAATCAAACAAATCGCCCATCAGAAACAGCTCTTCACATGATTCTTTTATGGAATCAAGGAATTGGAGGAGCTTCTTCTCTCGTCTTTGGCTGTCTTCCAAAGAGGGGACTCCAAGATGAAAATCTGTGACGAAATAAATCATCTTTGTGATTGATTATCAGAACTCTATCTCGTCCATGCGTTTGAGCAACTCTTTCAAAATGGCTGTCATCTTCGGCTCAGCCACGTTTGCAGCGTTGATGACTTCTTCATGCGTCACCTGTACTGCGATGTCCTTTCCGCCAAGGTCCGTGATGATTGACATAGCAAACACTGGCAGTCCGCAGTGGCGTGCGATGATGACTTCAGGCACTGTAGACATTCCCACGCAGTCGCCGCCGATGATGCGGTAGTAGTTGTATTCCGCTGGAGTCTCGTAAGTAGGACCGGTGTCGCCAACGTAAACGCCATGTTGCACCTTGATTTTCAGTTCCTCAGCGATTTTGTCTGCGAAAGCAAGCACGTTTTTGTTGTATGCTTCGCTCATTTCCGGGAAACGTGTTCCTATTCTGTCGTCGTTCTTTCCAATCAGCGGGTTAGGCAACAGGTTGATGTGGTCGGTGATGAACATGATGTCGCTCACTCTGAAATCCGGATTGATGCCGCCACTGGCATTTGAAAGCACTAACAACTTGATTCCCAAATATTTAAGAACTCTGATTGGGAATGTCACTTCTTTGGTGCTGTAGCCCTCATAATAATGGAAACGACCCTGCATCGCAACCACTTTCCTGCCGCTCAAAGTTCCCAAAATAAGCTTTCCCTGATGGCCTGCCACCGTCGAAACTGGGAAATTCGGAATCTCAGAATAAGGGATAGAGTATTGAGTGTCAATAACATTTACTAATCCGCCAAGTCCTGAGCCTAACACAATACCAACTTCTGGCTCAAAACCGTTTGTCTTCGATTTGATAAAATCTACTGTCTCAAGAATTTTTTCCAACATAATTAAGTACTAAATTATTAAAATTGTTTTCTTCTTCTTTGTCATTAAAGCCGACCTCTATCGGAATGGTGAAAAGAGGCGTGTTGTTAAATCTGGAAATGTAAGAAGAATTTATTAATCGCATTAAATCTTTTTCGGTTGTGACAATTATCTTATTGCTTCCGATGGTGTTCTCATAGCCGTCGAGAATCTTGTCAATATCATTGTCGCTGAAGCTGTGATGGTCGCTGAAATAGTTGATAATCACAGTGTTGTATTTTCTTTTTAGATATTCCTCCAAAGGTTGTGGATTGGCGATACCGCAGAAAAGGTAAATGGATTTCACTTTCTCGATTGAAATTTCTTTCGCGGTGTCGTTGACTGGCTTGAGTTCCTTGAAATCTATGTAAGTGAAAAACAGGTTCTGGTACGGACGTGGTTTTATTAGCGACACAATCTCCCGCTTTGCGTATGGAATAAGGACTTTCGGTGATTTTGTCACGATGATAATGTCCGCGCGATGCGCCGCGTATTTGATGTCACGAAGTTTTCCCGCAGGTACAAGTCTGTCTTTCTTGTAGAGGTTGTAATACTCGGTCAGAAGGATATTCATCCCGGGCTTGATTTTTCTGTGCTGATAGGCGTCGTCCAAAAGAATCACATCGGGAGTTTTGTCCAGACGCATCAACTTGCTGACTCCATCAGGACGGTTTTCATCTACCGCCACGGTGATATTGTCGAATTTCATGCGGTATTGCAGAGGCTCGTCACCGATTTCATTGGCGGTGGTGTTTTCGTTTGCCAATACAAAACCTTTGGTTTTTCTGCCGTAACCGCGACTTAAAACCGCCACGTTGCATCTGTCTTGAAGCAATCTGATTAAATATTCGGTATGCGGTGTTTTGCCAGTCCCGCCAAGCGAAAGATTGCCCACACAAATCGTCGGGACACTGAAACATCTCGATTTCAATATCCTCCAATCGTATAGCTTGTGTCGAACCAACAACACAAATCCATACAGCCAAGACAACGGTGCAAGCAATGCTTTCATCGGATTATTTTAATACTTTGATAATAGCGTACAAATATACAAAATATTATTGAAAAAAACCTCATTATTATAAAAAAAATATTAATTTAGCGAAAAATTTTGAAAATGTATAAAATTAGTGAGATTTTAGGTTGTATAACCGATATGGCCCCGCTTCATTGGCAGGAGTCATGGGATAACGCCGGTTTGTTGGTGGGTGATGCTAATATGCTGATTGATAAAGCTTTAATTACGCTCGATGTTACCGAATCAGTTATTGACGAGGCTGTTGAAAATGGCTTTCATCTTGTAATCAGCCATCATCCGGTGATATACAAGCCGTTGAAACATTTGCTGCCGGAAAACACTATTGAGAGGACTATTATCAAAGCGATAAAAAATGATGTGGCAATAGCTTGCATGCATACCAATCTCGACAACAGCTATCTTGGGGTGAGCAAGTGGCTCGCCGACAAGCTTGGAATCAAAAATTTGGAGGTGCTTGAGCCAATGAAAGTGGAAGAGGATGTCATTACTGGCGGCGGAATGGTCGGTTATCTTGATGAGGCGATGGATGAAAAGGATTTTCTTGCCATGGTGAAGAAAAATCTTGACGCGTCGGCTCTGCGTCATTCTGATTTTTTAGGCAAGAAAATTAAGAAAGTGGCTGTGTGCGGCGGCTCGGGATTCTTCTTGCTTGATAATGTAAAACGTTGTAATGCAGACGCTTACGTTACTGCTGATATTAAATATCACGACTTTTTCAATGCCGACGGACGCCTTTTGCTCGTCGATGCGGGACATTATGAAACGGAACAATTTACAAAAGAATTAATTGCTGATGTTATTATTAAAAAATTTTGTAACTTTGCAGTTTCAATTTCGAGGGTTAAAACTAACTCGATAAATTATTTTGTATAATACTAAATTTTACATAAATGGCTGATAATCAGGAAAATAGACTCAACGAAGAAGAACAGATTGAAATTACCGTTGAAAAAAAATTGGTTGCACTTTACACATTGCAACAGATTGATTCTAAGATAGATAAGATTCGCATCGTGCGTGGCGAGCTTCCGGAAGCAGTGCAGGATCTTGAAGACGAAGTGGCTGGTCTTGAAACTCGTATCGGACACTATAACGAGGACCTGAAGAAATTCAACACCGACGTTACAAACTACAAAATCAAAATCAAGGAGACTCAGGCTTTGATTAAGAAATACGAGGAACAGCAGAACAACGTACGTAACAGCCGTGAATACGATTCTTTGACAAAAGAGACTGAATACCAGTCACTTGAGATTCAGCTTTGCGAGAAGAGAATCAAAGACGCGACAGTGAAGATTGAAGATATCAAAGCGGGTCTGGAATCAACAGAAAAGAAACTTGAGGAGCGTAAGAACGACCTCGTTGTGAAACAGTCTGAACTTAACTCGATTGTTGAGGAAACAGAGAAAGAGGAGCGCGAACTTGTTGAGAAATCAAAGGAAAGCGAGGCTTTGATTGAGGATCGTCTCCTTGCCGCATACAAACGTATCAGAAAAGGTGCGAGAAACGGTTTGGCAGTCGTTCAAATCGAGCGTGATGCCTGCGGCGGTTGCTTCAACAAGATTCCACCACAACACCAGCTCGATATCCGTATCCACAAGAAGATTATCGTGTGCGAATACTGCGGTCGTATCTTGGTTGACCAAGACATCATCGACCAGTACAATGCAAAGAACAACTGATTTTATCAGTCTAATCTGAGTTTGAAAGAGATGACTACCTGATTGATGTTAGTCGTCTCTTTTACTTTTGTGTCATCAACCAAATCATAGTTTTCGCCATAATATGCTGGATAAAGCGTATACTGCGAATACAAGTCATAGTTGTTGTCGCGCTTGCTCATGACGTATGCCAAGTCGATGGTGAAGTTGTGGTAAGTGTAGCCGAAACCGCATGAATAAGACGTTGTTTTCAAATTCTCTTTGTCAAAGCCGAACGGACTTCCGTAGATGGCGTAACCTGCTCTGAAAACGAGTGTCTGCCAACGCCATTCCGTTCCTATTCTGATGTTTGACGAGGCTTTGTACATGTCGCGGATAAAGTCGTTGAGGTTGGAATAATCGAAGTCGTGGCTTGATGCACGCATCTTGCTGTAATCGACGTATTCGTAGTCGCCGGTAATCATTCCGAAGTTGCCGAAGATGAAGGCGGCGCTGGCGTTCAGACGCAATGGGGTTGTCACGGTGTAATTGTAAGTGCCTGTAGGCGATTCATAACTGAAATTGCCAAAAGACATCGAGGAGCGGGTTTCTGTGTACCAGCTTTCTGTGACCCTATATAAAGAAGGTGTGTGGAAAGCCGCGCCGAGTCTCAACCATTTGGCAGGATAAACGATGGCACCGATCTTGGCGTTCACACCGTAACCTGAGTTTTTGATGTATTCTGTCTGGCTCCAGTTGTTGAAATCGCCAGAGTTAAGGTTCTTTTCCTTGTATTCAGTGGTCGTGTTTTTGTCGAAATATGGGACGTTGAGCGACACTCCAAGGAAGAGTTTCTCATTGAAATTAAAACCTGTAGCAAATGAAAACTCCTTTGCCGTACCTCGTTTCGACACACCGTATTGCTGGTTGATACCTCCACACGGAACCCATGTGTAGCAGCCATCTTGATTAATGGTGTCGATAACGTATGTTTGATATAACGGATATATTTGATTGGGCGAGTAGTTTTCCAAAGCGTTTACAGAAGTGATGCCGTTTTCGTCAATCTCGGTTCCGTAGGCGTATACAAGCGATGTGTTGGGGTTGTCGCCTTTTACGTAGGAATCAAATGTGAAGTTGTTTAACTTGTTGATTCCCAATGCAAAACTGACGCTGGTAAGCGAGCCGTCGTTTATCTCTTGTGTCCAGGAGAGCCCGATATTGTTCATCGGCACTTTGAAAGTGCGGTCTTCTCCAGTGCTTCCCTTGTATTTTGATTCTGTTGAGATGGAGTAGAACTCAGGAGTCCAGATAACGTACGATTTTCTGAAGAGTCCTAAACCTGCAGGGTTTATTGCTATTGCCGAGAAATCGGAGCCGACGGCTCCCATGGCGTTGCCCATTGCTGCGCTTTTTGCCGTTCCATGGTAATAAACCGTAGAGAAGTCAAGCATGTCGTTTTCTGTTTGAGCCCAAGCGAACATTGGGGCTAATATTGCTATTATTAAAAATGTCTTTTTCATATTAGTAAGGCTTTTATTAGTTATTCAGTTGTTCAGTTATTCAGTTGTTCAGTTAGTCAATTAAGCTAAACAACTGATTAACTGACTAACTGAATAACTGGTTAACTGGTAATTATCTTCTTCCGCCACCGCTGCGAGAACCGCCGCCTGCTGAGCCGCTGGAGCTTCTGCCTCCACCGCTGTAACTGCCGCTACTGCGTGATGAACTGCTACTGCTTCTTGGCGTGTTGACGCTGCTGCCCGGTCTTGACGTGCTGTTGTTAGTTGGTCGTGTAACGTTGTTGGTCGGTCTTGTGCTGCTGTTAGGTCGCACATATTCTGAACTTGAACGTGTCTGACGGTTTGAGTTAGCAGGAGTATACGTCTTGCTCTGTGTCTGAGGTCTTGTTGTCTGAGCCGGTCTCGTGGTTTGAGTCGGTCTCGTGGTTTGAGTCGGTCTTGTAGTTTGGGCAGGTCTGTTAGCTGATTGAGCAGGTCTTGTAGTTTGAGCTGGTCTCGTGGTTTGAGTAGGCCTGTTAGCTGATTGAGCTGGTCTCGTAGTCTGAGATGGTCTTGCTGCTGTTTGGGCAGGTCTGCTGTTGCCATTGTTAAAACCAGTGCCGCCACGATGAATGGCTCCGTGATGGCTGTTGTTGTAATCCTTTGTGTAATAAGGTGTTATTGGGTGATGTGGGTGATGTGGATGGTGAGGATGATATGGGTAATAGCCTCCCCAGCTCCAATATGGATTCCAGTATGGACTCCAATATGAGCCCCAGTAAGAGCCCCAATAGTAACTGCTGTAGGACCAGTATGGACTCCAGCGGTACCAGAACGGATCATAGCCGTAATAGAAATACGGACCGTAACAGAATCCGAATCCAGTGCCAAATTCAACGGTTACTTGTGTTCCTGGGGTTTCCTCGATGATGTAAACAGTGTCCACAACTCTTTCTATGCTGTCGGTTGTCGTGTATTCCTTGTATATTTTCACTGTTCCGCTTTTCACTGTGTTGGAATCAAAATAGCCGTAATCTGATGTTACCAGCGTTTTGTCGTTTTGCGAATCTTTGTCGTATGGTGAGTAATATGCATCGTCGTTGATGACGTTACTGCTTGATGCACAGGCTGTTATGAATGGTATCGCAGCCACGATGAAAATGATGATTCGTTTCATAATTATTCACTTTTTATTATTAAATTGCAAAAATTTTTGTAATTTTGCACACTCAAAATTGTAACAAAAATCGTACCAAACTTTTTAAAATGGCAAAAGAAATTACAACACGTCAAGAAAATTATTCGCAATGGTATAATGATATTGTGAATAAAGCTGAGTTGGCAGAGGGTTCTGCTGTTAGAGGTTGTATGGTGATAAAGCCTTACGGATATGCTATTTGGGAGTTCATGCATGACGCTCTCGACAAGATGTTTAAGGACACTGGTCATGTCAATGCATATTTCCCGCTTTTCATCCCGAAGAGTTTCTTCAGCAAGGAAGCGAGCCACGTTGAGGGTTTCGCCAAGGAATGTGCCGTGGTGACACACTACCGCCTGATGAAAAACCCTGATGGACCTGGCGTCGTCGTTGACCCAGAGGCAAAACTGGAAGAGGAACTGATAGTGCGTCCTACATCTGAGACAATCATTTGGGACACATATCGTAACTGGATCAAGAGTTACCGTGACCTCCCGATTTTGTGCAACCAATGGGCTAACGTGGTGCGCTGGGAGATGCGTACACGTCTGTTCCTCCGCACGGCTGAATTCCTGTGGCAGGAAGGTCACACTGCTCACGCCACAAGGGAAGAGGCTATGGCTGAAGCTGAGAAAATGCTGACGGTTTACGCTGACTTTGCCGAGAAATACATGGCTGTTCCGGTCATCCGCGGTATAAAATCGGCTAACGAGCGTTTTGCTGGTGCTGTCGAGACATTCTGCATCGAGGCTATGATGCAGGACGGCAAGGCTTTGCAGGCTGGTACATCGCACTTCCTCGGACAGAATTTCGCCAAGGCGTTTGACGTGAAATATCTTAATAAGGAGAATAAACTCGAATACGTTTGGGCAACATCATGGGGTGTTTCAACTCGTTTGATGGGCGCTTTGATTATGGCTCACTCTGATGACAACGGTCTCGTGCTGCCTCCAAAGGTCGCTCCAATCGAGGTGGTTATCGTTCCTATTTACAAGACTGACGACCAGCAGCAGGCTGTTCTCGATTACTGCAACCAGATGAAGCAACGTCTTGAGGCTAAAGGACTTAGAGTGAAATTCGATGACCGCGACACTCAGAAGCCTGGCTTCAAATTCGCTGAATGGGAGATGAAAGGCGTGCCGGTGCGTCTCGCAGCAGGTCCTCGCGACGTTGAGAACCAGACAGTGGAGATTGCTCGCCGTGACACATTGACAAAACAGTCGATTTCAGAGGCTGAGATGGAAGACCACATCCTCGGCTTGCTCGACGATATTCAGAATAGCTTGTTCAACAGGGCTTTGGAGTATCGCAAGGCTAACACACACCGCGTCGATACTTGGGACGAGTTCAAGCAGGTGATTGAAAATGGCGGATTCGCTTACGCTCACTGGGATGGCACAACAGAGACAGAACTCGCCATCAAGGAAGAGACAAAGGCAACATTGCGCTGTATCCCGCTTGACGACGACTATGAAGATGGCGTCGATGTCTTTTCTGGCAAGCCTTCGAAGAGAAGAGTTATTTTCGCAAAAGCATATTAAACACGGACATTTTAATGCCATTTTCGAATTGCTCTCAGTACCCTTGTGGTAAGTCGCAATTCTGCAAATGGCATTAAAATTTATAATTGTGTAAATCGTTATAAAGGAAGGAGTTTTCCTATTGCAAATTCCCCATAGGTGACTTGGATGCTGTTTGGGTCACCTTTATAATATATGTTGCCGCAGTGGTTAATGCGGGCATTTATTAGTTTGCTTGCGTTGATGTAGCAGTCGCCTTGCGCGTGGTTTGAGATGTCAACTGATTGAGCTTCATAGTTTTGCGCATCCAA
Source organism: Bacteroidales bacterium (assembly GCA_017427985.1). Lineage (GTDB taxonomy): Bacteria > Bacteroidota > Bacteroidia > Bacteroidales > F082 > Limimorpha. Next base: position 275,155 of record JAFRRS010000023.1, on the reverse strand, counting down.
GATTCCGTAGCTTTTCTTATAAATTGAAAGATTTGTGTTGTTTTCGCCATGGATGGTAAGACGGCTTACACCAAATTTGTAGGCAACACGAAATTCATTGCAGTTGTTAATATTTAGGTCAATGTCGCCAGAGCCGTCATCAACTTCAAAGTTATAGTAATCACCTGGATTTAATGGACCTGTGTAGTTGTTTTCTGCGGTAAGTGTGCCTGAAGCTGAGAAAATGAGATTCTTTATGTCTTTGAAGTACAATGTCGCAGTCAATTCATAATCGTAAGGTCTAATCCAATTAAGAGTAGTTGTGTTATGGATACTTAAAACGCCGCAGTTGACTTCTGTGGTGATGTTGTCGATTATGTTTCCGCCAGTTTTTATTACTATATAGCAGGTGTCGGAGCGTACAAGCGATAGGTTGATGTTGTCATAGATACGCAATTCATTGAAATCGGGAAGGTCTCTTGATTGGGTTACGATGGGGCCGACAGTAAGCGGGGCTTTCTTGCAGGATGAAAAAGTTGCCAGAAAACACAATGTTATTATTATCAATATGTTACGTTTCATATCAATTAATTCTATATCCGATTCCGAAGCCAATATAATCCGCCCAGCCGAAGTGTGTGGTGAGCGAAATAGAGGCAAACAAACCTTTCCAAATGTTCTGCATCGCACCTAATTTCTGATATACACGGCCTTCACAGAGCTCTTTTCCAGCAAGGTGGCAACCGAAATTAATATTGAATGACGTGTTGCCAAAAGTAATCTCATAAGCTGCGTTTATACCGGGCTTAAGTATCTCAATATCAGAAAACTCAGTACCATCAAGGCGTAAAATCTCCTTGTCGGTATTGTCGTAGACAAGGTCAAAGCCAACGCCGAATTTGCTCATTTCGGTAACGCGTTTCAAGGCATTGAATTGAAGATTGTAAACCGACCAGTGTTTTCCATATCCGATAAATTGTTTGATGTCTTTTATTGAATATGAAAAGATGAAATTGAATGAGAAATTGTCTTTCACCCAACTTTTATATTGTTGATTATCAGTCGGTTGTTTTGGTATTCTTTGCTTTGGTTCCTGAAGGAAATATTTTGCTCCAAGACCGGCATGAGCAATGTTTATACCATTATTCGGCGACCTTGTCGAGCCATTTGAATAATGCGTGAACCCAATGAAAGCCGAGAGACCTAACCGATTGGTAATCATGTAGCTATAGTCGGCTGAGATATTAATGGCAGCGTTGAGATTCGAGCCTATAAATGTGTTTTTAGGGTTATCCTTGATGTCGTGTTTTTGTGTGACATACCCGATACCAATTCCAAGATTAAAATTAATCTGGTGTCTTTTGCTTTTCAGGCAGTTGAAATTAATATGTGGAACTATGCCGAAAGCCCTTCCAATTTCAGGCATTTCACCGATTCCGCTGTATAAAAAGCTAACTCCGACAGTTGGGTAATTTGACTTTGACTGCCATGATTTCCTGCCAGTTGTGACTTGTTGGATGCTCAATTCATAAAGCGGAAAATGCGATTGGAAATATTTCATTTCAGGATGATGGCAAAGAATGAAGCCGTAGCTTGCACGAAACTCGATTTGAAGGTTTTTATCTATGATAGTGTCGTTTGTTTTTGCTGATAAAATATTGAATATCAACAAAAATGACGATAATAAAATCGTATGACTTAAACCCTTTTTCACATTGCAAAAATACAAAAAAGGATTCCTCGACAAGCTCGGAATGACAAAATAATTTGTATATTTGCAAAAATTTTTGATATGGATAAGAGATTAGAGGCTTTTAAGAGGCTTTTGGACATCATGGACGATTTGAGGAAAGGCTGTCCGTGGGACAAGAAGCAGACCATTGAGAGTTTGCGCCATCTGACGATTGAGGAGACATACGAGTTGAGTGAGGCGATTTTGGCGTCTGATTATCAAGATGTTAAGAAAGAACTTGGTGATTTGATAATGCACATTGTTTTTTATGCGAGGATTGCCAACGAGAGAGGACTGTTTGACATTTCGGACGTGATTAACAGCATTTGCGATAAGCTGATAGTGCGTCATCCGCATATTTACGGCGATGTGAAAGTGGAAACAGCTGAGGAAGTTCTGGAGAATTGGGAGAAAATCAAGATAAAAAAAGAAGGCAACAAGAGCGTTTTGGGCGGTGTTCCGGCAGGTTTGCCACCACTTTTGAAGGCTTATCGCATGACATACAAGGCTTCGGGAGTGGGATTTGATTGGGAGAACAAGGAAGACTGCTGGGGAAAGGTGCTTGAAGAGATGAACGAGCTTCAGGATGAGGTGAAAAACAACGGCAGCAAGGAACGCCTTGACGAGGAATTCGGCGATTTGCTCTTTGCACTCGTGAATTACTCGCGTTTCATAAAAGTCAATGCTGATGACGCCTTGGAACATGCGAATCTGAAGTTCAAGAAAAGGTTTACATACATTGAGGAAAAGGCAAAAGAGATGGGGAAGAGTGTGGCGGATATGACATTAGGTGAAATGGAGGAGCTTTGGAATGAAGCAAAAAAGTTTAGAGTTTAAAGTTTAGAGTTTAGAGTTGAGAGTGTAGAGTTTAGAGTAGTTTAAAGTTTTAAGTTGGAAGTAGAAAAGTGTATAAATTTTGTTGATTGAATAAAAGTTTGTATATTTGCGGAGTTAAATGAAAGTAAAATGAGTGAATTGGCGAAAAGAACGGTGTTTGGGAGTTTGTTTGTGATCGTGGTGATTGGAAGCATTCTTCTGAATTATTGGGCTTTCTTTGCAGTGATGCTTGCGACGGTATTCATTGGTTCTCATGAAGTTAGTGAGCTGATGGCAAAAGAAGACAATCGTGGGTTGAAGATCATAACGGTAATTGTAGCTACATTGTTTTTTGTGTTGAGCGTTTATTTCCATACTTATCAAAGTACGCTATTTGCTCAGATTTCACTTATGCTTATACCGTTATTAATAGCTTTGTTTTCGAAAAAATATTCATTTGAGAAAATTGCTGTAAGTTGCTGGACTGCGATGTTTTTTGTGGCTTTGCCGTGCAGCTTGATGATGAATATATTTGATGAATATTATTTAATCATAATTTTCTGCTTGATTTGGATAAACGATATTTTCGCTTATCTGACGGGAATGGCAATAGGAAAACATATGCTTTTTGAAAGAATTTCGCCTAAAAAAACTATTGAAGGCAGTCTGGGAGGTTTAGTGATGACTGTTGTTACTGCTTATTTGGTTAATCATTATTGGCTAAATTTCTGGAGTACATGGGAAATGATAGGATTAGCTGTAGTTGTTGTGGTTTTCGGCAGTCTGGGCGACCTCTGCGAGTCGATGATGAAACGTCAGGCGGGAGTGAAGGACTCGGGCAATGTGATTCCTGGTCACGGTGGCATTTTAGACAGATTTGACGCCACGTTTTTGGCGGTGCCGGCGGTTTATTGTTATTTGATGTTATTATAAAAAACTATGTATATTCATAAGAAAGGATATGGTGTTATTGCGACGGTGTTTACGGTGTTGGTTTTGATTACCGTAGGCATAATGATGTTGCTTAATGCTATGATGGAGACGACGCATTGGACCATACTTGCGGGAGTTATTATAATAGGTGTAATAATTTTTGTGTGGTCGATAACGTTTTTCAGGGTTCCGACTAGGCGCAAGATTACGCATGAGGAGAATGCCGTGGTGTCTTCCGCCGACGGTGAGATTGTGGCAATTGAGGAAGTGGAGGAGAAGGAGTATTTTCACGACAAGAGAATACAGGTCTCGGTGTTTATGTCGGCTTATGACGTGCATGTGAACTGGTTTCCGATGGATGGTGTTGTGAGTTATGTGAAGTATCATCCGGGGAAGAAACTGTTTGCGATAAACCCGAAGTCGTCGGAGCTGAATGAGCGCAACTCGGTGGCTGTCAGGGATGAAAAGGGCAGGGAAGTGCTGTTCAGGCAAGTTGCCGGAGTGATGGCGAGGAGGATTGTATGCAATATTAAAGAAGGAGACAAGGCTGAGGTCGGAAAAGAATTCGGCATGATAAAATTCGGCTCGAGAGTTGACTTTTTCCTTCCGATAGATTCTGATATTCAAGTGGAGATTGGCGATGACATAACCGGTCAGGTTACGGTTTTGGCTTATCTGAAGTAAAAAAAAATTAAAAAAGTTAGCGCAATATCAAAAAACTTGTTATATTTGCAAGTTCAAAATGAATAACAAATTAGGAAAATTATTGTTTAACTAAAATTAAATCAACATGAAGAAATTATCTTTACTTTTCGCGATGATTGCCTTCTTAGCAGGTAATGTTTTCGCACAGACAGTGCTCATCGATGATGACATTCAGGCCTACACAGTCGGCAACAAGCTTGCTGTTGAATCACAGGCAGCTGGTAATGATTTCTGGACAACATGGTCAAATGCACCAGGCGGAGCAGAGGACGGTGTCGTAGCAGAATTGGGTGGCACAAAATGCGCTCACTTCACATTCGACAATGACCAGGTTCTTCTCCTTGGTGGTATGGAATCAAGCCATTATGAAGTTGAGTTTGACATGTATGTTCCTACTGGAAAGGATGCATACAATAACATGCTCCACATTTTCAATGGTTCAGGTAGCCAGTGGGCAACAGAAATTTACTACAACCACTCAACAAACGGCACAATGATTACTGCTGGTGGTAATGACTACAGTTTCACATTCCCATTTGACACATGGTTCCCTGTTAAGTATGATGTTGACCTTGACAACGACGTTGCAACATTCTATGTAAATGGAACAGAGATTTGCACATGGCAGTTCAGCTTGAAGACAGACGGCGGTGCAGGTTCACGCAAACTTGACGCTATTGACTTCTTCCCTCCAACAAGTGCAGCAGTGTCAGACTATTATGTTGACAATGTGAAATTGACTTTGGTCGGCAGTGTTTCAGCTCCGAATTTGACAATTGAACCAGAAGCTATTTCAGAGACAGTTGGTGAAGATGACATCACAACAGTTGACATCAACATTGCAAACAGCGGTACAGCAATGGGTGACTGGATTGCATGGGTTGACTTTGAAGAAGGTGGCGCAGGCTCACAGACAGCAACACTTGCATATCATGATGGTCAGGAATCAAGCGGTATCGGTTCATCAGGCGGACCATACGCACGTGAGATGGCTATCCGTCTCCCAGGTGCAGCATACGCAGCATCAGCAATGGGTATGAAGATTTCAAAAGTGAAATTCCAGATCGGTTCAACATACGCTTCAGCGGACAACACCTACACATTCCGTGTATATGGCCAGGGCTTCAACAACCAGCCAGGTGAAAAACTTGCTGAAAAAGTTGTCACATCATCAGCATTAGGCACATGGATTGAGGCAGCATTTGACAACGATGTCTATATGACAGGTCAGACAATGTGGGCAACAGTCGCATTGACACAGAACGCCGGTGAATATCCATTAACAATGGACGGTGGTGAATACGGTGAGGAAGCTGATGGTAACTGGCTCAGCACACAGGGCGGTTCATTCGATCACTGCTATTCAGAAGGTAGCTTCGGTGGCGCATGGTTGATCACAGTGGAATGCCAGGGTGAACTCGTTTCAGGTTCATGGGCATCACTCAGCGCAATCGAAGGTTCAGTCGCTGGTGGCGCAACACAGACAGTTGTTCTCTCATTGAGCACAATCGGTCTCGAGGCAGGCACATACAACTCAACACTTTACATCAAGACAAACGATGACGATCTTCCAGAGGTTCAGATTCCTGTGACACTCGTGGCAGATTACGATGGCATTGCTGATAACGCAGAAAACGCATTCAAGGTATATCCTAACCCAACATCAGGTATGATTACAGTTGAAGGCGAGAACATCAGCGCTATCGCTATCTACAGCGCAGCTGGCCAGCTCATCAACGTTGTCAACAACACAACAGTTGACATGAGCAGCTTCGGCGCAGGTGTGTACTACTTCAACATCATCGACAGCGCTAACAACTCAACAGTACAGCGCGTTGTTGTGAAGTAAGAATATTGAGAATTAGTAACGAGCAGAAAAAGAAAGGACTCCTGAGGGGGTTCTTTCTTTTTTAATTTGGTTTTTTAGGATTAATGGGATTAGTAGGATTAATAGGATGAATATTTTTGGCGGTACCATTCGAAGAGGGCGACGGAGGCGGCGTGGGAGACATTGAGGGAGCGTGTAGGACCGGGGATGGGGATGTAAACTATTGAGTCACATTGGTTTAATATCTCTTCACGGATGCCGTGGCTTTCGTTGCCGACGATGAAGGCGACATCAGATGGGAGTTCGGTTTCGTAAATATTTGTTGCGTTTGTCGCGGTCTCGATTGCGACAATTTTTTTGTTTGCAGGGATGATTTTGTGAAGGTCGGTTTCTTCGGTGAAGAACCATTTTATGTTGTCTTTGCTTGAGGCGGCGCATTTCCGCACTCTGCCTAAGCTGTGTGTTGGCTCAGTGCCGAGGAAAATCATCTCGGAAGCCCCGATATTGTCAGCGAGACGTATCATGGAGCCCATGTTGTCGGGTGTTAGCAGGTTATCGGCGAGGACGATAGGGCGGGGAATGGAATCGTAAAGAGATTCGGGACGGGATTTTGAGAAGAGATCGTTTGATTTGAGGTACATTTCTAAAACTTTTTTCCTTGATAGGTGTTGCGTTCTTCAAGGCGTTTTTCGATTAGGGTTAGAACTTGGTCGTAGCGGAGGTTTCGCCATGGCTTTGAGACGAGATAGCGTGGTGGAACCTCGCCCGCGAAACGTTCGATTACGATATTGGGATTGAGGCGTTCGATGAAGTCTATGACGAATTCGATATAGTCTTCAAGAGTGAACAGATGGAAATCAGACGGGTTGGCGAGATATTCATCTGCCATTTTTGTGTCTTTGAATATCTGCAGCTGGTGAAATTTTACGGTGGTAAGCGGCAACTCAGAAATGATATCGGCTGCGTTGAGCATCATGTCGCGGGTCTCGCCAGGGAGACCGAAGATGAAGTGTCCGCCGCAATGGAAGCCGTAGGAGTGAACGAGTTCGATGGCGCGTTTTGCGCAGGCGAAGTCGTGACCGCGGTTGACGCGAAGTAGGGTGCTGTCGTAAACCGACTCAACACCGAGTTCGAGGATGATAGGGACAAGGCATGCCTTGTCCGTACGGGATGAAACATGTTTCAGAATCTCTAATATTTCCTCGTTGATGCAGTCAGGACGTGTCCCGATTACGAGACCTATGACGCCATCAATCGAGAGTGCTTCGCGATAGAGTTTTTCGAGTTCGTCGATGGGTTTGTAAGTGTTGCTGAAGGCTTGAAAATAAGCAAGATACGATTTTGCGCGACGATAACGGCGCTGATGGAATTCAATGCCTTCCTCTATTTGCTGGCGAACGCTTTTCCCTGGGTTGCAATATGATGGGTTGAAAGCGTCGTTGCGGCAGAAGGTGCAGCCTCCAGTGCTTATTGTGCCATCACGGTTGGGACAGGAGAAACCAGCGTCGATGCTGATTTTCTGCACACGGCTGCCAAACTCGCGCTGAAAGTATGCGGAGTAGCTGTTGAAACGGCGGTTATCACCCCAAGGGAACATGTTGTTATGTTACAAGTTTACAGATTGCAAATATACGATTTTTTTAGTTAGTCAGTTAGTCAGTTAATCAGTTAATGAGTTTCCTCGCTGCGCTCGGAATGACAATTATTTGTGGTTGTCATTCCGAAAGAAGTGAGGAATCTCATAATATTTTGTATATTTGCATTTTAAAAAGCAGTAATATGGAAAGTTTTAAAGTTGGAGATAGAGTTAACTTCTTGAATGACAAGGGTGGAGGTGTTATTAAAAAGATTATTGACACCAGAATGGCGGAAGTGGAAATTGAAGACGGTTTCAATATTCCAGTATTGATGAGCGATTTGGTTCTGGATTTCAGGACGCAGCCGACAAGACAGCAGCAGATGGTTGACAATGTGCAGAAAGAGATTAAGAATCAACAGATTATAGAGGAAGAGACGAAGAATGAGGCAAGAAGAAGTGAACTGCGACGTTTCGCACGTAATTCTGAAGAAGAAGGCATCTACCTCGCGTTCATACCGCACGACCAGCAATGGCTTTTGACCGGTTTAATTGACGTCGCAGTGGTTAACAACACTCCTGCTGATGCTTTGTTCAGTTTCAACCTGAAAGAAGACGAAAAATACGCAAATATTGACTACGGAAGCATTGCACCATATTCGAAAGTGGTGGTTGAGGCGATATCTCGCGACGACATCGCGCATTGGTGCGAGGGGGTGATTCAGGTTGTGCTTTGCCAGGATGACATTGACTTTGTATATCATCCATTGCATGCTCCGTTCTCTTTGAGAACCAGCAGGTTTTTCAAAGACGGCAGCTATGTCGAGTCAGGATTGCTTGGTGAGAAGGCTCTCATGATTTGTCTTTCGAGCGTGATAGCGTTAAAAGGCTCTGACACTGATTACACCAAGCTCATGAAGGAAGGCGTGATGCAGCCCAAAGAAAACAAAGACATCGTGAAAAAAGCCGCGGCTATTGACAAACATCAGACAGAGCCTGGAGAAGCCATTGTGGATTTGCATATCGGCGAATTGGTTGACAACATTCTTGGAATGTCGAGCAACGACATCTTCAGGGTTCAGATTAACTATTTCAAGAAAATGCTTGACAGCGCAATAGAAAACGACTATTCAAAAGTGACATTCATTCATGGTGTCGGCAATGGTGTCTTGAAGAATGCGATTATTGAGGAGTTGAAGCATTATGACAACACGCAGAACAGAATGGCGTCGATTTCGAGGTTTGGGGTGGGGGCGATTGATGTTTTGATTACTGATAAGAAAAAGTGACCCCGCCGGGATTCGAACCCGGACCGAAGGAACCGGAATCCTTAATTCTATCCATTAGACTACGGGGCCAGTTTTGAATTGCAAAAATACGAACATTTCCACACACAGCCATAATTTTTTTCATAAATCTTCCAACTTTATCTGATTGTTTTCATGGTTTTCTTTTTAACAAAACAACCATGAGTAAATTCCTGCTCCGATGAGACATGGGATAAGACCGATTAGCATACCCCAACAGGATTGAATGAAGTGGTATTTCTTCTGATGATAAGCCTCGTCCATGTGTTCGGTTCCGGGATTCGGGTAGTCAGCAATCCACCAAACCGGATTCTTCACCAGCGGAATCAGAATCATAGCCGTAAAAGCCGCTGTCAGGATAATTGTTTCGATAATGATTATTGTCCAGTTCATTTACTTTTCTTCGTGTATTTGGCTATTACTATTTCGTGATTTTTATCGGATTTCTTCCAAAGCTCCTGTCTCTGAATCAATTATAAAGCCACGAACCACTATATCCTTTGGCACAAGTGGATGAGTTTTGATGGTATCGACGGTTTTGCGAACTGATTCGGGCGTATCTTTAAACCCCTCAAGCCAATGATCAAGGTTGATGCCGCACTTGCGAATGGTATCAAGCGTCTCATCGGTAACACCACGAGCTATCATTTCGTGGTGGAAGTGGTCGTAGCTCATGTGACAAGCTCCACAATGGGAATGAGCGACAACCATAATCTCCTTTACACCAAGCTCATAGATGGCGACAATCAGGCTTCGCATTGCAGAATCAAAAGCTGAGATAACCAAACCTCCGGCGTTCTTGATAATCTTCGCATCACCGTTTTTCAGTCCGAGAGCAGCAGGCAATAGCTCGGTCAGTCGGGTGTCCATGCATGAAAGCACCGCCAGTTTTTTGTCAGGATACTTGTCGGTGAGATATTTTTCGTAGCCTTTATTCTCCACGAAAGTCTTGTTGTAGTTGATAATCTGGTCAATCATAATGTTAAGTAAAAATAATCAACTGCAAAGATACTCATTTTTAGAGAGTGTTGAAAGAAAAATTTTTACGATTTTTGAAAAAATACTTAAAAAATTTATCAATATTATCAAAAAAGTGGTATCTTTGCAGAAAAATTTAAGTACATGGAAGTAGGTGCAATGATTGAAAAAAATAACGATGTGTGTTATAACACCCGAAAATCCCGGCTTTACAACGGGCATCGAAGGGGTGTGATTTCGCATATCCGGAGGGGTGTTTATGTGCCGTCATATTTGAATGATAAATACGTGATTGCATGTAATTCCGTAGAAAACGGATGTCTTGTTTACCATTCAGCGTTGGAGTATTATAATCTTCACACTCAGTCATTCAACTGGTTGTATGTACATAGTTCCAAGCCTTTCCGCGCATTTGAGCATCTTAACGAGATATATATCTACAAACCTGTAAACTATATTATAAATCCAAAGACAGACAACAGGTACGAAAATTATCCAATTCGTGTAACATCGTTAAGCCAGACCATCATTGACTGCATAAGGCATATTGATCTTGCTGGAGGTCTGGAGGAGCTGATGAACGCTTTGGACTGGATTGAAAAAGGCAAGCTTAATGAAAAGGAAATGGTGCTTTGTCTTGACTCTGTTCCGTCGAAAAGCACATATCAGCGTGTCGGTTTTTTGTTGTCATTATACAATGAACAACTTGGCTTATCGGATGATTTCTTCAATCATTGCAAGGAAAAAATGGGGGGCAATGTGTCATATCTTTTGTCGGACGAGGATTGTGACTCATTTAATAGCGAATGGAAGATTTGCATTCCAAAATCATTGAAAAAAAGGAGGGAGTATGAATTATTTTAAATATTCGAGAAAAGACATTACCAATATTGCAATAGAGAATAATTTTACGGCAACCAATGTTGAAAAAGTTATCCGTCTTGCTTGTATTCTTGATGATTTGAGCACAGAAAAAGCTTTCAAAGGCAAATTGGCATTGAAAGGAGGCACGGCTATCAATTTGGTGATTTTGCCAGAGTTGCCGCGCTTGTCAGTGGATTTAGACTTAGACTTGGCAATTGATTGTAGCAAAGATGAAATGCTTAAATTCAGAAAAGAGCTTGATGAAAATTTGATGGTATATTGCTCGGAAGCCGGATACACATTGGGGAAACGTGAGAGCTATTCGTTATGTTCCTACGAACTTCTTTATGATACGGTTACAGGCAGCCGGGACAAAATCAAACTCGATATCAATTATTTGGCGAGATGTCATGTTTTTGAGCCTGTTGAATCGGCTGTTGTCCATCCGTTTGACAAAACACAGTCCATTAAAGTGTTTCATCTTCAGCCGGTTGAGGTTTTCGGCGGCAAGATTGGTGCATTTTTTGAAAGGACTAAACCGAGAGACCTGTATGACATTTATTCTCTTTCAAAATCTGATATTTTGTCTTCAAAAGAGGATAGAGATTTGTTGAAGAAATGTGCTATTTTCTATTCAACCATTGGCGATAGTGACAATATGAATCTGATGGATAAAGACATAGAGAGTCTTACGCAAATGAGTTTCGGTAAAATCAGGTCGCAGCTACTTCCAATGCTGAAGATAAAATCAGGTGCTTATCCTAAAGAGGAAATTGAGAAATCCGTCGCAAGTTACGTGACATCAATCATGAAGCTTGATGATGCTGACAAGGAATTTATTGTCAAATTCCATTCTGGAGACTATCAGCCACAGTTGTTATTTGGATCACAGATGTCACATCTTGAACACCATCAGGTGGCATTAGCAACACTGAACAAGATAGTTTAATGGTTAAGCAATATCAACCATTCCCCAGTCAAAGAGTTGATTCTCTGCTTTTTGATTGGCGTTCCTTATCATTTCGGGTGTTACAATCTTCTTCAGTCGCTTGTATTCCAGAGCAGCGAAAGTGGCATCATCTATCAGTCCGAATATTCCAAGAGAATCGGGAATGAGGTCGCCGCGCTTGATGATATACAAGATTACACCGACGACAAGAATCTTGTCAATGGTTGAAATTTCGGGGTTCCTCATTATTTCGAGCAGGAGATAGAACCCTTGCAAAGCCTTTCTCGCAACAACAACTCCGACCTTTTTTGCTTTGTCTTTCAGACTGTTCAAGAAATTCTTGATCTTATCGTCAGATACATAGGTTTTCCTATCGGTGTTTTCGTTTTCAAAATCTCGCCCGCTTTTTATGCCGAGACGTGTTAAAATGTCATCTATCATTTTCATAAGTTTTAATTTTGCAAAGATAATAAAAAACAGTTAAACAGCAAACTTTTCGTAACCCCAAGGCACATTATCCGGAGTCGTGGCTAACAGTGGCTCGTTCTTCCATAAGTGCCTGATAATCCGCTCGCATATCTCAAATCTGTCGGAGCAGTTTTCGAGCAATACGTTGTAGCCGAATGAGAATGGTTTATCAAAAGCTCGGCTGTCATAATTGGGAGTGTCGGTGAAAGGCTTTTTATTTTTCATTTCTTTGAGCAGCTTTATCAAGATTCCATAAAGTTGCAATCTCGACCAGCAGAATGGCACTTGGTGGTCAAGATCATAGCGGTCGAAAATATCGCTGTAATCCTCAGTGAAATCTATATGATTGCAAGCACTTTGTAACTCATATGCCTTCATGTCACCACTTGTATAAGTAGTAATGAGATTATTGATAGAGTGTTTGCCGTCGGGTTTGAAAGAATGTTTTTCGTTTTTCATTCTGATACATTAATTGTTTCTATTGTTTCTTGACATTTTTCCATGAATGGATGCGTAGTAATGTGCTTTTGCCAATCTGGATTCTCATGGTATAAAGCTATTACTGTTATACCAAGCCAATGTGATAGTATATGTAAAGATTTTGTTATATCACGAGCAGTGGTTCCATTTTCCGCAGAATCATCATCTGGCAGTATAAGTCTCAAGTCATCAATAATAATTGCCTTAATAGCATGGCTTTCTTTCATCCACTCGCATTTTTTATATAGTCTTGTTATGTTCATGTTCTCTGTGTCATCAATCCAAAAATACTTACTCCAACTATTCATGCTCGAAACGACAGATTTTATGTTTAAAGGGCTGTTGTAACAAGTTGCGGAATTTAAATCCAATGCTGTTTCCCATGCCATCATATATTCAAAAGTTTTTACCGATGGCATACTCAAAGAATAGTACACCATTGGTTTCTGACATTTTTCCATCAGAAGACAAGCGTATTCGACAGGATTCCCTTCAATTATATAACAGTTTTCACCTATATGATCTGCTATTATGTTGATCATGGTCGTGTCTGTCGCATTTGTCCTGATTTCTTTATAATGTTCCACGTTTCTTAATACCTCTTCAACATAGGTTAGATTCTTTATTTCTTTTTCTTTTTTCATGTTATTGTTGTTTTGTTGGTAAATATCTTTTGCAAATTAATTCTTCAAATAATGAATACGTTTCATCTTCCAGCCGCCGGATTCTCTTGACATGGTTGAATTCGACAATGCCTCTGTATTTTGGATGCCTTACAAACAACGCCCTTAACCATTCTGCAACCTTCACAATTGCTGGTCGAAGCAGGCTGATAATCAGTTTTAAAGACAAGATACACGCCGCCATCCCAATTCTCATAACGAGATCGAGGAAATTGTAAAAAACGTCAAAGGCTTTCGTTATCATTTCCAATATCTTTATCAAATATGTTTTAATGTTTTTCATGATATTTAGCTGATTCGAACGCTGTCGTGTGTGATTTGAAAAGATTATAATATGCTCTCATGTTATCCAATTCATGCCACTGTGCTGTTGAAATAGGATTACTGTCAAGATTATATATTTTTGCTCCTGGTATCGACAGTATGAATGGTGAATGTGAAGCTATAATAAGTTGGCATTTTCTCTCAGTGGCGTATGAGTACAATTCTCTTGCAAGCACTGTCTGCCACTCTGCCGAAAGACTATTTTCCGGTTCATCCAATAGAATAAGCGCTTCGTCTGGTATCTGCTCAATGAAATACTGAAAACCACTCTCTCCATTCGACAACTCTTCTTCCATGTGGTGATTCATGGTTTTTTTGATAAATTTTGACACGGTCATAGATTGTGGAAGATGTTTTTGAAAAAATTCTTGAGACTTGTCTTCGATTGCGATATCCTTAGCCGAATTACGCTGTCTGATGCCTAAAATTCTATTAAAAACGTCATCACTTACAATGATCTTACCCCGATTAATTGCCAATGGAGATTTATATTTGTCACATAATTCATAGCCACCGTTTAGTTCACAGTAATCATCAAAGAAGTAGCTTCTATTGAATAAAGAGACTCTTTGCAGATTCAGCTTCTGGGCAATCACATTCAATAGTGTGGTTTTTCCAGAAGCGTTTCCTCCGTAGAAAATTGTAATGTCGTTAAATTCAATCTGTTCTAAACCTCTGCCATAGAACGTTTTCCAAGGATACCAGCTGTCGTGTATAGTTCTTTGATCAGGTTCTATATATTCACCTTCATCGGGAAAGTCTTCGGGTTTAAAGCTATCACTTCTTTGAAGTATTGGCACAAAATAATAGTCAACCCATGTGTCTTTTGGCATATTGAATGATTGTAAATATATCATGGCATCTTTTTTCTGCAAAAATACTATTGTGCATTAAGCTCCAGTTTGAAAATCTTTATTTGAATCGATAAATTGTTACAAAATGTAAATGTTTCTGCGTTTTATACGATATACAAACAATTTTATATGGATTTTATGAAAAATAATCTCGATAAACAGCATCTGTTTGAAAGGTTTGTCTTATTTTTGCATCGGATTTAAAATTTCAATGATATGACTGCATCCAACGAATTGATGCATCTGGAATGGCTAAATGTTATCACTAATTCACGATTGATTTTCAACACATTGGACGAGTTGGAAGATTATCTCGACAATCACAACATTAGAACCAACGGAGTAAAACGCTGCTACAGAAACAAGCAACTGGCGAGGGCTACGTTTTACGACCTTTACATGTACGTTGAAAAAGCGACGAATAGTGTTTTGGATCTTGAAACCACAATGAAGCAGTATAAAAAAGCTTCGGAATTTTATCAGAAGAAACTGTCGAGAAAAAAGGCTCCCGATAAGGTGGCAAAGGATATTTTGAAATATTTCTATCCCTGCTGGGAAGAGGAACGGTACACGAAATCAATGCTCAACATCCTGGAAGATATTGAAGAAAAAAACATCAGAATCGAAATACTTGTGTTGTTACTGATGAAAGCTTGGCCAAGCTATGAGTCAAAGGATGGCGACATAAACGGTTTTGACGAAACATACGATAGAGTTATTAAACTGATGGACGACTTCACCAAAGACACCGGATATTTCGAATCGATGCCGACAATCAATGAAGCATTGGAAGAACCAAACAAGACGAGACTTACTCTGCTGAATCATGTTAAGCTTATACTGTCGTCATATTCAGATTTTGCATCGCCAGATACCATATTCGACTTGACCCAGTGTGTTAAAGAAGACCACGTGGATCTTGATATTGAAGGCTATTGGAATGAATGTGGTGGCAGGATGGAGAGAACGGATTTTTGGCGTATTGAGAAAACAACAGATGCCGGAATGTATTTTTTGACCAAATACATCAAAAAACAGAATAATATTGTTGAGAAGATGCGGTATGGTTTGGAAATAGTGAAGGTGAATACTGGTTTGCTCGTTTATCTGCTGCATCCGAAAGCCCCGAAACATTTGTTCGGCGGACAGCCATACGACGAGGGCGACCATTGCTATTACCATGCGGACAAGCCTAAAGATTGGGACAATGTGACGGAACTGAATCTGACGAAAAGCATAAATTACAAAGGATGGGCAAACAAGATTATTCTCACTAAGGTAACGGATGAAAGGTTGGCTGAAGACTATCAAAGCATAGTGGACAATTGCACAATTACCAACAAATACGCTGAATGGGAATACGATTTTCTGGTTAATCTGTATGCCATCACCCAGGATGCGATATACATTACCACTGCTGATGGAGAAAAGTTTTACAAAGTTCCAATCGACATGAGGGAATCGTTCTCCAAGCTAACCATCGACTCTCGTGTCGGATTGATTGTGATGGGTAACACAACTTATATTGCCTTTGACGAGTTTATGATATACATTCCTGTCAAAAAGATTAAGAAGTACGGTATTGAGGTGGTGGATAAAATAGAGTAAAACGATATAATTATTTATAAATCAGGCATATAGCCAAAAATGTTAGAGTTGCCATCACCATAAAGACGATTCTTCTTCCATGCTCTTGCTTAAGTGCTTTTTTGAGTTCATCAAGCACACTTGACTCTACGTTATCGCCATATTCTTCAAGTTTTTTCACGAATTTATCGAAGGCGTGAACCGGATTGTAAACTTTTGTCATAAACGACACTGGAATCAATCTGTTTTTCACGTCACGACTTTCGTTTGCAAGAAACGTTTTGATGTAGATGCGGTTCCAGAACGAATAAACGTTTAGGCTTTCCGATTTGTAAAAGTGTCGTCCTTTCGGGAAATCCACAGCCGAAAGAATGTCGGTATTTCCGTTCAGCCCCCATGCACCATTGCTGAAAAGGTAATCGTTGCCGTTTGCGTTCTTGTCGGGTATGTAAATTGCTGTTGTCATATTGTAAAAAATCTTATTTGTGCTTGTTTCGTCTGCTTCTTCTCCGTTTACGATACCACTCCCTCTGCTTCTCTTCCTCGGCTTTCTTTCTCAATTCCAACTTTAACGCAGCCTCTAGCTCCAGTTGTTTCCTTTCTTCCTCATCTACCGCATCTCTCCTGGCGTTTTCGGCATCAACTCGTTCCTTGCGGCGTTTCTTGATTTCAACGATTTCTTCAGTGGTGAACAGCCTTTCCAACACCTCATCCCTGACTCTTGACAAGCCACTTAAGGCAAATCTCTTGATTTCCTCGTCGGTGTAGATATCATCGCACAAACACATCTCATCGTTTCGCATTTCTCTTTCAATCTCTTCATTTTCATGTTCGAAATGAGCGCGCTGTTCTTCAGGCGTGAAGCCGTAGAATGTCAGATGCCATAGGCATTGTGCCGCCAACTGTGTATCGGTGCAGTGGAGGTCTTTTGCACGTTGCACCGGGTGACCGAGCAATATACGCCATGAGTTTCCTTCCAAGTTGCAGACAGAAGGCCAGCCATTATAATTTTTGGCAAGAATATAATCGGGGTCGTACTTTATCTTCATAGTGCGTATGTATTCTACGGCACAATAAAAATGCCGATTCAGACCAATCATCCTCTCGGAAAAATTGGTGATGTGTTTCATCATGGCATGGAAGTCGCTCTTAAGGATAAGTTCCCGAAGTGTGAGCGGTCGGCATTGACGCCGCCAGTTCATTTTAAGCCAAGGAGAATGCGAGTTTTTCATAATTCTTTATTGATTTTTTAACTATTTTTTATTCGTGGACACTAATGCATTTAACTTTTAATTTTTTTTCGCAAAAATATAGACAATAAAATGATGAGGAAAGATTTTTCATTTTATTTTTACAAAAAGTAATGCGTTTTGTAAACTAATCGTATCAGACTACGAATAGGGCACAAAAAGGTGATGCCGTTTATTTCAATAACCATTTGTTCTGTGTTTTCAAATAATTATTATCTTTGCAAAAAATAGTAAGACTATGTCTGTTGAACAAATAAGAAAACAAATCGGTCAAGCAGAAGATATAGAGCTGGAATACAAATCAGCCAAAGGCGGTTTTCCGGAGAGTTTCTGGGAGACGTTTTCGGCGTTTGCCAACACAAATGGAGGCGTCATTGTTCTCGGAGTGAAGGAAAAAGACAAAAAGCTTATCCCTGATGGACTGGACGACACGCTGATAGCCAAGTATAAGAAGGTTTTCTGGGATTGTGCCCACAACAAACAAAAAGTAAGTGCCACAATGCTCGCCAATCATGATGTGAGTGTAGAGAATGTTAAAGGCAACCGCGTGCTGGTGTTTCGCGTTCCCAAGGCGGCGTACGATTTGAAGCCAGTCTATCTGAACAGCAATCCGTTTGGCAACACCTATCGCCGCAATCATGAAGGTGATTATCGTTGTACCGATGCGGAAGTGCGTCTGATGGTCGCCGATGCGGAGAGTCAGGGACATTCGTTCGACAGCAAAGTATTGGCGAACTACACCATAGAAGACATCGATATGGCAACGCTTCGTGCATATCGCCAGCGATTCCTGCTGCGACATGAGAATCATCCGTGGAACGAGCTTGACGATATGCAATTCCTAACAAAAATCGGAGCCTATTATGTGAATCGTGAGGATGGCAGCGAGGGCTTCACCCGTGCGGGTATATTGATGTTGGGGAAGACGGAAAGCATCATGGACCAGAGTTGTGCGCCTTGGTATTTCGTGGATTATCAAGAAAAACTTTCATCAGACCCGATGCTTCGCTGGACTGACCGGCTTTATCCTGATGGCACTTGGGAGGCTAATTTATTCCAATTTTTCTATAGGACATACGGCAAACTTGCGCAGCTGTTGCCTACGCCTTTTATGCTGAAAGGCACGGACAGACAGGAGGAAACGTCAGCACATGTCGCATTGAGGGAAGCTCTTGCCAATTGCTTGATTCACTGCAATTATGCCCAGCAAGGAAACATACTTGTCGTTGGACGCAGGAATGAAATCACGATGCGCAATCCTGGTTGCATGCTCATCTCTGTTGCTGACTTTTATGCCGGTAGCCATAGCATTTGCAGGAACCCATTGCTGCAAAAGCTTTTCATGTTTTTGGGGAACGGCGAAAAGGCCGGCAGCGGTGCGGACATCATCAAGAAAGGCTGGGCTGATAACAAATGGCAACAACCGATGCTATCGGAAAGGGTGCAGCCCGACGAGTGTTTGATGACACTTACTTTAATTAGTGGAAAATCGGATTTCGGAAAAGATTTCGGAAAAGAGCAAAATGGCACAAAAAATGACCCAAAAGATGACCCAAAAGAACTGACTGAGCGTCAATCTCTTATGCTGAAATTGATAGAAGAGGATGACCTAATAACAATCCAACTAATGACCCAAAAGATGAAAGTGTCGGAAAAGACTGTTAAGCGAGAGCTTGCAGCACTTCAAGAGAAGGGCATCCTTACCCGTGAAGGCGGGCGCAAAAGCGGCCGTTGGGTTATCAAGCAGGCGGCTAATTAAGGTAGGTTAATTAAGTTACTTTCTCGGTTTTATTTCTTCGTCGCTGCAAAGCTTGTAAAACCTGTTGCGAATGAAATCTTCGAGGCTCTGAACATTTTTCTTGTTGGCACCGCCGTTGATGAAATTAAGGAATATACGTGACGATGATTCCATGTTTGCCTTATTTTCAATATTTTGAAAGTTTTGAAATATTGCCTTTATGCTGTATTAACATAAGAAAACAATAAAGACAACTCCTATCACGATTCCTAAAACAAGTAAGATTATAGGTCGTATTGTCAACCATTGAAGACGCTTA
Source organism: Bacteroidales bacterium (assembly GCA_017427985.1). Lineage (GTDB taxonomy): Bacteria > Bacteroidota > Bacteroidia > Bacteroidales > F082 > Limimorpha. The sequence goes on along the minus strand of JAFRRS010000023.1, from coordinate 255,785 downwards.
ATCCTTTCATCTATATCATCAATAGTATGATCTGAATCCTGTTTAAATGGAGTCCAGGGTTGATTTAAAGAATCAGCTAAACAGAGATTTATTTTTTTTAATGCTGCTATCAAAGGCATTGTCAATCGTAAAGTACGAGCACAATTATCAGCTAGAATCTCATTTTGTAGCCCTATAGAATCTTTGCCTCGATAATAAACAGATAAATGTCCTATTTCATGACTTAGAAGGGCAAATATCTCATGCTTTTCGAAAACACCTTTCGGCTCTCCTCCAACAAAACTATTGACGATAAATATAATATCATTATTTGCAACTATGGATTTGTATTCATCTTTTTCTTTTATCCATATTTGAAAAGGAGTTTTCTTGTCATATGAAAGATGACATGAAAAGCCATATTCATTTTCATTACATATTTCTATAGTTTTATTTTTTAATTCTGGATATACCGTGTCTATTAAATCTTGATAATGTATTAAATATTCATCAGCAAGATCCCATTTGGCATTATTTATAAACTTCATCTTAACCTATTTTTGTAATTATTTTCAGTCAATTAATATACCCAATTCGATGAAAACCAATAACCCCTCTCCTTAGCATATAGACCGTTTCCAATTCGCATGTCTCAAGTTCGCAAGTTTCTAATGTACAGGATTCTAACTCACAAGTCTCAAGTTCGCAAGTTTCTAATTCGGCAAGGTCAAATCCAAGGCGTAAAAGTACTTCATTAGGCAATGCATAATCTTGCTTTACCAACCCGAAAAATGTGGAACCACTATTGATGCAAAACGACATTATTGCATCATCGGTTGTTTGATAAACGAAATTTCCAATCGCAGTTCCGATAAAATTACCTAACAGATAAGAGCCTGGAATAAATGCAAGATAGGTTTTGAAAACCAGTCCAAGGCCAATACCAGCCGAAGTTACAATAATATTCTTAATTAAGTTGTCCGCCATTTGATTTGCAGGCATATCACCTGCAACGACTTTGAAAGAATCCGAGAAGGTTTCCATTAAAACCACAGTTAACCCAGCTATTCCGCTAGGGTCAACCGATTTCAATGTTGCGCCCAATATACCTGTTTTACATGCTGTTGTCAAAGATGCCGCCACGAAGCCACGAACAAAGCCAGTAGCAGCACCGCCCATTGCCGCAAAACCAACCCTTTTCAAATCGTCCTCGTCAATTTCACCTTGCTTGACTAATTTGTCAATACACTTGTATATCTCAGGTGCCGTTTTTAGGACAAAAGAAATAACAGCGGCAGAAGTTCCTGCCCGTAAGCCTTCTTTGATAATATATTGAAAACTCACAAGTTCTTCTGTTGTTAAGCCATAGTCACTTGCCTTAAATCTTCCTTCTTTTGCTAATCTCGCAATGTCCTTTGCCTGTGATTCGGTCAATTCAATTGAACTGACACCATCTGATGATTCTAGTTTGGTCGATAAATGGTTTAATGTATCTTGGTATCGAGCAACTTGTTCGGGTCTTGTGACGGCCTCTTTCGCTATTCTCCATTTGAGATACTCCACTGCATCTTTCAACTGGTCAGCGGGGATTATCCGAACTTGTCCGCTATATATCGGATCGTACATTACACTTTCTTCATCAATTCCTTTCTCTTTCAGATAATCAAGAAAAGACAAATCAAGTCTTCCTGATTGGCTTTTGTATTCAGCATAACGCTGAAAGAAACTTAACGATTGGGCATCTGCGCTCTTTTGCCCGTCGGCATAGTACTTGAGACCGTATTTTATTCCGAAATTACTGGTAATGTCCGCTGAAGCAAAATCGTGACTTCTATCCACTATAGTCTCTGCATCTGTTCCATTAATAGCTATATGTTTATCCAAGCCTAACAAAGAATTATCAACAACAGTTTCGGCCGCCGACCCTTTGGGAGTAAAATCCATTTTGCCTTTTACCGCAGAATCAATATTAAAAGTTCCTGAATGCCAGAACTCTGCAATGTCGCCTTTTAGTTTATCTGTATTAGTGTTATAACCTGTAAAACTGTTTATATCAGACTCCAAATCAGAGATTTTGGCTGCTACATTGCTGACATAATCCTCCCCCATCCGAGCGGCAATATAGCTATCGGTATTACGACAAAATGCTTTGTATCCGTCTTCAAAATCCATCAATCAGGAATTATAAGTTTGATGTTGTCATCTTGAATAAAATACTTTACAGCATCGAAATAAAGCTTGATTTTTGCTTTTTTCCTCTCGTCTTTGATGAGAAGAAATGGGGTTAAAACCACAGCACCTATTAATCCGGCTGCTACCAAAGTTATCAAGTATTTCCACCAATTCCTTCCTATAAAACTCTTTTCGATTATAACGGAAGGGTCAACAACAATACCGTGCATATTCCCTATGGAAACAAGAGAAACACCTTTTGAAATTGTGCGAGTTTTTGCGATTTCCATCGACATATTCTCATCTATTAAAGCCTGGGAAAAGAATAAAAACTTGTTAGTGTTAACTGTTGACGCTTCTTTGTCATTAAAGGTTTTTTCGTTCCACACCACACAACTATAATCTTTTTCTACAAGTTTGTTTCCCAAGGCCTTTGCTTGTCTTTTCGTTGATTTATCACATACAATGTATAAATCCGTTTTAACTCCTTTTTCTATCATAATAATCTAAATAATTGATTTGTCGTCATTGTAATTCAACTGCAAATTTAATCATTTTTTCGACTAACGCTCTGTTCTGGGGGATTTTTTCACATTCAGACAGCAAAGAAATAAATATTATCTACTTGATAATCAGTCTTTTATATTATTCCTGCCAAATATTACGACTTCTCTTGACTATAATATTTGCATCGATTATTTAATTGAAACTTCTACTCTTCTATACTGACTTAAATATTCATAATTAAATTCAACATTTCTTGATTTTCCATACCACTTCACTTCAACACATTTTGATAGAACACCGTTTTGTTCCAAAACTTTTTGAACATTTTCTGCTCTTTTTCTAGAAATAAAATCATTAGCTTCTTTTGTTCCTATATTACAAGCAAATCCTTCTACTTGAATAAGTGCCTCTTGGTTCGTTTCGCCAAACATTCTTGCATACTCTTCCAACAAAGCCAACGAAGATGCGTTTAATTCAGCTGAGTTGAAGTCAAAGAACAACACAATCTTTGGAATCACAATTTTACCTTCATTCAATGATTCAGCCTCTTGTCTATTCATTTCCATCAATCTCTTAAAAGATTCGATGTCACTTGCAGTTTCAGGAGCAGTGATATTACCAATTGCTAGCGCTTTTGAAATATCAAAAAGTTGAACGGATTCAGCCATCTCCACTGATATAGAATCGTCTATTATCAAGTTCTCTTCAAACCCCTCGATGGAAGGTTTTTGATTTCCAAAGATAATGGCACTAACGATACCCAGTCCAACAATTGCGATACTAATAATACATATTAGCCAATTCCTTTTGTTTTTCTTTGTTGTGTTCTGTTTGTCATTCATAGCTTTATGATTTTATGATAATACTTTTATAAATATTTGTTCAAATTCTTTATATGATTCATCAGTCAATTGTTCTTTTGCATATTTCCTAATATTTTGAAGTAACTCTTCTTTTGAAGAACACTGCCATATGACTTTTGCTAGCCCATTGTGAAATATTGTTGATCCTGTTGAACCATGTCCTCCTCCTGTTTTAAATAATACCAAATTTGTTCTTTGGACCAGTCTTGTTAATGCGATAGACAAATATGGACCATCATCGCCCCATTTGGGATTTGTCAGAAAATCAGTATAGTTTCTAACCATCAACCATTCATGGTAACCACCACCAGCTCTAATACTTTTATCTACATATTGCTTAATAGTTTCATTTTCCATTAACAGTTTTACCTGCTCTTTACTGCCCATAGACAATCTGATAAAAAATTCCTGAAAGTTTCTGGATTTCCCTGTATATGTTTTAATATATGCACGAAGATAGTTTGGATTTTCAAGCAATGCCGACAAGTTTTTTTTCGATAGTTTAATTGGACCTTTGTCAAGTATTTCGTTCACTTCTTTTTGAAGTAAAGATTTATTTATAGCTCTTTTAAGGTAATTGGTCCCGGATTTCTTTGCAACTTCTTTAACTTTTTTCTTGCTTGCATTACGAGCCGTTTTTTGCAAAGTACCATCTTTCTTAGTTATCGTAACGATCTTTCTAAATGCTTCCGATTTAGAAATATTCACCATATTGGTTCTGACTGGTTTTAGAACCGTTCTTGCTGATTTACTTAACAAAACACATGCTTTTCTAGCAGGATTTTTCAATAATGGTGCAACGTGTGGAATAGCAATAAATGCTGCATTAAAACCAACTTCCATAGCTGTTGTTGTCCAATCCCCATCAAGGCTCGCCGAAGCAATAGATACACCTGCATCAACAACATTTATGACGCTACTTGTTGTTGTTGCAACCGTTGCAACCGTTGCAAGTACCTTCGCTACTGGAGCGGCGGCAACAAGCGTTGCTCCTCCTGTTGCGACGACAGCAACAGCAACTATTGCCGCACTAGTAATTATTACAGCTTTATTTATTGTCTCTCGATGAGATTTATAATACTCGTTGGCATTTTTTATTACTTTGACAAATCTACTTTCTTCTTCCTCTTGAATGTTTGTCCAAGTCCCATTATCAGTTGGATGCCCATCTACTAATTCCCCTTCATACAAATCTCCGTTAGAGAACAAAAGGCTTGCGAACTTTGGTAATTGCCCACTTCCATCCCAATTTGCTGTGATAGCAAGGGTGTCCTCTTCAATGACAAGCACCAATGTGCCATCTCCGTCAATCTTCCCTTCAAAGAATTCACCCTCATATATACTGCCATCATTAAAATAGAATTTTCCCAATCCATGAAATTTATTATCTACAAATTCGCCTTCGTATACATGCCCGTTAGCAAACTGATAGACACCTTCACCATAACGCTCATTCTCAACAAAATTTCCTTCATAAACATCTCCATTGGCATATTGAATTGTTCCATTTCCGTTCATCCATCCATCTTTCCAGCTTCCTACATAAGTAAATAAATCAGAAACATATTTTCCTTCTCCATTCTGCAAGCCTTCTTCCCATTCTCCCACGTAATAATCGCCATTTGAGAACTCGTATGAACCTTGACCGTTAAACAAATCGTTTTCCCAATCGCCGAAGTATTTATCACCATTTGATGCAACAAGTCCTCCATATCCATTTCTACGACCGTTCTCCCATGCACCATCATAATATGTGCTATCTGGAAAAACAACAATTCCAAAACCATCAGGAGCATTGCTTATCCAATCACCATCATACGAAAAGTCTTGGGTTGACACGAATGCATGACCATTCAACTTACCTGCAAACCATTCGCCATTAATACTATCACTTGGGCTCACATAATATCCTTCTCCAGACCAATATCCATTCTCCCAATAACCAACATATCTACTGCCATTAAGGTAATACATTTCACCATAAGACGAAGGTTTACCATCTTTAACATTTCCAAAATATCTACCCGATGGCAATTCAACATCAACATTTGAAGAAATAAGTTTATTGTTTTCCCACAAACCTCTAATGACCGTTCCATCTTGTTTATACAAAACGCCGTCACCATCAAAACTTCCTAGTTTCCAATATCCATCATAGAAAAGTTTCCCCTCTTTATATTGTTTAAGCTCCCCGTTAGGTTTCCCATGTTCAAAGCTTCCCACTAACAAATTACCATTCTCAATCAGCACACCAAATCCTGACAGATTATTGTCATCATCTAAAGAGCCTATGTATTTTCCTCCATTCTTTGTTGTTTTTATCAACTTATCATCAAAAGCTCCATAGTATGCTTCAATCTGTTCTAATGAGACATTGCCCAGACTATCGAAAACGAGTAATTCTCCTTTGCCATTAACTACATTCTCGAAAGTATCACCTTGCCATGAATAAATGCAGTTATCTGAAGACGGTCTTATATAAACAAGGAAACCTTCTTCGGTCTCAACCCAAAGACTATTTTGTTCATTCTTGCAAGACAATAAAGCAAGCAAATAGATGAAACAAAAAAAGATCCTGTTTAACTTATGTTTATTCATTTATTCCCTATCAACCCCACCTTCTTCTTTATTATTCATGTTCTACATAAGAGTTTGTGTGTTAACGACTAATCATTAGAATACTCGACGGCATCGTTCCAGTCATTCATTCTCTCCACGAAATCTTCATCAGATTCATTATCTTGTTGTCCACAACCATCATCAAACTCATCTTAGTCATCAAAATCATATTTTTTTCTACCCATAATAATTATTTTTAATGTTTCTGCTTGCAAATTTAATCATTTTTTCGACTAATGCTCATACTATGGGAATTTTTTCTTCATTTATTTGCGTTTGTAAACATAATCAGAATCTCTCAAGTAATCTCTTTCTCGTGAGATTTTTACTAATATGTCATTAATCATTGCAACAGAAGCATAATTTAAAAACATATTGTAAGATAATCCTATTCTATAATTGCTTTCGTACTCATCTATGGAAATCATGGTGGACAATCGCCGCTTCCACATGTCGGCGCATAAACTTTCTTCAAATTTGCCGCGATGATCCTCCATGTCTTGTCTTATAAAGTTTTCACAATGCCTCAAAAATGTCAAATAATCGTCATAATAGTCCTGCTTTTCAAACATTTTTTCGGGCTCCTGTTGTAGTTTGCCATAAATCAAGTCGTCTGCCGTTCTTAACAATGGTCTTGAAACATCAGTATTTATGTCCCACCAAAAATATGAACTAAATGTGTTGTCTAAAACAATTGTCCGGTCTGAAAGCCAGCCATAATAAACGGTAAAATCCTCATACTTGTGTTCGCCCTGCAAGAATGATAAATCATGGTCTTGCGAATTATATACATAGTAGGCAAACTGTTTGTCGAAATATTCCAAATAGAAATCAGGGTTGTTGCTGACATTTTTAATGTTGTCAGATGAGGCCTCTTTTATTTGATAATAACGTTTTTCGGCATAGTCTCTTTTTTCTGTCGGGCTGTCAATATTGGTAATTTCGTCTGCTTCATTGCCTAATAGGTGGTATTTGTCAAGCCAATTGCCTTGCACCTCACGGCCGTCGGCAAAGGTCATGGTACCTGACATTGGCACACCGCAACACCATTCGCCATCGAAATCGCCGGTATAAATCTCACCTGAAGAGTAATACATCAAGCCGCTTTGTAAAGTGTAAACCGTCCATTCTCCTGTCGAGTCGTCAATTTCATATTTGACTTTGCCGGTAAAAATGTCACCGTTTTTAAAGAAGCATTGTCTCACATCAGGCTTGTAATATCCGAAATTCCAAAATCCGTATTCTTCTATGTCTTTGTTGCTTATATAAAACTCCTCCTTTGTATAATTGTTTTTATTATACAGATAATCAACAGTACACAAATAACATGTTTCATCGAACTTATGAATAGACACTTTCGATATGTTACCTTTTGAAAACGTTATCTCTCCTTCTTTTTCTGAGGTCGCCATTGTTCCATCGTCGGCAATGTCATTTTGCACGTTTCCGTAAAAAACCATACCGCTTCTGTATGTCCGTCGAACATTTTGGGTGCAGAGACGGATAAAACTGTCAAAACCGCCATAACCGTATTTTGTAACCATGTCGGCGGGGACGGGGATTTCGATTTTCGACAAACTTGATTCCTTGTCAGAATAATTGATGGTTAGTTTGTATTCAAGATTACTGATTTTCTCCAAAACAGCATGGTTGTTTCGCCAAATTGCTTCATATTTTCGTATATCAGACGGAGTTATTAAAAGTTCTGCGGCTTTTTTCCTGTCTGATGTCAAAGCAGATGTCTCCCCGCAATTGCTTGCCTTGAAAGTGCCATATTCTTTGGCAAATCTGCCGTTACCGACAATTTTGTGGATTCCGTCAATATATGATATGCCGTTTTCAATATGATGGATGCCGCTAACAATGGTGTCAAGGTCGGCGGCTGACAAAAAAGTCAATGTCGAGCCGTCGGCAAAGCTGTGTTTGTCAACTTTGCCAACGGCCATATAATCTGCATTGTTATATTTAATTGTTTTCTCCTTATTGCCAGACAGACTGTCGCAGGATAGCAACAGGATTGACAAAAACAACAATGATGATGTTTGCAGTGTTCTCATCTGTTATTTTCTAAAAACAAATGCGTCGTGGGAGTTTGTCATAAACAGATTTGTCTTGTATGAAGTATAAGAATAAGAAAGACGATGAGCTGCCGACTCCCAAGCCTTTTTGGTTGTTTGCGTCGAACCACACCATTCGGTCCTCGTCTTTTTCCATTTTTATACCATATTTGTTTTCCAACAATGAGACCATCAGAGGGGCAAGTGTCTTTATTTTCACCTCCTTGCCTAATTTGTCGCCGCTAATTGATAGTTTTATCACACCACAAGGTTCATCCCTGTGATATTCTCGTTTTTTCGTCTCATATCTGTCGCCCCATCTATCGTATTCGTAAGATTTAACTTCACGATAAATAGGGTTTTTAAAATATCCGTTTATTTCTATACCGGCTTCATCCTCCGCCCTGATTTCATATTTGTTAAGAACTTCGTTGTCATAATTTCCAAAATCATCAACCGTCATGTGGTATCCACAAGGATCGTCTCCGGCAAATAATGTTTGAATTATTGAATTTGCAGCCTTGATATTTGATGCATAACTGTTTGTTATATAGTTCTTGTTGTTGTCATACCATTCTCTAAACTCATATGAATCAAACGACTCATAGATGTCTATGCCCAACATGTCGAATTGAGGGTTGACGACATATTTCCCTTCTTTGTTGATTATTCCGTATTTACCATTGGATTTAACAAAAGCCATGTTGTCGTAAAAATTGGTTGCAAAATCGAATTGTGGGGTTATGGCATATTTCCCGTTTTTGTCGATAAAACCGAACTTTTCGTTTGAAGTCGCCACGATTGCCAAGCCATATCTGAAATTATCCGCAAGATCAAATTGCGGGTTTATGATAATCTTGCCTTTTTTGTCAATAAAACCATACGATTCCCCTGAAAGGAATGCCGCCATGCCATCGCGGAACACCACCACGTTGTCGAACTGCGGGTTTATGACGTAATTGCCCTTTTTGTCGATAATGCCACACTGTCCGCCTGATATAACGGCGGCGACGCCATCATTAAATTGAAAGGCCATGTTATACTGTGGGTTTATCACAATTTTCCCGGATTTGTCAATGTAGCCCCATTTGCCGCTTTGTTCAAACGCAGCAAGCCCTTCTGAAAAGTCTTCCACATTGTCGAATTGATTGTTTATGACAACCGCGCCTTTTTTATCGATGAAACCATATTTCCCGTCAACACCAACAATTCTTGCCATTCCTTCATTGTACGAATAAACCATTGACACATCGCTCAACTCGAATTTTTTATTGCCTTTGTTGTCATAACAAACAGGACCCGAGTTGTATGGCGAAACAAATGTCAAACCTTCGGAAAATGGCAATGCGTCCTCGCAATCAAAAGGGCCTATTACATAGTTTCCTTTTTTATTTATGTAGCCTGTTTTTTCGTTTTCAGTTTCAACCAGCGCCAGACCGTCATTAAAACTGTCGGCATCATAAAACTGCGGGTTTATAACAAAAGAGCCCTTTTCGTTAATGTATCCGAATTTATAATCCATAGTTTGTACTGCTGCCATGCCGTTTTTGAACGGTTCCACGTGCTTGAATTGTGGGTTTATGACATATTTTCCTGTTCTATCTACGAATCCCCATTTTTCACCAGTTTTTACAGGTATTAATTTCAAATTGTCGCCTGATGACGAGCAGGAAATCATCTGTAGCGCCAATAATGCTACGCACATCAGCATCAATGCTGATTTTACTTTTAAAGATTTTTTAAAAATTAACATGATAAATACTTTTTTCCGTCCGCAAGTCCCGCCGATTCGGACATTAAACTTTGTTATACAAGAAAAGCGTGAGACTCGATTCTTTCAAGCCCGTCAAACTGTAGGTATCGCCAAACACCTTCACGGAACAGACTGAAGAAACATTCCCACGCTGCTTTATATCAATAAGGTTTAACACCTATTTGATAACATAACAAAGTGAGCATTAGTCTTCGTCCCCCGTTGAAAAATTGGCGATTTTACAGTTCGGGACTTAGAATGCCTTTCTTGCGAGTCCGGGATTTAGCTCCGCTGAATGCAAAGCATTTCTCCCCCGGATTCAACCGCAAATTTAATCATTTTTTCGACTAATGCTCATACTATGGAAATTTTTTCTTCAATTTCTTCATTTTAAATTTTTCGCAAAAGTAAAGCCAAAGAAATTTGGGGGCAAGATTTTTTGTGCTATTTTTATAAATAAAAATACGTTTTGCAAACAAATCGTATCAGGAGACGGATAGAATGCAAAAAACTCCAACACATTGAACAAAGTATTGGAGTTTTTGTGGAGCTGGAGGGAGTCGAACCCTCGTCCAAACAAGGAACAATTATGCTTTCTACATACTTATTCTGTTGTTGGTTTTCGTGTCAGGCAAGGAAGCAGACATCCTAATCCTGACCTTATCTCCTTGAGTTTCACGACGTTGCCGGAGCTTCCGCGTCGCTATCCCGAAATTGCTGAGCACCTCGTTGCCGGACCGGAATCGGGAGGCTCCATCCGCGAGATGTCTCGTCCTCTCACCTTGTGAAAGGATGAAGCTTGTCTACTGTACTTCGACTAAGCAGCGAGAGCGTAAGTATTTTCGCCAATTAATTTTTTGCAGTCAAGATTTACGAGCGTCACTGCGAGGCTCGGTATGCTTACATAACCCTTCTACAAGCTGTCAAAACCGGTCAGCCCCGAATGTTATGCTTTCAAAAAGCCTGCAAAGGTACTAATAATTTCCGAATTAGAGATATTTTTTTACATCTTCTTCGGAAATTGTTGGGCCACAGAGGATGACAAGGCGTCCGACGACGTTCTGCAGCTCGCGGATGTTACCGCTCCAGTGCTGTTTTTTGAGTTCTTCGATGGCACCATCCGTGAAAGAGGGGATAGGCTTGCCCATCTCGTTGGCGGCTTTCACCACGAAGCTATTAATTAATAAAGGTATGTCGTCGAGGCGTTCGCGCAGAGGCGGCACGCGCATGATTATCATGCTGATGCGGTGGTAGAGGTCTTCGCGGAAGTTGCCTTTTGCTATCTCATCCTGAAGGTTTTTGTTTGTCGCAGCAATGACTCTGACATCGACTTTTATCTCCTCTTCGCCACCGACGCGGGTGATTTTGTTTTCCTGAAGAGCGCGAAGGACCTTGGCTTGTGCGGCGAGGCTCATGTCGCCGATTTCATCGAGGAAGAGAGTGCCGTTGTCGGCGAGTTCGAAGTCGCCTTTTTTCTGTTTTATGGCTGAGGTGAAAGCTCCTTTCTCGTGTCCGAACAATTGGCTTTCAATGAGTTCCGACGGAATGGCGGCGCAGTTTACCTCGATGAAGGCGTGGTCTTTCCGTGGGCTCATCTCGTGAAGCTGACGGGCGACGAGCTCTTTGCCGGTGCCGTTTTCGCCGAGTATAAGCACTTTGGCATTCGTTGGCGCGACTCGCTCAATCATGGTGTAAAGCTCATTCATCGCCCAGGAATCGCCAATCATCTCGTACTGCTTGCTTACCACGTTGCGAAGCTTTTTCGTCTCGTTGACGAGTCGGTTTTTGTCTAACGCGTTACGCAAAGTGATAAGCATGCGGTTGAGGTCCATCGGCTTCTCGATGAAGTCGTAGGCTCCTTTTTTTATTGCATCGACGGCGATGTCTATTGTCCCGTGTCCAGATATGATAATTATCGGGGCGTCGGTGAGAGTCCTTGATTTCTCAAGGAACTCTATTCCGTCCATCTGAGGCATCTTGATGTCGCAAAAAATCGCGTCGAAGGTGTCGCTGTGTAGCATCGGCAACGCTTCAATGGCTGAGGCGGCATCAGTAATGGTGTAGCCTTCGTTTTCGAGGATGCTGCGCATGGCACGACGGATGGCAGGTTCGTCGTCGATGATAAGGACTCGTGACATTAGAAGTTAGGTTTAAGCTCTGACTTCTGATAGAATTCGTCGATGATTCTAACTGCTTCGTCAGGGTCGTCAACAACGTGGAAGATGTCGAAATCCTTTTCGGCAATCATTTTATCTTTAAGGAGAGTCTGTTTGAACCAGTCGACAAGCGGATTCCAGAATTCCGAGCCAAGCATCACGATAGGGAAGTTGGCGATTTTGTTAGTCTGCATGAGAGTGAGGGCTTCCGAAAGCTCGTCGAGGGTGCCGAATCCGCCAGGGAAAGCGATGAAGCCTTGCGAGTAGCGGGTGAACATCGTCTTACGGATGTAGAAATAGTCGAAGTTGATTGACTTGTCGCTGTCGATGTAAGGGTTGGAATGCTGTTCATGAGGCAACACGATGTTGAGTCCGACGCTCTTGCCGCCTGCTTCGTGTGCGCCTTTGTTGCCGGCTTCCATGATGCCAGGGCCGCCGCCGGTGATGACGCCGAAGCCTTTCTCAACGAGTTTGGAGGCTGTCTCAACCGCCTTCTGATAGTAAGGGTTGTCTTCCTTGATACGTGCCGAGCCGAAGATGGCGACGCAAGGTCCGATTCTCGAGAGTGTCTCGTAACCGTTAACAAATTCTGACATGATTTTGAACACCGACCATGAGTCGTTTGCCTTGATGTCGTTCCATTTTCTGTCAGCGATAGCTTTCTTGATTTTTTCTACAATATTCATAATGATAAATTTTATTTCTGCAAAGATACAAATTTAGTTTAGAGTTTTGAAGTTAAAGTTTGGAGTTGAAAGATTTTTTTTGAAAAATGTTTTGTGGAATGAAAATTTTTGTATTTTTGCAGCCCGTAAACGGTATTGCGGATTTAGCTCAGCTGGCAGAGCGGAAGCTTCCCAAGCTTCAGGTCGCGGGTTCGAGCCCCGTAATCCGCTCACAGCGCAGGAAGCTTAGCTCAGTTGGTTCAGAGCGCCTGCCTTACAAGCAGGAGGTCGCTGGTTCGAACCCAGCAGTTTCCACAAAAACCAGTGGGGAGAAGGCATGCCTTCTCCCCACTGGTTTTTTATGGTTTTAACTGTCATTTCACTATCTTTCTAATCGCAGTTTTTCCGCTCTGCGTCACACCTTTTATAATATAAATACCTTGATTCAAGTCGTTGATATTTAAAGTGTTGGTGAGCTGACCGTTGATGTTGTAAATCTCAATGACGTTGACGATTTCCTCGTATTCGTTTTCCGGAATTGATGTCAATTCAATCAGAAGATAGTTCTCACCGTCTGGTGTTAGAGCGTAATCCGATTCGCAGTCGTCGTAAACCGCTGTGAGTTGGATTATTACATCACCGATTATTGATGTCGGCATAATACACGAATTGTAATTTGATGGTATTTCATATGTTGTGTTGCAACCTGAAGGGTCTGTGACATATAGGTTGTAATGCAATGGTGTTTCCTGTGGAGCCGTCCATGACATGTTTACACCCCAATTCCCTGGTCCTTCGTAATAATACTCGCCTTGTAAGTTAGTCGGTGCATCGCATGGGGCTGGTGGGGTGGGAGGAGTGACCTCGCCCATCTCGCCGAGTTGTCCGATGTTCTGTCCGTAAAGTCCGCCTGAGTTTGAGTTGACCCAAGAGATGATGTTTTGTCCACCATGGAATCCTGAGGTGTTATCGCAACCCGTCTTATTGTATGTTGTTGAGCTCATCTGGGTGTTCCACAACGAGTTGCCGTTCATGTCGAAGCCCTGTGCCTCAACTGTAGCTTGGCTTCCGGTTCCCAGTCCTTTGAAATAAGTCACCGCGAATCCGCCACCATATTCGAAGGCGTCGATGTTAAGACCGCCGCAGGGTGTGGTTCCGTTGTCGAGCACGAGTATTCCTTCGTCCCACACTCTCTCGCCGTAAGAAGTGATACGGTTCATGTAGAGTTTGCATTGTGTTTGTGAGTATTCGTCTGTTTGTTCGTAGAATAATATTAAGTCATGGCTGTCGGGGTCGACGGTGGCTGATGCGCTGATATAGAAATAGTCGGGGTCTGCGGAGTGAACCGGTATGCCGTTAAGGTCGTTGATTGTCGATGCGCCGTTATGGTTGAAGTGGAACACGTAGGTGTTGAATGTTCCACCTATGCCTCCGGCATGCCATATGTAAACGTATCCGCCGCCGAGACCGTCGGGCACCACATAATGAATGTAGGCGCCAGGGATAGTCACTGGCGACATGAGCTGGATGTCTTCGGAGATTTGTGTGCCGTTTTTGTTGTAGCCCACCACGCGGATGTCTTTCTCATAGAAATAGGTGTAGGCCCATTGTTCTTTTTCGTATACCAGGAACACGTTGCCGTCATTGGTTGGCACCAGTTGTCCGAAGGTGCATATTTGGGTGTCGTCGCTGATGGTTATTGTGGGGTTGGTTGTGCCGTCGGCGTTGATATAGCAGAGGTACGAGTTGGTGTTGTCTGTGGCGAGTGCCCACACGCCGCCGTCGTCGCCGGCGAGGAGTTCGGTGCGGGAGCCTCCGGCGCCGTTAAAGAGCGTGATGCCGGCATCGCCCCATGCGAATGTGCCGTCGGCGTTGATTTTCACCGCCACGCTGTTGCCTGCTTCTGTCGAGAAGCATGACACCACGGCGTTGTCTGTCGTCGCTGCCATCGCCACGCCTTGCGACCATGATGCGAGAGTGTGCTGTGCGGCAGGCTGCAGGCCGCTGGCATCCCATTGTGGCTCGCCTGCCGCGTTGAGACGCTGCACTTTCGGTACCCATCCGTTTGACGCGAACTGGCACCATTGCATATAAGTGTCTCCCGAGACAGGGTCGGTGGATATGTAAATCTCACCTGCATCTGCCGAGGTGTTGGCGAGGAAGGTGTTGCTTGCAGGGTCGTTGACCCATTGTGCGCTGACGGTAATGAAAGCCGTCATGACAATGATAAGGGTTAGAGTTTTTTTCATAGGATGTTTATTTTTATGATAAAGTAGAGACGCAAAATTTTGCGTCTCTACAGAATTGTTTATTCAATTATTTAATATTCGGTTCTTCGAGACCGAATCCCTTCTTTTTGTCTTCGCGTTTCAGCAAGATGCTGAATATGAAAGCCAAAACGCCAAACGATGAGAATATGACCATAGGTGCTGTGTAACCTCCTGTGGCTTTTAGGACATTACCGATAATGAGCGGTACGAAGCACAAACCAAGATTCTGAACCCAGAAAATCAGGCAGTATGCGCTACCAAGGACTTTCTCGTCGATGATTTTCGGGACGGATGGCCATAAGGCTGCCGGAACCAATGAGAAACTAACGCCCAAAACGACGGTGATGAAGACTGCCAACCATTTATATGGGAATATTGGGAGCAGGAATGCGAAACTCAAATGGCAGACGATCATGATGATTGAGCCAAGCATGAGCATCGAGGCTCCTTTTCCTTTGGTGTCTAAGAAAATGCCCAAGAAAGGTGTAAGACACATGGCTAAGATTGGGAACACACTAAACAGACGGGCACCGGTTGCTGCGTCAACATTCAGGGTTTCCTCTAAGAAGTTCGGAGCATAACGCTGGAAAGGGAAGATGGCGCTGTAGTAAAGAACACAGAGCAAAGCGACAATCCAAAACATCTTGCTTGAGAAGATGATGCCAAGATCCTTAATGCGGAACTCGTCCTCTGGTGACTTCTCGTCGGTTGCCATACCAGCTGCAACCAATTGCTTGTCGAGTTTCTTGTCCATGGTGGTGAAGATGATGAAGAAGATGAGGCCGATACAGAGCAGCGCGCTGCAGAATGCCACAGGAGCCACTATGGATTGTGCACCATTCTCGCCGAATCTATCTGCAATAATAGGGGCGATCCACATCACGGCAAACACACCAAGACGTGCGATGGCCATTTCAAGACCCATAGCCAAAGCCATTTCTTTGCCTTTGAACCATTTGGCAATTGCTTTGCTGACGGTTGTTCCCGCCATCTCGCAACCGCAGCCGAAAATCATGAAACCAAGAGAAGCCATCTTTGCGCTTGCAGGCATGGCAACCCACCATGAGTTCAGCCACTCGGCAAAACCTGTTGTCTGGAACCATTCACTGATTCCGATGTACTTCAATGCTGCTCCAAGAACCATAAGCGATGCTGATAGCACACCTGTAAAACGAATACCCATCTTGTCGAGGATGATACCGGCTACGATAAGAAAACCACAAACATTGAGGATGTATTCTGCTGAAGCATAGGTTCCGAACACGCCGCTGTCCCAGCCACGAGAGTTCTCGACGAGTGTTTTAAGCGGTGACATGACATCAACGAACATATAGCCGAAAAACATCATCAATGCAATGAGAATGAGAGCAGTCCATCTGGCTGCCTTGCTGTCATTTAACAGCTTTTGAATTTTTTCTGTCATAACATTCAATATTTTAATATTTAATACTATTTGGTTGGAAGCTGTACCACTTCTTTATTATAGCCTTTCAGCACCTCTTTGGCGAAGTCGGCGATAGTCTGAGGAGTGATGCTCTTCACGATGGCGTCGAACTCGGCGTCGATGTTGATCTTGTCCTCGTCGAAAGTCTCGATTGCGTTGAGCCAGTAGCTGTTTTCCTCTTGCTCTTCAGCGCGTTTCTTGTAGAGGTTTTCAACGACCTTTGTCAGGTCTTCCTGAGCAGGACCGTTGGTTGCAACGTCGTTAAATCCTTCGCGGACTTTGTTCATGAGTTTCTCATACATATCGGCATTTGTGTCGAATGCGATGAGGAACAGATAAGCGTTCTTCGGTCTCTCTGAGAGCTGACCCATGACGCCTACGCCGTATGTGCCGCCTTCTTCCTCACGGATGGTGCGGGTGTAGTAGATGTCCATGACATCGCCGAGAGCGTCCATGTAAATCTGGTTGCGGTAGTTGTATTCCATCTGACCGTTGATAGTCATGTAGATAGTCACCTTAGGATTCTGCATCTCTTTCTCATAATGGCAGATGATGTTCTTTTCAGAGATGCCGAGGTTGATGTCTTTCCAGCTTTCCTTACGTTTGTTCTTCTTCAGAGAAGCGAGATACTGCTCAACCAATGGCTTGAAGGTGTTCTCGTCGATGTTTCCAACGAAATAGAAAGTGAAGTTGTTAGGATCGACGAAGCGGTTTTTGTATAATTCCATTGCCTTGGCGTAGTTGATGTTATCGACATCGGCGGCTTTCATTCTCATGCGGAGCGGATGGTTGCCGTACAACACCATAATCAATGAGTCGGAGAATGTCGTCATCGGGTTAAGCTCTTGGTTTTCAAGGGCTGCCTTGATACGCTGTGAGTATGACTGGAATGCCTCTTCATCTGCGCGAGGTGCTGTGAAGTACAGGTAGATGAGCTGCATCATGGTCTCGAGGTCTTTAGGCGAGCAGTTGCCGTTCATGCCTTCTGAGTAGTTGCCGATGTAAGGTGTCACGCGCACTTTCTTGCCTGCGAGCACTTTCGGGAGGTCGATGGCACTGAAGTTGCCCACACCGCCCAATGTGATGACGTCGGAGAGTTCCTGTAATGTGATGAAGTCTTTCTGTGGAAGTGCGGAGATGCCGCCCCAGCTGTTGGCTGTGAAACGAATCTCGTCTTCCTTGAAGGTGGTCTTCTTGTAGATGACCTTCATGCCGTTGCTGAGTGTCATGACTTTAGCGTCGAATTCAGGCATGTCGGCGACTTTCTTGATTTTGCCTGGCTTAGGCATATTTGCAACGATTGGACCGTCGAACACTTCTTCTTTGTAGGCTTCCACTTCTGCTGCCTGTGCGGCTTCGTAAACCTTCAGTATTTCCTCTTTTGTAGGAAGTGTCTCACCCTCTTTCTTAGGTGCTGTCACTGTTATGACGAGGTTGTCTTCTGTGATGAGCTGCTGAGCGTACATGTTGATTGCCTCAAGCGGAAGGTTCGGGATAATCTGCTGATAATAAGTATATTCGATTTCAATGCCCATCATCGGCTCGTTGCTAAGGAAATTGTTCAAGCACTCGTTGACATATTGCTCATTTTCAGTGTTGTTTCTCTCATTGTATTGATTCTCAATCTGTTTCATGAAATCGGCCTTTGCTCTTTCATATTCTGATGGGGTGAATCCGAACAGAGACATGCGTTTGTTTTCAGTCACAAGAGCTGTGAGGGCCTCGTCGATGCCGGCTGCGTCTTTAGCCATTGCGAAGCTGCACCATGCGTCTTTTGTAGGGGCGATATAGTAGTTTGAATAGTAGCTGTAGCCATAGATGAATGGTGGGTTAGGCTTCTTTGTGATTTCCTGGAGGCGGTTGATTTGCATCTGTGAAATGATTGACAAAACATATTGTCCCATCCAGTAGCTCATGTCGTTTTTCAATGAGTCAGGTGTCGGGTCTGATTTGTAATAGAGGTTGACTCTGTAGTTGGTGGCTTCAGGGTCTGAGGCGATTGCCACGATAGGCTCGACGTTGTCTTCAATCAAGAACTGCGGTCTTGGTGCAGGGTTGACTGGAGTTGGAATGTCTGCGCACATTTCTTTGATACGTGCCTCGATAGCATCGACATCGATGTCACCGACGATGATAAGACCTTGAAGGTCAGGACGATACCATTTGTGATAGTAGTCGCGGAGTGTCTGATACTCGAAGTTGGCAACGACTTCCGGAAGTCCGCCAGGGAGACGGTTGGCGTAAGGGCTGTTAGGATACATGACAGGAAGTATTTCCTTCATGATACGCTCGTTGGCGTTTTCGCGTGTGCGGAGCTCCTCAAGGATGACGCCGCGCTCGTTGTCGATTTCCTCTTCCTGGAGTGCGATGAAGCTTGACCAGTCGTGGAGGATGAGCAAGCAGGTGTCGACGAGTCCCGGGATGTCGGTAGGCACGTTGGTGACCATGTACACTGTCTGGTCGATGCCTGTGCCTGCGTTGAGGTTCTCACCGAACTTGATACCACGGCTCTGGAGATACTCGCGGAGCATCATGCCAGGAAGGTTGGTGGTTCCGTTGAATGCCATGTGCTCGAGGAAGTGGGCGAGACCGCGCTGGCTCTCCTCTTCGAGGACTGAACCGACTTTCTGAGCGATGTAGAAATCCGCTCTCTTGGCCGGTTTCTCGTTGTGACGGATGTAGTAAGTCAATCCGTTGTCTAACTTGCCGATTCTCACGTTTGGATCCATCGGGCAAGGCATCGCCATCTGGGCGAAACTTGTCACTGCCATAACGGCAACGAACAAGACTGATAAGAATAATTTTTTCATTTTTTAAAATATTTAAAATTTTAATAATTATCAATATAAATGAATCACGTATTTTTCAACAAAATATGGTTCGTTGAACCATTTCGTTATCGGTGTGCTCTTGCGTTTCCAGTTTTTAGGAACGTTGCGGAGCTCCTCCTCGATGTCGCCGCCTTTCAGATACAGGATTCCGCCAGCCTCGATGTCGTTGGTGATGCGCAGTTTGTTGTTGCACCATTTCACGAAGTCGGGGAGTTGTGTCACGGCGCGGCTCACGATGATGTCGAACTTCTCCTTGATGTTCTCGGCACGTTCCTGAATGGCTGTAACATTTTGTAAATCAAGCTTTTCAACCACGTCCTGAACCACTTTTATCTTCTTTCCGATGCTGTCGACAAGCAAAAACTTCGTCTGCGGGAACATTATCGCCAGCGGTATGCCCGGAAAGCCGCCGCCAGTTCCAATGTCCAGAACCTTCATGCCAGGAAGAATGTCGAAATATTTTGCTATCGCAAGGGAATGTAAGACATGATGCTCGTAGAAATTGTCCATGTCTTTCCTCGAGATGAGGTTTATCTTGCTGTTCCAGTCTTCATAAAGAGGCGCAAGTTTCTCATACTGAGCCATTTGCACTTCTGACAAATCCGGAAAATACTTTTTTATAATCTCAGAATTCATTTCCAATATTAAATCCATTTCGTCATTTGTTGAGGATTAATCGACTTCACTTCGTTCCGCTCGAAATGACGTTTGGGGTATGCAAAAATACAAAAATTAATTTATTATAAATAAATTATGCCAAAATATTCAAAAAAACTTTAAATGAATATATTAAATTTGTAATTTTACACGTTTTTATATTCAAAAATGGCGAGGAAAACGAGATATATAGCTTTGTTTTTGCTGATAATCAGTGAGTTTGTTGTTTTTGCACAGGAGAAGCAGAAGAACAAGATTACGCTTGATTACATCGAGAAATACAAGGATATCGCCATGACGGAGATGGTCAACAACAAGATTCCCGCTTCTATCACGCTGGCACAGGGCATTCTGGAATCCGGTAACGGCCAGAGCAAGCTTGCGAAGGAGGGAAACAACCATTTCGGGATAAAATGCCACAAGGACTGGAAAGGCAGGTCGATGCGGATGGACGACGACGCTCCTAATGAGTGCTTCCGAGTGTACAACAGCGCCGAGGAATCGTACCGCGACCACTCGATTTTCCTGAGAAACGGCACACGTTACGCCTTCCTTTTCGATTTGAAAATCACCGATTACAAAGGCTGGGCGAAGGGCTTGAAAAAAGCGGGCTACGCCACGCTTCCGACGTATGCCAACGTGCTGATAAACTACATCGAGACGTACAATCTGCAGCAATACGACCAGATGGTTGTCAAAGGGCAGTTCAAGCCGAAAAAGAAATCTGACCCGAAGCAGAAAGCGGTTGAGAAAGAACAAAATACCAAGAAAGACAAACAGAAGAAACGTAGAAACGTCGCTGCTGCCAATGTGCCGGTGCTTTCTGACTGCAAGGTCGTGGAGATGACCGCGGGCCGTCATTACATCAGGGAGAATTTCGGGGTGAAGTTCATTTTCACGAAGTCTGGCGACAATCTCGAATCGCTCGCTAAAGAACTGAAGATGTCTCAGTATCAATTGGTTAAATACAACAATCTCGGCAACAAGAGAACCTTCGGCGAGGGCGAGGTGCTTTACATCAACCCGAAGCGCAGAAGGGCGGCAGAGGGCTACAAGGTGCATGTCATACAAAGTGGCGAGACGTTGTCGCAGGTGTCGCGCCTTTACGCTGTGCGGTTGGAGCGAATCTTCAAGATGAACGGGCTAAATGAGAACTCTGTTCTGCGTGTTGGACAGGAAATCAGACTGAGATAGTTAGCAGTTAATCAGTTAATTCTTTTTTAAGGTATTTGGAGGTGTAGCCGATGTTATTTTCCACTATTTCTTCGGGGGTGCCGCTGCCAAGAATCATGCCGCCTCTTTCACCGCCCTCGGGTCCCATGTCGATGATGTAATCAGCCATTTTAATGACATCCATGTTGTGCTCGATGATGAGTACGGTGTTGCCTTTGTCGACGAGTTTGTTGAGCACTTCCATGAGTATTTTGATGTCCTCGAAATGCAGTCCGGTGGTGGGCTCGTCGAGGATGTAGAGCGTTTTTCCGGTGTCGCGTTTCGATAGCTCGGTCGCGAGTTTCACACGTTGCGCCTCGCCGCCCGAGAGCGTCGTGGAGGGCTGACCCAAGGTGATGTAACCGAGTCCGACATCCTGTAACGTCTTGATTTTCTGCAAGATGGTTGGGAAGTTTTCAAAGAAAACCACAGCCTCGTCGATTGTAAGATTTAGCACGTCGTTGATGGACTTCCCTTTGAAACGCACCTCGAGGGTCTCTCTGTTGTAGCGTTTTCCCTGGCAGGTCTCGCATTGCACGTGGACGTCGGGCAGGAAGTTCATCTCGATGACGCGAACGCCTGCACCCTGGCACGTTTCGCAGCGTCCGCCTTTCACGTTGAATGAGAAACGTCCTGACTTGTAGCCTCTAATCTTCGACTCAGGCAGCTCGCCGTATAGTTTCCTGATTTCGTCGAATACTTTGGTGTACGTCGCCGGATTCGAGCGCGGCGTCTTGCCAATTGGCGCCTGGTCGATTTCTATCACTTTGTCGATGAACTCAAGCCCTTCTATTTTGTCGTATGGCAGAGGGTTCTTTTCCGAACGGTAGAAATGCTTGCTCATGATAGGGTAGAGCGTCTCGTTGATGAGTGACGACTTGCCTGAGCCGGAAACGCCTGTCACACAAATCATTACGCCGAGCGGAAGGTCGAGGTCGACGTTTTTGAGGTTGTGACCTGTCGCGTTATATAATTTAAGGTGTTGTCCTTCGACAGGCTTGCGTCTTGTCGACGGTGTCATGATTTTTTTCTTGCCTTTGAGATAGTCGCAGGTCAGACCTTTGCCTCGCATCGCCTCTTTGGGAGTGCCTTGAAACACAATCTCGCCGCCGTTGACGCCAGCGCCTGGTCCGATGTCGACAAGGAAATCCGCTGCCAGCATGGTGTCTTTGTCGTGTTCAACCACAATGATGCTGTTGCCGATGTCGCGCAGCTCTTTCAACGACTCGATAAGCCTGTGATTGTCACGCTGATGCAAGCCGATGGAAGGCTCGTCGAGGATGTATAGAATGCCGGTCAGCTGTGAGCCTATCTGTGTGGCGAGACGGATGCGTTGCGCCTCTCCGCCCGACAAGCTCTTCGCGGGGCGGTTCATGTTCAAGTAATCGATTCCTACGTTGAGCAGGAAAGTGATTCTTTTCTTTATTTCTTGAAGGATGTCGTGCGAAATCTCCTTTTGTTTCTCGTCGAGATGCTTGGGAAGGTTGTCGAGCCATTTCGAAAGCGAGTTGACGTCCATGTCGGCGAGTTCGGCGATGTTTTTGCCGTTGAGGCGGAAATAAAGAGCCTCTTTTTTCAGCCTTTGTCCATGACACTCAGGGCATTCCGTCTCGTTCATGAAGCTGTTAGCCCATTTCAAGATTGAAGCTGGGGCGTTCTCCTCGTTCATCTTTCTGATGACGTTCACTATGCCTTCAAACGGAGTGGAATAAGTGGATTGTGTGCCGAGATATTCTCTTGTGACGGTGAATGACTCGTTGCTTCCGTAAAGGATGATGCTCATGGCGTGCTCCGGAATCTCGCTTATCGGGGTGTCGAGCGTGAATCCGTAGCGTGTCCCGATGGCTTCGAGCTGGCTGAAAACGCTGTTGTTCTTGTATTCCCCGAGTGGTGCGAGACCGCCTTTGCGCAGACTGAGGCTTGGGTCGGGGATGATTTTTTTCATGTCGACTTGGATGACGGTGCCGAGGCCGTTGCATTTCGGGCATGCGCCGTAAGGTGAGTTGAAACTGAACGTGTTAGGCTCTGGGTCTTGGTATGCGATGCCTGTGGTGGGGCACATGAGGAGCTTGCTGAAATAACGCGCGTCGCTGCCTCCTTCCTCCAGGACCATCAGCATTCCCTTGCCTCTGCGGAATGCCGTCTCCACCGACTTCACTATGCGTTCCTTGAAGTCGGGATGAACCACAAGACGGTCGATGACAATCTCGATGTCATGGGTCTTGTAACGGTCGAGCTGCATGCCGAAAACGAGCTCTTTGATTTCGCCGTCCACGCGCACCTTGATATATCCTTGCTGCCTTATCTGTTCGAACAAATCCCTGTAATGACCTTTTCGTCCTCTCACGACGGGAGCCAACACATTGATTTTCTTGTCGTTGTATTGCTCCATAATCATCTGGGTGATTTGCTCTTCCGAATAACGCACCATCTTCTCGCCGGTGTTGTACGAAAACGGCTCTGAGGCGCGGGCGTACAGCAGACGCATGAAGTCATAAATCTCCGTGATGGTTCCGACGGTGGAGCGCGGGTTGCGGTTCACCGATTTCTGCTCTATCGAGATGACAGGGGAGAGACCGCGGATCTCATCGACATCTGGACGTTCCATGCTGCCGATGAACTGCCTGGCGTATGCCGAAAACGACTCCATGTAACGTCGCTGTCCTTCGGCGTAAATAGTCTCGAACGCCAACGACGACTTGCCGCTGCCACTCAGCCCGGTGACGACGACGAGTTTGTCGCGAGGTATGCGCAAATCGATGTTTTTCAAGTTGTTCTCCCTTGCGCCGTATATCTCGATGAACTCGTTTTCGGCAATATCCCTGTTCTTTTCTGTCATCTTTTAGTTCAAATCTTCAACAATGCTATCGTTTTCAAAATCAATGATATAGCCGCCTGTCGCCTCGTTGCAGTAATCAGCGGTGAGGTCGAAAGGTCTTTTCGGAATCTTGATTTCATAGACTTCTCCTTTCTTGACTTTCAATGAGTTGGAACGAAGCCAAGGGTTGAAAATCTTGAGAAGCTTGTAAGTTATGTCATGTTCAAGGGCGAAGTCTGCCCAGCTGTCAACGCTTTTGTCAATGACGATGGTTTTGTATCTAAACGGTTGATACTCAAGTTTTTTACTTACGTAAATGCCGTATTGCTCGGGGTTTTCAAGGATGGTTTTGAAAGCCAGAATCCTGAAAATGTAGCGTTCGGTCTCGTCTGCCATGAGCAAGTCATAATAGGAATGTACTTTCTGCTCCTTCAGAAACTTGTTCAGGCGGCGTGTTCCTGCGTTAAACGACGCTGCTACGAGAGTCCAGTTGTGGTAGGTCTCGTACGATTTCAGGAAATAGCGGCAAGCTGCTTCCGTCTCAGCTTCCACGTTGTATCGCATGTCGACGTCCTTGTTTATCTCGAGCCCGTATTCCTTGCCTGTGCGTTCCAAAAACTGCCAGAAACCCACTGCTCCTGCTGGTGACACGGCGTTTGTCAGGGTGCTTTCAGCAACGCACAGATACTTGAAATCCTCAGGTATGCCGTACTTTTTCAGAATAGGCTCTATCACTGGGAACCAGCGTGACGAGCGTTTCACGAGAAGCATGGTGTTGCTGTGGAAATAGCATGTCGACAGCAGCTCGCGCTCGTATCTCTCCCTGATGTTGAACATCTCCAGAGGTACGCGCTCGCCGGCGAAAGTGACGTCTTCGGTGAACTCGATATCGTTGCTCCTGATGGCAATCTGTTCAAGGGAAACAGGACGTCTCTCCGCTATCTTCAACGCCCTGATGCCCACAATGCAAGCCACAATAGCAGCCACTCCGACTACCAAAACAGCAATCTGGAGCGTTATTAAGACTTTTTTGTTATTCATTACAGATGAACCACTTCGCCGTATGCCGCCGCTGCAGCTTCCATGATGGCTTCCGACATTGTTGGATGAGGGAAGATGTTCTCGATGATGTCGTGTCCTGTGGCTCCGAGTTCGCGTGCGAGCACTGCTGTCGCGACCATCTCGGTGACGTTTTCGCCCACCATGTGGCAGCCCAGCCATTTGTTTGTCTTGGCGTCGAACACCACCTTGATGAAGCCGTCTTTGTTGCCTGCCGCTGCTGCCTTTCCAGATGCGGTGAACGGGAACTTGCCGATTTTCACCTCGTAGCCTGCCGCGATGGCTTTTGCCTCGCTCATACCCACTGACGCTATCTCAGGGGTGATGTATGTGCAGCCGGGGATGTTGTTGTAGTTCAACGGTTTAGGATTCAAGCCGCAGAACTTCTCGACGCAGATGATGGCTTCGTGCGATGCCTTGTGTGCCAATGCCGGTCCGTGGACGATGTCGCCGATGGCGTAAATGCCTTCCACGTTGGTTCTGTAGTAGTCGTCGACGGTGATTTTGCCGCGTTCGTTGGCGATGCCGAGGTTCTCGAGACCGAGGTCTTCAAGATTTGTCTGTACGCCCACTGCCGAGAGCACGATGTCGGCTTCAACGACTTTCTCACCTTTCTTGGTGCTAATGGTGCAGACGCATTTCTCGCCTGTGGTGTCGACGTTGGTGACCGAAGCCTCAGTCATGACAGTCATTTTCAGCTTCTTGAAGCAGCGTTCAACCTGTTTTGAAACTTCCTCGTCTTCGTTAGGAACGACGTTAGGCAGGAACTCCACGAGTGTGACTTTCACGCCCATCGAGGTGAAAAAGAAAGCGAACTCCGAGCCGATGGCGCCTGAGCCGACGACAACCATTGTCTCCGGAAGCTTGTCCAAAACCAGTGCCTGACGGTAGCTGATGATTTTCTTTCCGTCGATAGGCATGGCTGGCAGCTGGCGCACTCTCGAGCCTGTTGCAAGGATGATGTGGTCAGCCTCATATTCTGTTGTGTTGCCTTCTGCGTCAACGACTTTCACTGTCTTGTTTGCTGTGAGTGAGCCCAAGCCTGGAATCAACTCGACGTTGTTCTTCTTAAAAAGGTATTGCACGCCTTTGCTCATGCCGTCAGCGACACCACGGCTGCGGGCGACAACGGCCTCCATGTCAGGATGAACCTCGCCTTCGAGCTTAATGCCGTAATTCTCAGCGTGTTGCATGTAGGTGTACACCGCCGCGCTCTTGAGCAGAGCCTTGGTAGGGATGCAGCCCCAGTTGAGGCATGTGCCGCCGATTTCGGCTTTTTCAACTACTCCAACCTTTTTTCCGAGCTGTGAAGCTCTGATGGCAGCGACATAACCGCCAGGTCCGCTACCTATTACAATAACATCGTACTTCATGATTATCAATTATTTATGTTAATTTTTAATTTATTTCCCAAAATATTTTTTTGAATGTGCGAAATTACAAAAATTTTTTATATCTTTGCAACATTGTTAGTGGAGAATTTTATTCATGTTAATATTGTCGGGAGTGCAATCATCACTCTAAAATTAGTCCCATTTAAAAATTTATTTTTATGAAAGAAGATTATTTCAATAGTCATAATGTGATTTTATCAGACACTAATACCATGGTGAAATGGTACGAGGTGGCACGTTTCCGTGACAACCGCCTCATTAAAAAACTTGATGAGTTCGCTTATCTCTCGATTGTTCACGAAAACTCGTTTGAACTTCTTTATGTCACCGTTGATGAGCTGAACCGCCGCGTTACGAGAAATTATCATGGGAAAATCGTCGCAAAAAAGGGCGAAAACTATTTGATTATCAGACGTGGCTTGATTCGTCATAAACTTCTTATATTAAGTTATGATGAAAAAGCGTGTCTTGTGGCTTTGTCAAACAGGTTTAAGACAAAAGTGAGGATTCTATCATCTTGTCTGCCAGTTGATAGCGAAGCTTTCCAGAAGATGATGAATGTCGTGTCGGAACGTGGTTTTGATGTGAATGATATTGAGATGTTGTATGATTAAAAAGATATATTAGTCTTTTTTAAATTCGAATAGCAAAAATTGCATTTTTTGATTTGTCAAATTATTTTTAAAACAGATAAAATTTTATTCATATATTTGCAAGTTAAAAAAGTCAACAGTTTTTGAGATGAAAATATCAGAATTAACCGCTATTTCGCCTATCGACGGACGTTACCGCAAGAAGGTCGAGAGATTGGATGAGTTTTTTTCGGAGTTTGGACTGATTCGCGCAAGAGTGATGGTGGAGGTGGAGTATTTTATCGCACTTTGCCAGATTCCGCTGCCTCAGCTCGCCGATTTTGACAAGAAGAATCTCCGTAAGCTTAGAAATATCGTCAATAATTTCAAAGAGTCTGACGCTCAGGAGATTAAGGATATTGAAAAGACCACAAACCATGACGTGAAGGCGGTTGAATATTTCCTGAAACACCGTTTCGACGAGATGGGACTCACACAATTCAAGGAGTTTATCCATTTCGGTTTGACGTCGCAGGACATCAACAACAGCGCGGTGCCTTACACCATGTTGCAGGCAAATAAAGAGTTGGTTCGTCCCGCTTTAGCGAAAGTTTTGGCAAAGCTGAAGGAACTTGCCGAGGAATGGCGCGACATCCCGATGCTGGCGCACACCCACGGCCAGCCCGCAAGCCCTACACACCTCGGAAAAGAGATTTACGTCTTCGTTGAACGTCTTGAAAACCAGATTGATACGTTTGACAAGATTCCTTTCACCGCAAAATTCGGTGGCGCAACAGGCAATATGAACGCGCATAAGGTGGCGTACCCTCAGATTGAATGGAAGGAGTTCGCCGCAAGGTTCATCAAGAAACTCGGGCTGAAACGTCAGGAAACGACAACGCAGATTGAGCATTACGACGTGATGGCTGAATATTTCGACACTCTGAAACGCATCAACACCATCCTCATCGACCTGTCGCGCGACATCTGGCTGTACATCTCGATGGATTATTTCAAGCAGAAGATAAAAGCTGGTGAGGTGGGCTCGTCGGCGATGCCGCATAAAGTCAACCCGATTGATTTCGAGAACGCTGAAGGCAACCTCGGGATGGCAAACGCACTTTTCGAGCATCTCAGCCGCAAGCTGCCGATAAGCCGCATGCAGCGCGACCTCACCGACTCGACGGTGACACGCAATATCGGGGTGCCGCTGGCGCATACACTCATCGCAACGAGCTCATTGTCAAAGGGTTTGGATAAACTGATATTAAACGAGGGCAAACTCCGTGCCGACCTCCAGAACAACTACGCTGTGGTGGCTGAGGCTTTGCAGACCATCCTTCGTCGTGAGCAGGTGGAAGGCGCTTACGAGCTCCTCAAAGGCCTCACTCGTACCAACGAGAAGGTTACGCGCGAGTCGATAGACGCTTTCATCGACCAACTGCCTGTGAATGAGTCTGTTAAGAAGGAGATGCACGCCATCACACCTGAGAATTACACTGGTTTTAACTATGATAACAAGTAAAAAATGAGTAAGAAAAGAAATTTCCGCAGGATACTCCATTACGTCAAGCCGTACTGGTTCAGCGTTTTGATGAACATTTTGTTCAATATTCTGGCAATCGTGTTTTCATTGTTCTCTTTTTCAATGATCGTGCCGTTTTTGAACCTCTTGTTCAACCCTGACAACCTGACGACGGTTAAGCCCGAGTTCGCCCTCGACACCGACACGCTTCTCGCGATGCTTGATTATTATGTGAGTTATATCATTATCCTGAAAGGACAGGCTACTGCGTTGATTTTCATTTGTTTGCTTCTTGTTATAGCGTTTTTCTTACGAAATATCACCACCTATTTTGCACTATATTTCATGGTCGGGGCGCGTGCCGGAACAATCAAGGACATACGCAACGATTTGTACAAGAAAATCATGATTCTGCCGCTCTCGTTCTACAGCAAGCACAAGAAAGGCGACATCATGGCGCGCATCACCACCGATGTACAGGAAATCGAGGTGTCAATCATCAGTTATCTTGATGTTTTCATAAAATCACCGCTCACGATAATAGCGTATTTCGCTTACATGCTAGGAGTAAGCTGGCGTCTCACTTTGTTCGTCCTCCTGCTTCTTCCAATCGGCGGACTCATCATCGGATGGATTGGAAAGTCGTTGAAGAAAGACTCCCTCGACGGACAGAACCGTTTTGCTGGAATGCTTGCCACCATTGAGGAAACGATAGGCGGACTGCGTATCATCAAGGCATTCAACGCGATAGGATATTCGAGCGAGAAGTTCAACGAGCAGAACGGTAACTACACGAGAGTGATAAAGTTCGTGAACCGCAAGCGCGACCTCAGTTCACCGATGAGCGAGTTCCTCTCTTCAATAATCATCGCGATAGTGATTTGGTTCGGCGCCACCTTGATTCTCAATGCGAGTAGCTCTCCTGATGCCGTCCCGAGCATCACTGCAGCAAACTTCATCGCTTATATCGTGGTGTTTTCACAGATTATCTCGCCAGCGAAGTCGTTCTCACAAGGTTTCTATAGCCTTCAGAAAGGCATGGCTTCCGCTGACCGTATCTTTGAAGTGCTTGATGCAGAAGAGGTTATAGTTGAGAAACGCGACGCTTTGGAGCTCCCTGATTTCAAGGAATCCATCAATTATAATAATGTGAGCTTCCATTACAACGAGGTCAATGTTTTGAAAAACATCAATCTCACCATTCCGAAAGGCAAGATGATAGCCCTCGTTGGCGAAAGCGGTGGAGGCAAGTCAACGCTTGTGGACCTTCTGCCGCGTTTTTATGACGTGAGCAAGGGCAACATCACCATCGACGGCATCGATGTCCGTGACTTCAAGATTTGCGACGTGCGCGGGCTGATGGGAATTGTCTCTCAGGAAAGCATTTTGTTTAACGACACCGTATTTAATAATATAGCGTTCGGTCTCGAACACGCCACACGCGAGGCGGTCATTGAGGCGGCTAAGATCGCCAACGCCCACGACTTCATCATGGAGATGGAAGACGGCTACGACACAATAATTGGCGACAGGGGCATGAACCTCTCCGGCGGTCAGCGTCAGCGTATCAGCATAGCACGCGCAGTGCTCAAGAACCCGCCGATTCTCATCTTGGATGAGGCAACATCGTCGCTTGACACAGAGTCGGAACGCCTTGTGCAGGAAGCACTTGCGAAGGTCATGACAAACAGGACATCAATCGTCATCGCACACCGCCTCTCGACAATACAAAACGCCGACGAGATTTTGGTTCTGGTGAAAGGTCAGATCGTGGAACGCGGAAAACACGAGGAATTGATAGCGATGGGTGGCGTTTACAAGCGTCTCACCGACCTGCAGTCGTTCAATTAGACAAAAAAATTATCATCGAAAAATAAAAAAATATTATTTTTGCGCAAAATTTTAAACAACGAAAAAAATGGATTTGAGTAAAGTAGTTGCCATTTCTGGCAAACCAGGTCTGTTCCTTGTGACAACACAAGGCGCGGGCAAGCTTATCGTTGAGTCGTTGATTGACGGGAAGAAGACTCCTGCTTTCGCAAACGACAAAATCAGTTCACTTGAGGAGATCAGCATCTTCACGACAGGTGAGGACAGGCCTCTGAAAGAAGTTTTTATGAGCATTCATGAGAAATTGGGCGATAAACTGGATTTTGACCCGAAGAAGGCATCTCCGGTTGAGTTGAGGGAGAAATTCCTTGTCGTGCTGCCTGATTATGACGAAGACGCTGTTTATCAATCAGATATGAAGAAGGTGTTCCAGTGGTACCAGCTTCTCAATGACAAGGGGCTCCTTGATTTCACCGTTGAGGAGAAGAAAGAGGAAGCCGCTGAGGAGGCACCAGTCGAGAAGAAAGAGGTGAAGAAGGCTGCCACGAAGAAAGCGGCACCGAAAGCCGCGCCGAAAGAGAACGTGAAGACCGCAGCCGCACCAGCGACCAAATCGACAAAGAAACCTAAGAAGGTGTAATATTCACCTAATGTGAGGAAATGTGAAAAATGTGCCGCTTTGCGGAATTTGTGGGCTTCGCCCATTGGCCGTAGGCTACATATTTTGCGAAGCAACACATTTCACGGAGTGAATAACATTCTGCGAAGCAGCACATTATATTAATAACATGAAACAGATTATTGATTTTGTAATCGTCGAGAAACAGTCCTTTAGTCGGGCGGCGTTGTTGAAGTTGAAATCATCAACGCCGTTGCCTGATATTTGGGGCGGTCAGTTCGTGAACGTGCGCGTCGACGGGTGCGACAAGGCGTATCTGCGCCGTCCTATTTCCGTTCATGACGTCGATTACCCAAACAACACGATTGACCTGCTGATTCAGGAGAAACACGAGGGCACCAAGACGCTGTGTGCCCTGTCTGTGGGCGCAAGGGTTAACATTGTGCTGCCACTGGGCAACGGTTTCACCATGCCTGAGGAAAACGACAACGTTTTGTTGGTTGGAGGCGGCATCGGAATCGCACCGTTGCTGTATTTCGCGAAAACGTTTCGTAAAGACGCACGGCCGTGCGTCTCTACCGGGGTTCATTTCCTGTTAGGTGGCAGGACGCGTGACGACCTGATGCTATTAGACCGTTTCCGTGCTGTCGGCGACGTCTTCGTCACCACGAACGACGGTTCGATGGGGGAGAAGGGTTTCGTGACCGACCACAGCCTGTGGAATACGATGGAAATCAATAAGATATATGCGTGCGGTCCTATGCCTATGATGAAGGCTGTGGCGAAAAAGGCACGCGAACGCGGCATCTGGTGCGAGGTGTCGCTCGAGAACCAGATGGCGTGCGGCATCGGCGCCTGCCTGTGCTGCGTGGAAAACACCAAAGAAGGTAATCTGTGCGTATGTAAAGAAGGTCCGGTATTTAATATTGAGAGGCTGCTATGGTAAAGACTGAGATAAAACTGAAGGGTCTGACCCTGAAAAACCCCGTCATGACAGCGTCGGGGACGTTTGGCTATGGCGAGGAATACGCCGACTTCGTCGACCTCTCGGAGCTGGGCGGCATCATAGTGAAGGGAACGACGTTGCATCACCGTGAAGGAAACCCTTACCCGCGAATGGCAGAGACACCAATGGGCATGCTCAACTGCGTCGGACTTCAAAACAAAGGCGTGGATTATTTCATCAATACGATTTATCCGAGAATCAGACATTTTGAAACCAATGTCATTGTCAACGTAAGCGGTTCAAACATCGACGATTACGTCACAGCTGCCGCGAGAATGGATGCGCTTGATGACATCCCTGCCATCGAGTTGAATGTGTCGTGCCCCAACGTGAAACAAGGCGGAATGGCGTTCGGCGTGACGTGCAGTGGAATAGAACAAGTTGTGAAGGCGGTTCGCGATGTCTATCACAAACATATGATTGTCAAGCTGTCGCCTAATGTCACTAACATTGCCGAGATTGCGCTCGCTGCCGAGGCTGCCGGTGCCGACTCTGTGTCGTTAATTAACACTTTGTTGGGAATGGCAATAGATGCAGAGACGCGAAAACCAGTCCTTTCGATGGTGACAGGCGGTTTGTCGGGGGCTTGCGTGAAGCCTGTGGCATTGCGCATGGTGTGGCAGGTTGCAAAAGCCGTGAAGATTCCTGTCATCGGGCTTGGCGGCATCTCTTCGGCTACAGACGCGGTAGAGTTCCTCCTCGCAGGAGCCTCAGCAATACAAATCGGCACTGCAAACTTCATCGACCCCTCAATTTCTGGAAAAGTAGCAAAAGGAATAGTGGATTACTGTGAGAGACAAGGTGTAAAAGACGTTAACGAGCTTGTCGGCGGCATGATTCTGTAATTTTTTTGAAATAATAGGTAATTTTACTTATAACCATTTCAATAATATAATATATTTTTGTAAGTTGTTATTTTATCAACAGCTTGACAAGAACCGAAGAGTCTGATGGGATATAACAAGACATACGCCGCATGAATAACAAGTATACATTTTTCCTGTTGCTTTTGACAATTTTGATACCTTTCACGGCATATTCACAAAATCCGGTTTATGACGACGTGGTTTATGTTACCGCTACAGGAGCGGGTGAAAAAGACGGAACCTCGTGGGACAACGCCTTCGGCGACATCAACGCGGCAATCACTGCGGCCGCCAATAACGGCAAACTGCCGGTGTGGATTGCGGCAGGCACATATTACGGCGACGGCATTCCCGACAACAACGCCTTCACCGTGACATCAGGCGTGAGCATCTACGGCGGCTTCGCGGGCAACGAACCAAAGACTTACGACCTGTCGTTGAGAGACTTCGAGACAAACAAAACCATCCTCGACGGTCAGAACATCCAGCGCGTGCTGTATTCTGGCGGCAGTTACTATGAATCTTCCGGCATTGACGGCTTCACAATTCAGCACGGTGTCACCCAAGCCTCTGGCGCCGGAGTTTCAATGAGTTACACCACGATGAAAAATTGCGTTGTGAAGAACAACGAATCATCAAACAGCGGTGGCGGCGGTGTGGATATGTCATATTCCAATATTTTGAACAGCTCGATAACTGATAACGTCTGCCAATATCGGGGTGCCGGTGTGTACGCATATAGCGGTTCGACAATATCAGGATGCTTAATCGCCAACAATGTACAGAATTATCCTGGCATCAGTGATGCTTATGCTGGCGGAATCTGTGCGTACTATGATGCTGTAATAAAAAACTGTATTATCAAAAACAACAGCAGTTACAACACTGGTGGTGTCAGCTTGGAATACGGCGCCACTCTTGAGAACTGCCTCGTGGCAAACAATACTGGCGGGGCAATTACAGGCGGCGTGTTTATGTGGACGGAATCCTGGGGCGGTGAATCAAAGTTGACAAACTGCGATGTCGTGCGCAACGATGGCGGCGGCATCAGCGGTAGCGGCGCTATCATCAACACAATAGTGTGGGGCAACAAGAAAAACGGCACGCCTCTCGACATGGCAGGCGCGGGCATCACTGCCACCAACAGCGCTGTCGGCGGAGGCTGCAGCGGTACCAACAATGTCATCCTTGATGTGGAAAACACTGGCACGGGATTTTATCATCCGAAATTCGCAAACCCTTCAACCACAGCGGGCGTGGAGGCGACTCCTGGCTCATGGTCATGGCAGCTCACCGGCGGCTCAGTATGCGCCAACAGAGGAACATCGGAAGGCATCTCCGTTCCAGAGAAAGACCTCGCGGGCAACGACCGTGTTCAGCAAGGCATCATCGATATGGGATGCTACGAATCGAACTTCACCGCGACCACAATACCGACTTTCGATGAGATAGTGTATGTTGTGCCTAATGGAGCAGGTAACAAGACCGGTACTTCGTGGGCAAACGCCACAGGCGACATCAACTACGCCATCGGGCAGGCGCGCGCCAACGGTCTGCATAAGGTTTGGGTGGCAGCCGGAACATACATCGGCGACAGCGTGGCGGCAAACAACGCCTTCACCATCTACAACGGAGTGAGCCTCTATGGCGGCTTTGCAGGCAATGAGGCTAAAGACTACGACCTCTCGCTGAGAGACTTCGACACAAACAAGACCATACTCGACGGACAGAACGTCCAACGTGTTGTGTATCAAGATATTCATTTTTCAGACATTACATACATCGACGGCTTCACCATTAGAAATGGTTATAAGTCATACGATCAGGGTGCAGGAATGTATCTCCGCGGGAAAAGCTATGTGCGCAACTGTACCATCACCAATAACACTACGGCTGACAACTACGCTGAAGGCGGTGGTATTTACATGAATGCTGACAGCGACCACCCCTCAAATATTGAAAACTGCGTGATAAACAGCAACACAGCTAACAGTTATGGCGGTGGCGTTTATATGAAATATACCACCATGACAGGTTGCCCTCTTGAAAACAACAGCGGATATTACGGGGGAGGCTTATATGCCGAGTATTCGACAGTGAGTGGAGTAACGGTGAGCGGCAATAGCGGTTCTTACGGCGGTGGCGTGTCTTTGATATCGACCAGCCTCTCAAACAGCACTATTACCGGAAACACTTGCGAATATGGTGGCGGTGGAGTTTATGCAAATGGTAGCTCAACAATTACAGGGTGCGAGATAAGTGACAACATCAGTACGTCTTATTCTTCGTATGCTGACTATGTTGGTGGTATTTATGCAAGTTATTCCGAAATTAAAAACTGTGTCATAAGGAACAATTCCAGCAATAACGTTGGTGGCGTGTCATTAAGCGGAGCCACTTTGGACAACTGCCTCGTGGCAAACAACACAGGAACGAGTTTTGCGGGCGGCGTTTATATGTCATATAATTCAAATGTGATAAACTGCGACGTGGTGAAGAATCTCGGATGCGGCATCACCGCCAATAACGAGAGCTGGGGTGCAAGCAATGTGGTGAACACCATCGTGTGGGGCAATGAGAAAGACTCCAGTCAGTTGCAGATGAGCGGCTCGAATATGGTTGTGAAGAACAGTGCCATCACCGACGGCTGGGATGGAACCGGAAACATCGCGTTGTCAGACGGCAATTCCGACATCTTCGGTCCTCATTTCACATCACCTGACTCATGGCAGCTCGCCGACGGCTCTTTCTGTATCAACAGAGGAACGTCGGAAGGCATCACCGTTCCTGAGAAAGACCTCGCGGGCAACGACCGTGTTCAGCAAGGCATCATCGATATGGGATGCTACGAATCGAACTTCACCGCGACCACAATACCGACTTTCGACGAGATAGTGTATGTTGTACCTAACGGATCAGGTAACAAAACCGGTACTTCGTGGGCCAACGCCACTGGCGACATCAGATATGCCATCGGACAGGCACGCACTAACAACCTGCACAAGGTGTGGGTGAAAGCAGGCACCTACGTTGGCGACAGCGTGGCGGCAAACAACGCCTTCACGTTGTATGACGGAGTGAGCTTCTATGGCGGCTTCGCAGGCAACGAGCCGAAAGACTACAACCTCGCCAGCCGTGACTTCAACGCCAACAAGACCATACTCGACGGACAGAAAGTGCAGCGTGTGCTGTATCAGGAAACCCACTTCAGCGACTCCACATATATCGATGGCTTCACAATCACCAACGGACGAGTGTCTGGCGAATACGGAGCAGGTCTGTATCTCAAGGGCAAGAGCGTCTTGCGTAATTGCGTTGTTATTGGCAACAGCACTACATACGGTGGCGGCGGCATGTACGTGTATGCCGCATCCGACTGCCGCAGCTTGATAGAAAACTGCACAATCACAAACAACCAGTCTTCC
Source organism: Bacteroidales bacterium (assembly GCA_017427985.1). Classification (GTDB taxonomy): domain Bacteria; phylum Bacteroidota; class Bacteroidia; order Bacteroidales; family F082; genus Limimorpha. The sequence continues at coordinate 219,486 of JAFRRS010000023.1, read as the reverse complement.
ACTGGTGGCGGTGCTTATATGATGTATGCCACAATGAAGGGTTGTATGGTGAACGGCAACAGGGCAGGCACTGCCGGTGGCGTGGAAATGGACAATTCCATACTGCAGAACTGCGTCATCACCCAGGACACATGCAGTGGCGAGGCTGGCGGCGTGAAAGCCAACTCGTCGACAGTGACAGGATGTGAGATAAGCAGAAACGTCAGCACTGTGGTCGGTAACAACAGAGAATATAATGTGGGTGGTATTTATGCCTCCAGAACACAAGTGACGAACTGCGTCATCAAAAACAACAAATCCAATAGCACGGGCGGTGTATATCTGTCCGAGGCTACTCTCGACAACTGCCTTGTGGCGAACAACACCGGCGGCTCGTATAACGCCGGCGGCGTGTATATGTTGACAAGCAGCACGATGACGAACTGCGACGTGGTGCGCAACAGCGGCGGCGGTGTCTACAGCAATCCGAACTATAGTGGAAACAACATCATCAACACCATAGTGTGGGGCAACGAGAGATACAGCTCCCCACTTGAGGTCAGCGGCGGAAACATCACCATGAAAAACACTGCCGTGACTGACGGCTATGACGGCACCGACAACGTCATCCTCGACAGAAACAACAGCGGTTCGGGCGCGTTCCATCCTAAATTCGCCAACCCTTCCACCACGGCTGGTGTCGACAACACCAACACCGCATGGTCGTGGCAGCTCGGTGAAGGCTCCGTCTGCGTGAACAGAGGCACATCGGAAGGCATCAGCGTGCCGGAGAAAGACCTCGCTGGCAACGACCGTGTGAAGCAAGGCACCATCGACATCGGATGCTACGAGTCGAATCACACGACTTCGACGTTGCCGACATACAGCGACGGCATAGTGTACGTCACCACGACGGGTGCCGGCAGCAAAGACGGAACATCGTGGGCCAACGCCATCGATGACATCAACGTGGCGGCAGGCATCGCGTCGTCGTGCGGAGGCCTCAAGGTGTGGGTGGCGGCAGGAACGTACACCGGCGACGGCGTGGCTGACAACTACATGCTGACATTGCACAACGGAATCGACATATACGGCGGCTTCGCAGGCACCGAGCCTTACGACTTCGACCTCACAGGACGCGACCTCAAGAACAACGTCACCACACTTGACGGACAGAACGCGCAAGGCTTGGTGAACCAGCTGACGGCATTCGCCGACACCACATATTTCGACGGATTCACCCTGACAAACGCACACTCGTCGAATAAAGTGATGAATCTGAATGCCAAGAGCTATGTCCGTAACTGTATCATCACCAAGAACGACGTGTCGTCATATGCGGTCTCCATGGAGAATAGCATTTTGGACAACTGCCTCGTCGCAAACAACAACGCCGGACTGTATATGCATAACGACTCAAAAGTCATTAACTGCGACATCGTTAACAACGACAGCTATGGTGTTTCCAGTTATTACAGCGGCAGTGGCAGTATTGTGAACTCCATAATATGGGGCAACAGATACGGTCAGGTATCAGGTTACAACGTCACGCTAACATATTGCGCTGTGACAGGCGGATACGAAGGCGACGGCAATATCAACCTGAGTGCCGACAACTTTGGTGCTGACCCGGAAGCCAACTATCCGGGCTTCCTCAATCCGACGACGGTGACAGGCCACAACTTCGCGGCAGGCGACTGGTCGTGGCAGCTCACAGCCACCTCGGCATGCCTTGACGCTGGAACGACAACGGGCATCAGGCCTTACGCCATAGACCTCGCAGGCGACGAGCGTATCCAGAACAGCGTCATCGACATGGGATGCTACGAATTCAGACAGGTGATAGAAAACACCATATATGCCGACATATGCGACGGTGAGAATTACGTCGCCAACGGCTTCAACATCGTCGCGCCAGCGGTGGGAGAGAGGATATACACCAACGTAGGCACCTCGTATCTCGGAATCGACAGCATCATGCACCTCGACCTTACAGTGCATCAGAACTATTTGTTTGAAAAAGACAGCCTCGTGTGCGACCTCGCCAGCATAGTGTGGCACGGCAGGACTTTGACAGAAAGCGGCACCTACTACGACTCTCTGACATCGATTTACACATGCGACAGTATCTATAAACTGAACGTCGAGTTCCACAGAAAACCGCTTGGCGCTTTCAGCTACATGTCGACGACATTGGCGAGCGAGGGCACCGACACCATCAAAAACATGCCTGTATCACTGCTTTGGAACTCGGTGACAAACGCCGAACTGTACGACATATATCTGTGGGATGTCAACGACACGGAACCGACGGAGCCGTACATCCCTGGGATGAGCAACTGCTATGTCAATCTGTCGTCGGCGTTGACGAACCATCACAAATACAACTGGTATGTGGTGGCGAGAAACGCCTGCCATGAGCAGACTTCGCCGGTGTATTCGTTCTACGTGAAAGTGAAACCGGAGCTGCTTGTGAGCAACAGTAACGTCGACTTTGGCGAGATTGCGATGAACGGCAACGTCTCGACATCGGTGGCGGTGACCGGTTATTATCTGTTGAGCGACATTAGTGTTGACATCACCGGCGTCGACGCCGCGATGTTCTCATACAACAAGGCATCGGGCTGGAATGACATGACAGGCGGCATCCTGGCGCTGGGATTCCACCCGACGACACCTAAATATAATTACGAGGCAAACATCATAGTGAGCAGCGGCACTTTGTCGGACACCATAAGACTGAGAGGCGGCGTGTCGAACCTGTTCACCTTCACCACGGTTGTGGATGAGACGGTGTTCTCGATGGGCAGCACCATCCCGATTCACGGCTCTGTCGTCGACTGGGAGAGCAACCCCGCCGTCGACATCGACGTGGAGGTGAGCGTCATCGTGATGGACACCAGACGTACCATCATGGCTCACACCGACGCCAACGGTCTCTATTCCACAACGTTTGTGCCTATGGCGACAGAATCAGGCTACTATATCGTGAACTCAGGCAGAGAGGGAAACACCAGCACGGCACAACACGACGCGTTCAACATCCCGGGCCTGGCTCTTCTCAATTATGACGGCTCGAAGATGTGCCTCGTCGACCAGGGCTGGTCCGTGCGCGACTCTGTCCTCATCAGAAACAAGAGCAACCTCACGATGACAAACATACAGCTTACGAAGATGTCAAGTGTCGAGGGCTGCACGGTGACGGCAGCGCCGTTGACACTCGGCGGTCTCGATGCCGACTATCTCGTTTATACGATAAGCGGCTCCACCTTGACGGAAGGCATAGATTATCAGGAACTTAAACTGAAAGTCTCAAGCGATGAAGGCGCTGAAGTCCAGTTCAACGTGTGGTATTATTGCAAACCTGCCGTAAGCGACCTCGACATGTATCCGAGCGCGCTCACGACCAACATGACAAAAGGCAAGAGCAAGATTGTCGACGTGATGCTTGTCAACGGCGGCACTACGGAGACAGGTCTAATCGTTGTTGACCTTCCTGATGTGTCATGGCTGTCGGTTGTTGGAAACGACACGCTCTCTTCGATAGCCGTCAACGACACTGCATATTTCTCGCTGCGTCTGTCGCCTGCCAGCGACATCAATCTGATACAATACACTGGCACCATAGTGCTTCACAGCGAGCGCGGCGATGACAAGGTGCTGCCTTATACCATCGACGCTGTCTCCGAATCGACGGGAACAATTCTGGTGGATGCCACCGACGAATACACCTATAACACCAACGGCGGACACGGACCGCATCTCGAAGGCGCCTATGTCACGATAAAAGGTTACTACTCGCTTGCAACCGTGGCTCAAGGCTATACCGACTCCGACGGACAATTCCGTGCCGAAGACCTGCCGGAAGGTTGGTATCGCGTAAGAGTCAGCGCCGACCGTCATGCTGAATATAACAACACAATACAAGTGACAGCAGGTAATGTCATTAGGCTGGACGCTTTCATGCAATACCAAGCTGTTACATACTCCTGGGACGTGGTGCCTACTGAGATTCAGGATGAATACACCTTTGAGCTGATAGTCAATTTTGAGACAAATGTTCCAAAGCCTGTATTGACTATTGACAATACACCAACACGTGAACTTGAGTATGGCGAGACCGACAATTTCAACCTTATCATTACAAACCACGGACTTATCACCACTTACGAGGTCGAGCTGACATTTGATGATAATAATGAATACACCTTTGCACCTTTGTATGACATCATTGACTCAATAGCAGCGCAGACAACTATTATTGTGCCTTGCCAGTATTCTCGTATTGCAAGCAGAGGAAACAGAGGTGATGACGGCTGCTCTTCAAGAGCACAGACAAAGAGTTATTTCTATTGTAATGATCAAAGACAATGGGCGCAATTCTCAAGTAAAAATATTTTGACTGTTTATTGTGGCGGACCGGACATACCATATCATCTGCCTATTGGCTTTGGTGGAGGCAAAGGCCCAACATATTCGATTGGTGGACCTGGCATGGGTCGTGAAAGACCGGATGCCCAAGGTGATGATGGCACACCTGGCACTACAGATGAGTCATGCACACCATGTCTGGTGGAATTCATGAATGTGTTTAATAATATGGCTGGATGTATTCCTTTTGTCGGCCAAGGATTTGCGACGACCCTCAATGTGGCGAAATGTGGTTTGACAGGAATGGTTAGTGCGGGCATAGGCGCATACAAAGATTATCATGCCGGCTCAAGCGCAAAAGATGTTGTAGCCAACCAGTTGCAAAATGTCGTTAATACTGGTGAGTGTTTGCTTGAAGCAGCTGAGTGGTCGATTCCACTTGTTGGTAATATGAACTGTATAATGAATATGAGTACCGCGGCTATGGATCTTTCCAACAGCTGTTATAAAGTGGAAACAAAGAATAGAAACTTGATGATTGAAGTGCCGCACTATTGGCAATATAATATAGAGCAATGGATAATGGGATTCAGGATTATTGCCAATATTGTTGTCGCGGAAGGTGTCGCTCAGCAAATTACACAGCTTTTCAGCGAGGATGTATGGCAGGAAGAACTGAACATGTCGGCTTTTCTTTCTGATTTTACTGATTTGTGTAAAAACAGCTTGGATAGAAAAATAAGTTCATTTAAAGCGGAGAATCTGGCTTCTACTTTTGTCGGCACCTCGATAACACATGATGACATAATCGCAGCAGTGGCACGCTGGAACAGAAGTGTCGATTACTGGGATATGGAGATATATAAGAAAACCGATGTGCCAGAGGGGTGGAGCGACGATTTTATGGAATACGACACCGAAGTGTTTGAAAGGGCTGATGAATTCCGCCGTTTGAGCTATAGGTTGGAATGTATGTGGTGGCAGATGCAAAGTATCGTCGTTGGTAAAGATGGTGAAAATGACCATGAGTGGAATCAGGAAGACGATGACAACGACATGAGTCTGGTTGATGGCTTCACGGATGCGTACGAATATCTGGAAGAATTCTTTAACAACCAAGGGGAAAGCAGCGTGTGCGCCCACGTCACAGTGAAGTTCTCACAGAAAATGACAATGACGCGCGAGGCTTTCGAAGGCACATTCTCGGTACATAACAGCAGCGATGAGAATTCCATTGAAGACATCGTGCTTGATTTGGTCGTCAAAGACAAGAATACAGGTGATGATTGCACCAACCTGTTCCAAATCGACGTCACCTCGCTTAATGAAATCACCAGTGTGGAACACGGCTCGCTGGGCGCAGGAAAAGACGGTACTGCCATAATCCAGTTCATACCGACAAAGAATGCGGCTCCTACTACACCTAAGGTTTACTCGTTCGGCGGCACGTTCTCATTCATCGACCCATATACTCTTGAAGAGGTGGTGTTTGATTTGTATCCGGTGGATCTCACCGTCAACCCGAGCCCAGACCTCTATGTCGATTACTTCATGCAGCGCGACATCCTTGGCGACGACGCTCTCACAGAAGACGTTATCGAACCTAGCGTGCCCGCTGAACTCGGAGTGCGTATCCATAACAAAGGCGCAGGAACAGCCAAGAACGTCAACCTTGAGACAGCAGAGCCTGAAATCGTGGACAACGAGAAAGGTCTCGCCGTCGACTTCGCGATGTACGGCGCATCATACAACGGCAACGATGCACAAATAGGCCTGATGAACATCCCGTTCGGCAACATCGAGAGCGGCAGAACCGCAGTGGGTGAGTGGCTGTTCACCAGCTCGCTGCTCGGCCATTTCGTTTCATACGAGGCACATGTCATTCACAACAGCAGTAAAGGCAACCCGGAGCTGAGTCTTGTGAGCTCCCTGAGACTGCATGAGCTTATCCACCCGATTCGTATCTATGGTGCAAAAGACGATAACATCAACGACTTTCTCGTGAACGACATCCTCGATGCATACGACAATCCTGATACCATTTATTTCTCGCAAGGCGGAAGTACTGGGGTGGGATTAGTCACCGATATGACATTCGATGATTATGTCACCGTTGACGACACCATCGTAACACTCACGATAAATTCTTCGAGAGTGGGCTGGAACTACGGTAAATGTAACGACCCTGGTAGAGACAAGTACGAGCTCGTGAGCTGCACGAGAGACAGCGACGGACAAGTCATTCCTCTACAAAACGTGTGGCAGACATTTGTTACTTTGACAGATATGACAGACCCGGTATACGAGAACAAGCTGCATATCGTCGACACGTTATCCGCGGCAAAGACCAATGTGACTTACACTCTTGTCTACACTTTGAAGACGAACCTGCTTGATGTGAAGGAAATCATAGGCATCCCGACAGACCCATTCATTACCGAGCCTCTCACAAGTTTCCAGGTGAAGTTCAATGAGCCAATCATCGACTCGACATTCACATACAGGGACATGACACTGTGGTGCAATGCAGGTGTAAACCCTGTTAACCTTATGAACGAAAGCGTAACCGTCACCAAAGTCGCGGATTCGCTGTACAACGTCGACATCACTGGATTGACAAACGAGACTGGCTACTACGTCCTCAACGTGCACACGATGAACATCAAGGACGAGCGCGGCTACACTGGATACAACGGCAAGCAGGCGACATGGGTGCAGTACATAACATCTTTAACCCAGAACGACACCCTCGTGGCGGGCTGGAACTGGTGGTCGACGTACATCGAGCAGAGCACCATCAGCGGCCTCGACAGCCTCGAGAAGACACTCGGTAGCAACGGTCTGCAAATCAAGTCGCACCTGGCGTTTGTCGACAACTATTATCCGACGTTGGGCTATAACTACTGGTACGGCTCTCTTACCGACATCGACAACGAAAGCAGCTACAGGCTCAAGCTTGTCGACGACGGTGTGACGACGGTGAAGGGTCCGCGCTCACATGCCGACGAGCATGAGATAACCATCAACCCAGAATGGAACTGGATAGGTTATCCTTTGGATACGAAACGCAATGTGAACTCCGCCACTGATGGCTTCACGCCTGAGGCTAACGACATCATGAAGAGCCACAACGAGTCGTCGATCTACTACAGCGGCTACGGATGGTATCCTGTCATCAATCTCGAGCCAGGCAAGGGCTACATGTACAAGTCTAACGCTGAAAACAACAAGACGCTGACATACAATGTGAGCAGGAATGAAGACCTCGCCACGCCTGACGCGCCTCATCTATTGACGACGAACCGCCACGCATTCGCGGACAACCTCACGGTGGTGGCAGCAGTGTACCTTGACGGCGAGAGACTGTCCGACTGCAACATGGAACTCGGCGCGTTTGTCAACGGCGAGTGCCGAGGCAGCGCGATACTGAAGCACTTCCCGCCACTCGACTGCTATTACGCAGTGCTCACGGTCTCGGGCGAAGACGGCGAAGCGATAAACTTCGGTCTCATCGACAGAATCGGCGGCGCAATGAACTTCAACAGCATGGAAAACATGGTGTTCGAGAAGAACGCTGTTGCAGGCGACATCGAGAACCCTTACGAGGTGAGGTTCAGCACCGCATCGAACAGCCTGATGACGTTCAGCATGTACCCGAACCCAGTGGAAAAAGGCAGGACGATAACGCTTGACATCCCTGAGACAGAAACGGTGACGGAAGTCATCATCACCGACATCATAGGCACCGTAATCCGTCGCAACACCGACGGCAGCAGGGAAGTCAAGGGACTGACGACACGTGGCGTGTACGACATACAGGTCTTCACCGCCTCAGGCAACATCTACCACGGAAGATTAATCGTTAAGTAACTGACTAACTGACAATATTGACTTCCGGTTTGATTTCAATACCGAACTTGTCTTTCACGGAATCTTGGATTTTCTTCATCAAATCCAAGATTTCTTTTGGTTTCCCGCCGCCGTAGTGCACGAGAACCAGCGCCTGCTTGTCCCACACTCCGATGTGGTTCTCGCGATAGCCTTTCCAACCCGCCTTGTCAATGAGCCAACCGCTGGGGATTTTTACTAATTCGGGAGATTTCTCCACTTCGCTTCGCTTCGTTGTATCGTTGTCATTCCGAGCGCAGCGAGGAATCTCGTTCTGTGTGGCAGATACTTGATAAGATGGTACATCTGGATATAATTCCTTGATTTCCAGATATTTATTCATTGAAACAATGGCATTCTGGAAGAAACTACCCACGCTCCCCACAACACCGACCTCGGGCAATTTCTCTGCACGAATCGCCTTAACCGTTGTAGCGACGTCATGAATCGTTGGATTTGTTATGTTGTTGTTAATCAGATAATTGCGAATATTGCCGTAATCCAGTTTCAATTCACCATGTTTTTTCAAAATGAAATCCACCGCATAAATCAAAGGATATGCATCCCGTACGGACAAGGTATGCCTTGTCCCTAAATGATTTTTAAAAATAGAATTTCGATATGAAAACCTGCATTCTTCGTTGCTGTAATCTTTAATCTCACCCGAAATTAAATCAATCGTATGAACCTGATAAATTGCATCTTTTACCTCGGCGCCGTATGCCCCGATATTTTGAACAGGGGCAGCTCCGACCTTCCCTGGGATGTCGGCAAGGTTTTCCAATCCGTAATAATTTTTCGAGACGGTGTAATCGACGAAATCTTTCCACACCTCACCGCAATAACACCGAATCATGACGTTTTCGTCAGTTTCCTCAATGGTTTCAATGCCTTTAAGATTCGGATAAACCACAAAACCGTCGTAAAATTCATCGGAAAATAGAATGTTGCTGCCGCCACTCAGGATTAATATTCGTTGAAATTCTGATGAATCTGTTTGATTTCCTGTTGAGACGCGATTCATCGAATCTCTTGACTGCACGAATTCAGGATTCTGTATCAAATCACGAATATCGTCCATCGATTTTAGTTCCTGAAAATACCTCGCCCTCACATCAAAACCGAAGGTGTTCAGCTCGCGCAACGAAAAATTTTTCTCCATTTCCGAAATTTTTTTCAAAAATAAAGAAAAATTGTCAAATGACAACGGAAAATCTGTATTTTTAGAGGTTGAAAATTTTTCTGATTTGAAACGTGTTATAGTGTCGGTAATCAACGACTTAGTGACCGACCAAAGGGTCAACAAGTCGTGCCTGACCTTGCAGAAGGCGGGGTTTGAGGTGCTTCTTGTGGGTCGCCGACAGCGGAAATCGCCCCCGATGGATGAGCGTCCTTACAAATCGCACCGCATGAAACTGTTGTTCGAGAAAGGTCCGCTGTTCTATGCCGAGTTCAATATCAGACTTTTCATTTTTTTACTGTTCCATCGCTGCAATTGCTTGTTATCCAACGACTTGGATACTTTGTTGCCTAACTTTTGGATTTCAAAGCTGAAACGCATCCCGTTGATTTACGACAGCCATGAATATTTTACGGAAGTGCCTGAGTTGGTGAATCGTCCGAAAGTTCAAAAAGTTTGGCGAAGAATTGAGGAATACGTTTTGCCGAAGATGAAGGAAATGATTACTGTAAATCAATCGATTGCGAATCTTTTCCATGAGAAATACGGCATAAAAGTGCATATCATCCGCAACATCCCGATGCGTAAGATGCTGCCGGCTCCCGCTTCCCGCGAAGAAGTCGGTCTCGACCCTAAAAAACATATCCTCGTCCTTCAAGGCTCAGGAATAAACATCCACCGCGGCTCCGAAGAACTTGTCGATGCTATGACTTATCTAGATGATTGCCAATTGGTTATCATCGGTGGCGGTGACGTGCTGCCTATCTTGAAAGAGAAGGTCGCGGCAAAACATCTCGACGACAGAGTGAAGTTCCTGCCACGAATGCCGTACCAGAAAATGATGGCGATAACGCAGCTCGCCGAGTTCGGCTTCACACTCGACAAAGACACGAATCTGAACTATCGTTTCAGCCTTCCGAACAAATTGTTCGATTATATTCAGGCTGGCGTCCCGATAATCGCGTCGCATCTGACGGAAATCGAGAGAATCATAACTGATTATAACATAGGCACTTTCATCGAAAATCATGCTCCCGAAACCATCGCTGAGACGGTCAAAAACGCCTTAAGTGATGAAAATAAGTTGGAATTGTGGAAAAATAACCTTATTTTTGCGGCGCAAGAGCTTTGTTGGGAAAACGAAGAAGAGGTTTTGCTGAAGATTTATGAGAAATACGTCTGATAATCATATACATATAGTGAGTTTTGACATACCGTGCCCTGTCAATTACGGTGGTGTTATTGACGTGTTTTTCAAGCTTCAGGCGCTTTATGAGCGTGGCTTCAAGGTGCATTTCCATTGTTTTGAATACGGCAGGGAACATTCCGAGCGTCTTGAATCGTTGTGCGTTTCCGTTGATTACTACAAACGCGACATGTCGTTCTGGAAGTTCTTCAGCGGCAAACCGTATATTGTAACTTCAAGATTGTCAGAGGCTTTGATTCAGGAGTTGCTCAAAGACGACTATCCGATTCTGCTTGAAGGCCTGCACACTTGCGGCGTTCTTCTCGACGAGAGGATGCGTGGGCGTAAGATTTTTGTGAGGGCGCATAATCTGGAACACGAGTATTATCGTTATCTTGCAAAAACCGAGAAAAATCTCAGGAAAAAGCTGTTTTTGCGAATCGAATCCTTGAAATTGAAGAAATTTGAGGCGGTTTTGTCGAAAGCCACTGGAATTCTTGCCATTTCCAACAAGGATTATGAGTATTTCAAGAAGTCATTCAAAAACGTTTATCTGATTCCTGCGTATGCCGGTTTTGACAAGGTCGATGTGCTTGAAGGTCTCGGCGACTACGTGCTTTACCATGGAAAACTTGACATTTCGGAGAATTACAACGCCGCGGAGTTCCTGATAAAAGAGGTGTTTAAAGATTCTGGAATAAAGTTTAAGATTGCCGGCATGAATCCGCCACGTCATCTGCTTGCGTGCGCTGAAAAAGAGCCAAACGTTGAGATTGTTGAGAATCCCGATGATGAGACGTTGCAGGAGCTGATTCGCAACGCTCAGATAAACATCCTTGTCACGGCGCAGTCCACTGGATTGAAGCTGAAACTGCTGAACGCCTTGTTCAACGGACGTTATTGTGTTGTCAATGATAAGATGGTTGAGGGCTTGGATGTCAATGACTTATGTTATGTGGCGAATAATGCGATGGAGATTAAGACCATTGTTTCCGACCTGATGACGAAGCCTTTTGTTGAAGAGCAGGTCGCCATCCGCAAGAGCAGGATGGAAGCTTTTTATAACTCATCACATTCCACCGACCGTCTCGTGGAGTTACTTGGATGATTCTTTTATCGTTCCGTCGGCGCAGCTTATCACGCGCGAAGGGTATTTCAAAATAAGGTTGTAGTTGTGAGTCGCCATCAGGATGGTGGTTTTGTTTTCACGAATCTTCATGATGAGTTTCATGATGTCGTTGGTTGTCTCAGGGTCGAGGTTTCCTGTCGGCTCGTCTGCCAATATGACACTCGGATTGTTGAGCAGTGCGCGTGCTATCGCCACGCTTTGCTGCTCGCCGCCTGAGAGCTGGTGTGGCATTGATTTTCTTTTCCCTTGAAGACCAACGAGTTGCAGAACCTCGTCGATGCGCTTGCTGATGCCGCTTTCTTCTTCCCATCCTGTAGCTTTAAGCACGAATGAAAGGTTCTGCTCGACGTTTCTGTCGTAAAGAAGCTGGAAATCCTGAAACACTATTCCGATTTTCCTTCTCAGGAAAGGTATTTCTTTTCTTTTAATCTCATTGAGATTATATCCGGCGATGTTGAAGCTGCCGCTTTTTGCCGGTATGTCGGCGTACAAGGTCTTGAGCAGTGATGACTTTCCGGAGCCGCTGCGCCCGATGAGGTACACGAACTCGCCCTCGTTGATTTCGAGGTTAATATCTTTTAATATCAGTCTGTCGTGTTGGAAGACAGAACCATTTGTGATAGAGATTATTGGAGTCATTATTAAATGTGTTTAATGTGTTGCTTCGCAAAATGTGTTACTTCGTAAAATGTGTTATTTCGCAAATTAATCTGTCGATGATTTATATATGATATAACTCAATAGTTTTATTATATTTTTTAATTTTTCTTGTAATTCTTTTGTTGATGGATAATTTTCAGATTTATCACATAATATCAACCAGTATTTTGTTTCAATAGATTCTTTATGTGCTATTTTCAGTTTGTGAATAAAATCATTTTTACTCTCAGGTGATTGGGCTTCATGTATGTTGGCACCAATTGATGTCCCGGAACGTAATAATTGTTTGGATATTACATATTTGTTTGATTTGTCTAATATTTCACAAAAATTTATTATCTCAACAGCGAATTCAATGCTTAAATTTAACAATACATTTTCTTGTTTCATATTTTTTGGTTTTAAAACACATTAATACACATTGGCCAAAGGCCCACATTCAGCCGTCAGGCTGACACATCCAACCGTAAGGTTGCACATTCAGCCGTCAGGCTGCACATTAATCACCACTTCCCGCTTGCTCCGCCGCCACCGAAATGACCGCCGCCAAAGCCTCCGAATCCGCCGCTTGAGCTGCTTGAGCCGCCGCCCCAACTGCTTGAGCCGCCGCCGTATCCGCCGCCACGATAGCTGCTGCCTCCACTTTTGCCTCCACCTCTGCCAGTGAAAACACTTATTATACTTAGGAGAATTGCAATGAGGAATACACCTGCGATGAGTATGAAAAGTGCCAAGCCAACATATGTCTTGGTAGTCCATTCCTCGTCATCTTCAGTATATTGAGCCGCGGTAAATTTGCCAGTTGACAATGCGATGATGTCGTCGCAAGCCTTGACGATGCCGCCGTAATAGTCGTTTTCCTTGAAAGCTGGAATCAACACATCATATATAATATGGTGACATACCGCATCGGTGAGATATTCTTCCATGCCGTATCCGGTCTGGATGGAACAATCGCCGCTTTCTTCCACGGTCTTAGGCTTCACGAGAATCACGACACCGTTGTCCTCCTTGTTTCCTACGCCCCATTTCTCGCCGAGCCGCTGCGCGTAGTCGTTGGAAGTGGTGCCGTCGAGGCTGTTGATGGTAACGACGCAAATCTGTGTCGATGTGGTGTCGTTGAATTGCACCAATTTGTTCTCTAATGTCTGCACTTGCTCGTCTGTCAAGATTTTTGCGAAATCGTTGACAAGACGAGGCGGGTTAGGTCTCGCCGGAATGTTCTGCGCGAGACCTATCACACCTATTAGTATAAATGCCAGAGTAAGGCAAAAATGTTTTCTCATCATTAGAATTGGACTTTTGGAGCTGTCTCAGCACCTGCTTGTGCCTTGAAATAAGCTACTTTCTCGAAACCGAACATGTTCGCGATGATGTTACGAGGGAACATCCTGATGCTCTGGTTGTATTCCTGTGCAGTCTCGTTGAATTTCTTGCGTTCCACGGTGATGCGGTTCTCAGTGCCTTCGAGCTGTGACTGAAGAGCAAGGAAGTTCTCATTTGCTTTCAGGTCAGGATAAGCCTCTTTGACGGCAAGAAGTCTGCTCAATGCGCCCGACAGCTGGTCTTGCGCTGCCTGGAACTGCTCAAGTTGCTCAGGAGTGATGTTTGACGGGTCGATGGTGATTTTTGTCGCATTGTTACGAGCCTCGGTGACAGCCGTAAAAGTGCCTTCTTCGTGTGCCGCATAGCCTTTCACTGTTTCCACGAGGTTAGGGATGAGGTCGGCACGACGCTGATAAACGTTTTCCACCTGTGCCCACTGTGACTCAACAGCTTCCTGCTTCTTGACCAATCCGTTGTACATGCCGAAAAACAGCAAGAATACTAATGCGACTACTACAATTGTGATGATGGTTGACTTTTTCATTTTTTTATAGTTTAAAATTAATACCTATTAAAATTAATACCTATTAAAATTCCTCTTTATAAATTCACTCAACTCTTTGCCTTTCAACAAGTTCTTCGACAATCTTGCGAGGTCGTACAGCTGGTTGACGACGGCTTTGCGCTCTTCTTCAGGCTTGTCCAGCATTGTCGCGATGGCGGCGTTGTTGGTGTTGAGCATCAGGGTGTAGCTGTCTGGCATGTCGCCCCACATCGGCATTCCGCCCATCTGATTCATCTCCTTGTAACGGCGCATCCACTCGTTCTGGATGATTTCCACAGGGTCGTCATCCTCGCCCAGAGTACTGAACTCAACGTTGAAATGCGTCTTGTCAATCACTTCTTCAAAAGCCTTCTTCACATCTTCCTTCTGCTTGTCATCGAGCTTCGATTCCTTCTTAACATCCTCTTTTTCAATGAGTTTGTCGATGGTGTTTGAGTCGACTCTGGCGAAAGAGGTGTGCTCAAACTTCTGCTCAAATGTGCTGATGAAGTGCGAGTCAAGCATTCCGTCAAGCATCAAAACGTTGTAGCCGCGTTCCTTCGCTTTCTCGATGTTCGAGTACTGCTCATCAAGATTTGTCGCGTACAAATATACAACATTTCCGTCTTTGTTCTTCTGATTTTCTTCAATTAATTTTTTGTACTCCTCAATTGTGTAATATTTACCTTCCGTATCCTTGAAAAGCATGAATTTTTCTGCTCTTTCGAAGAATTTCGGGTCGGCAATCATTCCGTAAACGATGAAAATCTTGATGTCGTCCCATTTCTTTTCATAGTCTTTGCGGTCTTTTTTGAAGAGTTCCTCAAGTTTTTCAGCCACTTTCTTGGTGATGTAACTCGAGATTTTCTTTACGTTTTGGTCGTTTTGCAAAAATGAACGGCTCACGTTAAGAGGAATGTCTGGCGAGTCGATGACACCGTGCAAAAGACTTAAAAAGTCTGGCAAAATGCCCTCGACGGAATCGGTCACGAACACCTCGTTGCAATAGAGCTGAATCTTGTTGCGCTGGAACTCGTAACGGTTCGAAATCTTAGGGAAATAAAGGATTCCAGTGAGATTGAACGGGTAGTCGACGTTCAGATGGATGTGGAACATCGGCTCGGTGAAATTCATTGGGTACAATGTGTGATAGAACTCGTTGTATTCCTTGTCTTCGATTGTTGATGGTGCTTTTTTCCACAATGGAGCAACGTCGTTGATAATCCAAGGTTTTTCAACCTCTTTGGTCTTCTGTTTGCCGTCCTTGTCAGTCTCGCCCTCGATAGGTTCTTGCACTTTTTTCGTTCCAAACTGAATCGGCACCGACATGAATTTGCAGTATTTGTTGAGCAGCTCGCGAATCTTGCTTTCTTCAAGAAAATCGGCGCAATCGTCTGAAATATAAAGAATTACGTCAGTTCCGCGGTTGCCTTTCGCGATAGGGTTCATCGTGTACTCAGGCGAGCCGTCGCACTCCCAGATGACGCCTTTTTCGTCTGCACCTTGGGCGTAAGACTTGGTTATGAGCGACACTTTTGACGACACCATGAAGGCGGAGTAGAAGCCCAAGCCAAAATGTCCGATAATGTTGGCAGCCTCAGCCTCGCTGTTAGTCTTGAATTTCTCCACAAACTCAGTCGCTCCAGAGAAAGCGATCTGGTTGATGTATTTGTCGACCTCTTCCTCAGTCATTCCGATGCCGTTGTCGCGCACTGTGATGGTCTTTTTCTTCTTGTCGACCTCAACTTTGACAGTCAAGTCGCCGAGTTCGCCGTTGAATTCGCCAGCGCTTGCTAATGTTTTCAGCTTCTGCGTCGCATCGACGGCGTTGCTGATTATCTCACGTAAAAAAATCTCGTTTTCTGAGTATAAAAACTTTTTGATTACCGGAAAAATGTTTTCCGTTTTAACTCCAATAGAACCGTTTGACATATCTTTAATCTTTTAAATTATTCAGTTGTTCAGTTAATCAGTTATTCAGTTTTTTAATGCCCGGTTTAACTGAACAACTGACTAACTAATCAAAAACCATTCCGAAATATTTCATTCTGCCAAAATGTCACTTGTAAAGAAAATTTGTATTTTTGCAAAAATGAAATTCTGATGGAAAGATTCTTTGGGAAGCTTGAAAATTCGTTGAAGGACGGCACAATAATAAAAATGACGCTTTCAAAACCTGTTTTGAAAAACAATGAGTTGAGAAACGTTTACATCAAGCCTGTTTTGTTGAAAAACAACAAGATGTACCAATTCGTCTATCGCTATGAGCGCCGCGACGAGACGAAGAATTTCGATGCTGCCCAGATGATGGGGCAGGTGAGGGGGCTGGTCCCGGAAGTGTTTCAGAACGTGTCACTTTTCACCTTGACTGAAGACGTGACGCTGCTTGTCAGCAAGAAAGGCAAGCCCACTTTCATGTGCAAGCCCGTGAAGGAACAACGCACGCAGGATTTGAGTCACGACCATGAGAAACAACGTCTCATCGACCCGTCGAAGCCTTGGTGGTACCTGCTCGGTCTGACCACGCGCGAGGGCAAGGTCATGGCCGACATGCAGCACAAGTTCAAACAGATATGCAAATACGTTGAAATCGTCGACGGCGTGATGCGCCAGACCAAGTTCGACGGCGAGATTCACATCGCCGATATGGGCGCGGGCAAGGGTTACCTGACGTTTGCCCTGTACGAATACTTGACAACGCTTTACGACAAGATAATCATAATGGAAGGAGTGGAGATTCGTAAGGAATTAGTGCTGAAAATCAATGATATAATTGAAAAATGTAAAGACGCACGGCCGTGCGTCTCAACAATTCATTTCGTGCAGAATTCCATCGATGAATACAAACCATCAAAACTAGATGTGTTAATCGCCCTCCATGCCTGCGATACAGCTACTGACGACGCTATATTAAAAGGTATCCGTAACAACGCCAAACTGATAATCTGCGCGCCGTGCTGCCACAAGCAGATCCGACGTGAGATGGAGAAATCGGGCAAAACGGACGCGATGACACGTTTCGGTATCTTCCTTGAACGTCAGGCGGTTATGATAACGGATGCGGTTCGCGCGTTGGTGTTGGAATATTGCGGCTACAAAACACAAGTCATGGAGTTTATCGAAATCGACAACACGCCGAAAAACGTTCTTCTCGTCGGAAGAAAATCCGATAAACCTGTTGATAAAGAATCAATTGCAAAAAAATAAAAGATTTGCTCGACCAATACGGAATCGAAGAGCATTATCTGTGGAAACACTTGTTTAGAGACTCCTCCCTTCGTTCCAAATGACACTTTACTAAAAATAATAATATGAACTCTTTGAAAAAGATCTTCCTCAATGACAAAATAATCACCGCGGTGATTGTGCTGTATGCCATTGTGACGTTTTTGCTTGAATCGAATTACAAAGACAACGCCCTCGTTTTTCTTGACATCACCTGCACGCTGTTTTTCGCTGTCGAGATGGCGGTCAAGCTCCTTGAATACGGATGGCACGATTATTGGCATGACCCTTGGAACAAACTTGATGGATTGCTCGTCGTCCTGTCGATTCCAACGATAGTGATGCTGTTCGTCGATTTGGACATGTATGATTTGTCTATACTGTTGGTGCTGCGACTGTTCCGTGTGGTGAGGTTTTTCAGGCTGTTCCATTTTATTAGAAATATCGACAAGCTCTGGCGCGGACTTATCCGTGCGATACACCAGTCGTGGGCTGTGATTCTTCTGTTCCTGCTTCTGGTGTTGATTTTCGGACTGATAAACTGCAGCCTTTATAAGAATGTCGTGCCGCAGTATTTCGGCTCTCCGCTTGAATCGGTTTATACGGTCTTCAGGATTATTACTGTTGAAGGATGGTACGAGATCCCAGATTCCATCAACATGGCGACTTCGCCGGGAATTGCCGCATTGTCGAGGCTTTATTTCTGCCTTCAGCTGTTCTGTATAGGTATTCTTGGATTGTCATTGATAAACTCTGTTTTTGTCGATGCGATGGTTGAGGATAACAACGATGATGTCAAGCGACAGCTGAGAGAGATTGAGAGGAAGCTGGATGAGCTGATGAAGAAACAAGAGGCTGACAAGATTTGAATTCATACATTTCAACAAAATTAAACAAAATTTTTTTGATATAATAAAAATTTGTATCTTTGCAATCCAGGAAAACGACAAAAAATATTAACATTAAATAAAAAATATCATGCAAAACATCGATTGGGGATCACTCCCATTTGGTTACTATCCAACAAATTACAACGTCCGTTGCTATTACAAGAACGGCGAATGGGGCGAGTTAGAGTACTGCTCAGAGACAACAATCAACATTCACATGGCTGCTACATGCTTGCACTACGGCCAGGAGGCTTTCGAAGGCTTGAAGGCTCACCGCGGTGCTGACGGCAAAGTGCGCATCTTCCGTCTCGACGAGAACGCCAAACGTTTGCAGTCGTCATGCGACGGCATCTGCATGCCTCGTTTCCCAATGGAGAAATTTGAGGAAGCCATGATAAAATGCGTGCAGCTCAACAAGGAATTCATCCCTACATATGAGAGCGGCGCTTCATTGTACCTCCGTCCGTTGATTATCGGTACAGGCGCACGCGTTGGTGTTAAACCTGCTGACGAATATCTGTTCATCGTGTTCGCAACACCTGTCGGACCATATTTCAAAGGCGGCTTCCAGGCCAACCCATACGTCATCACACGCAAATACGACCGTTCAGCTCCTCTCGGAACCGGTGTCTACAAAGTCGGCGGCAACTATGCGGCATCATTACGCGCTCACGTCGAGGCTTGCCACGGCGGCCAGTATGCTTGCGAATTCTATCTCGACGCAAAAGAGAAGAAATATATCGACGAGGCTGGCGCAGCTAACTTCTTCGCAGTGAAAGACAACACATACATCACTCCACAGTCAACTTCAATCCTTCCTTCAATCACCAACAAGAGCTTGATGCAGATTGCTGAGACTCTCGGCATGAAGGTGGAGCGTCGTCCGGTGGCAGAAGAGGAACTCGCTACATTCGAAGAGGCAGGCGCATGCGGCACAGCAGCCGTCATCAGCCCTATCTCACGCATCGACGACCCTGAAACAGGCAAATCATACACATTCGGTGATGGCAAACCAGGTCCATGGAGCCAGAAATTGTACAACAAACTCCGTGGCATCCAGACAGGTCTTGAAAAAGATGAGTTCGGCTGGAACACCATCGTTGAGATATAAACTTTGATGAAATAGTTTTTTGAGAAACACGTCATTTTTTTAGTGGCGTGTTTCTCGTTTTTTTTATATCTTTGCAAGGTTGAAATTTATTATTAACTAAAAATAGCACTATGAAAAAATTTACATTCGCTTTGATTTCATTGCTAGCTTTGTCAATTACAGTAAAAGCACAGCAATATGTATCAACGGAACCGGCCAACAGAAATGTTATCCTTGAGGAATTCACAGGCCGTAACTGCGGCTACTGCACCGACGGTCACCGTATCGCCAACCAGATTATGGCAGCCAATCCTGGCCGTGTCTGGGCTATCAACGTGCATTCAGGCGGTTATGCCCCAACATCGTATCCTAACTTCAACACCTCAGTCTCTGCTTCAATTTTGGGCGGTTTCTCGGTTGATGGCTTCCCGTCTGGAGTGGTGAACCGTTCAACGTCGGCGGGACAGAACCGTAGCGCATGGTCAGGCCTTGCAACTCAGCAGTTGGCTCAAGCATCAGAATGCAATGTCGCAGGTGTCGCAAGAATCAACCCTGAAACAAGAGTGGCAACAATCACTGTTGAGGTATATTATACAGGAAACAGCACCGCTAACGAGAATTATCTGACAGTTGCGATGCTTCAGGATAGTATCCTCGGCTCACAGTCTGACTACGGCAACTACAACCCGACACAATGGCTTAATGGTCAGTATGTGCACATGCACATCCTTCGTGACATCGTCACACCAACATGGGGCGAGGCTATTTCTCCAACAACGGCAGGCACTTTGGTTACTAAGACTTATGAATATCAGATTCCGGAAGTCATAGGCAACCCTAACGGTGTCGACGTCGTCCTTGACCATATCATCTTCCTCGCATGGGTCGCTGAAAGGTATCAGGGAACACCTACACGTCCTATCTTGACAGCATGCGAACTTGAAAAGACTACACTAACCGACCAGCCTATCTATCCATCAATTTTGAGTACAGAACAGGTTCTGGAAGCGTCATGCAGCCACGTGAAGTCATTCAGATATGAGTTGGCTAACATCGGAACTGAGACTATCACATCTATGAAATATACGGCTGAAGTTGAAGGCTCAAGCCAAGATTATGAATGGACAGGCGAGCTCGCTTCGGGCGATAAGGTCAAGCTCGAGTTTGATTTGGAGATTCCTTTCGGAACATTTGTCGGAACTCTCAACATTACTGAAGTAAATGGAGAGGCATACGAACGTTCTTTTGAATTCGCCGCAGAATGCTATGAATGGGCAGAAGTGGAAATTGAAGAGGAGACAACAAATGTTAAGCTTTATATCATTCAGGATCAGTTTGGAGAGCAGATTACATGGAATATCATTAACTCAACAGGTGCTGTAGTAGCATCAGGAGGTCCTTATCAGCATCTTATGGGCTCGGGTTCAACACAGCCTAATGTGGAGAATATCAACAACTTGCCTGCTGACGAATGCTATCTTTTCAGAATCTTCGACTCTAATGGAAACGGCATCTGCTGCAACTATGGCGAAGGTTATTATTACATCAAAGACGCTGCTGGAAACAGAATCATCGAGGGCGATGGCGATTTTGGCTCAATGGCATCGCATCTATTCTCAATTAACAAGAAGCCTGACATGACTGGTGACATTTCAGCCTCGGGTCTTGTTATTTATCCTAACCCTGCCAACAACAAGATTTATGTTGACGGTGAGAACGTTAGCATCGTTGAGATTTACAACTCATTGGGACAGAGAGTCTTGGTTGTTGAAGGCTCAGAGAAAACATCAGTCGACGTGGCAGCATTTGGCAACGGCGTTTATGTGGTGAGAGCCATCACAAACGAAGGAAATGTTGTTACAAAGAAAGTGACGATAGCACACTAATATGTTCTCGTGCCCTATACAGATACGAATGAGCGACCTCGACCCGTTTGACCATGTCAACAACGGAGCGCAGTGCAACCTCTTTGACTATGGCCGCAGCCAGTATTTCGAGAATCTTTTCAATAAGGAAATCAACTGGCTCACGTTCGACTTCGTGCTCGTTCATGTAGAACTCGATTTTAAGAAGCCTGTTAGGATTCACGACAAAATCGTTTGTGAGACAGAGGCTTACGAGGTGGGGCACACGAGTTTCAAAATGCGTCAATATCTGAAAAACGCTGTGACAGACGAGATTTTAACCGTTTGTCACAGCGTTATTGTTTGCATCGACCGCGAGAAAAATATCCCCAAAGAAATCTCCGATGGTCAGAAGCTTATTCTTGGAACCAAATCCTAAAAGAACGCTTCCATCTGTTTTTGAAGCTTCATGGCTTCTTCAGCGGCTCTCTCCGCGAAGTCTTCTCCGTTTGAAGCATAAATTATTCCTCTTGACGAGTTTACTAACAATCCGACTTGGCTGTTAAGTCCGTATTTTGCAACGGCTTGTAAGTCGCCACCTTGTGCGCCCACGCCTGGAACAAGCAAGAAATGGTCAGGCAGCATCTTGCGAATCTCACCGAGTTCTTCAGGATGTGTCGCGCCAACCACGTACATCATCTTATTATCATCCGCCCATTCCTTCGACTTCATGATGACGTTTTTGTACATCTCCATGCCGTCAGCATTGAGATATTGGAAGTCTTTCGAGCCTTTGTTAGATGTCAGAGCCAGCAAGATGACCCATTTGTCTTCAAAACCGAGGAAGGGCTCCACCGAATCGATGCCCATGTAAGGCGCCACCGTGATGGCGTCGGCTTTCAAAGTCTCGAAGAATGCGCGTGCGTAGTTGGCAGAAGTGTTCCCGATGTCGCCGCGTTTTGCGTCAGCGATGACGAAAATCTCAGGATAGTTCTCCTTGATGTAAGTGATCGTCTTTTCGAGACTTGCCCATCCTTTCGCGCCATAAACCTCATAAAAGGCGGTGTTTGGCTTGTAAGCGACGGCATACTTCGCAGTAGCGTCGATGATGGCCTTGTTAAACGCAAAAATCGGGTCTTCCTCCTTCAGCAAATGCTGTGGAATCTTCTTAATATCAGTATCAAGCCCAACGCAGAGAAACGATTTCTTCGTTTTAATCTGGTTTATAATTTGTTGTTTATTCATTATTCCTCCAATCCTTCTTTAAGTCTTTCCGCGTTTTCTGCCATCTGCAGATTCTCAATAAATGCTGTCAAATCGCCATCCATTACCGATGTCAGATTATACACGGTGAATCCGATTCGGTGGTCGGTGACGCGTCCCTGCGGATAGTTGTATGTGCGGATCTTCGCTGAGCGGTCGCCAGTAGATACCATGGTCTTACGTTTTGAGCAGACTTCTTCCATGTATTTGTTGTATTCTGCCTCGTAGATACGTGTTCTCAGGATTTTCATTGCCTTCGCCATGTTCTTCGCCTGTGAACGCTCGTCGATGCAGCTAACCACCACGCCGGTAGGGATGTGGGTGAGACGCACCGCGCTGTACGTCGTGTTGACGCACTGTCCGCCAGGTCCTGACGCCGCGCAATAAACCTCTTTCTTGATATCTTTGTCAAGGAGTTCAACGTCGAATTCTTCTGCTTCAGGCAAAACAACGACTGATGCTGCCGAAGTGTGGATACGACCCTGTGTCTCCGTCTTCGGCACACGCTGCACGCGATGCACGCCTGATTCGAATTTCAGGATTCCGTAAGCGCCGTCGCCGATGACGTTGAAAACTATCTCCTTGAATCCGCCTGCCGTTCCTTCGTTAGCATCGACGGTTTCGACTTTCCAATTCTTCGCTTCACAGAATTTGAGATACATTCTGTAGAGGTCGCCCGCGAAGATGGCAGCCTCGTCGCCACCTGTTCCTGCACGGATTTCCATCACGGCGTTCTTGCCGTCGGTCGGGTCTTTCGGGATGAGCATCAGGCGGATTTCCTCTTCAAGTTTCGCCACTTTCTCAGTCGCCTCGTCAAGTTCCTCCTGCGCCATCTCGCGCATGTCCTCGTCCTTCTCACTCTTCAGCAGTTCCTTCGCCTCGCTGATGTTTGCGAGATATGTCTTGTATAGGTTGAACGCGTCTATCACAGGCTCAAGGTCTTTGTAGTCCTTGTTCACCTTGACGTAACGCTTCATGTCGTTCATCAATTCCGGGTCATTGAGTTGCTCACGCAACGCTTCCCAACGCTCTTTAATCGCTTCTAATTTGTCAATTATTTCCATCAGTATTCAAAAATTCCGTATTTGCTCTTTATCGTGAGTTGTTTCTTGTCGGATGCTTCCACATGTCCGATGATTTGTGCCTTGATATTGAATGAGTTGGCAATCTTAATCATCTCTTCTGCCGATTTCTCGTCTGTGTAAATCTCAAGGCGCGAGCCCATGTTGAACACCTTGTACATTTCCTGCCAGTCGGTGCCTGATGACTCCTGAATCATCTCGAACAATGGCGGCAATTCAATCATGTTGTCCTTGATAATGTGTAACTTATCGATGAAATGAGTCACCTTTGTCTGTGCGCCACCGCTGCAGTGTATGATTCCGTTGATTTTCGGTCTCAAATTCTCCAAAATCGGCACCATCATCGGGAGATAGGTGCGGGTAGGGGCGAGGATGAGCTTTCCGACATCAACGCCAGGGACTTTTGTCGGCTCTGTAAGTGTATGATTTCCAGAATAAACCAAATCCTCAGGTATCGAATGGTCATAGCTTTCCTGATATTTTTCTGCCAGATAATGTCCCAGCACATCATGACGCGCCGAGGTCAAACCATTTGAGCCCATGCCGCCATTGTATCTGTCTTCGTAAGTCGCCTGCCCGTATGACGCGAATCCCACTATGACATCGCCAGGTTGTATATGATTTTCAATAACTTCCGAACGTTTCATCCTTGTTGTCACGGTGCTGTCTACGATGATTGTTCTCACCAAATCACCAACGTCGGCGGTCTCGCCACCAGTCAGATAAATGCCAACGCCCAATGAACGCAGTTTCGCAAGGAATTCCTCGGTTCCATTGATGATGGCTGAAATCACCTCGCCAGAAATGAGGTTCTTGTTGCGCCCGATAGTGGAGGATAGAAGCATCTTGTCGGTCGCGCCCACGCAC
Organism: Bacteroidales bacterium; assembly: GCA_017427985.1. GTDB lineage: Bacteria > Bacteroidota > Bacteroidia > Bacteroidales > F082 > Limimorpha. The sequence goes on along the minus strand of JAFRRS010000023.1, from coordinate 194,962 downwards.
ATCAGGTCGTCGGTGTTCATCACCACGGCGTCCTGCGCTATGCCAGACCACACTGACAAATCGCCGGTCTCTTTCCAATAAAGGTATGCCAACGACGACTTCGTGCCTGCCCCGTCGGCGTGCATGATGTTGCAATACTCGTCATCACCGCCTAAAATGTCCGGGATAATCTTACAGAAAGCATTGGGATACAAGCCTTTGTCAAGGTTTTTGATGGCGTTGTGTATGTCTTCTTTCTCCGCGGAAACACCACGGAGCTGGTATCTTTTTTCTACTGGCATTTTATTTAAAAATCAATTTGTGTTCGTCGATGTTAAAATCAAAATTACCAAAATTCTTCAGTGCTCTTGTACCAATAACCCAGTCGTATTTCTGGTTGTTGTATACCGTCACCTTGATGTTTTCAACAGTGCGGTCGGCGATGCGAATCTCTTTGATAATAAACACTGCACGGTCTTTCACAGCACCCGCGGTGATAATCCTGTCGATGTTGTCGCCAACAAAATCGTTCTTCGTGATGATGCCGTTGGTGAGAAGCTCCATCACCTTCTTCTGTGACACGCCGAAGTCATAGCTCTTGTCGTATGTCACGTTTTCAGTGTAAGTGTTGATGTAACATTTGAACGAGAACAATCCGTTCTTGTCTTGTGCAAACGGCACTTTGTTGTCTTCTGGATTCATCTTGATTTTGGCCATCTGGTCGTCGTCAATCAACTCTCTCGGCTTGTAATCCCTGCTCAACACCCTGAATTCTGTTCTACGGTTCAGCTGATGGGCTCTTTCCTTCATCTCCTCCGTAGGCAATGAGTTGATGTATTCTTCGGTGAGTTTCTTGCCGTCAACGATTCTTGGAACGCGCTCGCCGTAGCCTTTTGCGGTAAGTCTCAATGGGTCGATGCCTCTGATAACCAGATAGTCGCACACTGCCTGGGCACGTTTCTGCGACAGCATGTCGTTGCTTGCTTCCGAACCGCGAAGGTCGGTGTGTGAGCCTAACTCAATGGTAATGTTAGGGTTGACTTGCAAAATCTCGATCAAGCCCTGCAATGAGTCTTCAAACTGTGGCTGCAAATCCCATTTTCCGAGTTCATACTGAATCTCAGGCAAAACGATTGAGCCTGTTGGAATCATCGACATCTCATAAAATGGAGTGAAATCCTTGCTGAATTCAAGTCCGACGGTGCTGATTGTGTCTGTCAGACTGAAATAGTTGTTCTTCTCGATGGTGAGAACGTAAATGTTCCCGACTCTGAACAAATCCTTGTTGAACTGGAATGTTCCCTTATCGCTCGACAATGTTGTGGACCTTGTTCCGTCAGTTCCGGCGATGCTTACATTGGCACCGTTGACAAACTGCAAGCTGTTGATGTCTTTGATGGTTCCGTTGATGGTGATGTCGATAGGCGGCTCCTCAAAATAATAGATGTCGTCGTCCATTCCGTTGCGGCTGTCTCTGTTTGAAGCCAGAAATCCTTTTTCCTCAGTAGGGTGGAAGATGATGCTGAAATCGTTCCCGATAGAGTTTATTGGTGATTTCATGTTGACAGGCTCTGACCAGTAGCCCGCAGTGTCTATCGTCGTCATGAAGATGTCAAGACCGCCCATGCCGCCGTGTCCGTCTGACGAGAAATATAGCGTCGAGTCGTTGCGCATAAACGGAAACATCTCGTCGCCTGCTGTGTTTATCACCTCTCCAAGGTTAAACGGGCGACCGAACTTTCCGTCCTCGCCCTTGATTGTCACCCAGATGTCCTTGCCACCGAAGCCACCTGAACGTTCTGCCGCGAAATACATGATGCTCTCGTCGGAGCTGAGCGTCGGATGCCCCACAATGTCAATAGAGTCAACACCTGCAATCTCCACGACAGTCGGCTCGCTGAACGAGTTGCCTGTTCGTCTCGACTTCATTATCATACATCCAGACTGGCGTTTTTTGTCGTTAGGGCAACGTGTGAAATATACATCCGAGAACGACTTTGTGAAAAACGGCATGCCTTCGCTGCCTTTGCTGTTGATTCCGCCTTCCTCGTCAACGAGTTCCGGCTTGTCCCAAACGCCTTTCTTGTCTTGTCTCGTATAGTAAAAATCCGAGAAATGCTGTCCGGTGATGCCGTCTTTTTCCTTTGCGATACCGCCTTCACGTGTCGAGGTGAAGATGATGTCGTTGAAGCTGCTTGAAATCCATGCCACGCCGAAGTCAGATGCCTTGGAATTCAACGCTTTAACACGTGTTACCTCATATTTTGAAGGGTTCTCGATCCATTCTTTTATCTTGTCGATGTCGTTAGCTGCCCGTTGTCCGCGCGGGTCATCGGGAACGGCTTCGGTGTAAAGATTGTAGTTTTCAATCGCTTCGTCATATTTCTCGATGCGTTTCAGCACATCGCCGTAATGCAGGTAGAAAATAGGCGTGCTTTTTGGAAAGTCAGTTTTTACAACTCTTTTGTACTGTGCCGCAGCCTGTTTCATGTTTTCGGTCAAACGATAGCATTCACCCATCTGGTAGGTGACACGCGTCTTCTCTGCCTCAAATTTTTTATTGCGCAGCTTTTTGTAAGCCTTTTTGTATCTCTCAACAGCCAGATTATACTGCCCCCTCTCAAATGCGATGTCAGCATTCTTCGCGGGGTTGCGTCTCTGTGCGTTGACAGGCAACGTTGCTCCAAAAACAATTATAAGAAGTGCAAATAACAGTTTCTTAACCATAAAAATCCTTTTTAAGATATAACGATAAGATCGTACATCTATTATATTAATAGTCAAAAGAGTTAGTCAATGACTACCTTTCTGAATGTTGTTCCCGATGGTGTGATGACACGCATCAGATAAACGCCTGACTTGTCAAAACAATCGAGTTTTTCTTCGTTGTTGAAGGTCTTCTCGTAAATCTTGACACCAGTTGCATTATATATTTCGACTTTTGAATCTTCAGCTTTTGTTGTCAGAATCAGCTTGTCGCCGATGTGCGCCGGGTTAGGGTAGATGCCGATGCTGATATTGTTTTCACCAACATTGTCGATGTCGTTGTATGAAATCTCAAAGCTGTTTATCGCTGAGCCGACAACCGAATTGTTGTTGAAACTTAACACGTTAGCAGCATGATCTGAAACTATTTCTTCCTGTTCGTAGTCATAAAGCTTGAACGAAATCTCATCGCCCTGCTCTCCGTAAACTATGAGATACATTATGTATTCGTCGAGATGCTCGATGTAAACAGGTCTTGCGCTGCCACGGCATTCACCGTCACAGAATGCGCCGATTTCATAGCCCATGCTTCTCGGTCTTTCGCCGTTGATGACGATTGAAGATGTTATGCACATGCTGTTGGCGTATTTGTGGACGTCCGGATGCCAGAAGTTATTGTCAGTTGTGATGTTTCCGTCAGGATCTTCCTTGGCTGAGCTTTGGTAGACAAAAGTCTTGCTGCCGCTTCCAGCATTGTTGTACATGTAGCCCTGACCTGGAACCAATGTGTTGAGTGAGCCAATCCAGCCAGCGCCGTCGATATATTCAGCATAGCTGTTCAACGACCTGATGACGTCGCCGTTTGTGGCGTCGAGTCCTGCCAAAGCAGTGTTGACTGCCACTCTGCCTGTCATCGGATAACCGATCCAGTTCCAATCAGGATTGAGCGTTATAGGATGGCTGCTCGGATTGGCGATGTTTCCATATATTCTAAGTGTATGATAACCATTCATGTAGATGCGGTACATCTGCTCGTTCACTATCGTTCCGAGTGAGCCTTCCCATGTGCCGCCATTGTAAACAACACTTTGTGTCTGCGACATAATTGTCGTGCTTGACGTTCCAAGACCGTTCTCAACCATTGTAAGACCGTCAACGCCGTTCATCTCAACGAATGTTGAATACCAGTTCCAACCGTTTGAAAGATTTGTATTCTGACCGTTGGAGAAGTTGGCGGTGAATGTCAGTGATTCTGTGGCTGTGAATGTGAAAGTAGGGCTGGTCGACACAACGTTGCCGCCGCATGTCCAGTTTACAAACACATTGTTGCCTGTTCCTGATGCAGTCAATGTGACAGAGCTTCCGTATGGATAGATGCCGCTGCCGCTGGTGTTTCCTGCATTTGTTGGATATGCCATGGTCTCAATTGTCACTGATGGCTCCATGTTGATGATATACGGGCTTGTCGGGTTTCCAATGACACTGTTAGCTGAGAATGTCAATGACGATGCAGAAACGTAGTCATATTCGACTTCGTTTTCATGGTCATACAATTTGAAGACGATATGGTTGCCGTTTGAACCGTAAATCTGCAGGAAGTACAAGTATTTGTCGACTGATGCGATGTATGTTGGCATTGTGCTGCCTCTCACCACGTCGTTGCAGAAAGCACCCACTTCAAGGAATGTGTTGCTCTGTTCCTCTCCTGAAATCTGCAGAAGTGCAATGACATTCATGCTGTTGTTATACAACTCCGGATTTGGATTCCAGTGGTTTCCTGGAACGAAGTTGGCAGTCAGCACTCTGTTGGACATCGCTGTAAATGAATATGTTGCGTTTGTTGTGACAACGGTGTCATTCTCCATCCAGTTGTTGAATGAGAAGCCATCAGCCGGTGTCGCCACGAGGGTCACTTCACTGCCTTCGGTGTATGCGCCACCACCAGTCACGGTACCGCTGTTTTCAGGATTTACGTTAACAGTGATAAACAACGCTGAAATGAAGTTCATGACCTGCGGATTTGCAGTCGAGCCTATCATCTGGTCAGTCGTGAATGTCAAGTCTGTAAGGCATTTCAACGACAACACTGAATCGAGTTCGTGGTCGTAAAGTCTGAATGAGATTGGGTCGTCGTCGTTGCCGTAAATTGTCATGTAGAACAGGTATCTTCCTGTGGCTTCAACAAACTGTGCCTTTTGGCTTCCTCTTACTTCTTCGTTGCAGAACGCTCCGATTTCAAGCATATCGGTGCTTTGTTCCACTCCTTCGATTTGGATTACGCCAGTGAGCAACATGGTGCTTGATGCTGTTGTAGTTGGAACCCAGTAGTTTGTGTTCTGTGCGTGGTAGTTCGCCACAAGGTTTCTGTTGCTGTTGATGACGAAACTGAAAGCTGAGCTTGATGAAACAATCTCGTCGCCTTCTGTCCAGTTGTCAAATACGTAGAAACTGTTGGCGTATGTTGACATTGTAACGGTGTCGCCATGTGTGTAGATGCCGTCACCGCTGATTATCGCGGCGTCACCGAGGTTTGATGTGGCGGTAACGATGTAGTTGTTAAGTCCGAATACCGCAACGAGGTCTCTGTTGCTGTTGACGATAAAGCTGTAAGTTGGGTTGGTGTTGACTATAGTTCCGTTTTCTTCCCATCCGAGGAAAGTGTAGCTGTAGTTGTTCGTCGCTACCAGTGTTGCTGTTTCGTTATAGCTGTAGATACCGGTTCCTTCAACGGTTCCTGCGCCTTCAATGTTCACGGTCGCATTGATTTCATAGTCATCAGGAGTGAACACTGCCGTCAGATTTCTTGGATTGTTGATGGTGAAGGTGTATTCTGCATTTGTTGACACCACTACGCCTTTTTCCTTCCAGCATGTGAAAGTGTAGTGTTCGTTGGCTGATGCTGTAACAGTGACTGAGGTGTTGAATGTGTAAACGCCGTCACCTGTTGTCGTTCCTGCACCAGGGATATTCACCAAAGTGGTGACGTTGTAGTTTGAAGGGGCGAAATGCGCCACGAGGTTTCTGTCGTAAGGCACTGTGAATCTGTACATCGCTTCTGTTGAGACAACGCTGTCGTTTTCTGTCCAGTTGTAGAAGTCGTAATGTGGGTTAGGGAAGGCTTCCAGACGTGCCACTGCGCTGTATTCATATATGCCGCCACCTGTCACAGAGCCGTAAATTGAAGGCTCTGCTGTAACAGTGATGTTGTGGGTGCTGTATGTGAAATGTGCAACAATGTGTCTGTTTTCCGTTGCGATGAATGTAAGGCTTGGATTTGTTGAAATCACAACGTCGTTTTCTGTCCAGTGGACGAAAACAAAATGGTTCTTTGGAACTGCCACGAGATTGACGGTCTCGTCTGTCGTGTATAATCCTTCTCCGAAAATGTTGCCGCTGTCGAATGGGATGGTGCCTGATGTGATGTTGATGTCAGGTGCGCAGATTACGTTGAATGCATCCCATGGGATGTTAGCCATGTAAGCGTTTACAGAAGGGCAGGGGACGATGACGGTCATCGCCGGATTGACACCGTCGAAGCAGTTAGCTGGTGCTGACGGCGGAACTTTCGCAAAGCATTTCAACGTTGTGATACCTGAGCAGTTAAGGAATGCCTGTGCGCCGACACCTGTTATTGTGCTTGGCAACACCGCGCTGGTAAGGCTTGAGCATCCTGCAAATGCCAGATCACCGATTGTCGTCATCGACTTTGGAAGTGTTATTTGGCTTATCGCGCTGTTTTTGAAAGCGTTCTGACCGATGGATGTCAAAACGTTTGAGAACACGACATTGGTGAGGTTGGTGCAGTTTTCAAAAGCGTTGTTGTCGATGTAGTTGATTGCCGATTCGCTCATGTCAACGTTTGTCAGGCTTGTGCATCCGTAAAACGCCTCGATGCCGATTTTTGTCATTGCGGCAGGGAAGTTGATGGTTGTCATGTTGACGCAGTCACGGAAAGCACGCACTTTTATTTCAGCGATGGTGCTTGGAAGGTTCACGGTGACAAGGTTGCTGCAGCCTTTGAAGGTGTCGTTGTCAATCTTCGACACGCCATTCGGGATTGTCACGCTGGTGAGTCCTGTGCAGCCCTTGAAAGCGCCGTAGCCGATATACACCACTGTGCTCGGGATGTTGAAATTGGCGGATGTCAGCGAGACGCAGCCTTCAAAAGCACCCCATGCGATGTTCATCAGTGAGTTTGTGTATGTGATTGTGGTTAAACTTGAGCAGTTTTTGAAAAACGCCTCAGGGATGTATGCCATGTGACGTGGGACGTCGAAAGTCTCAAGGCTGGAGCATCCTTCGAGGATATTGGTGCCATAGCTGATTGACACGTCAGGAATCGTTATCGAGACCAATGCGCTGCATCCTTTGAATGCTTCGTTGCCGATGTTGTTTATCGTCGATGGCATAGTCACCGCGGTCAATCCGTCGCAGCCTTCGAATGCGTTGGCGCTGATTCCTGTCACAGTATATGTGGTTTCGTCGTATGTCACCACCTCAGGAATGTTCACCACACCTGAATAGCTGTTGACACCGTCGTTCGTGACGTGTACTTTATTTGATGGTTTGATGTTGTAGTAAATAGTTACACCATCGCCGTTTTCCGCTTGAAAATCAAAGGCGTATGCGTTAAAAACACAGCAAATCAATGCAAATAGTACCAAAAAACTCTTTCTCATAAGAAATATTTTTTATCAAGTTTATACACAATTATTCAAGATAGCAAAAATACAAAAAAAATAAATATAAACAATATTTATTTATATTTTTAAATAAAAAAATGTAGAGACGTCATATATGGCGTCTCTACAGATTTCGAATAACGTTAGATGTTAAATCACTAACTATTTTCTCTTCTTGTCGGCTGCTTCAAGCATATTGGCATCGACTCTCTTGCCTCTGAAGAACATGTAAGCTATTGGAGAGGCGATGAACAGTGATGAGAATGTACCTGCGATGATACCGACGAGCAGTGCGAACACGAATCCGCGGATTGTCTCACCACCGAAAATGAAGATAGCGAGCAACACCACCAATGTTGAACCTGATGTGTTGATTGAACGGAGCAATGTGCTGTTGACACCGTCGTTCATTCTCTCATACCAGCTTCTCTTTGGATAGAGTGTCACGTTCTCACGGATACGGTCGAAGATAACCACTGTGTTGTTGATTGAGTAACCGATGATGGTCAGAACAGCGGCGATGAACGACTGGTCAACCTCCATTGAGAATGGTAAGATGTTGTAGAACAACGAGTACATACCAATCACGATGATTGTATCGTGTGTCAATGCCACGATTGAAGAGGCGCCGTACTGCCATCTCTTGAAACGGATGGCGATGTACACGAAGATGACAACCAATGAGATGATGACTGCCCAGATAGCCTTGCGTGTCACGTCGTCGGCGATGGTTGCACCCACCTTCTGCGATGACATGATACCGAGCATCATATCGCTCTTCTCGCTGTCTGATGTGAACTGGTCGTATGTCATGTCCTTGCTGTAGAAGCCTTTCAATCCGTCATAGAGCATGCCCTGGATCTTGGCGTCAATATCAGGATCGTTGCTGTTGATTTCGTATTTTGTAGTGATCTTCACCTGACGGCTTGGACCGAATGTCTTCACTTCCGGAGCGTCTGCCTTGAACTCTGGAATGTTGGCGAGAGCCTCACGCACTTGGACAACTGACACTTCCTTGTCGAAACGTACAACGTAGTTGCGACCGCCCTGGAAGTCGATGCCGAGGTTGAGACCGCGGACTGCCAGTGAACCGAAGCTGATGACAATCATGATACCACCGATGATGAATGCTGTCTTGCCGAACTTGATGAAGTTGAACTTGGTGTTCTTCAAGAAGTTGCGTGTCATATTGGTTGAGAATGCAATCTCTTTGTTTCTGTTGAGCCAACCTTCAAGGATAAGTCTTGTGATGAAGATTGAGGTGAACAATGAGGTGCAGATACCGATCATCAATGTTGTTGCGAAACCTTGTACAGGACCTGTACCGAACTCGAACAGGATGAAACCTGTCAAAAATGTTGTGATCTGACCGTCGAGGATAGCTGAGTAAGCTGCCTTGAAACCGTCGGCGACGGCGAGGCGGATGCCTTTACCTGCAGCAATCTCTTCCTTGATACGTTCGAAGATGATGACGTTAGAGTCAACAGCCATACCCAGTGTCAAGACGATACCTGCGATACCAGGCAGTGTCAACACTGTGCCGAATGATGCGATAACGCCGAAGAAGAACAGGATGTTAACGAGCAATGCGATGTCGGCTGCGATACCGGCCTTGCTGTAGAAGAACACCATGTAGATGAGCACGAGGCAGAAAGCGATGATGAATGACCAGAAACCTGATGTGATAGCTTCCTGACCGAGTGAAGGACCGACGACGTTCTCTTCGAGGATACGTGCTGGGGCTGGTAACTTACCGGCTTTCAGGATGTTTGCCAAGTCCTGAGCCTCTTCCACTGTCATGTTGCCGCCGGAGATCTGTGAGCGACCGCCAGGGATCTCATCGTTGACGACAGGATATGAGTAGACGTAGTTGTCGAGGACGATTGCAACCTGACGGCCGATGTTGTCGCCTGTCAAGCGTTTCCATGCCTTTGCGCCTTCTGAGTTCATCTGGATTGTAACCTCGACGCGACCATTCTGGTCGTAGTCCTGACGTGCCTCTGTGACGACTTCGCCACCGAGTGAGCATTTGTTGTCACGGTTGGCTTTCAATGCCACGAGGTCGATAATCTCGACGTTGCTGCCTTCTACATTGTTAGGTTTTACTGACCATGCGAACTTGAGGTTGCGTGGGAATATTGAAGAAACCTGTTTCAACATTCTGTTGATATTAGCTGTGTCTTTTACCATTGCTCTACCAACGCATGCTGTCTCAGCAGGAACCATCTGACCTGCGTTGTTCCTGGCGTATGATGGTGAAAGGACCACGTACAACGGGTTGTTCTCCTGATATGCCTCAAGTGCTTTGTCCTGTGCTTTCTTCAATGAGTCTTCAGCTGTCATCTGGTTGAGAAGAGCAACATCGCTTTCTTCTTTCTCTTCTTCAACTTTCTCTGGCTTGCCGGCTTTCTCGATTTCGGCTAAACGTGCGTTTGCCTCGTCGAAATGCTGGTAAATCTCAGTGAATTTGTATGTCTCCCAGAACTCGAGTTGGGCTGTGCCTTGCAACAGTTTGCGGACACGCTTCGGGTCTTTGATACCTGGAAGCTCGACGAGGATACGGCCTGAGCCTTCCAACTTCTGGATGTTAGGCTGTGCCACACCGAAACGGTCGATACGTGTTCTCAAAATCTGATATGAACGGTCGATGGCGCTGTTTGTCTCATCCTTGATGGTCTTCAAAACGTCCTCGTTTGATGAGTTGACAGTGATGCCTTTGTCTTTGAATTCATATAAGAAAATTGAGGCGAGACGTGCATTTGGATCGAGCTTTGCGTATGCTTCGCCGAAAAGGTCAACGAAATCTTTCTGGCTGTTGAGATGCTGCTCATTGGCGATGCGCATCGCCTCTTTGAATGTTTCGTCATTGCTGTTGCCGGCGAGAGCGTAGATGATGTCCGGAACTGACACTTCCAACATAACGTTCATACCGCCCTTGAGGTCAAGACCGAGGTTCAACTCCTGCTCCTTGCACTTGCGGTAGTCTTGCCACATGTAAACTTTAATTGTGCCGATTGAGTCGAGATAATAAGTCTCTTTTGCTGTCTTGATAGAGTCAAGATAGTACTCGTAAGCATTCTGGTCGCCCTTAGCCATCTCTGTAGCTAAAGCGACAGTCTTCGGACTTTCAGCATAGGCTTTTGCTTTACTTTCCATGTGCCTTGTCACGAACGTGAATGACAACTGATACACTGTGAAAAGAGCCAATAAAAATGCCAAAAGCTTAATAACTCCTTTGTTCTGCATTGTAAATCAATTTTTTATAATATTAAACTTTTTAATTAATTTCAACAAATTAATCACTAAAATTTTTAGCGTGCAAAGATACGACATTTTTCAATGCCGACAAAATATTTTTTTTAATATTTTATCCACTTGAAAATCTCTTTCCAGGAAACCTTTTTGCCGTACATCAGGATGCCAGTCCGGTACACCTTGCTCGCAAGCCATGTGAAGACGATGAATGTGGCGTAGAGCAGTGCCACTGACAGCACGACCTGCCATATTGGCACGCCGAAAGGTATCCTCAGCATCATTCCAACAGGGGAGGTGAACGGTATCATCGACATCCAAAGGGCGAATGAGCTGTCGGGCGCGGTGGAGATGATGGATGAACATACCATAGGTATCACCAGAAGCAACGAAATCGGAGTCACAAACTGCTGCGTGTCGGTCTCGTTGTCGACGGCGGCGCCAATGGCGGCAAACATCGCCGAATATAGGAAATAACCTCCGATGAAGTAGAGGAGGAAGCACCATAAAATGTCCTTGAAATTGATGGAATGGATGATTTCAAAGACTTCGGTCAAAGTGTCTGGATTATTAGGATTTATTCCAGCTTCAGTGATTTGTTCACTCATCACCGTGCCTGCTGAGAAGACATCCTGTGTCGGCAGGAACGCCGACGCGATGCCTGAAATCGCCAATGTAAGCACTCCCCATAGCAAAAACTGCGTCAGACCCACCAAAGCGATGCCGATGATTTTACCCATCATCAGTTCGAATGGCTTGACAGAGCTGACAATCACCTCGATGATACGGTTTGTTTTTTCTTCAATAACACCGCGCATCACCTGAGAGCCGAAGATGAAAATCACGAAATAAATAATCAGGGCGAGAATCAGTCCAAGTAAGAACTCAAACTCGCTGAAACTCTTCTGCTCACCGCCTTCCTTTTCGTTCATCTTTATCTGCTGGATGTTGATGGTCGTTGCCGATGCCTTCACAATGGCGGGGTCGATGCCTGATGACATAAGCTTCTGATGCTCAACGATTTGTTTCATCGACGACCTGATGTGCGAGGTGAGAGTCATGGGTTGCTGTTTGATACTGTAAAGCTCTGCATTTGTCGGCACAGTGAGCTTTGTGCCTGGGATATACAACACCCCGTCGTACACGCCGTCTTTCACGAGTTGCTTCGCTTCGTCAATGCTTTTGTCTATATATATAAAGGTGTTGGCGTCGGTGTTTTCCAACTTCCCGTTAAACAACGTGGATTCATCGCAAACAGCTATGATTTTCTTGGTCTCGAACTTTTCTGAATTGGTCATTAGAATTGCCGGAAGGAACATCAAAGCGGCGAAAAACAATGGCGCGAGGAAGGTGATGAGTAGGAACGAGCGTTTCTTCACTCGTGTAAGATATTCTCTTTCAATAATGATTCCGATTCTCATAAGTCGTTGATTTTATTGGTTTGACGATGATACAAGGTTGATGAAAATTTCGTTCATCGATGGCAGAATTTCGTTAAACGACACGAGTTTGCCTTTTTCGATAATGTCGCGAATCAGCTCGTTAGGATTCGTCGAGTTGACGGTGAGGTGTTGTTCCTCGCTGCCGTCGAAAGGTTTGTAAACAACATCGTAGGTGTGGTTTTTGAAACGTTGTTTGATGTCGTAAACGCTGCCTTCAAGAATCTTCTCACCTTTATTAATAAGCATAATGTTGTCGCAAAGCTCTTCCACCGACGACATGTTGTGTGTGGAAAAAAGTATCGTTGAGCCTTTTTCGCGCAACTCCAGAATCTCATTTTTCAGAAGATTCACGTTTATCGGGTCGAAGCCTGAGAACGGCTCGTCGAAGATGAGCAGCTTCGGCTCGTGTATCACCGTGACGATGAACTGCACTTTCTGCTGCATGCCCTTGCTTAACTCCTCGACCTTCTTGTCCCACCAGTTCGCGATGTCGAACTTCACAAACCATTGGCGGAGACGTTTGTCAGCCTCTTTGCGGTCCATGCCTTTAAGCTGCGCAAGGTAAATGGCTTGCTCGCCGACTTTCATCTTCTTGTAAAGACCGCGTTCTTCGGGAAGATATCCGATTTTAGCTATATCATTGGGACTCAGTGGATTGCCGTCGAGCAGCACTTGCCCTGAGTCAGGCATCGTAATCTGATTGAGAATCCTGATCAGAGTGGTTTTTCCGGCGCCGTTCGGTCCGAGGAGGCCGTAGATGCTTTGTTTTGGCACCTTTATTGAGATGTCATTGAGCACTTTTTTTGTGCCGTACGTTTTTGAAACGTTGTTTATTTCGAGATAGTTCATAGTTTTTAGCTGAAGAAGTCTCTGATTTTATCGAATACGCCTTTGTCGTTGGCGCCTGGTTTCGGTTTGAAGTTTTCGCTTTCGAGGAGGTCTTTCATAATCTTTTCCTCTTCTTTCGACAGTTTTTTCGGGGTCCACACGTTCACGTTGACGATCAGGTCGCCTCTGCCGTAGCCGTTTATTTCCGGAAGACCTTTGCCTTTCACGCGGATGATGTCGCCGCTCTGCACTCCTGCCGGTATTTTGATGCTCACTGTTCCGCCGATGCATGGAGCTTCGAGGTTACAGCCGAGCGCTGCCTGTGGCACGCTGATGAAGAGGTTGTGGATGAGGTTGTTTCCGTCGCGTTCAAGCTGCGGATGTTTCTCTTCCTCGATGAGGATGAGCAGGTCGCCTGGCACTCCGTTGTGTGCGCCTGCGTTGCCTTTGCCGCGCACCGACAGCTGCATGCCTTCTGCCACGCCGGCAGGGATGTCGAGTTCAATGACTTCCTCTCCCTTGACGATGCCGTCGCCGTTGCACGCCGAGCATTTCTTCTTTATCACACGACCCTCGCCGCCGCATGTTGGGCAGGTGCTTACCTGTGTGAAGAAGCCCGAGCGCATCACACGCTGACCTTTGCCTCCGCAGGTCTTGCAGGTCTCAAACGTGCCGTCTTCCGAGCCGCTGCCCTTGCATTTCTGGCAGGTGACGTATTTGTTGACTTTTATCTTTTTCTTGACGCCTGTGCTGATTTCATCGAGCGTGAGCTTCACCCTGACACGAAGGTTGGAGCCTCTGTACACCGGACGCTGTCCGCTGCCGCCTCCGAAACCGCCGAAATTGAAGCCGAAGCCGCCTCCGCCACCGAACAGGTCGCTGAAGATGTCGCCAAACTGGCTGAAGATGTCGTTCATCGAAGCGCCGCTGAAATCCTGTCCGCTCACGCCGGCATGACCGTAACGGTCGTAACGAGCGCGTTTGTTCTCGTCGCTCAAAACGCCGTACGCCTCAGCAGCCTCCTTGAATTTCTCCTCGGCTTCCTTATCGCCAGGATTTCTGTCAGGATGATATTGCAGGGCTTTCTTCCTGTATGCTTTCTTTATCTCATCGGCTGTGGCGTTCTTTGCCACCTCCAGCACCTCGTAGTAATCTCTTTTCTCTGCCATTTTTTAGATTTTTAGCATCCGACAACAACTCTTGCGTATCTTATGACCTTGCCATTCAATTTGTAACCTTTCTGAACAACATCGATAACCTTGTCCTTCATGTCTTCAGATGGGGCAGGAATCTGTGTCAGTGCCTCATGCTCGTCGGTGTTGAACGGTTCGCCGACAGCCTTGATTTCTTCAAGACCTTTCTGCTCCAATGTCCGTTTCAACTTGTTGTAAATCAACATGACACCTTCGTAATGTGTCTTGTCTTCGTCTTTCTCCATTGTTGGCAATGCTCTTTCGAAATCGTCGAGGATAGGAAGAAGTGCCAGAATAGTGCTTTCAGCCGCGGTCTTAATCAGTTCGATTTTCTCGTTGGCAGTGCGCTTGCGATAATTGTCATATTCCGAGTACAAACGGAGGTATTTGTCATTCAATTCGTTGAATTTCTCCTCGAAATTTTCAGCTTTTTCCTCCTGTTTTTCCTCTTTTACCTCAATGTTGCCTTCTGCCTCGATTTTCTCGTCTTCGCCTTTAATCTCAGGTTCTTTCTTATGTTTGCTCATGATATGTTTTGTTTACTTATTCTCAAAAGATTAATAAGGTATAATCAAAATACATGCCAAAACGGGCAGTGTGTCATTTTGGCATGAAATCATTTTAAGATATCGTTACATTCGTTCTATCTGCGCTCCGAGCTGCCTCAGTCGTCCGTCGATATCCTGATAGCCTCTGTCAATCTGGTCGATGTTGTCGATAATCGACGTGCCTTCGGCTGACAGTGCGGCGATGAGCAGTGCGACGCCCGCGCGGATGTCAGGTGAAGCCATTCTGACAGCTTTGAGCTGGTGGCTTCTGTCGAGTCCGATGATGTTGGCGCGGTGCGGGTCGCAAAGTATTATCTGCGCGCCCATGTCGATGAGCTTGTCGACGAAGAACAGACGGCTCTCGAACATCTTCTGGTGGATGAGCACGGTGCCTTTGGCTTGCGTTGCCACCACGAGCACGATACTGATGAGGTCGGGCGTGAAGCCTGGCCAAGGCGCGTCGGCGATAGTGAGGATGCTGCCGTCCAAAAACGTCTCAACTTGATAATGCTCCTGTGCCGGTATGTGAATGTCGTCACCAATGAACTCCATCTTGATGCCGAGCTTTTTGAAAGTGTTCGGTATGATGCCTAAATCTTTTATTCCTGCGTCTTTTATTGTGATGTCGGAGCCTGTCATGGCTGCAAGACCGATGAATGAACCCACTTCAATCATGTCGGCGAGGAGGCGGTGTGTGGTGCCGTGAAGTTTCTCGACGCCGGTGATTTTCAAAAGGTTGGAGCCGATGCCGTCTATCTTTGCGCCCATGGCGGTAAGCATGCGGCAAAGCTGCACCAGATACGGCTCACATGCCGCGTTGAATATTGTCGTTTCGCCTTTTGCCATCACTGCGGCCATCACTATGTTGGCGGTACCTGTCACTGATGCTTCATCAAGGAGCATGTAAGTGCCTTTGAGACCGTCTTTCGGTGCCACGAGACGGTAGACGTGCTCCATCCCGACTGTCTCCATCGTCGCACCGAGGTTCATCAAGCCTATGAGATGGGTGTCGAGACGGCGGCGTCCTATCTTGTCGCCTCCCGGACGTGGCATGTAACCCATACCGAAGCGGGCGAGGAGCGGACCGAGAATCATCACGGAGCCGCGCAACCTGGTAGCCCTCTCGTGGAAGTCCTTGGTGTCGAAATAATCATGGTTGATGTCTTTGGCGTGCAATGTAACCTCGCTCTTGCTTTTCCTGTCGACGACAACGCCCATGCCTTTTAACAAGTCGATGAGGTTGTTGATGTCGAGGATGTCGGGAAGGTTCGTTATCGTGACGGGCTCGTCGGTGAGAAGCGCGGCGCAGATCACCTGCATGGCTTCGTTCTTGGCGCCCTGTGGGATGATGGTGCCGGCGAGTTTGTTTCCTCCTGTAACTTTAAATGATGCCATGATGTCAGTTTTTCTTGTTTGGACGGTTAGGGTTGCCTTGTTTGGCCTGCTGCTGATTCTTGTTGTTATTGTTGTTTTTCTTGTTGTTCTGTTTCTTCTTCTGCTGTTGCTGCTGCTGAGGCTGCTTGTTCAGAATCTCATTCGTCGGCGTGAGCTTGGTGTCCATCGGGAGTGTCACTTCCTCACCAGAAATCTTGTAAAGGTCGTCGAGGATGAGCAGGTCGTTGACGGTGTCGCGGTTCCAGTTGAGATAGTCGCGTTTCATCTGGTTCGCGATGTTGACGAGGATGGCTTGTTTCTTCGGACCGTCTTCCATCTCTTTCACTTTCTTCACAACGTCATAGATATACTGTCCGTAATGGCCGTATTTGATGTTGTTCTTCTGATATCCGACGTGTTCAGGTTTCTTTTTCTGCATCTCCGGTGTGGGCGGGTCGTAAGGACTGTCGACATCGAGTTTGTATTCTGAAATGATGAAAAGATGATCCCAAAGCTTGTGCATGTAGTCGTTCGACTCCTTGACCTGAGGATTCATCTGCGCCATCACGTTGACGATGAAATATGCCGCTTCGGTGCGTTGCTTGCGGTCTTCAATCTCCATGAGATGACGAATCATCACCTGGATGTTGCGGCCGTATTCCGAAATCACTATCTTCTCTCGTTCTGTATTATATTCCATAACTCTAAACTTTAATCTTTAAACTCTAAACTCTAAACTAAAAAAATTATTGCTTCAAAATGCTGAGCTTCGCGAATTTCAGCATCAGCATCTTGTTGCCGTTTTCGTCAAAATCGACTGATGCCTTTTTGTTCGGTCCTGCTCCTTCAACTCGTACCACCGTTCCCTGACCGAATTTCTGATGCAAAACGCGCATTCCGGCTTGGATTTCTTCGGCGTCAACAGGAATAAAATCGCTGTCGGAAGCTTTTGGCGCTGTCTGAATTCTTTGAGCGCTCTCTTGTCTCTGAGTTCTCGGAGTTTCATAGCGCTTGTCTCCACTGTATGTCCATGCTCCTCTACCAGAAAACGGATTATAACCATGCTCTTCTTTGATTGCAGTGCCTCTGAACGACGCTTTCTTGGTGCG
This sequence comes from Bacteroidales bacterium, assembly GCA_017427985.1. GTDB lineage: Bacteria > Bacteroidota > Bacteroidia > Bacteroidales > F082 > Limimorpha. Next base: position 177,849 of record JAFRRS010000023.1, on the reverse strand, counting down.
TTCAATGAGGCTCGGGTCGATTTCGTCGATGAAACGTGACGGCTCGCTGAGCGTCATGTTGCCCCAGCGATAACGGCTTTCGGCATAGCTGAGGATGAGCTTAGTCTCGGCTCTCGTCAACGCGACGTAGAACAGACGGCGTTCCTCTTCAAGGTCTTCGCGAGTGCTGAGCGACTGTATTCCAGGGAAGAGGTTCTCTTCGAGACCGACGATGTAAACGTAAGGGAACTCCAGACCTTTTGCGCTGTGAATCGTCATCAGCGTGACGTAGTCGGAGCCTTCTTCCTCTTTCTGGTCCTGGTCGGTGAGGAGTGCCACGTCCTCCATGAATTTCGGCAGGTTCACAGCCATCTGCTCGCCTGTGACCTCGTCGACTTGCTTGTCGGAAAACTCCATGATTGCGTTTAAGAGCTCCTCGATGTTCTGCACGCGCATCACGCCTTCAGGTGTCTCGTCTTCCTTCAAAACCTTGATGATTCCGACGGTTTCGGTGATATGTTTCGCCAACTCAAAGGCGTTCATTTTGTCGATTTGCGTCTGGAAACTCTGAATCATCGTGACGAAGTTGCTCAGTTTGCTGACCGTTCCCATGTTGAACTCCGTCGACTGCTCGTTGAGCGAAGTCAGGACGTCCCAGATTGTGCATTTCCGCTCGTCGGCTATAACTTGCAGCTTCTGTTTCGTGGTGTCGCCAATGCCGCGTGCCGGATAATTGACGATTCTCAACAGCGCCTGCTCGTCATGCGGGTTGATGACGACGCGGAAGTAGGCGAGGAGGTCTTTCACCTCTTTGCGGTCGTAGAACGAGAGACCGCCATATATTTTATAAGGTATATCCTGTTTACGCAGAGCCTCTTCCAATGAACGCGACTGTGCGTTGGTGCGGTAGAGAATCACGAAATCCTTGTTCGACAACTGGCGCGACATCTTGTAGCCGAAGATAGAATTTGCCACAAGCGTGCCTTCCTCGTTGTCGGAGGTGGCTCTCAGAAGTGTGATGAGCTCGCCTTCCTCCTTGTCCGACCACACGTTTTTCTTGATCTGGTCTTTGTTGTTGGCGATAACGCTGTTTGCCGCTTTCACTATCGTTTTCGTCGAGCGGTAATTCTGCTCAAGGCGAATGAGTTTCTGCTCTGGGTAGTCAATCTTGAAATTGAGAATATTCTGTATGTTCGCGCCACGGAATCCGTAAATCGACTGTGCATCGTCGCCCACCACGCAGATGTTCTCGCGCATCGCCGCGATACGTTTTATAATAAGGTATTGGGCGTAGTTGGTGTCCTGGTACTCGTCAACGAGGATGTACTCAAAATGACGTTGATATTTGTATAAAATATCAGGAAAATCGCGCAGGAGAACGTTCGTGTTAAACAGAATATCGTCGAAGTCCATGGCGTTGGCGCGTTTCAGGCGGCTGTTGTATGTCTTGAACAGCTCGCCGATGAGCGGCTTGTTGGCGCGGCGGTCCTGTTCCTGAATATCGGCGTTTTCGATATAGTCTTCTGGTGTGTAGAGAGCCGACTTCGCCATTGAAATCCTGTGAAGCACGTATTTCGCAGGATAAGCCTTGGTGTCGATTTCCCTTTCTTTTAAAATTGTGTTGATGAGTGTCTTGGAGTCGTCGGTGTCGTAGATTGTGAATTCGGAGGTGTAGCCGAGGTTTGCCGCCTCGATTCTCAGAATCCTTGCGAAGATGGAGTGGAAGGTGCCCATCCACACATTGCGGGCGGCGCCCGGCTCGACGAGCTGCATGATGCGTTCTTTCATCTCCTTGGCGGCTTTGTTGGTGAACGTCAGCGCCATAATCGAGAACGGGTTGATGCCCTGCTCAATCATATATGCGATGCGGTGGGTGAGGGCACGAGTCTTGCCCGAGCCGGCTCCCGCGATGACCATCACCGGACCTTCTATCGTCGTAACCGCCTCTCTCTGAGGCTCATTCAAAAACTTTAAGATGTCTGACACGTTTCAAAAATTACGATGCAAAGATACAAAATAGTTTGAAGTTTGGAGTGTGAAGTTTGAAGTTTTTTTTCTTTCCCTGTCAGAAAATAAATTATCCTATCCCTGCATACACGAAAAGGCGTTTGGGGAACTGGTGCATTGGAGGTTATTAGCCAACGGCTTCGAAAGGAATTGCCAGGATTGAGAGGGTATTCGGCAACACAATTGAAAAAGATGCGTCTTTTTTATGAGAATTGGATTATTCTTGATTCAAATTCGTCAGTTACGACTGACGGAAATTCGACAATTGCAATTGCCGAATTATCAAAAGATAAATCGTCCCTTGCAAAGGACGAATTGCAAATCATTAAAAATCAAATAGATATATATCACACGTTAAATATTCCGAATGTATCTTCATTCCCTGAAACCACATGGGGATCCATCAATTGGTATTGTCTTATGTAAATCTGCAAATCGTGAATATGTGGAGTTTGTAATACGAGATTACAACAAGCCAATGGGCGTTGCAACATACAAAACATTAGCCGACATGCCAGAGGAATATCAGAAGGCGCTGCCAGATGTTGATGAGCTGAAACGGATAGTCCAAGGCTGATTTTTTTCAAAATTATTTTGTTTTCCACGAAAAATTCCTTATTTTTGCAGTGTCGAATTAAACAATTATATTAAGAAACAGACAGTTAAATAAAGTATAAAGACATATAAAAAGGCGTTTTCGCTTTTCTTTGCGGACCGAAATCTGGGAAATTTCAGGTACACCACTCAAGAAAGCAGAAGCGCTCGCGGATATGACCGTGAGCATTCTTGTTTGTAGCATAGGCAGTCCAGAGCCTCCACATAAACAGAAGTTCGCGGTTTTTTTATTGCCTAAGCTAAATCGGACTCAAAAGGACTAACAAGGACTTCAAAAATATGGTAGAAAAGGCGGAAATTTGCAGAGAAAAAACAGTTAAATACTATATGCCGAGACGTTTGATTAAAAACTAATCATTCGGGTGTTTTTGTAATCCATTGAATATTATCGTGTTACAAACGTTATAAAAATTTTTTTGAGAAAAAGTGTAACTTTTTGATATGTTTTTGATATATATCTTATGACAAATAAAATGTTTTTATTATTAACTTAAATTAATTCATTATGATTAAGACAAAAATTTATTCAGCAGAAGGTACAATTTACAAAGCTAATGAAAAATTAGAAACCCTTGTAAATGATTTCATTTCGGGAAATGACATTGATGTTGTTGACGTAAAATACTCCACTGCAATGACGGAGAATCCTTATCCTCATTATGTAAATTCTGCAATGATTATGTACAGTACAAAGTAAGAAATGTTTAACCATAAATGTTTAAAGTTATGAGTTTATTAGATCCAATAGAAGATCAAGTAGAAGAATTGTGTTGGTTTCGTGATAGTCATGATTATGCCAAAATCACAGGTTGTAAGTATCAAAATTTTGAAGACTATTATACCCGAAAATATAAAGATAGAGAAGAAAGAGGAATATATTTTGTCGTAATTGACGAAGATAAAATAAACATACCCAAAGATCTTGCAAAACGAATCAAGACATTGATATTACTTAACAATAGGGATGTAACAGTAGACAAGAAAGAGATGTTAGCATTAGAATACATAGCTGATAATGATTACAAACACTACATTGATACATTTGACCATATAATCGAGGATACATATGACCAAGATAAACACGGCACAAAAATCACAAAAGTAATTGAAGGAACTTTCAATGATGGCAATAATCCTACAATTACTGTAGAAGATAAATATCTCATATTGAACCCCGGTGATGATATCGAAGATATAGTTAAAAGCGTTTGTGCAGAAAAAGTAGTTCCTTCGTTATTTTATGAATCTGAAAACAGTCTGTCGTGGAACTATCCTAAAAACTATATTGGTTCTATTTTGCAGTCAATCCCAATCCATTTTGGTAGACAAGCACATTATGAAAATTATGATGATGGTAAAAACTATCTTGGAGTATACATTCGAAACACTTATGGAGAAAAAGAAATTATATTATTCCCAGATGTCATAAGAAAATATGTTAAAAATGACGATGAATTAAGAACCCTGATTTGGAAGGTTATTGTCCACGAATATGCTCACGCATTAATGGATGCAGGCTCGAAATGTGATACGTGGATTCAAAACAATAAAAAATATTGTTTTGAAAAAGAAGAATCACATGCTAATGCTTTTGCATTAAGGGTTTTGAGAAACAATAATATTACCCCAGCACAATTGAAGTTCGTTCTTGATTTTATTGAGCATCAACCAGATGCGTACAAAAAAGGTATCTTAGTTGAGAAAAACAGTAAAAATATTGGTTTGGATATGATAGAATGGAGAATGGAAAAAGTTGATGGCGCAAAATATTTAAAAGAAATATAGTATTGTTTTATACATTATAAGATTAAACTATGAGTAAAAACAAGAATTCAGAAATACCTACTATTAAAGAAAGATATAATGAGTTTAATAATGACCTGCATAATTATCTTACAACCAATAATAATTTCCGAAACTATCAAGACAACCCAAAAGAATTAACATTTGATGTAATGATGGATCTTAAATCTGTTGTCAGCGATGTACATAATATAGTTACATTGTTAACAACTCTTAAGTTTGTTGAATTATTCAAAGGTGAGAAGGATAAAGTTGATAATAATCCTAATGCTAAGGGATATGATTTGGTGTATCCATCAAACGACAATCCAGTCATTATCGCAGAGATTAAATGTAATAAGCCATGTGGTAAGAACAATTTTGAAAGCAATCAAATAAAGGCTATTAAAAAAGATATTGAAAACTTAAAAAGCGAAAAAAACACATCACAGATCTTGCATGAACCCGATGGTGATGAGAAATTTATAAAAGCAATAAAGTTTATGGTTTTATTAGAGTATACTGGTGTTAAAGATCATATGGTGAAAATAAAAGAAAAAGACGATAGAATAAGGATTGTTAAAAATGAAGAAGTGGATACTGTGATTAATAAAAATAAGTACGAAGACGGGAACCTTGTCAATCCTGATTGTATACATGTTGTTTGTATTCCACCAGGTGACATTTCGATCTCTGAACTTTTGGATAATCAAGCATATACTTGAACACATCAACTTTCATGGAACTTGCAACCTTTGAATCGTGCTGTTTGTGAAAAAACCATCAACCAATGATTGACGAATATCAAGGAATAAAACTCCTAGCAAAACTGGCTTTGGATAAAAACAAAGAAAACGTCAAACAAAGTACAGTTGCTTATCATGCCGGGCGGCATATGCTATGGGATTTCATAAAATCTGACCATCAAATGGCACCGGTTTTTCAAAACAAGTCTTTCTTGGAAGTTATGCAGTATCTATATCCTGAATACGGTCAAGAAGCTTTCGACACATTCAAAATAGTTCCAGTCGATGATGAAGAAATTGCAAAATATGCCAAACAATTAAAAGCTGAAGTTGATTCCGAAACGGCCGATGCATTGAAATATGGCATTTGGCTTGGATATTTATAAGTATTAATAACAATAAAAATAAACTATCAATATGAAAATTAAGAACTTGGATGAAATTTTACAAAAAATCGATAAAATAGGTCAACTATCAAATGCAAAAGAAATTTCATTAATCAAGACGGTACAATACAAGGGAGCTGATTGTGACGAGATGGAACAGCTGTGCTTGGCAAATATGGGCTGGATGATAAATCTGTCTTGTCAGTATAAAAACAGAGGACTATCACTAGAAGAATTGATAGAAATAGCTTATGAAGAACTGTGGAAATATATACTTGAATATGACTATGTCAAATATCCAGAGGATTTCCGTCAATATGCAATTCCAATAATTCGGCATTGCTTAGATAAAGCTGTTGAAAAACCAATATATTACAATCGGAATACAATCGTTTGAGGAAAGAGATAAGATCCGAAAAACTAGAGAATGAATCCATAGAAAGAGAATTGATTAAACTTTTATGTGAAGATTCCGATTGAGCTTGGTAATTAAAAAACGTAATTATATACCACTTTACAGTGAAATTTCTTGAAAAATTTTCTTAAAGTTTTAGAAATTTTTATTATATTTGTATGTCGGTATAGCATATAAAAGTATTAAAACATGGAAAAACTCACGAAACATCAGCAAGACGGCATCGCCGAAATGATGCATCACATCCACAACAAAGAAGTCGTCCAATGCATTTTGGAAACACTTGGAGAAAAGAATTGGAATAGAGATATCTTATCAAGTTGCTCATCTTATCTCACAGAAAAGCAAGAAGAGATTTTTGAATCACTGGGCGGAAATTATTCTAGTGAAGAACTTGATGAAGAGTGGGATAATGACGGCATCAACAGTGAAATAGCCAAGATATTGAAAAAGCAGGGGGTAACGCATTATCTGTATGAGAACGAGGATTATCTGAATGAGATTCGTGAAGGTAAGATTATATGCGAAGGAATTGATGTGGAAGATATTAAAGACATGATAGCTGTTGGAGAAGAGGAAGAAACGGAAGATGATTATGTAGAGTTCGGTCAGGCAAGAGAAGTGGAGTTCAGCTATAAAGGCAATATTCTTAAAGGTAGATTACATTGGGCAGATGGTGCTGTGTCGTGGAGTCTGCAAATTCCAGAAGGTACTTTGTTATATCCTATCATGTGGAGAGACCCTGATTTTACCGATGAAGAAGCTGAATCTATGGCAAAAAAGGGCTTAAAAAACCTTTGGTGGGTGTACAATGAAATCCTAACGCATAAAGACGAGATACTGAAAGTTCTTCCTCCATGTATAAAAATGGAACAGGAAATAAAAGCCATACAGCAAAAAATTCACGAATTGAAAAAGTCACAGGAAGAAGGTGTAATTAATAAGACTGATTATCGAAAGGCGTTGAGACCTATCGCTGAAAAACGAAATACTTTATATGGAAATCTGATAGATCTTTTTGATGATACTATGCGCAAAATAATACAAGTTGATACGACATATTTTGATAGTAATAAGGAAATGATTTACAAAATTATAGGTATTAACGTATGAAAAAAGAAAGCATAATTCAAACTGTGTCACTCCACTAATCCTTCTACCTTTCTTCGACCCCATCCGCCACACATTCCTTCGAACTTGATTCGAACAAGGTACGAAGGAGGTGTGGCGTTGGTGCGGGTTGAACATAGTTGCTCATACTATTTTATATTTGGTTGCATTCACCAAGTTTTACTTTTATTCTTCCAATAATTCATAATCCGAATGAATCTCCAGTGCTGGTTTATCGTTGGCATTTAATGGTGAAACAACAGATTGTCCGATTTGCTTTTCAAGATTCTTCCTGGCTGTTTTCGCTATTTTCCCTCCTTCGTTGGCAACATCTTTATTCTCTTTAAAAGTCTTCGGTTCTCTTGCTTTTGAAATGGCTGTGGTAGATACTTCGGCGAGCATGTTCAACACCAATTCAATATTTGTCATGTTGTCTCGAAGATTCTCCTTCTTCAAACCTTTGAATTGTTTGTATTCCTTAACCGTGAAACCGCTCCAAGCCTTGGTCATCTCGTTGGTCAAAATGGCATACTCCTGCTCCTTACTTATACCTCTTGCTTTCCACTCGTCTGTTAGTTCCTTGCGCATTTCAATTGTCTGCAATCGCTGGCTTATCCAGCCTTCACTATAACCTTTGGCTCGATAATAGTCGGCTCCACGAAGCAAGGCTTTTTCGGGATCCATTATTTCTTCAATTCGGTCATTTCCCACTTCAGCGAGCCACATTTTAAATGGTTCCGCTTTCGGAGATGGAATTGATTGAACCAAGCGCAGTACATCTTTAGTTGATAAACAGTCTGTCTTGTAGTATTTGCCGTCTGTCGATTGCATTTTCAGTGCGTGACATTTTGTCACGACCTCGCTTCCTTCTGCTTTTAAACGCTGTTTTAACTTTCTCCAATAAGCTCCAGGGTCTTTGGCTGATGATTCTGATAAAGCGTTGCAAATGTCAACTACCGAGAAATACCATTCTTCGTTTTCAGCGTCCCAATGGGTTCTGATTTGTTGTTGTTCGAAAAGTTTGATTTTGTCTGTCATAACACTTTAGTTTAAATAATACAATTGTTCTAAACAGGGTTTCCGTTTGACGAGTTTTTGTGATTCTCTGTTATAAAGTTTACTTTGCAAAAATAAGTAAAATTTTGACACATGCAGCTGGTTGTTCGAAAAATTTATTGTAGGATTTCATCCCATGTGGTTTACGGCATAGATCCGCGCCATATGACGGTTGGAGAAAGAATGAGAGAAACCAGCCCGTTATGGCGAGACTGTTTTGAAGCGCAATCTTTGTACATCAAAATTTTCTGACATTTTTTCATAAAAAAGCTGTACTTTTGAAAAATAATTGTAATTTTGCTCGTTTTTAAATGATAAAAATATGCCAGAAATTTCAAGATTCTATGGAATCATTGTTTACATGTGGTGGAAAGACCATAATCCACCGCATATTCATGTTAGCTATGGAGATTATGATTGCAATATCAGTATTAAGGATAAGGTTGTAAAAGGGGAAGTGCCTGCAAAAATAATCTCGAAAGTTGTTGAATGGATTGATTTGCATGAAGATGAGCTTATGGATTTGTGGGAAAAAGCTCAAAACGGTGGAGAATTAAACAAAATTAAACCTCTGGAATAATGATACGAGTTGTAGATGTCGATTATGTCAAAGATTACACGCTGTCGATTACTTTTAGCGATGGCGTGAAGAAAGTTATTGATTTGCAGCCGTATCTTAATGGAGGCGTGTTTGAACAACTGAAGGATTTATCCAAATTCAGACAATACGGATTGAATCATTGGACAATCGAATGGGCTTGCGGAGTCGATTTGGCACCGGAGTTCCTCTATGGTCTCCCTTATGCAACCGAAGATGAATCCGTTTTGCATCAAGTGGCTGAAGAACAAGCCGAATATGGTAAAAAATCGGTCCGCCTGGTCCGAAATATCGATGATTAATCATCCTCTTTTCCATTGTTGAAAAATAATTTGAAAATTTTTTCAAAAAAATGTCGGGCGTATCTAAAATTGTTGTAATTTTGCACCCGCAAAAAAGGTAGTAAATGTTGCCTCATTTACAGTAGAAAGGGACCTGATAAGTAAAACGTTAGAGGTCCATTCGCCGTAAGTCATTGGGACTCAAAAGATTGGACTGCGGTGTGTTTTGATACAAAAGTCGGTACTGCGACTTATCAAATCCCCTTCTATGTGTATTTCCAGCATCGAAAATTATCTTTTTTATGGCAAAAAAAGAAAGAAATTTCTGTATAAAACAAAATAAAAAATTAATTAAACGCAATTAAAGAATGCCAACGATTCAACAGTTAGTCCGCAAAGGACGTCAGAAATTGGAAGACAAGAGTAAATCTCCTGCCTTGGATTCTTGCCCACAGCGCCGCGGCGTTTGTGTTCGTGTTTATACGACCACACCTAAGAAGCCTAATTCGGCAATGCGTAAAGTAGCTAGAGTCCGTCTGACAAATCAGAAGGAAGTCAACGCCTACATCCCAGGCGAAGGCCACAACTTACAGGAGCACTCAATCGTCATGATTAGAGGAGGCCGTGTGAAGGATCTTCCAGGTGTACGTTATCACATCATCCGCGGTGCATTGGATACCGCCGGTGTCGACGGCCGCCGCCAGCGCAGATCAAAATACGGCGCTAAACGTCCTAAAAAAGCAGCAGCAAAGAAGTAAAATCAAGTAAATGCTTAAGAAATGAGAAAAGCTAAACCAAAGAAAAGAATCATCCTTCCAGATCCGAAGTACGGTGATGTTACAGTAACAAAGTTTGTGAACAACATCATGCTTAAGGGTAAGAAGAACCTCGCATACGAGATTTTCTACAAAGCAATGGACATCGTACAGGAAAAAATGAACGAAGATCCTGTCGAAGTTTGGAAGAAAGCATTGGCCAACGTGACACCTCAGGTCGAGGTAAGAAGCCGCCGTATCGGTGGTGCGACATTCCAGATCCCATCTGAAATCCGCCCGTCACGTAAACAGAGCATGGGCATGAAGAACCTCATCGGTTACGCTCGCAAACGCCATGAGCGCTCAATGGGCGAGAAACTCGCAGGCGAAATCATGCAAGCCTATAAAGAAGAAGGCGCAGCTTTCAAGAAGAAGGAAGAAATCCACAGAATGGCAGACGCTAACAAGGCGTTCTCACATTTCAGATTCTAAATTCTAATTAATATTAATAGGTATAAGAAAAAATGATGAACAACGATCAAAATAATACAAACTTGGCTCTGACGCGCAATATCGGCATCATGGCACACATCGATGCCGGTAAGACGACGACGACAGAGCGCATACTGTATTATACAGGTCGTAATCATCGTATCGGCGAGGTGCACGACGGCGCAGCCACCATGGACTGGATGGTCCAGGAACAGGAACGCGGCATCACTATCACCTCAGCAGCCACAACAGTCTACTGGCACAATAACGACAACCAATTCAAAATCAATATCATAGACACTCCAGGTCACGTCGACTTCACCGTTGAGGTTGAACGTTCGCTGAGAGTGCTCGACGGCGCAATAGCGATTTTCTGCGCCGTGGGTGGTGTCGAACCGCAGTCGGAGACAGTGTGGCGCCAGGCCGACAGATATAATGTGCCACGCATCTGTTTCGTCAACAAGATGGACAGAAGTGGCGCTGACTTCTTTAAAGTCCTCGAGCAAATAAAAGACCGCCTTAATGCCAACCCTGTAGCAGTCCAAATCCCGATTGGAGAAGAGGACGGTTTCGTTGGCGTGGTTGACCTTATCAAGAACAAAGCTCTTGTATGGGATGAAGACGAACTCGGCACCCAATTCGATGTCGTCGAAATCCCTTCAGAACTGGCTGATACCGCTGCAGAATACCGCCTCAAACTCTTAGAAGGCGTCGCAGAAGACAACGAAGAGCTCCTTGAGAAATTCATGGTCGATCCAGAATCCATCACAGAGGAAGAGATAATCGCGGAATTAAGAAAGGCAACATTAGAACTGCGTATTTGCCCTGTGATGTGCGGAGCCTCATTCAAAAACAAAGGAGTACAACCTCTCCTCGATGGTGTAGTCCGCTACCTTCCAAGCCCTCTTGATGTCGACCACGTGCAAGGCATCAACCCGAAGACAGAAAAAGAAGAAATCCGTAAAGCAGATCCGAAAGAACCATTCTGCGCACTCGCATTCAAGATCGCTACCGACCCTTACGTCGGAAAACTCGCGTTCTTCCGTGTCTATTCAGGCACACTGCAGGCAGGTCAGGTCGTTCTCAATGTCTCAACAGGCAAACGTGAACGCATCAATAAAATCGTGCAGATGAACGCCAACAAACAAACCCCTCTCGACAAAATCGAGGCGGGCGACATAGCAGCCGCCGTGGGTTTCAGAGAGATCAGAACGGGTGACACCCTCGCAGTTGAAAACAAACCGATAATACTCGAAAACATCAAGTTCCCTGAGCCAGTCGTGCAAATAGCTGTCGAACCTAAGACACAGGCCGACATGGAGAAGCTCACGATAGCACTCCAGAAGCTCGCGGAAGAAGACCCGACATTCAAAGTCACTACAGATGAAAACTCAGGTCAGACAATCATCTCAGGCATGGGTGAGCTCCACCTCGACATCATCGTCGACCGCCTGAAGCGCGAGTTCGGAATTGAAATCAACGAGGGTCAACCGCAAGTGGCTTATAAAGAATCATTTACGCAGACAGTCCGCTTCCGTGAAGTCTACAAGAAACAGACTGGCGGCAAAGGCAAGTTCGCCGATATCGAGTTCGAAATCGGTCCTGCCGACAACGGAATGTCAGGTTTTCAGTTCATCAACGACGCGAAAGGCAACAACATACCGAAAGAGTATTTCCCGGCAATCGAAAAAGGATTCAGAGGCTCAATGTCGAACGGCGTTCTCGCAGGATTCCCGATGGATTCTGTCAAGGTGCGTCTCATCGACGGCAGTGCCCATCCTGTTGACAGCGACGACCTTTCATTTGAGACAGCAGCGCGTGTCGGTTTCAAGGAAGCTGGTGCACAGGCTGGCTCAGTCGTGATGGAGCCTATTATGAAAGTTGAAGTGCAGGTGCCAGCTGACTATCTCGGCGACGTCACCGGCGACCTCAACAGACGCAGAGCCGTTTTGCACAACGTGGACATCGAGCACGGACTCCAAGTGGTCAAGGCCGACGCCCCGCTCGCAGAAATGTTCGGATACATTACAACACTTCGCACCTTGACACAGGGTAGAGGCACGTTCAACATGGAGTTCAGCCATTACGCTGAGGTTCCTCCAGCGCTTGCCGACATCGTGATAAAGAAAGCGAAAGGAATATATTTCTTCTTTTAAGAAGTGAAGTCAGAAGATAAAGAAAGATAAGAAAAAGAAAAATAAAAAATTAACAGCAAATTCTTATGAGCCAAAGAATTAGAATTAAATTAAAGTCGCACGACCACAACTTGGTTGACAAGTCAGCCGAGAAGATCGTGAAAACCATCAAAATGACTGGCGCAGTTGTTAGTGGTCCTATACCGCTTCCAACCGACAAAAAGATCTACACTGTTTTGCGCTCCACATTCGTTCACAAGAAATCACGTGAGCAGTTTGAGTTGTCATACTACAAGAGATTGTTGGATATTTACAACGCAACTTCTCAGCAGATTGATGCTTTGATGAAATTGGAAATGCCTAACGGCGTAGACGTAGAAATTAAATTATTGTAAAACTATCTAGTAATTAACAGCTTAAATTAGTAGCAATGTCAGGAATACTAGGAAAAAAGATTGGGATGACCAGCATCTATGACCAGAACGGCAAGAACGTTCCTGTCACAGTCATTGAAGCAGGTCCATGTGTAGTAACCCAAGTAAGATCAAAAGAGAAAGACGGTTACGATGCTATCCAATTAGCGTTTGACGAGAAGAAGGAGAAGAACACTCCTAAGGCTATGATCAAGCATTTTGAGAAAGCCGGCACAACGCCTAAGAAATTGGTTAGAGAGTTCACACGTTTCGAAGCAGGTCACAGAAAGAGCCTGGGTGAGACGATTACCGTCGAAGTGTTCATGGAAGGCGAATTCGTTGATGTCAGCGGCATCAGCAAAGGTAAAGGCTTCCAAGGTGTAGTGAAACGTCATCATTTCAATGGCGTTGGACAAGCAACTCACGGTCAGCACAACCGTTTGAGAAAACCAGGTTCAATCGGAGCTTGCGCATACCCTTCAAGAGTGTTCAAGGGATTACGTATGGGTGGCCAGATGGGTAACCATAAAGTGAAGGCTATCAACCTCCAAATTATGAAAATCGTACCGGAAAAGAATTTGTTAGTAGTAAAAGGTTCAGTACCGGGAGCAAAGAACGGCTATTTAAAAATTGAGAGATGGAGTTAGAAGTTTTAAAGATTACCGGTGAATCAACAGGACGTAAGGTTCAGTTGAACGAGAATATCTTCGGCATCGAGCCAAACGATCATTGCATCTACCTTGATGCAAAGCAGTACATGGCCGACCAGCGCCAAGGTACACACAAGGCAAAGACACGTAGCGAGATATCAGGCAGTACACGCAAGCTGTTCCGTCAGAAGGGTACAGGCGGTGCTCGTCGTGGTGACATCAACTCTCCAGTGTTGAGAGGCGGCGGTCGCGTCTTCGGTCCACAACCACGTGACTACAGTTTCAAATTGAACAAGAAGGTGAAACAGCTCGCACGCCGTTCAGCCCTTACTTACAAGGCTCAGGGCAACGAGATCGTGATCCTCGAAGATTTCGCATTTGACACAATCAAGACAAAGAAGATGATCGAAGTCTTGAACAACCTTAAAGTGAATGGTGGCAAGAACCTGTTCGTTCTCCCAGAGACAAACATGAATGTCGTGTTGTCAGCAAGAAACATCCAGCGCACAAAGATTGAACTTGCCCGTAACCTTAACACTTATGATATTCTGAATGCCAAGAAGCTCTTCATCACAGAAAGCTCACTTGCAGTTATCGATGAAATTCTTGGATAATAACTTAAAAAATTAGAAACGATGATTATCATTAAGAAACCTGTTATTACGGAAAAGATGACCGCTATCAGCGAGAAGCTGAACCGGTATGCATTCATTGTTGACGTCCGCGCGAACAAGCTGCAGATCAAGAAAGCTGTTGAAGACCTTTATGGTGTTCAGGTTGCAGCTGTCAACACAATGAGATATGATGGAAAGCTCAAGTCACGCTATACAAAGGCAGGCGTTGTCCAAGGACAGAGAGACGCTTTCAAGAAGGCTATAGTGACTTTGGCTAAAGGTGAAACAATTGACTTTTTTAGCAACATTTAAAGATGGCTTTAAAGAAATATAAACCGACAACTCCAGGTCAGCGCTTCAAAGTTATCAGCGCATTTGACGAGATTACGACTAACAAGCCGGAGAGATCGTTGCTTGCTCCGAAGAAGAGCACCGGCGGCCGTAACAATACTGGAAAAGAGACTGTCCGCAACATTGGCGGTGGTCACAAGCAGAAATACAGAATTATCGACTTCAAGCGCGATAAAGACGGTATCAAGGGAATCGTGAAGACTATCGAATACGATCCGAACCGCACAGCACGCATCGCTTTGGTTGTTTACGCCGACGGCGAGAAGCGTTACATCATCGCACCTCAGGGCTTGAAGGTCGGACAAGAAGTGATGTCAGGCAAGGATGCTACTCCGAACATCGGTAACACATTGTTCTTGAGCGATGTCCCGTTCGGTACAATCATCCACAACATCGAGTTGCGCCCAGGTCAGGGAGCCAAGATGGCCCGCAGCGCCGGTGCATACGCACAGCTGATGTCACGTGATGGTAAATACGCCATCTTGAAGATGCCTTCAGGTGAGACACGTCTCATCCTCCAGGCTTGCAGAGCTACAATCGGAACAGTGTCGAACGCTGACCACAACCTCGAGAAATCAGGCAAGGCAGGTCGCAGCCGCTGGTTAGGCCGTCGCCCACGCGTCCGTGGCGTCGTCATGAACCCAGTCGATCACCCGATGGGTGGTGGTGAAGGCCGTGCATCTGGTGGTCACCCGAGAAGCCGCAAGGGCTTGCCGGCAAAGGGCTACAAGACACGTCACCCGAAGAACGCATCCAACAAGTATATCATTGAAAGACGTAAGAAGTAATTAACCAAGTAAAAAAAAGAAAATTATGAGTCGTTCACTTAAAAAAGGACCATATATCCACTATAAACTCGAACAGAGAGTGTTGGATAATGTAGCAACAGGAAAGAAGACCGTGATCAAGACTTGGTCAAGAGCTTCAATGATTTCACCTGATTTCGTTGGACAAACCATCGCTGTTCACAACGGTAATAAATTCATCCCGGTATACGTAACTGAGAACATGGTTGGACACAAACTCGGAGAGTTCGCACCTACACGTACATTCAGAGGCCACGCCGGAAACAGAAAAGATAAATAATAAGTACTATGGGAGCAAGAAAACATAATACAGCAGAAGCTAGAAAAGCGGCAAAGAAGCAGGTCGCCATTGCAAAATACAATGATATCCCTACTTCACCACGCAAGATGCGCTTGGTCGCCGACATGATTAGAGGAATGAAAGTGGAACTTGCACTGCATGCCTTATTATACTCACCTAAAGCAGCTGCAAAGCCGGTGTACAAGTTACTCCGCTCTGCAATCGCCAACTGGGAAGCCAAGAACGAGGGAAAACGTATTGAGGACGCTAACCTCTACGTAAAAGAGATATTTGTCGATGAAGGCCGCACACTGAAGCGCATTCAGCCAGCCCCACAGGGCCGCGCACACCGCATCCGCAAACGCTCTAACCACGTCACTATCATCGTCGATAGCAGAATCGCAGAAATGAATGCAGCAGAAGCTAATGTTGAAGAAAAGAATTAATTAAGATTACAATGGGACAGAAAACTCATCCAATAGGTCTAAGACTTGGAGTCATCAAAGGTTGGGACTCAAACTGGTACTGTGGTAAAGAAACAGCCAAGAACATCGGTGAAGACGATAAGATCCGCAAGTATCTTAACGCCCGTCTCGGCAAGGCTGGTATCTCGAAAATCGGTATCGAACGTTCAATAAAACTCGTTACCGTCACTATCTTCACAGCTCGTCCAGGTGTTATCATCGGCAAGGGTGGTACAGAGGTCGACAAGTTGAAGGAAGAGATGAAGAAGCTCATCGGTAAGGAGATTCAGATCAACATCAGCGAGATCAAGAGACCTGAGCTCGACGCATTCATCGTCGCAAGCTCTATCGCGAAACAGATTGAAGGCCGCGTGTCATTCCGCCGCGCTATCAAGAAGGCTGTGTCAGATACAATGAGAATTGGTGCCGAAGGTATCAAGGTCATCGCATCAGGCCGTGTCGGTGGCGCTGAAATGGCCCGTCAGGAAACATACAAGGAAGGTCGTATTCCGCTGCACACACTGCGCGCAGACATCGACTACTCTCTCGTGGAAGCTCACACATCATACGGCCGCATCGGTATCAAGGTGTGGATCTGCAAAGGTGAGATCTACGGTCGTCCGGAACTGGTGCCTACCACCACAGCAGCAGCCGCAAAGAAAGCCGGCAGCCCAGCAAAACCAAACGGTGGCGCCCCACGTCGTAATAAACGTACTAAGTAATAGAAAATAAAAAAGATAAGAGATGTTACAACCTAAAAGAACAAGATACAGAAGACCTCAGAAGGGCAAGATGAAAGGCAACGCACACCGCGGCCATGAACTCGCCTTCGGTACTTTTGGTATTAAAACACTTGAGGAACACCTGATCACAGCACGCCAGATTGAGGCTGCACGTCAAGCTGTCACACGTCACATGAAACGTGAAGGACAGATTTGGATCAGAATATTCCCTGACAAACCTATCACCAAGAAGCCTCTTGAGGTTCGTATGGGTAAAGGTAAGGGAGACGTCGAGTACTTCGTGGCTCGCGTAACTCCAGGTCACATGCTTTTCGAAGCTGCCGGCGTGCCGTTAGCAGTAGCTAAAGAGGCTCTCCGTTTAGCCGCTCAAAAGCTTCCTGTAGCAACTAAGTTTGTGGTTAGAAGAGATTATGTCGAATAAAAAACAGTGAGCACTATGAAGAAAGAAGCAATCAATGAATTAAGTACCGCTGATCTGATGGAACGTATCGACGCAGCACGCGAACAGTACGTCAAAATGAAAATGCAACACGCAGTGTCACCATTGGATAACCCGAACACAATCAGCGCAACCCGCAAACAGATCGCACGCATGCTGACAGAACTCACAAAGCGTCAGAATGCAGAAAAGAACGTTAAATAATAAACGACGAAAGGAATTAAAATGGAAAGAAATCTTAGAAAAGAGAGAATCGGTGTTGTAGCCAGCAATAAGATGGACAAGACGATCGTCGTTGTGATTGAACGTCGTACAAAACACCCGATTTACGGTAAATTCGTTAAGAAATCAACACGTTTCTTCGCACATGACGAGAACAATGACTGCAACATCGGCGACACCGTGCGCATCATGGAAACACGTCCGCTGAGCAAGAACAAACGTTGGAGACTCGTTGAAATAATAGAAAGGGCCAAGTAATGTTACAACAAGAATCAAGACTTGCAGTAGCCGACAATAGCGGTGCAAAGGAAGTGCTCTGCATCAGAGTATTAGGCGGAACCAAAAAACGTTATGCCCGTATCGGCGACGTCATCGTGGTTTCAGTGAAAGACGCTCTTCCAAGCGGTAACGTGAAGAAGGGTTCAGTAGTAAAGGCAGTCGTAGTCCGTACAAAGAAGGAAACACGCCGCGCCGACGGATCATACATCCGTTTCGACGACAACGCATGCGTCCTCCTCAACGGACAAGGCGAAATGCTCGGAACTCGTATCTTTGGACCAGTAGCCAGAGAGTTGCGTGAGAAACAGTATATGAAAATCGTATCTCTTGCACCTGAGGTACTCTAATTAAGAAAGGAAAGAAGCTATGAGTAAAATGTTCGTAAAGAAAGGCGACAGCGTAGTCGTTATCGCCGGAACCCAGAAGGGCAAGAAAGGTACAGTCCTCAGCGTCGATGTCGAGAAACAGCGCGCCATCGTCGAAGGTGTGAACCTCATGTCAAAACACACCAGACCTAACACCGAAAACCCTAAAGGTGGTATCATAAAGAAAGAAGCTTCCATCCATGTCAGCAACATCATGGTGTGCGACAAGGACGGCAAAGCCGGCCGCATCGGTCGTAAAAAAGATGAACAAGGAAAATCAATCCGTTATTCAAAAAAATCAGGGGAGGTTATTAAATAATGAACTATCAACCCAAACTTAAAGTACAGTACAAGAGCGAAATCGTGCCTGCATTGATGAAAGAATTCCAGTACAAGACTGTGATGCAGGTTCCACGGCTTTTGAAAATTTCGCTCAATCAGGGTATCGGCGCTGCTCTCGCCGACAAGAAACTGATTGACTATGGTGTAGAGGAAATGACAGCTATCACCGGACAAAAAGCCGTCCCGACAATCTCAAGACACGACGTGTCAAACTTCAAACTCCGTCGTGGTAACCCGATCGGCGTGCGCGTGACGTTGCGCGGTGACAAAATGTACGAGTTCCTCGAACGCTTAGTCGCTGTAGCTCTCCCACGTGTTCGTGACTTCAGAGGTATTAATGACAAAGGTTTCGACGGCCGCGGCAACTACAGCTTCGGCGTGACCGAACAGATCATCTTCCCGGAAATCGACATGGACAAAGTCAACAAGATCAACGGTATGGATATCACTTTCGTCACATCAGCGAACACCGACAAGGAAGCAATGGCCTTGTTGAAACAGTTTGGTCTTCCATTTAAAAACCAGAAAAAATAAGTAAGATATGGCAAAAGAATCAATGAAAGCGCGCGAGCGCAAGAGAATGGCGATGGTAGAGAAATACGCTGAGAAACGCGCAGCCCTCAAGGCAGCCGGCGACTACGTAGGTCTCCAGAAGCTCCCAAGAAACGCTTCACCTATCCGCGTACATAATCGTTGTCAGCTTACAGGACGTCCAAAAGGTTATATGCGTCAGTTCGGCATCTCACGTATCAACTTCCGTGAAATGGCGCTCAAAGGTCTGATCCCAGGTGTTAAAAAAGCAAGTTGGTAATTTTCTAAAAAGTTAAAACTATGATTACAGACCCTATAGCAGATTTTTTGACACGCGTACGCAATGCCGTCAACGCTAAACATAGAATCGTGGAAGTCCCTGCTTCAAATGTGAAGAAGGCTATCACCAAGATACTCTTCGAAAAAGGCTATATCCTTAACTATAAATTCGAAGACAACGGTCCTCAAGGTACTATTAAGATCGCTCTTAAATACCACCCTGTTACCAAACAGCCAGCTATCATGAACATCGACCGCGTTTCACGCCCAGGTCTCCGTCAGTATGCTGACTCAGAAAACCTCCCGAGAGTCATGAACGGTCTTGGCATCGCCATCATCTCGACCTCAAGAGGCATTATGACAGATAAAGAAGCTCGTAATCTCCATATCGGAGGCGAGGTGTTGTGCTATGTATCATAATATAGGAGGAAACAGCTATGGCATTATCAAGAATCGGTAAATTACCTATTGCAATCCCAGCAGGTACTGAGGTTACAATCAAAGATAACGTTATCACAGTCAAAGGTAAGCTTGGCACTCTCAGCCAGGACTTCCACGGTGACGTCGACGTTAAGATAGAGGACGGTCACATCCACGTGAACCCAGCTAACATCCCTAACGCTTCAGCCAAACACGGTCTCTACCGCGCATTGTTCTTCAACATGGTGAAAGGCGTATCAGAAGGTTTCGAGACAGTTCAGGAATTTGTAGGTGTCGGCTACAAGGCAGAAGCCAAGGCCAACGGCAAACAACTCGAGCTCTCACTCGGTTTCTCACACAACATGATTTTCGTCATGCCGGAAGAAATCACATGCGAGACCATCAACGAAAGAGGTAAGAACCCTATCCTCAAAATGCGTTCATACGACAAGCAGTTGCTCGGCCAGGTGGCAGCAAAGATCCGCTCATACCGCAAACCTGAACCTTACAAGGGCAAGGGTATCAAGTTCGAGGGTGAAGTGCTCCGTCGCAAGGCAGGTAAGGCAGCAGGTAAATAATGTTTAATTCTAAAACGCAAGTAAGATGAATAAGAAGATTGAAAGAAGATTAAACATCAAGAGACGCGTTCGCAAGGTCGTTTTCGGCACAGCAGCACGCCCGAGAATGTCTGTCTTTAGAAGCAACAAGCAGATTTACGTTCAACTGATCGATGATGAGGCTGGCAAGACACTGGTTTCTGCAAGCTCATGCGAAAACGGAATCGAAGAAGAAAAGATTACAAAGATCGAGAAGGCAGCAAAGGTCGGCAACCTCGTAGCTGAAAAAGCTAAGGCAGCAGGCATTGAGACAGTCGTGTTCGATCGTAACGGTTATTTGTATCACGGAAGAGTTAAGTCTTTAGCAGACGGCGCTCGTAATGGAGGATTAAAATTCTAAGAGTTATGGCAGAAGTCAACGTAAAAAAAGTTAAAACTTCGGAAATCGAGTTGAAAGAACGCTTGGTCCACGTCGGTAGAGTGACAAAGGTCACCAAGGGTGGACGCGCCTTTACCTTCGCAGCCCTCGTCGTCGTCGGCAATGAAAACGGCGTGGTAGGTTACGGCCTCGGTAAAGCTAAGGAAGTTCAAGCCGCTGTTCAGAAAGGCACTGAAGATGCAAAGAAGAACCTTATCAAGGTTCCGGTCATCAACGGTACTCTTCCACACGAACAATACGGCAAATATTGCGGTGCTTACGTGTACATCCAGCCAGCTACCCCTGGTACCGGTGTTATCGCAGGCGGTGCAATGCGTGCAGTTCTCGAAAGCGTCGGCGTGAAAAACGTTCTCGCTAAGTCAAAAGGTTCATCAAACCCTCACTCAGTGGTGAAAGCTACATTCGCAGCTCTTTCAAAGATGCGCGACGCCCGCACAGTAGCCCAGATGAGAGGTGTTGATTTGGATGTGGTGTTTAACGGATAATCTAAATTTGAACAGAAATGAAAAAAGTAAGAATAACTCAGATTAGAAGTGGCATCGGCAGACCACAGGATCAGAAAGACACGCTGAAGTGCTTGAACCTCAGAAAAATGCATCAGTCAGTGGAAGTCGACATGGACGACCCGGCAAAGGCTGGCATGGTTGAGAAAGTGAAACACCTTCTCAAAATTGAAGAAATCTAATTGTTAAACTAAGAAATTTTAAAATAATTATGGATCTTAGTAATCTTAAACCGGCACAAGGTTCTGTCAAAGACCGCAAGAGAATAGGTCGCGGACAAGGCTCAGGCTACGGTGGAACATCCACACGCGGTCACAAGGGTGCAGGCTCACGCTCAGGAAACACTCACAAGATCGGTTTCGAAGGCGGCCAAATGCCTCTCCAGCGTCTCGTCCCTAAGTTCGGATTCAAGAACATCAACCGCGTGGAATACCGCGCAGTCAACATCGAGGTTCTTGAGGACTTCGCTAACAGCGGCATCACCGACATCACCCCAGAACTGTTGAAAGAAAACGGTTTCGCTGGAAAATATGAACTCGTAAAAATTCTCGGAAACGGTGAATTGACAAAGGCAGTCAACGTGAAAGCCAACGCATGGTCGAAAGGCGCTGAAGAGGCTATCACAAAGGCTGGTGGAACAATAGAGAAAATCTAATCAACTAAACTAAAGAGATATGACATTATTAGCTTTGACACAAAACCAGGAGTTATTAATAGTGTATTTGGTGTGCCTCGTCATCGCTGGTCTTCTTTGGTTGAAGAAAAGCGTGAGAGAGACTATCCAGAATATCTTTAAAATAGAAGAGCTTCGCAAACGCATCCTCTATACGCTGTTGATCATCCTGATCTACCGCTTCGGATCATACGTGGTTCTCCCAGGTGTCGACCCAAATGAGCTGGCAGCGCTGAAAAACCAAAGCAGTTCCGGTCTCCTTGGTTTGTTGAATATGTTCTCTGGTGGTGCTTTCGCAAATGCATCAGTGTTCGCACTCGGTATCATGCCTTACATCACCGCAAGTATTATCATCCAGTTGCTCGGCATGGCTATCCCATACTTCCAGCGTTTGCAGAAGGAAGGTGAGAGCGGTCATCGCAAGATCAACCAGATTACACGTTATCTCACAGTGCTTATCGTGGCAGTGCAGGCTCCAGGTTACATCGCTAACCTCAGAGCCCAGTTGCCTGCGGCAGCAATCTATCCGTTCAACGGCGCAGCCCCGTCATTGTTCTTCTGGATTTCCTCAGTGATAATCCTCATCGCAGGAACATTGTTCATCATGTGGCTCGGCGAGCGTATCACCGACAAGGGTGTTGGCAACGGTATATCACTCATCATCATGATTGGTATCATCGCACGTCTGCCATTCGCATTGTTCGCTGAAGTGGCATCACGCTTCACAGAAGGCGTCGGCGGCCCTATCTTCTTCCTCTTGGAAATCGTGTTCCTCGTACTCGTTATTATTATGACAATCCTTCTCGTGCAAGGTACCAGAAAGATTCCGGTACAGTATGCGAAACGTGTTGTCGGTAACAAACAGTACGGCGGAGTGCGCCAGTACATCCCGTTGAAGGTCAATGCAGCCGGTGTTATGCCTATCATCTTCGCTCAGGCTATCATGTTCGTGCCTATCACATTCTTCAGATATTCAGATCCTGATACAATGGGAGGCTTCATGAGAGCTATGACCAACATGAACGGTTTCTGGTACAACTTCGTGTTCTTTATCCTCATCGTCGCCTTCACATACTTCTACACAGCTGTGACAATCAATCCTGCACAGATGGCAGAGGATATCAAGAAGAACGGCGGATTCATCCCTGGCGTGAAACCTGGTAAGCAGACAAAAGACTATATCGATACCATCATGTCAAGAATAACCTTCCCAGGATCGTTGTTCCTCGGCGTCGTGGCTATCATGCCGTCTCTCGTCTCTATCATGGGCGTCAACCAGCAATTCAGCCAGTTCTATGGCGGAACATCATTGCTGATTCTCGTCGGTGTGGTGCTGGATACATTGCAACAGATTGAAAGTCATCTTCTTATGCGTCATTATGACGGTCTTACAAAGTCAGGTCGTATCAAAGGCCGCGTAGGTAGGATGTAATTTCTATAGAATATGATTCATTTCAGAACAGATAACGAAATTGAATTGTTGAGACAAGCAGCTTTGCTCGTGGGTAAAACCCTCGGCGAGGTTGGAAAGCATATACGTCCGGGAGTCCGTACCATCGAACTCGACAAACTCGCGGAAGAGTTTATCAGAGACCATGGCGCAACTCCTGCATTCAAGGGCTACGAAGGATTTCCCGGAAGTCTATGCATCTCTGTCAACGAGCAAGTGGTTCACGGTATTCCTGGCAACTACGAGCTCCGCGACGGTGACATCGTCTCAATCGACTGTGGCACGGTGTTGAACGGCTATGTCGGCGACTCGGCTTACACGTTCTGCTGCGGCGAGGTGTCGGAAGAGGTGAGACTTCTTCTCAAAAGGACGAAGGAATCGCTTTATAAAGGCATCGAGGCTGCAGTGGCAGGCAACCGCATCGGCGACATCGGTTACGCCGTCCAAAGCCACGTCGAACAATTCGGTTACGGCGTCGTCCGTGAACTCGTCGGACATGGTGTCGGACGCAAGATGCACGAAGACCCGCAGGTGCCTAACTACGGCAAACGCGGCTCGGGTACCAAACTCAATGAAGGTATGGTGCTTGCAATTGAGCCGATGATAACCCTCGGGAAAAAGGAAATCGTGCAGGAACGCGACGGCTGGACTATCACCACGCGTGACAGGAAACCAGCAGCACATTTCGAGCACGACATCGCGGTGCGCCACGGAAAAGCCGAGATATTATCAAGTTTTGAATGGGCTGAAGCAGTAGAAAACAACAAATAAAAAAGAAATTATATGGCAAAACAGTTGTCGATAGAACAAGACGGTACAGTAACGGAATCACTCGGTAATGCAATGTTTCGGGTTGAATTGGAGAACGGTCTGCAAATCATAGCACACATCTCCGGAAAAATGCGCATGCATTACATAAAAATTCTCCCCGGTGACAAGGTAAGACTCGAGATGTCGCCTTACGATTTGACAAAAGGTCGTATAACTTTCAGGTACAAATAAAAATTTGCACCAATTTGTAAAATGTAACGCAAAAAATTGTAATTTTGCGCGCTAAAAATAAATGCTTCGAAAAAAATAAAAAAAGTATATAAAATGAAAGTAAGAGCATCGATCAAGAAGAGATCAGACGATTGCAAAATTGTGCGTCGCAAAGGTAAATTGTATGTTATTAACAAAAAGAACCCTAAGGAAAAACAACGTCAGGGTTAATTAAAATAAAAAACAGATAAACTATGGCTAGAATTGCTGGTGTAGATATCCCGAACAACAAACAAGGTCAAATATCTTTAACCTACATTTACGGTATCGGCCGTTCAGCTGCGAAATCTATCCTTGCACAGGCTAACGTGGCAGCTGACAAGAAAGTCCAGGACTGGACCGATGATGAACAGAACACAATCCGTAACATCATCGCCGACAATTACAAAACAGAAGGTGAACTCCGCAGCGAAATCCAGATCAACATCAAACGTTTGATGGATATCGGTTGCTACAGAGGAATCCGTCACCGTCTCGGATTACCACTTCGTGGTCAGAGCACAAAGAACAACGCTCGTACACGTAAGGGTCGTAAGAAGACTGTTGCAAATAAGAAGAAGGCTACGAAGTAGTCGGATCATAATTAATACCATTAAAAAAGTAGTAAGTTAAATGGCAAAAAACACAAAATCTGTTAAGAAACGTGTTGTGAAGATTGAGGCTACCGGTAAGGCATTTATCAAAGCTTCTTTCAATAACATCATCATTTCATTAACAAACAATGAAGGACAAGTCATATCTTGGGCATCAGCCGGAAAGATGGGCTTCAAGGGTTCAAAGAAGAACACCCCATACGCAGCTCAGATGGCAGCAGAAGAGTGCTCAAAGACAGCGTATGACTTGGGATTACGTAAAGTCAAAGTATTCGTTAAGGGACCAGGCGCAGGTCGCGAGTCAGCTATCCGCGCTATCCACTCATCAGGCGTGGAAGTGACAGAAATCGTCGACGTTACTCCAATACCGCACAACGGTTGCCGTCCGCCAAAACGCAGAAGAGTGTAATTGTTTAACATTTAAAAAAGTAAAGTTATGGCAAGATATACAGGTCCTAAGACAAAGATCGCTCGTAAGTTTGGTGAACCAATCTACGGCTCAGACAAGTATTACGAAAAAAGAAATTTCCCTCCGGGACAACATGGTGCTGCAAAGAAACGCAAGAAAGTTTCTGAGTACGGTATCCAGTTGCAAGAAAAACAAAAGGCAAAATACACCTACGGTATCCTTGAGCGCCAGTTCCGCAACATCTTCGATAAGGCTTCGAAGAAAAAGGGTATCACCGGTGAAATCCTCCTCCAGCTCATCGAATCACGTGTCGACAACACAGTGTACCGCTTGGGTATCGCTCCTACACGTGACGCAGCTCGCCAGTTAGTAAGCCACCGTCACATCACAGTGAACGGAAAGGTCATGAACATCCCTTCAGCAATGCTGAAACCGGGTGACATCGTGGCAGTGCGCGAGAAATCAAAGAGCTTGGAAGTCATTACAAATTCAGTGGCAGGCCGTTCAGTCAGCTTCCCATGGTTAGAATGGGATTCAGCAACCCTCACAGGAAAGTTCATGAGCTATCCTAACCGCGAGGATATTCCTGAAACCATCAATGAACAACTGATCGTTGAGTTGTATTCTAAATAATCGAATATAAACTGATATTATGGCAATATTAGCATTTCAAAGACCTGACAAGGTCGTCATGGTAGAATCGACAGACAAACACGGTGTCTTCGAATTTCGCCCGCTCGAACCAGGCTACGGCATGACAATCGGCAACGCTTTGAGAAGAGTGCTCCTCTCATCGCTCGAAGGTTTCGCCATCACCTCAATCCGCGTTGAAGGTGTGGAACATGAAATGGCTCCTATACCAGGTGTCATCGAAGACCTTACCGACATAGTGCTCAAATTCAAGCAGGTTCGCTTCAAACAACAGATTCCGGGTGAGACATTCGAGAAAGTCACTGTGGTTATCGGTGGACAGGAAGAATTCGTCGCAGGCGACATCAACAAGTTCTTGTCGGTGTTCCAAGTGCTGAATCCTGAACTCGTAATCTGCCACATGGACCCATCGGTGAAGTTGACTATCGACATGACAATTAATAAAGGTAGAGGTTATGTCAACGCCGACGAGAACAAAGTTCTCAACGCACCGGTCAACACCATCGCCATCGATTCAATCCATACACCAATCAGAAACGTCAGCTTTAAGGTTGATAACTACCGTGTCGAGCAGAAGACCGACTACGAGAAACTCATCCTTGACATCGAAACAGACGGCTCAATCAATCCTAAGGATGCGATGACCGAAGCTGCTAAGATCCTCATCTACCATCTGATGCTGTTCTCCGACGAACGTATCACCCTGATGGATGAACAGAAGACTGTGTCGGAAGACTTTGACGAAGGCTCATTGCACATCCGTCAGCTTCTGAAAACCAAACTCGTCGACATGGATCTTTCAGTCCGCGCACTCAACTGCCTCAAGGCAGCCGAAGTGGAGACAATCGGTGAACTCGTCGCCCTTAACAAAGCCGACCTCCTCAAGTTCCGTAACTTCGGCAAGAAGTCACTAACCGAACTTGAAGAACTGGTCAGAAGCAAGGGACTCGAATTTGGAATGAATATCAGTAAATATAAATTAGATAAGGAATAATAGAGATGAGACACAATAATAAAATCAATCATTTAGGAAGAAAAGCCGCTCACCGTGGCTCGATGCTCGCCAACATGGCATCATCATTGATCCTTGAGAAACGCATCATCACCACGACAGCCAAGGCTAAGGCTTTGCGCCTTTTCGTCGAACCGATGATCACCCGTTCCAAAGACGACTCCACAAACTCACGCCGTGTTGTGTTCGCACAGCTCCGCAACAAATACGCTGTGTCGGAATTGTTCCGTGAGGTGAGCCAGAAGGTCGCTAACCGTCCTGGTGGATACACTCGTATCATCAAACTCGGTTTGCGCGCAGGCGACAACGCCGACATGTGCATGATGGAATTGGTCGATTACAATGACACATACACCAACGGCAAGAAAGCTGCAAAAGCAACCAAGACAACACGTCGTGGTGGCAAGAAGAAAGCAGAAGCCCCAGCAGTGGAAGCTCCGGCAGCAGAAGAAGCTCCAAAGGCTGAATAAACAACACATAGATAATTGTGGTTACATGTAGAGACGTCATATTATGGCGTCTCTACTTTTTTGCCATAACCAACGAAGTTTCATTGGTTTGAAATCCCAAATTCTTTATTCTCCGTGTACAAATTTTTATTCTGAACGTAAATCGTTTTAGTCTCCATGTATTTTTAATAATAATAATTTTTATATTAAAAAATAATACTACTTTTGCCGCCGTTTTAGATGACCGTTTTTTAAAAAATCATATTCACTTTTTTATTTTTTTTAATCGTAAAACAATTTGCAGATTTAAATTTGATTGAAATGAAAAAGTTTTCAGAAAAGACAAAGGAGTTTATAATGACTGCGGCAATAGTTGTGACACTGCTGTTGCCAAAAACTTCCGTTGCACAAACCAAAATGGATGGATTCTTTTCAAACTACAGTGATGATACTTACTCTGACCGCGGCAACTTCTCGGCTTCGGGAGGTTTTATGAACGCCAGCAATCAGACATTCGGTGATGCCCCGCTCGGTGGCGGACTGCTTGTTATGCTCGCTGCAGGAGCAGGTTATGCGTTACTTAAGAAAAAAGAGGACTGATTATGAAAAACATAAAATTTATCATTATAGCGCTGGCTTTCATAGTGGGCCTTGTACAATGCAAAAAAAACAATGATGTTTTTAATGTAATCGACGACAATATGATTGACATCACAATAAATGTTGCCGATGGAGCAAAGATTAACGTAAACACCAACAATGGTGCCGTAACGTTTGAAAGATATGACGAACTGCACATCGTCAGCGATGGTAAATATTGCGGTTTGGTGTCAAAAACAACTGACAATGGGCCTTTTACCGGTTCAATAAAAACCCCAACAGAAGGTGCGCCGATGTACATCTATTACTTGGGAGTTCACAATAAACATCATAAAACCATTGCAGCAGGTTCCACATCGTGTAAAATCGATATCACCGACCAATCAAGCAGTCTTCCCGTGATTTCATGTGGAATAACTGGGGATTATATTTCTGAAGTGACATCTTACAACGTGAATCTTATTAACAAATGCGCTCTTGTTAAGTTTAACGTGACAACAAGTGCTGGCGCAAATGTGCCAACATGCTTGACCGGATTGAGAAATGAAATGATTATTGATTTCAAGGATAATACATTCACTATTGATACTGTTGGTGAATCGATGATAAAGCTGGCGGCAGGTTCTGGTGAGCGTTGGGCAATTCTTTTGCCAAGTGAAGCTGAAAGCACATCAAGCAGGGCATATTCCGAAGATTATCGTTATGTTGGAACACGTTCGGCTTTGGGCGCTATCAATTACAACGATTTTATCACAAAGGGATATGATGTGACGGTAAATACCGCAACAGCAGTGGATCCTACTTACAATGATTATAAGTTCTCGTTGAGCGCCACGAAACGTGTGTTGTTTGCTTCAGGTAATGTTCAACACGTTTATAACGCTGATAAAAAAACGTGGATTTGGAAATTTGCAGAGCATCAGTATGATGTGCTTGATAATGAGGATGACCAGATAAAAGAAGGAAGGTGCGATCGTGATCGCTTCGGCTGGGGTACAGGTAACAATCCTGATAATATGTCCCATAACAATGCCGATTACCCACAATCTACAAGTGAATTTGTTGATTGGGGTATGAATTTCCCTGAAGGAGGAAGCTATCCTTGGTTTGCACCTAAATGTATTGAGTGGAGATATTTGATGTTCCAGCGTGTTGCTACAGAACTCAACGGAGTTTATAATGCACGCTATGCAAGGGCGAAAGTCAACGGTGTGAAGGGTATCATCCTTTTCCCGGATGTTTACAGTCATCCTGCTGGCGTTACTTTGCCAACTGTCAATAGTATAAACTACACCAATAATAATGGTAACGGTTCTTATGCTGATAATAATTACACCGTAGACGACTGGGATAAGATGGCTGCTGCAGGTGCTGTATTTCTGCCTGTTACAGGTCAGCGTATTTATAGCGGCGGATGGAGGTTTTCTTATTTGGAAAACGGCGACGGTCATTACTGGTCACAGTGCGACCTTGATGATCCGGTGCACGCCTGCAACATGTATTTCACCGATTATCGTCCCTATGTCCAGGATAAAGATGACAAATGTAAAGGTTTTGCAGTGAGACTTGTTCGTGAATAGAAAAAAGTATTATCTTTGCAGTTTGAAAAATTCTTTAAAAAGTAGAAAAATGAGTAGAATAGAAAAAATTCATGCCCGCCAAATCCTTGATTCGCGTGGCAATCCTACAGTAGAAGTTGATGTTATCACCGAAGACGGCATCCTCGGCAGAGCAGCAGTGCCATCAGGCGCTTCAACAGGTGTTCACGAGGCAGTGGAGCTTCGCGATGGTGACAAATCAAAATTCATGGGCAAGAGCGTTTACAAAGCTGTTGACCATGTCAACAACGAACTCGCAAAAGCCATCGAAGGCTATGAGGTGACAGACCAGAACGCTATCGACGCCAAGATGATTGAACTTGACGGCACAAAGAATAAAGGCAACTTCGGAGCCAACGCCATCCTCGGCGTTTCTCTCGCTTGCGCAAAAGCTGGTGCTATCTACACCGATCAGCCATTGTACCGTTACATCGGCGGAGTCAGCGCAAACACATTGCCAATTCCTATGATGAACATCCTCAATGGCGGTTCACATGCCGACAATAGCGTTGATTTCCAAGAGTTTATGATTATGCCAGTTGGCGCAAAGTCATTCCATCAGGCAATCCAGATGGGCTCTGAAATCTTCCACAACCTCAAGAACGTTTTGAAGGCTGCCGGTTATTCGACAAACGTCGGCGACGAAGGCGGTTTTGCACCAAACCTCAAATCAAACGATGAGGGTATCGAGGTGATTCTCAAGGCCATCGAGAAAGCTGGCTATCGTCCGGGTGAAGACGTGTTCATCGCTCTCGACGCTGCTTCTTCAGAATATTATCTCCCAGAAGAGAAAGTGTATCATCTCCACAAATCGACAGGCGAGAAGCTGAATGCTAAGGAAATGGTCGAGTTCTGGAACAACTGGGTTAAGAAATATCCTATCATCTCCATTGAAGACGGTATGGCAGAAGATGATTGGGACGGTTGGAAACTTATGACCGACACAATGGGCAGCAAGATCCAGCTCGTCGGCGACGACCTCTTCGTGACAAACGTTGAGCGCCTCAAGATGGGTATTGACAAGAACGTTGCTAACTCTATCCTCGTGAAAGTCAACCAGATTGGCTCTCTTACTGAGACTATCGCCGCTGTCAACTTGGCTTATCGCAACCAGTACACAGCTGTCATGAGCCATCGCTCAGGCGAGACCGAGGACACCACAATCTCTGACCTCGCAGTGGCATTGAACACAGGCGAGATCAAGACTGGTTCAGCATCACGCACCGACCGTATCTGCAAGTACAACCAACTCATGAGAATTGAGGAAGAACTCGGTGATATGGCATACTATCCGGGCAAAAATCACAAATTCACGAAATAATCGTCTTTGAAATTTACAAAATACAGTTGCCTTTGCGCACGTGTAACAGCTGTGTAAAACCAACGTAAATCACCAATCTGTAGAGACGCACGGTCGTACGTCTCTACATTGTTTATATACGGCGCATCAATAAACACCGTCGGCCATTGCCCGCCCTGTGTCTTGTGGCACGTCAGCGCGTATCCGAATTTAACCTGTAACGCATTGAAATAAGGATTCTGTTTCATGGCTTTATAACGCTCGCGTTTGTTCGGGATGTCCATGTAATCCTCTTCAACGGCTTTATAAAACCTTTCCGATTCCTCGCTCGTCAGGGCAGGGGAGTCACTTGTCAGCGTTTCAAGGATTATCTTTACGGAAAGATTCGGCTCTTCCTGATAATCCGTCAGCTGTATCTCCACGTCGGCGAAATGGAATCCATACATCTCTTCAATGTTGTTGATTCTCATCAATTCTATCATATCGCCGTTAGCGATGAAACTGATGTTTTTGTTCTCGTCAGTCCAAAAATAATTGTTTTTCACCACCATCAACTTGTCGCCTGCAGAAATATCGCCGTCTTCCTGCAAAATCCTGGCTCTTATCGCCTGATTGAACATGTTGGCGCGTTTGTTGCTGCGACATATTATCACTGCCTCGTTGTTCGTCTTTCCATTGAAATTCTGCCATAACAATTCCTCAAATTCCTGTGGCTCGATGCGATGGACATCGGAGAAACCGTTGGTGGTGAACAATGGTAATTGTAGAGACGTTTCCTGAAACGTCTCCACGTTTCGCAATGCGGTCGCATTGTACAAGATTCCCGATTCCTCCTCTTGTCGCATCACCTCAGTTAGTTCATACGCTGCAACGGTGAGTCCGAATTCATTTTTCAGCACGTTGATGTCGTTTGCAGGACTAACATCCAATCCGACAGGCGGCAATTGCGCATTGTCGCCTATCAACAGAAGGCGGCAGTTCTCACCGCTGAAAACGCAGTTTATCAAATCGTCGAGAAGAGAACGTCCGTTGCTCAAATCATCAGAAATCATAGAGCACTCGTCGACGATGAAAATGGTGTTTTTCGATTTGTTTTCAGCCCTTGTCATGCGTAAGGAACCGTCTGCGTGTGCCTGGAAACGATAAATTTTCCTGTGAATCGTCGAAGCAGTCTTCCCAGTATAGCCGCTCAGTACCTTCGCGGCTCGTCCCGTCGGTGCCATCAGCTGATAGTGCATCCCAATCAACGGAAGCGTTTTCACAAGCGTGGTGACGAGAGTGGTCTTGCCCGTTCCAGCGTAGCCTTGCAACAGATATGTCGGGTTTCGTTTTTCCGAAAGGATGAAAGCGGCAAGATGATATAGCACAGTCCTCTGCCCGTCAGTGGGCGTAAAACCAAACGATTTCAAAAGAATCTGAAACAGCTCCTGCCTTGTCATATTAAAACGGATATCCGATACCAAAGTTCCAAACCAGATTCTTAAATTGTAACTTGCTGACTCTCCAGCGGTGTGCCTCGTCGTACGACGGGTCGCATAACGGGGCTGCTATGTCAAGACGGATGAGGAAGAATGAGAAATCCAAACGGATTCCGAAACCGGCATCAACAGCCAACTGCTTGTAGAATTTGTCGAATTTGAACTGTCCTCCAGGGAAAGAGCCATTGTCGCTTAAAGTCCAGATGTTTCCGACGTCGCCGAAAATGGCACCTTTAACCATACCGTAAAGCGGGAATCTGTACTCGATATTCGATTCTATCTGCAAATCGCCGATATGCTCAATGTCATATCCGTATTGGTTGTTGAACTCACCAGGACCGAGGTTCCTGAACTGCCAGCCTCTCATTCCGTTGGCACCGCCGGCATAAAAACTCTTTTCAAAAGGTATGTCGTTGGAGTTGCCGTAAGCAATGCCTTGCCCGTACATCAGCCTCAAAGCGAAAACGTTGTTGCTCTTGAAATAATGGTAGTATCTGAAATCTAGCTGGAATTTGAAATACTGTGCGTAACGTATTCCCGCAATCTCATGATAGTTGTTGTTTTCATTGATGATAGGGGTGTTGTTCAGCAATGAAAGCAGATTGCCAGATGTCTCGAAATCGGCCTTGAAATAAAAGAAATCGTTTGTTTTATTGACATTCTGGTTGTTGTAAATGAATGAATAATTCAAACCGAAAATCAAGTGGTCGGTGTACTGGTCCTTGATGCGCTGGTTAGTCTCAAGGTCGAGAAGCAACGCAAACAAATCTGATGGAAGCACTTTAACCGTGTTGAGGTTGATAGGGGTGAGGATGTGTTCTATCGTATTGGTTGTCTTCCAGTTATAACCGTAGGTGGCGGTCATGATATACCTCATGTACAAAGGACGTATCTGCATGTTGTAACCCGTGGAAAGCACCGTCTTGGGCTGGTACTCAATCACAAAGTTATGCAGTGAGATGGGGCTTAAGAATCGAGGGAACATGATGCTCGCTTCAACGCCAAACTCTTGTGTGTTGAACAGACCTTCGTCAATGATATAGTTTTCCACACGTTGTGCCTGAAAACCGTATCTCATTGATATTCTTAGCAACTCCGATCCTCTGAAGATGTTGTTGTTTCTGTAGGAGATGCTTCCAAGAGCCCCTAAATCGCCACCGGAATTGGTGCCTTCAAGCTGGATGTTGTAATGGTGAAGCTTGCCTTTTTGCAATGTGACGGTGCAGTTGAGAAGTTTTATGGTGTCATTTCCTCCGGAAATAGTGTCGAAACTGATATTGCTGAGGCTGTATAACCTCAAACCGCTTAACGCCCTGTATGTCTGGGTCACTTTCTTTTGGCTGAACAATTCTCCCTCGTGAATCTGAATCACCTGATTGAAAGTCTTCAGGTTGACTTTCGGATTGCTCCCGTAAATGAAGTTGAACCTGTACTCTGGATTCTTTTTTCTTCCAATGTTAAATGAGAAAGGAACGGTGTCGTTTACTGTAATATTTGCTGTCTGGATGTTGTAATCAGGATAGACAAACACCTTGTTTATCATAAACTTGTAATGCTTGTTCCCGTCAATGCGCAATGTGACATCTGCTTTTCGCTGTCTCAGATTTGTGTCAATTTCGAAAACAATAAAATCTTTGTTGAAGAAAAAATATCCGTTGTCTCTAAGGTGGTTGTCAATCATGTCACGCTCCCTATCCATTTCGAAAGCGTTGTAAATGTTGCCTTTCTCAACAGGGAAGTTGTTTTCAATCTTGTTGATTTCCCTGTGTACGGAACTGTCGTTAATCTTATAGCTGATGTCCCTTATTGTATACGGCTTGGTAGGCGTTATCTTGTAAGTTACTTTTGCCCTTTTGCGCTTTTCTGTTCTGCTTGTCTCAACTTTTGACTTGAAAAATCCAGTGTAGTCAAGATAATCCTCAATCTGTCTTTTTGAGTCGGCAGTGAGTCCGCTGTTGTAATATGTGGGCTCCACACTGAGGTTCTTGTTGACCCATTTATAGAATTTCCTGTCGGTTTTGTCTATTGTTTTATAATAAATCCAAACTCTTGGGAGCCATCCGAACAAACTTTTGTTGGGCTGCTGGACAATGTAATCAGAAACATCAGCTTTTGAGATGTCGTATTTGCTGGAATCGTTGATGATTCTGTTGTCAATCAATATTGCTTTGCCTTCCGGAACATATTTCCTGACAGCGCATCCCGTCAAGAACAACGCCATCAAAACAAACAATATTACCTTGACATTTCTCATTTCAACTTATTAACTGACTAACTATCAAATGACTTCCGCTACTGTGAAATTGCTTCCTCCAACGAAAACCACATCATCGAAATGCGCGTTGTTGAAAGCCGAGTTGTATGCCTGTTGCACCGATTCGTAAACATTGCCATGCAATCCCACCTCATAAGCCTTTGAAGCCAAAATGTTGGCGTCGAGACCTCTTGGTATGTCTGCTTTGCAGAAATAATAATCCGCGTTATGTGGCAAAAGATGCAGAATGCCGTCAATATCTTTGTCGTTGACACAACCCAAAACGAAATGTAACTTCCTGTAACTCATCTCACTAAGCTGCATCACAATCTCTTTAATGCCACCGATGTTGTGTCCAGTGTCGGCGATAACCAATGGCTGACGGCACAAAATCTGCCATCTTCCCATCAGATTTGTGTTTTTCACAACAAATTCAAGACCGTAGACAATATCTTTTTTGTCGATTTTGAACTTGTCTTTCAGTTGTTCAATTGCGCAAATCGCTGTAGCAAGATTCTTTTTCTGATAATATCCGAGAAGAGGGAATTCTATCGCCTCGATATATAATTCGTTGTCTTTCCAGATGTCAAACTTCTGATAATCAAGCGATTCGATATGAATCTTGTCGCAGTCTATGATTTGGTCGGCAAAGAATATCGGGGCGTTGCATTCTTTCGCTTTCTTGATGAACACGTCTTTTGTCTCCGATTGTGTCTCTCCAATGACAACGGGTGTGTTGGGCTTGATGATGCCTGCTTTCTCCACTGCTATCTCAGCCAAAGTGTTGCCGAGCATGTTCACGTGATCCAAGGAAATATTGGTGATTACGCTGAGTTCCGGTTTTATCACGTTGGTTGAGTCAAGACGCCCGCCGAGACCAACTTCGATGATGGCGATGTCAACTTTTTCCTTTGCGAAATAGTCGAACGCCATGCCAGTCGCCATCTCGAAAAATGAGAGCTGCATCTCTTCGAACTTCTCTTTGTTGTTCCCAATGAAGTTGATGACGTTCTGTTCATCAATCATCTTTCCGTTTATGCGAATCCTCTCGCGGAAGTCACGAAGATGAGGGGAGGTGTAAAGTCCTGTTTTGTATCCGCATTCCTGGAATATTGATGCTATAGTATGCGACACAGTACCTTTGCCGTTGGTGCCTGCCACGTGCACGGTCTTGAACTGATTCTGCGGATTGCCCAAGAAATCAAGCAGTTCGATGATGTTGCCAAGGTCTGGCTTATATGCCGATGCACCGACTTTCTGATACATCGGGAACTTATTGAACATCCAGTTGGTGGTTTCAGCGTAATTCATTGTCTTATAATAAATCTGTAAGTTATCGTTCCTTTTTGCTTTTCAGCAGCGTTCTTGTCTGGTGCGAACACAGATGATTTTGCAGCATTTAATGCTATGTTGCGCATATCTGCGTTTGTGATGTCTGTGCCTTTTCCAATTCTTGCGTCTGTTACACGACCGTCGCGGTCAACCCAAATGTCGACTACAATTTTGCCTTCTTCGTTGAAGTTAGAACTTGGTCTGTGAAGACTTTTAGCATTTCTGCCACCGAGGTCGTATGATGGTCCGTCTCCGGCTCCGCCTTGTCCCTCGTAGTTGGCGATGTCCTTGCCGCCATTATGGTTGCCTTGGTCGCCAGGAGTCTCAGTGTTTCCTTCTGATGACGTCTCTTCCACTGGCTTGTTGACAGGTTTGAACAGCGCTCTCTCGTTGACCTTAGGCTCTTCTTTCTTGGGCTTTGGGGCTTCGAGTGTCGGGGCTTCTTCCGTGTCTTGCGTCATTGTCTCTTCTTTTGGCTGCTGTGGCTGTGGTTTCGGAGTGTTCACCACAGGTTTCGGCTTTGGCTGCTGCTGTACGCCCATGCCTTGGTTGTACATTCCCAGGTTCACCTCAACGCCAGCCTCGCCAGGCAATGGCAGGGGAGTGGTGAGCGCCATCATTATAAGCAGCCCTACTACAACAGCATGCACAACGACGGTGACAGCTATAGCAATTGTCCTATTTTTGTTTTCTCTTGTCATTTCTTTGCCGAGGTAGCTAAAAGAACCTTGTGGTTCTGATGTGTCTCGTTGTTGATGTTGTTTACTGCGTCAATCACGGTAACGACATATTGCACCGGTACGCTCTTGTCGGAACGTACCACCACTGTGCCTTCTGCTGCGCCTTTGAGCGCTACCGTGATTTCTGACTGTAGCTGGCTCTCGTTAACAGGACGATCGCCAACGAAATAGTTCATCTTCTCGTTGATATACACTGTGACGGTCTGTTTCGCCATGGTGCGGCTGTTGCTTTGCGGCAACAATAGCTTAATGGCGTTAGGAGCCACCAGCGTTGATGTCAGCATGAAGAAGATAAGGAGCAGGAACACGAGGTCCGACATGGACGACGAGTTGAAGTCGATTCTTCTCTGGTTTCTTCTTTTCAGTGCCATGGCTTATTGTGCTGGTTCGTTCAAAACATCCATAAACTCAATGCTCTTCGACTCAAGCAGGTTAACCACCTTGTCGATTTGCGACACGAGGATATTGTAGAAAATAAAAGCGATGATACCGACGATAAGACCACCGACGGTTGTTACCATTGCCTGATAAATACCAGTCGACAACAGTTCGATGTCGATGTTGTTGCCAGCCATTGACATGTCGTAAAAGGCACGAATCATACCTATGACAGTGCCGAGGAAGCCGAGCATGGGACCTGCGCCTGAAATCATGGCGAGGAGCGCAACACCTTTTTCAAGATTGCTAACTTCAAGATTACCAACGTTTTCGATGGCAGTCTGGATGTCATTTAAAGGCTTGCCGATTCTCGCTATACCTTTTTCAATCATCCTTGAAAGCGGGGTGGAGCGTTTCTGGCATAAAACCTTCGCCTCGTTTAAGTTGCCTTCCTTCATGTAGTTGCGGATGGTGTCCATAAACAAGTCGTCTTTTTTCGACGCTCTGTTGATAGTGATGAATCTTTCGATGAAGATGTAGACGGCAATTACAGAAAATATTGCCAGCAAAAGCATAATCCAGCCGCCTTGGACTGTCATTTCCCACAATGACATGCGAATCTCTGTCGCCTCTGTAACTGATTCAGCAACAGGGACTTGTAATAAAAAACTTGTTAAACTCATATACTAATATTTGTCATTTATTTTAATAAACATTCAAACGACAAATATATTATATTTCTGTGAATCTTTTAACAATTTTTTCACTATAAGTGCGAGAAACTGGAACTGATTCCAAACCCGACTGGTTGAAATCGATGGAATAACCTTCCGCTTCGTTACGTATCAGCTTGATATTGTTGGTGTTAACGATGTAAGTGCGGTGACAGCGCATGAGCGGAGTGTTGGCAAAAGTGTCTTCAATTGCCTGAATTTTGTTGCGAAGCACGAAAGAACTGATTCCACCTTTATTATTATAGAAAACATTCACGTAGTTGCCTTCCGCCTTGATGTAATACACGTTGTCAAGTTTTACAGTGAATTTCAAGGCGCCGGTATAATCGTGGAAATTGATGATGTCTGGATTGTTTAAAACTTGAGTGTCGTTTTTTGGGGTGTTGCCGGTTTTATTGCTATCTGTGTTTGCAGGATTCGACTGAATAACTTTTCTTGCAATTTTCAAAACCCTTTGCGCATCCAGAAGTGCGAAACTCAAATCTGTCACGATGAACGGAAAACCGAGTGCAATGAAAGTGATGAGGATACTTTTTCCGATGATGAGAGTGTTGCTGTACTCTTGTATATTCATGATTCTCAATGAGATGTAGGCATGGAATAGTCCAATCAGTACAATCTCGCCAATAGTCCAAAGAATAAATTTTGTTAGGGTAAAGCGTATGATTCTTTTTGACATGTAAAACATCATTATTCTACTGAAAATCAAGAAGATGGTAGAGAAAATGATAAAGAATGCCGTATATATGAATTTGTCCTGTTCTTCCAATGAAAACCACGCTGTTGTTGTATCAGATAAAGGTATATATACAGCCAAAAACGCTATCGCGAAGAGCACTGAAATTGTCACCTGGACAATCAGATTGTTCTTCTCGATTAGATAATGTGGCAATTTTTTTCTTTGCATAATCGAAATTTTACGCTGCAAAGATACAAAGAATAATAATACGAGGTGAAATTCGTCACAAAAATAATTTATTTCGTCACAAAAAATAAAATTTTATCACAAAATCGAATAATTTCGTCACAAAATAGCGTGTTTTGTCACAAAAAGACCGAATATGTCACAATTCCACGATATTTCGTCACAAAAAATCCCCATGCGGTTTTATAAGAGTACTTTTGCATCGGTTTGAAAACGAAAATTAAAGTAAAAAATATTGATAACTAAATTTTATTGTAATGAAAATTTCAGGAATAGGTAGTTCGCTTCCAAAGCAGGTCGTGACAAACCAGATGCTTGCAGAGATTCTTGACACATCTGACGAATGGATCACAACACGCACAGGTATCAAAGAACGTCGCGTTCTTTCTTCGGAATATGTGCTTGACCTTGCTGTTGACGCGTCGTTGAAGGCTCTTGCCGATGCAAAAATGGAATCGAAAGACCTTGATTTCGTCATTTGCGCCAACGTCGTGAATGAGTATGTGACGCCGGCTCTGAGCTGCATCGTGAAAGAGAAGATTGGCGCCAAGTGTCCTTGTATCGACCTCAACGGAGCCTGCGTGGGCTTCATCTATGCCTGCGACATCGCGGAAGCATATTATAAAATAGGTAAAGTGAAGAACGTCCTCGTGGTGTGCGCCGAAGCGCCAGCCCACATGCTTGACTGGCACGACCGCACATGCGCTGTTTTGTTCGGTGCAGGAGCAGGTGCTGCAGTTCTCACACCTGGCGACAATATCATCGCCACACGCCTGACGAGCTCGGACGGATGGGATCGCCTCTATGAAATGCATGACTTGCAGTGGTGCCCATACGACACAAAGGGCAGGACAAACCTACCTCTCGTCATGCACGGACAGGATGTGTTCAAATTCGCAACCTCAACTTGCGTAAACGACTTGAAACATTTGCTTGATGAAGCAAAAATGTCTGCCGATGACATCGACACATATTTCATACATCAGGCTAATTTAAGAATTATAAAATACATTGAACAGATGCTCAAACAGCCGACAGAGAAGTTCCCGACAAACATCGAGAAATATGGTAACACATCGTCGGCAAGCCTCCCAATTCTGCTTGACGAGACAAAACGTGCAGGCAAGCTCAAAGAAGGCGACATGCTCGCATTCAGCGCTTTCGGTGCAGGCCTCGTATCTGGTGCAATGATTATGAAATGGTAATTAATATGGAAAAAAGAAGAGTAGTTATAACAGGAATGGGCGTTGTTTCTCCAGTTGGAAACAATATTGAGACATTCCATAAAAATATTATGGACGGTGTATGTGGCATCGGCCTCATCACAAAGTTCAACACAGATGACCTTCCGTCAAAGGTCGCGGGAGAGATTAAAGATTTCAATCCTGCTGAGTATAATCTTGAGATACCTTTCGTTCGTCGTAACGACTTGTTCTCGGTTTACGCCATGGCAGCAGCCACACAGGCGATGCAAGGCAATGAGGATGGTTGGGATCCTGACCGTCTCGGCGTGTACATCGGCTCGGGTATCGGCGGCTTCGACACCATGATGCGAGAGATGCACAAACTTGAGACAGAAGGTCCGCGTTGGGTCTCCCCATTGATGATTCCTACCATGATTGCAAATATGGCATCAGGTAACGTGGCTATCCGTTTCAACGCTCACGGCGTTTGTATCCCGGTTGTTACAGCTTGTGCAACAAGTACCAACGCTATAGGCGAGGCATATCGTGCCATCAAGGACGGTTACGCTGACGGTATCATCGCAGGCGGTACTGAAGCACCTATTAATAGATTGTCGATTGCGGGTTTCGCCAACGCAAAAGCTCTGACAAAGTCAGAAGACCCGAACGCGGCCTCATTGCCATTTGATGCTCGTCGCGCAGGATTCGTCATCGCGGAAGGCGCAGGCATCGTTTTGATGGAGGAATATGAACACGCCAAGAGACGTGGAGCTACAATATACGCTGAGGTTTGTGGCTACGGCAACACTTGCGACGCGCATCATGTGACAGCTCCGCATCCTGAAGGAACATACGCTGCCAAGGCTATCAAGATGGCATTGGACGAGGCTGGTTATCAGGATGGCAAAGACCTCCTTTACGTTAACGCTCACGGAACAGGCACTGCTCTTAACGACTCGTCAGAGACAGCTGCTTTGAAGAAGGCATTGGGCGAGGAAGAGGCTCGCAGAGCCATGATAAGCTCAACAAAATCAATGATGGGACACCTCCTCGGTGCAGCGGGCGCAGTGGAAATCATCGCTTCAGTTCTCGCACTTCGCGACGGCATGGTGCCTCCTACAATCAACCTTAACGAGCCTGACCCGAATTGCGACCTCAACTACACTCCAAACAAGGCTGTGAAGGCTGACCTCACAATCGCAGTGTCGGAATCATTGGGCTTCGGCGGACATAACGGCGCAGTCGCATTAAGACCGATAAAATAAGTAATTGAAAATCATATAGCTATGACAAGAGAAGAATTAAAAAACTATTTACCTCATCGCGAGCCCATGTTGCTCATTGACGAGATTGAGATTGACGACCAGCATGTCGCCCATTCAAAATATCACGTCAGGGGCGATGAGTTTTTCCTCCAGGGACATTTCCCAGGCAACCCAGTGGTGCCAGGTGTCATCCTCTGCGAGATTATGGCTCAGAGCTGCGCTCTCCTAATGAAGGACGACCTTCCGGGCAAGCTCACATTCTACACAGGCATCAACAATGTGCGATTCAAAAATCAGGTTCTTCCTGGCGACACCATTGAAGTGGATGCAGTCTTGACAGCACACCGCGCAAACATTTATTTCTGTGATGCAAAACTCAGCGTTGCCGGAAAACAATGCGTCAGCGGAAGCCTGTCGTTCGCTCTCGTTCCAAGAACAGAAAAATAAAATCAGATATAATGCAGAAGAAAGATTTTCAAATAGTTGTGTTGGCAAAACAGGTGCCTGATACCAAGAATGTTGGTAAGGACGCCATGAATGCCGACGGCACCATCAACCGCGCGGCTCTTCCTGCCATCTTCAACCCTGATGACATGAAGGCTCTCGAAATGGCTCTGATGTGCCGTGATAGAATCAAAGCAGAAAACAACATCGATGTTAAAGTTACTGTCATCACCATGGGACCTCCACGCGCTTCCGAGATTATCCGCGAGGCTTTATACCGTGGTGCAGACAATGGTTTTGTAGTAAGTGACAAACGTTTTGCAGCATCAGACACATTGGCAACATCATACGCTTTGTCGATGGCTATCAAGAAGTTGGGTCATTATGACGTGGTATTTACAGGCCGTCAGGCTATTGATGGAGATACCGCACAGGTGGGACCACAGACAGCAGAGAAACTCGACGTGCCACAAATCACTTACGCTGACGAGCTTGTTGCAGTGACACCAGAGACAATCCGTCTAAAGAGAGTGCTTCAGCATGGCATCGAGGTCGTGAAAGCGAATCTTCCGGCTCTCGTTACAGTTCACGGTAACGCACACGAATGCCGCTCACGCCACGCTCATCTTGTAATCAAGAAGAAAAACACAGAAATCCCAATGTGGACAGCTGATGACATCAATCCTGATTTCGAAAGATTAGGACTGAAAGGTTCTCCGACAAAGGTTAAAAACATCGAGAACGTTGTTCTCACAAAGAAAGAAAGCATCACAATAAACAGCGATGACGAAGGTATCAAAGGATTGATTGAAGACCTTACAGCGTCGCATATTTTCTAAAAACAAACCCTTTTCTAAAACTAAAACAAATTATTAACATTAAAAATTCTTAAAATCATGAATACAAAAGAAAAAATCACTGAAATCATCGTTAACAAACTGAATTGCGATCCTGCACAAGTCACAGAAGACGCTGGCTTTGTCACAACATTAGGCGCTGACTCATTGGACATCGTTGAGCTTATCATGGACATCGAGCGTGAGTTCGAAATCACAATCCCGGATAACATGACAGAAAAAATCGTCACAGTGGGCGACGCAATCAAAGTTGTTGAAGAAATCAAGGCAAAATAATGAATAACATTATTGTTTATTGTGAAGTAAAAGACGACGGCAAGATCGCCGATGTGAGCTTGGAACTTTGTTCAAAGGCTCGTCATCTCGCCGACCGACTCAACGTGAACGTTGATGCCGCTGTCATTGGCAACAATCTGAAAGGTCTTGAAAATGAACTGTTTGCGCATGGCGTGAACACTGTTTTTTGCCTTGAAGACTCACGTCTGGGTTTCTATCAGACGTTGCCGCATTTCAGTGTGATGACAAAACTCATTGAGCGTGAGAAGCCGTATTCGGTGCTCTTCGGAGCTACACCAGTCGGTCGTGATCTCGGCCCGAGAG
Organism: Bacteroidales bacterium; assembly: GCA_017427985.1. Lineage (GTDB taxonomy): Bacteria > Bacteroidota > Bacteroidia > Bacteroidales > F082 > Limimorpha. The sequence goes on along the minus strand of JAFRRS010000023.1, from coordinate 134,828 downwards.
TGGCGTCATATCTCCGTTGCGGTCTTACAGCGGACTGCACGGCTCTTGACATCGACGAGAACGGCAATCTGATGCAGATTCGTCCTGCTTTCGGCGGTAATATCATCGCAACCATCATCTGCCCTGACGTGCGTCCTCAGATGGCAACAGTACGTGAAGGCGTTATGAAACAGGAAGTATTTGAGAAACAGAAGAATACATCTGTCGTGAAACTCAACGCTGCTGAGTTTTTGAATGAAGCCGATTTCGTGGTGAAAATCATCGAACGTAAGCTTGAGGAGAAGAAAATCGACATCAAAGGCTCTCCTATCATCGTTTCTGGCGGTTACGGCATGGGTTGCAAAGAGAATTTCAAGCTTTTGCATGAACTTGCTAACCTTCTTGGAGGCGAAGTTGGTGCCACACGTGCCGCTGTTGACGCAGGTTTTGCAGAGCCTGAGAGACAGGTCGGTCAGACAGGTGTCACAGTGCGTCCAAAGGTCTACATTGCTTGCGGTATCTCTGGCGCTGTTCAGCACCGCTCAGGTATGGAACAGTCATCGTTGATTATCTCAATCAATACTGACCCGCACGCTCCGATCAACTCTATCGCTGACTACGTCATCACTGGTGATGCCGCAGATGTTGTGCCGAAGATGATAAAATATTGTAAATCAAATAGTAAGAAATAATGAACTTTTATCAAGATAATAAAAGCCTCGCTTTCTATCTGAACCATCCTAAGATGGAGGAGATTGTTCGCATGAAGGAAAACGACTTCGTGGATGCGGAGAATGACGAGCTGGCACCGAAGAGCGTGGAAGACGCTATCGACAACTACGATAAGGTTTTGGACATCGTCGGTGAGCTTTGCGGTGATGTTCTCGACCCGAATGCCGAGGCTGTTGATATTGAAGGTCCGAAAATTGTTGACAACGCTATAGTTTACGCAAAGGGCACACAGCAGAACCACGAGGCTATGCGTGACGCAGGTCTCTATGGAATGGCATTGCCACGCAAATACAACGGACTTAACTTCTCATACGTTCCATACGTGATGGCAGCTGAGATGGTTTCTCGCGCTGACGCTGGTTTTGCCAACATCTGGGGATTGCAGGACTGTGCCGAGACAATCCTCAAATTCGCTGACGACGCTATCAAAGACGAATATTTGCCACGTATTTACAAAGGTGACACATGCTCAATGGACCTTACAGAGCCTGACGCAGGTTCAGACCTTCAGTCAGTGCAGCTGAAAGCAACCTTCGATGAGAAGGCTAACTGCTGGAGACTCAATGGTGTGAAGCGTTTCATCACCAATGGTGACGCTGATATCAAGTTGGTGCTTGCACGTTCTGAAGAGGGCAGCACCGATGGTCGTGGTCTTTCACTTTTCGTCTACGACAGAAAGAACAAAGCTGTGACAGTGAGAAGAATTGAGAATAAGATGGGTATCCACGGCTCACCGACAGCAGAACTCGTGTTCAACAACGCACCTGCTAAACTCATCGGTGACCGTAAGATGGGTCTTATAAAATACGTCATGTCGTTGATGAACGGCGCACGTTTGGGTGTTGGCGCTCAGTCTGTAGGACTCGCTGAGGCAGCAGTCCGTGACGCTGAGGAATACGCTGACCAGCGTGAGCAGTTTGGAAAGAAAATCAAGGAGTTTGTCGCAGTTCAGGACATCCTCGATTTGATGCGTGCCAAGACTGACGCAGCTCGCTCATTGCTTTATGAGACAGCTCGTTACGTTGAGACAAACAAGAAGATTGCCGACATGCTGACACCTGTTTTGAAGATGTTCGCCAGTGAATGGGCTAACCAGATTGCTTACGATGACATTCAGATTCACGGCGGTTCGGGCTTCATGAAGGAATACAAATGCGAACGTCTCTATCGTGACGCACGTATTTTGACTATCTACGAAGGCACTTCACAGCTTCAGGTTGTTGCAGCTGCACGTTTCTTAGGCAACGGCGCTTATCTCAAGTACATCGCTGATTTGGATAACTTTGAGTATGCGGAAGAATTGTTGCCATTGCGTGACAAGCTTCGTGCCATGACAGAGAAATATAAAGAAATTTTTGACCTTTCGGGCAATAAAGAGACCCATCACAGACGTTTAGTAGAAGCGGTTGGTTTCATCATCATGGGTTACCTGATGCTTCAGGACACAACACGTTGCGCTGATTTCAGAAAATCATGCGAGAATATCATAAAATTAGGTCAAGGAGAAATTGCAAAAACTTACGAATATGTTAAAGAATAGAACAGCAATCATAACCGGTGCCGCAAGAGGTATCGGCAAGGCCATCGCAAAGCGTTTCGCTATGGAAGGTTGCAATATCGCAATCACCGATATTAATGAAGACAACATCAATGCTACAGTGGCTGAACTCAGCGAACTCGGCACGATAGTGAAAGGTTACGTTTCTAACGCAGCAGACTTCGCTGATGTTGAGAAGACCGTCAATCAGATTGTTGCAGATTTTGGTCGTGTTGACATCCTTGTCAACAACGCTGGTATCACCAAAGACGGCTTGATGCTCCGTATGACAGAGGCTCAGTGGGATGCAGTGCTTACAGTGAACCTGAAATCAGCATTCAACTACATTCACGCAGTATTGCCTACAATGGCACGTCAGAAGGGTGGAAGTATCATCAACATGGCAAGTGTCGTCGGCGTTAGCGGCAACGCAGGTCAGGCAAACTACTCGGCATCAAAGGCAGGTTTGATCGGTCTCGCCAAGTCAGTTGCCAAAGAGATGGGCAGCCGTGGCATCCGTGCCAACTGCATCGCTCCAGGTTTCATTGAGAGCGACATGACACGCGCACTTCCAGAAGAGGTTAGAAAAGACTGGGCGACCAAGATTCCGTTGAGAAGAGGCGGAACACCGGAAGACGTCGCTAACGTGGCGTTGTTCCTCGCATCAGATCTCTCTGGCTATGTCACTGGTCAGGTAATTAACTGCTGCGGTGGTATGCAGTGCTAAAAAACATCGTTTTATGGTAGAGACGTTTCCCGAAACGTCTCTATTATGATTGTGGAGACGTTTCCTGAAACGTCTCCACATTTTTTAATGATTTGGATAAAATATTTTTCCAGACGATGAATCGGATTCCGCGCCTGTGACAGAACGCAATACGTTGATTTCGTTGCGGCTACGCAATAGTCCGAGGAAAGCGAACACCAGTGCCTCTTTGTAATCGATGATATCATCGGAAGGCACAACGACCTGATGTTTGGTGTGCGCCTGAATCCGTTCGACGAGGAATTTGTTATTAGCACCGCCGCCTGTGATTAACATCTGTAGAGACGCAAAATTTTGTGTCTCTACAGCGTCAATTGATTTAGAAATCTGAATCGCAATGTGTTCCACAAATGTCGCCATCATATCTGCGATGTCGTCGCGTTTTTCCAACAATGGTTTGATGTTGTCCTCAAAGAATTCACGACCTAATGATTTTGGGTATTTTTGAGAATAGAATGGATGGGAATTCAATATGTTTAACAATTGATTATCAATGGATCCAAAACGGGCAATTAGGCCGTCATAATCAAATGTCAACGGCATATGCAATGATACAGGTAGAGACGCGATTAATCGCATCTTTACGTTGTGTGATGGAACGAAACGACCAGCGAGATAGTTAAGTGCCTGGTTTGCGATACATATATCGTAAGCAATCCGTTGACCGTCAACATCATACGAAACATTTGCAATTCCGCCGATATTCAAACAAATCGGATAATCCAAGAATAACAATTTGTCGCCGATTGGCACCAATGGAGCCCCTTGACCGCCTTTGAGAACGTCCTCGGTGCGGAAATCGTTTATTACAGTGACACCACATTCATTGGCAAGCGCCTGACCGTCACCGATTTGAAGGGTGTAATGTTCCTGTGGACGGTGGAAAATCGTGTGACCGTGCGAGGCGACAAATTCAGGATGCAGATTGTATTTGTCAATGAATTGTTTGGTGACATGACCTAAAAAAGTGCCATAATCATGATCTAGTTTTTGTAGAGACGTTTCATGAAACGTCTGTACATCATCAAGATAAAACGCATTAGAAAGAGCATTTCTCCAATCATCATCGTAATCGTAATTGTCTTTTGCGACGATTTCGAAATGCCATTTACCATCTTTCCAGAAATCGACATCCACGAGGTCGATGCCATCGAGCGAACTGCCCGACATGATTCCGATAATATTGTGTTTCTCAACCATTTACAAAGAATCGATGATTTTGTTGAGGTGGATGCTGTTTGAGCCTTTTACGAGAATGTCGAAGCCTGAAACAGGATGGTTTTTAATGAACTGCGCGAGCTCTTCAACATTATTGAAGGTTACAAACTCTGAGTTTCCAGAGCATTTTGAAAACTCAGGACCAACTAAATACACGTTCTCAAATTTTAGCTCCTTCAAAAGCTCGATAATCATTTTATGCTCTTGCTGCGACTCTTCGCCGAGCTCGCGCATGTCGCCGATAATCAGCAGGTTGTTGTCTTTACAGATGCTTTTAAAGTTTTTTATTGCGTGGCTCATGCTGGTCGGATTGGCGTTGTAAGCATCCATAACAACACGGTTTTTTGCAGTCTCTATAATTTGAGAACGGTTGTTGGTGGGGTGGTAGTTTGATAATGCTTCAACAATATCGTTTTCATCAACCTTGAAATATTTGCCGATGCATATCGCAGCCATCACATTTTCAAAGTTGTAGTCTCCAACCAGTTGAGTGTCAATTTTGTAACCATTCCATTCCACTGACAGATATGGATTTGATGAGATTATTTTGCCTCTTGTTTCCGCTTCCTCAGATGTTCCGTATGTCACCTTATTAATATTATGGGAAAGTTCCATCAAAAGAGCGTTGTCGCGGTTTACGAAAAGAAATCCGTCATGTGCCGAGATATATTGATACATCTCGTTTTTTGTCTTGATGACACCCTCAAAGCCGCCGAAGCCTTCGAGATGTGCTCTTCCAATGTTGGTGATTATGCCATAATTTGGATTTCCGATATTTGTCAATTCATCGATATCTCCAGGATGGCTTGCACCCATCTCGACAACAGCCATTTCTGTCTCAGGTTTGATTCTCAGTAATGTGAGTGGCACACCAAGCTGGTTGTTGAAATTACCTTGTGTGTAAAGAATGTTGTATTTTTTTGACAACACAGCAGATACGAGTTCTTTTGTGGTCGTTTTGCCGTTGGTTCCTGTGATGCCAATTATCGGTATACCTATTTTTTCTCTATGGTATTTCGCCAGTTCTTGCAGACATTTTAAACTATCCTCCACAACAAATAATCTTTCATGTTTTGGAAGGTCTTTTCTGTCAGCGATAACACCTGCAGCGATGCCTTCTTCAGCGACTATTAAGGCAAAGTCGTTGCCGTCGAAATGCTCGCCTTTCAGTGCAACAAATATGCAGCCTTTTGTGATATTACGGCTGTCGGTGGTGATGGTATAAGCTTCTTTATAAAGCCTGTAGATTTTTTCAATATCATTCATGTCACGTTTTTTTACAAAAAAAGCCGTCATTTTGACGGCTAATTATAACATACCACAATTGATTAATAATTCATTGGTGCTATCATGTTCATTGCGCATCTGAAGCCAATTGTTGACGACCTGTCATCTTCATCCAAAAAACGACGTACTGAAGGACTGAGGTAGTAGGGACCATCTGCCCAAGAACCACCCTTATATACACGAGCGCGGTCGCTAATCAAAGTCGTTTTATTGTAGTCATACATGAGATCAGTGTATTCAGAAGTGTTTAAACCACTCTCTTGTGTAGTGCCACCAGACCATGAGTCACCATCGTTGAAATTCTTTTTATATAATTCGTTTTTTTTGTTATTGTCAACGACTGTATCTAAATCATTATTAGGAATCAAATGTGCGTAAGATGTTATGCCGCTACCAATACTACCATCATTGCCTCTAACTGCGTTCATGTCTGCGACATCTTGGAAGGAAAGCGGACGATATACGTCGTATACCCATTCTGACACGTTACCTGCCATATTGTAAAGACCATAGTCGTTAGCCAAGTATGAGTCAATTGGTGCGGGGAATGCGTAACCGTCATTACGGCTGCCTGCAATACCCATATAATCACCAGCTCCTCTCTTGAAGTTGGCGACGAACTGACCTCTGATATCCTCATCTTCGGCACGAAGTCCTAATGAGTTCCAGGGATATGTCCTGCGTTCCACAATGCTTCCATCACGGTTGTTGCCAATAAGACCTAACGCAGCGTATTCCCATTCGGCTTCGGTGGGGAGACGATATCTTGGCAGAAGCAGACCGTTTTCCATAGAAATGCGGTCAACGACTTCTTCATCACCAACGTCGGTGAAACCGTTTTCGTCTATCTGACCTTTATAGTTGCCGGCGAGATATGCGTCTGTGCTGAAGTTGTTATCCATGTTCTGATCAGGGTCGTAATATATTTTACCGGCTTCGATGAGACGGTTCTCGTTGACACGGTCGGTACGCCAGATGGCATAGTCTCTTGCCTGGATCCATGACACACCTACAACAGGATAATCACGGTAGGCGGGATGGCGGAAATAAACCTCAATCATAGGCTCATTGTATGCCATCGCATTACGCCATACAAGAGTGTCAGGTAAAGCCCGTTTAGGAATGTCAGGAAGGTCTTTTCCATAAATAAGCTCAAGCCAGTGTACATATTCAATGTAATCCAAATTGCTGATTTCTGTCTCATCCATGAAAAATGAGTTTACAGTGACCTGTCTCGAGGTGTTATTCCACTCATAAAACACATTCTCCTGAGTTGCTCCCATTGTGAAAGAACCGCCTTCAATCGGAACCAAGCCGGGACCAATGTCTTGTGGCCAATCTTCTTTTACAGTGATATAGCTTCTCTCAGGATCATTGAAAGCCCATCCTGTAGTTCTTGATTGCCCCTGATTACCAGAGAACATTGAGCAGGATGTCATAGCAATTCCACAACAAAAAACAGCCAAAAAGTTGATTAATCTTGATTTTTTAATCATTTCCGTATTATTTTATTCTTTTCCTTTTAACTCTAAATCATAAATATTATTGCATAATCGCATCAAAAAATGATTTTGAGAATGCATAATTTTTCAAACTGCAATAATACGAAATTTTTTTATTTGCCAGACGTTTTTTTGTAATTTTTTTTAAATTCTTTTTTGCAATATTAATTCACCTTAAACGTTGTTATTTATAAATAATTTGTATCTTTGCGAAAAGTTTGTAAAAATGGAGTTTTTGGGGAATAAAAGAAGGGCTTTTTTGTTGTTTGTGCTCATGTTGTTGGGTGCGGGAATCAAAGGTTTTGCAACTGATTCCGTGCTGAGCTCGGGTACATGGTATAAGATGTCTATTTCATCAACTGGAATATATAAACTGACATATTCTGATTTGGAGTCGATGGGCGTTGATGTGAAAAACATCGACCCGCGCTGCATACGTATTTATCATAATGGTGGAGGGGTGTTACCGAAGATTAATAAAGCACCATATCCGGATGATTTGGCAGAGATTCCGATTTTTGTGTCAGGTGAAAATGATGGCGTTTTCAACCAGAACGATTACATCTTGTTTTATGCAAGAGGTCCGGTTGTTTGGAAATATTACACGAAACAGAACTATTATTCACATGTCAAAAACCCGTATACCGATTACACCTACGTTTTCCTTACAGTTGGTGACGAGCATGGAAAACGTATACAGACAGCGGAGACGCCGAGTGCTGGTGCAGCAATGTTGGTGACGGAATTCCTTGACCATCAAGTTATTGACGTTGATGAAGTCAACATCAACAATATGGGTTGCACATGGTATTTCGACGCTTTTGATATCACAACACAGAGAAACTATAATTTCGCTTTCCAGAACATGATTACAGAAAGGGATGTAAAAGTGAAGGCTTCTATGGCGTCGAGAAACGCGTCTTCAGCATCTTTTGTGGTGAGCTATAAAAATAAGGTGTTGTATTCAAAAACATACGGTCCGACTTCAGCTACGATTTACGCTAATGCGGACACTTCATGTTTCGCGACCTTTAGTGCCACGGCATCCCCAGTGTCAGTGGATGTAAAATATGTCAGAAGCGCGACATCGTCGGTGGGCTGGATGGATTACATATCGATGAATGCGTGGCGTCGTCTTAAAATGTCGGGAAATGTGATGTTTTTCAGGAATCCTGAATGTAACGACGAGTCGAAAGTGTATGAGTATCAGTTGCAGAATGCTTCAAATGCAATTAGAGTTTGGGATGTGACAAATCCGATTGAGCCGAAACTGATTAACACTTCTTTGTCATCGTCAACGCTCTCATTCAAAATAAATGGTGATGTGGGAAATGAATTTGTTGCATTCGATGGAAATGATTTTAATACACCGACTTATGTCGGAAAAGTTGCAAATCAGAATCTTCATGCAAAGAAAGACATTGATTATCTTATAATTACGAATCCAAAATTCCAATCACACGCTGAGCGACTTAAAGAAATACATTCGCATATTGATGATTTGGTTATCGACATCGTGCAGCCTCAGTATATTTATAATGAGTTTTCTTGCGGTGCTCTTGATATCGCAGGAATCCGCAATTTTATAAAGATGCTGTACAAAAACAGCAGCGATGAGCATCGTTTGAAATACGTGCTTCTTTTCGGTGACGCTTCATACGACTATAAAAATCCTGATGTGTGCCTGATTCCTTCATACGAGTCATTCAAATCGACAGTCATCACATCATCTTTTGTTACCGATGATTTCTATGTATGCCTCGGCGATGACGAAGGTGATTTGGAGAAGGATAATTCAAGTTCAATAATAGACCTCGCAATAGGCAGAATGCCGGTTAATACGACAGATGAGGCGACCGATGTGCTCGATAAAATCGAGGCGTATCTTGCAAAAAACAACAAGGTTATGTCGAATTGGCGCAATGTTGTTACGCTTATGTGTGATGACGAGTCGACTGGTTTTATCAATAATTGTGAGATAATCGCTGACTCAATTTCAAGATGGGGAGGGGATGTCATCGTTGACAAGCTTTATCTTGACGCGTATAATCAGGTGGCGACGGCGAGCGGACAACGCTGCCCGGAAATAAACGAGGCTCTTACAAACAGAATTGAAAGAGGAACTCTTGTCTTCGGATATAACGGTCATGGTGGCGAAATCGGTCTCGGTGATGAGCGAATTCTGACAATCGACGACATAAACTCGTGGCAAAACCTGCCGATGCTGCCTCTTTTCATGACAGCGACATGCGAGTTCAGCCGTTTTGATGACCACACGAGAACTTCTGCCGGCGAGATAATGTTCACAAGTAAGAGAGGTGGGGCGATCGCCATGATTACAACGGCAAGGACAACGTCTAACAGCCTCGAGATTCTGAAAAGAACTTTCAGGAACATGTTTGTTATGAGAAATGGCGAGTATCCGACGATGGGTGACATTTTTTATAAGGCGAAACAAGATAACAAGCCTGATACCAAGGTGTTTGTCCTTTTCGGTGACCCAGCCTTGCGACTCGCATATCCTAAAAACAACGTCGTGCTGACAAGAATTAACGGGAATGCGGCGGTTGCCAACACGGACACTCTTAAAGCATTGAGTACCGTGGAGTTGCAAGGTGAGGTAAGAGATAACTTTGGTGAAAGAATGACGGATTTCAACGGGGAAGTGAGAGTGTCGGTTTATGACAAGGAGAACACATATCGCACCAAGGGTGACAATGGGAGCCCAATAAGAGATTTCAAAGTCCGTAACAGCTTGTTATTCAACGGAAGAGCAGTTGTTGATTCTGGAAAATTCGAGATTAAGTTTTTGTTGCCGAAAGATATTAACTACAGCTATGGCAAGGGTTTGATAAGCTTTTATGCAACAGATTATGAAACGGATGCCAACGGCTCTTATGGTGACATCATTATTGGCGGCTACGATGAAACGGCTTTGCCTGATGTGGACGGTCCTGTGGCGAGGATTTTTATCGATGACACTTTGTTTGTGAGTGGCGGAATTACCAATGAGAATCCCGTGTTTTATGCTTTTATAAAGGATAAAAACGGCATAAACACCACTGGCGCAGGTATCGGCCATGACATCATTGCTACTATAACTGGAGCCACAAACAAGACCTATACCTTGAATTCATACTATGACACGCCTTTAGATGCAAATGATTATGGCACAATTGTTTACAGGTTCTATGGCTTGAATGAGGGCTTGCATCATCTTAATTTCCGCGTGTGGGACATTTACAACAATTCTACAAATGTCTCTTTGGATTTCAACGTTGTCAAAAGCAGCAATATGTCGATTGAGAACATATTCAACGCCCCGAATCCGATGTCGGACCAGACAAGATTCTGTTTCGAGCATAATCAGAAAGGAGATATTGATGTGACAATTAGGATTTACAATATCAGCGGGCAGTTGGTTAAAACGTTGAACGATAGCAGATACGGCACGTCAACACGCATTGAGCCTATTTATTGGGACGGCACATCCGACAGTGGAAGCCCGTTGCCGTCAGGAGTTTATATTTATAATGTCACGCTGACTAATTCGAATAATGAAAAACAGTCAGGGTATTCCAAACTTGTAATTGCAAGATGATGCGGCTTTTGCGAAAAATATTTGTAATTTTGTTGCTTGTGGCAGTTTATATGACTGCCAACGGTCAGACGTTTGCTGAAAACTCGGTTCTAAGGGACGGCACCATTTATAAAATAGGTGTTACAGAGACTGCAATATACCGAATCACTTTCGAGGAACTTGAAGCTGCCGGTGTTGATGTGTCGTCGCTTGACATTGACAAAATCAGCATGTATGGAAACATAGCGGGCATGCTTCCTGAGGATAACAGCACCGTTTTTTATGATGATCTTACAGAAATGAGCATATCCGTTGACGATGACGGGATTGTATTCTATGGTCAAAGTCCGGTGGAATGGACGTTCACTAATGACAGGTATGTTTATGGCACGAATTATTATACCGACACGACTTTTTATTTCTTAAAGATTGATAATCAAACGAATGGGAAGAGAATGTCGGTCAAAGAGCAGTCTTCTGCTGATGCAGTCGGTGTTGTAAATTCATTCCTTGACAAGCAGTATCATGAGATTGATCTTTCAAATTATTATCACAGGGGCAGAAAATGGTATGGTGAAAAGATAAATGGTGAGAATCAAGAAGTTACGATACCTTTTGTTTTTAAAAATGTAGAGAAAAACAAGATTGGAAGCGTTAAGACATGTTTCGTCGGGGCATCAAAAAAAGAGAATTTTTATGTGAGTCTGAAAGTCAATGGTTCGGCAGTAACTGATGATATTTTCATAAAAAAAGCCGGTGATTATTATTACGGCGAGGAAAAGAATGTTGAAGCATTGTTTAACCCCGATGATGACATTATTAACGTTTCATTGGAAGTGCTGACAGAGAATACGTCTACTTTTGTCACTTTGGATTATATCTGTGTAAATGCTTGGCGCACAATCAAATACGCGGATGAGCAGTTGCATTTTTCATTGTCTGATATGGGACATCCAGTTGTTAAAACCATAAAAGTCGGCAATGCGGAGCAGGATATGCTGGTTTATGATGTGTCAAAAGCTCTTGAGCCTGAGATTCAGGATTTTGAATATGTTGGCGGTGAGATTTGCTTTAAAGATTTGTCCAATTTCGGCAACTCATATGTCGTTACTAAAAGTTCTGATATTCAAAGTGTTAAATCCATTTATCCGATTGAAAACCAGAACCTGCATTCGCTTTACGGTGGTGAGATGCTTATCGTCACTGACAAGATTTTTGCGACTCAGGCAGAGGAAATAAAGGCAATTCATGAGGAAGTGGACGGGCTTTACTGTGAAGTTGTTTTTGTTGATGAGATTTTCAACGAGTTTTCATCGGGTGCGCGTGATATTACTGGTATTCGCAACTTTATCAGGATGATTTATCAGAGGTCGTCTGATTTGAAGTATGTGCTTCTTTTGGGTAGAGGTGAAAATGATTACAAGAATATTGAAGGCTATGGGACCAACTTTGTGCCGCCATACGAAGCGTATAATTGTGTAAATGAAATACTTGCATACGTTACGGATGATTATTACGGGCTTATGGATGATGGCGAGGGCGCTTCTTGTGTCGGCTTGCTTGACCTTGGAATTGGAAGAATACCTGTGATAAATGAAGATGAAGCCGAGGTCGTCGTCGACAAAATCAGAAGATATATAAGTTCGGTTAAGACGATGGGTGGTTGGCGCAACAATATTCTGCTTCTCAGTGATGACAAAAAGATGTATTCTGACGGCTGCGAAGCTATCGAGAAGATTGTCGACACCCTCAAGCCATTTGTGAATGTTGATAAGATATACGCCGATGCATATATTCGGAAAACCATGTCGACTGGTGGTTATTATTATCCTGACGTCACGGAATCGATTGTTGACAAATACAATGACGGCATCATGATGATGTCGTATCTCGGACATGGCGGTGTTCAGGGGCTGAGCGCGTCGAATATATTCAGAATCAAGGATATAGGACGACTGACAAATTATTATCAACTGCCGTTTGTCGCAACGGGAACATGTGAGTTCAGTGCGTTTGACGATGCTACGTTTGTGTCAGCGGGAGAGAGGTTGTTTAAGATGAATGAAGGCGGAGCCATTGCGATGTTCACGACGACGCGACCGACATCTTCGCCGATAAACCAGGCTGTCATAAAAAATTTTCACAAGCAGGTTTTTACTGGCGACAACATCAGGATGCTTGCTTTTGGTGACTTTGTTCGCTTGACTAAAAACAATAACGGCTCAAATTCGTCAAATTATCTGTCGTATGTCATGTTTGGCGATCCGGCTTTGCGCTTTTCATATCCTAAAAGTGACATTATCATAGAGTTGGTAAATGGGATGACTCCTGAAGAGCCATTGGTCGTCGCTCCTATGGATTCGATTCATGTGGAGGGATTCATTAGCAACGGCATGGATGGCGTTGATGTTGGCTTCAATGGCGTTATTTGTCCGAAAATGTTTGATAACAAAGCGAAATACCAGACTTTGAACAACGACGGGGCTAATGGAAACCAAATCACTTTCTCGTGCTATAAGGATGTTATTTATGAAGGTAAAGCTTCGGTGACTAACGGCAGGTTCTCTTTCACGTTTTGGGTTCCAAGAAGCGTTAACAACCAAAGTGGTTATGCGAGAATGTCTTTCTATGCGATGGACACTGTCAGAAAGATTGATGCGACTGGATTTTATAAAAAAGTTTCGATTGGAGGAACATCCGAAGTGCCGATGGATAATGAAGGTCCTGAGATAGAACTTTTATGGAATGGAGAAGACATTGTAGACGGTGAAGTTCCGAATTTCGGTCAGCTTTCAGCAACCATCCATGACCCGCAAGGGATTTATCATTACAATTCTGTCATCGGGCGTGATGTTATGATAACTGTGAAATCGGAGGAGTCGATGAAAACGATGAATGTGAACAGACTATTTGAGCCTGCAATGGATGATTTTACAAGAGGTGCGCTTTCCATTGATTTTGAGGAACTTGACGAAGGCCCGAATTTGATTTCGTTGAGGGCTTGGGATACGCATGACAACAGCAATACCGTCTCGATTTTGGTTAATGTGGCGAGAAAGCATCATGAGAAGAAGATTCTGAATGTGAGAAATTATCCAAATCCGTTCCGTGACAAGACATGTTTCACAATTGAATATAACAATTCCGATGTCGTGGCAGATGTTTTGATTAAGATTTATGACGTGTCGGGAAGAATTGTTAATGTGTTGGAGTACAACGGTTTGTCTACACCGATTTTGAATATGGAGTGGAGTGCGAGTGATATGATGGGAAATAATCTTGGCGCAGGTGTATATATATATAAGGTGTATGTTTCTGATTCGGACGGAAACTCATATAACACTGCCCAGCGGATGATAATTTTATAAATCATAAAAATGTATGCAATAATTCAAATTTGTTTACGTTTAATTGAATAATTGTTTAATTTTGCAAGCTAATTTTAAAGTATATGATTAAAAGATCTTTTTTGGTTCTTATGAGTCTTTTGATGACGGGAGTCATTGCAAAAGCGCAGATGCAGGAAACGGGTCAGGATATTGATTATAATGTCATTTCGACAGCTGTTCCATTTATGATAATAGCACCAGATGCACGTTCGGCAGCTATGGGTGACGCGGGTGTGTCAACAGCTCCAGACGTTTATTCAATGCATTGGAACGCTGCAAAATATGCTTTTATTGAAGATGATTTTAGCATCGGTTTGGCTTACAGCCCATGGTTGAGAAAGCTTGTCCCTGACATGAATATCGCTTATCTCGCTGTTTCAAAACGTATGAGCAATAGGTCAACAATTGCGGGATCGTTGCGTTATTTCTCACTTGGTGAGATTAATTTCCGCGGTCCTGGAAATGAGGATTTGGGAACATATTCACCAAATGAGTTTTCGGTTGATGTCGCTTATTCAAGAAAACTCGGTGATTATTTGTCGGCGGCTGTTTCAGGACGCTTCATTTATTCACATCTCACGCAAGGTGTAACTAACTATTCGAGAGCTGCATGGTCGGTGGCAGCCGATGTCGGTGTTTATTATCAGAAACCAATTAATATCGGAACAATTGACGGCGAGTTCTCTTGGGGTGTCGCAATTACCAACATGGGTAATAAGATGAGCTACAGCAATGCCAACTCAAGAACAGACTTTATCCCTACAAACCTTCGTTTGGGTCCGACATTGAAACTAAACATCGACGAGTTTAACTCGATTGCTGTTACATTTGATTTGAACAAATTGCTCGTGCCAACACCACCAGAGTACGCTTACTATACTGATTCTCTTGGCGTTTTGCATCCTCAAGATGATGAAAGCGGAAACAGAGTTATCGCAAAAGGTATGGACAACAATGTTTCGATGATTCAGGGTATGATTCAGTCGTTCTATGATGCTCCTGGCGGATTCAGCGAGGAGTTGAAAGAGTTTACTTGGAGCGTTGGCGCTGAGTATTGGTATAATAAGGTGTTTGCTGTTCGTGCCGGTTATTTCCATGAATCCCAGATGAAGGGTAACCGT
This sequence comes from Bacteroidales bacterium, assembly GCA_017427985.1. Lineage (GTDB taxonomy): Bacteria > Bacteroidota > Bacteroidia > Bacteroidales > F082 > Limimorpha. Next base: position 119,717 of record JAFRRS010000023.1, on the reverse strand, counting down.
AAATATCTAACCTTTGGTGCTGGTTTGCGTTACAACGTGTTTGCCCTTGATGTTTCATATCTTGTGCCGGTTAACAACACCGCGACATCAGGAACAAATCCTCTTGAAGGTACACTTCGCTTCAATCTCGCATTCAACATCAACAAGTGGGATGGAAACACGAAATTGGAAAAAGTAGACTGATAGGGATTGTATATAAAAATATGGGACGTGTTTTTACGCGTCCCATTTTTTTTGAATTTTTTTTAAATTTTTTTGATGCGTGTATCAAAAAATGTATTATTTTTGCATCGACAAAAACGAAAACTTTATGAAATGTTATTCTATTTGTATCAGCTCAGGTAAAAATTTTTGCGAATTGTTGGTGATAATCAACGATTTGTACCTATTTGTGTTTATTAAAAATTCAAAAACTAAGAAAAATGAAACTAACAAGAAAAAAGATGAAAGTCTTGGTACTTTCCGTGGCAATGGGTCTCATCATGGCCGTGCCAAAGGTTGCAAACGCCCAAAGTTTTAGGTCTGACGGCTTTTTTAGCGGTATGGACGACGGTTATGAGAATAGAGATGAACTTATGACCAGTGGCGTCACGAATGACTCTTTCGCCCCAGTGTCGCTTGATGGCGGGCTAATGATTATGGTGGCGGCGGGAATATGGTATGCAGTAAACAGGTTTATGAAATTTAAAAATCAGAATTTATGAAGAAGTTTTATTTGTTGATTGTATGTGTCGCATTGGCATTCACTCAATGCAAAAAGAAAACGGAAGTGATTGCGACAGCAGCTGATGCTGGAGAAACGGTGGAAATTGCCCTTAATGTGGGTGGGCAGAGAATCGATGTCAACACGTCTACGGGAGGGGTCTCGTTTGAGGAAGGCGATGAGGTTATTGTGGTCAACAACGGCAAATATATTGGAAAACTGACATATCACCAAAAACAATGTCTCTTTATTGGGAATATAACAGGAGCCGTGTCTGACGATTATCTTCATTTTTATTTCCTGGGCAATCAGAACACTGACGACTTGGTCGTCGGGGAGTCGACGGGATGTTCGGTGACGATTTCCAACCAGATTGATGATTTGCCGGTGATTTCATACGGACATTCAGAATACAGGTTTAATAGTATTTATGACTATTATTCAGCGAGGCTTCATAACAAATGCGCTCTCGCGAAGTTTAGTGCAACAACATCGGACAAGAATACCGCATGTGTATGCATAAAAGGCATGAACAACCAGGTGACCATAGATTTTTCTGATGCCTCGTTTTCTTACGACATGGTTGATGATGGCGTTATATCACTTCCGTCTGGGGCAGGTTATAAATATGCTATTCTGCTTCCACAAGAGGCGTTACCTGAAGGAGAACCGGGGTCTGTGTTCGCCGGTGTTTTTTATGGTTGGAGAGGTGCAATTCCTGAAATAGTTGAAGGAGACAATCTTGTTATGAAAGGCATTACTATACGATTGATTGCCAAAAATGTGATGCCGCCGGAAGGTGCCTTAAGTCATCCGTTTTATGTTGACAAGAGTACAGTCCCGGTTTTCTTCTCGAAAGCAAATTTGTATTATGTAAAATCAAAAAACGAATGGGGTTTCTTGCCGCACCAGTATTCGATTGTCGAGCAGCCGGGTGATAATGTTGGCGCGAATTATAGCAACAACAATGTCGTTACTCTTTTCGGGTGGGGTACAAGCGGCTATAACCATGGTGCAGTGAATTATTATCCTCAAAGCACAAATAGCACATCAAGCAATTATTATGCTTACGGTGTCGGTAATAAAAACCTGTATGATGAGAACGGAAGGGCTAATTGGGGCTATTATCCTATTATAAATGGAGGTAAGGCCTATAAGCAGTGGCGTGCATTGACAAATGATGAGTGGCTGTATTTGTTGGCGTATAGGGAAGACGCTTCAGAGAAAAAAGGTATGGCTACAATTAATGACTGCGTCAAAGGCATTGTGCTGCTGCCCGATGACTGGGTGGAGCCCTATAGTGGTTGTTTTGTCCCTAATATTGTAACAGATGACGGCTATAAAAACAATCAGTATACTCTTGCACAATGGGAGCTGATGGAAGAGGCTGGAGCGGTGTTCATACCGGCTGCAGGTTATCGTATCGGCAATAATGTTTATAGTCCTGAAGTCAATCTTTGTGTTTGGTCGTCATCAAAGAAAGATGACAACAATGCATATTTTATTGAGGTGAATGCAGTAAAGCCTGGTATGAAAGAATGGTCCCTTAAGAGTGATGGGATGTCGGTGCGATTGGTCTGCGGATTATAGCGCTATTCTTTGATGAATTTCCTGACAACGGTGTTTGTGCCGGATACTAAGACATAATAAATGCCGTGGTTAAGATTGCTGCAGTCAATGTCAATGCTGCTGTTGTCAGTGTTGTTGTCGGTGCTTATGACCTCTTGCCATAACAAATTCAGAACTTTGACATTGGAGATGTTGTCACCTTCTATGTGGAGTATTTGAGCGGTCGGATTAGGATAGATTTTGATGCGTTTGTCATCATGTAACTCGCCAATGCCGATGCTGTTTGAAATAATGATATTGCTTTCGTGACGATAGTGGTTTTGTTTCGTGACGACAACTATTATTGTGTCGCCTTCGTCGTAAACGTTTAGAAAACGCAGAGTCGCGGAACCGTTCTTTGAAATATTTCTGGAAATCAAATGGTTGTCGACAGACAGTGCAATTGTGGCGCTGTCGTCAGCGTTGATGGTGACGCTCATGTCTTCTGTTCCTATGTGTGCAGGGTGCCCGACTGACAGCTTTCTGGGCTGTTCGGTATGAAGACTGAGGAAAGCGTCGCCGAAATAATGGAACAGGTGATATGTTATCGCTTTCATGCTTGCGTTGCTTGGGAATGAAGACTGGTGCAGGAAGTATTTACCATAAGCATTTGCAAAGGCGGGATATTGGAATCTCATGTCGTCGTTACCGTAATTCGGCATGAAATCGGGGTAAAGATAGTCGAAGAAGCCCCAAACGTAGGTGTCGTTCACGTAGGAATACGACAATTCGGAGGCAGCGACAACGCCGATGGCACCTTGTGGCACCCTTAAGAAACGCTCTGCAAAGCAGTCCGTGTCTTTTCCGTATCCGAAGTGTCCGGTCTGGCAGTTTGCCGACATTACGAATGTGAGATTGTCGTTGTTCAAACTGTTTATGTGAGCAGTGCCATATTCCGGTTTGCTCCAGTTTTCATATGTACCGTGGTCGCGATGCAGGAGCAGGAACGTGCCATCTTGTATCGCTTCGGTGATGTCGTCGGCGTTGTTGTCCCAGTCGGTGAGATGTGACATCGTTGACGGGATGTAATCTAATCCTTGCGGACCGAAATAGCTGACAACGTTGTCGGTCTTTTGACCAGTGGACCAGATGGAGTCGGGCATGCCTTGATATATGGCGTTGAGATGGATGTCTTGTTTGCCGATTTTGTGGAAATATCCGGCAACGACCTCGGTGCACAGTTGAAACCAACGTTTGCGCTGATATCCCATGGCAGTTATGACTTTGTCATAATAAGAAGCGTCAGTGTAGGGGTGGAGTTCGTATTGGATTGTCTTTTGAACCATCAGTCGGGCTTCGTCGTGGTTGGCAGCAGGCATGCGTGCGATGACGATGTCGGGAAGATTGTCGTTATTGAAGTCGACAAGTTTGTTGTCGGTCAGATATGGCTCAAATTGCTGGCCTTCGGGATGGTCTTTTAATGCGTAGGTCGTTATGCCTTTCGTCGGATTTGAATTGTAATCGCCAAGAAGCAATACAGCAGAAGGTGAGGGAGACCAGTTTTCGTAGGCGTTTTTGAGATATGACTTCAAGGTGTCGGGATTGTTGACGCCAACTTTTTCCAATGTAACAACTTTTGTCATGATTCCCTGAGTCTCGCGGAAGTTTTTCAAGGTGTCAGCCCATGCTTTTATCTGCATATCGTTTGGAGTTATGATAAGATAGTCGCAGCCGTCGCGCCGTGAGACTATTGGGGATTCCTCATCAATATATTCGTCAAAGAAATCTGGGTTTATTACGATGTTTTTGAATAATGAGTTATCGTTGGGATTCTCAAAATCTTTTGGCTGGTCAAAGTGGCAGGTAATTATGGCGTTTTCGATGGATTTCAGTTGGCAGTGGATTGGGTTATATTGTTCCAAAGCGATTCCGACAAGAATGATGTCGAAGTCACGGAAACTCATTCTTTTCCAAGTGATGATTTCGCTTGGAAAAAACTCGTCTTTGGAATAGATTGTTTTGTTTTCAACGGGATGATAATCAATTGAATCGTAGTCGCTTGGAAGACGTGAAGCGGGGTAGATGTATATGTCCCTGGTTGTCTTTAATGATATAGAGTCTATTGTAATGTTGAAATCGGAGTCTTTGGGGATGGCGATGTATCTGGCATCGGTTTTGAGTTCGGGACATCCTTCGTCGGTGGGGATGAAGTTTGTTGCGCTGTTTTTTGTGCCAACTTGGAATGAAACGCTTTGTTTCTGGGCGCAGACGTTGCTGATGACGGTAAGCGTCAACAGAAGCAGGAGCGATATTCTCGGCAGTTTTTGCATGTCGCAAAGATACAAAAAAAGAGACAACGTAACATTGTCTCTTTTTTGTAACCTTAAATAATTTATCAGGTACGGCTTCGCCGAATCAATACTCGTCAGATACTGTGAGCTTCTTTCTGCCTTTTGCGCGGCGGGCTTTCAAAACCTTGCGACCGTTGGCAGTTGCCATTCTTTCTCTGAAACCGTGTTTGTTCTTGCGTCTTCTGTTCGATGGTTGAAATGTACGTTTCATTGTCTTGTGTATTTATTTTTTCTTTTTTCTCCTAAAATTCGGACTGCAAAATTACAAAAGTTTTTAATACGTACAACATTTTTTTGAAAAATTATTTTTCAGGTACATTTTTCAATGTTTCAATCAGGAATTCCCAGAAAGGAGTGACTGATTCGATGTTCAGAGCCTCGTCTGGTGAGTGCGGATGAACGAGTGTCGGGCCGAATGAAATCATATCCCAGTTAGGATATTTTGCGCCGAGGATGCCACATTCGAGACCGGCGTGGATGACCATGACTTTCGGTTCTTTGCCGAATTTCTCGTTGTAAACCTTCTTCATTGTGGCGAGGATAGGGCTGTCGATGTTTGGTTTCCAGCCGTGGTATGAGCCGCTTGACTCTGCTGTCGCGCCGTGTTCTGTCAAGATGGCACGGATGTCATCGGCGAGTTTGTCTTTGAGTTCATCGACGAGACCGCGCTGCAACGAGCATGTGATGATCTTGCCGTCTTCAAACTTCACGAGGGCGAGGTTCGACGATGTCTCGACAGTGCCTTCAAAATCTTTCGACATTCCGATGACGCCGTTTGGATATTTCGCGATGGCTTCCATCATGTTCTTGAAAGTCTTGTTGTCGATGACTTCAGCAGGCATTTCTGTCTCAACCATTGAGATGGCGAGTTCGGGTTCTGTTTCTGAATATTGCTCTTTAACCGCACCTTCGTAATCCTGCACGAATGTCTTCATTTTCTCGACTTTTTCAGCAGGAAGAACGATTGTTGCGAACGACTCTCTTGGGATTGCGTTGCGGAGGCTTCCGCCGTTGATTGTGGCAAGGCGCACGCCGAATTTCTGTGATGTCATGATTAATAAGGTGTTCATGATCTTGTTGGCGTTGCCTCTTCCGAGGTTGATGTCCATGCCTGAGTGACCACCTTTCAATCCTTTGACAATCAACTGATAAGCCGTCATACCGTCAGCAACTTTCTCCATTTTTGGAGTCCAGCAGGCGTTGGTGTCGATACCGCCGGCGCAGCCAACGTAGAGCTCACCTTCGGTCTCTGAGTCCATGTTGAGAAGGATGTCGCCTTTAAGGAATCCCGGGGCTAGTTTGTTGGCACCTGTCATACCGGTCTCTTCGTCGATGGTGAAGAGGGCTTCGACAGGACCGTGCTGCAGGTCTTTTGATGCGAGGACACCCATTGCGGCAGCAGCTCCCACGCCGTTGTCAGCTCCGAGAGTGGTGCCTTTTGCGTGCACCCAACCGTTGTCGACGTAAGTCTCGATAGGGTCTTTCTCAAAGTCATGAACGGTGTCGGCGTTCTTTTGCGGCACCATGTCGAGATGAGCCTGAAGGATGACACCTTTGCGGTTCTCGTAACCTGGTGTTGCAGGCTTGCGGATGATGACGTTACCGGCTTCGTCGACGATGGTTTCAAGACCGAGGTCTTCACCGAATTTCTTCATGAAAGCGATAACTTGAGCCTCCTTCTTTGAAGGACGTGGGATGCGTGTGAGGCTGTAGAAGTTTTCAAATACTTCTTTTGGTTGTAATTCATTGATACTCATGTTGTTATATTTTAGATTGTTTATTTATTTTTAACAAAATTCTCAATTTTTTCGTAGCCCCAGATGTCTTCCATAATTTTGAGAGATTCCTCTACTTTCATGGTTTTGCGGGCTTCGTAGTTGCGCTGGATGAAGATGCAGTCGGAGAGTTTGCAGCCGTTGCATACGATGTCTTCGGCAAGTGCGTCGCATGACGGGGCGCCGCATATTCCGCAGTCTATTTGAGGCAGTTGACGCTCTAACTCCTTGATTTTGTTCATCTTCTCGAGAGCCTTTGAAATGTCGGGGTCGAGGCTGATGGAACGTGCTTCTACCGGTCCGACGTCGACATTGTCAAGCAGATAATCGTGTTCTTCTTCAATTTCCTTGGCACGTGTAAGCTCGCCACGGCGTTCCTTGCCCGCCACGTATCTTGCCCTGTTGAACATGCGCTCGCAGGTGAGGAATCGGTTGTTGTATGTCAAAATGCCACCTGGACAGCTTTGGTCGCAGGCACGCAGTTCGAGGAAATCGACGTTCTCAATCTCTTCATTTTCAACCTTTTCCAAAAATTCAATAGCGTTGTCAATACCGTCAATCGACAAGGAATGTTCGGAGACGGCAAGTCTTCTTTCGCCATTTGTCAAAGATGTTAAGATGCTGTCGGAAGTGAGCTGTGCGATTGGCAGTTTCACCTCTTTATAATCATGACCTTGTTCTTTTATCTTTTTGTAAACTCTGTTGTACAGCGAATCCATGTTGATGACGCCGTCGACGCTGGATTTATCTTCGCCGACAGGGCTTTTCACGGCTGCAATCTTAGCTGCGCATGGCGTGACGTAGAACACTCCGATGTCTTCTGGACGCCAGCCGTCTTTCTCGAGTTTGCGTTTGATATACATCGCGGTGATGTCGAGCGGTGCCTTGATAGGGATGATGTTGTCAACCAATCCCGGGAATTTCACTTGGATGAGGCGCACGATGGCGGGGCAGAAAGAGGAGATGAGCGGCTTGGTGTTGCCTTCGCGCTCCAAGCGGTTCTTCGCCTCGGTGTAGATAGGTGTCGTTATCTCCGTCTCGATGACGTGCTGGAAGCCTATCTCGTTGAGTATGGCATAGATTCGCGACACGCTGATGTCGTCTTTGAACTGGCCGAGGAAGACCGCAGGCACAAGTGCGACGCGGCAAGGGAATTTGAATATTTCCTCGAAGTCGTCTTGCTTGACGAACACGGCTTTATGCGGACAAGCGATGAAGCAGTTACCGCAGTCGATGCAACGGTTTTCGTTGATATGCGCTTTGCCGTCGCGGACGCGGATGGCTTCAGTGGGGCAGACCCTCATGCAGTGAGAGCAGCCTTCGCAAACGTTTTCGTTTATCTGTAGAGCGTGAAAAAATGCCATAATTTCTAATCTTTTGTTGTTAAATGAGATGCGATGAGTCGCATCTTTACTGTGCTTTTATTGAACGTTTATCCGTCTGTTTTTGAGACGGTCAGCGGACCGTCTCTACGAGAGGTTGACTTCCATTTCGACGGTGGTGCCGACGCCAACTGTTGACTGGACGTTGAGGCGGTCGACGTTTTTCTTTATGTTAGGCAGTCCCATGCCGGCGCCGAATCCCATGTTGCGGACCTCAGGCGACGCCGTTGAGTTGCCCTCCTGCATTGCCCAGTCGATGTCGGGGATGCCGGGACCTTTGTCGATGACGCGAAGGAGTATCTTGCCGGCGTCGATGTCGGCGGTGACCACGCCGCCGTAGGCATGAGCGATAGCGTTGACTTCCGCCTCGTAGAGGGCGACAACGACGCGTTTCACGATGGACGGGTTCACACTGAGCTGTTTCAAGGTCTTCTTTATCGAGCTTGACGCTGAACCGGCATTGACGAAATCTCCTTCAACTACTGTATATTCCAGATGCATAATCGTAATTTTTCGTTAATAAATAGGTTTGAGACCGGCTTCCCAGAGGAGACCGCAGGCTTTGAACATCGAGTATTCGCATTCCATGAGGACCATGCCTTCGTCTTCGGCGAGTTCAATCATCTCCTGAGTCGGTTTTTTCTTCCTGACGAACACGACGATGTCGAGGTTGCCCATCTCGGCAGTGCGGATGGTCTGCATGGTGCAGAGTCCTGTGACAATCATCGGGAAGTTGTCACCAAGGGTGAGGATGTCGGACATGAGGTCGCTGGCGAAAGCTTTGTCCTGCTCTTCATCGAGACGGTCTTGACCGCATATCACCTTGGCATTTAATACTTTAGCAATTTCACTGAGTTTCATTGTATTATCATTTAACTTTTATTTGTTTTCCATCATAACCCAGGGGTTTCTCCCCTGGCTGTTTGCTCATTGCCCTTTCAGGACTAAATCTTCTTACTTCTTACTTCTGTCTTCTGTCTTCTATTCATTATAATGAATCTCTTCCAAATTCTCCTGAATCATTTCTTTTAAATACTTCATGATGTTGATGTCGTTCATTGACATCCCGTCGAGGGCTTCTTTGATTTCGTCGGTGTCGAACACGAACTCGCCGTCGTCGGTAATGTGTTTGTAGATGAAATGTATGTCTTCGTGGGCGGCGAACAGCATCACGAGAGTGCCAGAAAGGTCGCCCATAGGAGGACGGTCGATGTTGTCGTGCTGGAACCAGAAGTTGAGCGTGGTGCCTTTGCCAACCTCGCTCTCAATCTTCATGCCGCCACCACAGTTCTCTGTGTTCATTTTAATAAGAGGTAGCCCCAGACCGACTTTTCGAGTGGTTCTTGATGTCGTCCATGGGTCGGTGACCTTTGCCAGAAACTCCGGTGACATGCCTTTGCCGTTGTCCTTGATGGTGAAGGCGTAGATGTTGTCCTTCAGGCTGTCTTTAATGGTCAGCTCGACAAGGGTGGAGTTGGCTGCAGTGGAGTTCTCCATCAGGTCATATACATGTAATGCTAATTCTTTCATCCGTATAAAAGTTGTAGTTTTTCTTGTGGTTCAGTGTCGATGTAGCGGCCGTCTTCTCCGTGGAGCGTCTTGCGAAACTCGTCGAAGGTCTTGTCGTACATGTGGAGGACGCAATGCACTTCACCGATGATATGCAGAAAATGTGCATCGCTGCTCTTCGTGAACATGAACCGTTTCAAATATGCGAATTTCTTCAAAAACTCGTCTTTTTTCACGTGCTTGGAAATCTCGAGTGCGTCGGCTTTGAGGTCGGGCGGGATGAAACCGAGCTGCGACATCAGTGACGACGCGGGTTTGTTGACGTGCGCCGGCACGAAGAGCCCGCCGATTTCATGCACCTTGTCGTAAAGCGTGTCGAGGTCGCAGTCGAGGGCTGACCACAGCAGCCACGGCTCGTCACCGATGATTTCCTCGTCTTTGTCGACGATGAGCTGGTAGCCGAATTTCTCCTCATCGAGAGGGATGTGCGGCAGATGCTCGTCGAGGAACTCCTGGAACTTGTCAAGCTGCTCGTCGCTCTCGAAATAGGCGAGGGCGTGAGCCTCTTCCTGCGTCGTGATTTCCACGCCTCCGATGACGAGGATGCCCTGTTCGCGTCCTATCTCCTGCGTCACCTTGACCTGACGGGTGGTGTTGTGGTCGCAGATGGCGATGACGTCGAGGTGCAGTTTCTTCGCTTGTTCCACGATGGCAGCGGGAGACATGTAGATGTCGCCGCACGGCGATAGCACCGTGTGAAGGTGGAGGTCAGCGCGATATTTGTGCAGTTCCATGAAAACGTTCCGTAGAGACGCACGGCCGTGCATCTCTACTTGTTATTTAAAAGGTTGTAAACTAATCCTGCGATTTCAAATGTCGGCAGTGATGTTTGGAGAATCGGCAGTTCCTCTTCGTTTGCCTGGTTGATGGTGTCTTCGTTGGCGCCGAGGTCTTTGACGAGGATGATGCACGACATCTCTTTGAGCGATGCCACAGCCATCACGTTTTTATGAGTCTGGAGGGTAATCCAGATGTTGCCTTCCTGCGCGTTGCCCATCACGTCGCTGAGGAGGTCTGAAATATAGCAGCCGTCGATTTCGCGGTCGAGGCCGTTTTTGCCCGCGAGGACCTTAAGTCCCAGTTTTTCAACTAATTCTTGAACTTTCATATCAATTTTTAAAATTAAATTTTCACAAATAGGACTGCAAATTTATGAAATATTATTCAGATTGCAAAGGATTTTTTGAAAATATTTTAATTGTCAAGTTTTTTATTATCTTTGCAACCGAAAATTATGAATCACAGTATGAAATACATCGTTTTGTCTATATTTTTCCTGATGACAGGTCTTGGCGCAAACGCCCAGAAGAATGATGTTTTTGGTTTGGCGGAGAAACAATGTCCGATGTTGCCGAAGGGCTTGCTTGAAGCCGTCGCTTTCACCAACACGCAATGCCATCACCTCACTGATGACGACTACAGTTTTCCAGCCGACGACCCGACTGCAATGCCTCGCGCATACGGAATGATGGGCTTGGTGAGAGACGGCAAGGGATGCTTTAGGGAAAACCTCAATACGGTGTCGGAACTGTCAGGTTTTACTGAAAAAGAGATTGTGGAGGACCCTGCTGTCAACGTGCTTGCTTACGCCAAAGCTTGCGGGAAAATTGCGATGCGAATGGACATCAAATCGAAAGCTGCAGAGGACTGGATGCCGGTCATCATGGAGCTGTCGGAACTCCCCATGAATGGGAAAAAAGACGAGCTGCCGATGAAGATGATGCTTTATTCGGTTTACGATCATCTTGGCTCTGACCTCAAAGCACTTTTCGGCGAGGATTATGGCATTCTTTCAGGAGCCAATGTCTCACTTGCCAAAGAAACTGACTATCCTAACGCTATTTGGATTCCAGCACCAGAATGCAATTGGAGTGAGCGCACTAAATTGGTTAGCGCGGTGGTGATTCATTATACTGAAGGCTCGTACGCGGGATGCATCAGCTGGTTTCAGAACTGTGATGCAGAGGTGTCGGCGCATTATGTGATTCGTTCGTACGACGGGCAGGTGACGCAGATGGTGCGCGAGAAAGACAAGGCTTGGCATGTCGGCAGCGCCAACGGCTATACCATCGGCGTCGAGCACGAGGCGTATGGCGACATTATCAGTTTTTTCACTCGGGCAATGTATGAATCGTCAGCTGACTTGATGCGAAACATCTGCTCTCGTTATGAAAATATTTTTGCTTACAGAACATTCTGTACTGACACTCTTGACGACGGCACGGCTCTCGACTCTGGCTTACATAACCTTGGCGGCGAGGGCGCTTGCATTCAGATACGCGGTCATCAGCATTATCCCGACCAGACGCATACCGATCCGGGACCGTATTGGAACTGGAACTATTATTACAAACTTATAAATGATTATGATAATCAGGTGATTATTTGGGGCGGACCTGGCATCGAGGAGGGCGACTTGATTCATCTGGATTATTCTGACGACGAGCGAAAGATTTGGGTGATTCAAAGCGATGACGAGTCATGGATTACACTTGAGTTTTCCTATTTCGAACTGGAAGAGGATTATGATTTTCTTTGGATTTATGACGGCGACAATGTTTTTGCGCCACAGTTGGGACGTTGGAACACGGAAAGTCCTGGCACGGTGGCTTCTTCGGGCAATACGTTGTGCGTGGAGTTCCGCTCAGACTGTGCTACGACAGCGGGTGGCTGGAAAGCCCATTGGACGGTGAATCATATTGCTGCTGTTGATGAAATCCAAGACTTTGAAAAAGAGTGTTGCGAGATTGCTGTTTTCGACATTTTTGGCAGGCGTGTGCCGGAATGTGAGATGAGGGAGGGAGTTTATATTATAAGATATACGATGGGCGACGGGAGAGTGCTGGTTAGGAAAGAGTTGAGGTGAAAATAATCGACAAAATCTAATTTTTTTGTATTTTTGCAGCCGTATGATATATCTGATTTTAGCGATAGTTTTTTCGACGGGCGTGTTCGTCGCGATGCGGCTTTTTGAACGCTTTAGGCTTGATAATCATCAGGCTTTGATGTGGAACTATGTGTTCGCCTCTGGCACGGGGTTTATCGTTTGCGAGCGTTATGAAACCATACCGCAACTAGTAGCCGAGCCGTGGTTCGGGCTGTCGATACTGACCGGATTCTGGTTCATTTTCACATACCTGCTGATGACTGCGTCGACGCAGCGATCGGGTGTCACGGTGACGTCTCTGTCGAGCAAATTGTCGGTGGTTTTGCCTACCTTGGCGGGCGTGGTACTGTTTAGCGAGACGCTGAATTTCGTGGCGACAATGGGAATCGTGCTGGCATTGGTGGCGCTTGTTCTCGTTGTAGGAGGACGTAATTCACAATCAATCCGTGGTAGCGATGCGATTCATCGCATCTCATCAGATGGAGACGCGATGAATCACGTCTGTACAGAGGGAAATAAAAATGCGAAAGGGAATAATTGGATTGTGGGATTATTGCCAGTTTTTATATTTTTCGGCACCGGCACCGGTGATATCCTGATGAAGGTCACGGAGCAGCAGCATACCGGCGGCGACATGGGTTTCATGATTGCGTTCATCTATTTTGTGGCACTGATATTCGGAATAATCATTGTCGTTTATGACATTATTCGAGGCAAATCTAAATGGCAGTGGAAGAGCGCCGCAGGTGGTATAATGCTTGGCGTAATCAATTATTTCTCAACGTTTTGCGTGTATAACTCCATGCGTTGCTTCGACAACGTGGTGCTGTTCCCGATTTACAACATCGGGGTGGTGAGCCTCACCGCTGTCACGGGATGGCTTCTCTTCAAGGAGAAACTCACGTGGAAGAACTATCTCGGCTTGGGAATCGCAATAATCGCAGTGATTATGATAACCTTCAAACCATGATTTTTGAAAAATGAAGAAGAAGTTTGAGATAGAAGCGCCTGGCGGAGCGACAAAAGTACTGCTTCACACCTGTTGTGCACCGTGTTCCTCAGCAATTATTGAATGTCTGATGAAGCACGGAATAACACCTACTATATATTATAGCAACCCGAACATCTTTCCTTTGGAGGAATATGAAATCCGAAAAAACGAGTGCTCTCGCTATGCAAAATCGCTCGGTTTGGAGATGGTTGACGACGACTATGACCACGAGAAATGGCGTTGCGAGATGGCAGGATTGGAAGACGAGCCTGAAAGGGGAGGACGTTGCCTTAAATGCTTCAAATACAGACTTTTACGAACTGCAAAATACGCTCACGAAAACGGTTTTTCGGTCATCACGACAACGCTTGCATCAAGCCGATGGAAGAGTCTTGAACAGATTGAAGAAGCCGGAAAATTCGCCGCCTCGTTTTATCCCGACGTGACCTTCTGGGCGCAAAACTGGCGCAAGGGTGGACTGAGCGAGAGAAGGCTTGAAATCATCAAGGAATACGGGTTTTATAACCAGAGATATTGCGGTTGCGAGTTTTCTTTAAAATCTGCTGCTTCGCAGAATATGTTGGCATTGCCAATTGGTCGAAGACCACACATTTTTAACACATTTCAACACATTTTAACAATTAAAAATATTTTTTTTAATAATTTTTTTTATATAAAAATGATTCGTATATTTGCCAAACGTTTAAAATAGTGGGAAATATTGAAGAAATATTCATAATTCATTCATTAACATAATTTTACGAAATATGGCAAAAGTAAAATCATTGGCAGAATTGAAGGCTATGAGAGAGAAATTACAGTCAAATCTCGACCTTCGTGAAAAGAGCAACAACCCTGACGCAATGGTTCAGGTGAAAGTCGCTATGGCAACCTGCGGTATCGCCGCTGGTGCAAAACAGGTGATGGAACACATGATGGAGAAAGCCGACGAGCTGAAACTCAGCGTCGTTTTTACTCAGACAGGCTGCATGGGCTACTGCCACGCAGAACCTACCATCGAGGTGAAAGTGCCGGGCAAAGACCCGATCGTCTTCGGTCACGTTGACAACAAACGCGCTGACGAAATTCTCGAGAAGTATGTCATGAACAACGAACTCGTTGAAGGCATCATCCCGGTGAACTATGAGAAAATCTAATCATTCATTCTAAATTGGAGGACTTTATATGACAAAAATCAAAACGCACGTGCTTTGCTGCGGTGGTACCGGATGTAAGGCATCTGCAAGTGATGAGATCATTGCAACCTTTGAAAGAATCCTGAAGGAAAAAGGTTTGCAAGATGAAGTTCAGGTCATCAGAACAGGCTGCTTCGGCTTCTGCGAGAAGGGCCCTATCGTGAAGATGCTCCCTGACAACACATTCTACACACAGGTAAAGCCTGAAGATGTCGAGAAAATCATCAACGAGCACATCATCAAAGGTCGTAAGGTCACAGACCTTCTCTACCTCGATCCGGAAAACAAACAGCATGTCGCCGACTCAAAGCACATGGGTTTCTACAAGAAACAGCTCCGTATAGCTTTGCGTAACTGCGGTTTCATCAACCCAGAGGACATCGACGAATACATCTCACGCGGTGGCTACGAGGCTATCGCCAAGGTGCTCGGCGAGATGACACCTCAGCAGGTCATCGACGAAATCACCAAGTCAGGTCTCCGTGGCCGTGGCGGCGCGGGCTTCCCGACAGGTGTGAAATGGGGCCTCTGCGCAAAGAACCAGGCCGACCAGAAATACGTCATCTGCAACGCTGACGAAGGCGACCCGGGCGCGTTCATGGACCGTTCAATCATGGAAGGTGACCCGAACTCAATCATCGAGGCTATGGCTATCTGCGGATACGCTATCGGCGCAACAAAGGGTCTCGTTTACATCCGTGCTGAATACCCATTGGCAATCCACCGTTTGCAGGTTGCTATCGCTCAGGCTCGTGAATACGGCCTCCTCGGCGACGATATCCTCGGCAGCGGCTTCAACTTCGACATTGAGCTCCGCTACGGTGCCGGCGCATTCGTCTGCGGTGAAGAGACAGCTCTTATCCACTCAATGGAAGGCAAACGTGGTGAACCAACTTTGAAACCACCATTCCCGGCTGTTTCAGGTTACATGGCAAAACCATCTAACGTTAACAACGTTGAGACATTCGCAAATATCCCGATCATCATCACAAAGGGTGCCGACTGGTTCGCATCAATCGGTTCAGAGAAGTCAAAAGGTACAAAGGTGTTCGCTTTGGCAGGACAGATCAACAACGTCGGTCTTATCGAGGTCCCTATGGGAACAACACTCCGTGACATCATCTACGAAATCGGTGGTGGTATCAAGGGTGGACGTAAGTTCAAAGCTGTCCAGACCGGTGGTCCTTCAGGCGGCTGCTTGACAGAGAAACACCTCGACACAGCTATCGACTACGATTCATTGATGGCTGCCGGCTCAATGATGGGCTCTGGCGGTATGGTTGTCATGGACGACACATCATGTATGGTTGCTATCGCTAAGTTCTACCTCGAGTTCACATGCGAAGAGAGCTGCGGTAAATGCTCACCATGCCGTATCGGTAACAAGAGAATGCTCGAAATCCTCACCAAGATCACAGAAGGCAACGGAACAATGGACGACCTCCAGGAGCTCCGCAACCTCGCCGCTGTTATCAAAGACACAGCATTGTGCGGTCTTGGCCAGACATCACCAAACCCTGTTTTGTCAACACTCGACAACTTCTGGGATGAATACGTTGAGCACGTCGTCGACAAGAAGTGCCGCGCTGGTGTCTGCAAGAAACTCATGAACTACGTCATCGACAAGGATAAATGTATCGGCTGCGGCAAATGCGCCAAGAACTGCCCTGCAGAAGCCATCTCGAAGACCAACTACATCGCTGAAGGTCACAAGCTTCCTTCAATGGAAATCGACACAACGAAGTGTATCAAGTGCGGTGCATGTATGAGTGGATGTAAATTTGATGCTATTTCTATCAAATAAAATAGAGGAGGAGAAAGATATGATTAACGTAACAATTGATAACAAACAGATTCAGGTCGCAGAAGGCACAACAATTTTGAAAGCTGCCCGTCAGGCCGGTATTCATATTCCTACCCTCTGCTATTTTGAGTTGGCAGGAATGAACTTTGAGAACAAACCAGGCGGATGCCGTGTTTGCGTTGTCGAGATCACAAAGGATTTCAACGGCAAACCGCGTCGTAACCTGGCTCCAGCCTGCGCTACAGACTGCGTCGAAGGTATGGAAGTTTTGACACACAGCGCCCGCGTCATCAACGCACGCCGCACCGTGGTTGAGCTGATTCTTTCAGACCACCCGGCAGACTGCTTGACATGTCCTAAGAACGGTCAGTGCGAACTCCAGAAGCTCGCTCAGAACCTCGGTATCCGTGAGCTCCCATTCCGTGGCGAGCAGTCGACATACCGCAAGGATATGTCACCTTCAATCATCCGCGACATCGACAAATGTATCATGTGCCGCCGCTGCGAGAACGTATGTAACAACATCCAGACCGTCGGTGCTTTGAGCGCTGTGAACCGTGGCTTCCAGGCCGTCGTTGCTCCAGCTTTCGAGCAGGACCTCATGGATTCACCATGCGTCATGTGCGGTCAGTGCGTACAGGTTTGCCCTGTCGGCGCTTTGAGCGAGGTTGACGACACACGTAACGTGATGGCAGCTATCAACAATCCTAAGAAGACCGTCATCGTTAACACAGCTCCTGCAACACGTGTCGCTCTCGGCGAAGAGTTCGGCATGCCGGCAGGTACAATCGTCACAGGCCAGATGGCAGCAGCATTGCGCCGCCTCGGCTTCGACTATGTGTTCGATACAGACTTCACCGCTGACTTGACCATCATGGAAGAAGGTACAGAGCTCCTCGGCAGAATCAAGAAGTTCATGGCAGGCGACAAATCAGTGCGTCTCCCTATCTTGACATCATGCTGCCCAGGTTGGGTCAACTTCTTCGAGCACAACTTCCCGGATATGCTCGACGTTCCTTCAACAGCTAAGTCACCTATGCAGATGTTCGGCGCTGTTGCCAAGAACTACTGGGCAGAGAAGATGGGCATCAAGAGAGAAGACCTCGTTGTCGTTTCTATCATGCCTTGCTTGGCAAAGAAATACGAAAGCAAACGTAAAGAGTTCTACAAAGACGGTAACCCGGATATCGACTATGTCCTTTCAACACGTGAGTTGGCTCGCTTGATCAAGCAGTTCAACCTTGATTTGAAAGACATGCCATGTGAAGACTACGACGATCCGCTCGGCGAGTCAACAGGTGCTGCTGTCATCTTCGGTGCAACAGGTGGTGTTATCGAGGCTGCTGTCCGTACAGCATACGAGGTGTTCACAGGCAAACCGTTGCCAAAGATCGACTTCACAGAACTCCGTGGTATGGATGGTATCCGTGACGCTTGGGTTGACTTTGCAGGCACCCCAATCCACATCGGTATCGCTCACGGTCTGGCAAATGCTCGCAAGCTCCTCGAAAGAGTTCGCGAAGGCAAAGAGCAGTTCCACGCTATCGAAGTCATGGCTTGCCCAGGCGGTTGCGTCGGTGGAGCTGGTCAGCCATATCACCATGGCAACAGTGAAATCATCAAGAAACGTACAGAGGCTATCTATCGTGAAGACGCCGGCAAACCGATCCGTAAGTCACACGAGAATCCTTCAATCAAGAAGATTTACGCTGAGTACTTTGGTGAACCATGCGGCCACAAGTCACATGAACTGCTGCATACACACTATTTCGACAAGTCAGAACATGTTGAGATTAGCGAAAAATAATTGTTGGAAAATTAAAAATTGAATATTATGGCAGTTATTAAATTATCAGAAGATAAAATCAAATTCATTAAGGACGTTTGCAAATCGTTCCGTAATGATGGTGGCGAAGTTATCAACGTGCTTCACAAGGTTCAGGGTGAGTACGGCTACCTCTCAGCAGAAGTTCAGGAACTTGTCGCTAAGGAGTTGAACATCCCTGTATCAAGAGTTTACGGTATCGTTTCATTCTATTCGTTCTTCACCATGACTCCAAAGGGCAAACACCCGATTTCAGTTTGTTTGGGTACAGCCTGCTACGTGCGTGGTGCTGAGAAGGTTTTGGATGAGTTGAAACGTCAGCTCGGCGTTGAAGTCGGTGGCACGACAGCAGACGGCAAGTTCTCATTGAACTGCCTCCGTTGCGTGGGTGCCTGCGGTCTTGCTCCAGTCGCTATGATTGGTGACAAGGTCTATGGCCGTTTGACACCAGACAAAGTCAAAGAAGTTTTGGCTGAATATAAAGATTAATTTTGGTAGGGGCGAATCATCATTCGCCCTATACCTTATTAATTAATATGAAATGTAGGGGCGAAAAATGTTTCGCCCTTACATTTTTTTGTAAAAATTTTATGTGAGAGGCTGCGCGTATGAAAAATTTATATATTTTTGCAATGTCGTTGCGGATATTTTAAGAAAATCCGCAATCACAATGCAGAAATTTAGTTGTTATGTATCATAGAATATTTGACATAGAGAACCGTCTTGACGAGGCGATGTTCTTGTTTGGCGGTCGTCAGGTTGGCAAGTCCACGTTGTTGAAAGAGCGTTTTCCCAATGCTATTTACATTGACCTTCTGAACTCGGAGTTGAGAAATCGTTTCAGACAGCACCCAGAAGAGTTTCGTGAGAGTTTGCTGCGCTATCAGCCAGAAACGCTGGTTATTGTGGATGAAATCCAAAAAGTGCCTGATTTGTTGGATGAAGTCCACTGGCTGATGGTTAACAAAGGTCTTTACTTTATCCTTAGTGGTTCTAGCACCCGAAAGCTAAAGAAGAGTGGTGCCAACAATCTCGGCGGTCGTGCAATTCCTGAGATTTTATTTCCTTTAGTTAGTGCAGAAATTCCTGATTTTGACCTTGAAAGAGCCATACAGAACGGTATGATTCCTCGTCATTATATGGTGGCGAACGCTCGTAACAGGTTGAAATCATATATTGAACTTTACTTAAAAGAAGAGATAATGGAAGAAGCCGCTGTACAAAACGTTGATGATTTTATACGTTTTTTAGAGGTGGCAGCCATCTCGGACGGAGAAATTCTAAATTATGAAAACGTGGCGTCAGATTGCGGTGTTTCAGCCAATACTGTTAAAGCCTATTATAAAATATTATGTGATACGTTGTTGGGTTTTGAAGTGCCCGCTTTCAGCAAAGTCATTAAACGGAAACTTAATAAAGCTTCGAGATTCTATTTCTTTGATGTGGGCATTGCCAACTATTTGACAGGCCGCCATCAGCTTGCTCCAAAGACTCCGGAATATGGTCATGCTTTCGAACATCTTGTGATGCAAGAGATAATGGCGTATCTTGGATATAAGGATAGTGATGAGAAACTGACTTATTGGCATACCTACGACAATATTGAGGTTGATGCCGTTATCGGTGATGCCCGAGTTGCCATCGAGATTAAATCGACTGACACTATACAAACCGGTCACAAGAAAGGTCTTGCGGAATTTGCCAGAGAGCATCCTGGTGTAAAACAAATCATTGTGTCGCGTGACCGTATTAGCCGAAGGAGTGGTGATGTTGATTTGTATTACGTCAACGATTTCTTCAAGGCATTGTGGAATGATGAGATTATTTGAACGAAATTCTTGATTTTAGATGGATTTCGGCGAATAAGCACATTATTCGCCGAATTTTTTTCGGTGATTAATTGCCAGTATATTATTTTAGGCATACATCAGAAATGGCCATTTCGGAAATGGTGGTTTCGGAAAAGTATAAAAAACTCCAAACTTCACACTTCACACTTCAAACTTTTTGTGTATTTTTGCAGAAATTTAAACAACATTATAATGTAGAAAAAACGACATATTGACATATAAGTAGCGGTTCGAAGCTATTCTTGATACTCCAATTTTCCACATTAGTCCTCAATTTGAGGGCAACTCATCAAGAATAAGTTCTCGAAATGCCGTATTTATTACGGCGTGGATAGACTTGTTAGATGAGTGGGCGTGGAAACCCGGAGTATCAGGCAAGATTTACTTCCACGCCTTTTTTATGTCATATCGAGAAATGGCAACATTATGGAAACTCAGAGTAAACTTCACATCGGGCGCATGGTGAAATCCGTTTTCGACAAGAGCGGGTTGAGTGTGGCGGAGTTTGCTCGGAGAATTCATTGCGAGAGAACCAACGTTTATAAAATCTTTAACCGTCAAAGCATTGATGTTGAAATACTTGTAAAAATTTCCGAAGCCTTGGAACATAATTTTCTTGAAGATGTTATGAAGCATTATGGGCTTTCGGCAAAATACAGCACCAATTTGAGTTTTAATATCACTTTGGATGATTTAACAAGAGAAAATGTCGATAGTTTATCTAAACTGCTAGCATCTTTTATAGAAACTAGCAATAATTGTGAATAATATTCACTAAATTGTGCTGTATATTCACGGTTAATATAGATGCTGTTTTTATGGCTTCCTTAACTTTGCAGTGTAAAATGAATATAACTGATGTTTAACTAAATTTATTAAAAATGAAAAAATTATTTATTGCAGCGTCGTTGATTATCGGGATGATAGCAGGCGCAATGGTGTTAAGTTCGTTTAGTGAGCCGAAAGAAGAGTTGAATGAAGATTGTATAGAAATTACTATGGCAGACGATTGGACATATGTCGGAGACTATGTCGGCAGAACATCAGATGACAAGACTCAGCGGTTTAGAATATGGGAAAAAGAAGGAATGTGTAACTCGTATTATTGGGTAAGTAAATGTGATAATTCTAGATTAAATCCAGATATAACCAGCTGTACTAAAGGTGTGTTAAGACAAAATAGAGATGGTTATTGGTATGCAGCGTTTTGTGGAGATAATTATTTCATTGATTTTTGATAATTAACTAATTAATGGTGTGTAAGCTGTAATGCTTGCACACCTTTTTTGTTTAGATTTAATAATGGAAAATAAGAAAACATGTGCTCAAAAAGCCATTCTAAAAAGAATAAGAGAAAAAGTGAAATTATACCGTACAGACATATTTCAGTTTTATCAAGAATCTTATTCCGATTATGGCTATAATGATTATGGTGATTATAGTGATTATTATGATGCTACGTGATTTGATACCTTTCATTGAACAACAAACAGACTCAATTAAAGCTGGAGTTCTTTCTGGTGTACTCGTCAGCGTTTTCTCATGGTTAATTCATTGTTTCACAAGAACTCGTCCTTGTATTGGAATTAGCAAAACTATATGCAATGATTACGAAGATAAAAAATACAGAATAAAGATTAGAAACAATGGATTGTCAAATGTGAAAGTTGTTTCTGCTAATTTTGTTTTATCATATAATCCAAACACTAAAGCTCAAGGACCAAAAAACGATATTCCGATTGTCGGTAAAGAGGATCCATTGTTATTTGGATTATTTAATGCTACTATACACAAGAAATCAAATCTCAAGACATTTGACACATTTGTTTTAGATGCACAACTTATAACAGATGAAGCTATTCGAAAAAAGACTTCTGATCACATTAGGGAAATATATAAGAGCGAAGAGAGGAGGTTGACAATCGAAGATTTTTTTGATGAAGATGAAACCGCCATTATTTCTGCAGTGTTTGATGTCAAGAATTTTCGTACCGGAGCTAATCGTATTTTTAGTTATACATATCATAAATGTGATATATTGGAAGAAACATGTTTTAATTCGGGAAGGTCTTTTAAAACACACAAAAAGGAGGGCAATAAAGATTCTGATGTTGAATGAAAACAGACATACAAATAATAAATATGAGGACAATAACACAAAAAACTTATGCTCAAAATGTTATTTTAGAGAGAATAAAGGCAAAAAACAATATATTATTTGCCTATAATGATTACACGGAAAATACAGATCCGAATTATTATGACCACATGGATCATGGAGATTATAGTGTGCATATTGGTAAGGATGGAGAATTTTAATAGGGCGTAATGATAATCATTTTAAAACCCACCTATTCCTGCAACTTCCGTTGCAAATACTGCTACCTTAGCAATGAAACGAAAAAGCATAAGGAGCTGTTCGATATTGCTTTTGCAAAGAAAATCATACTTCAAACCAAAGATTATCTGAAAATCCATACGCGCCAAAAAGTCACTTTCATTTGGCATGGTGGCGAGCCTCTTCTGTGGGGAATTGAAAACTATCGTGAGATTTTCGCTTTCATGCAGCAGGAATTGGAAGGAATCAACTACCATAATTCAATACAAACCAATCTGTCGCTAATAAACGAAGATTTTATAGACCTTTTCCTGCAATACAATGTGCAACCTGGTTTTTCACTTGATGGCACAAAAGAAATCCACGACCAGCAGCGAATTGGCGCAAACGGTCGGCCAACATTCGATATAATAATGTCGAAACTGGCGCTTTGTAGGGAAAAAGGCTTGAAACCAGGTTGCATTGTTGTTGCCGGAAAGAAACACATTGGGCATATTCCTGAACTTTATAACTTTATGAAAGAGAACAAGTTGAGTTTTAAGTTCAACCCATTGTTTTCGGCAGGTGAGGCTACAAACAACATCGATGAATACGGCATTACGCCTGAAGAATATGCCAAAATGTCGATAGAACTGTTCGATTTATGGTTCGATGACAACCAAGGTGAAATCACGGAGTCGAATTTTGTGGAGATTGCAAGCAATATTGTTACAAAGAAGACCACTGGATGTATGTTCAGCCAGAATTGTCAGGACAACTTCTTCGCCATTGCTCCAACAGGCGATGTTATGCCTTGCGGTCGTTTCTGCGATGACGATTTGCTTCAATATTCTTACGGGAACCTGCATAATGAAACATTGTCGGAGATATTGCTTCGCATCAAGCAAAGTGAAATCTATAAACGTGCAGAATATATAGAAAAAGGCACTTGTAAGTCGTGTAAATGGCTCAACATCTGCCACGGCGGCTGTCTCCACGACGGTTTCCTCAACTCAGGAGATTTTCGAAGTAAGACATTTTTATGTACAGCTTACAAAAAGATTTTTGCTCATATAGAGAAAAGGCTGAAAGAGGCTGAAATCCTATAAAACAATATTCCAATATGGAAAATTCAATAAAAAACCATATTGGAATATTGTTTTTATAAGGATATCTTCTCCAAAATCATCTTAACCATCCATTCTTCATTTATTTGAGTCACTGCAAAACATCTCTTCCCAGCATCTTTCACTGAGGAACCGATGGAGTAGGCGGAGGATGTATCAATGATTAAGAATCTGTCGTGAAATATTTCGGTATAATTCAAAGTTATCGTTGGATATTGTGTGTTGAATTTGTCAAGTTTAGCGTTTTTCTGCATAAAATGCCTCATCGCGACAAAAGCATCAATGATTTTGATGCTTGTTTGAACTGCTGTTTCGCTTTTCAGGACTGAGGCTAACATGGAAACGCCTTGCTCGGTGAAGGCGTAAGAATTATATTTTGAGTGCTTCCCACGCATACTTGAAGTCGCATTTTGCGACTTCAAATTCTTTAAGGTCGCAAATTGCGACCTTAAAGGTCCTTCAACGTTCTTCAAGGTCACAATTTGTGACCTTGAAAAATAATAGTATTGCTGTTCTTCTTTTGTTAGTTGAAACATATACCGTTCAGGGAAACGTTCAATATTACGCTTAACCTGTTCATTCAAACGTTTCGTTTCTACTCCATAAAAATCAGCCAAATCATTGTCAATCATGACCTGAACGCCTCTTATGCAGAAGATTCTGTCTTCAATTTCCTGAAGAGTGTTTAATTCATTGCTGCTTGTCGCCACTATGGCGTTTGAAATTTGTAAGGATTCCATAAAAGTCGATTTTTGAATTAACGTTGCAAAGATAATAAAAAGTTTGAGGTCACAATCTGTGACCTCAAACTTTTTAGAATTAATTTAGATTAATTTAAAACTTCATCTCCAAATTCACCTTAACATCAGGATGCAGCGATTTTCCAACCGGGCAGGTGTCTGCAGCGCGTTTTAGCATCGCTTTCTGCGCGTCGGTGTAGTCGTTTTTCGGGAAAGTGATGATGATGTCGATTTGTCCGATACGGCGCGGATCGGCAGCCATCGTTTTTGTGATTTCGTAGGTGGCGCCGTCGATGTTGAAGCCTTTGCTCTGCGCTGTGATTCCCATGATTGTCATCATGCAGCCTGCCAAAGCGGCGCAAGCCAAATCGGTTGGGGAGAAAGCCTCGCCTTTGCCGTGGTTGTCGGTCGGAGCGTCGGTGATGATGGTGTTTCCCGACTGCAAATGCGTCATCTCGTTGCGCAAATTGCCTTTGTAAGTTCCTTTTATTGTTGCCATAATCGTTACTTTTTCAAATTTATTTTTTCAGTCTTGATACCTGCTTCTGTCTCAACCACCACCATGTAAATTCCTGATTCATAACTGCTTAAATCGATGACAGCGTTGCCGTTGGCGGTTGTTTCCACAATCTTCTGACCGAGAACGTTCATTACAGAAATGGTCATCATTCCATTGCCTTCGATTCTTAAAATGCCGTCGGTAGGGTTAGGGTAGAGGCGGAAGTTGTTTGTGGCTTCCGTTTCATCAACAGCGTCTTCGCAACGGTTTTCGTATGTCAGGAAATTGCCGTCCTGAAGCTCGTCGGATGTGTACAGAACTTCATCGTTGGCGTTCTTGATCACGAAAGAGCACTCGAAATCGGTGTCATATTCTTCTGTGTTATGATACCAGCCGTGGTTCCAGTAAAAACTGAGGTTTTGAGTCAACAAAGGCATCACGATGGTCTGTTCCGAGCCTTCTTCCATTGTCACCACTGCGATGATGTTGTTGTTTTCGTCTGTTACGCTGATGGCAGCACCTTTCCAACCGTCGCCGCCCTCGTCAGAAAGCTCGAAAACGATGTCGCACTTGTCGCCCACAAGAATCTTGGCGTATGCTTTGCGGTTGTAACCATATTCGTTTTCAGCAATAATTGAATATTGATAAAGACCGTCTTCAAGATCAGTGTCAACAATATCCATTCTCTGTCCTTTTACTCCGTCTGTCTGGAAAATTAATTCTCCGTTGCGATATACATTGACTGTAAAGCTCGAAAGAGGCTCGCCGTTGAGGTTGTTTTCAGGGTTCGTCCAGTTGATGCTTACGCTTGTCATGTCATCATTTTCAACGATTTCGAAGTCGTTTATGTTTTCAGGACGCAGGAAATATTCCGGTGAAGCCGGTTGGATGTGTCCAATGAATGAGTTCGATTCGTTGAAGGCGTATTTTGTGGTGTTGAGCGCGCCGATAGGGCACCATGCGTCGTCTCTGCCGCTCCATCCCCAGTTGAAGTGGAAGTAGTCGTTCTCATCGTAGCCGTCGCACACGAAGGCGTGACCGCCAGCGCCGTTGTCGTCAGAACCGCTGTAATACAAAGGCATTCCCTCGTCGAGACCGCCGTCTTTCAACATCTGAATCCATTGCTCGTTGGTGTAGAAATTATATCCCCAGAAACCCAGAGTTTCCACTTCATCGGTGGTGTAGCCAAAATAAGTCTGAAGAGCGACCGGCACCGAATATGAATATGCACCGCTGCCATGACCGCTGTACTGCATGTCGACGGAAATTCCAAGGTGATGCAGGAATTGCGCGATGTAGAAATAATCTTCTTCGGTGCTCAACGAATCGAGCGAATTTGGCATCAGCTCGAAGTGGTATTCGGTCTCTCCGAAATTGGCTGATTGTGTTGGGTATCCTTCAGGATTATAAGAATATGAGCCTGTGCCATGTTCCGGATAGTTCCAGTATTTCATCACCTGTCCCATTGCGGTGGCGACGCAGCCCGCATACACGTGACCGCCGTTGCCTTCCTCGTCCTCAGGGCACTGGCTGTTCCATGGGAAGTTCTGGTTCCAGATTGTCTGGCAGAGAGGACCAACCACGCTGCGTGATTTTCTCTCCTTATTAATAAAGCCAGTCTCGGCGACGGATTCCCATTCGGCTTTGATGTCTGCAGTGGCTTTGATGTTGTTGTCTCTAATGTATTGGATCTCATGGCTGAAGCTGTTCAAAGTGAACTCAAAACCGTCGGCGATGTCGTTAGGGTTGAAGCTTCCAATTGTCGAATAAGCCAGAATAGGCTTCACGCGGTCGTCACCGGCGATGATGACAAAACCGTTGCCGTCAGACACATTAAATGCGTAATAATCAACGGCTTCGCGTGTCGCTGAGGTGTAAACTAATTGAATATCAGTCTTTTGTGAGCCTTTGGCAGAACTCAAGAAACGCTGACCAATTTGCTGTGCGCGCTGAGCGTCGACAGGACCTGCAAAGATTTCACCTGTTGTCAAGGCAAAAATCGCAATGAATAATAGAGTTTTTTTCATTTTATTTTAATTAAGTTGTTAATTTCTATTTTTTAGACTTGCAAAGATAGTGTTTTTTTATCAAAGTTTTTCTAATATGTGAAAATATCTTTTCGGATGTGCTTCATGATACTGCTGCATTTGTCTGGTTGTCAGCGTGTTCGCGCAGACAGGCACTAAGCAGTAACGCGATGATTAGCAGGCTCGTTGATACTATTTTTTTCATTTTTTATTGGTTTATTATGTTTTTTGCCGAACTGATGATGTCCTGTGCCGAACAGCCCGAGTTGCATAGGAACTTGACTGTCTGTCCTTCGATGTTAACTTCCTGAGCCACAGGAAGTTTCGTCTTGACGTTTCGTATATTCCATCCAAAGACAATCATCCCGATTAGGAGACATGCTGCTGCGGAATATGGTATCCATATCAGCTTTCGATGCTGGCGGTTTTGAGCGCGGCGTGCCATCGCCATTATTTTTTCGTCACTCGGGACGCTGCTTTCTGCGTCCTGCAGGGCTTGTTGACGTCTCAGCCATTGTTTATCGAATTCGTTATTCATATTATCGTTTTTCATTTTCGTACATTTCTTTTAATTGTTTCTTAATTCTTGATATTCGCATTGCCACTGCACCTTCGGTCATATCAGTCATCTCCGCTATTTCCTGATAGGTGAAGCCGTCGAGGTGGGCACGTATGATGAGGCCGTTTTTCTCAGGCAATGTGTCGATGAGTTGCAGCAGTTGCTGATAGTTCTCGTCGTGCGTTTCTGATGGCATCGCATTCACTTTTTCTTGATTGTCAATGCGTTCGATGAGCGGACTGCGATCGTCCTTGCGTCTGAGCATCAGCATGGTGTTGGTGGCGACGCGGTAAATCCAGGTCTTCTCGGAACTTCTGCCTTAGAAAGTGTCGAAGTATCGCCACAAGTTGTAAATAACCTCCTGCATGCAGTCCTCTGCTTTCCATGCGCGGCCGAGGCTGTAGTCGGAGCAGACATGCCAAATCAAAGCCTTGTTACGCAGCAGCATCGCGTTGAAGGCGCTTTCCGTTTCTTTTCGGGTAACGGACTTTTTTCTGAAAAGATTCAGCATCGGCATGTCTGATATTTTCTTGTTAGGTGCAAAAATAGTCATAAAAATAACTTTGATGTTATGATTTTTATTAAATTTGCACCTAACAAGAAAAAATACTATGAAAAGATACTTGTTAACTTTGGCGGTTTTGTGTTTCGCGCTCATGGCGAGAAGCGGAAATGTATTTATTTTTGAACAGTTCGACAATTCATATCTGCCTGCAGGCTGGTCTGTCAATGGCTCTCAGGCGGATTATTGGCAGTTGACGGAGACGAGTCATGCGGGAGGTTCGCCGTATGAAGTCGAGTTTTATTGCAATGTCAATGGCACTTGGAGATTGATAACTGATGGAGTGGACCTTACCGACGTGGAAAGCGTCGATTTTTCGTTTAAGCATTATTATGACATAGCGATGGGCGCCAGTCTGACAGTCGGAATCGCCACAAGGTCGGGCAATGAATGGCATAGCGGATGGTCTCAGACTTACACCTCAGGCGGGCAGTATCAAGTGAATGCTACGATTGCGACGGAAGATATGGGTGAGCCGAATGTGAGGTTCTGTATTTATTTCACCAACTCTGATGACATGAATTTCAGTTATATTTATATAGACGATATCTCGGCTTTTATTGAGCAGGAGCTTGATTTGGATTTACAAGAAATCAATGTGGATGAGGTGCAGGCTAATAGGATTTTTGATGTCGGCATGCGCCTGTTTAACACTGGCAGCAATGATGTCACTTCTGTGGAGTGCTCTTATCAATTTGATGATAATCAAGTTGTTACACAGACATTTAATGAGAGTATTCCTAGTGGAACATTTAAAAACCTCACTTTCGATGTGCCGGCAAATATCATCCCTGACGATTACAATCTGACTATTAATATCAATAAGGTGAATGGCGTTGTTGACGATAATATCGCAAATAATTCCATGACGAAGAAGGTGTCGGTAGCATGTGTTCCGGCATCTCGAAAGCCATTGTTTGAGCATTTTTCCGCTTCGTCATGTGGCACTTGCCCTGTGTTGAGCGAGGCTATGGATAATTTCTGCAACAACAATCCAGGGACGTTCACTTACGTGAAATATATGATGAACTGGCCAGCACCTGGTGACCCGTATTACACCCAGGAAGGTAACATTAGGAAGACGTATTATGGTGTAAATCAGATACCTTGGCTGTTTATGGATAGCTACGACTGTGGTGTCAATGCTCCGTCGCAGACACTATTTAATGAACATCTTAACGAATCAGCGACCATGGAAATCGGCGGCTCGTTTTATGTCGATGGCACTATGATTCACATCAACGCAGAGATTATGCCGTTTGCCAGCTTGGATGACGTGAGAGTATATGTGTCTGTAAATGAAAAGATTACGCATAACAACGCGACGACAAACGGAGAGACGTCGTTCCACCATGTGATGATGAAGATGCTGCCTGGCGGACAAGGTACGACGATGTCACTTAAAGCCGGTCATTTGGAACGCTTGACGTTCGATTACGATATGTCAAGCACACATGTTGAGGAGATGGACGACCTTGAGGTGGCTGTGTGGATTCAGAGGCATGAGACGAAAAGAGTGTATAACAGCGTATTCCTGTTTGATACCGAAAACCACCCGTATCGTCCTGAAAATCTGACGGTTGAGAAGACAGGCAACACCATTCAAGCCAGCTGGGAGGCACCTTCGTTGGTCACACCGACGGGCTATAACATCTGGCTGAATGAAGATTTGATAGCGGAGAATTTCAATGGTACAAACTATAATTTCAACGGCACCGACGGAGATTATTACTGCGTACAAGTGCAAGCGGTGTATCCGAATGATATAGTGTCGGTGAAAGCCGTGGCAACCACCAACGAGTATTGGACAACAGGAGAGTTGGATTGTGAGATGTTGTCGGTTTACCCGAATCCTGCAGATGATGTATTACATGTAGAGACGTTTCCTGAAACGTCTCTTGCAACGTGTCAAATGTCAATTATGAATATTCATGGTAAATTGTTTAAAACATGTGTCTTAAATAATAATCAGATATACGTTGGCGATTTGCCGGATGGTGTGTATTTCATTGAAATAAAAGAGAATAACGGCGCTCGCAAGATTGCGCGAGTCATCATAAATCATAAATAAAAGTCATGAAAAAGGTATTTATTGCAATTATTGCTGTTTTACTAAGTTTTGCTGGCGTTTCAGCTAATCATTCTGACGGCAGAATAAAAATAAACATTGTTTTGAAGTCGCAGTCCGATGTGACGGCGTTGAGTCGTATGGCTGACGCTTTCCCGACAAAGGCGGAGCGTCGTGATTTTGTGGTGAACACCTTGAAACGTCAGGCGAAAGAGGCGCAATTTGATTTGCTGAGTTATCTTAACGAATTGGAAAACAATGGGGTGGTGGAGGAGATAAGACCGTTGTGGATTGTCAATTCTGTGAGTTGTTTGGCAGATGCGTCGCTTCTTGATGAGATTGCCCGACGCGATGATGTGATGGCTGTTTACCAATGTGTTGAATTCCGATGCCTCGACGATGACGAAGCAGTTCCTGTGGAGCGTGGCGATGGCAGGGAAATAGCTGAAAACCTGTTGAAAGTCAATGCGGACAAGGTGTGGGAGCTCGGTTACACTGGCGAGGACGTGCTAATCGCGGTCATCGATACTGGTGTGAACCTTGAGCACGCTGATTTGCAGGGATGCCTTTGGGATGGAGGCGCGGAATATCCTAACCACGGCTACGATTTCTATTCTCACGACAACGACCCTTCCGACGGGCGCGGTCACGGCACTCATGTCGCCGGAACAATAGTGGGCATTGGCGCTTCAGGCACTCAGACTGGTGTCGCGCCTGGTGCTAAAATCATGGCGCTGAAGGTGTTCAACGACGACGAGTTGACGGAGACGACGATGTGGGTTGAGGCGATGCAGTTCGCGGTGGAACATGGTGCCGATATCTTGAATATGTCGCTTGGGCAGCCCATGCCTGACGCAGCCGTCAAGCTGATGATGCGACAGGCTTGCGACAACACCTTGGCAGCTGGAGTGGTCGCCGCCGTTTGCGCAGGCAACGTCCGCCAGATGCAGTCTATGATTCCGATACCTTATAATATATACTCGCCAGGCGATTGCCCGCCGCCGCATCTGCATGAAGACCAGCTTGTTAACGCGGGCGGGACAAGTTGCGTGGTGTGTGTTGGCGCTGTCGACTTCAACGATGCCATCGCCGCATTCTCGTCAGTGGGACCGTCAACGTGGAGCGATGTGGTGCAGTACAACGACTATTCATATTCTTCGGGGAGTTCAACGGATATCGGGCTTATCCGTCCCGATGTATGTGCTCCAGGCGTGAACATCAAGTCGTTGGATTACAGCAACAACAGCGGCTATTGCCTGAAAAACGGCACCTCGATGGCGACGCCGTGCGTGGCAGGGACGATGGCGCTGATGCTGTCGAAAGACCATGAGCTGACCCCTGCGCAATTGGACGAGATTCTTGAACGCACCGCCATCCCATTGTCGGCGCACAAAAACAACGATTTCGGTTCAGGCCGCATCGACGCGCTGACAGCAGTTAACGCAATCGGGGATGATGGAATCATTGAAAATGCAAAGGAAATGATTTCAATATATCCAAATCCAGCCAAAGATTTCATCACCATTGTAGAGACGTTTCCTGAAACGTCTCCTGTAACAATTCCTGAAACGTCTAATATATCATTAATGAACATTGATGGTCAATTCGTTGGAAGCCGTGTTCAAAATAACAATCAAATCTATATCGGCGACCTGCAAAATGGTATCTATCTTATGAAAATAGAATCATCGGAAGGTGTTTTTTATAAAAAAATCATTAAAGAATAATTATGAAAAGATATTTTTTGACCTTGGCATTGTTTTTGAGTACGCTTTTTGCAAATGCTCAAATTATTGATAATCAGCTGCTTGAAGAAATGAGTCGTCGCTCGGATGACGAACAGATTGAAGTCATTGCGGTGATGAAGGCACGTTACGACCGCGATGTCTTGAATCGTAAAGCGAATGCATTTGCAACACGTGCAGAGCGTCGGGATTTCGTGGTGAAGGAATTGAAGTCATTCGCGGAAGCGTCGCAGAAGGATTTGATAGAATACATCAACAGTTCAAAAGACATGCGCTTCGGCACTTCGCTTTGGATGTCAAATTCCATCGCGTTTTCGGCTACAAAAGATGCAATTCTAATGATTTCGGGGCGAGATGACATAAAGATTATGGGGCTCGACAAAAAACAACATCTCGTCCCTGAAGTCATTTCAAGTAGTGACGCTATGAACCACGTCCAAACGAGGGAGATAACGCCTAACATCACGCAGGTCAATGTTGACAGGGTCTGGGAATTAGGTTACACTGGTACTGGCGTCGTTGTTGCTGTCGTCGATTCGGGTGTCAACTACGAACATGCTGATTTGGCTGACCATCTGTGGGATGGGGGCGAGGAGTTTCCGCATCACGGCTACGACATCGTGAACGGTGACGACGACCCGATGGACGACAAAGGTCACGGCACGCATGTCGCCGGAATCGTCTGCGGTGACGGTACTTCTGGAACTCAGACCGGTGCTGCTCCTGATGCCACTTTGATGTGCGTTAAAAGCATTGCCGTAGATGGTTTTGGAGGCTCCGTCAACATTGCGGGCGGCATGGAATGGGCTGTTGAACACGGCTGCGACATGATAAGCATGTCGTTGGGCATGGCGGGTGCTGCTGACACAGATAAAATCGTGCTTCGTCGCACTTGTGTCGCCGTCAACGATGCTGGCATAGTGGCTGCGGTGTGCGCTGGAAACGAGGGCAACAGCTTCCTTCAGATGGCGTATCCGATACCCAACAACGTGCGCGTGCCTGCGAGCTGTCCGCCTCCGTATCTCGACCCCGACCAGCTCGCGAATCCAGGCGAGTTGAGTTGTGTGATAGCTGTCGGCGCTGTCAATGGCAACGACGAGGCTGCTTCGTTCACGTCGCAGGGACCAGTGACGTGGCAGGGTATCGACGAGTTCGGCGACTACGCCTACGAGCCGGGTATCGGACTCATCCGTCCTGACGTGTGCGCGCCGGGAGTGGCAATCAAATCCCTTGATTATGAAAATGTTAACGGCTATACCAATATGGATGGCACCTCGCAGGCGACACCGCTGGTCGGAGGCATCATCGCACTCATGCTGCAAAAGAATCCCAACCTCATGCCTGCCGACATCTGCCGCATCCTTGAGGAGACATCCGTGAAACTGACACCGAACAAGAGCAACATCACCGGTGTCGGTCGTGTCGACGCCCTCGCCGCCGTCAACGCCGTGGAGCCATACGACGCAATCGTTGAAAATGAAAATGTTACGTTTTCAATATACCCAAATCCCGCCAAAGATTTCATCACATTTCCTGAAACGTCTCAAATATCATTAATGAACATTCATGGTCAATTGATGGATATTCGTGTTTTAAATAATAATCAAATCGATGTCTCTGGTTTGCAATCGGGCATCTATCTGATGAAGATTCAAAATAAATTCGTGAAAATTGTTGTCGAAAGGTAATTTTACCTATCTTTGCACGCTTTTATAAATCAAATTTAAACAAATTAAAATGAGAAAATTGACTCTGCTATCTATGATAGCTCTCTTGTCTTTCGCGTTCTCTGCGAAAGCCCAGCAAGGCGTGCAAAACTACGTATCCGCATCAGGTTACGTCATCTTCAACGCCCCATTTTACAACACTGGAACCGACGGCTATGCCTTCGATTTCGAAAACGATTACGTCGAAGGGCGTCTCGTGAACTGGACCACAATCGATGCTGACGGCGACAGCTACAACTGGAACGTTTCCCCGTTGGGCGAAGGCTACGGTCACAACGGCTCCGACGGTGCGGTGTTCTCTTATTCGTACAGCAACTATTCTGGCGCTCTCAGCCCGAACAACTACCTCGTTTCGCCCCAGCTGGCAATCACGGCAAACAACCATTACGTGTCGTTTTACGCCTGCGCCCTCGACGAGGCTTATCCTGCCGACCATTTCGGACTTGCTGTCTCCACAACGGGCACCAACGCATCCGATTTCACCATGATTCAGGAATGGACAATGACATCGAAACAGGGCGGTTGGCATGAATATTCCGTCGATTTGAACTCATACGTTGGTCAGAATATTCACATTGCAATCCGTCACTTCAACAGCACCAACAACTTCTGTCTCGTTGTAGATGATGTTTTTGTCGGTCCTCAGGAAAAAGACCCGCTCACATCATGCAGCATCGAACTGGACGGCAATGTTGTGGCATCAAACGTTACTGGAACTCAATTTCTGCTTGATACAGATGGCTTCGCAGATAACTCGTCGCATAATGCAACCGTCACTGCGACATATCAGTCGGGTGCCACTTTGTCGAAGTCGACGGACTGGACTTACCGTTCCGCTAACAATTTCCAAGGCTCCCCGTCAGGTCTGCATGCCAACAGCGACGGCAACTCTGTCAACCTCAGCTGGACTCTCCCGATGATGACTGCGCCATTCTCCGTCGACGAACTCTTGTACGACTTCGCCGACAGCACTTTGTCGGATTTGACTTTAATCGACAACAACCACGACGGACTGAACTTCGTCGTTTATCCTTACGGCGGCTACGGCAGCGGCAATTGTCTTAAATCGGTGTCATGGTCTGGTTCTGCGGTAAACCCTGATAATTACGTGGTTTTGCCACGCGTTACTGCCTCGGCTAACACAGTGTTCTCATTCATGTTGAGAGATGCCGACATGCCAGGCATCGCACCAGATCCAGAGCATTTCGGCGTGGCTGTTTCGACATCAGGCAACACCAACGCTTCCGACTTCACTATGGTTCAGGAATGGAACAGCACCGGAACGTACACGGAGTATTCTGTGAACCTTTCAGCATACGCGGGTCAGCAGATTTACGTGGCGATCCGTCATTTCAACACCACTGGCGAGACATATTATATTTATGTCGACGATATCAAAATCACTGGCGTTGAGGCAGAAATCACTCGTCCAGCGAAAGGTGCTATGGTTTATGCCAATGGCGAGCTTATTGCGGCGTTGAATCATGGCGAGACAAGCTTTACTCACATGGTAAACCGTTATGAGTCAGAGTATTGCATCCGCATCATTCAGGAAGGTGGCAAGGATGACGGCACATATTACGCTTTGGCGGCTCCTCAGTGCGCTACAGCCGAGATTGAATGCATCGCCCCTTCAAACCTTTCAGCGGAGTTTGACGGCGAGAAAGTTGTCATTTCCTGGGAACGCAATTATTTCACAAGCTTTGAGGAAGACCCGGTGTTTACTTTAATTGATGCTGACGGCGACGGCGCGACGTTTGGCGTATATGCGGCAGGTGGCATGAACCCTGACGGCAGCGTGAACACGGAAGACAATCCTGCTCTCGTGTCGTTCTCATATATCAACGGCTACGGACCTCTAACACCAGACAACTATGCCTTTATGCCGAAAATGAAGATACTCGCAGGCTCTAAAATCGAGTTTTATGCCACAGGCTATGACCCGAATTATCCAGTTGAGCGTTTCGGCGTCGCCATAGCTGACGGAAACGGCGCTATCACCAATATCGCCTCTTTCCAAACATCGTATCCATATTCAAAATATTCTGTCGACCTTTCAAATTATGCCGGTCAGGAGATTTTTGTCGGCTTCCGTCATAACACAGCGGATGCAGCATACGCCTTGTGTATTGATAATGTGACAGTTAAGAATGTGCTTTGGGTTGGCACGGAAAGCGTCACCGAACGTTATATCATATATCGCTCAACCGATGGCGTCAATTATGAGGCAATTGGACATGCTAATGGCAATGCCGTGAGCTATAATGACAACGAAATCATTTCTGTTAACTATTATTATAAGGTGACAGCCATCAACACCGTCTCTGGCGGGCATACCTGCGAGTCTTCCTACGCCTTAACGCCTGACAATCACGATTATGTCCATGTCGCGACTGACAATGTGAAGGAAAACCTTGGCGAAATCAGCGTTTATCCTAACCCGACAAACGGCATCGTCAACATCGAAGTTGAAGGCTTGAAAGGCGTTGTCGTGATGAATGCTCTCGGTCAAAAAGTCTACGAAACCATTGAAAATCAAATTGATTTGTCAAAGTTCGGAAAAGGAATTTTCATGCTAAGAATTGAAACAGAAAACTGTGTCAGCATTCAGAAAATTATGGTGAGATAAAATTTTTCAAAAATTTTGTTTTTATTGAAATAATCCCTAATTTTGTAGTTCGTTATGAACTCAATTTTAGGGATTTAATTTTAAATTTTAATATTATGTATCTGATAGTCAATAAGAAAGAATTAGCACAGGACACTTTCATGATGGAAATCGAAGCTCCTCGTCTGTCGAGAGCGGCTCTTCCGGGACAGTTCCTTATCATTAAAATGACAGAAAAAGCTGAGCGTATCCCGCTCACAATCAGTGACAACGACCCGTGGAACGGTACCGTGACAATTGTTTTCAAGGCTATCGGAAAATCCACGCAGGAGATGGCGAAATACAACGTCGGTGACACATTCCTCGATGTCGTGGGACCTCTCGGCCGTCCGTCGGAGTTCATCCACATGTCATACGAGGAGCGTAAGACCAAGAAATACGTCTTCATCGGCGGCGGCGTGGGTATCGCACCTATCTTCCCGCAGGTAAAATGGCTGTATCACAACGGCGTGAAAGCCGACGTCATCATCGGCGCGCGTACGCACAGCCTCCTTGTCTACGAAGATGAGCTTTCCTCAATGTCGAATCTTTACGTCACCACAGACGACGGAACATCAGAATATAAAGGTCTCGTCACCGATATGCTGCAGCGTCTTGTCGACCAAGGCAACCACTATGACGAGTGCATCGCAATCGGCCCAATGATTATGATGAAGTTCGTGTGCCAGCTTGCGCAGAAACTCAACATCAAATGCACAGTGTCAATGAACGCCTTGATGGTCGACGGTACTGGAATGTGCGGTGCCTGCCGTATCAGCGTGGGCGGTCAGACCAAGTTCACCTGCGTCGACGGTCCTGAGTTCGACGGTGCTAAGGTCGACTTCGCGGAGGCAATGAAACGCCAGTCGATGTACAACAACGTCGTTGAGCACAAACAGCTTGAAAACGAAGAGAAGGCTGAAGGCCATAAATGCCATGTCGGAGGCATCCTCGACGAGCCGCGCGACAAGAAACATCGTGTGAAGATTACAGAGCAGGACCCATTGGTGCGCGCACATAACTTCGACGAGGTGTGCCTCGGATACACAGCGGAAGAAGCCATCGTGGAAGCACAGCGCTGCTTGAACTGCGGTCGTCCTCAGTGTGTCACTGGCTGCCCGGTCAACATCAATATCCCGGGATTCGTCAAGAAGGTGGCGGAAGGCGATTTCCTCGCTGCTGCCCAGATCATCGACGAAGACTCGGCATTGCCGGCGGTGTGCGGCCGTGTGTGTCCACAGGAGACACAGTGCGAAGGCAAGTGCGTGATGGGAGTGAAGTTCGAGCCTATCGCTATCGGAAAACTCGAGCGTTTCGTCGGCGACTGGTCGCGTGAGAACAATATCAACCTTGCCAAGCCTATAAAGAAAAACGGCAAGCGTGTGGCTGTCATCGGCTCAGGTCCTTCAGGTCTTACATGCGCCAAGGAGCTTCTTGTGAGAGGCTATGATGTCACGGTGTTCGAGGCTCTGCATGAGTTCGGCGGCGTCTTAGCTTACGGAATCCCTTCGTTCCGTCTGCCGAAAGAGACTGTCGTTCGTCACGAAGTCGAGAACGTGATGCGTCTCGGAGGACATTTCTTCAAAGACGTGGTCATCGGTCGTACCGCTTCAATCGAGTCGTTGATGAAAGACGAACACTTCGACGCAGTGTTTATTGGTTCAGGTGCAGGTCTTCCTAAGTTTATGAATATCAAGGGAGAAAACCTCTGCGGTGTGGTATCTGCAAACGAATTTTTGACAAGAAACAACCTGCTGTTCGCTTATAAGGAAGGTTACGAGACACCTAATTATATTGGTAAGAAAGTGGCTGTCGTCGGTGGCGGTAACGTCGCTATGGACGCCGCGCGTACTGCCTTGCGTCTCGGTGCCGACGTGCATATCGTGTATCGTCGTTCTGAGGCTGAGCTTCCGGCACGTGCCGAAGAAGTGCATCACGCCAAGGAAGAAGGCATCCAGTTTGACTTGCTCTGCAACCCTGTCGAGATTCTCGGTAACGAGAACGGTTGGGTCAATGGTATGAAGTGCATCAGAATGGGTCTCGGCGAGCCTGACGCATCAGGTCGTCGTCGTCCAGTCGAGATTGCAGGCTCAGAGTTTGTCCTCGATGTCGATATGGTTATCATGGCTCTCGGTACTTCACCTAACCCGTTGATTTTCAGAACTACACCAGGTCTGAATGCCGACAAGCACGGTTGCATCCTCGCCAACGAGAACGGTCGCACCACACGTACGGGAGTGTACGCTGGAGGTGATGCCGTGAGCGGCGCAGCAACCGTCATCCTCGCCATGGGCGCAGGTAAGAAGGCAGCAAAGGCTATCGACGAATATCTTCACAATGATATGATGTAATATGAGAAGAATTTTTGTAACCATTTTGTTATCAATGTTTTGCGTATCAATGTACGCGCAAACGATGGATAAAATCGTGCTGAACGGCAAGCCCGACGGCGATTTTACACAGACTTCAAATGGGGTTAATATCTATGGTAAAGTGCTCGCCGGACAAAAGACGGGCACTTGGACCGAGACATACGCGAATTCTGAACTGCCGCATTTCATCGTCCAGTTTGACAACAACAAGAAAAACGGGCTTTATCTTGAGTTTGACAGACAAGGAAGCATCGTTAAAAAGGTGGAGTATCTCAACGACAAGATGAACGGCACTCTTTTCAAGTACAAAAACTCAATTCTTGTTGAACGGGTTGATTATCAGGAAGGTGTAAAGAATGGCGAGTCCGTGATTTATTATGAGAAAGGCACTATCATGGAGTCGTCGAACTATAAAAACGACCAGCGTGACGGCGTAACCATCTGGTATGCAAACAGAGACAAGAACCAGGGCGAGAAAGTCGCGATGTACACTTACAAAGAAGGTATTTTTGACGGCGTTCAGGAGACTTATTTTGAGGATGGGGCAGTGAAAACCAAGAAAACATTCTCGGGAAACATCCTGGAAGGTCCGGCCTATGAGTTTTATGAGGACGGCAGCCTGAAAACGGAAGCCAACTACAAAAAAGGCGAACTCAAAGGAAAAGTCAAGGAATACCCTCAAGGTAAAAAATTCTTAAAAAATTAGCTTCGGCTAATTTTTTTTTGCTATCTTTGCAACCGATTTCAGGTGTCCTTAGGTGGGCTCAATAGGGAATCGGGTGAGAACCCCGGACAGTTCCCGCTGCTGTAAACTCTTGCAGCGCCTGCAGATGTCACTGTTTATCCCATATAAACGGGAAGACGCAGGCGTACGGAGTGAGTCAGAAGACCTGCCTGAAATCGAAGACAGTAGAGGCTTTCGGGATAAGAGTCGGTCGAAGAATTCAGATTGGTATGAAGAAATTGTGTGTATTGCTGTTTCTTTTGGTTTCCTATGCTGTTGTGGCTCAGGACACCATCGTTTTGCAGTCTGTCGAGGTCAACGCCACAGCGATTCGCAAGAATCAGGCGGAGGTCGCGATGGAACGCAAGATGGACACCGCTCTGCTGAAACGTCTCAACACTATTACAATGTCGCAGCTGCTGATACAGCACAGCCCAGTCTTCATCAAGACGTACGGTCCGGGCGGTGTGGCAACGGCATCGTTCAGAGGCACCACCGCGAGCCACACCTTGGTTTTGTGGAACGGCTTCCAGCTCAACGCCCCGACACTCGGACAGGTCGACTTCAGCACCATTCCAGTGTTTATGACGGAGCAGATAGCTCTCAAATGGGGCAGTGGCACGTCGGCAAACAGCGGCGGTCTCGGCGGAACGGTCAACATCGAGAACAACCAGCATTTCGGCGAGGGCGTCATCCTCGACCTGAAACAGACATACGGCAGTTTCAATTCCTTCGGCTCTTACATTACTGCCGGTTATTCATGGGCGAGTCACCTGGTGCGGGTGAAGGCATATCGTACTTCAAGCGACAACGACTTCGAGTACATCAACCATGCTGACATTTCGCATCAGGTGATGAAGCAAAAAAACGGCGAGTTCGTCGACTACGGCGTCATGCCAGAATATCAGTGGCGCTTCAGAAACTCGTTGCTTACCATAGTGTCGTGGAACCAGTGGAGCGACCGCAACTGCCCGCAAATCATGACGAATTTGAGCAATGCCGACAGAACCAAGGAATATACCGAAAACGGCTACTCGCGCAACTTCATCTCATATAAGACATATTGGGAATCAGGAAAAATCGAAGTGAAGTCAGCGTATTTCTACGAAAAACAACATTATTATCTGAAGACATACACCAATATCGGAACACCAGTAAATGATGTTAACTCCATAAACGACGCCAACGTGTTCCATCAAATCATCGATTTGAACCAGAATTTGTATAAGTCATGGAAACTCAATGCGAAAGTGCAGTATGACTATGAAAAGGTCATGTCAAGCAACTACGATGAGTCGGAAGACGCTGACAGGCACAACATGTCGTTTTATGCTGCTTTGACAGGCAAGTTGTTGAAACCTATAGACTTGCGTTTTACTTTGCGAAACGATTTGGTGAACTGGGTTTCAGCAGGATTTTTCCCGACAGCGACGGTGTCATATAGCTGCATTTATCTTAAAGGATTGAAAATCAATTTGGGATATAGTCATAATTACAGAAATCCAAGTCTTAACGACCTGTATTGGTACCCTGGAGGGAAGCCTGATTTGAGACCTGAAAAAGGTCGCACACTCGACGGAAATATCATATATTCAAGGAAATTCGGACGTTTCTCAATCGATGGTCAGATAGGATCGTATTATTCTCAGGTTCAGGATTGGATTCAGTGGGTGCCGTCGACGTGGAGATATTGGGTGCCTGAGAATGTGGCTACTGTGACGGCATACGGAGCTGAACTGCATCTGAAACTCAATTATTTCATTAACGATTGGAATTTCTCTGCTTCGGGCAACTATGTCTATAGCCGCACCACCGATAATGATGACGGTTTGCAGCTGATTTACATACCCGTGCATCATGCAAATTCATATATCGAAGTGAGATGGAAGACGTGGAATCTGAATTATACGATGGAGTTTACAGGAAGACGCAAGACCCAGATGGACAACAACGAGACTTTGGCGGGCAGGCTTAATCCATATACCTTGCACCACGTGGCGCTTTCAAAACAGATTAGGAAATTCAACATTGAATTTAAAGTCAATAATATCACAAACGTTGATTATCAGGCGGTTCTGTGGCGACCGATGCCTGGAAGAAGTTACGAAATTTGTTTAAACTTTAAGATTTAAGTCATGAAAAAGAAATTGTTTTTGTTGCTTTTTACTTTTGCAATAGTGGTTTTCTCTTGCAAAAAAGATGAAGAGGTTAAACCTTATGTGCCTCCGATTAATCCTGTCAAAGGTATGTTTGTCTTGAATGAGGGTACTTTTATGTATGCCAATTCGTCACTTTCATATTATGATATGGAAGCAGGTACTATGGAAAACAATGTTTTTTATAGAGTCAATGAGATTCCGCTTGGCGATGTCGCCCAGTCGCTGACGAAGATTGACAATGACTTGTATATTGTGGTCAACAATAGTAATTACATCTATAAGGTTGATGCTAAAAGCATTGAGTATAAGGCAAAAATCGAAGGCTTCTCGTCGCCGCGCTATATGCTTCCAGTCGGCAACGGAAAGGCATACGTTTCTGATCTGGAGTCTCCAGGAGTTTATGTGTTGAATCTCAATACTATGGAAAATAGTTTCATTGAGACTGGCAGTGCAACAGAAGTTATGGTGAAGATTGGCAATGAGGTTTTTGTCTCAAACTGGTCAAACTATTACGTAGCAGGTGCTTCTAACAAGACTGTCCAAGTGATTGATTGTGTGAACGATACGCTTGTCGCAGACATTGAAGTCGCACAAGAGCCTAACGCTATGGTTGTCGATAAAAACAATCATATCTGGGTGTTGTGCAGTGGTGGTTATATGCCTCCTCAGGATCCTGCATTGCTTTGTATTGACCCTGTCAGCCGTACTGTCATAAACCGTTTCGATTTCGAGGCAGGTGCTGATTCCCCTGACGGCATGGCAATTGATGGAAAAGGTGAGAATATTTATTATTTAAACGGCGGTTATAACAGTTTGAGTGTTTATAAAATGAATGTTGATAATACGCAACTGCCTGATACTGCGTTCATTGCATCGGAAGGAAGATGGTTCTACAACTTGACGATTCATCCGGAGAACGGTGATATTTACATCACAGAGGCGAAGCCAACGTCAAACGGCAATCTGTTGCGCTACACCTCGGATGGAACGTTTGTCGGGACTTACGAAGTGGGAATGTTTCCGAGCTATATGCTTTTCAATTAATATAATCCTAATTTGCTCGAGTGCCGCCCCCATCGGGGGCGGCACTCTTTATTTTGTATTTGTATACTTGTCATTCCGACCGAAGGGAGGAATCTGTAAACATTTTTTATTAGAGAGTCATTATTTTTTGTACTTTTGTAGCTTGTATTTAAAACTCCTGTCATGCACAAAAAAGGTCTTTCCTCAATCACGAAAAAGCTGATAATGGCTGTCACTGGCGGCGGTCTCGTCTTCTTTCTGATGTTTCACGGCGCGATGAATGTCGTGTCGATTTTCTCGGAAGACGGTTATCGTTGGATTTGCGAGTTCCTCGGCGCCAACTGGTACGCCATCGTCGGGACGATTGGTCTCGCTATCCTGATAGCATTACATCTGATTTATGCCTTCATCCTTTCTTATCAGAATTTCAAAGCTCGCGGCAAACAGCGTTATGCAGTCAACGAGCGTCCGGAAGGCGTGTCGTGGGCGTCTAAAAATATGCTCGCGATAGGCGCTTTCGTCTTGTTCGGACTGTGTTTCCATCTCTACGACTTCTGGTCGAAGATGCAGCTCGCCGAAATCAATGGCAACGCTCCAGTGGACGGCATCGACCAGATAAAATTTATCTTTTCAAATAACTATTTCAGTATCATGTACCTGCTTTGGCTTGTGGCGATATGGTTTCACCTGTCGCACGGCATCGCCAGCGTGATGCAGTCGATAGGGTGGAGCAACATCCAGTGGAAACGCCGCCTCGAATTTCTTGGCAACTTCTTCGCTATAATAATCGTGGCGATGTTTGCTTCTGTCGTAATATATTATTGGTTAATTGTATGATGAGATAAAAACAGACTAACTGATTAACTGAATAACTTGAAAAAAATGGAATTAAACTCAAAAATACCGTCCGGTCCGTTATCTGAAAAATGGACAAAATATAAAGCCGAGCAAAAGTTGGTCAATCCGGCAAACAAACGCAAACTCGACATCATTGTCGTCGGGACTGGCTTGGCTGGTGCTTCCGCCGCCGCCTCTTTCGGTGAGATGGGCTTCAACGTCAAAGTGTTCTGCATACAGGACAGCCCTCGTCGCGCCCATAGCATCGCGGCACAAGGCGGCATCAACGCGGCGAAAAACTATGCCAACGACGGCGACAGCGTGCAACGTCTCTTCGTGGACACCATTAAAGGTGGCGACTACCGCGCACGTGAGGCTAATGTTTATCGTCTCGCGGAAGTGAGCAATAACATTATCGACCAATGTGTTGCACAAGGCGTGCCGTTTGCCCGTGATTACAGCGGACTGCTTGCAAACCGTTCTTTCGGTGGCGCTCAGGTGTCGAGGACGTTTTATGCCAAAGGGCAGACCGGTCAGCAGCTTCTTCTTGGCGCGTATGGTGCTTTGAGCAAGGAGATAGAACGTGGCACAGTCAAGATGTACGCCCGTCGTGAGATGATGGACGTCGTCATCGTTGACGGTCGCGCACGCGGAATCATCGTGAGAAACCTTGTCACAGGCGAGTTGGAAAGATATTCCGCCCATGCTGTCGTCATAGCATCTGGAGGCTATGGACGTGTGTTTTTCCTCTCGACAAACGCGATGTCGTCGAACGGCTCTGCAGCATGGCAATGCTATAAAAAAGGCGCTTGCATGGCGAATCCTTGCTTCACGCAGATCCACCCGACATGTATTTCGGTTCACGGTGATTATCAGTCGAAACTGACGCTCATGAGCGAGTCGCTGCGTAACGACGGACGTATCTGGGTGCCGAAAGACGCTGAGAAAGCACGCCTGCTCCGTGAAGGCAAGATAAAAGCCACCGACATCCCTGAAGAGGAGCGTGATTACTACCTCGAACGCCGTTATCCTGCTTTCGGAAACCTCGTCCCTCGTGACGTGGCGTCGCGTGCAGCTAAAGAGAGATGTGATGCTGGTTACGGTGTCAATAACACTGGTCGTGCAGTATATCTCGACTTCAAAGAAGCCATCCAACGTCTTGGAAAACAAGCGATTGAAGAGAAATACGGCAACCTTTTCGAGATGTACGAGCGCATTGTCGAC
Source organism: Bacteroidales bacterium (assembly GCA_017427985.1). Lineage (GTDB taxonomy): Bacteria > Bacteroidota > Bacteroidia > Bacteroidales > F082 > Limimorpha. Next base: position 75,479 of record JAFRRS010000023.1, on the reverse strand, counting down.
GAGAATCCATACGTTACCCCGATGATGATTTATCCTGCAGTTCATTACACCATGGGTGGTCTCTGGGTCGACTACGAGTTGCAGACAACAGTGAAAGGTCTGTTCGCAGCCGGTGAGGCGAATTTCTCTGACCACGGAGCCAACCGTCTTGGCGCTTCCGCATTGATGCAGGGACTTTCTGACGGCTATTTCGTTCTTCCATACACCATGCAGAACTATCTCGCTGACCAAATTAACGTGCCGCATATCAGTACCGACCTTCCGGAATTTGAAGAAGCGGAAAATGCTGTAAAACAGAAGATTACAAAGATTTTGGCGATAAACGGTGATGAGACTGTCGATATGATTCATCGTCGTTTGGGACGAATTATGTGGGAGAAAGTCGGGATGTCTCGCACGGAACAAGGTCTGAAAGAAGCCATCGAAGAGATAAAGCAGCTTCGTGAGGAGTTCTGGCAGCATGTGAAAGTGCCGAACACCGAAGGCATGAACAACGAGCTTGAAAAAGCCTTGCGTGTCGCCGATTTCCTTGAGATGGGCGAGCTCATCGCACGTGACGCGCTCATGCGCAACGAGTCCTGCGGTGGTCATTTCCGTGTGGAATATCAAACTCCAGACGGTGAGGCTAAACGCGATGACGAACACTATGCCTTCGTCGCCGCCTACGAGTTTCAAGGTGTTGATAATGAGCCGCTTCTCCATAAAGAAGAGCTCAAATTTGAAAATGTTGAATTGAAACAAAGAAATTACAAGTAGGTTTTCCCCGTCATTTCGACCGAAGCGAAGCGTAGTGGAGAAATCTTTGGTAAAAATAGAAAAACTTAAAAAAATGAATATAAAATTAAAAATCTGGCGCCAGCGCAATGCTTCTTCAAAAGGCAAATTCGTTGAATATCAATTGAATGATGTTCCTGCTGAAGCATCGTTTTTGGAGATGTTGGACATCCTCAACGAGCAGCTTGTCTTGAAAGGCGACGACCCAATCACCTTTGACCACGACTGTCGCGAGGGCATTTGCGGCGCCTGCGGATTATATATCAACGGGCATCCTCACGGGAAGTTCAAGAACACCACGACTTGCCAGCTTCACATGCGCAAGTTCAAGGACGGCGACACCATCACGGTGGAGCCGTGGCGTTCGGAGGCGTTCCCGATCATCAAGGATTTGATGGTCGACCGCTCGGCTCTCGACAAGCTCATCCAGGCTGGCGGCTACATCTCTGTTCACACTGGCGGAGTGCCTGACGCCAACGCCATCCCGATTAACAAGCACAAGGCGGATTTGGCAATGGATGCTGCTGCCTGCATCGGTTGCGGTGCTTGTGTGGCGGCATGTAAGAACGGCAGCGCCATGCTTTTCGTGGGCGCAAAAGTGTCGCAGTTCGCACTTCTGCCGCAAGGCGAAATCGAGTCGGAAGACCGCGTCCAGAAGATGGTGGCGCGCATGGATGCTCTCGGATTCGGCAGCTGCTCCAACACTTACGCCTGCCAAGCTGAATGCCCGAAAGGAATATCCGTGTCGAATATCGCAAGAATGAACAGACATTTTTTTGTGGCAAAAATAAAAAAATAATAAAAAAATCGTATTTTTGCAAAAATTGTGCAGATGAAAATAGCGGTAAATACTCGTTTGCTGTTGAAAGACAAGCTTGAAGGCATCGGTTGGGTTGCATTTGAGACCCTCAGCCGTATCGTCAAAGCGCATCCCGACGACGAGTTTTACTTCCTCTTCGACCGCAAGCCAGACCCGAAGTTTATTTTTGCCGACAACGTTAAGCCAGTGGTGCTTTTCCCGCAGGCAAGACATCCGTTTTTGTACATTATTTATTTCGAGATGTCAGTCAGAAGGGCTTTGCGTAAGATAAAACCTGATGTGTTCATCTCAACCGACGCTTACTTGAGTCTGCGCTCGAAGACACCGCAAATCGCTGTGTTTCATGACATTAACTTTGAACATTTTCCGCAGGATTTTCCAAAACTGGCACTCTGGCATTATAAGAAGTTTTTCCCTAAATTTGCAAAAAAAGCTGAAAAGATTATAACGGTTTCGGAGTTTTCAAAAAAAGATATTATTGAAAATTACGAGGTTGAACCAGAAAAGATTCATGTTGTTTACAATGGTGCCAATGAAGGCTTCAAGCCTATTTCTGAAGAGGAAAAGAAATCGGTTCGGGAAAGCTATACCTCTGGTTGTCAATATTTTATGTTTGTAGGCTCGCTTCATCCGCGAAAGAATCTTGCGCGACTGTTTATGGCATACGATATGTTTAAGGAACGCACGGGCTCGGATGTTAAGTTGCTGATAGTGGGGGAGAAACGTTGGTGGACAGAGCAAATCCAAAAGGCTTATGAGACGATGCGTCATAAAGACGACGTGGTGTTTGTTGGACATCTGCAAATGGATGAGCTTCAACGTGTTACGGCTGCTGCTCTCGCTTCGGTGTATGTCTCGTATTTCGAGGGCTTCGGCATCCCGATAATTGAGGCGTACAAATGTGACGTGCCAGTGATAACGTCTGATGTCACGTCGATGCCTGAAGTGGCTGGCGATGCCGCTCTTCTCGTCGACCCGTTCAACACTGAGTCGATAGCAAGCGCGTTGGAGCTGGTGATGGATGAAAACGTCCGCAACTCTTTGATTGATAAAGGTCGTATCCGTCGAAACGACTTCTCGTGGGACAAGACCGCAGAAGGGTGGTGGAAAGTCATTAAGTTAATCAGTTAGTCTGTTAATCGGTTAGTCAGTTAACTGAACAACTGACTAACTGATTAACTAATAAATTTGAATGAAATGAAAATTTTAGTATTAGGTTCAGGAGGTCGCGAGCACGCTCTCGCATGGAAAATCGCTCAAAGTAAAAGAGTGTCAAAGGTTTACATCGCGCCAGGTAACGCGGGCACTGCCTCGGTGGGCGAGAATCTCGCAATAAACGTCGCTGATTTCCAGGCGGTTAAAGATGCCGTGCTGAAAAACCAGATTGCCCTTGTGGTCGTAGGTCCGGAGCAGCCTCTCGTCGACGGCATCGTCGATTTCTTTAAAAATGACGCTGAGCTTAAAAACGTCAAAATCATCGGACCTGATAAAAAAGGCGCTCAGCTTGAAGGCAGTAAGGCGTTCGCGAAGCAGTTTATGGAGAAAAACGGCATCCCGACAGCGAAATGCTTCACCGTCACTGTCGAAAACCTCAACGACGGCTTGCGTTATCTTGAAACACTCGAGACTCCTTACGTACTCAAGGCTGACGGTCTCGCCGCTGGCAAGGGGGTGTTGATTCTCAACGACTTGAATGAAGCGAAATCGGAGTTGAAGGAGATGCTTTCAGGCAAGTTCGGCTCTGCTTCCGCAAAAGTTGTCATTGAGCAGTTCCTCAAAGGCATCGAGGTCTCGATGTTCGTCCTCACTGACGGCGAAAACTATGTGATTCTTCCGGAAGCCAAGGATTATAAGCGTATCGGCGACGGGGACACAGGCTTGAACACAGGTGGAATGGGTGCGGTGTCGCCAGTACCGTTTGTCACGCCTGATTTTGTTGAAAAAGTTGAAAAACGCATCATAAAACCTACGATTCAAGGTCTGAAAAATGAGAAAATAGATTATAAAGGCTTCATTTTCTTGGGTTTGATGAATTGTGGTGGCAATCCATACGTCATCGAATACAATGTCCGCATGGGCGACCCGGAGACCGAAGGCGTGATGACGCGCATCGACTCGGATTTCGCTGAACTTCTTGAAAAATGCGCTGAAGGCAGACTCAACGAGGCTCATTATCAGGCAAGTCCTGATACTTCGGTCACGGTGATGCTTGTATCTGGCGGTTATCCCGAGGCTTACAAAAAAGGGATGAAGATTACGGGTCTTGAAAATGTCTGTCCGTGCTGTATCGTGGCTCATGCTGGCACAAAACTCGATGGTAATGAGATAGTTACGTCGGGCGGCCGTGTCATCGCGGTGACGGCTCACGGCAAAAATATCGAGGAGGCGAGGGAGAAAGCCTATCATAACGCGAAAATGATTGTGTTTGAAGGCAAAAACTATCGTCATGATATTGGTCTTGATTTAATAAATTACAATGCTTAAGTTCTTCAGACACAGTTATATAGCGCAGCTCGTCGTGATAATTGTCATGGCATTGGCTCTGTGGGTGCCGGTGTTCGTGTATTCACTCAGCGATAACATTGCGCCCGATCCAGTGACGCCGATAACCAACCTGATAATCAGCATTTTCGGCTCTTCTCATCTTGGACTGCCAATTTTCACTTTTCTGGTTTTCATCACGAGCGTCTTGTTTTTTAACTCGATGCTTTCTGTAAATCAATTGGTTACAAGAAACAGCAGCATCGGTGCCTTCGTTTATGTGCTGTGTGTCTGCTGCGTCCCCGTGCAACAGGATTATTGCCAGTTTCTTATCGCAAGTCCGTTTATCATGATGGCGATGCAGACAATCTACCTCATTTATATGGTTGAAAAACCTGAGATGTATCTGATGAACGCCGGAATATTCCTGTCAATCGCCTCTATGATATATTTTCCGTCTATTATATTGATTATCTGGGTGTTACTGTCAATGATGATAATGAATATCAGAGGCTCGCGGTATTATTTCATCCCGATAATTGGTTTTATAACACCTTATTTTCTCTTGTTTGTCTATTTTTATTTTTCAAGGACTCTAATTGAAAATATCGAGGATTATCGATCGGCTTTCAATGACTTGCAGCTGATGAAACTTGATTTGTCGTCGGCTGATAAAATCATTTTGGCGGTCGCTTTTGTACTTTCGCTTTTATCAATTTTGAAAATAAGGTCAGGAAATACTGACAATTCCATCAGTACGAGAAAAAAAGTTACTATTACGATAATGCTGATGGTTTTCAGTCTGATAATGCTTTTCATGCAAAAGCCTGTGATTAGTAACGGATTGATTTTCCTTGTGTTAGCGGTTTTTGCTTCGATGGCGTTGTGTTATGTGAAGAAGACAAAAATCGTTGATATTGTCATTATTGTGATAATGGTTGCGGTGTTTGCCAACCAATATCTGCCTATGTTTGGGATTTACTGATGAATTTGAAGAGGTTTTACACGGATAATCTTATCGAAGCCGGCTGCGACGAGGCAGGACGCGGCTGCATCGCAGGCCCGGTCGTCGCCGCCTCTGTGATCCTGCCCCGTGACATGGACTTCCCTGAGTTCGATGACTCGAAAAAACTTACGGAAAAACAACGTGAGAGGTTGAAAGTCAAGGTGTTGGAAAACGCTCTCGCGTATGGTGTGGGCATCGTTTCCGCTGAGGAAATCGACGAGATAAACATCCTCAACGCCTCGTTTCTCGCCATGCACCGCGCCATCGACCAGCTCAAGATTCGTCCGGAGCTGCTGTTAATTGACGGCAATCGTTTCAACAAGTATCACGACATAAAGCATCAGTGCATTGTGGGCGGCGACGCTAAATACCAGTCCATCGCGGCAGCGTCGATTCTCGCCAAGACGACACGTGACCATATGATGGAAGAACTTGACAATCAATATCCTGCGTATAATTGGAAGCATAACAAAGGCTATCCGACAATTGAGCATAAAAACGCGGTGGCGGAACACGGAATCACGTCGTATCATCGCAAAACGTTCAACATGTCGATTCAGCTGAAATTATTTTAGTTTTTGTAAAACAAACTTTGACCTTTCACGTTCTATTAAAAAATAATAGTTATGGCAAATACAAAAATTCTTTGGACAGACGATGAGATTGAGCTTTTGAGGCCTCATATTTTGTTTTTGGAACAGAAAGGTTATGATGTTGAGACTGCGAACAATGGCAGCGACGCCGTTGAGATGGTCAGGAACGGGCATTTTGACATTGTCTTCCTTGACGAGCAGATGCCCGGCATTTCGGGCGTTGAGACCCTTGAAAAGATAAAAGCCGAGTTCCCGAATCTCCCTGTGGTGATGATTACCAAGAGCGAGGAGGAGCGGATTATGGAAGACGCCATCGGCAGCAATATCGCCGATTATCTGATAAAACCTGTCAATCCTAACCAGATTCTGCTTTCGCTGAAGCGCAATCTTGAAAATAAAAAGCTCGTGGAGGAGAAGTCGACCTCGATGTATCAGCAGGAATTCCGTAAAATTGGAATGGATTTGAATAACAACCTTGACTATAACGAGTGGGTGGGGGTTTATAAAAACATCACGAGATGGGAGCTTGAGCTGCAGAAATCGACGGATGAAGGCATAAAAGAGGTGCTTTTCATGCAGAAAAACGAGGCTAACAACCAGTTTTCGCGCTATGTGGAGAAAAACTACTGCGACTGGGTGTCGGGCAAGGGTGTGAACAAGCCTACGATGTCACATACCGTGGTGCGTGATAAGATTCTGCCGCGTCTTTCAGATGACGATAAGCCGTTGTTTTTCATACTGATAGACAACCTCCGCTACGACCAGTGGAAGGCGGTGCAGCCGCTAATAGAGTCGTATTTCAGGGTCGTGGACGATGACATTTATTACAGCATCCTGCCGACGACAACGCAATATGCGCGCAACTCCATCTTCGCAGGTCTGATGCCGCTTGAGATACGCCGCCATTACCCGAAATATTGGACCGACGAGGAAGACGAGGGCACGAAAAACCAGTTTGAGGGCGAGCTTCTGGGCGAACAGCTGCGTCGTTATGGCAAGAATATCAAATATTCATATAATAAGGTGTTGAATCTGGCAGCGGGCAAGAAGCTTCTCGACCAGATGAACAACCTGATGCAGAATAAGTTAAACGTTATCGTTTATAATTTCGTCGATATGTTGTCGCATGCGCGCACAGAGATGGATATCATCCGCGAACTCGCCGACGACGAGGTGGCTTACCGCTCGCTGATGCTGTCGTGGTTTGAGCATTCCTCGCTGTTCGATATGATGAAATTCATCTCAAACAAGGGCTGCGATATCGTGGTGACCACCGACCACGGCTCTGTCTGGGTGAAGAATCCGGTTAAGATTTTGGGCGACAAGGCAGTAAATACAAATTTGAGATATAAGTATGGTAAATCATTGAAATACAATGCAAAAGAAGTGTTTGAAGTGAAAGATCCGGAGAAGATTTTCCTGCCTCGCATCAACGTTTCAACGTCTTATGTCTTTGCTCGAACCAATGATTTCTTCGCATATCCGAATAATTACAACTATTATGTCAATTATTACAGGAACACGTTCCAGCATGGCGGCATCTCCATGAATGAGATGATGATTCCTGTAGCATATTTGAAAGCAAAATAATTCATATTTATGAAAATTTGTGGTTGATTTGTGATAATTCGTGTTAAAAGAAAAAAATATAAATGTTAGAAAAGACTTTTAATATTAACGGCGTCGACGAGCTCTCCCAGGTTTCAGAGCTATTGATTTCTTGGCGTGACAAATCAAATATTATTGCATTTTATGGTCCGATGGGTGCAGGCAAGACAACATTGATTAAGAATCTGTGCCACAAACTTGGCGTGACCGATGAGGTCAACAGTCCGACGTTTGCCCTTGTAAATGAATATCCCACGCCGATTGAAGGTTCGATTTTCCACTTTGATTTTTATAGAATCAAGAAGTTGGAAGAGGTCTATGACATCGGCTACGAAGACTATTTCTACAGCGGTCGTTTGTGTTTGCTGGAATGGCCTGAGCTCATTGATCCTCTGATGCCCGACCATTTCATCAAAGTGGAAATCGCATTGGGAGATGACGATAACGCGAGGAAAATAAAATGTACTATGAAGTAATTTTGTCGCATTGCTCCAATGTGGCTTCGCAATGTGTCACTTCCTTCGGTCGTGAAATGTGCGCGAAGCGAAACACGTTCCGCGAAGCGGCAAATTGCGACGAAAGGAGCACACATTCGCCGAAGGCGCACATTATTAAATATGATATTATATAAAAACGATATTGCCGAATTAAAAAATCTCATTTCGTCTCACACCAAAACGTTTTTGCTGTTGGACGAGAACACTGAAAAGCATTGCCTGAAAGTCTTGGATTTCATTGATTTTCAAAATGTTGTAAAAATTATTATCCCTTCAGGCGAGCAAAACAAAAACATAGAAACCGTTCAGTATATTTGGTCACAACTTATTGGGAATCTTGCCGATAGGAATGCCTTGCTGATAAATGTCGGCGGTGGCATGGTGAGCGACATCGGCGGTTTCGCCGCTTCATGCTATCAGCGCGGAATCGATTTCATCAACATCCCGACTACGCTTCTCGCAATGATTGACGCTGCCATTGGTGGCAAGACTGGCATTGATTTTCACGGACTTAAAAATCAAATTGGCGTTTTCTCTCAGCCTTTAGCGGTCATGATTCTTTTCGAGTTTTTGGAAACTCTACCCAAGCGTGAACTGCTTTCCGGACTTGCAGAAATCATCAAATATGGTTTCATTGTTGACAAAACTTTTTTGGACGCACAACTTCAAAAAAATCCTGTAAATCTTGTCAATCCTGTCTTTATCAAAAAATCAATCGAAGTCAAAAATGAGATTACTTGTCAAGACACGACAGAGCAGGGGAGACGCAAGATACTTAATTTCGGGCACACTGTCGGACATGCTCTTGAGACGTATCTTTTTGATACTCGGGATAGTTTAAAACACGGGGAGGGCGTGGCGCTTGGTATGCTTTCCGCTTTGTTTCTTTCTGAAAAATATTGTGGGCTGAATCATGAAACAACATTATACTATAAGAATATTTATAGGAAAAATTTCAATAGATTCGACTTCGGCAAACTGCCAGTTGACGAATTGGTTGAGATAATGCGTCATGACAAGAAAAACACTGACGGCAACATCCGTTTCGTCTTGATTTCTGATTTGGAAAAACCTGTTTACGATGTTGTCGTTAAGCCTGAGGATATAGTTGAATCAATAAAATATCTCATTGATTATCTGAATGATGAAAATTATTGGGGCAAATAGTGATTTTGATGTAACTGTCAATCTTGTGGGCAGCAAGAGTGAATCCAACCGCGCCCTGATGATTGCCCATTACGGCGGCTTCACACCCCGAATCAATAATTTGTCCACCTCCGACGATACCGTTTTATTATCCGAAATCATTAATGGCATCAATGTAAAGACGCGATTCATCGCGAATTGCTCCAACGCCGGAACCGTCTTCCGTTTCCTTGCCACCGCATTGGCATTTCGTGACGGCGATTACATTTTAACCGGTTCCGACCGCATGATGCAGCGCCCCGTCGGTGACCTCGTCTATGCATTGCGTGCAATTGGCGCTGATATTGAATACATTGGGCAGGAGGGATTTCCGCCATTGAAAATCTGTGGAAGACAATTTGTAGAGACGTTTCCTGAAACGTCTCCTGAAACGTCTCCAATACACGTCAATATCACCCATAGCTCGCAATTTGCCTCATCGATTTTATTGGCATTGCCAACCATAGAGACACGCAATGGCACGTCTCTACATCTGGACGGCAACCTGTCATCCCTACCTTACATCGACATGACCATCGATATGATGCGTAAATTCGGTGCCATCGTGAATCGTGACGGGCGTGATATCTTTGTAAAACATTCAGATTATCATGATGTTGAATATTGTGTTGAATCCGATTGGACGTGTGCCTCATATTGGTATGAGGCGGTTGCCTTGTCAGACAACGGGCGTGCCCGTTTGCGTAATCTGAGATTGGATTCCAAACAAGGTGACGCCGTCGTCGCCAAATGGTTTGAAAATTTCGGCGTGAAAACCGTCCAATACGGCAACGACATAATAATCACCCACGTAGAGACGGATGCAAATCCGTCTCCTGTAAGAATGGATGCAAATCCGTCTCTACGATTCGATTTCATCAACAACCCCGACCTGTTTCCGACCATCGCCGCCACCTGTGCCGGATTGCATGTCGAAGGGCATTTCACGGGTCTGCGCAACCTCGTGCACAAGGAATCGGATCGGGTGGCGGCGATGATTGACGAGCTGTCCAAAATCGGCGTGAAATTTGAAAAAATATCCAATGATGAATTGATTGTCACCCCCGTAGAGACGTTTCCTGAAACGTCTCTTGAAATCGTTTTCAATCCCCACAACGACCACCGCATCGCGATGTCCCTTGCGCCTCTCGCAACAAAAATCGGCGTCCTCGAAATCGAAAACGCCGACGTTGTTTCTAAATCATATCCTAATTTCTGGGAGGAATTTAATTCCATCCTGTCGTCAATACATCAACAATGTGAATAACCTCAATCGGCAGTTTCTGCTTCTTGGCGTATGAATCGAGGTGCATCAGGCACGATATGTCATTGGTAATCAGATATTCTGCACCTGCTTCCATCGCTTCCTTCAGTTTCTTGTCCGCCAATGATGAAGAGATGGCTTCGTGTTGCAAAGCAAACAATCCTTTTCCCATACCACAGCATATCTCAGGATGCTTCATCTCCACAAGTTCCAGTCCGTTGACCTTTGTGAGCAGTTGCCGACCTTCATTTTTCAATCCCAACTCCCGCAATGACGAGCATGAGTCGAGATACGCAACTTTGTGCGGGAACACAGCTTCAAAATAGTCTTTATGTAATTGATTTACAAGGAAATCTGTCAATTCATAAATATTGCTGATAAGGCGTTTGTGCTCCAGGTGCAGACTGGTGTTGTAGAAAAGCTCTTTGTATCTTGTCTTGATGAATCCAACGCATGACGCGCTGATGCCCACCACGGGGCGGTTGTTCGGGAAATCGTGCAGAAACTTTTCGCCAAGGGCTTTCGCGTCTTCGATGTAGCCGCTGTTGAATGCGAATTTGCCACAGCATGTCTGCTCCGGATTGTATTCCACCTCCACGCCCGCGGCTTTCAGCAGCTTCAGGGTGTTCATCGCAGTCATCGGATAAAACTGGTCGATGATACAAGATACAAAGAGGTCTACTGTCATGATATTCAGTGTTTTATGTTATTTTAAACCATGTCTCTTCAAGAACGGGTCAAGACTCGGCTCCTGACCTCTGAACTTCTTGTACTGAACCATTCCTTCGTCGTTGCCACATTCCTGCAAGCAGTTGATTCTGAATGATTTGGCAAGAACTGGATTGAACAAGTCGCCAGATTCTTTGAAGTAATTGAATGCATCGCTGTCAAGGACTGCAGCCCAGTAATAGACGTAGTAGCCTGCCGCGTAGCCGCCGCCGAAGATGTGTCCGTAATATGTTGAGCGATAACGTGGTATGATTTCGTCGATGAGTCCGATGTTGTCCATCACGTCTTTCTCGAACTTGTTCACGTCGATGTCCTTAACTTCCTGAATCTTGTGATATTCCATGTCGAGGATTGCTGCAGCAAGGAATTCCACCGTCTCGAAACCTTGGTTGAACAAGCCGCTGTTTTCAAGTTTGTTGATTAAGGAATCCGGCATGACCTCGCCAGTCTGGTAATGCTTTGCGTACATTCTGATGACTTCAGGCTCGCCCGCCCAGTTTTCCATCACCTGTGAAGGCAGTTCCACGTAGTCACGAGGCACGTTGCCGCATGTTCTGGAGTATTTTCCTTCCGAGAAGAAGGCGTGGAGGCTGTGTCCGAACTCATGCCACATCGTCTCAGTCTCGTCCCAGTTGAGCAGGGAAGGAGTGTCGCCTGAGGCTGGTGTGAAGTTCATAACCAATTGAACCAGAGCGCTGTGGCGTACTCCTTTGATGTCATAACCGCCTTCGCGGAATGAGGTGCACCATGCTCCTGTGCTCTTGCTTGCGCGTGGATAATAGTCGAGGTAGAGGAGACCTAATGTCGAGCCGTCATAATCCTTCACCTCAAAAGTCTCGACACCGTCGAAATACACAGGGATGTCGGTTCTCTTTTCAAAAGTGACACCATATAACTTGTTGGCTGCCATGAACATGCCGTTGCGTACGTTGTCTAAAGAAAGATATGGTCTGAGGGCGTTTTCGTCGAAGTCGTATTTCTCCTTGCGGAGCTTCTCGGCGTAGTACCACCAGTCCCAAGAGGCGAGTTTGATTCCTGCGCCTTCTCTGTCGGCGATTGCCTGCATCTCCTTGAGTTCTTCTTTTGCCACTTTGAGAGCTGGCTCATAAAGCCCTTTCAGGAACTCGTCAACGGTAGGGACGTCCTTTGCCATGTTTTCGGCGAGGATATATGAGGCGTAGTCAGGATAGCCGAGGAGTTGCGCTTTTTGCAGTCTCAGATTAACCAACTCGTTGACAACCTGCTTATTGTCGTTCTCGTTGTCGTTGTTGCCGCGCATGAAATAGCCGCGGTATAGCTTCTCGCGAAGAGCGCGGTTGTCGGCAAACTGCAGGAACGGGATGAGGCTCGGCTTCGCTGTTGTGAACATATATTTTCCTGGCATTCCGTCAGCTTCAGCCTGTTCAGCTGCCGCCTTGATGTTGGCTTCCGGCAGTCCTGCAAGGTCTTCCACGTTGTCGACAACCATCTTGAACGCCGCGTTTTCAGCGAGCATGTTCTGGTTGTACTGCAGGTTGAGAAGCGACATCTTGCCGTTAATGTCACGCAGTTTTGCCTGACCTTCAGCGTCGAGACCTGCGCCGCTGCGGATAAAGTCGTTGTAGTACTTCTCAACGACGCGGTTCTGCTGTTCGTCGAGGTTCATCTCGGCACGGTGGTCGTACACATATTTTATTTTCTGGAAGAGAACCGGATTCATAGCGATGTCGTCGCCGTGTGTTGAGATGAGAGGCGACACCTCTTCGGCAATCTTCATCATCTCGTCGCTGCTCATGCACTCCATCAGGTTGAAAAACACGCCCGCGACCTTGCTGAACAGCTCGCCAGACTTGTCGTAAGCCCAGATGGTGTTCTCAAAAGTTGGAGTCTCGGTGTTGGCACAAATAGCCTCGATTTCGGCTTTCTGCTGCTTCATACCCTCGATGAAGGCGGGCATGTAATGCTCGTTCTTTATCTTGTCGAAAGCCGGCGCCTCGAAAGGCGTGCCGAAGTCAGAGAAAAATGGGTTGTCGTTGCAACTGTCTGAGTTACAAGATGTTAATCCTATGACGCTCATAGTAATAATGATTAAAAAATGTTTAATTTTCATTGTGATGTTGAGTTTTGTACAAATTGCAAAGATATGAAAAAGTTTTAAATCAATTGTTGTAATGAACTATTTTAACTAAAAAAACATTTTTCTTGTTTTTTATTTTTAAATATAATATCTTTGCAGTTTCATAATTTGGATAAAATTTTCTGAAAAATGGCATATATCTCTTTCGACAAACGGCAATTAGTGAATTTGGAGTTCACGATGAACAAGGAGATTCTGCGCTCCAACCGTTCGGGTGCCTTCTTCAACACGACCATAATCGGCTGTAACACAAGGAAATACCATGGCTTGCTGGTGTTGCCACAGCCTCAGCTCGACAACAACAACCACGTGCTGCTGTCGTCGTTGGACGAGACAATCATCGCAAACAAGGAGGAATTCCACCTCGGCGTTCATGAATACCAGGACGGCACCGTGGCACCGCGCGGACACAAGTACCTGCGCGAGTTTACAGCCGAACCGATACCTAAGCTGAAATACCGTGTCGGCAGCTCCATCCTGACAAAAGAATATATCTTCGAGGAAAAAGAGCCTCGAATCCTCATCCGCTACACCCTCGAGGATGCAATGCAGCCTATCACGCTGCGCCTCATGCCTTTCCTCGCTTTTCGTAACGTCCACATGGTGACACATGAGAACTATGCCGCCAACAGGAAGTATACGGCACTGAAAAACGGAGCGGCGTGGCAGATGTACGAGAACTACGACACTTTGTGCCTGCAGATTTCAAAAGCGACAGAATACACCCATTGCCCGCTTTGGTATAAGGATGTGTTCTACATCCGTGAGTTCGAGAGAGGCTACGATGCCACCGAAGACCTCTATGTGCCTGGTTTCTTTGAGGTCACGATGAAAAAAGGCGAGTGCGTTGTGGTGTCGGCGGGCATCGAGGAGCGTAACCCTGCCTTGTTTAAGAAACAGTTTGAGAAACAGATTGAACACCGCATCCCGCGCGACAGCTTCGAGCATTGTCTGCAGAACTCGGCGGAGCAGTTTGTTATAAAAAGCGACAAGGGAACAAGAATGTTTGCGGGCTTCCCGTGGTTCGGCTCATGCAGCCGTGACACATTCCTCTCGCTGCCTGGCATCTGCCTCGCTAAAGGCGACGAGAAGACGTTCAAGGAAATGCTGAAATATTTCATCGAGAGGATGCAAGGCGCGTTCTTCCCGCACAAATACTACCAGAAGAGCCTTTATTACACCGCCGTCGACTCTCCGTTGTGGTTCTTCATGAACCTCCAGAAATATGAGTCGATGCTCGGAAAAGAGAGAAAGGCGATTTGGCACGAATACGGCAAAGTCGTCACCACCATCCTCGAGAGCTTCATCAACGGCACGGATTTCAACGTTAAGGCTCATTACAACGGGCTTCTCTATGCCGGCAATGAAAACCTCGCACTCACATGGATGAACGTGTTCTGTGACGGCAAGCCGTGGACACCGAGAACGGGTTATGCAATCGAGGTTAACGCGTTGTGGTATAACGCTTTGAGATATGGCGTGGAACTGCTGAAATCAGCAGACAAGAAGAATCCGCTTCTCGAAAAATGGCAGGATTACGCCGAAAGAATCGAGAGCTCGTTTGTGAAGACGTTCTACGACGAGAAAAACTGCATGTTCTATGACTTCGTCAACGAGAACGAGAAAAACGAGATGGTGCGCCCGAACATGCTTCTTGCTGGCTCGTTGCGTTATTCGCCAATCAGCGACGAGATGAAGAAACGCATTCTTGATATAACACGTTCTGAATTATTGACAATCAGGGGCTTGCGTTCTTTGTCGCCGAGAGACGTGCAGTATCGCGGCGTGACTATCGGCAACCACCGCGAGCGTGAGCAGGCTTATCACATGGGAACGGTATTTCCTTGGCTGATTATGCCTTACACCGATTTGTGCGTGCGACTTTACGGAAAGACGGCTCTCCCGTATCTTGAGGATTTGTACAACGGGTTTGAAAGTGCCATCTTCGAGAACGGCATCGGCAGCATTTCTGAAATCTATGACGGCAATCCGCCTCATGAGGCACGCGGCTGCATCTCGCAGTCGACAAGCGTGGCGGCGTTGCTGTACCTGAATCACGTGATTAATTACCTGAAGAATGATGACCCGTTGTATGCGATTCATCACGTCTATGGTAATGATAATTTTAATAATAAATAGCTATGAGAGTATTGATGTTTGGTTGGGAGTTTCCGCCTCATATCACTGGCGGTCTCGGTACGGCTTGTTTCGGCATGACGAAAGGTCTCGCCAAGAACGGCGTCGACGTGCTTTTCGTGGTGCCTAAGGCTCACGGCGATGAGGATCAGACCAATGTGCGTCTGCTCAACGCCAGCGACGTCACCATCGACATCGACCATGAGACGGAGCGAAGTTATTGGGACAGAGTGCAATACATGGAAATCGGCTCCAATATCATCCCGTATGTGGGACCGGAGCAGTATGAGCTGATGGTTGAGGAGCAGCGTCATGCGACACGCGGCTTCCGCAGCTCGGTGTTCGCGCCGAGATACGAGTTTTCGGGCAAATATGGCGCTAACCTCATGGAAGAGGTGGCACGTTACGCCTTGATAGGCTCATCGCTCGCCACGAAATACGATTTCGATGTCATTCACGCGCACGACTGGCTGACGTATTCTGCAGGCATCGCCGCCAAGGAGACGACAGGCAAGCCGCTGGTGGTGCACATGCACGCCACTGAGTTCGACCGCTCGGGCGAGAACATCAACACCGACGTTTACGCCATCGAGAGACGCGGCATGGAGGCGGCAGACCTTGTGATTACCGTGAGCGACTGGACACGCAACATCGTCATCGAGAAATACGGCATCAACCCGGACAAGGTGATAACAGTACACAATGCAGTGGAGCCGAGCGACAAGTCTCTCGACGAATACGAGCGCAGCGGACTGAAAAACAAGGTCGTGACGTTCCTCGGACGTATCACATACCAAAAAGGCCCCGAGTATTTCGTGGAGGCTGCATACAAGATTCTGCAGGTTGACCCGAGCATACATTTCGTGATGGCTGGCACAGGCGATTTGCTTCAAAAGATGATAAAACGTGTGGCGCAGCTAAAAATAGGTTCGAACTTCCATTTCACCGGATTCTTGAAAGGTAACGACGTTGACCAGATGTTCGCGATGACGGATGTCTTCGTGATGCCTTCAATATCAGAGCCTTTCGGTATTGTGCCACTTGAGGCTATGCGACTGAAGGTGCCGGTTGTCATCTCGAAGCAGTCGGGCGTTTCTGAAGTGGTGGAGCACGCCTTGAAAGTCGATTTCTGGGACATCAATGGACTGGCGGACGCCATTTACGGCATCTGCAAATACAAGGCAGTGAATGAAATTTTCCGTAAGGAAGGAAAAGAAGAAGTTGATAATCTCAAATGGGAATACGCAGCCAAGAAGATCAAGGCGGTGTATGAGAAAGCAATAAACAGGTCATGAAAAAGAGTTTAATTCTTATAGCATTGTTTGTCGCCACAGTCTTCCCGTCTTTCGCACAGGTTGAGATGGAAATCCAACAGTCGAAGATGGAAAAGATTGAAAAGGGTAGGGCGTATATGCTTGAGAAATTCTTGGAACGTGACTATGAGAAAATGAGGGAAATCAAGGATTATCTGTTGCAGCTGGAGGACGATAACTATTATTCGTTCACTCCCGGGGAGTTATCGCTGATTCTGTTTTGGACAAGAGATTTTGATGAGTTGACAACGCTGCTTGGTTCGGATTCGACATATTTTGATTCGTTTAAGGACAAAGTGGGACCAAAATATGACTACATGTACCCACAATTATATCGTAGGAGCGTTGAGGACAAGCATGTGCTGAGTTCAAATATTGAAGAAGCCAATCTTGCTGCAAAAGACAAAGACTTTCTGACTATTTATCTGGACTGGTCGCTGGAACCGTTATATAATCGGAATAATAAGTTATACAATGAACGGATTGACAAGTATTTGGCGGATAATCCTGACAGCCGTTATAAATGGATTGCAAAAAATCTCATCAGACAGCCATATTATGAGGTTTCAGATTGGGGATGGGGATTCAGCTTGGAATTATGCTCCGGATTTGCAACTGGAGACATGCCACAACCGATTTTTGGTTTAGGATTGTGCTTTGAAATTGTTTATAAAAGGTTTGAGTTGGCTCTTGGATATGATATTATGAGTGGAAACACACGTTTTGCCCAGTCGTTTTCAAATGATAGCATCTATCCGAAAGGCTCGCATGTGAACTGTTTGCCTTTTTATGCTGTTTTGAGTTATAATGTCATTGATAATAATTCAATTAGAGTTGCTCCTGCACTTGGAATCGGTGGTAATATAGAGGCATATCCGAAAAAGAAGCATCCTGGAACCGAGAGTTTGGATAAATGCCACATAATGCTTGAAGGAGGTTTTGTTTTTGATTTCAAGATAAATCGCGGAAGAAATAGTGTTGAGAACAACTATATAAGAATAAGGTATAACTGTGGCATTACTGGATTCGGGAAAGAGATTTCCACTTTGCATGTTATATCTTTAAATTGGACAGGAATCGTCTTGGGACGTAGATTAGTGGATAAATAATTAAAATTCAATAATATGAGTAAATCGATCTGTTTTTATTTCCAAGTGCATCAGCCGTACAGGCTCCGCACATATCGTTTCTTCGATATCGGGAAACGTCATTTCTACTATGACGACTACAACAACCGCATCACGATGCAGCGCGTGGCAGAGCGTTGCTATCTTCCGATGAACCAATTGATGCTCAAAAAGATAGAAGAGCTTGGCAACAAGATGAAATTTGCTATTTCGTTCTCGGGACCGGCAATTGAGCAGATGGAGGTGTATGCACCGTATGCTTTGGAGAGCTTCAAAAAACTTGTGGCGACAGGCAACGTGGAGGTGCTGGCTGAGACTTACTCGCATTCGGTGGCATCGCTGATGAATAAGGACGCTTTCAAGATGGAAGTGACTGAGCATAAAAAACTTATGAAAGAGGTGTTCAACGTCAGACCGAAGACATTCCATAACACCGAGCTCATTTATTCCAACGAAATCGGTGCTGATGTTGCTGAAATGGGCTTCGACCTCATCTTGACTGAAGGCGCTAAGCACGTCTTGGGTTGGAAGAGTCCTAACTATCTGTATGTCAACGCGATAAATCCTAAACTTAAGGTGATGCTCCGTAACTGGAAGATTAGCGACGAGATAACATTGAGGTTCAGTCATCAGAGTTATAATGTAGATGACTTCGTGAACTGGCTTAACTCGCTTCCTGAAGAGGAGGAGCTTGTAAACATTTTCATTGATTATGAGACGTTTGGCGAGGCTTTGGACGCTTCGACGGGCATCTTTGAGTTTATGAGATATCTGCCTGATGCCATCTTGAAAAACACTGATTTCCAATTGGTTACTCCGCATCAGATTGTCGACAAGCTGCAGCCAACTGGTGTGTTCGACGCCCCGATTCCGCTCTCGTGCCAGGACGAGGAGCGCGACCTCTCCAACTGGATGGGCAACGACATGCAGGATGACGCTCTCGCCACCTTGTACGGATGCTTCAAGAAGGTGAAAGCCTCAAAGGATGAAGAGCTTTTGCGTGACTGGCGCGCACTTCAGGCAGCAGAGAATTTCTCGGCGATGTGCACCAAACACCAGGGCGGCACCCCTTACGACTATTACATCAACTACATGAACATTTTAACTGATTTTATTAACAGAATGAAATAAAGTAGAGACGGATGAAAATCCGTCTCCTGATTTATTAAAATGAAGAAGCCTGATTTTTTATTTGAGACAAGCTGGGAAGTTTGTAACATGGTGGGCGGTATTTACACCGTCATTTCCACAAAAGCCGAAGAACTGAAGCAACTGCTTGATGATCATTATATTACTATTGGTCCTGACATCGTGAAAGAGGCGCATGAGACCATGTATTTCATTGAAGACCCGTCGCTTTTTGCCGAGTGGCGTGAGAATGTGGCGGAGCGGCTTGGCGTGAAGGTGCGCGTAGGACGCTGGAAGATTTCAGCCAGACCGATTGCTATCCTCATCGACTATACTTCGATGTATTCAATTAAGAATGAGATACTTGGACATCTCTGGGAGCGTTATCAACTCGACTCGATTCAGGGTCAGTGGGATTATATTGAGCCTGTTGTTTTCGGTTACGCTGCTGGAAAAGTCATCGAGAGCTTCGTGGAGTGGAATGTCGGTCCAGACGACAACGTCGTGGCGCAGTTCCATGAGTGGATGACGGGTGCGGGAGTGCTGTACATCAAAGAGCATTGCCCATATATTTCAACGGTTTTCACCACGCATGCGACGTATCTGGGACGCGCCATCAGCGGCAACGGACTGCCGCTTTACAGCCAGCTCGACTCGTACAACTGGCAGACGATGGCGAGCCGTTTCAACATAGTATCGCAGCAGTCGATGGAGATGAAATCTGCGCAAAACGCAGACGTTTTCACCACTGTTAGCGAGATTACGGCGCAGGAATGTGAGCAGTTTCTGCTGAGGAAACCGGATTTTATCACGATAAACGGAATCAATTCTGATTTTAATACCCGCAGAGACGGTCAGCGGCACGTCTCTACGTGCGTCGAAAAATCCAGAAAAAAGATTTTTGAAATCATCGACGCCCTTTGCGGGAAAGAGGTCTCACGCGATTCGATGTTTATTATCAACAGCGGCCGCTATGAGTTCCATAACAAGGGCACCGATTTGTATATCAAGATGTTGGCGAAGCTGAACCACGATGAGAACCTGAAACGTGACATCGTGGCGGTGATTGCTGTTCCTGGAAATATTGCAGGCCCTTCGAAGGATTTGCAGCATCGTCTCAACAAAGATGTCGAGATTATGGGTCACACTGACTTCCCGTGTACGCATCATGTCCATGATTATCAATGGGATATGGTTCTCAATGCTTTGCGCGAAAACGGCTTGCAAAACAATGAGGGCGACCGCGTGAAAGTGATGTTTGTGCCTGCTTATCTCAACGGCAATGACGGCATTTTCAACATAAAATACAACGAATTCCTGTATGCTTTCGACCTCTCGGTGTTCCCATCTTATTATGAGCCATGGGGTTACACTCCGCTTGAGAGCATCGCACACGGCATCCCGACAATCACAATGGATATTTCAGGTTTCGGAAGATATATCCTGAGTGAAAATATTGATAATGAAGCTGTTACATTGATTCATCGCGAGGAGGGAAACGGTGAGACGGTTGTCAACAAGATGGCGGAAGTCATAGAAAAGATGTCCGCCCATACTGAAAAAGAGAATAAGCAGATTTCTGAAAAGGCGATTGAAATTGCATCTAAATTGGTTTGGAAAGAATTGATTGTCAATTATTTAAATGCCTACGACCTTGCCATCAGAAAATCAGGAGGAAAAGAGTATATTAAACAGAGCAAAAAATATTCAGAAGTGTTAAGAAATTTTGACTATAAGAAACAAGACGCCCCGACGTGGAAGAAAATTTTGATTGAACCGGTGTATTCAGACGGTATGAAGAAGCTGCAGGAACTCGCCAACAACCTTTGGTGGTGCTGGAACGTTGATGCCATCGAGTTGTTCGAAAGCATTGACCCTGTTGCATTTGAGCGTCTTGAACAGAACCCGATAGCTCTTATTAAGAGCCTTACCAAGTTCCAGATTGAGAGCCTTGAACAGGATGCAAATTTTGTCGAGAAACTGAATAAAGTTTACGACAAGTTCAAGAAATATATGTCGGTGAAGCCCGAAAACGACAACAAAATCGCGTATTTCAGCATGGAATACGGTTTGTTGAAGTCACTGAAGATTTATTCTGGCGGTCTCGGCATTCTTGCCGGCGACTACCTCAAACAGGCTTCCGATTCTAATGCCAACTTATTGGCTATAGGTCTGTTATATCGTTACGGCTATTTCAATCAGGAGCTTTCGGTTTGGGGTGACCAATTGTCGCAATACCTGCCGCAGAAGTTCTCGCTTTTGCCGTTGGAGCCTGTTCGTGACGAAGAAGGCAACTGGGTGACAATAAGCATCGCGTTCCCAGGTAGGAGCGTGTTTGCGAAAGCGTGGAAAGTCAACGTGGGAAGAATCAGTTTGTATCTGCTTGACACTGATATCGAGCAAAATTCTCCAGAGGACAGAGCCATCACTGGACAGCTTTATGGCGGCGACAGCGAGATGCGTATCAAACAGGAACTTTTCCTCGGCGTTGGCGGTATCAGGATGCTTAATGCATTGAATATCAAGCCTACAATATTCCATTGCAATGAAGGTCATGCGGCTTTCTGCGGTCTTGAAAGACTCAGCCACTACGTAACAAAACACAATCTGGATTTCGATGTGGCGAAGGAACTTGTGAAGACTTCGACATTGTTCACGACGCACACGCCAGTACCGGCAGGTCACGACGCTTTTGAGGAGAATCTGATGAGGACGTATCTGTCGCAATTCCCAGGCAGAGTCAACATTTCGTGGGAAGACTTCATGAATCTCGGACGCATGCGCCACAACGACCCGAGCGAGAAGTTCTCAATGAGCGTTTTGGCTGTGAACCTCAGTCAGGAAGTGAACGGAGTGAGCCGAATCCACGGAAGAGTGAGCCGTGAGATGTTCCAGCAGATGTGGCCGGGATATTTCGCCGAGGAAAACCATATCGGCTATGTCACCAACGGAGTGCATCTCCCGACATGGGCAGACAAGAACTGGCAGCGCTTATATAATAAGGTGTTGGGCGAGAATTATCTTGCAAACCAATCTGACCCGACAGTCTGGGAAAAGATTCAGGACGTTCCTGCAAAAGACTTCTGGGAGATTCGTAAGGAATTGAAACACAATTTGATAGAGTTTATCAAGGTAAAGCTTGCCGATGACATGCGCCGTCGCTCTGAGAGCCCGAAACTCATCATCGAGACGGTTGAGAAACTCAACGAAAAGGCTTTGATAATCGGCTTCGCGAGACGTTTCGCCACCTACAAACGCGCGCATCTTCTGTTCAGAAATCTCGAACGTTTGGCAGAACTCGTCAACGACCCGAATCGTCCGGTCATCTTCCTCTTTGCAGGAAAAGCGCACCCTAACGACAAGGCTGGTCAGGATTTGATTAAGAATATCATCGAAGTTGGAAGAAGAAAAGAATTTATCGGTAAAGTGTTGTTTATCAATAACTACGATATGGAAATCGGTAAGCTTCTGACCTCGAGTGTTGATATTTGGATGAACACACCGACACGTCCGTTGGAGGCTTCGGGAACATCTGGAGAGAAAGCTGCGATGAACGGCACGCTCAATTTCTCGGTGCTCGACGGCTGGTGGGCAGAGGGTTATCGTCCGAAGGCAGGCTGGGCAATTAAAGAGGAACGCACCTACGACGACCAACGTTATCAGGATGAGCTTGACGCCGAGACGATTTACAACACCTTCGAAAATGAGATTATCCCGTTGTATTTCAACAGAGACAACGACGGCATCCCGACGGAATGGATTCAGTGCATGAAGAATGACATGATGCAGATTGCGCCGTTCTACACAATGAAACGCATGCTCGACGACTATTTCGCGCAGTATTACAACAGACTCATCGAGCGCACCAACTGGATGCGCGCCAACAGATACGCCAAGGCGTTTGAAATTGTCGACTGGAAGCGCAATATTGAGGCGAACTGGGACAAGATTGAGGTCGAATCCATCAAGGTGCCAGATCCTGATGTGCGTCCGCTGACGTTCGGCGACGTGTTTATTGCCGAGATTACGCTGAGGACACCGGGATTGCAGAAAGGCGACGTTGGCATGGAATTGATGATTGCTGACAAGACTAACGATGTGATTGACAAGCTGTTACGTGTTGAGCCATTGAAGCTTGTCGACGCTGGCGAAGGCTGGACAAGATATTACATCAGCATGCCGATAACATACGCCGGAATATTCAACTACACGTTCAGAATTTTCCCGACTAACGAGATGCTGCCTAACAGACAGGATTTGCCGCTCGTAAAATGGATATAATTATGAAAAAGATAGTGTATATTCACGGTTTTGGAGGCTCGCCGTTCACTCAGACGGTGGGCTTCCTTAACATGTATTATCCTGATTATGAATGGTGTGCGCTTGAAGTTGACCATCATGCGGCGGCTTCCATCAAGAAAATCAACGATTTCGCGAAGGAGAACGAGGTGTTTGCGATGATAGGGACTTCATTGGGCGGTTTTTATGTGTTGTGCAGCGATTTCACTGGTCCGAAGTTGGTGATAAACCCTGTCATCGAGCCGATGAAGTCGTTGAAAAGCAGTGTCGGGACGGTGCAATATCATGCGAGGAGAAGCGATGGCGCGACCTCGTTCAAGTTCACGATGCAGGATTTGTTTGAGTTTAAGAAATTCAAATTCGTTGTTAATGATAATGTTACGTGTCATCACACGGAGCATGACGAACTTTTGGGTGACGACATCAAACGCGACTACGCCAAGATTTTCAAGAACCGCAAGATGTGTCAGAAGAAGACCTTGCCGTCGCATATCATCAGCGAGAGCTACGTGAAGCACGAGGTCGGGGAGTGGCTTACCGTCATTTCGACCGAAGCGTAGCGGAGTGGAGAAATCTTTAGTTAGTTATGAATATTTTTTAACAAATCATTTCTCCAATTAAAAAAAAGTGTATCTTTGCATCGGTAATAATAAAAAATATAATTTATATGGGTAAAAGCGCAGTTAGCGTGAAATAAAATAGAAAGAGATAAATACTTAGCATTAAAGCTGAATTCTTCTGCTTAAAAATTTGGCGATTTTTACGAAGATTTACAAAGTTTTAGTCAAGATGTTCGCATTAATAGGCGTGAATTGACTTATTTCTTGTGTAAATCGGGTTACGCCAAATACCTTAAGCAGCGGGAAACAGTCAAGTTTCACGCTTTTTTTTATGCCTTGTTTATAGCAATAAAAAAAATAGTAACAAAAAATTAACACAATGAAAAAGTTTGGATTAATAATTGCGATGCTCCTTACATTTGCAAAAGGATGCACAACAACAGAAAAAGCTACTCAAAATGAAAACAAATCTGCTGAAGAAATATCATCAGCAGATTCTTGTTCAACACAAATCAATAAAATTGAGACCACTATTTTAACTGGGCCTGCTGAAACTGAAGAGTTGTCGACTAAGCTTGTTGACAATGTTTACACCAATGATAAATCCACAACACTAAAAATTGCTCATATTAATACTATGGAAATTCTTAATGCCATGCCAGAATATACGGAAGCAGAAACTGCTTTAAGAATTTATAATGTGGAGTTAGAAAACGATTTGAAAGCAATGTATTCAGAATACCAAAATAAATTACAAGAATTTGAAGCAAGTAAAAATACTATGTCAGAATTAATGAAAAAAACTAAACAAAATGAACTTATTGATTTTCAGAATAGAATTATGCAATTTCAAGAAGATATCGAAAAGGATTATGAGTTAAAAAAGACAGAACTTCTTGAGCCTGTCATGAAAAAATTACAAGTTGCTATTAGTGATGTAACCAAAGAAAATGGTTATAGTTTTGTTTTTGATATTAACAATATCATTACGACTGGAGATAATGCTATAGATGCAACAAATTTTGTTAAAGCTAAACTGGGAATAAAATAACATTTAATCAAATAATATGAAAAAAATATCATTTTTAGTTGTATTTGTAATAACATTGTTTAAGGTTTGTTATGCTCAAACTTCACAATGGGATGTTTACAATTCTATACCAAGTTTTAAAAAAATAGAAATTATTTTTAATAAAAACGATTCATATTCTGAAGAAAGGATCGAGAATTTCTTTGATAATGGCTTTCATAAACATAATACTACACCTCCAAGATTGTTTATTAACGACGATTATACCGTGACCATGGCATATGTTATACCATTGGTACCAGACTGGTCTCATTACACGAGTCAAAACTTGGCTATCTCTGGAAATGGTGTATTATTATGGCAAAATGATCATATGGTATTACACTTACATATTACAGAAAAAACTCCGGGATGTTCTTTTTCATACGAAACACAAGTTTATGCGGGTGAAGATTTTTTCGGTTTTGACGTTTATCATCCAGGCCATATTGATTTTAAAATACCAAGTTATGAAAAAACTTATAATTACAATTATGATGTATATTATGATGAACAAAATGATCATTTGATTTTATCAGGGAATAATATTTGCTCTAAAGTCACTGGTAATCTAGCGAGGGTTGATGAAAAAACATACTCAACAAGAAATTATACAATATTTTTTAACGCCTACATAACTATTAATAAATCGTTTTCTTATAAAATAGAAGCAAAATCAGAAAGCGAACTTAATGCAGAGAATTCTGACATATATGGAAAATGGCAGTGGAACGAAGACAGAAGCAAGATTTATCTTAGCTCCATGACAGATCACAGTTATATGGTATTATGGAATAATAAGAATAATCTAGAATGGGGATTTACCTTGCCTGATTCTTCATGCGGATATAAAACTGAAGAAACCGCAAAAGGAGAGAATTTGGAATATTTGATGATATCATTTGATGGATCATCAGAACAAAGTTTCATTTTTAATACATATTATTATGATATTATGCAATTTGATGACTCATCAGAAGGTAGTTCTTCTATCGATTCAGGATATTTTTACGAAAATGTTCAATATGATCGTTTTAGCGGAAAACTAAAACGTAATGCTTCTATATTGGGGCAAATAAAGGACAAACGTATAATGGTTGTTAATTATAAACAAAACGGTTTGGATAAAACCGCCATGTTCCAATTGGAAGGACTTGAAGCAATTTATAATGCATTAACAGAAGAAGATGAATGATATGAAATTTGTGCCAAAAATATTATTATTTCTATTGCTGTTACTTATGTCAAATAGTGCAATTGCGCAGAAGCCAAACAAATTGCGGATAGCAATACTTGATTTAAATGCCGGCGTAAACAGAAGCCAATCACAAATAGACGGATTGGCAGACATGCTTTCTGTTGAATTGTTCAATTCTGGATGTTTTACATTAATTGAAAGGACTCAAGTTGATAAAGTCATTCTCGAACAAAACTTTCAAAAAAACAGTCTTTCTGCATCGCAAAGGAAGAAAATAGGTGAAATACTTGGTGTTGATGCAATTGTTACGGGAATAGTCAATTTTATTGTCAGAGACACACGATGGGGTTCTGATAATTCCTCAAAATTTGATGTCGGAGAATATAATATTGATATTCGTTTAATAAATGTAGAAAACGGAGAATTGCTGTCCACGGCAGGTGGAGAACAGAAAAACGAAACCGAGCGAGAATTAATGAAGAGAATCGCAAAGCAATTAGCAGACAATTTGGAAATACCCAACAATTACAATCCATCACAATCATCACCTTATCTGTTATATGATTATCTGTATGTGTTCCCTGAAGACTTGGGGGTGTTTTCTTCCGCACCTTCTTCATTAATAACCGCAACAAATAAAAATAGCGCATATGGATACAATGATTGGAGATTACCGACACAAGAGGAATTGGATGCATTAAATTCCAATAGGAAAAAGTTAAGAATGAACAGCAATAGTTTTTATGCACACGATAAAAGTTGGACATATGGCAAATCAGAGTATGCTGTTCGCCTTGTCAGGACAGAAATTCTTTTACAACAAGAATCGATAACTCAGGGTAATCCATATTTTGAACCTAAAATATGTGATTTGGGAAAGATTAGCGTGTTGTCTGGTTATGCAAGAGGGCAATTTATGCTTAAAAATCCGACAAAAAATTCAATTAGTATTATTTCTGTCTCAAACACAAGTAAAGCAATAATTGTTGATGTAGATTATAATGCAATAAACCCAGGTGAAGTTGGTGTCATCAATGTTTATTATAATCCCAATGGAAAGCAGGGATTGTCCTTTAAACACACCATAAATGTAACTTTAAGCGATGGTCAACAATATTCTTTGCAAATAATGGGTAGCGTAGAATAAGTGATTTATATTTGCATAAACGAGTTGGAATAATCAACTCGTTTTAATAAACATTTTTTTTGACAAATTTCCAAATTTGTTGTATCTTTGCAACGCAATTTAAAAAGATAATATTATGCCTAAGATTTATGATTACCTTGGAATAGTATTTTTATTCTATTCAAACGAACATGAGCCGTTACACGTTCACGCAAAATACGGTGATTGCGAAACCGTTTTCATAATTGTTTTTGAAGATGGCGTCTTGAAGAGGATAGAAACACGCAACACCAAGGGTTTTGAACCGCTTCCATCAGCAAAATATAGGGAAGCAATGCGTTTTGTAGAAAAATATGCCGTTGAAATCGCAATGAAATGGCATAAAGTTTTTGTGTTGAAAGAAAAAATCGTTTGCGAAGAGATTAAAAAGAAAATATGAATAAGTTTAAAGTCATTGATGCTCAATATGTTGAAGGATATAAGCTAAAAATAACCTTCGCTGACAATCATTGCGTTATTGTCGACTTTGAACCGTTTTTCTTAAAGACTCCGAGCCCGTTTTATGAAGAGTATCACGATTTGTCACGTTTCAAAGAATTTAAACTTGAAAATGGCAATGTGGTATGGGGCGATTCGTGGGATTTGATAATTAATCCTAAGAATCTGTATTACAACGATTTGTTTACTAATTTTGAGAATTAAACACCTCCATCGCAATCATCGCGCACGCCTCCGCGTCGGCTAAGGCGTTGTGGTGCTTGTTCTTTTTGTTGAAATCGTAGCCGCAGGCGGCAGCGGCGGTCTGGAGTTTGTGGTTTTCCAAGTCGGGGAAGACGATTTCCGAGGCGCGCTTGGTGTCGTAGATCTTGAAGCGTTTGCGCCCCATGTGGTAGTGCTCAAACAGCGAGTTCAGACAGCGTTTCTCAAATTCGTAGCCGTGTGCCACGAACGGCAACCCCTTGAGTTTCTTCTCAATCTGATTCCACACCTGCGGAAAGATAGGGGCGTTTTCGGTGTCTTTCTTCTTTAATCCGTGAATCTTGGTGGTGTAGAAATCGTAATAGTTCGGCACTGGCTTCACGAGACTGTAGAACTCCTCCACAATCTCACGGTCACGCACGATGACGATGCCGACGCTGCACACGCTGGTGGTCTCGCCGTTGGCAGCCTCGAAGTCGATGGCGGCGAAGTCATGAAGGTCGGGCAAGATGTTGTCGTCAGCCTTTGATTTCGCAGTAGTAGATGTCGATGCCATCGTCTTCAAACATTGCTTCACTGAGGCAGTACTGACCAGGACGGTCGTCCTCTTGGAAAAGATACACTGATGCCTTGTGGAATGTCAAAGGCTGCTGATTGTCAGAGAGTTGCTGTACCTTTTCGTATGACAGACCTTCAATCTTGCAGAGTTTCATCATTGCCGCAAGGTCGAGGTCGACGTTCAAAAACATGTCTTTTTTACCTTCTTTCCACGCGATGCTGATGATTCCTGTGGTGTAAAGCTCAAAATCTTTTATTTCAATTTTTTTCATTATTTATGAATTATCGTAGAGACGTACGGCCGTACGTCTCCACATTATATTTTCAATTTTTTCCAATTAGCAAATTTTATGTAAAGTATTGATACTATTGCGAGTAAGCCGCCATAGATGTATTCGCACGTCCACACCCATTCCACGTGGGTGGTGATGTTGGTGAGCATCCAAATGTAGGCGATGTACAGCAGTAGAATGCCAAACTCAAGCCACAATGCGGCGTTGGTCTTGCCGGTTCCCGAGACCGCCTCGAATGAGACCGCGCCCAATGCCTGGAATATGATAGCTCCGCAAATCACGAATATTGAAGGGATGGCGGCGCTGGCTAGTGTCATGTCGTCGGTGTAGATGCTCATCACCGCGGTGGGGAAGAAGACGCACACCAGAATCAGCGGGATGCAGCATAAGATGCAGTTGAGGATGATTTTAAACAGCGTCGCCATCACCTCGTCGGCGTGTCCCGCCCCGATGATGCGGCTCGTCAGGGTGTTGGAGGTGGCAAGGAAACCGAAGACCGGGATGAAAAGAATCATGTAGACGCTGCGTGCGATTGACGAGATCCCGATGGCTTCTTCGCCCATTTTTTCCACAAGGATGAAGAAAATGAACCATGTGGTGAATGAGAACAACTTCTGGAACATGGTCGGGGTGGCGATGCGCACGATGTTGCCAGCCAGCTCCTTGTCATACCCGTGCGGCTTGAAAAGCTCGTATTCGCGTTTCCCTAATTTGATATAGGTGTAGACGAAGAAGAATGTCGTCGCTGTGACCTCAGCTATCAGCGAAGCCAATGCCGCGCCGCCGATGCCCATCTCTGGGAAACCGAACTTGCCGAAAATCAGGCAGTAGTCGAGGATGATGTTGACTGCCGCCATTATAATCGTTGAATAAGTAATGACTTTTGTGTTTGAAAGTCCAGTGTACAAAGCGCGGAAGAGGTAGTTGAAGCACACGAAAACGATGCCGAACTGGCGGAATCCGATGTATTCCATCGCGCCGGTGTAGATGCCGTCAGACTCGATGATGAAATTGAGGAGCGAGCCCGAGAAGATTCTCATTATCGCGAACAAAAGCAGTCCGAAGATGAGAATCGATGCCGCGCCGTGTTGGAAGATGCTCCCGATTTTGTTGTATTCTTTGGCGCCGAAACGTCGCGCGATGATTATCTGGATACCAATCGCCAAGCCCATCGCCATGGTGGTGAACACGAAATAATACATGCCCGCCATCATTGAGGAGCCGAGCGCGACGACGCCCAGATGCCCCAGAAACGCCGTGTCGGTGAACGTGATGAGCGTTTGCGCGAGGTTGCCGATCATGATAGGAACCGCGATGCGCCAAATCTCTTTTGTCGAAATACTTGTCTTCATAAAATCGTTGCAAATTTACAAAATAATATGATGCCATCTCCGTTAAAAATATTATATTTGTAATTTGAAAAATCTTGTCGATTTGACGAATTTTTGTTATGTAAATTATTGAAAATAAAAGATTTAATAAAATTGTTATGAAAATATTGAAAAGTGTTGCCGTGTTTTTCGCATTGCTGTTGATGCCGTCGTTTTGTGTAAATGCCCAAAATTTTGACAAAACAAGATGCCGTGACGAAAATTGCGTGTTGGAGATTTTGAAAAGACTTGTTACCGATGACGAAGCGGTGATTGCTGAGACCGAAAAAGCATTGGAAAACCTTGCCGAAGATGCTTTCTATTATGATGTTTATGAAATTAAAAACGCTCTGAAAAATTCGATATTTGCTTTCGTCGAAAAATTTGAGGATTGCAAAAGCAACGCGTTTCTTGTTTCTCTTTTGTCAAAACTGTATTCTGCAAATGAGAGCAATGAGATTATGAAACTTGTTGAAAATGAGAAGCTTGCTGATGCTGCGATAAGAGCTGTCGCAAATATTCCAGGCACGAATGATATCATTACAAAGTATATCGTCAAGCATCATGATGATTTGAGATACAAGGCGGCACTGGCGTACGCTGTTGGAAAACTTAATATCCAAAGCATGGAAAATGAGCTCATTTCATGGCTCAAAGACGCTGATGACGAGACAAAAATTGAGATTTACAATGCGCTTTTGGTGGTCGGAAGCAATGAAAAGACGGCTTCGATAGTTGAAAAAGGCGCGAAAAAACTGTATAAAAGCAAGATTGCAGACTATAAAATCGCTGGGATGAAGCTTTTATCGGCAACTAAAAGTGAAAAATGTCTGCCGTATCTTTATAAAGCATTGAAAAACAATGATAAACGTGTGAGAGTGGCTGCTTTTGACATCATGAAACCGTATGCAAATCAGAAGGTTTGCGCGAAAGCGGTGAAGATTTGCAAGAAAGGCGATGCTCTCGTTGACGTTCTGAACTGGCTCGGCGAGATAAAGAACGATTCGCAGATGGAGTTTGTCATCAAGCAGCTTTATTCTGAAAATCCAAAGGTCGTAAAGGCTGCCATTAAAGCCGTTTTCAACATTGACAACGCTCAAGGGATTGAAGCCGTTAAGCCGATGTTCGGCGGTGAATATCAAGAAGTTATCAAAGATGCAATGATGACTTATGAAGGCAATTACGTCGCTGTTTTAAACGACGTGGCAAGAGGCAGCGACCAGCAGAAACTTGCCGTGCTTCAAATTTTGGAAAAGCGTCCGATGGTGGGGCTCAATATGAAAGTGAAAGAGTTCCTTAACTCTGGAAATCAAGAGATTAGGGATTTGGCTTATAAAATTTTAAAGGATGTGGTTGTCGTGGCTGATGCCAATTTTTTGAGTGGTCTTTTGGAAAACTGCGCCGACAAATACGTTGTAGATGTGCAGCTTGCGATAAAAAATGCGATGGCAAACGCTCCTGAAGACAGAAAAGACACTTTCGCGTCGACTTTGAAGCATGTGAAACCTGCAATTATGCCGCGTTTTTACAAGGTTTTCGCGTATTTCGGTACGGAACTCACGGTGAACAAACTGATTGAGGCTTATGAATCCGGAGATTATAAAAATGACGCGAAAGAGGCACTTCTGCTTGTAGAAGATGAGAAGTTCGCCGGACGAATCAAAGAGGTTTTGAAATAATCAGATAATTCGTGATGAAAACTTTTAAATCGCTTATAATCATTGTGTTAATGTTTGTTTTTTCTCCTTTGAGAGGACAAACATACGATGCTTTTCTCGATAAAATCGACTTCAGCGACACCACTCTGATTGAAAGCGAATTCATGATAAATGCCTTGACGGATTATCTGACGCAGGAACAGGAAAAGGATTTGGAGCCGCGAGCCCAGATGTACAATCTGATATTGGCTTCTGACAATATTTTGAGCCGCAGCGTGACCTCTTTTGCAATGTATAAGTTTGTGTATCAATATCTTATATATGGTTTTTCGGAGCTCGGCGCAAATCTGGTAATCGATTATCTGATGCGCATGCCTTATTTTGAGTTTGTCAATGCCAATGAGGAGCAGCGGGATGAGATTATGGCTTTGGCAACGAAGTTTGAACGTGTGAAAATTGGCTCAAAAGCTCCTGAGATTCAAAGTGTTACGATTTTTGATAAGGACTTGGACCTTGATAAGATTGATGCGGAATATGTTGTGGTGTTTTTCTGGTCGTATTCTTGCCCGCATTGCCGCGATTTGATTAAGGAACTGGCAGGGTTTTCAAAGAAAAACAAAAATGTCGAAATAGTAACTGTTTGTGTATCAACTGATTTGAAAAATGTCAAGCGTCTTTTGAAGAAATATCGTCTTGATAGGCATTATAACATTTGCGACGGCAGCGGATGGTATTCGCCAATCGTCGATTCTTACGCTGTCGATGAGACACCGGCGATGTTTTTGCTCGACAAAGATAAGATTATTTTGGCAAAACCTATTGATATAGAAGAACTTATAAAAGAAATTAAGTAATGAAGAAACTGTTTTTACTGATAATTGTCCTGTTTTTATGTTTTGTCGCCAAAGCCCAGTCGGATGAAGACCGTTGGGTTGATTCGGTTTATAACTCGCTGACGGTGGAGCAGCGTGTAGGGCAGCTGATAAACGTGCGTGCGAATCTGCCAAACAAGCCGTATTTTGCTGAGATTCAGGAACTTATCGAAAAATATAACATCGGTGGAGTGACGTTTTTCCGCACTGATGCCGAGCCTTTGTTGAAGCAGGTTAACGAATGGCAATTTATGGCGCAAACGCCTTTGATGGTAGGCATCGACGGTGAATGGGGACTGGGAATGAGACTCAACGACGGAATCTCATATCCGTTCCAGATGACGCTTGGAGCCATTCAGAATCAATCACTTATTGGAGAGATGGGAGCTCAGATTGCCGAGCAGTGCCGCCGTATTGGCATCAACATCGACTTCGCACCTGACGTTGACGTGAACAACGAGCCGACGAATCCTGTCATAGGGATGCGCAGTTTCGGCTCTGACCCGAAAGCAGTTGCTGAGCGCGGACTTCAGTACGCCATGGGACTTCAGAATAACGGCGTTTTGCCGACAATCAAACATTTCCCGGGGCATGGTGACACGAAAACCGATTCGCACGAGACGCTTCCAAAAGTCAATAAAAAACTTAAGGAATTGAAAAAAATCGAGCTTTATCCTTTTGATTATCTGACAAAAAAAGGAGTTGCAGGCGCGATGGTGGGACATCTTTACATGCCTGCCTTGGAGCCTCAGAAAAACCTATCGTCGTCGATTTCAAAGAATGTGGTGACAGGTCTTTTGAAGAAGGAAATGGGCTTCGACGGAATCATTTTCAGCGATGCGATGGAGATGAAGGGTGCTTATCAAGGCGTTCATCCTGATAATGTCGGATTGTATGCGATTTTGGCTGGCGTGGATGTGGTTCTGATGCCGATAAACCCTGAAATGACAATATTATACATTGTAAATCAAATGGATAGAGAAGATGTCGCCAATAGGGTGGAGGAGAGTTGCAAGAAAGTTTTGAGATATAAATATCGTCTTGGAATCGCAAAATATAAACCGCAATCGGAATTGTTTGTGGATAATGACTTGCATCAGGTGAGTTATTATAATTTGAGGCAAAGGCTTTATAATGAAGCGGTTACGATGCTTAGAAATGACAGGGATGCGCTTCCTCTCGACAAATCTCAAAAAATCGCCGTGGTGACTTTCGGAAAGACAGACAATGTGGGTGAAAAACTCAAAAAGGAAGGTTATGACGCGAACAGCTTTTTAGTTGCCGAAAATTGCAACAATTCTGAAAAACAGCGGATTCTCAGTGAGCTGAAGAATTACAAGAAAGTCGTCGTAAACATCCAAAACACCTCGATTTATGCTACAAAAGACTTCGGCATCACAAATTATGTTGTTGAATTTGTGAAGGATATTAGCAAAGACAACAAAATAATTTTCAATCTTTTCGCGTGTCCGTACGCCTTGAACAAATTCACTTTCAAGAAGACTCCCGCTGCTATCATCATCGGCTACGAAGACAGGGGATGTGCAGTAAATGCTGTTGTTGACGTGATGGTTGGCAAGCTCAATCCTGTGGGAAAACTTCCTGTCACGATTAATAAAAAATACAAAGTTGGCGAAGGCTTGGGTTTTGAAGACATGCTGACACCTGAGACGCTTCCTGTTTCGTTGATTGACAATGAATTAACCAGAAAAGTTGATTCCATTGCATTGAATGGTATTGAAATCGAGGCATTTCCGGGATGCCAGATTCTTGCCATGAAGGACGGCAAGATTATTTATGAAAAATGTTTCGGACATTTCACGTACGACTGCGTACATGAGGTCCAAAGTGATGATGTTTACGACATCGCCTCGCTGACAAAGGTTTTTGCAACAACTTTTGCCATCATGAAGCTTTACGACGACGGCAAAATTAGTCTCGAGAGCACTCTTGGTGATTATTTCCCATATTTAAGAAACACTGATAAGGCCGATATCAAACTGATTGAAATCATGACGCATCAGGCAGGTTTCACGCCTTGGGTTCCGATATATCAGTCTTTGTTGGTTGACGGCAAGCCCGACCCTGAGGTTTTCAGAAAAAGCATTGACGAGGAGCATACCGTGCGCGTGGCGAAAGACATGTACATCTCGAAAGACTTCAAATTTGATGTTTTCGACAAGGTGACAGCGTTGAAATTAGGCGATAAGAAGTACACTTACAGCGATTTGGGCTTTTATTTCCTTCCGAAAATTGTGGAAATGGTGACGAATATGCCGTTTGAAAAATATGTTGAAGAGAGTTTTTACAAGCCGCTGAATCTGAATCATATTTTTTATAAGCCATTGAAACACATCGCGATAGAAAAGATTGCCCCGACTGAGAACGACAATTATTTCAGGATGCAGCAGCTTCGCGGTGACGTGCACGACCAGGCAGCCGCATTGTTTGGCGGTGTCGCAGGTCATGCCGGACTTTTCGCCAATGCCCGTGACCTCGCCGTGATGTTGCAACTGCTTCTGAATGAGGGATATGCAAACAACAAGCGGTTTTTGTCGTCATATACGATTAGGAAATTCACGTCGGCGCCGTTTAAAGATAACATGAACCGTCGCGGAATCGGTTTCGACAAACCTGAAGTTGACCCTTCGGTGCCGTATTACACGCCTGCGAAACAATCGTCGATGAAGAGCTTCGGGCACACTGGATTTACCGGCACTTTTGTGTGGGCAGACCCTGAAAATCAATTGATTGTGATATTTTTGTCGAACAGGGTTTATCCGGATTCTTCGAACAATAAACTGTCGAAACTCGACATCAGGACGCACATACACGAATATTTTTACAATGCCGTAGAGACGGTCCGCTGACCGTCTCATGGTATAATGCCTTATACGTACGGGATGAAATGTTGTGGTGTTAATATAAATGATTGTTGAAGATTTTTGTTGGGAATAACGTTTTTATATATAATTTTGTAAGTCATTAGATGTGAGCTATGTCAAATCAAGCGAAATATGATTCTTTGAGGGAAAAATTCGAGTTTTTCTGTTATGAGGACTTCCATTATTCTGTGGAAAACGGGAATTTTTTTGCAAAATTTGACTTTGTCGTTAATGATATTGAATTTCACCCTTGTTTTGAAATCCCATCACGTTCATTTTATAAATGGAATGAAATCCCGAAGCCGTTACTTGATAATCTGGTTTTCCACATCGGAATGATAGAATTGATAAGCTATTGGAAAATCGTTTGTCCTAAAAAGGTGATTATCAAGCCTTTTGCACTTGACGAGGAACAGATTCGCTGGTGGAAAAAGCTGTATTTCAACGGGCTGGGAGAGTTTTTCTATGTCAACGGAATCACGACGAATATAAGCGATTTCATGACTGTTGAGTGCGCAAGCGAAGCATGTCATTCCGAGCGAAGCGAGGAATCGCGTTTTCTCACCGAAAAAACGTTAATTCCTGTCGGTGGCGGCAAAGACTCAGTTGTCACGCTTGAACTTTTGAAGAACCGAATTCCTGCCATCCCGTTGATTATCAATCCGAGAGGCGCGACAAAAGAATGTGTGGCGGCTGCGGGATATGACGAGAATCAGGTGGCGGTGGTGAAACGCACACTTGACCCTACGATGTTGAA
The DNA here is from genome assembly GCA_017427985.1 of Bacteroidales bacterium. Classification (GTDB taxonomy): domain Bacteria; phylum Bacteroidota; class Bacteroidia; order Bacteroidales; family F082; genus Limimorpha. The sequence goes on along the minus strand of JAFRRS010000023.1, from coordinate 39,358 downwards.
GATGAACGCAGAAGGTTATCTCAACGGCCATACTCCGTTCTCCGCATTACTGGCATTTTATACTATTTTGATAGGCTTTGCGACGAAATCGAAGTACATCGCTTTGTCGAACGAGTCATCGGCAAACGAGCCAACGGTTCCAGATACAGAGATAAACCACCAGTATAGCAAGTCTGTGGCGTTTGAAAACGACTTCAGACATTACGTGTCGGAATATATTGACGCTGACATTCAATACTTTAGCTTCTTGCGCCCGTTGAATGAGCTTCAAATCGCGAAGCTTTTCAGTCGCGCCAATGCCTACAGAAAAGTGTTCAAAAGCTGCAATGCGGGCTCAAAAACCGATTCATGGTGCGGAAAATGTCCAAAGTGTCTGTTCACGTGGATGGCTTTGTCGCCGTTTGTTCCAAGAGCCGAACTGACTGAAATTTTTGGCAAAGACTTGTTGAAAGACAATAACTTGCGTCCGATTCTTGACCAACTCGACGGTTCCGTTGACGTCAAACCGTTTGAATGTGTCGGAACTGTGGGCGAGGTGCGCGCCTGCGTCAACAACATCTTGCAGACAGATAAGAATTTGCAAGGCACAATTCTCGAAAACGTTGAAAAAACCGATGATTTGACGGTTCCCGACTATATTTCGCAGTTCGATGAAGGCAACAATCTGCCTGAATTGTTCAAAGACATCTTGAAGGAGGGGCTGAATGGTTAAAATCAACACCATATTCAAACGTCTTCGTGGCAAACGCATCCTGATTTTGGGCTTCGGACGCGAAGGCCGCTCCTCGCTGGCTTTCATCCAAAAATACCTGCCTCACGCCATCGTCGGCATCGCCGACAAGAACGAGTCTGCTTTCAAGAATCTTATTATTAATCCTAATAATCCCACTAATCCCACTAATCCTAAATTATACTTCGGAGAAAATTATTTCAACGCCATCAACGATTATGACATCGTTCTCAAAACTCCAGGCATCTCATTGCTTGGCAAAAACGTTGATTTGTCAAAAATCACATCTCAAACCGATTTGTTCCTCGAGGAATTCCACAATCAGATAATCGGCGTGACTGGAACCAAGGGCAAAAGCACCACATCAACGCTGATTTGTCATCTTCTGAAAGAGTCGGGGAGAGATGCTATTTTGGCTGGAAATATTGGACTTCCAGTGTTTGATATCATCGAAAACATCAATGAGAAATCGATAATCGTTTTCGAGTTGTCGGCACATCAGCTGCAGTTCATCCATCGCAGCCCGCACATCGGAATCCTGCTGAATGTTTTTGAAGAGCATCTCGACCATTTTGGGACTTTTGAGGCTTATCGCAATGCTAAGTTGAACATTATCAGATACATGGGTGAAAAAGACTGGGCTGTCACCACAGATGAATTCAGCTATTTCGCCTCTGAAATGATGCTTCACACGATAAACTATCAGTATTACGATTTTGATGTCGATTGGGATAGGATTCCGCTGAAAGGCGAGCATAACAAGTTGAATATCAAGGCGGCGTTGTGCTCAATTCAGGCTTTCGGCGTGCCTGTTGACGAGGTTTTGCCTTATTTGAAAACCTTCAAGCCGTTGGAGCATCGTCAGGAGCTTGTTGGCACATTTCGCGGCGTGACGTTTTACAATGATAGTATTTCCACTATCCCTCAGGCTGCGGTCGCAGCATTGCAAACCATTAAAAATGTGAGGTTTTTGCTCCTTGGTGGCTACGACAGGGAGATTGACTACACTCCACTCGTCGATTATCTTTTGAAAAATCCTGTTGCTCATATTTTGTTTACCGGCAAAGCGGGAGAACGTATGCTCTCTATGCTTGAAGCCAATGATTATCAAGGAGATGTGAATAAGTTTAAAGACCTCGCCGAAGCCTTTGAGATAATCAGGAAGAAAGCAAAAACAGGTGACACATGCCTGCTGTCTCCAGCGGCAGCGAGCTATGACCAATACAAGAATTTTGAGGAACGCGGTCGCGTTTTCAAGGATTTCGCAAAGGCTTTCTAATCAGGCGGTTAGTGCCTTTTTCATCAAGACTTGTGTAGAAAAGGAATGTCTCTTGCCATTCGTTGCCTGACGGATACCTGCCGCAGATAATGTTCATGTCCTCATGATATCTGTAAATCAACGCGTCTGTTGAATCAGAAATGTTTGGGTTGTAAACCTTGATGGTGTCGGTGAGGGTGAAACTTTCGTTGAGATAATTATTCAAAAGATTGTCAAGATTCTTTCTGATATAGACGTCAGCCTCGATGTATCTGCCGCTTTCGAAGAAAAAGTCCATCTCACCGCAGGCGTAAGAATAGCCCTCGTTGCCGCTGTAAACATAAACCAAGTAGCCTTCAGCGTTATAACCCGCATTGTAAGGTGTGCCAAACTGTGATTTTATTGCTTTTGGCGTGCAACCGAAATCCAATGACGGCTCTCTGAACAGGTCCACATTGACGTCCACTGTCTTGCTTTCATAGCTGTTGCTGAGCGTAATCTTGGCTTGCCCCACGTTTTTGCCGTAGATGTTTCCCGCGTTAAGGATGCTTACAACCTTGTCGTTCGAAGTGGTGTATGTTATGTCATATTCTGATGTGGCATTGACCTGCCGAGTCTCCCTGAGGACTATTGACAACGGGTCTGAATCATTGTAATTCAATGATTTGGATTTGTCTTTCTTGCAGCCTGACATGGTGATTATCAATGTCATCATTATAAAAATGAATGTCTTTCTCATAGTTTTAAAATTTATGATGCAAAAATATAAAATTCTTTCGGATTTTTCAATAAAAAAATATAAATTTGCACGTTTTGAAATTAATAACTAATCAAAATATAACTGTATGATTAACAACAACTTCATTAAACGTCACAATGGTCCGACAGAAGCAGATGTTGAGAAAATGCTCAAGGTCATTGGCGTGAAATCGACCGAACAGCTCGTCGATGAGATTATTTCTCCGGATATTCGTCTGAAAGAAGACCTGAAAATCGGTCGCGGAATGAACGAATACGAATGCATCAGCCACCTTAAGGCTCTTGGCGCAAAGAATAAACAGTTCCGCAGCTACATCGGAATGGGTTACTACAACGTGATTACTCCTGGCGTCATCACACGTAACATCCTTGAAAATCCAGGTTGGTATACATCATATACTCCTTACCAGGCTGAGGTTTCACAAGGCCGTCTCGAGGCTTTGCTCAACTTCCAAACCGTTATCAGCGACATGACAGCAATGCCATTGGCAAACGCTTCGTTGCTCGACGAGGCTACTGCAGCCGCTGAGACAATGCTCATGTTCTATCACGAGCGTACCCGTGCTCAAGTGAAGGCCGACGTCAAGAAGATTTTTGTGGCTAACGACATGTTCCCGCAGACAATCGAGGTCATCAAGACAAGAGCTCATTTCCTCGGAATCGAAGTCGTTGTTGACGATATCAAGAACTTCAGCGCAGGTGAGGAATACTTCGGCGTTATCGTCCAGAATCCTAACCAGTTCGGTGAAGTCATCGACTATCGCGAAAGCGTGAAAGTTTGGAAAGAGAAAGGCATGCAGGTTGGTGTCGCAGCCGACTTGATGAGCCTCGCTCTTATCACACCTCCAGGTGAATGGGGCGCTGACGTGGTGTTCGGCAGCAACCAGCGTTTCGGTCTCCCGATGGGCTTCGGCGGTCCACACGCAGGTTACTTCGCAACAACAGAAGCTTACAAACGCTCGATGCCAGGCCGTATCATCGGTATCTCGAAAGATGCTCTCGGCAACCCGGCATATCGTCTCGCATTGCAGACACGTGAGCAGCACATCAAACGTGAGAAAGCTACTTCAAACATCTGCACAGCTCAGGCCTTGCTCGCCATCATGTCAGGATTCTACGCAATCTATCACGGACAGGACGGCATCAAGGAAATCGCACATCATATCAACTGCCTCGCTGGAAAACTCGCCAAAGAGTTGGAGAAATACGGCGTTAAACAGCTCAACAAACACTTCTTCGACACATTGTTGTTCGAGTTGCCAGAAGGCGCTTGCACATGCAAAGTGAAGGAAGCCGCTGAGAAACACTGTATGAACTTCCGTATCATCGACAAGCAGCACTTCGGTATCAGCATCGATGAGACAACATGCCGCGAAGACCTCGACGAAATCGGAATGGTCATCGCTGAAGCTCTCGACAAAGCACATCAGCCACTCGTTTGCGACCCTAACTGCCAGAGTTTCTGCGGCATCCAGGAAGGCATGAGAAGAACCTCGGCATTCCTCACAGCCCCAGTATTCTCAAAGTATCGCAGCGAGACCGACATGATGCGTTACATGAAACAACTCGAGAATCGTGACCTCAGCTTGAACCGTTGCATGATTCCTCTTGGCTCATGCACAATGAAGCTGAATCCTGCAACATCAATGTTCGCACTCAGCTGGCCAGAATTCGGCAACATCCACCCATTCGTGCCGGCAGAACAGGCTGAAGGTTATCTCGAGATGATCAAAGAGATGGAGAAAGACCTCTGCGAAATCACAGGTTTCAAAGGCATCTCATTCATGCCTAACTCAGGCGCAAGCGGAGAATACGCAGGCTTGATGACCATCCGCCGTTACCAGGAGGCAAAGGGCGAAGGTAACCGTAACATCTGCTTGATCCCAGCATCAGCACACGGAACCAACCCTGCATCAGCAGCTATGGCAGGTCTGCAGGTCGTCGTCGTGAAATGCGATGAGCACGGTAACATCGACCTCGCCGACGCTAAGGAGAAAGCCGAGCAATATAAGGACACTCTCGCCGCATTCATGGTGACATATCCTTCAACACACGGTATCTATGAAGACGGCATCCGCACCCTCGTGAAACTCGTTCACGACAATGGCGGTCAGGTCTACATGGACGGTGCTAACATGAACGCACAGGTCGGTTTGACATGCCCAGGCTTCATCGGCGCTGACGTCTGCCACCTCAACCTTCACAAGACATTCGCTATCCCTCACGGCGGTGGCGGTCCTGGCGTAGGTCCTATCGGCGTTGCAGAACACCTCGTTCCATTCCTGCCAAGCCACGTCTGCTTCAAGACTGGTGGTGAGAAACAGATGGGCGCTGTGTCAGCAGCTCCATTCGGAAGCGCACAGATCCTCACAATCACATACTGCTACCTCAAGATGTTGGGCGGTGAAGGTCTGAAGAAAGCTACTATGGGCGCTATCCTCAACGCTAACTACCTGAAAGACAGACTCAAAGATTACTATCCGATCCTCTATACCGGCAACCACGGTCACGTTGCACACGAGATGATTCTCGACATCAACCAGATCAACAAGACAACAGGTGTTGCCGCTATCGACATCGCAAAACGTCTGATGGACTACGGCTTCCACGCTCCAACAGTGGCATTCCCGGTTCACGAGACCTTGATGGTCGAACCTACCGAGAGCGAGCCGTTGGCAGAACTCGACAGATTCGTCGACGCTATGATAAAGATCCGTCAGGAAATCAAGGACATCGAGGACGGCAAGGCACCTCAGGGCGACAACATCATCTCACACGCTCCTTACACAGCCGAGATGCTGATGGCGAACGAATGGAACTTCCCATTCAGCCGTGAAGAGGCAGGCTTCCCATTGAAGAGCGATGTTCAGGATAAATACTTCCCACACGTCACCAGAATCGACGACGCCTTCGGCGACAGAAATCTGGTATGCCGCGTGATGGAATAACAACACGACCCTTAGGGGACAAGGCAGCCTTGTCCCACGGGATGAAACATTGTAGAGACGTTTCCCGAAACGTCTCTATTTTTTTTGTCTGTCAATTCTATCAAAAAAACGTAGAGACGTGCCATGGCGCGTCTCTACAATAATTTAGACGTTTCAGGAAACATCTCCTACTATCGTCTCACGTCTACCTTCACGCTCGTCATCTCCTTGCTGTCGGCGATTCTCACGATGTAAACGCCTTCTGCGAGGTTGTGACGGATGATGTTGGAACCTGTTGCGACTCTCTTGCTCAACATTGGCTGGCCAACGATGTTGTAAACCACAACATTCAATGTCTCGTTGCCATTGTTCTCAATCATGAGCTCGTTGCTGTTGTTCCAGACATCAACGCTAAGAGTTGTTTCAGCTGTTATGACATTGTCATAGAATTCTCCAACGATCATGATGTCGTCGACCTCCCATGCTGCAGCGCCTTCGTCTATGGTGCTGATGTATCTGAAGCCGATGTGGAATGTGCTTCCAATGAATTCATCCAACAAAATCTCACCAGACTCTGTCCATGTGTAGTTGCCTTCTGATTGAATGTATTCCAATGGCTCCCATGTTGCAGCAGTTGGATCCTGACCGTCATAGTCATTCGAGATGTAAAGCTCGAGTGCCGGACCGTCGAACTTCGTCGCGTTCATGAATGTCAGAGTCACGTTTTGATAGTCGCGTGAGCTGAGGTCGATGGCAGGGGAGATGCACCACTGCTCGTTGTCGACATCGTCACCATAGCCGTTGGCGTTAGCATAGTGGTTGCCACTGTATGAGCCGATGACCCATGGCTTGTTACCTTCAACAGTGACAAATGTCCAGCCGTTCATCTCACCTTCCCAGTCTTGATACAAAAGAACCTCAACGTCGGTGATGATGACGTAGTTGACTGAAGCAATGCCGCTGTTATCATAGCCTTCCATCATTGCAATGGCTTTGATAGTCATGCTCTCTTCAACCATGATAGGCTCGGTATAAACTTCGCTGTTCTCATCTGGGTCGGTGCCGTCGGTGGTGTAGTAAATCGTTGCTCCTTCTGTAGCACATGTGATTTCAACTTCGATGGCTTCGTAATATGTGCCTGATGCCATGCTGAACACTGGTGTCGCCACTGTCGGAGTCACCGAGCCGCCTTGTACGAAGAGATCCATGTAGAAGTTGTAGTCGGAGTTGTTGAGGTTCGATGTCGAATATGCTCCAAACTTGTGTGATGCGTTCTTGGCGATGCCACGATTTGTTGTGGTGCCGTTGGTGATGACGAAACCTGTGTAGTTAGGAATCATTGCGCCTTCGCCCGATGTCTCAAGAACGATGTTCCATTCTGTGTTGACGTTACCTGCGAAGTTGGTGCTGCTGCTGTAGCCGAGAGTGTCGCCTGCCGCGTTCACGAGTGTGATGACGTCACCGTCCAATGTCACGTTCCACAGATATGTGTCAGCGTCGCCACTAATCTCTGCAGGAAGTTTTTCAACGCCGCCGTCATTCACTGATGTGAAGAGCACGCCGTCTGGCTTGCCTGTCACGACTGCCGGCATCGCATAGTAGCCGTCGCCGACTGTTGCGTCGTAACGTGAAGCAATGATGACCTGGTCGCCGTCGTGCAAGTCGCTGAGAGCGTAGATTCTGTTCCAGTCGTCACCAGGGATTGGTTCTTCGGTCACAGTACCGCTTACTGTTGCAGTCACTTCAAAGCCACCATCCTCAAAGGTGACAACGCCGTCCCACGGACCGACAGGCAAACCTTCTTCGAGTCTCACATAAACTGTTGTAGGCTCAAGAGTTCCAGTAGCCTGGATGCCAATAGTATAAGGCCAGAATTCTTCTCCGTCGAGTGAGAATTCATAATGGGTGTTGCTGCATGTGATAGTAATACCACCAGTAGATCCACCTGGCGCAGGAGGCAAGTTGCCACCTGATACGGTGAAGGTCTGTACCTGTGACGGACCATTGCCTACGATATAGGTGAATCCTGTCAAAGCACTTGGTGTAACATTGATGTATGTTTGGGTTGTGAATCCCATCAATGTGATATCATCAACTTCCCAAGCCGCTGCTGCATTTTCTGTTGAGGTGTACTTGAATCCGATGTAGCAGCTCTCACCTGTGAAGTTCGCGAGGTCGATTGTTCCTGACTCAGTCCATGCGTATGAACCTGTCGACTTGTTGAATTCGAGCTCTGTCCATGTTGCTGTGGCTGGGTTCTCACCGTCATAATTGTTAGAGAAGAACATCTGCAAATCCGGACCTGTGTAGTTCTTTGCATTTCTGAATGTCAAAGTTGCATTGCTGTAGGTGTAGAGGTCGAAGGCAGGGGAGATGCACCATTGCTCGTTCACTCCGCCGTTGTAGCCGTTGGCGTATGCGTAGTGGTTGTTGCTGTATGTGGCAATAGTCCAGGCATTGCCTCCTTCCACTGTCACGAATGTCCAGTCGTTCATGCCATTTTCCCAATCTTGGTTGAAGATGGTCACAGCACCTAATATAATAGTGTATTCTGCTGTCGCGATGTTGCTGCTTTCATAGCCTTCCTTCATCGCGATGGCTTTGATTGTCATGCTTTCTTCAACGGAAATCGGTTCAGTGTAAATCTCGCTGTTCTCATCTGGGTCGCTGCCGTCCAATGTGTAGTAAATCGTTGCGTCAGCGGTGTTGCAAGAGATTGCGACTTCCTGTGCCTCGTAATATGTTCCAGCCTCAGGTGTGAATGTAGGTGTGGCGCAAGTGAGTGTGCCGCCGCCCGCTGTGGCGAAGATGTCGATGAAGAAGTTGTAGTTGTCAGCAGCAATGTTCTGTGTGTGGTAAGGACCGAAGTTGTGGTTGCTGTTCAAAGCGAAAGCTCTGATGGCGTTGTTGACATTGTTGATGACGAATGCTGAATATTCAGGAACCATTGCTGTGGCTTCTGAAGTCTGGTATGTGATTGCCCATGCAGTGTTGTCACCACCTGTTGCGAAGTTGGTGCTGCTGGTGTAGCCCAAAACGTCGCCGTTGGCGTTGGTGAAGGTGTAGTTGTCACCGTCAACGTCCACTGTCCAGTAATATGTTTCTTCCTCATCAGTGATTTCAGCTGGAAGTGTTTCGTCTTCATCAATGACGCTTGTGAACAAAACGCCCGTTGGCTTGCCTGATGCCTGTGCTGTCATGGCGTAATAGCTTGTGGCGTTTTCATCGAAACGTGCTGCGAAGACGACTTTTGCACCGCTTGTCAGCTGTGAAAGGTCGCTGATGCGTGTGTAACCGCCCTGTGGCTGTGGCTGGTCGCCGGTAACGCTTCCGCTCAAAGCGATGGCCATATCTCCGACTTCACTCTGAGTGATGGTGATGTTCTCATCGTATGTTCCTACTTCCAAACCTGCTTTCAATCTCACCTTGATGGTGTAGTTGTAAACTCCTGTGTAGGTGTTGATGGTGATGTGGCTCTCTGGATAGAAGTTGTCGCCAGGGAACGATGACATCTCGTAGTTTTCAGGAGCATAGATGTGTGTCGCTGCGGTGAGGCTTCTTCCTGTGATGTTGAATGTCTTCACATTCGACGGACCTTCTTCATAAACATAAGTGAATCCTGACAATGACGATGGATTTACAAAGATTCCTGCAGGATGTGTGAATGTGACGTCGTTAGCCATAGCCACGCGTAGTTGCGGGTTGTTGTAGCATCCGATGACACCGATGACAGTCACGTTGTCACCCTCTTCAAGACCTTCAACGACTGGCATCTTGTAGATGTTCAATGTGCTTTCGCCCTGAGTGATAGGTGTGTTGTTGTTTGTGTTGATGGCTCCTATTGTAGCATCGACAATCTGGACGCGTGTCGACTGTAACATCTTGTCGCCGTTGTGGTCTGCCAAGATTTCAGCAATGGTCTTCACTGCCACTGGGAGCGGGTTGCCTGTCGAGACAATCACAAACTGATTGTCATTGCTTCCGTTGATGGCGGTCAGCTCGACGAGTCCGTTGAAAACTGTCTTCTTTCCGTATCCTAAAACCATGTCGCCGAGAGCTAATGTTGAAGGAACGGTGTTGCTGTTGAGGTAAAGGTCGATACCTGCTGTCTCATCCTGTACGTAAACGTTTCTTCCGTCGATGAATGTCACGATACCTTGCACCAAAGCATATTGGTTGGCCTCGATTGCTCTAGCTGCTGCAATTGTCATCGGCTCAATGATGGTGTATGTCACTGACGCGATGTCGCTGTCGTTCATGCCTTCTTTAACAGCCAAAGCCTTAACAGTTGTTGTTGAGCTCACTGTAAATGCCTCAGCATAGACTGCGCTGTTTTCTGTCGGTTCGGTGCCGTCAGTTGTATAATAAATTGTTGCGCCTTCTGTGGCACATGCTATTTCAACCTGCTGAGCGGTGATGAATGAACCTGCTGCTGGTGTGAATGTTGGTGTTGCAACATGCTCGAGTTCTGAGAATGTGGCGTTCACTGTCACATCGCCTGAAGGCATCGTGAATTGCATCGTCTCCTGGTTGATGTTGAATGTGCTCTGACCAACGGTGTATGTTAAAGTCGCCAACTCATAACCTGTTGCTGGTGTTGCTGTTACTGTAATTGTTGTGCCTGCTTCTGCTGTTGTCGGACTGACTTCCACCGTGCCGTTTGCGATTCCTGTTGCGACATTCACTGCGTAATATGTGTGAACCGGAGCATCACCGAGAACGAAGATCTCAATCTGAGTGTTCTTGATATTGTTGTGAATTGTTGTGTAGGTACGCCAGTCTGCGTTGTTGTAAACACCTAAATAACGTGTGAAAGCGACGTTCTTGAAACCATGGTAATTTGCATTGTCGGTTATGTCAAGCTCCCAAACGTTGTTAGTGTTGTCGCCAACTCTTACGCCGTTGTTGGTGCTTGTTGTGTAAAGATATGTGCTTGTTGAATTGATTGGGTTGATCTTGTAACCGCCTTCCACTGCTGTGAAGTTCCATTGTAACTCGTCGGCGATGTTTCCGCTGATGGCGTCGTTCTCAATTGTAACTGCCACCGCTGTAGGTGCTGAGCTTGACCCGTTTGCACTTGTCAAAGCATAACCGCCTGCCACGTCAACAATCATGTAAATGCCATTGTCAGTGACATCGTTGTGAGATGCCAACTTGTTGAATGTCAAAGTCGGAAGCTCAATATTGTATGTTGCTGAGGCGATTTCGCTGTCAAGCATTCCTTCTTTTACTGCAAAAGCTTTGATTGTTGTGTTCTCACTGATTTCAATTGCATCGCTGAAAACGGTGCTGTTCGCTGTTGGGTCTGTGCCGTCTAATGTGTAATAGATTGTGGCATCTTCTGTTTCACATGCGATTGTAACGCTTTGTGCTGATGTATAGACACCTGCTTCCGGAGAGAATGTAGGTGTTGCAACATATTGCGGAGCTACGTGGATCTCAACGTCGCTTGCAGATGCAACACGGAGCTGTGGGTTGTTGTAGTAACCTATGACAGCGATTACGTCAACTGCATCGCCTGCTGAGATGTTGTTCAAAGCCGGCACTTTGTAGATGTTGATTGAGTTTTCGCCCTGTGTGAGAGGGGTGTTGCTGCTGGTGTTGATGGTGCCGATAATAGCGTCAACAACCTTCACGCGTGTAGCTTGCAGCATATTGCTTCCTGCTCCGTCAGCGTTGATTTCAGCAATGGTCTTCTCTGCCAAAGGAAGAGTGTTGCCTGTCGAAACGATGCTGAACTGTGATGCATCTCCTCCGTTGATTCCGGTAAGTTCGACGAGTCCGTTGTAGGCAGTCTTCTTTCCGTAACCCAGAACCATGTCACCTAATGCCAAACCAGAAGGAACTGTGTTGCTGTTCAAGTAAAGATCGATACCTGCTGTCTCATCCTGGATGTAGATGTTTCTTCCATCAATGAATGTCACAACACCCTGAACCAAAGCGTACTCGTTGGCTGCCAGAGCTCTGGCTTCTGCAATCGTGATTGGTGTCGGAGCAGCTTCGATGGTGTATGTTGCACTTGCAATAGCACTGTTGTTCATGCCTGCCTTCACGCCCATAGCCTTCACTGTCGTCGTCTCGCTGATTGCGATAGGAGAGGAGAACACTGCACTCGATGTTGTCGGGTCGTTGCCGTCCAAAGTGTAATAAATCGTAGCGTCTGTTGTGGTGCTGCTTATCGTCACGTTCTGCGCCGCATAATATGTTCCAGCTGCCGGTGAGAACGTCGGGGTCGCAACACTCGGTGTTCCGCCGCTTTCTTTGTAGAATTCAGCGCTAATGAATTGTACAAATTTGTTTGAGTTTTGTGACACTGTAACATTGTATGTTATTTTGTAATACTTGCCAGTCCAATCAGTTGCTGTAGGTCTTGTAAATGTAGTAGTAGAACTGGCAACAAAATCACCTGTCAGCGTACTAACTGGATTGCTGAAATCGGCGTTGGCAGAAACAACAAGTGTCATCGAGTTGACCGTAATGTTACTCGCAGTGCCGTGAGTTACGACAATTTTAGTGATGTTGTCGCTGATTGTACCTGTTGAATATACAGTACGGTCTTCATTTGTTATACTTTTACCACCGATACGCCATGGATTCATTGTGGTGTTACCCATAACCATCCATGTGAGCTCATCTTGGGTAATCTCACTTTCAGTTGCATAACCAGAAGAACCACCTGTTATGGTTCCGTCCAATGTGTACGCAACTACTTCTTCTCTTGTCTGTCCAAATGCCAGACTTGTCATCAGCATGAAAAATGCCGCTAACAATAAAGTAAATCTACGTTTCATTTTGTTTAATTTAGTTGTTATTATTTTATTTTCAATTACTTATCCCACTAATAATATCAATCCCACTAATCCTGAAAAAATAGTGAAATCAATCTTGCAAAAATAAGAATTATCCTCTGGTTTTCAGCCCTATTTATAAAATATTAATAAATAAGTTATCAACAAATTGTTGATAACTTGCCAAAACAGCAAAGTTATCAACATTATTAAGGTTTTACATGGTCTTAAAACTATATCTTACATCAGTTCCACTCCAAATAGCGCAAAGTCATATTTTACGGGATCATCTTTATCAAATTCTCTTAATTTCGATGTCAGCATCTCCACCGTCTGCCTGTCGTTGCTCTTCCTGTCAATCAAGCCTAAATCTCTCGAAACTCTCGCCACGTGGACATCCAAAGGTATCATCAAGTCCTTGGGACTCAATCGTTTCCAGACTCCCAAGTCGACGATGCCGTCGTTCCTCACCAGCCATCTCAATGCCATGTGAAGCCTCTTGCACGCCGAGCCTTTTTTCGGCTCACAACAACTTGGATTCGATATGTGCTTGCTCGTCACTCCATTCGCCTCCGCCATCAAATCCCTGAAATTCTGAATTCCCTTCCACACATCATGCTCCTCATTATAAAACACCTGCTCTAAACTGTCGCTGTCATTCCGAGCTCCGAAGGAGCGAGGAACCTCGTACAAAAACCTCATCCCCCTACAATAATACTTCAAATCCCTTCCAAAAAACGTCCTATGCACACACTTCGCATCCTCAAGCTTCTCATATCCCCCCGACATCACATAATCGTATGGCGATTTTCCCATCATCTCAAGCATCTTGTTGGCGTTGTTCAATATCATTTTTCTGTTACCCCACGCAATAGTCGCCACCAAAAACGACACAATCTCAATGTCATGAATGTCACTGTATCTGTGCGGAAACTGCACAGGATCGTCTTTTATAAAACCTACTGTGTTGTTTTTCTCAACCAACGCATCCAAATAGCCTTTCAAATCTTCCATAATTCAAATTTTTGCAAAAATAATTCTTTTTTAAATACACACCTATTAATAATAATCCCATTAATCCCACTCATCCTATTAATCCTAAAAAACTTTCCCTCAATCTCACTCTCTTTCAACTAAAATCCCTATCTTTGCAAAAATTTACATCAAATGAATCTTGATAACTATCCTTTTCTTAAAAATCTGAAGCCAAACCGCTTTTTTCTTCTTGCGGGACCTTGTGTCATAGAAGATGAGGAATCGCCTTTCAAAATTGCCGAGAAACTGGTTGAAATCACGAAAAGCCTTGATATTCCTTTTGTTTTCAAAGGCTCATACCGTAAGGCGAACCGTTCCAGAATCGACTCGTTTCAGGGTATTGGCGACCTGAAGGCTCTCAATGTTCTGAAAAATATCTCAGAGCAGTTCAATGTTCCGGTTGTGACAGACATTCATTCTTGTGAAGAGGCTGCTATGGCTGCAGAATATGTTGATGTTCTTCAGATTCCAGCGTTTTTATGCCGTCAGACCGACTTATTGATTGCTGCCGCAAAAACAGGTAAGACGGTAAACATCAAGAAAGGGCAGTTTTTGTCTGGTGCCTCGATGCGTTTTGCGGTGGAAAAGGTGCAACAGGCTGGTAATCAGTCTGTTATGCTTACGGACAGGGGCAATTTCTTCGGTTATCAGGATCTCGTTGTCGATTATCGCAACATCTATGAGATGCAGAAATGCGACGTGCCAGTCATAATGGATGTGACTCATTCGTTGCAGCAGCCTAATCAGACGGAAGGCGTCACTGGCGGCAAGCCTGAGCTTATCGAATTGATTTCCAAAGCCGCTGTCGCTGTCGGTGCCGATGGTCTCTTTATGGAAACGCATCCAAATCCAGCCATTGCCAAATCAGATGGTGCCAACATGCTCCGCCTCGACCTAGTGGAGTCGCTTCTCGAAAAACTCATAAAAATAAAGGAATCCTTATAAAAGTTAATCAGTTAGTCAGTTGTTCAGTTAACTATCCAACTGACTAACTTCTAACTTCAAAAACTCCGCACTCCCGTCTCCCCAGTTCCCCACAAGGCTTTCCTCGTTGATAAGCCCCTTTAGCATCTTCATGAACTCTTTCCTCGATACTGGTGCTGCGCCCATTCTTCTCATGTGTCTTGTTTCCTGCTGAGCGTCAATGAGTTCGATGTTGTTCTTGATTAAAAACTGGCATAAATTATAAAGTGCAACTTTTGATGCGTCTGTTTTGGTGTGGAACATCGACTCAGCGCAGAAAACCTTGCCAATCGACACACCGTAAAGCCCGCCTACAAGCTCGTTCTCCAGATAAACCTCGACGGAATGTGCCATCCCGATATCATGAAGTTCGCAATAAGCCGCTATCATGTCCTCGCTGATCCACGGACTCGGCTCGTCCTGGTCTTCCTCCTCCTCGGTCTGGTCGTCAGTGCGGGGAACGGTGGCACATGCTCTTATAACTCCTTCAAAATCAGCGTCAAAGGAACAGGAATATTTGTTCGATTCTATCGTCTTCCATAACGATTTCGTGATTTTCAAATCAGTCGGTTTCATCACCATCCTGGGGTCAAGCGACCACCATAAAATAGGCTCTCCCTCTGTGTACCAAGGAAATATTCCAGATGAGTAGGCGACGAGCAGCCTCTCAGGTGACAAATCACCTCCAATGGCAAGCAAACCATCCTTAGTCGCTTGGTTTACAGGCGGAAAATCCAACACCTCGTCTTGTAACATGTATACTGGCATGGCTTTACGTTTTTAGAGGTTAAAATTCTCGACAAAGATAAAAATTATTTTTCAATAATGCAAACTTTTTGTGCATTTTTTTTAATTTTGCAGTGCAAAAAAGTTTTATGAATAGGTATTTCTTGCATTTGGCATATAACGGGAAGGCTTATCACGGCTGGCAGATTCAGCCCGATGACGTCTCTGTTCAGGAGGTTCTTGAAAAATGTATCAGCCTTAAACTGAAACAGACCGTGAGCGTCATCGGCTGCGGTCGCACTGACACAGGCGTCAATGCGCGCAACTTCTATGCACATTTCGAAAGCGAGCCGATAAATGACCTTCAACTCTTTGTCAGCCAATTGAATATGTTTCTGCCTGATGACATTGTCGTTTATCGTTGCTGGCAGGTTGACCCTAACCTTCATGCCCGCTTCGACGCCAAATCGCGCACCTATCATTATTACATTACCCGCACGAAAAACCCGTTCCATACCGACGATTCTTTGTTTGTTTACGGACCTCTCGATATTGAAAAAATGAACGAGGCTGCTAAAATTCTGTTTGAATATCAGGATTTTACGAGTTTCTCAAAACTTCATACCCAAGTGAAGACCAACAACTGCAGAATCATGGAGGCTTATTGGTATGAACAGAACGGATTGCTCGTCTTTCACATCAAAGCAGACCGTTTTTTGAGAAATATGGTGCGTGCTATTGTGGGCACACTCCTGGAAGTGGGGAATGGTAAGATGACGCTCGAGGGCTTCCGCGCCGTTATCGAAAACAAAGACAGATGCTCAGCCGGCACATCAATGCCAGCTCACGCCCTTTTCCTCGAAGATGTAACTTATTAGTTGCTAATCACTAAGACAACGCCACCGCCGCTTGCTAAATTCACCGCGACTTTGTTGTTCTTGATGGCCAAGTCGGTTATCTTATAGTCGGTGCCGTCTTCGTTGGCATCAGGTCCGTCCATAAATGCCCTGCAACTTCCGTTCTGGATGTGGAGCTTGCTCAAATCAATATCAAGCGTCCTCTTTTCCCAGTTCGTTATCGCTCCGATATACCATGTGTCGCCCCAGCGTCTAGCAATCACCACATATTCGCCGAGTTTGCTGTCAAGGGCGATAGTCTCATCCCAAATCGTCGGGATGGCTGCAATAAGTTCCACGCAGTTCTGGTTTTGCATATATTTTGAAGGACTGTCGCATAACATGCAGAATGGTGATTCAAACACAACATACTCAGCGAGCTGGCGGCAGCGTGTGCCCTGACTCATCGGGTTGTTGTAGATGGCTTTGAAGCTCTCTTTGCTTGCGTTGTCCATAGCACCCTGGGTGTAGTCCATGCTGCCTGCCACCATTCTGATGAACGGAATCATACATTCATAGTTGACCTGCTCAGTGCTGTTGTCCCATTTCGACTGTTCCAAACCGTAAACGCCCTCGAAATTCAGCACGTTAGGGTAGGTGCGGCTCAGTCCTGTAGGCTTGTATGCGCCGTGGAAGTCAATGAACAGGTTGTATTTTGCAGCCATAGCAGCCATTCTATAATAGAAGTCCACAACCTTCTGGTCGTCGCGGTCCATGAAGTCGACCTTGAATCCCTTGATGCCCATCTTGCTGTAGTGCTTGCAAACATGCTCCATGTCTCTGTCAATGGCATAATATCCAGCCCAAAGCACTATTCCGACGTTGCGCTCGTTGCCGTAAGCCACAAGCTCAGCCAAATCGATTTCAGGCACAATCTGGAACAAGTCAGCCTGACCGTTTACTGCCCAGCCTTCGTCCAAAATGATGTATTCTATTCCATTGTCGGACGCGAAATCCATATAATATTTATATGTGTCGTTGTTGACACCTGGTTTGAAATCCACACCTGTGAGATTCCAGTTGTTCCACCATTCCCATGCCACCTTGCCTGGCTTGATCCAACTCACGTCTTTGATTCTTGAAGGTGATGCGAGTTTGTAAACCATGTCGTTGTTGAGCAAATCGGTGTCGTTGTCCGAAATCACCATCGCTCTCCATGGGAAATCTCTCGTTCCTTTGACCTTGGCGATATAGTCTTCTCTTTCTTTTACAACGAGTTGCAGCATGTTATGTCCGCCTTGCTCCTCAACTTTAGGATATGTCGACTGAACTGCAACCAAGCTGTTTCCTTCACCTTTGCGGAAAAATGTTCCGGGATAGTCTTCCAAATCGGCTTCAACAAAAACAACTTTCTTGCCTTCCTTCATGCTTATTAATAAAGGTGTGAAAGCAAGACGCTCGGCATCCATGTTTGAAATCGAATCGATTGTGTACTGGCTCTCAAAAGAAGTGAAGAATTGCTGCGTCAGGAAATCGCCTTCGCCTTTTCTCGCGTTCACGTAAGGTATGTACGCCAAATAGTTGTCGTCAAAACAATAGTTTACATTCTCTTTTTTGACAACAATCGGGTTTTTGAATGTCGTCGAGAAACGATATGCCACACCGTCGTCAAAAACCCTGAAAGTGAGTCTGAAGAAGTTTTCTTTGAAGTTGATAACCAATTCATTATAGTTGTTTTTGACAATCGTCTTCTTATAAAAATATGCCTTAATATCCTCGTTGACAGTCTTGTTTTTCACTTTGTCAACCAACCCATTAACGCCTAAAACAGTGCCGTCTTCCAACTCCATTGAAATTGCCGACTCGTTGATGATAACTGTGCTGTCATGCATGACGCTGTATCTCACATCATCCTCAACATTAATAGTTACGCTAATTCTCCCATCCGGTGACCTCAATTCATAGTTTTCACAAATTCCGTTAATCCTGCCAATTCCAACAAGTAGTAACAAAATCAATAACTTTCTCATCTCAAAAATTCTTTTTCTGTTGTCTTTTCTCTTTTTTCTAAATTTTTACAAAAATAAAACAAAAATCCATTCATATCAAAAAAATCATTATTTTTGTCAAAATTTTAATACTAAAAAAATGAGAAACTTACTTTTAATCAGCAATTCAACAAACTTCGGTGAAACATACCTGGCTTGGGCTATGACTCAGCTCGAACAGTTTTTCGAAAAAAACAAACTTGGTGCCGAAAGCAAGGTGGCTTTTGTGCCATTTGCAGGCGTTTTCATTGGCGGAAATCCTTATCCTGCAAGCTATGACGCATATACCGAAAAGGTAAAGAAAGTCTTTAACGAGAAACTTGGCGTGAAGAAATTCGTGTCAGTCCATGAAGTGGAGGATAAGGTGGGGCTTGTGAAGACCGCCGACTGCATTGTGGTTGGTGGCGGAAATACATTCCATCTTGTGGCTGAGCTTCATAAATTCGGACTGATGCAGGCTATCGCCGAATGCGCAAACAACGGCACACCTTATATAGGATGGAGCGCTGGCTCTAACATCGCTTGCCCGACACTGTGCACCACAAACGATATGCCAATAGTCCAGCCTGCAAGCTTCAACACATTGAATCTCATACCGTTCCAGATAAATCCTCATTATCTTGACCCGCATCCGGAAATCGACAAGATGATAAAACATGGCGGTGAGACACGTCAGGACCGCATCAACGAGTATCTTGCAGTGCGCCAGGAAATGAAAGTCGTCGGATTGCGTGAGGCGACTGCGATTTGGGTAATAGGCGACAAATATTATCTCAAAGGCGGCAAGAAAATGATGGTATTCCAATATGGGAAAGAGCCAGTGGAACTTGAACCGAATCAGGAGATTACAAAATTCGTTTTGTAAAAACAGCTTTTTTTGTTGCATCATATAAAATATTGTGTATATTTGCAAATTAAATAATAGGTGATTAATTCTCAAATGTGATATGTTAAAGAGATTATCATATTTTTTGTTGATAATTATGGCTATGGCGAATGTTTCTCTGGCGCAGAACAGGGATGCTAACAACATTCTTAACGCCCAGTTTGATGTTCGTGTTAGCCAGGGACCCAAGGGGACCAAGGTTATCGAGATGAGAATCATCGCCAATACTCTTGAAGAGGCACATGAAATCGCTCAGCGTGATGCCGTGGCGGTGTGTCTACTCCGCGGACTGCCGGCCTCTACGAAAACACGCCCGATGCCTGCAATAGTGAAGGAAAGCGTTATCCAAAGCAACGAGTCGTATTTTATAGATTTCCTTAAAATCCCGAGTTCTAAAAAAGTTGTCGGGAAATATGCAAGATACGTCGCCAAATCCTGGGAGGCTGACGTGAAGGAACTTGACTACGGTGTCGATGCTGTTATCGACGTGCAGGTGCTTTACGACAATCTCCTTCAGTATATGCAAGACAAAGGCTATTCGGTCAAGCCGACGGAAACCATTGCTGGAAAATATCTTAAACCTGTCATAATGGTCGTTCCTGCTGACGTGTACTGCACCGAGATGGACTTCGTCCAGAAATGGAAAGATGAGACGGGAAAAGTGCAGACAATCTCCGACTACAACATTTTCGGAAGAGAGGAGAGCCGCGACCTTCGTCTCGTGATTTCGTCGCTGAATGAGATTTTCGCCTCGCGCGGATTCGAGACCATAAGCCTTGAGTTCCTGCTCAAAAGCCTGTCAATGGAAACGGACGAAAACGCCTTTATCGGCAAGGACTACGGACTTTCGGGCACAGTTAAGGAGTCGCCGCTCGACCGCATAAAACGTACCGCAAACGTCGACTTTATCGTCGACCTCGATTTCGCTCTCTATGAAATAGACGATTACCGCTACGTCGCGTTCAACATGCGCGCCGTCGACCCGTGCTCAAATGCAGTCGAGATAGCTCACGCATACGGAGATGGCCGCCCTTCAAGAGTGGCGACGATAAACACACTGCTCGAAGAGGCGGTGATTAATTATGTGGACGATTTCTGCGATAAAATACAAAACCATTACAACAAAATGGAGACAGAAGGACATCGTATCACAGTGAAAGTCAAGAAGACTGACAAGTCTAAATACGATTTCCAGAAGTCAAAGTTTGAATATGAAGGCAAGCAGACGAAACTCTGCGACATCATCTATTACTGGCTGCAAGATCATACCATTGATAATAACCCGACAAGAAATATAACACCTAACGTGTTGTCATTCAGTCAGGTGATGATACCGATGATTACAAAAAACAAACACGATGCGATACGTCGCCTCGATTCAAATGAATATGTGACACAGCTTCAGGAGTTCCTTAGCAACGAATATAATATTGAAAGCACAATTTATATGCGTGGTCCGGGAGAGGCTTGGCTGATATTGTAACTTAAAAATGAGATAACATGAAGAAACTGTTTTTACTTTTCGGTCTTGCGCTGACGATGTTGCTGACAACATCGTGCGGCACAATTTATCAGAAGATAAAATATTCAAACAAGAGTATCGAGATAAGCAACCCTTGCCAAGGCGAAGAGATGGATTTCAAACTTATTTCCCTGATAGGGGACAAGGAGGAACAGACAATGGTTCTCAACTGCCGTTTAATAAATAGAGGTGTTAACAAAGATGTCCGCGTGGGTGGAAATTTCGTCGCATATGATACTGAAGGAGTTGGACATAATGGGATAAGTGGCTTTAATATCACAGCAAAAACTGATAAGAAAGTGGATTTCCATATCAATATCCCGGGAAAAGTGGTGCCGAGAAAAGTGAAAAAAATGGCAGCTATAACTTTTGACATTGACGACTGCCACATTGAGATGAAAAACGTCCCGATTATGTGGAAAAAGATAGAAAAAGAGAATAAATAATAATCATTAAATAATTGAATATGAAAAAGTTGATTTACCTTGTAATTGCTGTAATGTTTCTTTCGGCAATGCCGGAAATAGTCCGCGCTCAGTCAAACGATCCGTTCGAACAGCAGACTCTCAAAGCGAGAGACAATACAACTAAAAGAGAAAAGAAAATAAACCGCAAAAAAAACAACGAGGAAAAAGCCCAACAGGTGACTCCAGCGCAACAGCCTAAGAAAGAGCAGCCGAAATCAAGCAAAGAGATGACAATATCAAACGCTTGTGAGGATACTTACGAATTCGAGTTTGTTTCTTTGGTGGGTAGTAAGGGTGCTCAAACAGTGAAACTTACTGCAAAAATCACAAATCATGGCATGAATGAAAATGTTTCTGTCGGACGTGATTTCATTTCTTACGATTGTGAAGGCGTGTCACATAATTCGACATATTTTGGTACTACAAGTACTTATGACATGATAACAGATGTGCCTGTTAAATATGTTGTGACGATTCCCGGACAAATTGACTATACCAAGACCAAGGTAATGCCAGTGATTAGCTTTAACATTGGGAACTGCCGCATCGAAATGAAAAATGTGCCGATAAATTGGAAATAGTAAGAATTAAATAAGATATGATATGAAAAGATTGATTCAAGCCCTTGTCTTGCTACTTTTGGCAAACACTGTGTTTGCACAGAAACATAATGAAAAACGCTCTGTGTTGGACCAGGTTTATGAGGTCCAGTATATCGGAGTGGGACAGGACGGCACGAAAGTGTTCACAGTGACAACAACAGCAAAAGATGCCAATGAAGGCGTGGCGATGGCAAAGCGCGACGCGGTGGCGGCTTGCCTCTTCCGCGGCATCGCAGCATCGGAAAACACAAAGGCGACACCAGCTATCGTGAGCTATTCGAAGGCAGAGGATAACATCCAGTTCTTTGAGAATTTCCTCGCTCTCCCGACAAATAAAACTCCTGGAGGACAATATCACCGCTTCATCAACAAGACAGGTCAGCCTCAGGCAGTGAAAAACGGCAAGGTGTATACAGTGTCTGTTGACGTTCAGGTGAAATACGACGAGCTCGTGACTTACATGCAGGAAAAAGGCTATGCCGAGAATATCAAGGAAACAGCGGCAGGAAAGTATGCTAAACCTATTCTTATGGTGGTTCCTTCCGACGTGTATTGCAATGATATGGGCTTCGTACAGAAATGGAAAGACGAGACAGGAAAAACACAGAGCATCCCTGATTACGACATCTTTGGCCGTGAAGACAGCCGTGATTTACGTCTCGTGATAGCCTCGTTGAACGAGATTTTCAAGAACAAGGGCTTTGAGACACAGAGCCTTGAGTTCCTCCTCAAGAGCATGAAACAGGAAGAGCAGGAGAACGCTCTCGTTGGAGACGACTACGGTCTCGACGGCGCTATTGCAGAATCTCCAATCGACCGCATCAAACGTACCGCCAATGTTGACTTCCTGGTCGACCTCGACTTTGAAGTCATGGAGAAGGGCATGGGACGTTATGTGACATTCAACATGAGAGCTGTCGACGTGAGCGCCAACGCACGCGAAATCGCCCACGCACACGGTGACGGAAAACCTTCTAACTCTGCTACAGTCAACACTTTGCTTGAAGAGGCAGTGCTTAACCACATGGATTCGTTCTGCAAGAAGATTCAGGATGAGTTTATTAATATGTCGAAGAACGGCCGCCAGATTACGGTGAAAGTCAAGAGAACAGAAAACTCAGAATACAACCTGATAAAAGACACGTTCTCGTTTGAAGGCGAGGAGACACCTCTTAACGACATCATTTACTTCTGGCTCCAGGACAACACCGTCGACAACAACCCGACAAGAACAATCACACCGAACCTCTTGACATTCAACCAGGTGATGATTCCTCTTACCAAGGTGGGCAGACGCAACGCCATCCAGCGTGTTGACACACAGAGCTATCTGCAGGGATTGCAAAGCTTCCTGAGAAACAACTTCAATATTGAGAGTACAATTTATATGCGCGGCCCAAGCGAAGTTTGGCTGATTTTATAATTAAAACTGAATTGATATGAAGAAAATCAAATTTTTACTGCTGGCAGTGCTCATGGTTTTGTCTGGCTCGATTGTCAAAGCCCAGAACGAGATGAGTTTTGAGCAGATGATTCCTGTTCGTGTGCTCATGCCAATTAATAAAGAGGTGAAAGGCGACGCGCTCACAGTGCTTTATAACAGACTGAATCAGGCTGTCACGCTGAACGGTCTCGGCTCGTCGACAAATGAAAGCCGTTTCCTCATCGTGACCTCGGTGACTGTTCTTTCAAAAAACGCAACAGCATCGATTCCTCCTCAATTCATGGCGGAAGTTGAAATCTCGTTCTATTTCGTGGATAACGTCAACAAAGTGATTCTTTCACAGGAGATGATTACCAAGAAAGGAATGGAAAACAATGAGGACAAAGCTGTCGCCAAGGCTATAAAAATGGTACAGGCTCGTGATCCTAAGCTGAAGAAACTCATTAGAATAGGTAAGGAAAGAGCAATCGAGTACTACAAAGCCATCGATGAAAGCGAAAATCAAGAGGAGGCTGGCGAACCTGATGTGTCTTGGATTATGGAACAATAAAAAAATTGAGTCATGAGAAAGATTTTGATAATAGCGATGGCGTTGTTGCTTCCAGTTTGCGCAGTGGCTCAGAAAAAAGGCTACAAGCTTGCGGAGGCGAACCCGTCAGAGAAACCTAAATGGGTGACAGAAAAAGAACGTCCTGACTATATCTATGTGAAAGGTCAGGAAGGTGCGAATCTCGCTGATGCTAAGGCTGCCGCAATGAAAGTGGTCGTCGACGACATCTCGCAGTCGGTGGCTGTCATGGTGGAAGGCGAAATCATTGATAAAACAGTGATGAACGTCTATGGCGACAAGAGCGAGTTCAAACAGGAATATATCAACAACACCAAGACGAAATTGGCTAAGATGCCTGCAATTCAAGGCATTGCGATTCAGAAAGCCGACGTCTATTATGAGCGTTACTATTGTAAGAAGACAGGTGCGGAGTATTACATGGTCTATATCAGATACCCGTTCTCAGAGTTTGAGAGAAGAGACCTCATAGCAGCATATAATGCTCATGAAAAAGAAATCGACGATAAGATCAAGCTTTATGAAGATGAAGTGGAGACTGTTGGAAGCATCGAAGACATCAGCAAAAACATTTCTCTCTTGGGCGGATTGAAAAGCGAACTTGGAGAGGATGATTCGAGAATCCATAAAATCAACACAATCATCGGATTGTATAACGACATTTACAAGTCGATAATGGTTGAGGTTGTAGAGAACAGACCTGGTCACATGGCGGTGCGTCTCGTTTACAAAGGCCGTGTGATGACAACATCGCAGAAGCCTAATGTCTCCTCGTCATGCGCGATGGGATTCGATGTCAGATACAGCGACGGCGTGTGCAATGTCGATTTTGACAGCGAATACTGCTATCCTCAGGACGAACCGACGGTGAAGATAAGTTTCAGAGCCGGTAACAGCAGACCTAACAAGGAAATTAGAATCAAGTTTTAGTTAATATGCGGAAGCCGAAAAGCTAGAGTAGGCAAAAATTTTAAAAAAAATTACTATGAAAAAACTTAGTTTATTAGTTTGCGCAGCATTGCTCGGAATGTTTGTCGTATCATGTGGCTCAAGCAAAGAAGTCGCAAAAGATCCAGAAAAAGAAGCATGCGCACAGTGCTTGTCAACAAAAGACGCCATCAGAGCTGAAGGCTCATTCATGGCACAGTTCGAGAACCAGATTCCTAAGGCAAAACAGGCAGCAGCCAACAACGCCCGTCAGGAACTCGCTCGTATCATGGAAGTCAAGATCAGCAGTGTGATTGAAGACTATTCATCAACCTACATCGATGGCGACGCCCAGGAATTCAAACAGAGTCTTAAGGATTTGAGCCGTACAGTCGTGCAACAGACAGTGAAAGGCGCTCTCCCGGCAATGCCAGGCTGGTCAGAGAAGATGAAGAGCGGCACAATGTACTATGTTTGCCTCGAAATCAGCGCTAACAACGTCCTCGATGAAATCAAATCAAAGGTTTCTAACGACGCCAAGTTGAGAACGGACTTTGAATATGAGAAATTCAAACAAGTTTTCGACAAGGAAATGGAAAAGATGGATTATTAATTGTGACTAAGAAATTACTATACGTAATTGTCTCTATTGCTTGTGTCTTCACAAGCGCAAAAGAAGCGTATGCGGGAGAGGTTTTTTCTCCCGCCTACGCTGATTACGAGCAGCTTCCATCGTGGTTTTACAATCCGTATGGCGCGATAGGCGTGTCGGATATGGCTCTTGACTCCACAACGGCTGTCAACCAGGCAATAATGAGGGCGGTGTTCATGCACGCCATTTCACAAAAACTGACAATGTCGTCGGTTTATGAGCTTTATTACCATATTGAAAATGATGGGAGAAACAACATTGATGACCAAAAATCACATTGCCTTGCTGAGTTTGACGCGTCAATCAGCAAATACGGCTATGACATAATAGACATTTATTTCACCAAATATGACGAAGCGGTCGTTTTGCTTAACGTTTACGAAGATTATGATGAAAGCAATGAGAGAATCGCGGAGTTCAACGGCTCATATATGTTCTATTATGATGGAACCATTAGAAAACCGGAATATGGCGATTTGTTTGAGCTGAAAATGAATGCAGCCAATGTTGAAATCAATAACCTGGAATGGGTTTCAAAAACAGAAGGCCGTTATTCGGTTCAGTCGTCAACGATTGACACCATTACAAATAATGTAATTGAGAGATACTATAATTATGGAGCCGGAGGAAACGTCTCGAGAAACGCGGTGAACCAGAACACAAGACATGGACTGTGGCACTGCATCGCCGACACTTTCATGCAGGCACTGACGAATTTCACACCGCATAAATCCATGATTAAAAGTACAAACAGGATGATAACTGATTATCAGTCTCTTAACCAGAGCGCTGATTATCATGACAAAGTGCAGGATATCGTCCGAATGACATACAAAACCGAGCTGTCGTGCAAAATTAACGGTTTTGAATGTGAAAATGGTGTAATGTACGCCGATTGGGAGGTCGCTGAGCTGGATTATCACATTTCATTCCCAACGGAAAGCATGAACTATAGTTATGAATCGCATGGATATCAGGCGGTTGTCGGGAATGACAATTCAAAGGCAAGAAACGAGGCGAGACGTGTCGCCCTTATAAGCGCGGAAAACGAGATAGCGAAGATGGCAAATTTCAAAATACGTGAGCGGGCAGACGACTTTTCGGTTAGCGAAAATAATGATTATTATCAGAGATATGTCGACACAGCGCATATTTCTACAAAACTAATACTTAAAGACGTTCAAGAGATAATTGTTGCAGAGCCTGAACTGAAGGATGGAGTTTATTGCTCGAAGATAAAGGCTCAGATATATAACAACAACATTATTCAAATGAGTAATAAAGAATAGTTTTTTGTTTTTTTAAGTTATGAAATATCAGGGACTTAGTTCCAAACAAGTTGAAGAAAGTCGTGCAAAGCACGGCTTTAATGTTCTTACTCCACCAAAGAAAAAGTCACTTTTTGTTCAGTTTTTGGAGAAATTCAAAGACCCGATTATCAAGATACTTCTTATTGCTCTGGCGTTGTCGATAGGAGTGTCAATATATCAATATGTCACTACAGACGAGGGTTTCGGCGTTTTGTTTGAGCCGCTCGGGATTTTTATCGCGATAATGCTGGCTACGTGTGTCGGCTTTGTTTTTGAAGTCAAGGCGAACAAAAAGTTTGATATATTAAACCAAATCAATGACGAGGAAACTGTGAAGGTTGTTCGTGACGGCAACGTGACACTTGTCTTTCGTCGTGATATTGTTGTGGGCGACATCGTGCTTGTTGAAACTGGAGACGAGGTTCCTGCCGACGGCGTGCTGCTCGAAGCTTTCTCGTTGCAGGTGAATGAAGCGGATCTCACAGGTGAGCCGATGGCAAGAAAAACGACCGAGGAAAGTGAGTTTGATGAAGAAGCGACATATCCTTCGAATTGTCTGATGCGAGGGAGCAAGGTCATCGACGGACATGGCGTGATGCGCGTGGAGAAAGTCGGCGACGCCACTGAATGGGGCAAGGTTTACAAAGGCTCGCAGATTGACAACAACAACAAGACACCTCTTAATATCCAACTCGACAAGTTGGGGAATGTGATTTGCTATGCGAGTTATTTCATAGCGGCAGTGGTGCTTATGACGCGTTTCCTCATGTATTTCCTGTATGTAGATAGTCTGGATGACGGTATTGAATGGCTTAACTTTGCGCAGTATTTCCTTAACACTCTCATGATTGCAGTCACAATCATTGTTGTGGCAGTGCCAGAAGGTCTCCCGATGAGCGTCACTCTAAGCCTTGCGCTGAGCATGCATAGAATGTTGATTGCCAACAACTTGGTGCGAAAAATGCACGCCTGTGAGACTATGGGTGCCACTACTGTCATCTGCACTGACAAGACCGGCACATTGACGCAAAACCAGATGACGGTCAATGATATTTCATGTTACGCTTTGCCTGATAAGAAACTTGACGACAAAGAGGTGAGCGACGTTTTGAAAGAGTGTTTGTCGGTCAATACCACCGCATTTCTTGATTTTACAGATAAAAACAAGGTGAAGGTAATCGGAAACCCAACCGAGGGCGCGTTGTTGCTTTGGCTTAATAATCAAGGAGTTAATTATTTGGATTATAGGGAAGGGGAGAGACTGCTTTATCAGGTGCCGTTTTCGACGAAATACAAGTTCATGGCGACGGTTTTTGAATCGAAGGTGTTCAACAGACCGATGTTTTACGTGAAAGGTGCTCCTGAGATTATCTTGCAGCATTGCAACAGAATTGTGACGAAAACGGGGATAGTGGATATTGAGCCGTATCGCAAAGAAATTGAGAATCGATTGTATGCGTATAACAGCAAGGCAATGAGGACTTTGGCTGTGGCATACAAGGAGGGCGACCCAAGTGAAAAGTCGTTTGACCCTGTTACTGACAACCTCGTGGCAGACAATCTGATTTTCCTGTGCTCTGTTGCTATCGCCGACCCGATACGTCCCGATGTTGCTGATGCTGTGGCGAGCTGCATGAATGCGGGCATCGACGTTAAGATTGTCACAGGCGACACTCCTTGCACTGCCATAGAGATTGGTCGTCAGCTCGGGCTGTGGAAAGATACCGACCAAACCAACTTCAACCATATCTCAGGCAAGGATTTCGAGGCGTTATCAGATGAAGACGCGAAACGTCGCATCCCGATGATAAAGATAATGTCACGTGCCCGTCCGATGGACAAGGAGCGTCTTGTGCGCCTTCAGCAACTCAGCGGGGAAGTTGTGGCTGTCACGGGCGACGGCACCAATGACGCCCCAGCCCTTAAAGCGGCGCAGGTCGGTCTGTCAATGGGCGACGGCACCACAGTGGCAAAGGAGGCTTCAGACATAACAATTCTTGACAATTCGTTCAACAGCATTGCGCGTGCGGTGATGTGGGGACGCTCGCTGTATCTCAACATACAGCGTTTCATACTGTTCCAGATGACGATAAACGTGGCGGCGTGTCTCGTGGTGCTCTTCGGCGCATTGCTCGGTACGGAATTGGTGCTCACAGTCACGCAGATGCTTTGGGTCAACCTAATCATGGACACCTTTGCAGCTCTCGCCTTGGCGTCGCTGCCTCCTTCGGAAAGAGTGATGAACGACAAGCCGCGCTCAAAAGACGCCCATATCTTGACAAAGCCGATGATTCGCTCGATACTCATCGTTGGGGTTCTTTTCCTGCTTATCATGTTCGGCTTTGTACAGCATTTCAAACATATCGATGTCAGTGAGATGGTATCATTCTCTTTTAAGGATTATCTGCTTAACTTCTTCAATTTCAATGTGATGGGAGAGGGGAGTTATACTTGTTACGAGCACTCTCTGACGTTCACGATTTTTGTTTTTATGCAGTTCTGGAATCTATTCAACGCAAAAGCCTACCATACCGGAAAGTCGTCATTGCATGGTATTGGAAAGAATTTTGGCGGTTTTGAGCTTGCTTTGGTGATAATCCTTGTAGGGCAGTTCCTGATAGTGACGTTTGGCGGAGAGATGTTTACGGTGGCACCACTCAGTTGGCAAGACTGGCTGATATGTTTCTTTGGCACAAGCCCGGTGCTTATTGTCGGTGAGATTATTAGGTTTTTTAAGAAATTTAAAGATTGATTATGAAGATTTTAATTTTGAACGGTCCCAATCTGAACCTTATTGGAAAACGTGAACCCGAAGTGTATGGTAATCAGTCTCTTGATGAGTTTTTGCAATCTATGAAAAAGAGATTCCCTGATTGTGTGATTGACGATTTTCAGACAAATCATGAAGGTGTGCTTATCGACAAACTTCATGAAGCGATGGGGAAATACGACGGTGTTGTGATGAATCCTGGAGGTTATGCCCACACATCAATAGCCTTGGCTGATGCGGTTAGGGCAATAGGGCTGCCTGTTGTGGAGGTTCATATCTCGAATGTTTATGAAAGGGAAGCGTTCAGACATCATTCATATACGGCCGAAGCCGCTGTTCACTCAATTGTTGGTCATGGTTTGGAAGGCTATGCTGAAGCAATATTATTCCTAATTACAAAATAAGATTATAGTCATCAATTTTGAAGGCCTTCAGCTTCCGAAGGAAGGTGGTAGCCGAAAAATGATGACTATAATCCTTTATTTCAAGAAAAATCAGTCTCGTTAAGCTCTGTGTAAAGCTTTTTCTTTTCTAAAAAGTGCTTGAAAACGATATTTTTCTGATACACTTGTGACACATGTGTGTGCGTCAGCTCTTTTCTCTTTTTCCTTAATGCAGGAATATGTCTGTAGAAGCTCAGATGTGCTCTTGTTACAGCCCAAAGGTCGGCGAAGCTGCCGTCGCACAGGAATTTTATACCTGCCACCCAGTCGAGGAGTATTCTGTATGAAATAGTGGTGAAAACAGCGCCTTTTGGCAGGTTTTTCATTAGTAAAGAAAGGTTGTTCCGGAAATTCAGGTAAGTCTTTCTCGCCGAGCTTTTTGGCAGGGTGCCGCCACCGATGTGATACACTTTCGATTGAGGGCAATACATCACTTTATAGCCTTGGCTTTTCACTCTCCAGCAAAAATCAATCTCCTCCATGTGGGCGAAAAAACTGTCGTCGAGGCCGCCGAACCTGTGATAAACGTCGGCTCTGACAAACATGCAGGCTCCCGTGGCCCAGAACACTTCTTTTATGTCGTCATATTGCCCTTCGTCGTTCTCCAGATGCTGGAAAACCCTGCCTCTGCAGAAAGGATAGCCGTATTTGTCTATGAAACCGCCGCCTGCACCGGCATATTCGAACTTGTTTTTGTCGTGATATGAGAGGATTTTAGGTTGGCAGGCTGCTATCATCGGGTCGCTTTCCATAAGCTCAATGACAGGCTCAATCCAGTGTGGCGTAACCTCAATGTCGGAGTTCAAAAGGCAATAATACTTTGCCTCGACTTGACGTAATGCGATGTTGTAGCCGGTAGAGAAACCGCCATTGAAATCGTTGGTAATCAATCGAATATTGGGATAATTCCCCTTCATGAAAGCCACAGAGTCGTCAGTAGAGGCGTTGTCGGCAATGATGATGTCCGCCACCTCCGAGCTGTGCTCTATGACATTTGGAAGGAACTTCCCAAGGAACTTTTTCCCATTAAAATTCAATATGACTACTGCTACGTTTTTCATTTCGGCAAAAATACAAAATATTTCGATACAATATATTATATTTTTGCGTCAGTATAGACGCGCCATGGCACGTCTATACAGGATCCTTTTTTTCGGGTCGTTTAAAACGTAACCGTTACGCTGTTTGACGTGAATCCTCCGGCGTAAAGCTTGTATTCCCCGACTTTTTCGGGAAGAGGGAGATGAGCGTTGTCACACCATCCAGTGAAAATACTGTTACTGAAAAAATCCCCTTTAAGCACAAACGTATAAGTTCCTTTAACAATATCAAAGCAAGCGAGGTTATACACGTCTTCTCTTGTTTCTCCAGCTTTAAGAAACATGAACTGGCTGTTAATTCTTTTTTCGATAGCTTCTTCTGTAATATCTGATGCCGAAAAATATTCCTTGTGTTGCTTCCTGTCATCAATATTATCATAAATTGAATCGCTAAGATAGTCGTTTATTATCATTAGTTTCTTATTGATGAAGTCACTTTCTATCTCATCATCATCCCATACCTTTTCATTAATGGCTTCCCAGTATTTATAATTAACAATGGGTAAGCTTATTACAATATAATACTTTTCATCTTTATATTGCTCATTTTCAACAAATCCTCTAATTGTTTTCCGATAATTAGTGTGTTTCTTGCAATATTCCCGGTAATCACAACCTTCATCTTCCATGGGATTGTAATAATGAAAATCAGGTATTTCAAAATACTGGAAATCAGGAAAACCATTTCGATAATGCGAAAACTTCCTGAAATACAAATCATTATTTGAATTGTTAGTATAAGACATAACCAATTCAGGACATTTGACTATTGAATCCGTGTTAAGGATATAAGACCTCTCGCTCCATCTGATTGATAGGTTGATGGAGATGTCTTGGGAGAACAAGACAGTGATAGTAAATAATTGCAAAATTAAAAAAAAGAATAGTTTTTTCATAGTATTAGTTTTTATGGATGAATTAAATCAAGAGCCCATTTATAATAGGTGAAATCTAATTTATATCTGCTTGAGTAACAATTGATCATTTCTTTTTCAAAACTAAATTATTATTTTTGCAGTCTAATTAATGACTGTCCTAAAAAGGGAAAGTTTACATTTTCAGGGAAGGGGACAGGGTCAACATATTTCAAGGGGTTGTACATGCAGTAGACATAACGGTTGAAACCACAACTAATAAAAGAATAATATATGACAGAATGGGGTTGCATAACACAACATTTCTACTCAAACAGCAACGGGAACTTGTTTTTCAGCTCGTTAAAACATGAGTCGCAATTGGAATTGTCAAATAAATACTCAACTATATAATCATTGCTAAATTTTTGAATAATTTTATGTTTCTTATAAATCAATTCAAAGTCTTGTGGATATTGTTCGTTGATTAAAGTAGCGCAAAAAGGGTAGTATTTTTGTGAGAAGATGTAACGGTTTCCAAACTCAAGCGAAAACTTATAATAATCTATAAAATTACTCAAACGTCCATCATCATCTAATAAAAACCCTTTTGACAGATCATATTGCATAGATGCATCTTTGTCAATACGGATTGTTTGATTGCTATCCGAATGGATGCATTTATTATGATTAATTAAAATGTGATAATAAGGAGACACACTTTGGTATATGGTTGTATCATAAGAATTATCGATAGATTCGCCTATAATAAAGTTTTTATACTTGCTAAGTAATTTTATTTCTATGTAATTGTCTGATGCTTTTTCAATGTCAATGGTTGCATTTCTCCCCAAAAGAATGTTTTCTTTCAGAAAAATTCGAAGGTTTTCGCTTGTATAGGAACCATAATAACAATTGAAATAATTGTTACGACATATAATTATGCTGTCATTTTTAACGCATACAAAACTATCGCCATTTTTATAGATGCCGTTATCAATACCTTGAGCACAAGAGGTTATGTACTGGCAGACAATAAAAAAAATTAATACTAAGTATTTTTTCATGGTCTTATTATTTTATGAATTAATTTAATGGCTATGAATCTAATTTCCATAGCACTTTCATATGAATTGTTGAATTCATATATTGAGTTTGAATGATAGAGAGCCATTATTGTATTTTTAGGAAGAGGATTGTTTAAGAAGGATATATCAATTGCCCCATCACCATACATAGTACAACTGGTAACATTTGCATAATGACTTGATCCATCATATAATCTGCACAAAGCCGCAACAACCCATCCATCGTCCATATAATCATATATTTCATTCATACCAATTTGCTTTGCTTTATATGTATTATATTTTCCATTATTATCCCATGTAATAAAATCTAGAAGATTATATGCTTCATATCCATGACAGCTAGGCTCCTTATCTGGATGATTTGCACAATAATCATGTTCTTTCATGACCCACTCTTTGGTGGTTTCTCCCCAGCCCATATTATCCCAACTTGTCATCATGGATCCTAAACCAGATAATACACATTTCCCACGATCCGACTCAACTATTGCATTGAGCTGATGTTCGTTAAAACGGGTGTGCTTGGTTTTTGGTTTATTTCCTCCCGTTGATCCTCCACCATGACAACCGTTTCCGCCTATAGCACCACCATGTAAATCTCCTTGAGACCACAAGCTGTTTGAAAAGTTATCAATGCGCTCCATTGTCATTTGCATGCTTTCAAGATACATGTTATAACGGATGCTCATAACCAATCTTGCAGCTTGTTCGTCATAATAACTTGATCCTCCATTCCACCCGAAATACTGTTCCCCACTCGGGTCAACGTATTTCAGTGGGTTGTAAGCGCAATACGCATATCTGTTGAATCCCTGCTGGGTTGTCGGGTCTTGGATGTAGTTGTCGGGCGAGAGGAACGACGACATCAGAGGGTCGTACATCCTGCCGTTCATGTTTATCAGTCCGAAAGCGTAGAGGTGCTCGTGCCCGGTGAAGCCGCGGTCGAATCGCGGGGTGCGGTTCAGGTTGGCGCTCCATGTCTGCGGGTCGCGCAAGTTGCCCCATGCGTCGAAGCTCTTGCGCTCCACAACGGTGCCAACAGAGTCTGTTACAGTGGTCCAACTGCCGAGATGGTCCTTGTAGACGTAATGCACGGCATCGGTGCCGCCTGAGCGCACCACCATGGCGAAAACGCCGTACTGACAGGTGAGATATGTGTACACCTTCTTCGTCCCGTTGTCGTCCACAAACTCGCAGCCGCCAACATAGTCTTTCGTCAGACTCCTGTTGGTCAGTGTGTCGGTTATGTTCATTTTGATGCGTTGGGTGTCGTATCCGTAGGTGAAAACGGCTTTTTTTGTGCCTTGTGAAATCATCTCAACCTTGTCGGAGGCGTTGTAGTCTATAGTCTGGCAATTAGGGAACTCGGCGCTTGTGGTGTTGGCATGTGTCAGCGCATGCGGCTTTCTGGTGCTGAACTGTGCCGATTCAAAGACGGTGGTGCCGTTTTTCTGCTTGCTTGTCATGCGTCCGTATGTGTCGTAAGCTATGGTGCTGCTCACGTTGTTGAGCGAGATGCCGGTAAGTCTGTCGAGGTTGTCGTAGGTTAACGACTCCGTCTTTATGTTTCCAATGCTGTCGGTGCGGCTTGTCAGGTTGCCGAATCCGTCGAAGGTATAGGCGAAATTTTGTATTCCGCCCGAGGTTGCGGAGCTTATTAGTCGGTTGGCGGCGTCATATTTGTTTGTCGTGACCGCCCCGTTGCCTGTGGTGGCCTGCAAAAGCAGTCCCGATGCGTTTATTTCGTCGGCACGCCAAAGTATGTTGCCTCGTGCGTCTTTCACATTTTTCTTTGAACCGTTTGGGAAATACTCATAATACACCTTATATCCTGAAGGATACGTCTTGTTGGCAACCCTTGAATAATTGTCATATTGCAGGCCGGTGTGATATGAAGTGTCGCTTCTTGTTTCATCAATGCCAATCAAGCGGTCATATCTGTCGTAAAAATACTCCAACAGCTGTCCGATATATGTGACAGAAGCCAAAGTGCCCTTGTTGGTGTATTCTGCGATAAGATTTGAAAAGCTGACGAAGTCCCCCATGGTTATTTTATTAACTTTGCAAAAGTAACTCTTTTTTTTTAATTATTCATATCATGTTCAATTATTTAAAGTAGATGTCTTCAAGTCGGCAAACACCTATTACAGGATAAACGTATTGACATGGTGGCATCGACCATACTCCTAATCCCAAAACACCTTTTACAAGACAAGTGTCGGAGTAGCTTGAACTGTTCAATAAACGAATCAGGGAATCTTTTTCAATGCTGTTTTGCATAATATCCGAATTAAACATGATACGGACACATTGTCCATCTTGTTGATTCTCGCTGCCTTCCAAGAAAATCCATTCGGGCTCTAATGAAGGGTGGTCTAAATACAAGTTTTTTGATATATGTCCATAGCATAGTATTGTATCACCATCATAATCGTGACAGGCATCTTCGATATTGTCGTAAAAAGTGTAGCCGACAGTGTAAGCGTCGTTCCAACCGTTCCAGTTTATTGGTTTAAGATTTGATGGTTTTATAATATCCTCGCATTCTATATGACCAATTATATTATCATTTGTATCATTTCTATTATGTTTGCAAGAAAACACGAATGCTATTGTTATCAGCAAAGCGATTTTTAATTTGTTTTTCATAATTATAATCATTGAATTACCATCTTATTTGTTATAGTTTTGTCTTTTAATGTGACAACAACATAGTACAAACCCTGTCTCGCATTAGGCAAAACAATTTCGCCACCATAACTCTTAATATATTTAACGGAGTCATTTACTTCAAAGAACTCTTTGTTGTTTTCATTATACATGAAAACCTCTTCTTGGGCTTGTAACATGTTACAAACCAAAAGAATAAGAAAAGTCAAATAAAAATGTCTCATAGTTATATTATTTAGAAAGACCATCCTAATCCTGCTTTAAAACAATGGTGGCCGAATTCATTAGGGAATGTCCAAGTGCCAATAACAGCTATGTTAATTTTGGGAGATAGTTTATAATAATCATAATTGTATGATATATAAAACATCAATTGATTGATTTCATATCCAAATCTAACGCCAGGACTAATCATAATAACAGATTCATAATCGGTTTTATAAGGAGTAGGATATGTATCTGGAAATAAAAACCGCACAAATGCCGGACCTGTTGAGAAATATGGTGTCAAACTGAAATTCTTAAGACCAAATTTGTAGTTGACAGACAACAGCATGGAATGTGATTGTTCCGTACATGATATTAATTCTCCGGTTGTCAGGTGAGCGTTGGGGTCGGCATTTTTATATGAATACCCGATGCCAATACCCAAACCATTCCAAACCAGCCTGTTATAAAACACATCTATTGCTGGTCGGAATTCTTTTATAGCACCATACTCACTGTGAGTGGATATTTTGTTCTCTTGCGAAATCATATATGACCCCATTCCCAAATAGATTGTGTTTTTATGGTCTTTTTGCTGGCCATGGGCTGATAGTGAAATCAGCAAAACGGCTATTAACAGACAATTTTTCATTTTTTATCTCCTTTTAGTTCTTCTATTTTTTTCTCGAGTTCAATTACATATAGTGTAAGTTCCTCAATCTTCTGCAACAAAACAGCGTTCATCTCACCGAGTTCGATGCCTCCTTTTTCAACTTCAGCCGCAGATGGCACATTGGGCAGATGTCCGTTCTGCTTGATAAAACTCTCCGTGTCTTTTAACGACATAAGATGGTAATTATTATCAAAAACAAAATCAGACCAATTAGCCACTTCAACTATAACTTCCTTTGAACGAATAGTGCCATTAACTTCAAGGGCTTTTGTCGGGTTCATTGTTCCCGCGCCGATACGCACATTGCCGTTGTCTGCAACGAATATCCCGCCATTTCCAGAAGTTCCACCAACCAGCTTATACCCATTAAGGTTAATATTCTGGATGGCCGTGTGGTTGCCCAAATTGTCCTGAAACGTTGAAAGGTCTGCTGATAACAGGTCGCCGTCACTGTTGATGGCAATCGCTTTTGTCGAATTCCCTGCCAGGCTTCTGAAGTTTATATTCCCAGTCACATTGAGAGACACCGCCTGAAGTGATGTAGCCTTGGCGGTGCCTGATACCTCAAATTTAACCGTTGGACTGTTTGTGCCCACGCCGATGTTTCCATTGTTTTTGATAAATAGAAGGTTATTTGTAGGTGAGCCTTCATTTGGAAGATAGAAATTTAGCCCTAAACCCGTGTATTTTATACCAAAATTGCCGTATGTTGATGATGCGGATGTGGCAAACAACAAGCTCTTATTTGAACCGCTTATCATGACACTGCCATTAACATGGAACTCTTGCTTTGGGTCTGTTGTCCCCACACCGACGAAAGCGGGGACGTCATTGGTGGATTTTTGGCGTATTATCATGGCAGGCGAGCTGCTGTTTACGGCAAACATGATACTTTTGGATATGTTGTTTGTCAAAACCACATCTCCCGTATAGCCACTGCCTATGACAAAGGAGTTGCTTCCAGTTGCGGTGGCATCCCTTCCAAATACAAAAGCCGTGTTTTGTGCCTGGACATTTTTCCCAATGGCGACCGAATACATGGCGGATGCTGACGCATAACATCCCAAAGCGGTGGAATAGTTCCCAGAAGCGGATGAGTAAAATCCCGATGAAAATGCGGAATGTCCTGCCGCAGATGTACCGGTTCCCAAACGACTTGCGTTAGTCCCTAATTGTGTCTCGGATTCGTCACATTGTACGCATTGTGCATGAATGTTACAGGATAGTCCTGCTACTAAAACAGTTACAATTAAAATTAATCTCTTCATAATAATACATTATTTTAAAATTATTATTCACTCACCTCAAAATCCCCTCGATATTCATCGCCGTCCTCCAACGCTATGAGCAATGTGTAACGGCCTTCCAACGGGATGTAATACTGGTAGCCGGAGGGAGTCTCTATGTAGGACAACTCCAGCATGGTGTAGCTTTCGTCCAGTATTTTAATGGTTACTGAACCGAGGTCAGCAAGAAACGCCACATTCAGATAATGGCCGTTGATGTGGGCGGAGATTGAGGCTGACCTGTCATTTCCGCATCCATTATTTGCAAGTATTGTAATCTCATCATTAATAACAAGATTGTCAGCGAAAATCTTGCTCGTGACACCGAGCAAAAAAACAAAAAGAATGATTTTTCTTAACATACATTAGATTTTAAATTGTGAGCAAAATTAGACTCGCAAAACAATTATGTCAAGAAAATTATGGTGGGAAATGGTGGGAAAACGATTTAATTATCTGTAATTCAATTTATTATGATTTTATACTTGCAAGATTATAAAGCGTTTCGGTAAGATCCCTTTCTGATTTCAATATACTTTTTATTTTTCGGCGATGGTAACATACAGTGGTGAATTCCTTTTGCATGAGTGCAGAAACATCAGCGTCTTTCAATCCCAAAAGATACAGGCAGCAATAATCCAAGTCATCATTGGTGAGTTCTGGAAATTTCTCTTTGAGACGAATGGTGAATTTGTCGTAATGTAAGTTTGCCGTCTCGCGCAGCATGATAATTTGTTCCATACCTAATGCACAATCTTTGTAATCGAGATAGTTTATCTTTGACTTGCACTGTCGCTCTTTCACAACATTCAGAACGGTTTGGCAAATGGGTTCATCAGTGAATCGTTTCATCTCTATCTTCATCCTGATTTCCGATAGAGAGCTTTCGGTCTTTTCCAAAGCTGTTTTGTGCTTTTCTATCTTTTTTTTGCCAATTCTTTTTGTGACTACAATAAAACTAACAATAATTGCAAACACAATACATAAAACATAAATGTTTCTGTGTTTCCTTTGTTTCTCAATTAGTTGATTCGCTTTTTGTAGTTGTTCTTGCATGTAATCATCATAAATCTTTGTCAATTCATTCTTGGCAACAGAATTTTTTCTGTATGTGTCAAAATGGTCTCCATAAATCATCTTGTAACGCTGCATTTTCATCGTATCACCCAATGAATGGTAGCATTTCATTAGTAATTCGGCAGAAGCGGTTTGTGTGGCATAAAAGACTCGTTCGATGCTTTTTTCAAGATAATATATGGCGGAGTCATATTCGGATTCCTTTTCAAACAAGTAGCCTAATGTGAAACATCTTGATAAAAGTTGGTCTTCAGTTGTCGGCGACATCAGCGCTTTTCTTGCCATCATAAATGCGCTGTCAATGTAACCTAACTCATAATAAATAGGTGCGGATTCAGACAATGATGAGGCATAGACAGAAACATTACCACTCTTTTTTGACAAATTTATGGCTTTCCTATAATAAAACAAAGCACTGTCATTTTGATGGTCAAGTAAATAGGCTCCGCCGACACTCCTGAAAGTGTTTGCCAAATCATAATTCTCAAGTCTTTTGAAACAAGCCAAAGCCTTTTTGCGTGAGTAAAGTGAAGCATCGGCTATTCCATTGTAAAAATACACTTCCCCCAAACGGGTGTACGTCAGCCCCATGAATTTTGCCTTGTATCCGACCAGTTCGCTTTCGTCAAAACGGTTCTCCATTATCTCAAGCGTTTTCAGGTATTCCCTGCACGCCTCCACAACGCTGTCGTTTTCATAGAAGCCCACGCCGTTCATGTAGTGCGCGCGGGCGGAAAGG
>JAFRRS010000004.1 GCA_017427985.1 Bacteroidales bacterium | reverse complement strand
GTAATCTCTCTTGCGCCCCCTTCAGGACTTGAACCTGAGACCCCCTGATTAACAGTCAGATGCTCTAACCAACTGAGCTAAGGAGGCTAACAACGGTTTTCTCCGTTTGCGAGTGCAAAAGTACGACGTTTTTCAATACGCACAACAAAAAATTGAATATATTTTTTTAAAAAATTATATCTTATTGAATATCAACGACTATTTAGCCAAAAATTGTTTTCCAAAGCATGGAAACATCAAGCCAAACCGACCAGTTTTCATAATATTCACGGTTGATTTTTACCTTATCTCGCCAAATAACTTCGTCATTATACTTCTTTGGGTCGTCTTGTTGCGCTAAAATAACATCTTCATGACGATATTTTATAGAGGCAGGACCCGTCAACCCGGGACGCATCTTCAAAATGATTCGGTCGTCACCTTCAAGTTTGTCGGCATAGCCGGGCACATCGGGACGCGGACCCACAAAACTCATGTCACCTATTAATATATTTATCAACTCCAAAAACGTGTCGACTTTGCTCTCACGCAGCCATCGTCCAAACGGCAAAACCCTTGGGTCGTCAGCAGGTGTGACAGAACCGGCAACCTCCGAATTATCAGCCATCGTTCGAATCTTGAAAATCCCGAACGGCTTGCCATTCTTACCAATCCTCACCTGACGATACAAGAAATCACCTTTTGGCATCTTAATCTTATGAAGAATATACAAAACCAAAATGACAGGCGACAAAATCACCAGCAAAACCAGGGAAAAAATTCTATCAAAAATGTATTTTATTATCATGATTGCATTTTATGCATATTTAAAATTGCCTTAACATTTCGTACAGACGCAAAATTTTGCGTCTCTACAATATTCCTAAACGGCAACAACACCCTCACTATTATCCCAAACCACCATTTATACTTTATCTTCAACTTGCAATACGCTTTTCTGAATTTGAAATTCTTTTCCAGAAACGATTGAATATCAGAATGTTCGGTAATGCTTCGGGCACCATCCGCCACATATTTGAATCGCTTTTCTTCAAGATAATATTCGTTCATCTTGTAAAAAAATCCGTAATACGGATATGTCGCGTTATGCTTGTATTTTGGCAGAAACCCGATGAGTCCGTACTCGCATGAATCGTCCCAAAGATGAACCGCGCAAAACCCCACCAATTCCTGTGTTTCCTTGTCAAAAGCACCCCAAAAATCGTAATCGTTTTTGCCACAATGATCGAGATATTCATTGAAAATATCCTCGTTCATTTCTCTGTCCGAAACACGATAGTCTTCAAACGTGGCTTTGACAATCGGAAATGCTTTTTGTCTAACTAATTCTTTATCAACGAGTTTAAAATCAAAACTTCTGAAAGCGTGACGCAATTTCTTCCTCTCATTCTGCGACTGCTCTTCCATCCCGCCGAAAGAGTCTTTGATAAGATACCAGAATTTTGTCTCTTCCCTGCAATCAAAATCATACGTGTTGCGAACCAACCAACCGCCTTTTCTCAAAAGCTCATCGCATTGAGAATCAGCAAGTTGTGGCTCTTTATCAGGAGCCAAGCCATATCGCCACGCATGACGGTAAAGCTCAAAATCCTTCTCAGAAAACACGTTTTTTGACTGCATTGAAAGCATAGCAGATAAAATTAGCCGACGATTTAAAAAGTGAAAGCTTCTCCAACTTCCTGTAAACGCGCCACACATCCGCGGAAGCCTTGATTTTATTGCTCGAGGCGGAGCCTGGCGTTATTCTGTATTTGTGAAGCGGACCAGGCACAGGATAAGCGGCGAAACCTCGCCTCATGATGCTGAGCCACAACGACATGTCTTCGCTGGTGTCGATAATCGGAGTGGCAAAATGACCGGTTTTTTCGCGGTCGATGACCACTGTTCCACAGCAGATTATGGTGTTTTTGAGATATTTTTTATAGCTCATCACACCAGCGTCTTTGACAATCCTACTCTTTGAATTTCCTTGAGCATCAATTACTTCGTAACTGGAATATGTAAACGCAATATCGTTTTCAAGCATAAACTTAATTTGTTTTTCAAGTTTTTCTGGATACCAGATGTCATCGCTGTCCAAAAACGCCACAAAACGACCCCTTGCGCGTGAAATCGACATGTTTCGCGTCCTCGAAATCCCTTGATGCTCATCAGGCACCAACACGTTTATTCTTTCATCGTTTTTGCTGTATTTACTGATGATTTCAACGCTTTTATCTGTGGAGGCGTCATCGGTGATAAGCAGTTCCCAATTGTCGTAAGTCTGCGCCAAAACAGATTCGATGCTTTGCGCAATGTAACGCTCGGCATTATAGCATGGCATTATTATGGAAACCAATGTCTTCATCTCTTATTCGACGCTGTAATTTGACCTTCCTCCAAGCCTTCGGTGCTTTCTTTTATGAAAATGACCTTCAAAGTCAGCAGAAGCAGCTTCAAATCCATCAAAAGCGAGCAGTTTTCGACATAAATCATATCGAGTTTCAGCTTGTCGTACGAGGTGGTGTTGTATTTTCCGTAAATCTGAGCATAACCGGTGAGACCCGCTTTCACCTTGAGGCGAAACGCGAATTCCGGCACCTCTTTGGTGTATTCGTCAGCAATCTCAGGGCGTTCAGGACGCGGTCCGACAAAACTCATGTCGCCAGCCAAAATATTGAAAAACTGAGGCAGCTCATCAAGTCGGCACGCTCTGATAAATCTCCCGACAGGGGTGATTCGGCTATCGTTGTCGGCAGCCAGTCGCGCCACGCCATCCTTCTCCGCATTCGGAATCATGCTCCTGAATTTCAATATCTTAAAGGTCTTTCCGTCTTTGGTATAACGCGTCTGACGGTAGAAAACCGGACCTCGGTCATAAAGGAAAATCGCCAGTGAAACCAAAATCATCAACGGGGAAAGGATTATCAAACCAAGCAGCGAGAATAAGATATCTGAGCATCTTTTTATCATGCGCTGCGACAACGTAAACGTGGTGTTTCTGGAAAACAAGAGCGGAGTGTCGAAAACATCAAGTTTTTCAGCGCCTCGCACGATTATATCAGATATCTTCGGTGTGAGGTAAACCTTTTTCCCTTTCGCAAAACAAATCTTCAAAATACGATTTCTCGTCTCTGTCGGCGCGTCATTTATAATTACAGCATCGTAACCATCGACAGCAGCACTGATTTTTTCAATGTCATCATCATAATCCATCTCGCCAGTAATGACATATTTGTCGTTTCTCGTATTGAATTTAGCAACAAGACTGTTGTCATGATTTCCACGGATATGTAACATTTTATACGGAGGGAAAATCTTGAAATACAATGAGATAAAGATTATTGCAAGCACAAAAACGAAAGCAAATTGTATGACAAAAACCTTTCCCATCGTGATGATAATCGACATGATAAGATGACGATAACCAACCATAAGAACCGTTATAATCACCTGGATACCATCGGCAAAAAGCAACCCTATCGCCTGCGACAGAATAATATGCGATTTCTTGCTGACACCAATTTTATAGCCTCCGAAAATCCCGACAAAAAACATCACCACCACCCAATAAACCATGATAGTCAAATAGTTACCTTTCATCAAGAATTCTTTTTCCAAAAGGACATTTAATTCTTTGTACCAGAACCAACTGAAAACCGCCACGACTATCAGCGTTATCAGGATGTTATAAAAGCTCCGATACCAGATTTTGCTCGTATTTCCCATAGTTTTACTTTTTCAAAAGACTGATAATTTTACCAAAATAACGTGAAACCTGCTTGAAAAAATTGCTCGGCAGGTTATGTTCGCGAATGCAGCGCATCCTTTCTTTCATGATTTTCCTATGCACTTTCAAACCATTTGAAGAAGTGCCACCGCTACGCATATTTACAAATATATCATTGATATACAATGTTTTAATATTTCCAATCCAAATCATTTTCACAAACATGTCGTAGTCGGCGCAGATTGGATAGTCGAGGCTGTAGAGCCCGAATTTGTCGTAGCACTCTCGTTTCACATAAAACGAAGGATGCGGCGGCATCTGACCCCAACAGATTTTTTCTCTCTTGAAATCCTTGCCCGAAAACATCCTCACGGTTTTGCCTGTATCGTTCCAATCAACATATCTGACATCTGCGTAAACACCATCAATTATTGGGTTTTCCGTAAAAGCGGCGTTAACTTTTTCAAGCACGTCGTCAGATGCGAAAAAATCGTCACTGTTCAAAATCCCGACCACATCACCCTGAGCCATCTTCACGCCTTTGTTCATGGCGTCGTAAATGCCTTTGTCCTTTTCGGAAATCCAACGCAGACGGCCTTCAAACTTCGGCTCGAACTCCTTCACAATGTCAATTGTATTATCCTTTGAATTTCCGTCAATGATAATGTAATCGACATCTTTAAACGTCTGATTCAGAACGCTTTGCAGAGTGTCGCGCAAGGTCTCGGCACTGTTATATGTCGCTGTTATCAAGGATATTTTCATACAAATCAATATAATCTTTAAAACGCTCGTCTTTATTATAAAAATTCACAGCACTTTCTCTGCAATTTGTTGAATAGTAATGCTTTCCGTTTTTACGGATAACCTCAATCGCTGTGCAAAGCTGCTCAAAATTGCCTTTTTCAACCACGATGCCGGTTTCAGGAGTTATCGACTCTGGACTTCCACCGGTTTTGTAAGTAATCACTGGCGTTCCGCACGCCAATGCCTCCAGATTCGTTGTCGGAAATGTGTCTTTATATGTCGGATTGACAAAAACATCGGCAAGTGAATAATATTCAGCGAGTTCCTCTTGATTGTTTGTCTTTGCCACTTTAACAATCGCATCAGGAAGCTGTTTGCTTAATTTCTCGTTTACACCAATCATAATCACCTGATAATCAGGATTTTGAGACAGTTTGATAAATTCTTGAACGCCTTTGTCGTTGTCCCATTGCGAAGCGATGCCAAGGATGGTGAATTTATGATTGGAGAAGATTTCTCCACTCCATTCGGTCGGTCGAAATGACAGGGTATCAACACCGTTGTTGATGACTTTTATTGGATATTTTGACAAAAACGACTGCTTCACTTTATCTTCCAGCCAATGCGAAACAGGCACTATCGTCATGTTTTTCACAGATGTAAAACTCTGTTTTTTCAGTTCAAAATTTCTCCTCGACCTATCAATTACCGCCTTTGGATACCAATCCATAAGATATTGACAATCATGGCATTGCGTTTTCCATTTATCACAATTGTAGTTCTCAAATTGGGAACAATGTCCTGTGATGCTCCAGCAGTCGTGCAATGTCCAGACGACTGGCACGTTGCTTTTTGCCAGATAATCAAATAAGATTTGATAGTTCAGATAATAACCATGGATGTTATGCAGATGAACGATATCAGGTTTTATCTCTTCAAGCTTGGTTAT
This sequence comes from Bacteroidales bacterium, assembly GCA_017427985.1. GTDB lineage: Bacteria > Bacteroidota > Bacteroidia > Bacteroidales > F082 > Limimorpha. The sequence continues at coordinate 306,630 of JAFRRS010000004.1, read as the reverse complement.
CAACGACTTTGTGGCGCATTTCAAGCCAAGTCCATGTGCGTCGAACAACAGACTTCTTATGCCGTTCAATCGCTCCTGATTTTTGGTAGTCGTCTGAATATCGGCGAATTGCGATTTGTTGACATACCGCGCCCCATGCACAATGGTTGTATAATATCCTCGTCCCGCGCCCACGTGCGAGATCTGCTCCACGATACGACCATGCGAGCCACAGTTTAAAGCGGTATTTATCTGAACAATCTTCGGCATCACACAAACACTTTTTTCATCACGTCAATCTGATGGTGGATGTTCCATTTGGCATCAATAGTACGATACGCCGCAGCTCTTGTGATTTCTCGCTCTTCCGGCGTTTTTGCAAGCCAAATCTTTATCTTTTCTGTCATGTCATCCACATCGTCCATCTTAAAGAAACTGCCCGTCACATCTGGCGTAATCGCTTCAAACTCAGGCATTTGATATGGAAAATTGTCGTGCGTCACCACCGGACAGCCATACGTCATGGCGTGAATCGAGGTCAAGCCGACATTGCCTGGAGAAACGCACACTGCCGAGTTGTAAAACATCTCGCCAATCGTCGCCTCATCATAACACGGACCATATAACCACACAGAATCTTTAACTCCCAACTCATTGATAATCTTTGGCAAATCGACATTTTCATCATCTTTTCCGACAATCACAAGGTTGCATTTCACACCTTCATTTTTCAATTTCTTGAAACTCTCAACAAGCAAATCCAGTCTCTTAATCTTCTGAATCCTTCCGATGTAAAAAATAATTGGCTCATCGTTGCCGAAATGTGACGAAAAAATATCTGTCTTCTTCAATCTATCTCTTACAACCAATTGATTATCAGTGTCCATCGAGTTTGCAACACAAAACATCTTCCGTTTGTCAATGCCGTCCTTTTCCATCAATCCAATTGAATAATCGGAATAGACCATTATCTTCGTAAAAAGCTTTAAAAACGTTTTTTTCACGATTCTTTTCACAAAGCCTTCTCTTCCGTAATATCCATGGGTCCACGTCACAGTTTTCTTACCTAACAATTTGGCAATCAATAATATAACCCAATATGAAATACAGAACGGCTCGCCGCTTAAGACGAAATAATCGTAGTTTTTGAAAATCAGCCGCACCGATTTCCTCTGCCAATAGAAGGTGTTCCTGATAAAAACGTTGTGAAACTCCTTTTTAAAACCTTTTAACTCATTGTAATTCAGCTTCTTAATCGGATTCTGCATCTTGTCACCGAAATAAAAGTCACAGTCGAAATTCTCGCTCATCAGCGAGAAAATCGGCATTCGGTAATGCGGAGCCATATTGAAAATGCAACAAATCTTCATCATTTTTTCTTATGTAAAAACGTTCCGATTATATATTTCACTTCGCCGAACATCGGGCGGTTGAACACAAATGCAAGCAAAAGATAAGCTATAGCGTATATAACTATTTGAATTACAGCGACATAATACATGTTTAACCCGCCAAACAACTTTGCTCCAATGAGATATGCCACCGCTCCTGCTGCCGCAGCAACGAGCGCAATCTCAAACAAATCCTTCAGCTGGGTGAAGATGCTGAAATTGAGATAATGTGCCGCAAGTGACGCATGTATCAGGAAAACAAGGTAAAAACGGATTGTCACAGCCCAAATTATTCCTCTGACACCGAAAAACGAGCCTGCAATTATCAAAAGCAAGCCCAAAACCGACTTTATGCATGTCCACCTGAACAAAACCCTGCTCTTTCCAATGGCTGCAACAGCGTTGTAGTTGATGTCGCCCAAAGCCTCCGCCATGCCACCGATACACAAAATCTGGAAATACGGCACGCAGTCAACCCATTTGTCGGTGAGCATCAAAACAATGGCGGGTTTTGCTATCAAAATCACCAGAATCATCGCCGGAAACACCACAAACGCCATCACTTTTGTGATTCTGCGAAGAATGCTCTGCAACTGCTCCAAATCATCTTGAAACTTCGAGAAAATCGGGAACGTCACCTGATTGACAACTGTCGAGGCTGTGTTTGACATTATCGACTCGAATTTTCGCGCCTGCGAATACAAACCCACATCCCTCGCCGTGTACATTTTTCCCATTATAAGTGCCTGAACCTCATTGGCAAACGTCACAATCATGTTGGAAAGGAGAATGAATCCGCCGAAGCCAAACAACTCCTTGAACGATTTCATGCTGAAAACCAAAGAAGGTTTCCATCGGTTGAAAATCCAATACAAAACCGTCGACATTCCACTGATAAGAAGCTGCTGAGCGACAAGACACCAAACCCCAAAACCATTGTAAGCCATGGTGATAGCAATAACAACAGCTATCAGATTAGCACCCAAAACAATCAAAGAAATCTTCTTAAATTGAAGAGTTTTGCGCAGATTGTTCTTGTGAACGAGCCCGAAAGAATCGAGAATGATAACCAGTCCCTGAACCCTCAGAATTTCTTTAAGAATCGGGATTTCATAGTATCTCGCGATGACTGGTGCAAGGAAAAACAGCAGAAAATACAATGCCACAGCAAGAAGCAGATTCCAATAGAAAATAGTGGAATAATCTTCTTTTGTAGGGTCTTTTTTCTGTATCAAAGCAGCACCGAAACCGCCGTCGACAAAAATCTGCGACAACGAGATGAACACCATCAGCAAGGCAATGCACCCGAAATCGTCGGGCGACAACAAACGGGCAAGCACAAGATTCGCCACAAACGCCAGGAAAAGCGTTGCAAATCGCTGTACCGTGGTCCAAGCCACTCCGCTAACCGTCTGCTGACCTAACGACATCAGTCTACAATATCTTCAATGTTCTTAAATCCGTAATAGCAAGGCACACCCGACTTATATGGCGCGCTAAGGTCTTTGTTATCAACCATCAAGCGTCCAGCACCGTCAATAATCCTTTCCTCGCGAACCATCTGCGCCCAACGCAAAATAGCGTCGATAGTCGGAACCTCGATCTTCAATTGCTCGGCAATCCATTTCGCGATGCAGTTGCCAAAATAAATGTCATCCATGAAAAACCTGTAGTTTTTGTCAATCTCCCATAGCCCTTCCTTGTTCTGAACGACAGGCGTCCCGATGGCGACAAGCGTCTGCGAGTTGATGAAAGACTCTTTGATATCAGTGTTGTGCGACTGATAAGAGAAACGTTCAAGTGCCAGATAATCAAGCATATATCTAAAGTCTTTCTGAGGATAACGCTCTTTAATCTCCTCCCTGATTTTTGTATAATCATAGTCCAAATCGGCAAGCAAATCAGCTGAAATGTCGTCGTAATCCCTATAAAACATTGGCACATCCGACTTGTTTTGCCAATAACGCCCGCAAACTTTATACAGTCCGAAGCATCTTGACGTGTGAATTATCTGATTATCAACCGATAACGTCAATGAAAGGAAGTTTTCACTTTGCTCCACAGCACCTTTTCCGAACCATTTGTTGCAAATATTCTCAAAAAACTCCTCGTCAATCTGTTTGAAATAAGATTTTGGATAACAAGCGGCATAATTAGCGGCTTTACAGCCGTATGTCACGCCTATTTTTCCGTATTCGATAGTCCGTGCAATCCAAGGAATCAAGCCGAAAGCGAACGTCACGATGTTGTCGTATGAGTACTTGTTTTTTATCTCGTCGACCATCCAGTTCCAGCCCCCTTGACCATACATCGTGCCTAAAAAAACCGTCTTGTTTCTGTTGATATACGGCGCAATCTCCTCCAAACCGATTCTGTATTTGTGAACCGGCATGCAAAAAACGATATAATCTGCGTCAGGGATGATTTCAGCCGCATTGTCCGACGCTTTTTTCAATGGTCCGGAGAATGTCTGCAGCACCTTTCCATCCGGAGATTGGTATTGAAGCTCAATGGTATGATGCCATTTTTCAGGTTTCGAAGTGAAAATCGACACCTCAAAGTCGGAGTCTTTCAAAAACGGAATCAGCGTGTGCGCACTGCTGCCGCCTCCACAGACAACAAGTTGTTTCTTTTTTACCATTTTCTGCTTATTTTTTCAGGTAAATCAATGTATTTGCCCATCTCGACGGTCGTTTCGTAAGTGTATTCACGGTCTAAAACGTTGCCGTCAGGAGAGAATGTCAGTTCGCCAAAGAACACCCTTTCTCCCACAGCGTACAAGTCGACTCTCACATACGGAATGCCTTCCGAGAGCTTCTTTGCGACCTCGAGAATCTTTTCCAAAGCCTCAGGTTTTTCGACATTTCCACCATCATTCGGGTCGTCATCTTTCAATAAAAACAGACGTTTCCAGTCGGTCGAGTAAATAGCTCCTTTCGAGTGGCGGGTAACAATGTCGCGGTCGTAGCACACGCCAATAAACTTCGGCTCGCCATTAAAACAATGTACTTTGTAATCTTTAACATCGCGATAATCCTTGACAGGCAAAAACTGCTCGCAGATTATCATCGGCTTGATGTAGTGATAATGCCTTTCAGGAGTTTTTTCGCCCCAGTCCACTTTCATCCATTCCTTCAGCTGTTTGATGCTTTTTTTCACATCAAGTTTGCTCTTGTCCTCAACGATGATGTTATAGCCGCATCCGTGATTACATTTCATCACAAAACGTTGCGGAAGTGATTCAAAATCAATCTTGTCGGCATCATTCCAAGCGCCGTAAAGTTCAAGCAGGATATCGTCAAGACCCTTGCTTTTGATATAATCACGGGCTGCATATTTGTCCGCGCCTATCGACTTCAGCTCAGGCTGCCAGTATTTGTTGAGCCAAATCAGCTTTTCCGACCATGTCTGGGGATTTTTCAAGTTCAATTTATGTCCCGAATGATGTCTGTAGCTCACTCGCATAACCAAATCAGCCGTAAAACTGTTTTTCATCATGATAGCCTGGATAAAATCCGTGATTTTTCTTCTGATTGTCATATTTTTAATAGTTTATTTTCAAAATCAACTTCTTGTCACCTCTAACCCGTTCTCGCTCAGCCGCATATCCACAAAACGAGCCCTTTCATTCGGCGGATTCTGTGTCAAGACTTTTTTAATCTCCGCTGCCGCGAAATCGTCTTTCGCCACCATGTAAATGAAACCGCCGCCGCCAGCTCCAGGCAACTTATACCCGATGCAATAATCGTGGATCTTTTTCAAAATCGCCTCCACTTCCGCTGGATTAGTGCCGCTGTCAAGACGCTTGTTTTGCTCCCATGTCTTGGCAATCATCTTTCCAAAGCCCTGATAATCATTCTTTTGTATCACATCAAACATCTCTGTCGCATGATTTTTTATCTCGGCAAGCAATGCCATGTTAGCCTCGTCCCTGACAAACATTTTCTTGACTATCTCGGCGAGTATTCCTTTGGCAGTACGAGTGATTCCCGTGTAATACAATAGATGGCTCGACTTGTATTCCGGCTTCGTGAACAGATAATCCGGCAGCCAGCGCACGACGGGTGTCTGGTCGTATCCCGCTTTCGTTTCGAGCAGCTTCACGCCATGACAGACACCGCCGTACTGGTCTTGCCAACCGCCGCCCGTTGTCAGCAACTGCTCAAGAATCAGTGTCTTGTTGCAGACTGTTGTCTTGTCCCATCCAAGTTTGCAGAAATCCGACAACGCCGCAAGCACCGTGGCTGACAGCACCGACGAGGTGCCCAAACCGCTTCCTGCCGGTATCGCCGATAGCAGCGTTATCTCCATTCCGCACCCGAACTCGCTCAGCTGCTGTTGCAACGAAGCATATTTTTTCTGGCAGAACTTCGGCGCGAAGCCCGTAAGGGCGAGCGCCGCCTTTGGTATGCTGAACGGCGAACCGACTTTCCTGAAGTCACAAACCTCATCAAAGTTTGTAATGAGCTCCATGGCACCCAAGTCGATGGACCTCAACACTATACGAAGCTCTTTCGACGGCTTCACGTACACTTGTATCGGCTGCTGCCCGTTCAACTCGATAGCGATATTCACCACCGAGCCGCCTTCCATCAGGCAATACGGAGGTGTGTCGGTCCAACCTCCTGCCAGGTCGATGCGCACCGGAGAACGGCTCCACACAATCTGGTCGGAATACACATCACATCGTGGCATCTGCAAATCCGCCAACGCCGACGCCGTCAACCGCTCCTCCAACTCTTTAAACTCCATCATGATATGATTTTTGTTGCTCAAAAAGCCTTTTCAAATTAGCCCGATTCAAAATTTCCTCAGCGGAAACCATTGGATATAAACCGCTTACGTTTTCTCCACCCAGAATCTTATTCACCGCCTTTCCCAACTCCTCAACATCGTCAACAACAGGAAATGCCTTCACTTTAAACGCGTCTTCCTCACCAGCATCGACGTATTTGAACTGCTCGTTGAATCCATAAGGTCTTGCCACAAACGAATTCTCGCCAAGCGGCACAATGTCTAGGCAGTCGCCTGGTTTCAAGCTGATTTTCCAATCATTTTCTGGAACTCCTGTTATGATGTTATTCTCTGAAATCGTCCAATTTTTTCCAATGAAGCTATTTTCTATCCAAATATTCGTGTTTTTTTCAGAGAAACCAGTTTCCACAACACAATTTTGAGTAAAAACAGACTTTTTCTGCCCTAAAACCGCCATCGTCGACGAAATCAGTTCACGACTTGTGCCATAATGGTAAAACTCACCGCCTTTCAACGGTAAAATCCTGACACTCAATTTGTTAAGCTCTTTGTCTTCAATTTCAGGATGATTTCCCAAACATCTTCCGAAATCGGAATAAAGGTCATAATATTTGATATTTCCTTCTGCGTCTTTTGAATGTTTTCCCAACATTTCAACGGCTTTGTCGCTCAACAGCCACAAACCTATGTCCATCAAATAGTTATGCGTCGTTTTCACTTCCTCCAGACGTTCCAATGATGGTTTCTGCATCATGAAGTCAAGTTCAAGACCCTTGTCCTTGCTCATCGCAAACACACCGTGATTCTTGGCAAGTTCGGGCTCTACCTCCAATCCGTAGCATATCACATCGGCGTCTGGAATCTCGTCCAAAGCTTCCGAAGTCCTGATGAAAACGTCGCCGCTTGCAATCAATGTGTTGACATTTTCCGGCGCTTTTTGCATTATCTCTTTATACAACGGCAGCTGCATCTCCAACAGACTTGTATCAAACTCCGGAATTGGTGTCAAAACCTTGCCCGAAGTGGAATACGACGGCAAACGCCTCGACTCGCCTCCAGCGTGAATCAGAATCTTCTTGCCCGACGCTCCGCTTCTCTCCAAAAGCCACACGCTGCCGCCTCCCGAGCCCACACGGTGTCCTATCGGGTCGGACGCGCAGAAAAACTCATCGCGCGACAAGCCCGTTATCTCATGAAACGAACCGACAAGATTCGGCGGAAGCGACAGCAATATTTTCATCTGTTAAAAATCGTAATATTTTCTGTCCAAACTCGTCCTTATTCCAAAACTGAAGATAAAATCACTCTGGTCGTCAAGACCTTGAGCTTTGAAACTGCGGTGCGTCACTTCGGCAAAAACATTCATGTTATAAGCCGGATTCACCAGATACGACACTATCACATCATTCAGCATTACCGTGGTTTTCCTTCCCGTCAGAAGAAAATGTCCGTCGTTGGTGTCATAGCCGTCTATCTGAATGGCTGTATTGTAGTCGTTGTAAACACTATGTCCGTAGTTTGCCCAAACGTTGTTTTCCACATCCCAGTCGTCGCCATACTGTCCGTAGTTCAGCTTATACTGGAAATACCAGCGATTCCAGTTGTATTGCGCTCTTGCCACCATCTCCCAGAGGTTGCCGCCCCATGGATGCGCCAAAGGCTCGTTGTAATGTGCGTAATTGTCTTCTCCGACAGCATTTTCAGTACCCTGCGGCGTATGCGAATACATATAAGGCCTCACAATATTGCCTTCCAACTGCAAAAAGAGATTTTTCACACCAAAACAATCGTAGCTCTTAACACCGAGCTGATATGACTGTTTGTTGCCTGAATAGCCTTTTATGGCAATGAATCTCTTCACCGTCATTTCGTCGAGCACAAACTGTCCGTAAATGGTAGTATGCTTGCCTAAAATATAGCTGACGTTGATGCCCAAAAGTGCGTTGTCCGGCGAATTGCCTGCATAATATTCTGCCGAGCGAAGGAATATTATCGGGTTAATATACTGAAAATCAAAGCCTCTGCGCATGTCTATTGTTGCGGTGGTTGTCGTAGTGTCATTAACAGGCACCACAACCTTCTTATGCGTTTGCGCCGATGCAACCAGAGCGTCGAATAATCCCACGTTCAAGCGTTTTGTGACCGCAAAATCCAGATAATGTATCACAGCCCACTTGCGAGCGTAGGTATTGTCAGCCAAAACAGTGTTTCTGTCGGTCATCTGGGCATACAAACAGGTGTATTGAATACGCCAAAAGTCAGCGGTAAGCTTTAGGTAAGGATATGCAAAAGCATTGTCCGACAACATCATAGAACGATAGCCATCGCCAATAAAGTTCTTTCCATAGCCCAAAGTGGCGTTAAACCAAGAAACCGGACGCACAGCCACGTATGCCGAAGCATTTGTGTAGTCAAAACCTTTCTCGTGAAACCTCTTCGACCATCCCTGACCCGGAACAACTCTGTTTTTAACAATATAATCGTCAATATACATCGGGAAAACCGCCTGATTTTCGCGAATATTCATGTAAAATGCGAAATATTTGTCAATGGTTCCTTTGATTTCCGCGCCTCGAGTGTTCACCCAAGTGGTTCGATGACCGTCAGAACCGACCTGAAAGTCTATGTAAGGATTGATAGCAACATAATAATCATCGTTCTTTATCTTGATGAAGTCGTCGTTCAAGATTGAATTCAAGATATAATTCGAAAATCTTCCCTTTTTATTGATTTTAATCCTATAAAACTCGTTGACACTGTCGAGATTGATGATATCCTTAAACTTCGACTCGCTCCAGCCTCGCATCGCAGTGTGAAACAGATAATCGGAGCTGTATGCCGCCGTCTGAATCTCCATCTCATAATCGTCGTTCAACGGAATCTGCAACTCCTGAGCTCGCGCACATAAAGCCGCCAGCATCAAAGCAACAATAACCAAATACTTTTTCATATCAAAAACTTTTAAATTCTAAACCTGTCAACTACTCTAAACTCTAAGCTTTCAACTCTAAACTGTTATTAGGTCGAAATGACATGTAAAACAATAAAGCATTAAAGAAACAGAAGAAAATTATTCCCAACTGCACCTCAAAAATCGATTCGAACAAGGCATTCAAGCCTATCATCAGCAAAAACGAGAAATATAACATGTCAAATTTCTTCAATCTAATCCAAAGCACCAGCGGAATCACAAAATATGCAAGCAAAAGCAGCAATCCTATGATTCCGACGCTTATTATCGTCTCAAAAAACATGTTATGCGCATTTATCTCTTTGTCGATTGCAAATCTTATAAATTGATATTCAACAAGATACGCCGAAATGATTTCAGGGTCAACACCAAGTTTCACAGCCTTTGCCATCATATCGTTACGCATCTTTTCATCCGGCTCATAGTAATAATCGTTGATAACATCATCGATTTCTGCCGCCATTTTCGGGGTGATTATCTCGACAATTTTGTCTTTGTATTTATGGTAAGCTGCTTGTGTCGCCTCGGTTCTGTCGCCTGTTCCGACACCAAAAAGCCAGTTTTCCTCCAAAACCGATTTATATCCTTTAAACTGCACCAGACGATGGTCGGAAGAATGTTCTGACTTGATATTACTGACCGTTTCCGTGATTCTTGAAACGCTTGAAGGAAAAGCCAGACACGCCCCGATGACAGCTATCACGAAAACGCCGCCCATTATCAACCCCATTTTCTTCTTTTTCATGATGAAAGTAAGGCTGATCCATTGCAAAACAAATAACAAAACCATCCAAATCAAGCCGGCACGCGACCTCACCAAAATGATGAAAACAACGAGGATGATATATGCTATTATGCTGATTATCTTTATTTTACGATTTTCATTTTCAAAAATCTCCATGAAACAAAACATCAAGCCAAGGCTGGCGTACATCGAGAGATAACTATGATGCACATAATAAAGCTTCATCAAACTCTGGTCGAAAAACCTTGAAGTTGTTGCGCCGTTGAAAATCACGTCATAAATTGCATAAAACAGGTTCATGAAGAAAAACATGATACAGCCCGCGACAAGAGAAAAACCTATGGCTTTCAGTCTTTCCTTGTTCATATACGACATGTCAGAGAAGATGAAAATCATCGGGAAAATCAGGAAACCGAGCTTCTTGCTGACCTGCGCCCATCCCACCGACTGGTTGTCCGAATAAATCATCCCGACAAGATAGATGACCCATGTCAAGGCAAAAATGATATAAGCCCATTTGAATTTCAGCTGCTCTTTGTTAAGACTGAATTTCTGGTCAAAAATGACTTTAAAAACAACGCAAACGAGCAAAGCCACCTCGCCGCACTGCGCCGCAAACCAGTGAAATGGTATCACGAAAGCCAGAACCATCATTATCAAGAGTTCAGCTTTCTGAAACGGACGCAAACCTTTGAAAATATTTTTCATTTTTAAATTATTGACTATTAAACAATTACAAAACATCCTTACACGGCTTCGCCACTTGGGTCACAGATGCGAACCAACAAAAAAAGCCTTATTTTTATTAATCGACAAAAATAAGACTTTTTTTTAAATAAATATAAATTAATTGAACAAATCCAATTCCTTGAATTCTCTTCTCAGATTCTTGTTGAAAACCCAGCGCAAATCGGACGTCCAGAGTCGCACGTACTCGCTGTAATCGAAGTAAAAAACATAGCTGTAATACAGGAAAATTGAGCCTAACGCTGCGAATTTCCAAGGCACAAGACAGAACAGCAGCGTCACGCCCGTCGCCATGATAAGCGGATGCAAAATGAGTTCTACGCACACGTTCACAGTGTTACGGAAAGCCTTGTCTTTCAAGTTTTTAAGTATAAACCATGCCGCAATCCAGATCGGGCTTGACACGGCAGCGGCAGCCACAAAAATGGGCAATCCGAGAAGCACCATAAACGTCTTCCAAAGCGTTCTCCAAAACGGGACACGCATCGCCACGGAACTTACAGAAATGCCGTGTTCTTTCCTGTGTTTTGTGAACTCCATTACTTTTTGGAAAAGATCTTTTGATTTTTCAGGTTCTTTCTCCTTGAATTTCAAAATCTTAGAAATAAAACGTTTGTTTCTCTCAAGCTGTTTTTTCTGCGTTATCGGCAGTCGTCCCGACTTTATCTTTGTCATCTCCCAGATGGCGTCATAGTCTTCATCGTCAGGCACAAACGAGATGAGTTCCGACATCCTTTGTGTGAGAATCGCCTTCAATTCATTGATAATCACAGCCTCGTTTTCGCCTTCGTGTTCCTTCACAAATTCCGTCACGTTGATTGGCTTGCCATAGCTCACCAAAATCGTCGAGCGGAAACGGAAATAGTCGCCATATTCCAAGCCAACGGGCACAATAAAAACAGGTTTCTCATGTCCGAAGCGGCGGTTCGCGTCGAGTGCAATATGGAAAATGCCCTTGCTCAGCTGGCGGAGCGAGTGTTTGGTGCGGTGGGCTGCCTCAGGAAAGAGGTACAACGGCACCTCGTCATGCATCACGTCGACAGCCTGTTCGATGGTGTCGCCGTTTTTGTCGCGCACCGCCCCGATGCCGTCACGGATTCTGAAAATAGGCAGGATTCGCAGCCATTTCAATATCTTAGCCGTATGCGGATTGCTGAAAATATCGCCTCTCGCAATAAAGACCTTCTTCTTTCGCGACGTGGCGAGAAGCACCAGAGCGTCCATCAAAGTGTTGCAATGGTTTGAGCCGAAAACACACGCTCCTTCAGCAGGGATGTTCTCCTTCCCGATTATCTTAAACCTCCTGAAACTGCGGTATGTGTGAAAATCCACAAAATATTTCAAAAAAGAATAAAGCTTGTCGTCATCCTGAATTTTACTCATTACAAATCTCGTTTGAAACGCAAATTTACAACTATTTCTTTAAAATGAATTATTTTTTTGTATTTTTGCTGCTCAAATAAAAATTAGAAATATGAATAGGATTTTAAGCTACATTTTTGTAATCGCACTCGGATTTTTCGCCGTGATGTTCGGCATCGACCGTTTTGGAGGCAAGCACGCTGAGCAGCCTGCTGACACCATTCTTTACACAGAGGAATTTTGCAAGGATATCGTTGGCTTTAACGATGTCATTCCTTTGGAAATCTATATAGTTGATGGCAAAATCTCCTACATCAGCATCCTTCAAAACAAAGAGACACCAAGTTTTTTGAGAAAAGTCACAAATGCCGGTCTCGTTGAGAAATTTTACGGCTTGACACCTAAAGAAGCCTCCAAAGTCGAAATCGACGCGGTGAGCGGCGCCACTTACAGTTCCAACGCCATCATCAAATCGGTGAAAACCCGCATGGCGATTTACGATAAGGAAATCAACCCGAGCCCATGGACATGGCAGTTGTTCGGCATCATTGGTTGCGCCGTGATTCTTTGTGTTTTGAGCATTCTCAAAAGATATAATTAAACCCTATATACGCTTTCAGCCCTTCGCCGTCAAGTTTGTTGAGGGCTTTGGCGAACTCTGCGGAGACCACGAAATTCTTGTTCATGATTAGCTTCAAGCCGCATCCCGCTGAGGTGTGGAGACTCTCGGCTTTGTCGCTGTAAATCAGGTTATAATCTATGTCTGATGTCATGTTTTGAAGCTTTCCCATCGCCTCTTTCTGCTCCTCCAGACGGAATGTCTGCGTCACCATGCCTGCATCGAACATAGGATTCAACGCCACGCACCAGTTCTGGTTGATGAACTTGAAATTGGTGATTCTCCAACGCAACTCAGCGTTTAACCATGCCACTCCCTGTCCGATAACGCTGTTACGGTTGATACCGCGACCGGTAGTAGAACCGCCGTATGCCTCGGTGTAAATCTTCTTATAAAACATGAGATTAGTATTCATCATCGCATAGAACGGGATGTCACCCGCGATGACGTTTTGAGCGCCAATACGATAGCTGAATGTGAGTTTATCACCAACAACCGGGATGTAATGATGGAACACGCCGGTGAAAGTAAGATGGTCATAGCCATGTTTGTCGATAAAATCAGGAGCTGCCGTGAATGTTGCCTCGAAATAAATACCGCGTGTCGGGTCGTTTTCGTAGTTTTTCGAATCGTAAACTATGCCAGCTTTAAACTGTGTTACGTTGCCACCACTTTTCTCATCTTCGCGGATGATGCCGCTCTCGCAATACAATTCGTAAAGTGTCACCTGATCATCGTACTTCTTAATATTCAAACGCTGAAAGTCGTAGTTATAAAAACCCAAACCGATACCGTAATACAGGTTATTGATGTCGCCGATCTGCTTTTGCATACTCATAACAGCACGGAATTGTTTTCTGTTTAAGGCATAAAAACCGCTTTCTTTCATTCCAGGCTCAGTGATGTAGAACGGCTGATAATTAGCACCCTCAATTACTGCACATTTATTTGCTGCAATATCCTTATAATATGGTGCAGCATATCCGTTGAAACCGAAGAAGTCGAATTTCTTATCGATGAAATAGCCGAAGTCGACGAAAAGTTTGCCTTTTGGAATGATATTGTTCCAGTATGAATACGAACGGATGATGCTGGAGCCCTTAGTGTAAGTTGATAACTCGAAGTTGATTTTAAAGTCATAGTTTGGATACTTCGAGCCGTCGCCATAGTTGAATATGTCGACGCAGGCTCCGTACTGGAATCCGAGGTCGCTATTATATCCTACCACAGGCAATGGTCCGTAATTCCAGCCTTTTTTGATGATTTCACCTTTTTCGTTTAAGGTCTTGCCGTTATCCTGAGCTGCCAATCCGAATGTCAGCAGCATGAGACATAATACGATAATGCTTTTTTTCATGGTTTTCTTATTTATTACGAGTTTCCTCGCCCCTTCGGGGCTCGGAATGACAGCCATTGTCTTGATGATTCAGTTGTCATTCCGAACGAAGTGAGGAATCTCCTTCCAAAACTATTACTATTTCTCCTTTGACTTCTTTTTGTTTGAAGTATTTTATCACCTCTTCGAGAGTCCCACGCACGTTTTCTTCATGAATCTTCGTCAGTTCGCGCGCCACCGACACTCTGCGGTCGGGACCTGCCGCTTCTGCAAGCTGTTCAAGCGTCTTCACAAGTCTGAACGGCGATTCATAAAGAATCGTAGTGTATTCGTTATCAACAACTTGCTTTATCTTCGTCTGACGGCCTTTTTTATGAGGCAGAAACCCTTCGAAGATGAAATGGTCGGCAGCGAGACCTGAGTTCACCAGTGCCGGCACGAAGGCGGTGGCGCCCGGAAGACACTCTACTTCCACGCCGCGTTTTATGCACTCGCGCACGAGCATGAAACCAGGGTCGGAAATCGCCGGAGTGCCGGCATCCGTCACCAGAGCCATGCGCTCGCCGTTGGCAATACGTTCCGCAATACGTTCCACAACGACGTGCTCGTTGTTAAGGTGAAACGCCTGCATCGGCTTGCTTATCTCATAGTGTTTCAACAAGTTACCGCTTGTGCGAGTGTCCTCGGCAAGTATCACGTCGACTTCCTCGCGCAAGACACGCAACGCCCTCAAAGTGATGTCCTCGAGGTTGCCAATCGGTGTGGGAACTAAAAACAATTTCATATAAACCTTCTTTCCACGAGGTCATTGAGCATGGTGTAAGCCTGTGACTCCGTATCCCATTGAAGCTCAATCTGAAGCTCGCTCATGTAAATCTTTGCGCCCGACAATGTCGGAAACTCGTTGAGCGCCTCTATTGATTTGTTGTATCTTTCAAAAGAGCCTTTAAACAAATCATTGATAATCATCATCTTATCATTGATGCCGAGAGCCGCGCGGATATCGGAGACGTGTGTTCTGTGCAGGCGCGCAGCGAGGCTGTTGTCCTCTTCAACAGGTTTTTTCTCCTCTTGTGGCATAACAATCATCGGGCTGTCCTCGTAGTCGTCTTCGTTAATTGGCTCGATATGGAAAGTCTCATCTTCTTCATCTTCCCAGTCCTCATCATCAATTTCCTCTTCATCGGACGAATCAGGCTCTTCATCAGGTAAGACTTGTTTATCATCAGGCTCCTCATGTTCGTCAGCTGGCAAAACATCTTCATCAACTGGCAAAACATGTGTCGTCTCCACATTTTCCGGAGTCTCTATTTCGAGTTCCACATCGTGTTTTATAATCTCACCGCCCTCATTGATTTCTTTTTCAAAAGAATCCTGTTTGTCAGAATCCAAAAAATTCTTATCCACTTGATAATCACAGAGTAAGTCATACAAATCGCGGGTACGCTCCATCATCACGTCGAGGTCGAGACGGCTCATCTCACGGTCGTTGCGGTACATATAATCCACTTGCACCATCATGCGGCCCAGCTGGTGTTTCAGCTCAAGCACGATATTTTTTTCATCATTTTTTTGTGTTTCCATGATAAAATTCTTTACTTTTGTAGCAACAAAATTATAAAAAAATTAAATACGTCGGATATGTTTCTCGAAAAAGATTCTCATAATAAATCACAAGGATGGATTGAGGTGGTGTGTGGCTCAATGTTTTCTGGCAAAACAGAAGAATTGATACGTCGTTTGAACCGTGCCAGAATCGCCAAATTAAGAGTTGAAATCTTCAAACCGGGAATCGACACGAGATACAGCGAGGAGGACGTGGTTTCGCACAACGCCAACGCCTTGCATTCCACACCTGTTGAAAACGCGCAGCAGATTTTGTTCTATGCCAACGAATGCGACGTTATCGGCATCGACGAGGCGCAATTTTTCGGGAACGAGCTTATTGATGTATGCCAACAGCTTGCAAATCAAGGAATTAGAGTTATCATAGCAGGTCTCGACATGGACTTCCTTGGCAAGCCGTTCGGTCCCATGCCACAGCTCATGGCTATAGCGGAAGACGTCACCAAAGTGCATGCGATTTGCATGAGATGTGGCAGCTTGGCGCAATATTCGCACCGCACCATCGCGGGAGACAAACTCGTGGTTTTGGGCGAGACAGAGAGCTACGAACCGCTATGCCGCGAATGCTACAACAAGGCAATGGCAGAAAAAGCCAAAGAGCAATAATTTCACGCATAAAACGTTTACAAAAAAGATATCTAATCTGCGGATTCTGCGAAATCTGCGAGAAATTAAATATTCTCACTATGAAAAAAATCGAGATTTTCATCATAGCTTTTGCTATATCATTAAGTGTCAGCGCCCAAAACTACAGCGGGCTTTGGAAAGAATTCGACAACAACATCGAAAATCTTCTTCCAGAATCAGCGCAAAAAACGCTCGACAAGATTGAAAAACAGGCTCAAAAGGACAAAAACGACATCCAACTCCTGAAAATGGTCGTCAAAAGATGCGAGGTTTTCAATCTGACGGAAGAAATTCCCAGCGATACCATTTTAAGTTATTGTCAGTATTATCTGCCAAAACTGTCTGAACCTTGCAAAACGCTTTTAACTATTGATCTTATCAATAACAAGCCTATGTTTTCGATGTTTGGCGACTTTTATTACGACACCATAATAGATTACAGTGATGCCGATTATCTTAAAAATTTTTCAATGAAAGACTACGTCGTGCTTTTTGAAGACAAAGAAAAAACTTTCGACATCGACCTGCAGCCGACGCTTTACGACTATGCAGTCAGCAGCAATATCACGCAATACAGAAACATTAACGACAAGAAAAAAATTGACGATTGCTATCAGAAACTCATGCAATTTGACCTTGAAAACAATTATCTGAAAGCGTATTACAACAATAAATTCGACTATCTTGGAGGTTGCATCTACACTGAAAAAGATTTCGAAAAATACGATGAGTTTGAAAATGAATGCACTGATAATGAGACAATTGTGCGCATCAAACTCGCAAAAATGAATTATTACATTTATAAAAACGAGTATCTCAAAGCCAGCAAAATATGCGATGAAGTTTTGGCGATTATCAACAAAAAACATTCGGTTTACGAAGATTGCATGCGCCTGAAAGAGAATATTTTCAGAAAAACCATCGAAATCAAGATGAAAGAGGTGCAAGTGCCCAACCAACCCATTGCTGTCGGTCTGACCTACCGGAACACCACAAATCCTTCTTACAGAATCTACAAATTGACTTCTTCACAGTTTTTCGATGTAACCAACAATGGCAAAAAAGATTTTTACAAGTCATTGAAAAACTTTGAGTTGGCAAAAAGCGGCACTATTGACATACCAAAAGAGGAAGACCTGCTCAAACATTCGTCGCTGATTGCGCTTCCTGCCTTGAAACCAGGTTGTTACGTCCTCGTTTTCTCAAATTGCGACAAGTTTGACGATGAAGACAATCTCGAATCCATTCCTTTCCAGGTCAGCAGCCTTACCTACTTGACGTTGAGCCCCGAAAAAAACATGAACATTTACATCGTCGACCGCGAGACAAGCCAGCCTGTAGCAAATGCCACGGCACATTCTTATAAAAAGATCTATTCCTACGATTTAAAACGCTATGTTTGTGAGCCATTGAACGATATCGTCAGCGATAAAAACGGTTTTCTGCAATACCTTTCCGACAAAAACTCCTCGTTTTACATTGATTTGTATCACAATGGCGACACTTTGATTAGCTTTTCAAACAATTATTTCTCAACAAGTAATAATGAGTTTTCGCAAGTAGAAACATATATTTATACCGACAGGGCATTGTATCGTCCTGGGCAAACCGTTCAGATAAAAGGCGTTGTGATTAAAAATGTTAACGGCGAAAAACAGCTTTTGACAGATTATGAGACGGAAGTCAGTATTTATGACCAGAATTTTGGCGAAGTTGAAACGAAAAAGTTCAAAACCGACGAATTCGGAGCATTTTCAGGCAGTTTCGAGCTTCCGAAAAACAGATTAAAAGGCTATTTCAACCTGAACTGGCAGACATGGTTCCGTGTTGAGGAATACAAACGCCCGACTTTTGAAGTGCTTTTCGACGATGTGGAAAAAGAATACAGAATCGGCGACAGCGTGACAGTGAAAGGCAAAGTGATGGCGTTGTCTGGCTTCGGACTCGGAAATGTCAAATACAAATACACTGTCAGCAGAAAAAAAGATTATCCATATTACAAATATTGGGGCTACAGCCCATTGTTTAACGAAAGATATGAAACGTTGTTATCAGGTGAAAGCAACACTTTGAATGATGGCGGTTTTGCAATTGATTTCTTATTGTCAGAAGACGATGAAAAAAGATTGAATAATCCAGAATACACCTATAAAATTGAGGTTGAAGCCACGAGCGACCAAGGCGAGACACAAGCCGAAACATTCTATCTGACCGCTTCTTACAACAAATACATCATCAAAGTCGATTCTGACAAAAAACCACTTGATTATCAATATAGTCCTACTGATGTAAATGATTTGAAAGATTTGAATGTTTTTGTGACAAATACCATCGGAAAGCCTGCAAAAACAAATATTGAATGTAAACTGTTCAGAGTCAAAGATTTGGATGGCTACAAAATGGATTTTGGAAAATTTGACCGGCAACTTCTTTCCGATGAATTGCTAAAGGAATATTTCCCTAACTATGACTTTTACAATTATGACAAGTCCAAGACCAAAGAGCTTGTGCATCAATATGTTACAGATGTAAATAGCAAAGCAAAACTGATTCCTGACAATTTGAAACTACAGCCTGGCAAATATGTGTTTAAACTCAGGTCGACAGAAGACACGCTTTCGGTTTATTCCGATGATTTCTTCATTTACGATTTGTCTTCAAAGAAAATGCCTTGCAAATCAATGCTTTGGACCTTGTTGGACAACAATTCCGTACATCCTGGCGATGTCGTCAATTGCTACATTGGCTCTTCTGAAAAAAACGTGTCGGCATTGGTGATTGCCATGTCGGGAAATAAGATCTTGAAGTCAGAACGCATCAATTTGAATAACAATATTGCCAAATTTTCCTATAAAATTAAGGAGGAAGACCGCGGAAATGTCGAACTACAGGTGGTTGTGGTGAAATACAACATGATTTTCAGAGAAACAAAAAGAATTCACGTGCCTTTCGACAACATGCAACTCGGGATAACACTGCACACTGAGCGCAACAAAATGCTTCCAGGCGAAACCGAAACTTGGAGCGTGACGATAAAAGACTATAAAAACAACCCAGCAGTCACGTCATTAATGGCGGGAATGTATGATGCCGCGCTTGATAATCTGTTTGAAAACCAACATTATAACAGATGGGATTTAAAAACTTTGCCCAGTAAAAATTACAACAATAGCATCCAATCCAACAACAGTTATTCCACAACATCCAGAGAACAATATGCAAATTTGGGCTCCGTGCAATATTATTGGAATGTATCACTGTTTTCACAAATAGGTTTGCTACCGAATACAAGCTTTTGGGGCTACAGGTCTGACCAAAAAATCACTACCAGCAATTATCCGAAATCAGCTTACATGGATTCAGAAATGGTTGAAGAAACGATGGTTTTCCGTACAGCCCAAGAAGAACAATATAAAATGCCGGAAAGTCAAGTGGAATCTGACAATACAGCCGATTCAAAGCCTTTGAAGATTCGAAAAGACTTCAACGAAACAGCGTTTTTCTATCCTGTTTTAAAAACTGACAAAAACGGCAATGCGACATTCACTTTCACCATGCCTGATGCGCTAACTCGCTGGAAATTAAGACTTTTGGCTTACACAAAAGATTTGAAGGTCGGAAACTTAGAGGAGACATTTGTCACACAGCAGCCTTTGATGATAATGGCTGATATGCCACGATTCGCCTACGACGAAGACACGCTTTGGCTTGTCGCAAATGTAATCAACTTGTCAGATGAAGCCCTCGCACCGTCAGCAAAACTTGATGTTTTCGACGATGCAGACAATGTTGTCGACATGATTATTTCCGAACAAAGTGTTAATATGGAGCCGATTCCGGCAGGTCAAAGCCGTAGCGTGAGATGGAAAGTGGCGATGAAAAAAGATTTGAATGTCTTGAAGTTCAGATTCTCAGCAATAACTGATGGTTTCAGCGATGCAGAGCATCACGAGATGCCGGTTTTGAGCACAGAAATCTACCTGACGCAGACATTCGCGCTTACCGCAAAAGCACATTCCGTGAAGGAATATAACTTCGAAATCAACCGCGAAGGCGAACGCAACCACAAAATCACGCTTCATTTCAACGAAAACCCTTTGTGGACCGCCATTCACGCTATGCCGTATATTGCGGAAGGCAACGAAAAATATGCCCTGACAGCGTTTTACAGATATTTTGTCAACAAAATGGCGCTGCAAATCATTGAAAGCCATCCAGAAATAGCGGAAAAGATTGAAAACACTCATAAAAACGACACTTTGTCTGAGCTTCAGAAGTATGAAGACTTGAAAGCCATCATGCTGCAGGAAACGCCTTGGGTCTTTGAGGCTGAAAACGAAGCCAAACAACGTGCCAGCATCGTAAAACTCTTTGATTCTGAATCAGTTCAGAAAAACATTGAGTCGGCTCGCAGTATTTTGGAGGAGAAACAGACACCAAACGGCGGCTGGACCTGGATTGAAGGCTGCCCCGAAAGCGAGTTGATAACACAATACATTCTGACCGGCTTGGGACGTCTCAGCACAACGGACAAAATGTCAGAGAAAGCGTTCCATTTCATTGAAAATAAATTAGTTGAGGAGTATAACAAACTCGACACCAAGAAAAAAAGGAACAGCTGGCATTGCAACTGGACGACCATGAGAAACCTTTATGCAATGAGCTTTTTCTCATACAAAACAAGCAACAAATTTGACCAGGCAAAAACATTTTATCTTAAAAAACTGAATAAGGACTGGAAGAAGTTCGGCTTCGAGGAACGTGCTTATATCGCATTGATTCTCTATCGTAACGGTGACAAAAAGACGGCAAAAACGATTGTAAAATCGCTGGGTGAATTTGCAATCAAGAACGAACTCGGGATGTATTGGCGCAACTGCGATTTGATGGCGGAGGTGCGTATTTTGGAGGCATTCAACGAAATCGAACCTAAAATTGAGGAAATCGATGCCATGAGACTGTGGATTCTTACGCAAAAACGCACCAACATGTGGGAAAACGAACGTGCCAGCGCAGAAGCAATCTCAGCGTTGGTGAATACCGGCAGCAACTGGAATGAAAACGACGATGTCACATTGACAATCAACGATGAAATCATCAAATCCCACGACACGACGCTTTATGAATCCGATGTTAAGACGCAATTCATCACGTCTCTCACAGCAAAAATTGACAATAACAGCAATCATGTTGCCTGGGGCGGACTCTATCGCCAGTATTTCGTGCCTATCGACAAGGTGCAAAAGCATAACGACGCCATGAAAATAACGCGTGAACTCATTATGCCTGAAAATGTCAAAGTCGGCGACAAGGTCAAAATCGTGATGACTTTTGAAAACATTCAGGACATGGAGTTTGTGTATTTGAAAGACTTGCGCGGCGCCTGCTTCGAGCCTACAGAGCAGATTTCAAAATATCATTACAACAACGATTTGTGGTATTACCAAAGCACTTCCGACGTGTCGATGGAGTTCTTCTTCGAGCGGCTTCCAAAAGGAAAACACACTGTTTCGTATGAGGTTTATGTCACAAAAGAAGGCAGTTTCAGCGCAGGATATTCACTCATCCAATGCCAGTACGCACCTGAGTTCGGCGCATATTCCAACGGAGCGAGAATCTACATCGAATAACGATGCAGTTCAAGTAGCGCTTTTTGCAATTCATATTGAATATCAATGACTTTCAACGAAATCTGATGTTGATATTCTGTCTCTATGAGAAAATCAAAAAGCGTAATCTCGCCCTTGTCAAGCAATTTTTGCAACAATTCAACGCCATCCGCCTCGCTCATCATAGAGCTCATGGTCGCATAGTTTTCCTGCAGTCTTTTTACACGAAGATAAGTGTTGTAAAGCTCGTTTTTAAGCATAACGCGTTGATTTTCAAGCATCGTCTCACTACTTTTGGCACGCAGTTTTGCACTTTTAACTAAATTTGAATTGCTCCAAAGAGGTAGCGACAACCCGATTTGAGGTCCTTGATAACCGCCATCAGTCTCATCTTCAAGAAGATAGCCGATTTTCAAGCTCGGAATCCATTCCGATTTTTGTAGTTTCACAAGTCTTTGATTTAAAGCGTTTTCCATTTCAAGATGAACAAAAACAGGGTTTTTCGCCTCAACAGTCTTATACCACTCTTCAAAATCGGCAGGTAAAGTCAGTTTGGCATACGTATCTTGTTCAAAATCAATGTCTATACCACCATTTAAAACTTTCAGACGACCAATTAGGGCATCTTTTTCCAAAATCAGCAAATCGTGTTCATTTTTATGATCGATATATGCAAGTTGTGCCTTTTTGTAATCGATAATCGTGGCTTCTCCAGTATCTAATTTGTTTTTATAACTCTCGCGTGTCATCTCGGCGCATCTCAGGCAATGCTTGTTTTCCTCAATCTTTATCTTATTGTAAACCAAATCATTACAAAGCAACTGGACTTCAAACAAAAACTCATTTCTTTGGACTTCAAACTCAGCGTCAGTTACGTCATCACTGATTTTGTTGACCTTGTTTTTATTCGAATAAACAGTTGGAAAATCTATTTCCTGACTGATTTCCAATGCGATACGACGCTGGTCATTGCCGTTTATGCCCCAATGATAGCCAGCTGCAAGCTCAGGATCTGCCATCAAAGGACCGGTGTAGTTTTCCGCTTTATCAGCTTCCACTTGCATCTTCAACGATGACAAAAATGGACTGTTTGCCTCGACCTGGTCAAGGATTGTCTGATAAGCGTTTTGGGCATTTACTATTGAAATATAAAATACCAATATTATAAAAAGAATCTTTCTCATATTACTTGTTTTTATGTATAAGTTCATAAACGACCGGAATGACAAAAATATTAAGCAAAGTGGATGTTAACAAACCGCCAAGCACCACGACCGCCATCGGGCTTTGAATCTCGTTTCCCGACTGGTTTCCGTTGATTACCAAAGGAATAAGAGCCAAAGCAGATGTCAGAGCAGTCATTAAAATAGGTGTGAGACGGTCACGCGAGCCTTCGATTATGGCTTGACGCAATGACTTGCTTCCGCTTTCAATTGCCTGATAACGGGAAATAAGCAAAATGCCGTTTCGGGTAGCGATGCCGAAAAGCGTAATAAAACCTATGATTGCCGGAATGCTGATAACTTTTGAAGAGATGTAAATCGCGAGTATTCCTCCTATGATTGACAAAGGCAGATTCAACAGCGTTATTGCCGAAAGCGTGGTGTTTTTAAACTCGCCGTAAAGCAGGATAAAGATGACCACCAACGCTATCAACGTCATGATTAACAATACTTTGGAAGCGTCTTTCGCACTCTGGAACTGGCCGCCGTATTCTATGGTGTATCCCTCAGGCAAAACGATTTCGTCAGCGACTTTTTCCTTTATTTCATTAACCACGCTCACCACATCACGACCGGAAACATTAGCGGACACAACGATTTTACGCTGAACGTTCTCTCTTGAAATGGAGTTCGGACCGCCCACTGAAACGATTTCAGCGACGTTTTCAAGAGGCACCATAGTGCCTGTTCCAGTGTTTATCATGGCTGATTTCAACAATTCAATATTATTGATATATTCGTCACCATAACGCAATACTAGATCAAAGCTGCGCTGACCTTCGTAAACCTCTGAAAGCTTCTCGCCAGCGAACGCCGCCTCCACAAAATGATTGAACTCCTCCATCGAAACCCCATAACGCGCCAAAATGTCACGGTTCGGACGAATCTGAATCTCCGGAGTCTCAACTTGCTGCTCCACGCTCAAATCAACAAGTCCCTGAATATCAGCGATTTCATCTTTGATTTTATTCGCCGTCATGAACAATTCGCTGATGTCGGTGCCGAAAATCTTGATTGCAATGGCTGCGCGAGTTCCGGTAAGCATGTGGTCGATGCGGTGTCCAAGCGGCTGCCCCACAGTCACGGCGATGCCAGGAATCTCGCCCAGACGATGACGCACCTCAACAAGAAACTCTTCCTGCGAACGCTCATTTAAGGTGAAATTGACATCGATTTCAGCACTGTTTGTAGCCTGCGAATGTTCATCAAGTTCACCGCGACCCGAACGACGCGCCGTGCTATTCACTTCAGAAATCGCAAGCAATTCATTTTCAATTATTTTACCAAGTTTGTTACTCTCTTCGAGTGATACTCCAGGTTTCGTCACAGCAGTAATAGTCAGAGAGCCTTCGTTGAAATCGGGCAAGAAACTCTGACCCATTATGAAAAACAATCCCAACGAGACTCCAAGCAATGCCAAAGTGCTGAAAATCACAGCCATTTTATGGTTCAACGTCCATTTAAGCGACTTTTCGTAGCCGTTCAAAAGATGACGTGTGAGCCAACTTTCTTTATCCTGTTTTTCAAGATATTTCTCATTTGAAAGCATCATCTTGCAAAGCAACGGCGTCACCGTCATAGCGACGACAAGCGACATCAGCAAAGCGATTATATAACTGATTCCCAATGGTTTAAGCATCCTGCCTTCCATTCCCGAAAGGAAAAACAAAGGCGTGAACGCCACAATGGTAATGAACGTCGCATTGATGATTGAAGTGCGAATCTCGCTTGAGCCATGAAACACCACGTTGAAAGCGCTGTCACGCTCTTCTTTCGGCTTCAAATGATTCTGTCTCAATCGTTTATACACGTTTTCCACATCAATGATTGCATCGTCGACCAAGGAGCCAATTGCAATGCACATACCACCCAACGTCATCGTATTGACATTCATTCCCAACAAGTTGAGAACGATTAAGGTGCCCAGCAGTGAAAGCGGTATCGCAATGATGGAAATTACTGTCGTGCGGAAGCTGCCGAGGAAAAGGAACAGTATGATTATCACAAATATAGCGCCTTCTATCAAAGCTCGCGCCACATTGTTGACCGACGCTTCAATGAAATCAGCCTGACGGAATATTTTGGTGTCCATCTTGACGTCAGCAGGCAGCGATTTCTGAATGTCGACAAGGTTCTTTTCGATGTTTTTTGTAACCTCTAACGTATTGATATTCGGCTGTTTGGATATTGAAAGTATCACCGCATCGGAGGCGTTGCGCGAAGCATAACCCATCTTCACCGCGCTCCCGATGACTAAATCAGCCACATCCGATAAAACTATCGGCGCACCTGATTCGTTGAATTTCACGAAAGTGCGCCCAAGTTCTTCCAAATCGTTGGTACGCCCCATTCCGCGCAAGGAATATTCGTTGCCATAGTCTCTAACCACGCCGCCTACTGAATTGACACTCATCGACTTACCAACGCTTTCAAGCTCATTGAGAGTGACACCGTAAGCATTCATCCTGACAGGATCGGCAATGATTTGATATTGTTTGAGGTCACCGCCGATAATCGTCACCTGCGACACTCCGCCCGTTGCCAGAATAGCAGGTTTCACAACCCATTCCGCCAAGGTTCTGAGCTCCATCATGGAAGTCGTATCCGATTGTAAACCAACGAATAATATCTCGCCCATCACGCTCGACTGCGGCGCCATTACAGGCGTTATCCCTTCAGGAAGCACCTCCGACAGCGACACCATCTTTTCCGACACAATCTGACGCGCCTTGAACACATCCATGCCCCAGTCGAACTCCACCCACACAAATGAATATCCCATCATCGAGGCGGAACGCACACGACGCACGTTGGTGGCGCCATTCATTGAAGTCTCTATCGGGAATGTGACAAGACGCTCAACCTCTTCGGCAGCCATGCGATGCGCATCCGTCATGACGACGACGGTTGGAGCGGTGAGGTCTGGGAAAACGTCAATGTCCATTCGGCGCGACGACATGTAGCCGCCGATTATCAGCAGCAGCGCGCCGACGAGAACCAAAAGCTTGTTCTCCAACGAAAACTTTATGATTTTGTTCAGCATGACGTCAATTTTTTAGTGAACATGTCCGGCATGAGGATCCAGTTTTCCTGAGCCTTGCGCAAGTTTTACATAGATGGCGCCTTTTTCAACAATCGTTTCACCCTCATTCAAACCATTGGTTATCAACGTGTTTCTGCCATCAGTGAAGCCTATATTAACCGCACGTTTTTCGAAAAGCTCATGTTTGGATTCCACGAAAACGAAAAAGCTACCCATCTCCTCAACGAGAGCAGTGTTCGGCACCATAATACCGTTGCCGTCGCTTTTAACGATAATGTAAAGCTCTACAAATGAACCACTTATAAGTTCGCCATTATTTTTAATCTCAAATGTTACAGGAACTAGCGGATTGTTGGCAGAAACCGATTTTCCGTACGAAAGAAGATGTCCGTTAACATCATTTAATGAATATATCTTATTGGTGTTCAACGGCTTAATGTTTGCAGAAACTATGCTTTTCAAAACAGTATAATATTTTGAGGAAATTTCTGCTTTAAGATAAAGTTTGTCGTTCTTTGACAACGTCATAAGTGTCTGTCCTGCAACGACATACGAGCCATTGTCAACAAGAACGTCATTCACGAAACCGGAAATTGGAGATTTCACGAGCTGCTTGCCACCCGCGAAATTGTTTTTCATGTTTTCATATTCCTTTTTCGCATTAAGATATTCTGTTTCAGACGTTTGCATATCACTTTCCGACACAAGTTTGTCCTCGTGCAGCGACTTCTTGCGCTCGTAATTCGCCTTGGCGCGTTTGTATTCCGTCACGATTTCCTCTTCACGGACGCTGAGGTTGCCTTCAGCCATATTCTCATTATTAATGGTGAAAAGCTCCTTGTTTTTCGCCACTTCAAGACCCGTCACAAGACCATTGTCGCAATATTCCACAATTCCGTTGGTTGAAGCTGTGATGATTTTCAACTCATCCTGTGCCGGCACGATTTGAGCAGTTGTCTTAATCACTTGATTTACAGTCGATTTCTTCACTTCAAGCAACGAAAAATCAACTTTTTCCATCTGTTCGTGCGAAAACGCCACCGAGTTGCTTACAACCTCTTCCTCGCAATGCTCATCATGGTCGTGATGATGGCCATGGTCGTGGTCATGATGATGCTCATGATGTTCGACACATGACAAAAGTCCCAAAACTATTGGGATTATCAGCAAATATTTTTTCATTTCAATCCTTTCACCG
Organism: Bacteroidales bacterium; assembly: GCA_017427985.1. Taxonomy (GTDB): domain Bacteria; phylum Bacteroidota; class Bacteroidia; order Bacteroidales; family F082; genus Limimorpha. The sequence continues at coordinate 279,399 of JAFRRS010000004.1, read as the reverse complement.
TCGGTGTGCCCGGGACGAAATCTTTCAGGTAGAAAGGCTCGAAATAAGCCACATCGACGAAATCTTTATTATTTAATTTTTGTTGAGCTATAATATTCATATACTTAGCCGAGCAATGGAAGTCTTTCACAACCGTAATTTTCTCGTCTTTTTCAAAAAGCTCGGCAAATTTGTCGGCACCGTCGCCGAAAAGATAAATCTGATGGTCTTTTTTTAGGTCGGAAAAAGAATTCTCATCCACGATGACCGCCTCTGTATCCTTTATTTTATTAAGGTTTTCATCAAAAATGGCGGCGTAGACCTCCATGCGGCGGGCGTCAATCATTGGAATCAGCAGGGACGTTTTATGAAACGTTTCCTGAAACGTCTCTACCATACCGTATGCCATTGCGTGCAATGTATCAACCGCGATGAGGGGCTTGGAAACAGCGTAGCAGATGCCTTTTGCGGTACTCACGCCGATGCGGAGACCAGTATAAGAACCAGGTCCCATGCTTACAGCGACAGCATCGAGGTCATTGTAGGAGATATTGGCTTTTTTCATCACCGAATCGATGAAAAGCGTAATCTTTTCCGAATGGTTCTGACCTTTCGGGTCTTCCTCGCAAGCCAAAACCTCACCATTATGTATCAAAGCCACCGAACACGAAGGAGTGGCAGTTTCAAGACAAAGAATCATTTTTTTAAATTTTTGCAAAAATACTACAATTTTCTTTGATAATAATTTTTAAATATGTAATTTTGCAAGTTATTTGTACATTTTGAAAAATGGAGTTTATAAAAACGGACATCGAAGGAGTTGTGATTATCGAACCGAGGATTTTCGGCGACGAGAGGGGTTATTTTTTTGAGTCGTTTTCTCAAAGGGAATTTGATGATAATGTTGGGAAAGTTAATTTTGTGCAGGACAACGAATCGAAGTCTTGCTATGGAGTTCTGAGAGGCTTGCATTTCCAAAATCCTCCGTTTGCACAAGCCAAACTGGTTCGCTGCGTGAGAGGAAAGGTGTTGGATGTGGCTGTTGACATCAGAAAAGGCTCGCCGACGTACGGAAAACACATCGCATGTGAGCTGAGCGAGGAAAACCACAGGATGTTTTTCATTCCGAGAGGATTCGCACACGGTTTTTCAGTCCTGAGCGAGACCGCCATTTTCCAGTACAAATGCGACAACTACTACGCTCCACAAAGCGAAGGAGCCCTGCAATGGAACGATAAAGACTTAAATATCAACTGGTTAATTCCAGAAGAAAAAGTCATTTTGTCGGAAAAAGACAAACATCATCCTTTGTTTAAAGATTTTGAATCGCCATTTAAATATGATTTACGATAATTCATGGTTAAAATGAACATTTTAGTCACAGGCGCCAACGGACAACTCGGCAACGAGATGCGGATAGTTTCCAAAAGAAGCTCCGACAGCTACATCTTCACCGATGTTGACGAGCTCGACATCACCAACAGCGACGCCGTGATGAAGTTCATGAAAGAAAACAAGATTGAGGTTGTTGTCAATTGCGCCGCCTATACAAATGTGGACAAGGCTGAAGACGACGAAGCGACAGCGGAACTCATCAATGCCAAAGCCGTTGAGTACATTGCCGAAGCATGCAAAGAAAACGCGGCGACGTTAATCCACATCTCCACTGATTACGTGTTCGGCGGCAACGAAGGCAACACTCCGCGCACCGAAGACGAGTCCGTGATTCCAACGGGAGCCTACGGAAGAACCAAGCTTCACGGCGAAGAAGCTATCCAAAGAATCGGATGCAACCACATAATCATAAGGACTGCATGGCTTTACAGTGAGTTCGGAAACAATTTCGTGAAAACGATGCGCAAACTGACATCCGAAAGAGACTCATTGAAAGTAGTTTTCGACCAGGTAGGAACTCCTACTTATGCCTTAGATTTAGCGAAAGCGATACAAACTTTTATTGAAGAATTAAAAACTCCCAACGCCTCACTCCCAACTTCTAACTGTGTCTATCACTTTAGTAATGAAGGAGTTATAAGCTGGTACGACTTCGCCAAAGAGATTTGCGAACTGAGCGGGAACTTGTGCGACATCCAGCCATGCCACAGCGACGAGTTCCCGAGCAAAGTGAAACGCCCGAGCTACTCCGTTTTAGACAAGACAAAAATTAAAAACAAGTTAAATATCACGATTCCGCATTGGAAGGAGTCATTAAAAAAATGTATTGAAAACCTATGAAGAACATCATCATCACCGGCGGCGCAGGATTCATTGGAAGTCACGTGGTAAGACTTTTTGTGAACAAATATCCTGATTATCATATCATTAACGTCGACAAACTGACATACGCAGGCAACCTTGCAAACCTCAAAGACATCGAAGACAAGCCGAACTACACTTTCGTGAAAGCCGACATCTGCGACTTTGAAACGATAATGGGAATATTCAATAAATACAACGTCGACGGCGTGATTCATCTTGCTGCCGAAAGCCATGTTGACCGTTCCATCAAAGACCCGTTCACATTCGCGCAGACCAACGTGATGGGAACACTTTCGATGCTTCAGGCAGCCAAGCTGACATGGGAGCAACTTCCAGAAAAATGGGAAGGCAAACGCTTCTACCACATCTCTACAGACGAGGTTTACGGCGCATTGGAAATGACTGATCCTGAAGGCATTGAGCCTCCGTTCACAACGAAGGCCTCGTCAGGGAAGCACCATCTAGCTTACGGAAGCAAGTTCTTCACAGAGGATTTGAAATACATGCCGCATTCACCGTATTCGGCTTCAAAAGCAAGTTCCGACCATTTTGTGAGAGCGTTCCACGACACCTACGGTATGCCTACAATTGTGACGAACTGCTCAAACAACTACGGTCCGTATCAGTTTCCTGAAAAGCTTATCCCGTTGTTTATCAACAATATCCGCCATCGCAAGCCACTTCCTGTTTACGGCAAAGGCGAAAACGTCCGCGACTGGTTATACGTTGAAGACCATGCAAGAGCTATCGATTTGATTTTCCATAAAGGAACGATAGCCGAGACTTACAACATTGGCGGTTTCAACGAGTGGAAAAACATAGACATTATCAAGGTCGTCATCAACACTGTTGACAGGCTTTTGGGCAGAAAAGAAGGCGAAGACATGGATCTCATCACTTTCGTGACAGACCGCGCCGGACATGACATGAGATATGCCATCGATTCATCAAAACTGCAGAGAGAACTTGGCTGGGAGCCATCACTGCAATTTGAGGAAGGAATTGAAAAGACAGTGAAATGGTATCTTGAAAACCAGGCTTGGATGGATAATATCACGTCTGGCGAATACGAAAAATACTACGAGTCAATGTATGCGAACAGGTAAACGTTCACATATTATCAAGTCGAAGTGCAGATATGCACGAGTAGTCACGCCCTGGCCGTGATTAAAAGGGTTGTTTTTGTCATTCTCAAATTATTAACCCTAAAATTTTATATAAATGGACAAAGTAACTTTAATACCATACGAAAAAATATACGAGGACTTCGTGGAGAAAAAATACCTCCAGGAAGGTCAGGACGAGTATTTTTTCAGGAACCAACAAGCCAAGAAACCTGCAAACGGCTGGCGGCACCTGCGTTCAGACGAGATTGAGCGTCTCGTGAAAAACAGCAACACCGCCACAAGCTGGGATGACATCCTTGTTACCGATGATTTCGACACTAACCTGGTGAAAAACAACCGTTTTTATGGTTTGGTGCGCATCGGAGCAATCAAAAACGTGGTGCTTCAATATCATGACTTGAAACAGGCATGCGGAATCACCGACAGCACCATCATTTCTTGTGACATCGGCGACTATGTGGCGATTCACGACGTGCATTATATCGCGAATTACATCATCGGCGACCGCTGTATTCTCTTTAACATCCACGAGGTTTCATGCACCGACCACTCGAAATTCGGAAACGGAATCCTGAAAGACGGCGAACCGGAAGACGTGCGCGTGTGGCTCGAACTTATGAACGAGGCTGGCGGACGTAGAGTGCTGCCTTTCGACGGAATGATTACCGCCGACGCATATCTGTGGGCAAAATACACTGATATTCAGAAGCTTCAGGACAGACTTTTTGAAATCACACAAAAGTCTTTCGACAGCCGCAGAGGCTACTACGGAACAATAGGTGAAGGCTGCGTCATCAAGAACTCTTGGATTATCAAAGACGCAAAAATCGGTCCTTGCTGCTATATCAAAGGTGCTAACAAACTGAAAAACATCACCATCAATTCTTCGGAAGAAGAGCCGACACAGATTGGCGAAGGCGTGATTTTGGTAAACGGTATCGTGGGCTACGGCTGTCATATCTTCTACTCTGTCGTGGCAACACGTTTCGTCATCGGCGACAACTGCAACCTGAAATACGGAGCGCGTGTCATCTATTCTGTTTTGGGCGACAACTCGACAATTTCATGCTGCGAGGTGTTGAACAACCTTATTTTCCCGGCTCACGAGCAGCATCACAACAACTCGTTCCTCATTGCAGCCTGCGTGATGGGACAGAGCAACATGGCTGCAGGCGCAACTCTCGGCTCCAACCACAACAGCCGTGCAACAGACGGTGAAATCGTGGCAAAACGCGGTTTCTGGCCAGGTCTCTGCACCAGCGTCAAACACTCGTCGAAGTTCGCGTCGTTCTCACTGCTTTCAAAAGCCGATTACCCGAACGAGATGAACATAAAACTGCCTTTTGCATTGGTAAACAACAACATAGCGAAAGACCAACTCGAGGTGATGCCGGCTTACTGGTGGATGTACAACATGTACGCCATCGCACGTAACACTTCAAAATACCAGAAACGTGACAAGCGCAAACGCCGCATCCAGAACATTGAATTCGAGACATTTGCTCCAGACACCATGGAAGAAGTCATCGCCGGACGCAAACTCCTTGAGGTGTGGACAGCCAAGGCTTATCTGCGCTCAAAGGGCGAAAATCCAGAACAGGAATACTACGCCTTGCGCGAACTCGGACACAAGCTGCTCAATGGCGACAAATCCGCTGTGAAAGGTCTTGAGGTTTTGGGCGAAGAAATGGAAAAATCACATCGTAAAGTGGTGATTCTAAAACCTTACGAGGCTTATCACGCCTACGAGGACATGATTATCTATTATGCAGTGAAAAACCTCGTTCATTATCTGGAGATTCATCCGAAAGAGACTTTCGAACAGATGTGCGTGCATCTTACCAACGTTCGTCAGCGCGAATGGATTAACCTCGGCGGCCAGCTCGTGACAGAAGACGACCTCGAAAAACTCATCGACGACATCTGCAACGGTACGCTCGACAGTTGGGACGACATCCACGGACGCTACAACGAATTGTGGGATAAATATCAGAAAGACAAGCTGTTACACTGCTATCAGGCATTGAGATTCGTCTATGACAAGTGTCCTGCCCTTACAAAAGAAATCTTCGCGGACGCACTCAACAGAGGCGAAAAGATTCTGCAATACGTCTGCGACCAAGTCTACGAGTCAAGGAAGAAAGACTACGAAAACGTCATCCGCAACTCTACATTCCGCTGCATTGAAGAGCGTGACGCCGTGAATGGAAAACTCGAAGACAACAGCTTCGTTAAACAAATTAGAAAAGAAACAGAGCAGGGATTTAAATACATCGCTGACGCAAGAGAATTAATTAAATGACAACCTATAAATTTAAGAATTATGAGAGTAATTATTGAACCTAATTATGAAAAAATGTCACAGTGGGCGGCAAATCACATCGTCCGCAGAATAAATGAATTCAAACCGACGGCAGAGAAGCCTTTCATCCTCGGATTGCCAACAGGTTCAACACCAATCGGAACATATAAATGCCTCATCGAGGCTTACAAAGCCGGAAAAGTGTCATTCAAAAACGTGGTGACATTCAACATGGACGAATATGTGAAGATTCCGGAAAACCATCCTGAGAGCTACCATTCATTCATGTGGAACAACTTCTTCAGCCACATCGACATCAACAAGGACAACGTGAACATCCTCAACGGAAACGCTGAAGACCTTGAAGCAGAATGTGCACGTTACGAGGCAAAAATCAAGAGCTACGGCGGAATCCACCTGTTTATGGGCGGCATCGGTCCTGACGGCCATATCGCGTTCAACGAGCCTGGTTCATCACTGACATCACGCACAAGAGTAAAATCGTTGACGACAGATACCATCATCGCCAACTCACGTTTCTTCGAAAACGATATTAATAAGGTGCCGAAGACAGCTTTGACAGTCGGCGTCGGCACTGTTATGGACTCGCAGGAAGTTATGATTCTTGCCAACGGACACAACAAGGCTCGCGCCCTGGCACAGGCGATTGAAGGAAGTGTTTGCCATCTCTGCACCGTGAGCGCATTACAGATGCATCCGAAAGGCATCATCGTGTGCGACGACGCTGCGACAGAAGAGATGAAAGTCGGAACAGTGAACTATTTCAAAGACATTGAAAAAGCGAACCTGTAATGTTTTTCAAACACGAATCGAGTTATGTAGATGAAGGTGCCGTCGTTGGCGACGGCACCAAAATCTGGCATTTCTGCCATATACAAAAAGGTGCGGTGATAGGAGAAAACTGCTCCTTGGGGCAAAATGTCAATATCGGAAACAATGTAAAGATAGGAAACGGCGTTAGGATTCAGAACAACGTGTCGGTGTATGAGGGCGTGGAGATTGAAGACAACGTGTTTTGCGGTCCGAGCTGTGTGTTTACGAACGTCGTGACACCACGCACGCTCTTTCCGGTGCACGGCGTTTATGCCAAGACATTAATAAAGGAAGGTGCGTCGCTGGGTGCCAACTGCACCGTTGTTTGCGGACACACCGTAGGAAAGAGCGCATTGATAGCGGCTGGCGCCGTCGTCACCAAAGACGTGAAAGATTACGCCCTGATGGCAGGAGTGCCGGCACGACAGATTGGTTGGGTTTGTGAGTGTGGAAAGAAGTTAGGTGCAAACCTAAAATGCGATTGTGGTAGAAAATACGAATTTGAAACAGGTAGAGATGCGATTCATCGCATCTAAATATATTTTATATGAAGAATTTTGCGATTATTGGAGTTGGAGGATATATTGCGCCGAGGCATCTGAAAGCGATAAAAGACACTGGAAACATCATGGTTTCCGCCTACGACAAGAGCGATTCGGTGGGAATCATGGACAGCTATTTTCCAAATGCGGCGTTTTTCACCGAACAGGAACTGTTTGACCGTCATAATACCCGTTTGATTGAGCGTGGCACTAATATTGATTTCGTAACTGTCTGTACACCAAACTATTTGCACGACGCGCACACACGTTACGGTCTGCGTCTCGGTGCCGATGTTATTTGCGAGAAGCCTGTCGTTTTGAACCCTTGGAATATCGACGCGTTGGAAAAAGTGGAGCAAAGCACAGGGCATAAGGCATATACGATTTTGCAGCTCCGCCTTCACGATTCTATTGTTGCATTGAAAAAGAAAATCGATGAAGGTCCGAAAGACAAGATTTACGATGTCGACTTGACATATATCACCGCGAGAGGCAACTGGTACTACACTTCTTGGAAAGGCAACGAGAACAAGAGCGGCGGCATCGCCACCAACATCGGCATACATTTCTATGACATGCTTTCGTGGATTTTCGGTCCAGTGACAAAAAACGTGGTGCACATCTCTACACACGACCGCGTGGCAGGTTACCTCGAGATGCCAAAGGCAAGAGTACGTTACTTCCTGAGTATCAACGCTGACACCCTTCCGGAAAATGCAGTGCAAGGCGAGAAAAAGACCTATCGCACTATCATGATTGACAGTTCTGAGTTTGAGTTCAGCGCCGGATTCACAGAACTGCACACGAAGAGTTATGAAAAAATCCTTGCAGGCGAAGGATTCAGGATTTCTGAAGCAAGAAACTGCATAGAGATAGTATATGAAATTAGAAACGCAAAGCCGATTGGATTGGTTGGCGACTACCATCCGTTGGCGAAACTGCCATTGTCAGAACACCCTTTCGGATGGAGGTAATTATGAAGATATTAGTCACCGGCGGAACAGGTTTTATAGGTTCCCACACAACAGTAGAATTACAGCAGCAGGGCTACGACGTCATCATCGTGGACGCATTGTTTAATTCAAGAATCGAGGCACTTGACGCAATAGCTTCGATAACAGGCAAACGCCCCGAGTTCGAGCAGTTTGACCTCGCAGACAGAGCAAAAGTCGACGATTTTTTCAGTCGTCATCAGGACATCAAAGGCGTGATACATTTTGCAGCGCACAAAGCTGTGGGCGAGTCGGTTGAGCAACCGTTGAAATACTATCGCAACAACCTCGATTCGTTGATGAACATACTCGAATCGATGAACAAATACGGCGTTGAAAACCTTGTCTTCTCTTCTTCATGCACTGTTTACGGCGAGCCTGACCCTGAAAATCTGCCGATTTCAGAAAAAGCGCCAATCAAGAAAGCAGAATGCCCTTACGGAAACACAAAACAGATTGCAGAAGAGATAATGCAAGACTGCATCGTGGCTTATAAAGGATTGAATGCCATCGCGTTACGTTACTTCAACCCTGTCGGGGCACACGAGAGTGCAAAACTCGGTGAGTTGCCATTCGGAGTACCTGCAAATTTGATGCCTTACGTCACGCAGACGGCTTATGGCATCCGTCCGTTCCTGAGAGTGTTCGGCAACGACTACGACACTCCTGACGGAACTCCAATCCGTGACTACATCCATATTATGGATTTGGCAAAAGCCCATGTGAAAGCTGTCGAACGCATGATTCAAGGCAAGATGAAGTCTCCGTTTGAGGTGTTCAACGTTGGAACAGGCACGGGTTATTCTGTTCTCGACATCATAAAATCGTTCGAGAGAAGCAATAATATCAAGCTGAAATACGAAATCGTTGGAAGAAGAGCCGGCGACATCGTGAAAATCTGGGCTGACCCGACTTATACCAATAAAGAGTTGGGATGGAAAGCCGAGCGCACCCTCGACGACATGACACGCAGCGCATGGGAATGGGAAAAAGCCTATCGTGAAGGAAAAACTTGTTTTAAATTAGATGAAAAGTAAAATTTGTGTAATCGGCTTGGGATACGTCGGGCTGCCACTTGCAAGGCTGTTCTCGACGAAATATCCTACTGTCGGCTTCGACATGAGCCAAAAACGTGTCGATGCGTTGATGACTGGGCACGACGGAACGTTGGAAGTGAGCGACGAGCTGCTTCAGGAAGCGATAAAAAATGGTTTCAAATGCACCACAAAGCTTGAAGACATTACGGATTGCAACGTTTACATCGTAGCAGTGCCAACGCCTGTCGACGCTAACAACCACCCCGACCTGAAACCGCTTTGGGGAGCGTCGGAGACTGTGGGAAAGGTCATCTCAAAAGGCGACGTGGTGATTTACGAATCCACAGTATATCCTGGCGTCACCGAAGAGGAGTGCATCCCTGTGGTGGAGCGCGTCAGCGGACTGAAGTTCAACGTCGATTTCTTTGCAGGATATTCGCCAGAAAGAATCAATCCTGGCGACAAGGAACATACCGTTGAGAAAATCAAGAAAGTGACCTCGGGCTCAACACCGGAAATAGCTGATTTTGTTGATGATTTGTACAACTCGGTTCTGGTCAACGGCACGCACAAGGCACCATCAATTCGTGTTGCGGAGGCATCAAAAATCATTGAAAACTCACAGCGTGACGTGAACATCGCTTTCATGAACGAGCTGGCGAAGATTTTCAACGCCATGGGAATCGACTCGCACGACGTTATCGAGGCAGCATCAAGCAAATGGAACTTCATAAAACTCAGTCCTGGCTTGGTGGGTGGACATTGCATCAGCGTCGATCCATATTATTTGATTGAAAAAGCCGAGGTTTTCGGCGTGTTCCCAAGAGTCATGTCAGCAGCGAGAAGACTTAATGACAGCATGGGCAATTACGTGGCAAACCAAACCATCAAACTCATGAACAAGAAGGGCGTGATGGTGAAAGACTCCAAAATCCTCATTCTCGGCGTGACATTCAAGGAAAACTGCCCAGATATCAGAAATACCAAGGTCATCGACATTTATCACACCTTAAAAGAATACACCGACGATATCACCATTTTCGACCCTTGGGCAAAGCCTGAAAAAGTCAAGGAAGAATATGATGTTGAAATAACCAACACATTGAGTGACAATAATTTCGATGCCGTGATTTTAGCTGTTTCACATAAAGAATTCCTGAAACTCGACATAAAATCGTTAGTGAAAAACGGCGGCGTGATTTATGACGTGAAAGGATTTTTGGACAGAGACATAATTGACGGAAGATTATAATGATAATGAATAATATGAACAACAATCATCTAATAATAATGGCAGGTGGAGTCGGGTCGCGTTTTTGGCCGATGTCGATTCCGGAAAAGCCGAAGCAGTTTATTGATGTGATGGGTGTCGGCAAGACCATGATTCAACTTACCGTTGAGCGTTTTGCAGGTATCATCGAGCCTGACCATGTGTGGATTGTCACCTCGAAAAAATACAAAGACATTGTAAAGGAGCAGCTAGCACAAATACCTGACGCACAGATACTTATGGAGCCTTGCATGCGCAACACGGCACCTTGCATCGAGTACGTGAGCCGCAAGATTTACGCCAAATATCCCGATGCAAACCTCGTGTTCTCCCCCGCCGACCATCTCGTGCTTGACGTGCCGCATTTCCAAGAGGTGATAAAAGAATCTCTTGAATACACTAAGAATAACGATGTAATTGTTACTCTCGGAATGATGCCGACACGTCCGGAAACAGGCTACGGCTACATCAAAGCTGTCGACGCAAATTCAAAGGAAAAAATCCAGAAAGTGGACGCTTTCAAGGAGAAACCGAACATTGAAACAGCCCAAAAATATCTTGCAGACGGCGGTTATTACTGGAACGCGGGCATCTTCATCTGGAATGTTAAGATGGTTGTCGACACTATCGCGAAACTCGTGCCTGATTTGGCAGCTGTTTTCGACAAAATCGAGCCGCATTTCTATAAAAATGACGAGCAAAATGTCATTGACGAACTCTTCCCGACATGCCCGAATATCAGCATCGACTATGCGGTGATGGAAAAATCTAAAGACGTTTTCGTATATCCTGCAAGTTTCGGATGGAGCGACATCGGCACATGGGGAAGCCTTTACACTCATATCCCTTACGACGGGAATAAAAACGCCATCATCGGTGAAAACATCCAGATGGTTGACAGCAAAAACTGCGTCGTGCGTTCATACGGAAGAAAGAAAGTGATAGTACAAGGTCTTGATAATTATATAGTTGTGGACGACAACAACTGTCTTCTCATTTGTAAAATGCAAGACGAACAACTGATTAAAGAATGGCAAAAATAGTTTTTTGAAATAAATCTTTGTATTATGAAGAAGTTTTTAACGAATATTGCGAAATTATTCTTTGGCAAAAGAAATTCCGGTTCATTATCGAGGATTTACGTCCTTGCTTTTGACATTTTTATCGTAATAGCTGCAATATCATTCGTTCCGTTTGTCGGCTATTATCCTGAATACCCAAAAGACAGTATTGAAGCCTTTTTTGAAGGATCAGTCTCCGTTTTATTATTTTTCATCATCGGATTCCTGATAACTGGCTCATACAAAGGACTTGTCAGATATACCGGTTTTAAAGACATCGAGCGCATTTCAAGAGCTGCCATCTGGGTGTTTTTTGCTCTTTGTATTTGCAGATATCTGATTACCCATTTTGAAGGATTGCAATTTTTGAGCATTTGTTTCCTGAATTATCTTTCAATATTTCTGACATGTATTGTAACGCTGGTTTTCCTGGTCTTCGGACGACTTGTTATCCGTCGTATTTACAATGAGTATCTGCGTCCGCAACCGAATAAAATCAACATTATCATTTATGGTGCAGGTGACGCGGGTCCTATTACACAAAACGCTCTGTATCAGGACACTTCAACGCAATACAACATCGTATCTTTCGTCGATGACTCGAATTCAAAAATTGGAAAATCCATCAACGGAGTGAAAATCCGCAAGCCTGAAGTCGCGCTCAACAAAGATTTCATCAACAGATACAGTGTCGATATGATTATTCTTGCAATGCCAAGTTTGAATATCGATAAACGTAACGAGATTATCAACCGACTCATCGACCTTGGAGTGAGTGTGAAATCAGTGCCGCACGTCGATTCATGGATTAACGGCAACCAATTGAATTTCAATCAGATTCAAGATATTAAGATTGAAGATTTGCTTGAAAGGGAACCTATAGTTTTGGGCAAGGAAAATGTGAAACACGAGCTTGAAGGCAAGGTCGTGATGGTGACTGGCGCTGCAGGTTCCATTGGTAGCGAGATTTGCCGTCAAGTGTTGCAGCACAATCCTAAGTGCTTGATAATGTTCGACCAAGCTGAGTCGCCAATGTATGATTTGCAGTTTGAGTTGAACAACGAGGCGCCATACAAACATATTCCTGTCCCGAAAGAGTTTGTCGTCGGTAACGTCAAGGATATCAACAAGATGACCGAGGTATTTGAAAAATACCAGCCTCAGATAATATATCACGCTGCTGCCTACAAACACGTCCCATTGATGGAAAGTTTCCCTTACGAAGCTGTGTTTGTCAACGTGTTCGGAACCAAGATTGTGGCTGATTTGTCAGTAAAATATGGCGTTGAGAAGTTCGTCATGATTTCTACGGACAAGGCTGTCAACCCGACCAACGTGATGGGAGCCACAAAACGTATCGCAGAGATTTACACCCAAAGTCGCAAGAGCAACACCAAGTTCGTCACGACACGATTTGGTAACGTGCTTGGCTCAAACGGTTCCGTTATCCCATTGTTTAAGAAGCAGTTGGCACACGGCGGACCTCTCACTGTCACCGACCGCAACATCATTCGTTACTTCATGACGATACCTGAAGCGTGCAGTCTCGTGCTTGAGGCAGGCGCTATTGGCGGCGACGGCGACATCTTCGTGTTCGACATGGGCAAACCTGTCAAGATTTACGACCTTGCAAGCAAGATGATAAAGCTTTCGCACATGCCAGATGTCCAGATTGAGATTACCGGATTGCGTCCGGGTGAAAAGTTGTACGAGGAACTTCTTGCAACAAAAGAAAACACTATGCCGACCGAGCATCCGAAAATCATGCACGCTAAAGTGCGCGAGTACACCCAAGAGGAAGTCGACAATGAAATTGCCAAGCTTTTGGAGATACTCCCGACATGCAATGACTTCGACATTGTGAAACAAATGAAAGTTATTGTGCCTGAGTTTAAGTCAAATAACTCAGTCTATCAAATTCTTGACAAGAAGATTTAGAGCCACGTGTCGGACTCGAACCAACGACCTACGCATTACGAATGCGTTGCTCTACCAACTGAGCTAAAGTGGCGTTTTTGAGACGGCAAAAATACATATTTTTTTGGTAAGTGCAACATTTTATCAAAAATAAAGTTAATCAGTTAGCCAGTTATTCAGTTAGTCAGTTACAAATCAGGACAACTGAACAACTAATTAACTGAACAACTGATTAACTGAACAACTGATTAACTTGAATTAAATGTTTTTAAAGATTCTTTCAGTAGTTTTGTTGTCGCTCGTAAAGACGTTTTATGCGCCGATGGCGGGCTTTGCGGCGGGGTTGTCGTTTGGCATCACCTTTGCCGCCACATCTCTTGGCGCGATTGCAGGATTCACGGTCTTTTATTTCTTCTGCGACATAATCTTGAACCGTTTTTACAAAAAGAGAAAGAAACATCCATCTGAAAAACAGCTGAAAAAAGCGCGTAAAATCGTCATCTTCAAAAAGAAATATCCAGTATGGTTGTTTTTGCCGATGCTGACGATTATGTCGGTTCCGGTGATGGCGATTATTGTAAGAAAATTTTTTAATCACAACAAACCAATGTTCGCATTGTCACTATTGACGGTGACGTTGTTCGCATTGGTTGGATGTTTGGTGTTTTCGCCTATACAATATTTGTAAGGAGACGTTTCAGGAAACGTCTCTACAATTGGCATAACGCCGCGGCACCTAAAATTGCCACCTCGTTGTCTTTCAATTCCGAAACACGGATTTCAACCGTTCCCTGATAAATATTCAACAGATGCTCGTCGAATGACTTGCGCAAAGGCTTCATCAGGACCTCGCCAGCGTGGACAGGACCACCCATGAGGAAGATTGCCTGCGGGGCAGAGAACGTGACTGCGTTTGCCATAGCGATGCCGAGCAGATAACCAACATTTTCAAAGGTCTGGATGCCAATAGGATCGCCTGCGTTGGCAGCGTCACCGACCATCTTTGAGGTGAGGTTTTCTGGCGCGATTTGCTTCAAAACGCCATTGTACAAAGGATTTTGCTCCATCAGCTCAATAGCGGTGCGACGTATGCCTCCAGCCGAGGTGTAAGTCTCCAGGCAGCCCTTACGTCCGCAGCCGCACTGACGTCCGTTGATGATGATGATGGAATGTCCAAGCTCACCGGCTGTACTCGTGGAACCAAGAACGAGTTTCCTGTCGATGATGATGCCGCTTCCGACACCTGTTCCGAGCGTGAAAGTGATGAAATGGTCGAGGTTTTTGGCACCGCCGTAAATCATCTCGCCGTAAGCGGCGGCGTTGGCATCGTTCGACACAACCACTTTAGTATCAATATGTTTCTTCATCATCTCGGCAAGTTTCACCTGACCTTTGAAATTCAGGTTCGGCGCTTTGTCGATGCTTCCTGTGTATGTGTTCCCGTTCGGCGCGCCGATGCCTATGCCGTCGATTTCAGAAATATGATTGCGTTCAAGCAAGATTTTAATCTTGTCAGCCACGTCTTTCACATACAGCTCAGCGTCGTAATATTCGTTGGTGTGCAGGTTTTCTTTGTCTATGATTTTTCCGTCAGCGCGGACGATTCCAATGTCGGTGTTTGTGCCTCCGACATCGATGCCGATTGAGTGATTTATTTTCATATTGGTTAATTTTTATTTCAAAAACATATTTTTCACCGCAAAAATAAAAAAATATTATTTAATATTTTAGAAAATGATTCTTTTTTTATATCTTTGCGAATTATTTTGAAATATTATAACATTTTATGAAGAACGCTTATCGCGAATATAAGTTTTTGAATCTCACCAATATAGCTGATGAGATTCGTAAGTATTGGGAAGACAATGACATTTTCAATAAAAGTTTGGAAAACACAAAAAACGGAACAGCCTACGTGTTTTATGAAGGACCGCCGTCGGCAAACGGTATGCCTGGCATCCATCATGTGATGGCCCGTACCATAAAGGACACATTCTGCCGTTTCCAGACTTTAAAGGGAAAATACGTGAGCCGCAAGGCAGGTTGGGATACCCACGGACTGCCTGTGGAGCTCGGCGTTGAGAAGAAACTCGGCATCACAAAGGAAGACATTGGCAAGAAAATAAGCGTTGATGAGTACAACAAGGCTTGTCGCGAGGAAGTGATGAAATACAAGGACCGTTGGGACGACCTCACCCGCCAGATGGGATACTGGGTTGACCTCAACGACCCGTACATCACATTCACCAACGAATACATCGAGACTTTGTGGTTCTTGCTTAAAGACTTGTACAACAAAGGCTTGCTTTACAAAGGATATACGATTCAGCCATATTCACCAGCTGCCGGAACAGGTTTGAGCTCACACGAGTTGAACATGCCTGGCTGCTACCGTGACGTGAAAGACCTCACCTGCGTGGCGATGTTCAGACTTAAAGCCGAGCAGCGTAAGTTTGAAAAACTGCCTTTCGGTGTCGATGTAAAATTCCACGATGTACAGATTGTGGCTTGGACCACAACACCATGGACGTTGCCGTCAAACACAGCATTGGCGGTGGGTCCTGGCATCGAGTACAACCTCGTGAAGACAGTAAACCCGACCAACGGCGAGCAGACATACATCATCATCGGAAAGCCGCTGATGGCATCGTTCTTCCCAGCAGAAGAAGAGAAACCGAAGTTCGAAGACTGGAAAGTCGGCGACAAGAAACTTCCTTACGAAGTTTTGGGCACATGCAAAGGCAAGGAACTCGCAGGTCTTGACTACGAGCCGCTCATCCCGTGGGTAAAACCTGACGGCGACGGATTCCGTGTCATTCCTGGCGACTACGTCACAACAGAAGACGGTACCGGTATCGTCCACATCGCCCCTACCTTCGGTGCCGACGATAACAGAGTGGCAAAACAGACCAACATACCGCCACTTCATCTCATCGACAAAGACGGCAAGGCACAGCCGATGGTTGATAAAACCGGTAAGTTCTTCCTTCTCGAAGACCTTGACCCAGAATGGGTTAAGACACATGTCGACGTTGAGGAATATGCAAAATACGCAGGCAAATTCGTAAAAAACGCCTACGACCCAACAAAAACAGACAAAGACATTTCGTTGGACGTCGAAATCGTCATCATGCTGAAGGAGCAGGGCAAGCTTTTCAAGAGCGAGAAACACACCCACAACTATCCGCACTGCTGGCGTACCGACAAACCGGTTCTCTACTACCCTCTCGACAGCTGGTTCATCAAGACCACAGCGTTGAAAGACAGGATGATAGAGCTCAACAAGACCATCAACTGGAAGCCTGAGGCAACAGGAAGCGGTCGTTTCGGCAACTGGCTCGAGAACCTCGTTGACTGGAACCTCTCACGTTCACGTTACTGGGGAACTCCACTTCCAATTTGGAGAACAGAAGACGGCAATGAAGAGATTTGCATCGGCAGCGTGACTGAACTTCGAGAAGAAATCGAGAAATCTGTCAAGGCAGGATTCATGAAGGAAAATCCTTATAAATCAGAGGATTACACAAAATTTGACTTGCACAGACCATATATCGACGGCGTGGTTTTGGTTTCAAAATCAGGAAAGAAGATGTTCCGTGAGCCTGACCTCATCGACGTGTGGTTCGACAGCGGTGCCATGCCTTACGCACAGATTCATTACATGGGCAAGCCTGGTCAGTTGAACGACAAGACATTCCCTGCAGACTTCATCGCTGAGGGCGTCGACCAGACAAGAGGTTGGTTCTTCACCTTGCATGCTATCGCCACGATGTGCTTCGACTCAGTAGCATACAAGAACGTGATTTCCAACGGTTTGGTGCTCGACAAGAACGGCAACAAGATGTCGAAACGACTTGGCAACGCCGTAGATCCATTCGGAGCAATAACCAAATACGGTGCTGACGCCGTTAGATGGTACATGATGACCAACTCACAACCTTGGGACAACCTGAAATTTGACGAAGACGGCGTCGATGACGTGCGCCGCAAGTTCTTCGGAACATTATACAACACTTACGCATTTTTCGCACTTTACGCCAACATCGACGGATTTGAGTACAAAGAATCTGACATCCCATTCGAGAAACGTCCTGAAATCGACAGGTGGATTTTATCGGAGCTTAACTCTTTGATTTTGGAAGTTGAAAAAGACTACGAGAGCTACGAGCCAACAAAGGCAGGACGTGCCATCGGCAACTTCGTCGACGCTCACCTCAGCAACTGGTACGTGCGCTTGTCACGCCGCCGTTTCTGGAAGAGCAACGGCTCAGAAGACAAGACCTCGGCATACCAGACATTGTACACCTGCCTTGACACCTTGGCACGCCTGATTTCGCCTATCGCGCCGTTCTTCAGCGAGCAGCTTTACCGCGACCTCAACGCTGTGACACATCGCGACAGCGCAGAATCAGTGCATCTCACCAAGTTCCCGAAAGCTAACGAGATATTCATCGACAAGAAACTCGAGGAGCGCATGGAGATGGCACAACTCGTGGCTTCGATGGTGCTTTCGTTAAGAAAGAAAGCCAATATCCGCGTGCGCCAGCCTTTGTCAAGAATCATGATTCCGGTGCTGAGCGATGAAATGAAGCAGCAGCTTGAAAAAGTTGAAGGTCTTATCCTTTCGGAAGTCAATGTGAAGAAAGTGGAATACCTCACAGGCGAACTCAATATTTTGGTGAAGAAAGTCAGACCGAACTTCGCTTCGTTGAAGACACGTTACGCCAAGCTGATGGGACAGCTCACGAAGTATTTCAACACTATGAGCCAGGAAGACATCCGCAACTTTGAGAAGAACGGCGGAGCCAACATCACCGTTGAAGGTCAGGAAGTTAACCTGATTTTGGAAGACGCGCTCATCACAACCGAAGATATTCCAGGTTGGACAGTGACGACACAGGACAACATGACCGTCGCCCTCGACATCAACATCACACAGGAATTGTTTGAAGAAGGTCTCGCAAGAGAAATCATCAACAGAGTCCAGAACATGAGAAAAGACAGCGGTCTTGAAGTGACAGACAAGATTGTCTTGACAATAGAGAAAAACAACGACATCATGAAACCAGTGGAGCGTTTCGGCGAATACATCTGCTCAGAGACACTCGCAACCCTTGAACTCGTTGACAGTCTTGACGTTGAGGCACAAGAACTCGTTGAAAAAGTTTCAGCTAAACTGATGATAAAAAAATCGTAAACTAAATATCACAATTATGGAAGAGACAGTAAACAACACTCCAGAAAAGACCAGATATTCCGACGAGGAGTTGATGGAGTTTAAGGCATTAATATTGGAGCGTCTCGAAAAGGCACGCAAAGACCTTGAATTGTTGCAGGAAAACATCGCCAGCAGTGACAATTCAGATGACACGGCCCCCACTTTCAAGATTTTGGAAGAGGGAGCGGCAGTGCTTTCTAAAGAAGAGAACAGCGCTTTGGCAGTGCGTCAGGCAAAATACATCCAGAACCTAGAGAACGCTCTGATTCGTATTGAAAACAAGACCTACGGCATCTGCCGTGTGACAGGGAAACTCATACCGAAAGAGCGTCTGCGTGCCGTTCCACATGCAACACTCAGCGTTGAGGCCAAAATGAATCAGAACAAGAAGAGATGAAAAAGCCTCTGATTGTCATATTTTTGGTTTTGCTGTTAGACCAAGTATCAAAAATACTTGTCAAGACCACTATGGCAGTCGGAGAAGCCATTCCAGTTTTCGGGAAATGGTTCTATATCTTGTTTGTGGAAAACAACGGCATGGCGTTCGGATGGGAGCTGTCTGGCGGAGCATGGGGAAAGCTTGTTTTGAGCGTTTTTCGTGTGGCCGCAGTGGTGCTGTTGGTTTGGGTTCTTTTTTATCTTGTTAAGAAAAACGTAAGTTTTGGACCGTTGTGCGGCATAGCGTTAATCATCGCGGGGGCGTTGGGTAACATCATCGACGGGATGTTTTACGGCATCATATTCGACTACGCCGGCTTCATGCAGGGCAAAGTCGTCGACATGCTGTATTTCCCGCTGTTCACTTTCCCGAAATGGATGCCATTCTTAGGCGGTGAGATATTTTTCAGTCCTGTTTTCAACGTTGCGGACAGTGCCATCACAATCGGAATATTATATCTGGTGATTTTCCAATGGAAATTCATCAAGAATTTTGAGTCATTATTTAGAAATGAACAACAACAATAAATAATATGGATAAGGAAATAAAGGGCCATATTGTACAGATCATCGGACCTGTCATCGACGTGGCATTTGAAGATGAGAAGCACCTGCCGAGTCTTCTCGACGCGCTTGAGATTACGCGCGACAATGGCGACAAACTCATCACCGAAGTTCAGCAGGACATCGGAGAAAACACCATGCGTACCATCGCTATGGACTCAACCGACGGTTTGCGCCGCGGCATGGAAGTCCGCAGCCTTGGTCATCCTATCACCATGCCTACAGGCGATCAGGTGAAAGGACGTCTGTTCAACGTTATTGGCGACAGCATCGACGGCTTGAAGCCGATGAATCCGGGCAAACGCAACAGCATCCACCGCGACCCTCCGAAGTTTGAGAACCTCTCAACGACACAGGAGATTCTGTTTACCGGTATCAAAGTCATCGACTTGATTGAGCCATACGCAAAAGGCGGTAAAATCGGTCTGTTTGGCGGCGCCGGTGTCGGTAAGACCGTGCTTATCATGGAGTTGATTAACAATATCGCCAAGTTGTACTCAGGTATGACGGTGTTTGCCGGCGTTGGCGAGCGTACCCGTGAGGGCAACGACCTTCTCCGTGATATGATTGAAGCAGGCGTTATCAAATACGGCAAAGAGTTCCAGGAAGAGATGGCAAAAGGCAACTGGCCACTCGATAAAGTCAACTATGAAGAACTCGACAAATCGCAGGCTACGCTGGTGTTCGGTCAGATGAACGAACCGCCTGGAGCACGTGCTAGAGTGGCTTTGTCAGGTTTGAGTATGGCAGAATATTTCCGTGACGGCGACGGCGAGACAGCAGGACGTGACATTATGTTCTTCATTGATAACATCTTCCGTTTCACACAGGCAGGTTCAGAGGTGTCGGCACTTCTTGGACGTATGCCTTCCGCCGTGGGTTATCAGCCTACATTGGCATCGGAAATGGGTTTGATGCAGGAAAGAATCACTTCGACAAAGAGCGGTTCCATCACTTCAGTACAGGCTGTCTACGTGCCTGCCGACGACTTGACAGACCCGGCACCTGCAACAACATTCGCCCACTTGGACGCAACGACGGTTTTGAGCCGTAAAATCTCAGAATTAGGTATCTACCCTGCCGTCGACCCACTCGACTCAACATCACGAATCCTGACACCTGACATCGTTGGTGAGGAGCATTACAACACGGCACAGCGCGTGAAGGGAATCCTCCAGAGATACAAGGAGTTGCAGGATATCATCGCGATCCTCGGTATGGACGAGCTTTCGGAAGAGGACAAACTCATTGTGCACCGCGCACGTCGTGTACAGAGATTCCTCTCACAGCCGTTCACCGTTGCAGAGCAGTTCACAGGTTTGAGAGGCGCCACCGTGAAGATTGAAGACACCATCAAGGGCTTCAACATGATTATGGACGGCGAAGTCGACCAATATCCTGAGGCAGCTTTCAACTTGGTTGGAACCATCGAGGAAGCTATTGAAAAAGGCAAGAAGATGTTAGCAGAAAACAAGGAGTAAGCCATGAAACTTGACATAACATCACCTGACAAACAGATTTTCAGAGGCGAGGTGACATTGGTGCAGCTGCCTGGAAGCGACGGATTGTTTGAGGTTTTGAACAACCACGCCCCCATGATAGCGTCACTCGGACCTGGTCGTGTGAAAATACAGGATTCCGACGGAAAACAGCAGTTTTTCAACATCAAAGGCGGTGTTTGCGAGGTGTTGGAGAACAAAATCACCGTGTTAGCGGAATAAAACAACATTATGTAGAGACGCCACAATGTGATGTCTCTACATTATAATTTTTGATACCTTTCTCGAATTACTCTCAATATCCTGTGGTAAGTCGTAATTCTGCGAAAGGTATCAAAAATTTTTTCTTATAAAAGTAAACGCTTTTACTTTTTTCGTATCTTTGCACCGAAAACGAAAATAATTATTAACAAATTTAAAAAATATGAGAAAAACAAGATTTACATTGTTAGCTATCATGCTGACATTCAGCGTTTTAGCTTTTGCACAAGAGAAAGTCGACCACATGCCGAAGGTTTCTGGCTTCGCACAGGTTCGATTTGACGCCAACTTCGACAAAGACTTCGATTTGAAGAGCAACACCTTGTTCTTACAGCGTGTTTGCGTTAATTTCGATGGAAAATTTACAGAAAAACTCAGTTACCGTGTAGGTGTTGACTTCGTAAGAAAGCCAGCTCTTACTGACGCTTTCCTGAAATATACAGTATGCGAGGCATTTGTGATTCAGGCAGGTCAGTTCAAGAACCCGCTCAGCATCGAAAACCAGTTTAACCCTGCTTTCGACTGCGAGTTTTTCGACTACGCAACAATTATCAAACAGCTCACAGGCTATGAGGGCGGCATCACAGGCATCGGCGCTCTCGGTCGCGACATCGGTGTCATGGCAAGCGGTAAGCTTTTCAACGGTTGGGTCGAATATAAAGCCGGTATCTTCAACGGCAACGGCATCGTCTTCAAGGACAACAACAACCGCAAGGATTTCATCGGAAGCATAGCTTTGCATCCTGTTAAAGACTTGACCATCTTGGGTTCTTATCAGAATGGTGAATATATCTGCGATACTATCATGCAAGGCGACAACAACCGCTGGAGCGCTGGTATTCAGTACAAATCAGACAGAATCGTGTTCCGTTCGGAATATATTGGAGGTTCTACTGGCAGAATGGACGTTGTTGAAGATATCAACAGACCATTCAACAGCAACGGATTCTACGCAGTGGCTGGCTATTGGTTCAATATCACCGAGACGCAGAGACTCATGCCAGTGGTGCGCTACGAGCGTTTCAACAAGGACGAAGCAGTTGAAAAAGGTGCTGTGACTTACATTACAGCTGGTGTTTACTATCTGCCATTGAAACAAGTCAACTTCAAGCTCAACTATCAGTTGGTTAAGCCTGAAACAGGAGACCAGGCACATAACATTGTTGCAATATTGAACTTCAAATTCTAAATTTAATGATTCAAAATTTAAGATTATGGCAAAGAATGATCTTTTGAAAAAAGAAGATTGGCTAGCAGTTTGGATCGGCTTCATCATCATTGCAATCGGTTGTGTGGCAGTGTTGACAGGATGGTTTGATTTTTCAGCTGCGAAATTCAAGACATGGAGTTGTGGTGAAAATCTGAAAGAAACACAGATTTATAATAATGTGAAATTGGCTGTTGTTAAAAACAACAACGATAATACCATAAAATATTATCCATTAACAAGAGAATTAACAGCTGATGAAGTAGCAACCGACACAATCGTGGCTTTTAAAACCAAATTCGAAAAAGTCACAAAAAACGGAGAAACATCTTATAACAAAGTTGTAAACGAGAAATCTGGCAGAACTCTTGAACAATCCTATAAAAAAGACGATTACTTCTGTTATGGAGATATCACTTTTTTGAAAAAAACCGAAAAAGTCAAAGAAATCGTGAATGGTAAGGAGAAAATCGTCAAGAAAGACATCTACGTGCCTGCAGACGAATCTTATACTTTTGAAAGCGGCAAAAAAGAGGCCAAGGTTGTTGCTTTAGGCTCACAACTTAACGGAAAATTTCTTGGTAAGGTTTTATTGACATTCCTGGTTGTAGGACTTTTGTTTGCTATCGGAGTTAAGCTTCAGGGTGAAAGTTTGAAAAAGTTTGTTCCGGCTTTTGTCGTACTGTTTATTATAGCTGTTGTGGTACGCATGGTGAGTGCTGAGTTCACATTGAACCGTTACCTCGAGTGGGCGTTCTGGGCTTTGTTAATAGGTTTGTTAATTTCCAACACCGTTGGCACTCCTGAATGGCTGAAACCTGCAATCCGCACTGAGTTTTACATCAAAACCGGCTTGGTTATCATGGGATTCTCAGTGTTGTTTAGCAATATCGCGAAATTCGGTCCATACGGTCTCGGCATCGCATGGGTTGTGACACCTATCGTCATCATTTTCATGTGGTGGTTTGGCACCAAAGTGTTGAAAATAGGCAACAAGCCATTGGTAATCACTTTGGCATCAGCGACTTCGGTGTGCGGAACATCAGCCGCCATCGCCACAGGAGCAGCCGCAAAGGCAAAGAAAGAAGACCTTTCGCTGGCAATCTCCATCTCTATCATTTTCACCATTTTGATGATGGTGTTTGAGCCGATGATTATCCGTTGGGCTGGCATGAACCAGATGATGGGCGGAGCGCTCATCGGCGGCACAGTCGACTCGACAGGCGCTGTGGTTTTGGCAGGCAACGCTCTCGGACCCGAGGCTGAACAAGTGGCATCAATGGTCAAGATGATTCAAAACATCCTCATCGGATTCATCGCGTTTTTTGTTGCTATTTTCTTTGCATTGAAAGTCGACAAGACAGGCGACAGCAAGGTTGGCGCAGGCGAAATCTGGAACCGTTTCCCAAAGTTCATCATCGGTTTCTTCGTGGCATCGCTGGTGGCTTCGTTCATCATCATGCCACTCACCAAAGGCATGGATTTTGACGGTGTTTCAGGTGTTAAGGCCATCAACAACGTGCTTGACCAATACAAGAACTGGGCATTCGTTCTGGCATTCACCAGCATCGGATTGGACACCAATTTCAAGACATTAGCCAAGCAGATGCAGGGCGGCAAAGTTTTGTGGCTCTACGTTGTAGGTCAGCTGTTCAACATCGCTTTGACGCTGTTTGCAGTGTGGTTCCTGCTCTCAGGCGTGGTGTTCGACGTTCCGAATCTCGATTTGTTCAAATAATGGACAAAAAACACATAGTTTTCAAGGTGATTACCATCGTTGTGGTGGTAATCACTTTGGTTTTGGCGGTTTATATCATGGTGAACCGCAAGGGAGTTGTCGAAGACTATGACTTCGGCGCGGGAGCATATTATTACGCTGACATCCCGGCTGAGCAATATGACGAGATTGTCAACGAGGACGCTTATCACAACACCATTCCGCAGTGGATTTATTATGTTTTTTTCTTTGCGTGGGGATGGCTGATGTGGCGTTTGTGGGTATGGATTGACGGCAGGAAAAAATAATTTTTGAAAAAGCGTTCGGATATTGAAAAAAGTTGTATTTTTGCAGTCCGAAACAAGGTATCATGGCCGAGTGGCTAGGCGAAGGTCTGCAAAACCTTTTACGGCGGTTCGATTCCGTCTGGTACCTCGGAAAAATAGCGTTCCATTGATTGTGAACGCTATTTTTTTGTATTTTTGCACACAGAAAACAGTTTAAAATGCAAAATATAAAACACCTTATATTATATATAATTTTGGCTTTATTTGCTGTAAGTTGTGTGAACACTGACAATAACGTGAAATATGAGCCTCAGCCGATTGACACGCTTTATACTGAAGAGGCGGCGATGGCTATTTTTGACCATAATCCGGAACGGGCACTGCTGATACTCGATTCGGCGGTGATTGTCGGCAATCTGGATGAAGGACTCGCCAAGATGCTACGCGCCAAAGTGCTGAGCCGCTCTACCGCCGACCTGCATTTTGAAGAAGCTCTCCATATTTGCGAAGCACTGATGGAAAGCGATTTCGTTGATAATCCTACTAACCGTGAGAATGTCCTTGACTTGCTGATTACCATCACGCGCCGTCGTGGCGACAACGAGCAATGGGTGCGCTGGTCCACTGAGAAAGTTGAGCTTTGCCGTCAGCAGGGCGACGAGACAGAGGCGTTGCGCACCGAAGCAGAGATAGGCTTTATCTTAGCCCAACTCGGTGAGGAAGAGAGAGGTCTCGCCAAACTTAACGGCGTTATCGGTGCCCTCGACGAGCAACGGCATTTCAATGAGATGGACGCCTGCATCATCGCGCTCAAACGAAAGATAAATGTATTAGACATTATCGATAGGACCGAAAACATAATCCCGCTTGCACAGCGTATCATCGAAAAAATCGACGATTACCGCCAGCACCGCGACGAATATGCCGACGGCTCATTCCGCATGCCGCCCAGCGACGAGCATTTCAACAGCTATTGCAATTTCTATACAGCCCAGGCTTATGGTTTCCTCGCCAAAGCATACGCCGAAATGGAACAGTACGATACAGCCCGTTATTACATGTCGCTGTTCGAAGACAGTGACTTTGGAAAGACCTTCTCAGGCCGTATGATGGCATCCCGCACATGGTGCATTTTGGGTGATTACGACAAAATGCTTGCCATCTACGACTTGGCTGATGCGCGTTTAGGAAACGACACCATGAATCTCGATTTTTCATCTATGCTTTACAACCGCGCCATTGCCGCCGAAGCCACAGGCGATTACCAAGCCGCTACAAGCTACTGGCGTCGTTATACTGAGATAAAACATATTCTCGACAGGAAACAGCAGGAGGGACAGGCATTTCATTATGCGGCGCGCTACAAGCTTCAGGAGGAGCGCATGAACACTGAGCGCGAACAAGCCAAAGCCAAGCATAACCAAAGCCTCGCATGGGCTGGATTTATCTTGGTGTTGTTGTCAATCTGCTTCATAATCCGATTGTTGATACAGCGTCGAGCCATCGACCGCAAAAACCGAGTACTCACCGAGCAGATTATGGAGGCGATGAAATATAAGAAAAAGGAGTCGCAGAACATCAAGATTCAAACGCCGAAATCAAAACCGGATATTGACACTCTCGACGATGAGCAGCTCTTTGATTATCTGAGCGATGTCATACGTAGCGAGGAGCTTTTCCTCAATCCTAACTTCAGTCGTCAGGTGCTGATGGACCGCTTCCATCTCACCGACCGTCGTGTCGGAGCTGCTTTCGCTCATGCCGATTCGTGTAGTTCATTGCCCGATTTCATTCGCGACTTGCGTCTTGAATATGCCTGCCAGTTGTTTACCGACAATCCTGATATGAGCATCAGCGATGTGGCAGCTGCATCAGGATTCTCAAACCTTACCGTCTTCGGTCGTGACTTCAAGCGTAAATATGAGGTGACTCCTACATATTTCAGAAGCCAAATGGCAGCCAAAAAGTAAAAAACCATTCGACTTTTTGTGTTTGAAAATTCAACTTTTTATCCAATACCCCCTCCACTATCAAGACCTTGATTAGATTGTTTGTGAAAAGCATTCGACCATTTGTGCAACCCGGAAAAATATACCCTTGATTTATTATCTTTGTAAAAAATCAACAAGGGAAAAATGGGGAAAATAATCATCACGATTAACCGCGAAAGTGGAAGCGGAGGAAGGCAGATAGCTTTCCGTTTGGGAGAGTTGCTCGGCATTAACGTTTACGACAAGGCGGCGATTGAAGGCAACAAGACTTACAAATCTGAAAATAAGAAAGTCACATCCCGTGAGGCGTATTACTCTCAGATCCAGAAGATGCGCGACATCGCCTCCAAGGAATCGTGTATTTTCGTTGGGCGCACCGGATTCCGTGTTTTTAAAGACGACCCGAATGCTTTGAAAATCTTCATTTTCGCCGACAGAGACATGCGCGTTAAACGTATTGCTGAAAAATTTGGAGTCGATGAGGAGTCCGCGGCCAAATGCATAGACGATGTCGACAATGCTCGCGAGACTTATACCAAATATTATGCTGGAGCCTCTCGTTATGAGGTTCGAAACTACGACTTCACCATCAACGTGAGCAAGTTTACCATTGAGGAGGTGGCTCAGCATCTTGCAGAAAACATATGTTCACTATATTCAACCTGATTTACTATCACCGCTGGATATTTTTCCTCCAGGCCGATGCCATCAATACAAAATACCTCACACCTCTTTCAGGCATCAACTTTAACTCACCTTTAAGCCTGGCACTAAGACTTACATTTTGGCATCGAGCCTCGAGGAATACCGGCGTAAGACATTAATCACGGTCTGTTATTGCTCACCGCCCTCACCACCTGTCCCCTGCTGCGCTCATAGGTGCCGCACACGTGACAGTTCACATCATCGAAATGCAAACTCCACGCGGCGACTTGGCAGTCGGTTTGAAGAGAACTCGACCAGTAGACACCAAGCCCAGTGCATATCAGCTGGTCATCCAAACGGAAACCGGTAGCCGGCATGAAAATGCTGTTGCCGTTACTGCCAGTCAAAAGCCGCCCATAAACACCGTTGATTTCAGTCCACACAAAAGTCGTGTTTTGGTAAAGCTCATTAAACTCCTCACTGGTAGGCATACGCCAATTCTCACCCCATTCAGCCCTTGCAACATCGTCACCAGACTCCAAAACAGTCAGATTGTCAACAAAACCGCCGACTCCACAACTCGGATCGGTGCAATATTTGTTCAGTTTATAACTGTCTTCTTCAAAAACGCTGTATTTGTATTGTTTCCAATCATAAACATCCTTCGTCTTGGTCTCGCCCCATGCAAAATAATCCCCAAAATCCTCAGGATTGTCTGCCCCAATATTACATTTTGCCCATAAAGTGCCGCTTGGCAATCCCAAATCAACATATTCATGGTGTTCAACAACCACTCCAGTGACGTTATTTTTCTCTTTCTTGCATCCGATAACAAAAACAATCACAAGCGTTATCAAAACAACCGATATGGTCTTTATGAATCTCATTTTTCATCATTTTAACCTTGCAAAGGTATAAAAAATCCCCATTAATAGGGATGCTATCCAATCTTTTTTCTTCGTAATTTTGCATCATGAAAAATATTGAAATGACAACTCTCGATAAACTCGAAATAGGTCAGTCTGCGGTGATAAAAACAGTGGGTGGTGAAGGCTCGCGTCGACAGCATTTTCTCGACATGGGCGTGATTCCCGACGCTGTTGTCAAGCTTGTGAAATACGCTCCTCTCGGCGACCCGATGGAGGTGATGATTCATGGCTATTCACTCACTTTGCGCAAAGCCGACGCCAAACTCATTGAGGTTGAGCCTCATCTTTATGATAAAGAATCAGAAAACGATGTTTTTGATGTTAACAAATTGTATATCACATCGTTACCCGACCATAACGCCCACCCTGGACTTGGCGAGGAAGGCGTTTATCACGACAAGACTCACGAAAACCCTCTGCCAAAAGGCACAAAACTGACATTTGCGCTTGCAGGTCAGCAAAACTGCGGCAAAACGACGCTTTTCAACCAGCTGACAGGCTCAAACCAACACGTAGGCAACTTCCCTGGCGTCACCGTCGACCGCAAAGACGGCGTGATAAAAGGTCATCCTGAGACTTCTGTGACAGACCTTCCAGGAATCTATTCGCTTTCACCTTACACCAGCGAGGAAATCGTGTCGCGTGAGTTTATCTTGAAAGAGAAGCCCAAGGCGATTATCAATATCGTGGATGCCAACAACATCGAACGCAACCTATATCTCACCATGCAGCTGATGGAACTCGGCGTGCCTATGGTGCTGGCGCTCAACATGATGGACGAGGTGCGGCACAATGGCGGCACAATCCGCGTCAACGAAATGGAACAAATTCTCGGACTGCCTGTGGTGCCTATTTCGGCAGCCAAAAACGAAGGTGTCAACGAGTTGGTTGACCACGCCATTCACGTGGCAAAATATCAGGAAGAGCCTGTGCGTCAGGACTTTTGCGACAAGGACGACCACGACGGAGCAGTACACCGCTGCCTGCACAGCATCATGCACCTCATCGAAGACCACGCCCAACGTGCCGACATTCCGGTTCGTTTCGCAGCTTCAAAGCTCGTGGAAGGCGACAAAATAGTGCTTGACGCTCTGCAACTCTCTCAAAATGAGAAAGAAACGCTCGAACACCTCATCTTACAGATGGAAGAGGAACGCGGACTCGACCGCGCCGCTGCAATGGCTGAAATGCGCTTCACGTTCATCAAGCGCCTTTGTTCAAAAACGGTAGTAAAACCTAAGGAAAGCAAAGAATACCAGCGTAGCCGCGCCATCGATAAAATCCTCACCGGAAAATGGACCGCCATCCCGATTTTCATCCTCGTGATGGTAGGAATCATCTATCTTTCCATCGATGTCCTAGGTGCTCCACTTCAAGACTTCTTGGATGACGGCATCAAGTGGTTGGCTGGCGTCTGCGGAGAAGCTCTCGCACGCTGGGATGTCACGCCTGCGGTGCAGTCGCTTGTCGTCGACGGCATCTTTGGCGGTGTTGGAACCATCATCAGCTTCGTGCCAATCATCATACTGCTTTTCTTCTTCCTGAGTCTGCTCGAAGACAGCGGTTACATGGCACGCGTGGCTTTCGTCAGTGATAGTTTCTTGAGAAAACTCGGTCTAACCGGACATAGCATCGTTCCGCTGCTAATCGGCTTCGGCTGCACCGTCCCTGCTGTGATGGCGTCACGTACACTGCACTCCACCCACGACCGTTGGCGCACAATACTCCTTACGCCTTTCATGAGCTGTTCGGCAAAAATCCCGATTTACGCGTTCTTCACAGACTATTTCTTCCCGCATCATGGCGGCTTGGTGCTGATTTGCCTGTATTTGTTCGGAATCGTCATGGGACTTGTCGTCGCGTTATTCTCCAAAAACAAAGGTGACGTCGCTCCTTTCGTGATGGAACTGCCGAATTATCGTATGCCTGGCACGAAAAACGTGGCGCATCTGCTGTGGGACAAGACCAAAGACTTCCTCCAGCGCGCCTTCACTGTCATTTTCCTTGCTTCTTTGGTGATTTGGTTCCTACAAACCTTTGATTTCCATTTCAATATGGTTAATAATGGCGAAGGCAGCATCCTTGCGATGATAGCTGGATGGATAGCCCCTATTTTCAAACCAATCGGACTCGGCGAATGGCAAATCGTGACAGCATTGGTAAGCGGCTTCATGGCAAAGGAAAGCGTGGTGGCAACCCTCGAGGTGCTCAACGCCATCGATTTGTTCACTTTAACGACATCAATCTCAATGTTGGTATTCTGCCTCCTCTACACCCCTTGCGTCGCCGCAATGGCAGCCATACGCCGTGAATTGGGCACAAAATGGATGCTCGTCATCATCTTGTTCCAATGCGTGGTGGCATGGATTGCAGCATTTTTCGTATATCTAATCGCAGTGGCAATAATATGAATCTCGCTACCGGCATAGTGTTATTGGTTGTCGCAGCCCTCGTGGTGCTGGCAGTTTTTTCATTAAAAAAATGTAGAGACGTTTCGGGAAACGTCTCTACAAAATCAAACAAATGCAATAATTGCAATTCTGTTTCTTGTCCTTTTAAACGTTAATCTCTGCAAGACAATCCTTGCAAAGACAATCCGTGTAATGTTCTTTCAGATATGCCTTCGCGCTGTCGCTAAGATGTATTTTCACGCACCAGCAATTGATTGAATGCACGCATTCAAACTCTTTTCCACAACGAGGACAAATCTTTTTCATAACACATTGATTATTTAATGATTACACGTTCTGTAATGATATTTTCGCCGCAATTGATTTTGACGAAATACATTCCCGATTCCAATCCCGACACATTGATTTCTGTTTCATTTGATGTCAGAACCAATTGTCCTGCAATATCATACACATCTATGGATTGTAAAGACGCAAAATTTTGCGTCTCAATGCGAATATAATCATGCGCCGGATTAGGATACACCGAAATCGTCATCTTGTCGTTTTCTTCAATGCCGTCTGGCACGGAATTAATCGTGACATAAACATTAAAATCAATTGTCTGACCATCGGATGTGGCACGAAGGACGATGGTTGCCGAACCTGCTTCTCTCGAAAGACGTGTCAGATTCAAAATCTTCTCATCCAGTGTCACCGAAAGCTCGTTTTCATTCGAATTTGAAACAAAGCTGTATGTGATGTCCTCATCCGGATCGTCAGGGTCTGAAGCGACACCATCAAGATTGATTTCTATTGTTTGTGGATATTCATCGAAAACCACTGCACCGACTGGATTTGCGATGAATGGAGGCTCATCCTCAGGTGTCGGGAAGTGTGCGATATCATGAATCACACCGACTGCATCGAGGTCAAAACCGCTTGATGCGAATGGCGTCGGCCATGGGTCGTTGACAGGATGATCTTCCGAATCGTAAGTGGCATATTGCGGGTCGATACATCCTACAACATCGACAACGCGGACATGCGTGATGTTGTTTTTGTCGAGAAGCGGATTGTTCGGAACCTCATCAAGGTCAAACGGAGTGCCGTAGAAAGCACCATATTTTCCGGCGAAGTTATGAATCATCGCAGGATCCATTGTCGCGAAACCGTTAAGCTGTGTATCGAAAGGCACACGTGTTATTGCAGGGAAACGGAAGAAGTTCTCTCCGTCGGAGCTCACCTCGACAAATGCAATCTCAAGAAACCAATAGTTACCGCTTTTGAAGCCATTTTCAAACACGGCAAAATCAGGTCCCGGACGGTTGCAGATAGGAGATGCGAATGTCAAAGTGGCATAGCCGCCGTCACCAAGACAAGTCACGGTGTATGTGCCACCAGGAACGCCTATCGCATTCTCAGCCGGATAACCTGAACCGGCAACGCCAAGACTTGGGTCTGAAATGTCCATCGGTCCGGGATTGACAGTGCAACCTGTAGCCCATCCGATAAACGCCGATGAGTCAGCATGCATGGCTGTGGTGCCAGGCTGGTCCTGTGCAGGAGCAAACTGCGCCCACAAAGCCATCGGCACCATAGCCACCAATAAAACTAATAATTTTCTCATTTAACAATGAGTTTTGTCGTCTTAGCTGAATTTGCACTTCTCACAGTGACGAAGTAAACGCCTGCTTCCATGCTTCTTAAATCAATAGCTGTCTCTGTTGTGGTGAGAACATTACGACCCATGACATCGTAAATTTGTACAGACACAAAATTTTGTGTCTCAACATTAACCATAATGAAATCTGTTGCAGGATTTGGGTAAACTGACATTTCAAAAGCATCAACCTCACCAACAGCGTCATAAGCTGTAACAGGCTGTACTGGAGTTTCCCAAACGTATGTCCAAGCAGCAATTTCAGTACCGATGGTATAGTCGCCCCATTTCACAAAATCGCCGTTGATAACGGTTTGTTCGTCAAAAGTATACCATGACTGCACACCGTTCACATTGTACATGGCGTTATAACCAGAAAGTTCATAATGGACTTCATTATAGTTGAAGGTGAGGTCGGTAAGCATATAGCCACCCCATGAAGACGGTTCGTCATTGAAAGCAAAACGCTGGTCAACAGCAGCAATAGCTTCCATCATTTCTTTAATTGTGACGCTTTCGCCATCGAATCTGTAACCCCAAGCGAAGCAGACATCTTCAGGGTCGGCAAAATTCACAGCAAATATTGCCTCGTTCTCGCCTTCGCCAATCCAGTAAAGGATTTCCGATGGGTCGATAGTTGCCTCTTCGCCTAATGCATAGACAGGAGCCACTTCTTTTTCATAGACATAAATCCAGTTTTCCGGATCAATCATTGTGCCGCAATGTGTGTCGCCAATTTTCACATATTCACCGTCGCTGACTAATGCCACATCATAAGTATCCCATGTCGATTCACCATTAATCAGATAGGTAAGCCATCCCGCTTCAACGAGACTCAAATCGAGAACACCGTCATTGAAATGCAGGTCGTTGATAAAACCACTTGCTTCATAGCTGAAACGGTAATCAGCTGCCGCGATGTCGTCCATGATAGTTTTCATAACGACATTTTCACCGACAAAACGATATCCCCAAGCCAATGCTGTGTCTGGCTCAGCCCAGTTGACGATGAAAACGACTTCACTTTCACCCTCGCCAATCCAAAACTTGATGTCGGCTGGGTCGATTGTCGCATCTTCCTGTGCGAAAAGGTTGGTCGAGAAAAGACCGAAGATTCCTAAAAGGAACATTAAAGTAAATTTTTTAACCATAACTTAGATTTTAAAGGTTTAATAATAATTTAATTACCTCAAAACCTCAAGGAAAATGTTGGTAGTCCTTATAAAATAAGGGGAAGCCAGCTTTTATCCCGAAAGCTTTGTTTACGATAATTGGCAGGTCTTCTGACTTACTCCTTTATTCTTGCCGCCTTCCCGAAACAATTGATTATCAGTGGCATAGTGGCAAGCATTAAGAGCTTACAGCAGCGGGAACTGTCCCGGATTTCCACCGGATTCCCTATTGAGCCTCCCGGCACCAAATATCGAGCGCAAAAATACAAAAAAGTTTGCAATTGCAAACTTTTTTAGTTATTCAGTTGTTCAGTTGTTCAGTTAGTCAGTTGTTTGTCCAAAACTGAACAACTGATTAACTGACTAACTTTCTAATTCTACGGAAACCGACTCCATCTTCCCTCCCAGCGGCGGGTTCATCTTCTTCACCTTCATCCAAGCGTAGCTCACATCAGGAAACGCCTCTTTTATGGCATTCAAAATGCGTCGCGCGACGTTTTCAAGCAACTTTGAGGAAATCATCATCTCCCGTTTCACCACCTGATAAACCTCCTGATAATTAACCGTATCTTCAAGATTATCAGACGCTTCCGCCTTTGAGGTGTCAACCTCCATGCTCAAATCCACATTGAACCACGTCCCTATCTTGCGCTCCTCCTCAAAGCACCCATGATAGGCGTAAAATTCCATTTTTTCTATCGAAATGATTGCCATAATTTATCTCATCCCGTACGGACAAGGTATGCCTTGTCCCCTACAGGATCATTTTAATACGTTTATTCCTTTTTCAATCCTCTTCAACGCCTCTTCCTTTCCAATCAATCCCAAAATCTCATGGATATGCGGGCCTTTTCCTGCTCCAACGAGCATCAATCTCAATCCATTCATCACAGGACCCATACCGAGCTCGTTCTTGGTAATCCATTCATTCAAGACCTTGTCGATGTTCTCAGCACTGAAATCGTCAATATTTCTTATCACTTCCGAAGCCTGGCGCATCAAATCGGCTGAGTTTTCTTTCCAGCGTTTCTTCACTGTCACCTCGTCGTATGTGGTTGGCTCTTCAAAGAAGAAGAAGCTCTGCTCCCACATCTCTTTCACAAAGTTGACACGGTCTTTCACCAATGCTGCTACCTTTGTAACGTATTCAATATCAGCGTCAATGTTCTTTTCGGTTTTCAGCCATTCCTGATATTCCTTGCCCACTTCCTCGCTCGAGCGGCGCATCAGATATTCGTGGTTGAACCATTTTGCCTTCTCCACGTTAAATCTTGCTCCCGACTTGCTGCAGTGGTCGAACGAGAACGCCTGAATCAGCTCGTCCATAGAGAAGATCTCCTGTTCTGTTCCAGGATTCCAGCCAAGAAGTGCTAACATATTGATAAACGCCTCTGCATAGTAACCAGACTGCTTGTAACCAGACGAAATCTCATGAGTCTCCGGATTCTCCCATTGCATTGGAAATACTGGGAATCCAAGACGGTCGCCGTCACGTTTGCTGAGCTTGCCGTTGCCATCTGGTTTCAACAGCAATGGCAGGTGTGCAAACTCTGGAGCTTCCCATCCAAATGCCTGATACAGAAGCACATGCAATGGCATCGATGGCAGCCATTCCTCACCACGGATCACGTGCGAAATCTTCATCAAGTGGTCATCGACGATGTTTGCCAGATGGTATGTCGGCATTCCGTCTGATTTGAACAACACCTTGTCGTCCAAAGTGTTGGTGTTCACCTTGATATCTCCGCGGATGATGTCGTGCATCTCCACCACATGGTTTTCAGGCATCATGAAACGCACGGTGTAAGGAGTGCCGTCAGCAATCAGCTTGTCAACGTCTTCTTTGGTCATTGTCAATGAGTTACGCAACTCTTGACGTGTCTCGGCGTTATAGATAAACGTCTTTTTCTGCGCCTCTGCTTCTTTGCGTAGGTTATCAAGCTCCTCGGCAGTGTCAAAAGCATAATAAGCATGACCTTTTGCAATCAGTTCGTCGCTGTATTGTTTGTAAAGAGGCTTGCGGTTGCTCTGTTTGTAAGGACCGTAAGGACCGCCCACGATGTCGCTTTCGTCGAACTTGATGCCGCACCAGTCGAGCGATTTTATGATATAATCCTCAGCGCCCGGCACAAAACGTGTCTGGTCGGTATCTTCAATGCGGAGCAGCATCTTTCCGCCGTTTTTCTTAGCGAAAAGGTAGTTATACAAAGCGGTTCTCACACCGCCGATATGCAGTGGTCCAGTCGGACTTGGAGCAAAACGTACTCTTACTTCTTTCATTTTTCAAAAATTTTTGCAAAAATAGTGATTTTTAGAATACAGAATACAGAAGTCAGAAGACAGAATGTTTTTTCTTTAAATTAGATAATTTAGGTAGTTATCTGGTGTAATAACAATTGTCTCTTTTACTGGATATGCATCAAGAAAACTCTTTGGAAAATGTGCTTTTTTCGATTTGTTCCACTTCATTTCAAATGCCGTCATCTGTCCGTCCGTCTCTTCTATCAGGTCTATCTCCTGTTGCTGATTGGTACGCCAAAAATAGGAATTACAGAATTTTTCATCATATTGGTTTCGTTTTTTCCTCTCAGCAATAAAGAAATTCTCCCACAATGCTCCCATGTCGTTGCGCAACTGCACCGGTGCAAACTGCTGTATCACCGCATTGCGGACACCAGTATCATAGAAATAGATTTTTTTACTCTTTTTAAGCTCATTTCTCAAGTTACGGTTAAGTCCGCCCAAACGAAACACCACATAACTCTTTTCCAACAAATCAATGTATTTGTCAATGGTTTTATTGTCGGTTTGAAGCATATTTGCCAACTCGTTGGTCGAGACCTCGCTACCTATCTGAAATGCAAGAGCTTGCACTAATTTCTCAATAAGTTCAGGTTTTCTAATATCTCCTATAGAAAAAATATCCTTATATAAATAGCTTTGCGTCAATTCAGTAAGGTATTTTCGAGCTTGCTCAGGATGCATCACAATATCGGGATAACTTCCGTAAATGAGTCTGTTTTCCAAGGTTCTTTTTTCCTCAAGAAGACCATACGTCTCAATAATCTCACCACTTGAAATAGGATACAGTTGATATTCCAGTTTACGTCCGGTAAGCGGTTCGTTAAGCCTGTTATGCAATTCAAATGCCGACGAACCGGTAGCTATCACTTGCAAGTGCTTGAAATTATCGACAAACAATTTGAGAGTCAGACCTATGTTTTTTACCTTTTGAGCCTCGTCTATAATTATCAGCTTATTATTGCCAATCAATAGCTTTAACTGTGAAATATTGGTGTTTTCCAATAAAATTCTTACTTCAGGTTCGTCGCAATTAAGCATCAAAACTGGCTGTTTGCTTTCCTGTGCCAGTTGGTTCAATAAAGTGGTTTTTCCGACTTGCCGCGCACCTATCAAAACAATCGCCTTGCCGTTGAACAATTGTCCTTTTATTACATTTTTTAATTTCCTTAAAATCATATCAACACCTTTTTACGGCACAAAAATACTAATTTTTTGGAATATAATCCAAATTTTCTATATTTTTTTTGGAATATAATCCAAGTTTCCACATATTTTTGCGGAATCCGTACCAATCCGTACCATTTTTTCTTGACAAAATTCTATAAAAATACTATTTTTGTCCCTTTAAATTTGGTATGAAAAAACTCAAAGCTTTATTATTTTCAGGCATCATCGCCTCAATCATTATTTCTTGCTCGAATGACACTTCTAACAAGACGTCAAAACTCGAATTGTCGCCTGAACTCGTTGAAATCGACAGCGTCATGCAACAACGACCGGATTCGGCATTTATGATGTTAATTGATACATCCCGTACCGCCAACGCATGCGTTGGCGCAACAGGAAAAAATTATTATTATCTTCTTGTTTCCGAAGCCCTTTATAAAAACGACGCTCCGCAGCTTGTTCGCGCTGAACTTATTGACGCTCTCGCCTACTTCGACAGCATTTTCGAGGCTAATCACAAAGACGAAACCGCCGCTCTGCTCTCAGCCCGCTCCCACTACATGAACGGCGTAGGTTTTTATGAAAACGACAGTGTTTTCGAGGCTTGCCAGCAATATTACAAGGCATTGGAAATCATTGAACCTTTCGGTTGCAACCCAAAGTTTATGGCGCTGATTCACACCCGATTGGCAAACATTTATTCCGATAAATTCCTTATCGAGCCAGCTATCGTTTTCTACAAAAACGCCCTCGAATACAAAAAACGCGACCCACACTCAAACATCGCTAACACATTGTTTTTCATAGGCTACGAGTTCGAAAAAGGCGAGGAAGCCGATAGCGCAATCTATTATTACAACCTCTCTTTGGAGAAAATTTCCGACACTAACAGCCTTCTGTATCGAAATGTCATAAATAGGAAGACAATTGCCACATATACTGTTGATAATGATGGAGAAAAGGCAATAAAATCATTAAAAAACATTATCAAAACAGGTGAAGATTATGAGATATATGACCGGTATTTAGGTCTTGGTTATATTTATATTCTTGAAAATCAATATGATACCGCTCTCATTTATCTTAACGAGGTCTTCAACGACGCTCATGATATTTTCCTTAGAACACAAAGCGCAAACCACCTTTACGAGATTTACAACCATTTAGCAGACACCGTAAAAGCGGATTCCTACTCGCGATTCATCACCGAAAACACTCCGCCTGAATTCGGGACAAAAGCCGACGAATGGCAGCTCACCGACATGTTTCAAGATTATCTCAAACAAAAACACGAGCAAACTCTGGCATTGGAACAACAGAAAAAGAGGCACGAAATCACCATTATTATAATTGTTGCAATCGCTATAACAGTAGTAATTGCTGTCTTTTTGATGATTCGGCACAAAAGAAAACTTAACACTTTCAAAAAAGAGGCAAACATGGACGGCTATAACGCCTTTATCAAAGAGCCTGTTTGCCAATATATCCTTGAAACAGCGCACGAGCAGCAGTTTAAGTCGAAAATGGATTGCACCATTTACAAGGATTTCGCGCTCGACAAGGAACAGCTACTGACGTTACGAACCACGGCTGACAACCATCTTAACGGATTCACGGAGCGTATCAGAAACAAATATCCGGAGCTCACCAACGATGATGTCAACTATTGCGTTTTGTATCTGCTCGGCATGAAAGAGCCTGATATTGCGGCATTTATGCAAAAAGCGTACTCAACCGTAAGCGACCGCAGCCGAAAACTGAAAAAGATTCTTACTTCTGATTTCGATCTTACAACAACATTGCGCAACATCGCAATCGAATGACAATCGTACCTTTCCGTACCCAGTTTTCCTTGACATAGCTGCATTTTGGAAATAATTTTGTCGTCGGAAACAAATTTGTATAACTTAAAATTTTTTGCTATGAAAAAGATTACCTTAATTATCATTGCAGTGTTGATGGGATTGGCACTCAACGCACAAATTTCAGTTTGGGACGGCACAGCAGAACGTTGGACTCATGGTAGTGGTACCGAAGACGACCCTTATCTTATCGAAAACGCACAACAATTAGCTTATTTGGCTGTTCAAACTAATGAACTGCATTATAGCAATTACGAATATCACAACATGTACGTCGACACTTGTTTTCTTCTGACTGTCGACCTTGATTTGGGTGGTGAAAACGGCCTTGAATGGGAACCTATTGCACAAGATGGTATCAGCCTTCAAACCAGGTGTTTTGGAGGTCATTTCGATGGCGGATATCATACAATATCGAATATGAATATTAAAGACGGAAGTGGTAGAAAATTTATAGGTCTGTTTGGTCATATTGAAGACGGAAGCATTAAAAACATTACTATTAACGGTGCAAACATAGACTTACCGAGTTTTCATCTCTTGGGAATATCAGGTGGTTTGGGCATTCTCGTTGGATATGGTAAGAATGTTACTGTAGATCATTGTTTCAATAATGTTAGCATGGTTTTAGAGTATGGAAGCTTTGAGTTTGGCTCATTGTTTGGTGGATTATTCGGTCGTATGGAGAATTCTACAATAACCGATTGCCATAATAATGGTAATATGACAATTTTAGAAGTAAAAACGAATTATTCAGGACTGGCTTTCGGTGGTATTTGTGGAAGCTTATATGAATGTAATATTGATTATTGCAGTAATCAAGGAAATCTATTTATAACACAAAGCGGAAATAATAATTTTGCCGAGGGGGAGTTTTGTGGCGGTATAGTCGGAATAATGTCAGGAAGTATGACAAATTGCTATAATACAGGTTACTTAGAAGTGAATGTTGCCATTAATGAACCTAGCAGTTTTATCGCAACAGCATCGGGAGGACTTGTAGGAAGCACAATGTCAGAGAAAGATCTATCTGTGACGAATAGTTACAGCGCTACTGATATAAACATTACAGGAGAAAACATTCCTTCATTTATCGGAGGTATTATCGGATATAAATTTGATGACGCTCAAGCAGTCTCAACGAATTGTTATTATCTTGACATCATCGAAAGTGATAATGAATACGGCTTCCCACAATCAGAAGCTTTTATGAAAACCCAAGATTTTGTCAATTTGTTAAACGCTAATGGTAATTTTTACGCAATGGATGTAATGAACGTAAACAAAGGTTATCCTGTTTTTGAAAGATATTATTCTGTCGAAGAAAATGATTTTACAAATAAAATCTCTATTTATCCAAACCCGATAAACAGCCTTGTAACAATCTCCGGAGAAAACCTCTTAAAAATTGAGATTTTCAATATCATGGGACAAACTGTCTTTTCAATGATTTGCAATGCCGATAAAAACACAATCAACATTGCAAATCTCAATTCCGGCATCTATCTGATAAAGGTCAGAACAGCAAATGGAAAAGATTTTGCAAAAAGAATTGTGAAGAAATAGTTCCTATATTCTTTTCGCTTTATACCCCAAGCCTTCAATGGTTCTTATAACCTCTTCATCACTAACGTCGCCTTCAACGACGGCTGTTCCTGACGCAAGGTCAACTTCAACATTATTAACACCTTCGAGGGCTTTGAGGTTTTTCTCTACATTGGCACGACAATGGTTGCACATCATGCCGTCAACTTTAAACTGTTTCTTCTCCATAACTTTATGATTTTCATGAGAATGAGACTCACATTCGCAGTGGTCGTCATGGTCATCGCAACCGCAGTCGCAATGGTGATGATGCCTCATAATCAGCGCAAAGATAAGCAAAATTCCCAAAACCACGCTGCAAATCACATTGAAGATTGCAGGTGCTTCGTGGCAGCATTCCTTTGTGGCTTTGATGCTTGACGTGAACCATTCCGTAGGCAAAACGAGGTCAATAATAAGTCCGAAGGTTATTGCTCCCAGAATTATTGAAAACAGATAAACCCACATTGTTTTCTTTTCCAAAACTTTACGAATCACCATGATTGACGCCATATTACATGCCGGTCCAGCCATAAGTAGAACCAACGCGGCACCAGGTGAAATGCCTTTCAGCATCAAGGCGGCTGCAATCGGGATGGAGCCTGTGGCACACACGTACATTGGCACCGAGACCGCCAGCACCAT
The DNA here is from genome assembly GCA_017427985.1 of Bacteroidales bacterium. Taxonomy (GTDB): domain Bacteria; phylum Bacteroidota; class Bacteroidia; order Bacteroidales; family F082; genus Limimorpha. The sequence goes on along the minus strand of JAFRRS010000004.1, from coordinate 238,536 downwards.
CAGCATGGTGAGCAATGGCTTGTCATTGAAATAAAGGAAGAAATCGTCTGGCACGAACACCGTTATCAAACCCGCAACCACCAAACCAATCATCAGCCATTTGCCAATATCCTGCATCATCTCAAAATAGCCGTACTCAATGGCTTCTTTGAGCTTGTTCCAGAAGCCTTTCGGACGCTCTTCAGAAGCTTTACTGGTACTTTCAGAAGCTTCGTTTTTCTCGTTTCTTGTAGCAATATTTACCAACTGACCTCCAAAAAGTGCCGTCACCAAAGCCGCTATCGGTCGAATTATTGCGAATGGTATTCCAAGCAATGAAGCTGTGGCTAAAATCGAGTCGACGCCTGTTTGAGGTGTCGCTATCAAAAACGACGTGGTAGCTCCTTTGGAGGCTCCTTCCTTGCGCAACGACATCGCCGTAGGTATCACACCGCATGAGCACAAAGGTAATGGCACGCCTATCATCGCAGCCCATAAAACCGAACGGAAATCACCTTTTGAAAGGTAACGGTGATACACCTGCGCCGGCACAAAAGCATGAAGCAATCCCGCAAATCCGAACCCTAACAGCAGATAAGGCGACATTTCATTAATAAGATTCAAAACTTCTCGCATAACAAAATCATTTAACGTTGCAAAATTATAGCTTTTAAAAACATGAAGACATCATCATTTATGATGATTTTTAAGGTTTTTCTCATCATTTTTAACGACTTCAAGATTATTGAACCATTTGCAGAAATGCGACTTACCACAGGGTATTGAGAGCGTTTCGAAAAAGGACAATCTGAAAAAATCTTGTCAATCTTGTAAATCCTGTCCAAAAAAACATCCTGTCAGAAAAATTTCGTATCTTTGCAAATTTATAGTAATATGTCAAACTCTGCATTGATATCGAAAATCGAGCGCTTCATCAGGAAGTTCTACCTCAACCGCCTCATTCAAGGTGCGCTGATAGGTCTTATCTTGATGATTGCCTTGTTTTTGATAATCAATGGTATAGAGTATTTTTCATGGCTTCCGCAAAAAGGCCGCCTCGTGCTTTTGCTGCTCTTTGTCCTCGGCACTCTGTTTGTCGCGATTTTCTATTTCGCCATCCCCGTCATCAATCTCATTCGCTTTCGCAAAAAAATGTCGGATGAGAAAGCTGCCGTTATCATTGGAAAATTCTTCCCGGAAATCAGCGACAAACTGCTGAATACTCTTCAACTTTCTAACGAGCTTTCGCAAAATTCTGATAATCAACTGCTTATTGCAACAATTGAACAGCGTACCGAGAATCTGAAACCTATCAATTTTTCCGATGCTGTCAACCTGAAAGAGAATTATAAATATTTGAAATACTTCGGAATAGCTTTTGTTATATTAAGCATCGCTTTAATATTCATTCCCGACTTCTCCCAAAAACCCGCACAGCGTATCATCAACTATTCGCAGGAATATGTGAAACCGTTGCCGTTTGAGGTTCAGCTTTCCGCAACTGAAATTGAGGTTTCACAAGGCAAAGACGCCGAGTTTCACATCCATGTCACAGGTGAACGTATTCCCGATGCTTTCTATATCAAAAACACAGACGTTTCAGGAAACGTCTCTACAATACGTATGATGAACCGTCTGAATACCAACGACTTCCGCTTTATCTTCAAAAACATTTACCAAAACGAGGAATTTTTCGTCGAAGGCGGCGACTACCGCAGCCAGATGATAAACATCAACGTGCGACCAAACCCGACAATGCTATATTACGAGGCAAACCTAGCCTTTCCGAAATATATCCATCGTAATAACGAGACTATAAACGGAAAAACACGCATCATCGTGCCACAAGGTACCGACGTGGAATTTGTTTTTCATACACGCGATGTAAAGACTATCTTCATTAATGATTCCATTTCCATCGATAATTCCATTTATAAATTTACAGCCATAAAATCAACAAAATTCACGGCTTCATTACAAAATGAATGGAATTCGACAGATCCGATAGTATTTAACGTCGAGGTTATTCCCGATACCTACCCGGACATCCAGGTGCAGAATTTCCATGAGGATTTCGCAAAACAAACGTATTATTCCGGTCTCATTGCCGATGATTACGGCTTCACCAAACTTCTCTATCATTTTGAAGTCGATGGCAAACCAAATCAGTCCTTTGTGAAAAATATTCCAATTGACAAGAGAAATATCCGCAGTTCTTTTTACTATAGCATTGATATTGATACACTTACACTTTATCGTGGTGATGAGATAAAGGCTTATTTCGAGATTTTCGACAACGACGGCATTAACGGACCAAAATCGAAACGTTCGGAGATTTTTTATCTTAGCCTTCCAACCACTGAACAGCTTGATTCAATCGCTGATTCATCTGAAAATCAAATACTTAACAACCTAAACCAGCGTTCCGACGAGCTTCAAAATCTGCGCAAGGAAATTGAAGACATGCTTCGTGACCTGATGTCGAAAAAAGAACTCGACTGGAGTGATAAAGAGAAGATGAAAGAGCTTCTCGAAAAGCAAAAAGAAGTACAGAAGGAATGGGAAAAAATCCAGGAGGAACAGAAGGAGCTTGCTGATTTTATTAAGGAAAACGAGCTTTCATCTGAAGAACTGATTAAGAAACAAGAGGAGATAAACAAACTTTTCGACGAAGTCATTCCTGATGAGATGAAGAAGCTCATGGAGGAAATTGAGCAACTGATGAACGAGATGCCACGCGAGAGGATGCAGGAAATCATGAAAGATCTGAAGAAAAACAACGAGTCATTGCAAAAGATGATGGATAGAAATCTCTCACTTTTGGAGCAGCTCAAGGTCGAGAAAGACATGAACCAACTCCTCGACGAAATGCAGAAACTCGCCGACGAACTCATGAACAACACCGACTCAATTTCTGCAAAAGACGCTGAAAATCAATTAAATAAGCTTGAACAAAACCTTGATTCAATAATCGAGAAAAACCAGGGATTAAACGATCCTTTCGATATTGACAAAGACGAACAAGCCTTTGATGAAGCCCAGCAAGACCTTGAAGACGCTGAGGAATCTGAAAACGGCAACGACAAAGAAGGCGCTAAAGACAAGAAGCAGAAAGCCGGCAAGAAGATAAAAGAAATGTCTGAAAACATGAACAGCATGATGTTGGGCGGAGGAATGGAACAGTTGGCGGAAGACGCTCATCTTGTAAGGATTTTGCTCGAAAATGTTGTAAGGTCATCACATGCCGAAGAGGCTCTCATGAAAGAAATTGGCGTGATGAAAAACGACGACCCTACTGTGTCACAAAAAATAAGCCGACAGAAAGAAATTTCTGAAAATTTCGTGATGGTGGAAGACTCTTTACGTAAGATGGCAATGCGTCAGACAACAATTAAAAACTTCGTTTTCAACGAGTTGCAGATAATCAACCAACAGTGTGAGTCTTCTATGCAAGACATTCTTGAACTGAAATTCGGCAGCGCCACACAGAAACAGCAAAACGCCATGATGTCGATGAACAATCTCGCGTTGATGCTTGCTGAATCGCTAAACGAGATGGATTCCCAGATGGACGGACAGAGTAGCAGTTCTTGCTCAAAACCAGGCAAATCGAAAGGCAACCAGGGCAAGCCGAAAAGCATGAAAAACATGAAAGACCTTCAAAACCAGTTGGGAGAACAGCTCAAGAAGATGCAGCAGCAGATGCAGCAACAGCAAAAAGACGGCACTCCGATGCAAAATATGAGCGAGGAACTGGCACGAATGGCGGCACAACAAGAGCTGATTCGCGAAGGCATGCAACAGATTCTCGACGAGATGAAAAAGAATGGCGTTCTCGGCGATGATGGCATCAACCAGATTATCAAAGACATGGAGAAGTTAGAGGAAGACATTGTAAATAAACGCATTACTAATCAGACCATCAAGCGCAACAAAGATATAATGTCGCGAATGTTGAAGGCTGAAAACGCCCAACAGGAACGTGAAAAAGAGGAAAAACGCAAGTCTGACGAGTATAAAGGTCCTGCTAAAAAACATGAAATCGACGAGTTGAGATACGAGGAAAGCATCAAGAGGCAGCAAGACTTTCTGCGCACGAATCCTATTGAGTATCAACCGTTTTATAAAGAAAAGATAAATAAATATTTTTTAAATAAAAATGATTAGATTTGAAAATATTGATGTTGAGATGCCTGCTTTAAACCAGAGCCTCGCAAAGGAATGGATTGAAGAGTTTGTGGCGTCGTATGGAAAGAAAATCGGGGAACTGTACTACCTTTTCTGCAGTGACGAATATCTTTTGGAGTTCAACCAGAAGCGCATGAACCACGATTTCTACACCGATATCGTGACGTTTCCGTTGAACGACTGCAGCGAATATCTTTCCGGCGAGTTCTACATCAGTATCGACCGCATTCGTGACAACGCAGAGCAGATGAATATTCCGTTTAAAGACGAGTTTCATCGTGTTTTGGCACATGGTGTGCTGCATCTTATCGGGTACAAAGACAAAACTGACGCCGATGCGAAAACGATGCGCGAACAAGAGGAAAAATGTCTTGCGATGCGACATGAAGACTTTTAAAATCAATGAATTATAAATAACGTTCCACGTGGAACATTTGAGTTATGATATTTGAAAAATACGATGTGATAGTGGTCGGGGCGGGCCACGCAGGATGTGAGGCGGCAGCGGCAGCGGCCAACCTCGGCAACAAGACGCTGCTCATCACCATGAACATGAGTTTCATGGCAGCGATGTCTTGTAACCCTGCCGTCGGAGGCATCGCCAAAGGTCAGATAGTGCGCGAAATCGACGCCCTCGGCGGTCAGATGGGCATCATCGCCGACAAGACGATGATACAGTTCAGGATGCTCAACAAATCCAAGGGTCCTGCCGTGTGGAGTCCGCGCGTGCAAAGCGACAAGGCGGCGTTTTCAGCAGAATGGAGAAACACGCTTGAACACACCAAAAACCTCGAGTTTTGGCAAGACCACGTCGACGGACTTATCGTTGAAGGCGATAAGATTAAAGGCGTACACACCATGATGGGCGGCGACGTGTATTCAAAGACAGTGATTTTAACCAATGGAACGTTTCTTAACGGAAAGATTTTCATCGGAGAGAAGTCGTTTTCAGGCGGCAGAATTGGAGAATCGGCAAGCCACGGAATCACAGAACAACTCGTGGAACTGGGTTTTGAGGCGGACCGCATGAAAACCGGAACACCCGTAAGAATCGACGGCAGGACTATCGATTTCAGCAAACTCGCAGAACAAAAAGGCGACGAAGACGTGACAGGATTCTCATTCATGAACGTGGAGAAACCTCTTAAACAACGTTCCTGCTACATCGCGTACACCTCATTGAAAGTACACGAAATACTGCGCAAAGGATTCGACAAATCGCCAATGTTTACAGGCAGAATACAAGGCATAGGACCACGTTACTGCCCGAGCATTGAGGACAAAATTGAACGTTTTGCAGGAAAAGACTTCCATCAGCTTTTTGTGGAGCCGGAAGGCGCGACAACATGCGAGTATTATCTCAATGGTTTCAGCTCTTCATTGCCCGAAGACATTCAGTACGAGGCTCTTAGAAACATCGAAGGGTTTGAAAACGCCAAGATTTTCCGTCCCGGTTATGCTATCGAATACGACTTCTTCCCGCCAGAACAGCTTTATCACAGCCTTGAAACACGTAAGATTCATGGCTTGTTCTTCGCAGGACAAATCAATGGAACAACAGGTTATGAAGAGGCTGCAGCACAAGGTCTTATGGCTGGCATCAACGCTCATCGTCTCATTCACGACGAAGAGCCAGTTGTCTTACGCCGTGACGAAGGTTATATCGGCGTTCTCATTGACGACCTCATCACCAAGAGCGTCGACGAGCCTTACAGAATGTTTACAAGTCGTGCTGAATACCGTATCTTGCTCCGTCAAGACAATGCCGACGCACGTCTCACACCTCTCGGTAATAATCTCGGTCTCGCATCGCAGGAACGCTACAACCGTTTCCTCGACAAGCAACAGCGTGTACAAGATTTGGTTAACTTGATGAAAGACAATAATGTAAGCCCAGATGAAATAAATGGATTACTGGTTGAGAAAGACACTCCTGAACTCACAGGCAAAACACGTCTCGCACATGTCCTAACACGTCCGCAGGTCAGCTTAACGGAGATGATAAGCCATATTGACTGGCTTATGTCGCAATACGACCTCGCCGACGAGATGACGCGAAGCGTCGTCGAGGAGGCGGAGATTTTGGTAAAATATGAAGGATATATAGACAAGGAACGAGAAGTCGCAGACAAGCTGAAACGTCTCGAAGACGTGAAACTGAGTCCTAACTTCGACTACAACGCGCTGCACTCACTGACAATAGAGGCACGGCAGAAACTGACAAAACACAAACCACAAACGCTCGGTCAGGCATCGAGAATCAGCGGAGTGAGCCCTGCAGATATTTCTGTGTTGGCGGTATACCTTGGGAGATAATATGTTTTGAACGTTCCACGTGGAACAATTTTAGGAAACAACAATAAATAAAAGATATTATGAGCACTAAATGCCCGTTTTGTGGATCAGAAAACACCAAGTCGTACCTGAAGCTGAAAGACTATTTTCTCACTCAGGAAGACTTTGAAATCGTCGAATGTTTCGAATGCAAACTGCTGTTCACGACACCGCGACCTGACCCTTCTGTTATTGGAAACTACTACAAATCTGACGAATACCTTAGTCATAACGAACACAAAAAAGGCCTGATTCCTTGGATTTATAACAGAGTCAAGAGAATAAACATCCGTTACAAATACAAAATCACAAGCGAGAACTTCATCAGACCGCGCCTCCTCGACTTCGGCTGTGGTATCGGTGACTTTCTTTATTACGCACAAAAGAAAGGCTGCAAGACAACGGGTTGCGACATGAGCGAAGACGCACGTAACATCGCGTCGACCAAACTCAAAAAAGACGTTCTGACACCAGAACAGGTCTTTGCCCTACCCCACTCCTCTTTCGACATTATTACAATGTGGCACGTCCTCGAGCATATCGACGACTTGAAATATTTTTCGGAACAGCTTTACAAACTGCTTGCAAAAGACGGCCGCCTCGTAATTGCGGTTCCAAACTATATGTCGTTCGACGCCCTTTATTACACCGACAAATGGGCGGCATTCGACGTTCCGCGCCACCTGAATCATTTTCACAAAGAGTCGTTGCAACACATTTTTGTCAACAGATTCATACTTGAAAAAATCTATCCTCTGAAATGGGACGCTTACTACATCTCCATGATGAGCGAAAAATTTGTCGGCAACACCAACTCATTTATCAACGGCATCAAAATTGGCAGCAAATCAAACAAAAAAGCCAAAAAGACAGGAGAATATTCAAGTTTGATTTACGTTTTTCGCAAAATTTGATTTCTGGCGGTTTTTAGGCGTTTTAAGGCATTTTCGTTTTTCAAAGTGTCGTACATCAAAAAATTTTCAAAATCGCCTTAAATCGAAGCAGTTTTTGGAACGGTTTTTGCTAAAATCAGGGCTATGAAAAAAATATACATCATACTAATTACCATCGCGCTCATCGCCATCACCGTTTTTGTGCATCAGCGAAAGGAGAGCAACGAGAACGCCGAGATGGAGCGTTTTGCCAAAATCATCGCAAACGAGAGAGACGAGGATTTCGAAAAAGCCACATTAGAAATCATTGGCGAGATAGAAGGCGATTCCCTGTTCCATAATATGCTAAACAGCAACATGATCCCAAGCGACGACAGTATCACAGCTTACCTAAACACCAACTATTTCAATAACATTGAACTTTACAAAAACTATAACCGCACGTTTACCCTTTGCGACAACACAACTCTCATCAGGGTTAATGATAATGATTCGTTACAGCAATGTGACGAGTATTTCGCGAGTATTTTTGAATCATATAATTCGTATTTCTTTGAAAAAGGTCTTTGCCACATCGATGATCCGACTTCAGACATTTACTACATCGTCATAATGATGTTTGACAATTATCAAACCTTGTATTTGGAATTTTATAAAGAGAAGATTTACAATAAGTTGCTTTTAGACGCTGATTCAACAAACTTTGACAATTTCATCATTCCGAAACTTAAAAACTATTCTTTTGCAATTTACAACAACAACATTTTACATTACAAATTAGGCAATTATTATTACCCGAACAGTTTCAAAAACTTCATTTCACAAGAGGATGGCCTTCACAGAGGTAGAAAGTTTAAACATTTTATTCTCAATGACTTAGATAATTATAAATCTATCGTTGTTTCAATCGAGTCTGAACGCTGGATGAAGTTTGTCGCACCAGTTTCCCTCATTTTCTTCACCCTGCTCCTCGCCTATTTCCTTTATATTTATTTTGAAAAAGGCCGTTCCAATATTTTCAAAAGGAGTTTCCACAGCAAAATGCAAATCACGATTCTGCTGGTTCTGGCTTTTTCATTTATTGCAATTGGTATAGTTTCATTTCTGTTTTTGAGAAACAACATCATCAAAAAGACACAGATTGAGCAATACAAACAGGCAAATATCATTCGTAACAACTTGGAATCCAATCTTTTAACAGAAAATAGCATCAATAAAAACGAGTTCATCGCCAAGCTTAAAGAAACGTTTTTCTGCGACATTAATATCTACAATATCAAGGGAAATCTGATTAACTCAACTTTACCGGGCGCAAATGTCAATGCAGATGCCATCAACGAGGATGCATACAGGACAATTTTGTTTGACAACGCTGGATATCATTTGCAAAAAGAATCGTACAAAGATGAAAAATACACCTCATACTACTTCCCTATTCTCGACCAAAACAACAAGCTCGTGGCAATTTTGAATGTGATTTACTTCGATTCACAATTGGAATACGACGATAATTTGTCAAAATTTGCTCTCAATTATGTAAACATTATCATCGTTTTGCTTGGCATTTCCTCGATTATCGTGCTTTTGATTACTCGTAAAACGCTTAAACCATTGAAAATCATAGAAGAACAAATGGGGAAAATCAGTCTTGACGAAACCAACGAGCCGATAAATTTCAAAGGTCATGATGAGATTGGAGCTCTTGTGGAGCAATATAACAAGATGTGCCGGCAGCTTGAAATAGCAGCGAATAAGATTGTGCGCAACGAGCGTGAGAGCACTTGGCGTGAGATGGCGCGTCAGGTGGCGCATGAGATTAAGAACCCGCTCACCCCGATGCAACTGAACATAGAGTATCTGCAGATGCTTTGGGACAGAAAAGATCCGAAATTTGAGGAAAACTTCAAGGAAACATTGAAGTCTTTGCTTGAACAGATTGATACACTTTCAAATATCGCATCAGCATTTTCAGATTACGCCAAACTTCCGAATAACACGCCTACCACTTTTGATTTGAGCGAGTTGCTTAAAAACACCATAAAACTTTATGATGTTCAAAATAATATCAGCATCGCATTGATTTTCAATGACAACGAAGATTGGACGATTTTTGCCGACAAAAACAATCTCGGCAGAGTTTTCGGAAACATCATAAAAAACGCAATTCAGGCAATAGGAAAAGAAACAGGTCATATTGAGGTGATACTCAGCAGGTTAGAGGAGAAGTACAGAATCAAAATCACTGACAACGGCTGCGGAATCAAAGAAAAAGACCAAGCGAAGATTTTCTTCCCCAATTTCACGACGAAATCAAGCGGGATGGGAGTCGGATTGTCGGTTTCTCAAGACATCATACAGTCGATGGGAGGAAATATTTCGTTTTCGAGCAAAGAGGGAATCGGCACTGTTTTTACAATCGACATACCTATTTTAAAAGAAATGTAATATATTTGCAAAAAAATTGTTATGTGTAGAGACGCGCCATGGCACGTCTATACAAAATAAAAGAATATGAGTTCGAATCCTATAAAAGCCCTCGCGGGTCAGACAGTAATTTACGGCATGGGTACAATCGTGCCGCGTCTTTTAAACTATTTGCTTGTTCCATTGTACGTGCGCGTCTTCGCAGCAGGCGTGTACGGACAAATCACAGATTTGTATGCTTGGATAGCGTTTTTACTGGCACTTCTCACATATGGAATGGAGACGACGTTTTTCCGTTACACACAGAAGGAGAATCCAGAGAAGGTTTTTAACAACATCGTTTCGTGCATTATTTTAACGACTGGAATCTTCCTCGTTTTATACGGATTATTATATAAAAACTTTGCGCATCTCATTCAGTATGAACATAATACGCAATATGTGCTTTTCCTCGGAATAATCGTCGCCTTGGACGCATTGACAGCAGTTCCGTTTGCGAAACTGAGAAAAAACAACAAGGCTAAATTATTCACAATCATCAAGATAGCCAATGTAACGCTAAATATCGGACTGAATTTGTTTTTCCTTTTAGTCATTCCGGAAACGGCATTGGCAATTTCAGAGAAAGTGTTTGGTCCGCAGGCAGGATTGCTCGTTTGGGTATTGATTTCCAACGTATTATCAAGTTTGTTGAGTCTGATTTTACTTCTTCCGCAGTTTAAAGGCTACCATTTCGAGCTTAATAAAAGCCTCATCCGCCCGATGCTTGCATACGCACTTCCGATTTTACTCATCAACCTTGTGGGAATGGTGAACGAGGTGGCAGACAAGATTTTGATTAAGTATCTCACGCCTATTCCAGATGCCGACACACTTTCAGCGATTGACATGACAGGGGAGGAGTACGCACTTCAGCAGCTCGGCATTTACGGCGCGAACTTCAAGCTTGCGGTGCTGATGACGATTTTCATCCAGATGTTCCGTTACGCCTCGGAGCCTTTCTTCTTCGGCAAGGCGAAAGACCGCAACGCACCAGAGCTTTACGCCAAAGTGATGACGTATTTTGTCATTTTCTGCCTTCTGATTTTCCTCGGCGTGATGCTTTACATCGACGTTTTGAAATACTTCGTCGGAAGAAGCGGCAGCGATTACCACGAAGGCTTGGTTATCGTTCCTATTGTATTGATTGCCAATATGTTTTATGGAATTGTGTTTAATCTTTCAATATGGTTTAAACTCACCGACAAGACATTTTACGGTACGATAATTTCGATAATCGGGGCATCGATAACATTGCTTTGCCTATTCGTTCTCGTTCCAAAAATCGGATATCTTGGAGCGGCTATTGCACATCTCGCATGCTACACCGTAATGATGCTCATTTCATATTTCTGGGGGCAGAAACATTTCCCTGTCCCATATCAAGTTGGAAGAATACTTTTATACATAGTTTTCGCGATACTGATATACATTTTCAGCATAACATACGTTGATAACATTTTGATTGTCAAATTGATAATCAACACATTGCTGATTTTGGTCTATTGCGGTACAGTTATCTTTTTTGAACGTAAAAATCCTTTGAAGATATGAAATTACAGATTGTTAACAAATCGGACAACGCATTGCCAGGATACGAAACCGTCAACTCGGCAGGAATGGATTTGAGGGCGTATCTCTCTGACGGTGAATTAGTTATAAAGCCAATGCAGCGTGTTTTGGTGCCAACGGGACTTTTTATGGAGATTCCTGTAGGATTTGAAGGGCAGGTGCGGCCACGCAGCGGTTTGGCGATAAAGAACGGCATCACTGTTTTGAATTCACCAGGCACAATCGACGCCGACTATAGGGGAGAGGTGAAGGTGATTTTGATCAACCTTTCGGAAAACGATTTCGTTATTAAGAGCGGCGACAGGATTGCACAACTTGTCATTGCCAAATGCGAACAGATGGAAGTTGTTGAGGTTGAGACGCTTAGCGATACAGAACGCGGTGCCGGAGGCTTCGGACATACAGGGAAATAACGAGATTCCTCGCTTCGCTCGGAATGACAAAGCCTCGTCATTTCGAGCGCAACGAAGTGGATTCGAGAAATCCTCTACCAATTAAGACTCTCAAAATGAATAACATAGAAAAATAAAATGATGAAAAAGTTTTTAATATCACTTTTCTGTTTTACGCTATTAAGCAACGCTTTCGCGCAAAGCGAGGTCGTTGGAGAGGCACCGAATGATACCATTGAGGTGAAGCAGGACTTGGCAAAGAATGCGGAGTACTTCTCAAAAGGCATTGAGGCGAAATATAACGAGAATTATGAAGTTGCCATCTGGAACTTCGAGCAGGCATTGCGATTTTTCAAAGACGACGACGCAAGCATGTATGAGCTTTCGGCATTGTATCATAAAAACAACCGCTATGGCGAGGCGTTGTCGATGATAAAACAGGCGGCAAACCTGAAACCTGACAACAAATGGTACCAGATAAGACTGGCGAAATTGTATCTTCAAAACTCCGATTACAAAGCTTTCATACAGATTTATGACAAACTTCTTGAAAAAGACCCTGAAAATCTGGAATATCTTGAAGATTATATCGGTGCGCTCATAACCTACGGCGAATATGACAAATTGCTTGAAAAACTTGACACCATTGAAAAACTACTCGGAAAAAATGAGCAGATTTTCCTTCAAAAGATTCAGGTTTACAGCGACCAAGGCAAAAAAGACAAAGTCATATCCGAATTGGAGAATCTCGTTGAGTTTATGCCTGACAACACCCGCTACAGAGCCATGCTCGCCGAAGCTTACCGCAAGGCAAAACGCGACAAAGACGCTTATCAACAATATCTGAAAATCAAGGAATTAGACCCAGAAGACAAATATATCAACGTTTCTTTGATGGATTATTATCAGAGCATTGGCGAAATCGACAAAGCATTTGATGAATTTGTAACAGCTATAAAAAACAAAAATCTGGATTTTGAAACAAAGTCACAAATCTATGATTTCTGGTTTGAGAAACAAAACAATAGCACAAATTTAGAAGATGTTGAAAAAGCAGGACGCGCATTTCTTGAAACATATCCTGACAAATCGATAGGCTATTACATTATTGCTACAGTTTATTACAATAAAAATGAATACAACAAAGCAAAAGAGTTTTATACACAATGTTTAGAGCGTGAAACAACCAACTTTGCCACACTTTACCAACTTTCATTATGCAACATTGAACTTCATGATTATCAAGATCTTATTAACACAACTGACAAAGCTATAACACTTTACCCGGAACAGCCTTTGTTTTATTTGTTTAAAGGAATTGGGTTGTTTAACATTAAAGATTATGAAGCTACGGTTAACGTTCTTGAAAAAGGAAGAAAATTCTCAGCTAACAAAGATCTCACTGCAGATTTTGACACATATATCGGCGACACATATAATCAATTGAAAAACATTGAAAAATCATACGAAGCATACGACAGGGTTCTGCGCTCAAAACCAGACAACATCTATGTTTTGAACAACTATGCCTATTATTTATCGCTTGATAATAAAGATCTTGAACGCGCTTTGCAGATGTCAGAGAAGACAATAAAAGCCGAGCCGAAAAACGCCACTTATCTCGACACTTATGCCTGGGTTTTGTATAAATTGGGTCGTTACGAAGAGGCGAAAAAATACATGGAGAAAGTTTTCAAGTATGATAAAAAGCCACAAGGCGTTAATTATGAACATCTTGGAGATATTTTATTTAAACTTGGAGACACAAAAAACGCTGTCAAGAACTGGAAAAAAGCCAAGAAAGCAGGTGGCGAGGTTTCAGAATTCCTTGAACAGAAGATAATCGAAGAAAAACTTTATGAATAGAAAATTTCATATATTACTGATATTCAGTCTTTTAGCGGTTTTGCCGTTTTTCAGCACAAGCTGCTCGTCGAAGAAAGCCATTACGAAGACGAGTCTGCGGGAGTTTACAGCCAACAGACTTATCAAAGAGGTGGAGCAAAACGAGTTTGAGTTTGACAATTTTCAGGCGAAAATAAATGTGAAAATCGAGACTAAAGACAAGAATCTCAACGTGAAAGGACAGCTGAGGATGAAAAAAGACAGCATCATCTGGACAAGCATCTCGCTGCCGCTTGGCCTTGAGGTGATTCGCATGAAAATTTCTCCAGACTCTGTGTTTTTCCTTAACCGAACCGAAAAAACCTACTTGTACGAAGACATCACGGCCTTCAATGATATTTCGCCAATGATAACGTCCATCAAGTTCGTCCAATCGGTGCTTATCGGCAATGACATAAATCTTCGAGACAGTGACAATTATAAAGTTGAAATAGACGATGGTAAATATAATCTGTTGATTTCCAATAAATTAAAAAAATCAATAAAACACAAGGAAGACAACTGGAAAGTGCTGATGAAAGAGCTTTGGATTGATCCGCAATTATTCAAAATTACAAAATACAACATCAAGGAATACAACGACAGCAAACGTAAAATCGAGCTGAACTATTCTGATTTTGTTAAAGTTAACGAAAAATATATCCCTACAAAAATCAGCATCAGCATACATGGAGACTATTATCTGAAAGCCACCATAAACTATTCAAATATCTCCACCGATGATAATATTGAATACATTTTCAACGTTCCCAAAAAATATGAGAGAATTTTCAAATGATTAGAAAAGTCACATATCCGATAGCTTTGTTTTTGATGGTTTTCATCATCTCGTCGGGATGTATTGCACAGACAGTCAACGAGTTGGAAAGTCAAGTCAAGAAATTGCAGTCGGACATAAAGACCTCACAAAATCTTTTGAAAAAGACATCGCAAAACAAGGAGACGACACTGCGCGAGATAGAGCTTCTTCAAGTTCAGATTAAGAAAAGAGACGACCTTATCAACACTTACAACAAGCAGCTTTCAATCCTAAACAAGGAGACAAAAGCTTACAAAAGCGACATAAAATCGTTGGAAAACGAGCTTGAGAAAAACCGTAATGAATACGCCGAGCTTCTTGTTATAAGCTATAAAAACAGAAACAATCTCAACAATCTACTCTTCATTTTCTCGTCGGAAGACTTCAACCAGGCAATCAGAAGACTCCGTTACATCCAACAATTCAAGGAGTTGCTTCAGCATAAAATGAAAGAAATCGACAACACAAAACACGATATCAAGAAAAGAATCTCGAAAAACGAAGATGACAAAAAACGTATCGAGAAGCTGAACAACACACAGAAAAAGGAAAGGGAAGAGCTTAACAAAGACAAAAAACAGCTCAACGACAAAATTGCAAAGCTTAAAAAGAAGGAAAAAGACATAAAAAAAGACATAGACAAAAAGCAGAAAGAGACAAAGGATTTGCAGGCTAAAATCAAGAAAATCATCGAGGAAGAGGTTGCGAAACGCAAAGCCAACGCCACTATCGACGAAAAACTCTCAGCTAATTTTGAAAACAATAAAGGTATGCTTCCGTGGCCGGTGGCGAGTGGCGTGGTGACAAAGAAATACGGCAACCAGCCACACCCTACGCAATCGAAAGTAGTTGTTTTCAACAACGGTATCGACATAACGACCGACCAAGGCTCCAACGCCTTGTGCGTTTTCGACGGGCAGGTCTCGACCGTTTTCAACACTGGCTCAACCAATGTGGTGATGGTTCGACATGGCTTGTATTTCACGCTTTACGCGAATTTGGACAAGGTTTATGTGAAGTCGGGCGACAAAGTGAAGACAGGGGAGAAGCTCGGGCTGATTCACACAGGAGCCACCGACAACGCCACGACGCTGCATTTTGAGTTATGGAGCGACAAAAACAACACGAATCCTGAAAAATGGCTGAGGTAAAAGATATGAAACTATGAGAAAAAGCAAATATATCTTACGTTTTTTGGCAATAATCACGCTGGCGGCTGTGGTTTTCGCGTCGTGCGCGACTGCCAACTCCCAATATCATAGAAAAGGAAGCAACAGAAACAACTGTGATTGTACAAGGTGGCGTTAACAAAAAAATCAGCCTTTTGAGCTGATTTTCAATGTCGGGATGACAAGATTCGAACTTGCGGCCTCTTCGTCCCGAACGAAGCGCGCTACCGGGCTGCGCTACATCCCGAACCGACATAATTTCGGACTGCAAAAATACTAAATTTTTGTAATGGACAGCATTTTTGGCAAAAATATTTTTATCTCAATGTTTTTCAG
The DNA here is from genome assembly GCA_017427985.1 of Bacteroidales bacterium. Taxonomy (GTDB): domain Bacteria; phylum Bacteroidota; class Bacteroidia; order Bacteroidales; family F082; genus Limimorpha. Next base: position 222,506 of record JAFRRS010000004.1, on the reverse strand, counting down.
ATTTTCTTGTCAGGATTCTGCTCCAAAAAGGCGGCCCATCCGCCGTAGCTTTTCTTGCCTTTCGGTATTTTCGGCAGTTTCGGGTCGTCGGTTCCGCCAACGATATTGAATTGGTTTTGGAAGCTGTGGCATACCGCTGCAGCCATGGCGTCGGTGGCGTCAAGGTAGTCGGGATGTTCGGTGAAGTTGCAGAGTTTCTGTACCATTGCCGCGACCTGCTCTTTTGAGGCGGCGCCGTTGCCGGTTATCGACTGTTTTATTTTACGCGGGGAATACTCGAAAATAGGGATGTCGCGATAAAGGGCAGCCGCCATAGCAACCCCTTGGGCGCGACCCAGTTTCAGCATCGACTGCACGTTTTTTCCGAAGAACGGAGCTTCAATTGCAAGTTCATCAGGATGATATTCGTCAATGATTTCGAGAACGCGCTCAAAGATTCTTTTCAGTTTAAGTGGTTGATTATCAAGCTTTGCCAACTTCAAAACGCCCATTCGGAGCATACTCAGGTCCCTGCCTCTCTGAAGGATGAGACCGTAACCCATCACCATAGTTCCCGGGTCGATACCTAATATTATTCGTTCACTTTTCAAAAATTCTTATCTTTGCAGTCTGAATGGGACAACTTTCACATAATGCAAAAATAAGAAAATTCGCTGAAACGGCGATAAAAATTCTCATTGTCATTGCCGGATGCTGGGTTCTTTATATGAAAATCATTAAGAATCAAGACGTTGCTGAAATGTGGGAGTCGGTGAAAACATCGTTCTCGTCGACGAAAAACGTGCTTCTGATGGCTCTGGCTTTAGTTTTGATGCCGCTCAATATGGCTTTAGAAACGCAAAAATGGCAGAAATCGATACTGCCAATCGAAAAAATTCCGTTCAGAAAAGCTTACATGGCGATCTTCACTGGAATCACTGCAGGAATGATGTTTCCGAACCGAACCGGCGATTTCCTCGGCAGGATTTTCATTCTTGAAAACGGCAACAGAATCAAAGCGGCGATGCTCACTTTCGTTGGAAACATCGCGCAGATGCTTGTCACGGTGAGTCTTGGATGCTTAGCATGGGTTTTCTTTTGCAAAGGTGCAGGACAGTTTTACGCTGGCGCTATCTCGTTGATAGTCTTGATATTAGGTTTTCTGTTTTATTTCAATATTAAAACTCTGATTTACTTCAAGCGTCTGATCCCTAAAAAATGGCGACCAAGAGTTGAAAATTACATGGAGATTTTCGACAGCTTTTCAAAAAAAGATTTGTTTCGGATTTTGTTGCTTGCAATAGCTAAATACATTGTATATTCGTTCCAGTTTGTGCTGCTCATTTGGGCTTTCAATGTGCCGCTTTATTATTTTGAGGCAATGATTTCTATCATGTTCACGTATCTTTTAATGACAGTGATTCCGTTTATCACCATTACAGAAATTGCTGTGCGTGGCTCGGTATGCATCTTTGTTTTTGAAAAGTGGTTGAGTATCATGGGAATAAGCACATCTTTCAGCATGATGGTGTTCTCGGCGAGCACAATGTTGTGGTTTTATAACCTCGCAATTCCAGCAATTATCGGACTGTTTTTTATTCGTAAATTGAAATTCATCAGAAGCAGTTATGGGTCTTGAAACCATACATATCATATTGAATATCATTATGATATTCGCTGCGATGTATTTGATTTGCATCGGGGCGTTCACGTATGGGTTGATGTTGTACCGGCATCATATGGTAGAGACGCACGACCGTGCTTCTCAACAAAACGTTTCTGTGTTAATCGCTGCAAAAAATGAAGGCAAAAACATAGAAAAATTATTACAATCGCTTTATAATCAATTATTTAGTAAAGAAAAATTCGAGGTAATCATTGTTGATGATCATTCAACTGATGAGACCTGTGAGGTATTGGAGAATTTTCAAGTTCTCCACCCTGAATTAAACCTTAAAGTTTTAAAAGCGACTGGTTCTGGCAAAAAACAAGCCATTTCACAAGCATTGCATGCCGCTGAAAATGAGTTGGTTATGGTGACGGATGCCGACTGTGAGCTGCCTCCGCGATGGATGGAGGTGATGGTGGATTATTTCCTGAACCATGACCTGAAAATGTTGCTCGGTCCTGTGCTTTTATCGCCGGCAAAAACGTTGTTTGAAAAACTGCAAGTGCTTGAGCATCTGAGTCTTATAGCAAGCACGGCAGGTTCAGCAGCCATCGGGATGCCGGTTATGTGCAACGGCGCCAACATGATGTACGACCGTAAAGCAGCCCTTAAAGTTGAGAAACACCGTACTGACATGAAAATCGCTTCCGGCGACGACATGTTTCTGATGGAACAGTTTTTGAAACATTATGGCAGCGATTCAGTGAAGTTTCTCCTTGATAATGAAGCGATTGTGAAGACTGCTACCATGCCGGATCTGAAAGCGTTTTTCCGTCAGAGAAGACGTTGGGTGTCGAAGACGAAGGCTTATACTAACTGGAAAATCATCGCAACCGCTCTCATCGTGTTGCTGTTCAATTTGAGCATCGTTTTCTTTTTCGCAGCAGGGTTTTTTATGAAAGTTTTTTGGGTTTTCTTTGTGCTTTACGTCATTTTGAAAGCGCTCATCGACTTCCCGATTTTAAGGCGAATCACAAGTTTCATGAAGCAGCAAACACTGATGCTCTGGATGTTCCCGTTGGAATTCATTTATCCATTTTATGTGGTGTTTACAGCGGTTGCAGGGCTGGTTTCGAAAGTGAGATGGAAATGATGGTTTCAAACTTTGATATTGCCATAATCGGTGCAGGTCCTGCAGGATGCTCAGCCGCGTTGACTTTGCGGAACTCCAATTGTTCTGTGGCATTGTTCGAAAAATCGTCGTTTCCGCGAAATAAGATTTGCGGCGACGGCATTTGTGACAGAAGCATCAACACGCTCAAAGAGATAAATCCAATATATCTTGAAGAATTTTTGGACACACAAAAGACTATGCGCATAAGGAAGGCCGAGATTGGGTATAAAAACCACTTGTATTCAATGGATGTCACGAGTTTTGGATATACTTGCAGACGCTTGGATTTCGATAATTTTTTGTTTTCCCTTGTGCAAAGAGACGCAAAAAATGTGTCAGTTTTCCAAAATTGCGACATTAGTAGGGTGGAGCGAACCGATAATGGATTTTATCTATATTCGAAAAATGGCGAAGTGTTTTTCGCAAAAATGCTGTTGGTTTGCAATGGTGCGTCATCAATGATTGCACGGGAATTGACGGGGTCAAAGTTAAAAAAATCTGAAATGGGCGTGGCGGTGCGCGCGTATTATTCAGGGGTGAGAGATTTGAAAGACGATACGATAGAGTTGTATTTCAAAAAAGAGTACTTCCCGGGATATTTGTGGGTTTTCCCAATGGCTGACGGCACTGCCAATGTCGGATTCGGCTGTCTTGTGAAAGATTTGAAGGATGATATTCGCTCTGTTTTTGAGAAATGGATTGCCGAGGACGAAAATTTGCGGTCACGTTTTGCCGAAGCAAAGAGCGTTTCTCCATTGGTAGGAGGTTTAATTCCTTATAACGTTGATAAATTCGATTGTTTTGGCGACAATTTCTGTGTGTGCGGCGATGCTGCCAATCTCATCGACCCTGTTACCGGCGGAGGCATCGGCAACGCAATGGCGAGTGGTTATTATGCTGCTCAAGTCGCTGAAAAATGTGTGTTGAGTGGCAATTACTCAAGAACCGCAACGGAAGAATATTCAAAATTGCTCCAAAACCGCATCGGACACGACATCCACACGCATCTTTTTTTGCAAAAAATGATTATGCGACACCGCTGGTTGCTGCCGATGTGCTTGCGGTTGTGGGAAAAAGGGATTGTTTAATGAGAAAAAGCTAATTAATCAGTATTATTTTCTTTTAATTCTTTTTCTAACACATCAAAAATATATAATGGGCTTTGAAAATAAAGTCCAGTTGCCGGGTTGTTGAGGTTTTCAAAAGTTTTGGAGTTATAAAATACCTTCATAGCTTCAGCAATTGTCATATTGCGTTTTTCAACCAGCATTGTTATGACATCACGAGCCGAGCATTCATTCATATATTCAAGATCGCTCATATCCGAACAAGTTTTGATATTGCCTTTTCTGTTCCAAAAAAGTATTGAAAAGTAATGCCTTGCACATATTTCAATCTTTCCAAAAACACATCCATATCAATATTTTGCTCAATGAGGTTTCTTATTTGAACACCGATTTTATCATTGGCTATCGGTCCATAAACAACATCATATTGATGTATATTGGTTTCGTTTTCATTCATTCTGTTTTTCAAAATGAAATCAGCCCATTCTTTTGAATATTTTGTAAATTCCAAAAATGACAGATCTTGGTTCAGAAGGTTTTCGTCAAATTCAAACTTTAAAACTACAGGTTTTCCACTATATTGCAGCGATTTGAAAACAGCCATTTTTTCGGCTTGTTCTTCATTTTCCGACAAATAAAAACCTTTTCCGAAATCTTTTCCTTTATTAGATTTGGATAAATCTATTTTGTCAAATTCCTGATATGTGCCGTGATATAATATCATGCAAGATTTCCTCCATGTTTTCTGCAATATTCTGCCATTGCGTCAACCATATAATTAAAACCCATGGTATGAGCCACATCATATTGGTGTTCCAAGAAATCGAGTGCTTTGAAAGTCTGCAGATACTGATAAGCCTGATGAATACCAAGATTAAAATGTCTTGCAAATTCACCGATAAAGATGACCAAATACTCTATTTTGTTGCGCTCTAACATAACTTATCAGACTTAACATGCAAAATTACAAAAAATTTTCTAAAAACATAAGATGACAGAATTTTTTCAAAATATTATCCAAAAAATTTGTAATTTTGCCTTGTTATAATTGAAAAAGTATAAAAAGAATTAGAAAAAGAAAAAATTAGAATTATAAATTGAGCTTTACGCTCTTATTCTCAATCCGTAAAATCTGGTAAATTTTATATGCAACGAGAATAAGTATGCGAAAGGTTCATGCTATTAGGCGTGAGCTATTTCTCACTTATTAGTTGCATGGGTTTACCAGAGCCTTCGGATTTAATAAGCAGATGATGGTGAACGCCTTTTTCATTTGCCGATAAGAGCCAAAGTTCCAAACAAACAATTTATGAATGAATTACCTCATATTGGTGAACTGATAAGACGGGAATTACGGCGACAAGGTCGAAGCAACGTTTGGCTATCGGATCAAATAGCATGTAATCCGCGGACTGTCAGTAAAATATTCAAAAAGCATTACATAGATACTTGTCAGTTGTGGCAAATTTCAAAGGCTTTGGGCTATGATTTCTTCAAAGTTTATTCAGAAATACTGTAAACTGCCCTATTTGGCGATAATTTGGAGCTATATTGGGCAACTCTAAATATAGGTTTTATAAACACTAAGGCTTAATTTTGTGCTTACATATTATAACTGGTTTAAACACTAAAACCGACGAGCCTGATGGGATATAACAAGGTATTTAAATATGAAAAGAAATATCAGATTGTTTGCAATTGTAATAGGAATTATTACAATTGTTTCAGGCTGTAAGAAGAGTTCAACCGACCCCAATAGTAATGGTGGAAATGGCGGTACATCTTATATTGATGGTGTTTTTTCTGCCAGTGCAACATTTAAAGTTCGCTTTGCCCCTGGAAATCTTCAATATAATATGCACACAGATACGTGGAAATTTGCTGATAATCAATGGGATGTATTGGGTGATTCTTTTAATCCATTTTCATATTCTTTTGATGGTTGGATGGATTTATTCGGTCGTGGGACTGGTAATAATCCAACAAATTTTTCAACGGACTATCATGATTACATGTCTTTTTCTGATTGGGGCAGGAATACTATTTCCAATAGCAATTATAACAACTGGCGTACTTTAACTTATGAACAATGGCGTCATATATTCTTTGACCGTGCTACGCGATCGGGAACTAGATTTGCAAAAGCTATTGTTAATTCTCATAGAGGAGTGATATTGTTGCCTGATGAATGGGAAAATGAGATTTATTCTTTGAATAGAATTAATGATTATAATGGCGCACATTGGGGTGATAACAATATAAGCAAATCAGATTGGGAAAATATTTTAGAACCCAATGGAGCTGTTTTTCTCCCGTGCGGAGGTCGACGAGAAGAAATGGAAGTAAGTGGTGTTAATAATTCTGGCTTTTATTGGTCTAAAAGTTTATATAATAGTATAGAAAATGGTGTATGCGTGGAGATTTCTTTTAGAAGTTTAGTTGTCCATTATACTAATATTAAGACATACTGCGGATGCAGTGTTCGTTTAGTTCGACCCAGCACTGATTAGTAACAACATATAGATGATGATAATGACGTGAACCCCGAAAGTTTTTTGTCTAACTTTCGGGGTTCAGGTCAATTTGTACCCCCTCCCTTGAATTTATCCTTTAATCATCTCTTCCACCAAATTCCACGCCCCTTGATAAACATCTTTCAACCTTGCGTCAAGCATGAAACATGGTGTTGAATAAACCTTGTTTTCCTTGTCAATGGCAACTCCACCGTGCGTGGTTTCAGTGTGCTTACAGCCAATCATTGCAAGCTCTTTTGCTTGACGGCACTCACCGCTTCCCATGGTCACGTTGACGTTTCCGAGGACTTTAGCAACCATCAACGGGGCGATGCACATGGCTCCAATCGGCTTGCCTTGAGCGTGAATGTCTAAAATCGCCTTTTCAACCTCTTTATTTACCTTGAAATTGATGCCGTCGTAGGCGTAAGTAAAGATGTTTTTTGCCGCTCCAGAACCTCCTGGGAACAACAAAGCATCAAAATCATCGGCGTTGAATTTGTTTAATGGCAGGATGTTTCCTCTCACAATTCGAGCCGCCTCAACGAGCATGTTTCTGCGCTCTTCAGCACGTTTTCCAGTGGCATGATTCCACACCTCAGCCTGATAAGCGTCTGGTGCAAATGCTTGATATTCAATATCATGCTGGTCTAAAGCCAACAATAATGTCACGGTCTCGTTGATTTCCGAGCCATCCATGGTGCCGCAGCCGGCAAGAATAACAGCTACTTTTTTCATAAAACTTCATCAATGGTCTTGTCAATGGTCTTGTCAACTTTTTTCTCAATCTTTTTGTATTCTTTGTCGAGAGTCTCAATCCAGCCGTCCTTGTTTTCATAAATCCAAGTCGCCACCTTCTCTGAGTTCTTGTAAAGCATCGAATCTTCACAGGTTTTTTTGTCAAGGACATCTTTGATTCCAAAGAAATCGAGAAGCAAAATCAAAACACCTACAAGCAGAAAACCTTTAGCTATGCCAAAAACAGCGCCTCCTATTTTGTCGATAAAGCCAAGGCTCAATGATTCAATAAGATTCGCCAACTGCTTTCCTAACCAATTGATTACCACAGCTAAAGCGATAAACACAATAATAAATGAAATAACCGACATCCATTCCTGACTCACATCTATCATTTTTGAAAGCCACTCGCCGACCATGTCTGAAAGCTTCATCGCGCCGTAAATTCCGCCAAGAAAAGCCACAAGAGAAAACGCTTCTCTGATAATGCCGTTTTTCAATCCGCCTATTGCAAAGAGTATCAATATGATACCAATGATAATGTCTAAGTAGTTCATGGTATTTTTGTTTTTAAACGTTATTTCGGGGTGTAAAATTACAAATTTTTGAAAAAAATGGATGTTTTTTTTGTAAAAATAATTATTTTTGCGGTTTATATTAAATTTTATCACAATGAATTCCGAAGAAGCTGAAAAAGAAGAAAAGAAATCGCTGAATTTCATTGAGGCGAAAGTTGAGGAAGATTTAAGAAACGGCAAGAACGCCAAGCGAATCCAGACACGTTTCCCTCCAGAGCCTAACGGCTACCTTCACATTGGTCACGCCAAGGCTATCTGTCTGGATTTCGGCATCGCCAAGAACTACGGCGGCGTTTGCAACCTGCGTTTCGACGATACCAATCCGACCAAGGAAAACATGGAATATGTGGATGCCATCAAAGAAGACATCCAATGGCTTGGTTATCAATGGGGTAATGAATATTATGCTTCTGATTATTTCCAGCAGCTTTGGGATTTTGCTATCGAACTGATAAAACGCGGCAAGGCATATATCGATGAGCAGTCGTCGGAGGAGATTGCAGCACAGAAAGGCACTCCAACACAGCCTGGTACCGAGAGTCCGTACCGTAACCGCCCGGTTGAGGAGTCATTAGAACTTTTCAACAAGATGAACGCAGGCGAAATCGAGGAGGGCAAGATGGTGCTTCGCGCAAAAATTGATATGGCGAACCCTAATATGCACTTCCGCGACCCTATTATTTATCGCGTTGTGAAGACTCCGCATCATCGTACCGGCACAAAATGGAACGCCTACCCGATGTACGACTTCGCTCACGGTCAGAGCGACTATTTCGAGGGCGTGACACACTCTCTTTGCACGCTTGAATTCGTGGTGCACCGTCCGCTTTACGACCTGTTTGTCGATTGGCTCAAGGAAATTCGTGGCGAAGGTGACAATATGGACGACAACCGTCCACGTCAGACCGAGTTCAACAAGCTGAACCTCAACTACACCCTGATGAGCAAGCGTAACCTGCTGATTTTGGTGAAAGAAGGCGTTGTCAACGGATGGGACGACCCGCGTATGCCTACGATTTGCGGCTTCCGTCGTCGTGGCTACACACCTGAGTCAATACATAAGTTCATCGATAAAATTGGCTACACAACATACGACGCTTTGAACGACTTCGCGTTGCTTGAAAGCTCAATTCGTGAAGACTTGAATGCCCGCGCTACACGTGTAGCAGCGGTTGTAAATCCTGTTAAGTTGGTGATTACCAACTATCCTGAAGGTCAGACAGAGGAACTTGAAGCCATCAACAATCCTGAAGATGAATCGGCAGGCAGCCATAAGATCGAGTTCAGCCGCGAGCTGTGGATTGAGAAGGAAGACTTCATGGAATGCCCTCCGAACAAGTATTTCCGCCTTACTCCAGGCAAGGAAGTGCGCCTGAAGAACGCCTACATCGTGAAATGCACAGGCTGCAAGAAAGACGAAAACGGCGAAGTGGTGGAGGTTTACGCAGAATACGACCCGATGACACGCAGCGGCATGCCTGAGGCGAACCGTAAGGTGAAAGGTACTATCCATTGGGTCAGCCAGGCACATTGCATCAAGGCAGAAGTGAGACTTTACGACCGCCTCTGGAATGTTGAAAATCCACGCGACGAGCTTGCAAGACTGCAGGATGAAGGCAACACTCCAATTGAGGCAATGCGCAAAATGATGAATCCTAACTCATTAGAAATCAGGACAGAATGCTACGTTGAGAAATATCTTGCCGATGCAAAACCTCTCGATCATTTCCAGTTCCAGAGAATAGGATACTTCACCGTTGATAAAGACAGCTCTCCAGCTCATCTGGTGTTCAACAGAACAGTTGGTTTAAAAGATACCTGGTCAAAATCGAATTAAACGACAAGGCATGCCTTGTCGCAACGGGATGTTAAGAATCCCGTAGAGGCAAACGCATGCGTTTGCAAAATAAAAAATATAATTATGAAAATAGAAAAAGAATTCATTGAAGGTTTATACGAAGCATTGCCGGAAGAGACAAGGCATTACCTTGATATCGCAATTGAAAAAATCGTCGAAGCCAAGCGCAAAGGCGGTAAAGTGGTGGTTGTAACAGGCTCGGGTCCTAACATCCACGAGGGCGTCACCACCTTGATTGCCGAGTTTATCAACAAAGGCTTGATCGACGGAGTGACAACGAGTTCGGCTGTCGTTTCCCATGAAATGGGCGGCGTTCTCGATAAGGTGAAACGTATCAACATCCACGATGTCGGCGAGGAGTTTCTTGACTTCGACAAGATGCCTCGTGGCGATATCTTCGAACTCACCGAACTCACTGACGCTCAATGGGCTGACCTCAAAAAAGAGATGATCATAGACGATGCTTTGGTGCAGCGTTGCAACGAGAAAGAAGGCACCGTCATCATCAAGGCGGCTGCTAACATGGCATACCCGATGGGATTGCGCAACGAGTCGTTTGCCGCGGGTATCATGGAGATTGCACACACCAAGCACGTACCGTTTGAGGAAGTCGTTGGCTGGGGCTGTGATGAGCGTACCATGCTTGGCGCCGGTGCTCGTAAAGGCGTGCCAGTGCTCGTGAGCGTGCCACAGCTTATCGGCGGCGGACAGGTCGGTATCAGTATTGCCGACAGTATCCCGGTGAGCGACAGAACGTTCCGTATCTCACGCATGCTCGGTGGAGCGGATGTCATCATCGAGTCGGCAGTGGCTTTGACACAAGAAATTCACGACGGACCTTTTGAAACATACACTGGTCACGGCATCTGGGCGCACTGGAGCGGATATCCTACCTACAGCCTCAAAGACAAGACCTTGATCCGTTTCGACCTCGACGAAAACCTCAAGAAAGCCTGGGATTTGGATAAGAAATCCGGCGACGTGCAGGCAGCTATCGACAAAGGTCTGCCGAAGACAAAGATGTCGAAAATCCCGTTCAGAATGGAGATGTCGGCGTTCTCACGTCTCGAAAATTCAATCCCGGTCATCGGCGACATCGGCGTGCTTTGGTCAGTGATGGCGTTGAAGGTGTCGCAGGCACTCAACATCGAACTCGACTATATCAGCTATCCGCAGCAGACCGAGCCAGGAAAGGCAATGCGCGAATGGATTGTCGATAATATCGATTACATGAAAATGGATAAGATTAAAGAATGGCTTAATAAATAATCACTATGGAAAATACAGCATCTGTAAAACTTTATAACCTTGATTTTGATGAGGTTAAGACGTATCTCTTCGCGACATTGTTTGTGGCAGGCAACATCATTCTGCCGCAGCTTTGCCACCTCATCCCTAACGGCGGTCATATCTTCCTGCCGATTTATTTCTTCACCTTGATTGCCTCGTACAAATACGGCATGAAGGTCGGTTTGATGACAGCGGTTTTGTCGCCTATCGTCAACAGTTTGCTTTTTGGAATGCCTCCAGCGGCGGTGGTTCCGAGCATCCTCATCAAATCGGTGTTCCTTGCGATTTCCGCTGCATGGATTGCCGAGAAGAGCAAGAAGGTTTCGCTGTGGACCATCCTCGCAGTCGTATTGGCATATCAGATTTTCGGCTGTCTCGTGGAATGGGTCATCGAAGGCTCTTTCGCAGCAGGATTCAACGATTTCCGCATTGGAATCCCAGGAATGCTGATTCAGTGGATAGGCGGTTATTTGTTTGTGAAATATATTAAATGACCGAACCGTTAGAACACGCGAAATCATTATTAAAATCAACTGATTCCACTATTGCAGTGGTTTCAGTTGATGATGTTTTCACTTCGCAGGAGCGCGGAGTGAAGCCGCTTTTGTATCTTTTGACAGAGAAAAAAGGCTTCTTAAAAGGCGCTTCCGTTGCTGACAAAGTCATCGGGAAAGCAGCGGCGCTCCTTATGGTTTTAGGCGAAATCAAAGAAGTTCTCACTTTGATAATCTCAGAACCGGCAATCAAAGTTTTTGAAAAATACAATATCCCTTGTTTTTACGACAAAAAAGTCGACAGAATAATCAATCGCACTGGCGACGGATTATGCCCGATGGAAACGCTATGTTTGGATGTGGAAAAGCCAAAAGAAGCGTTTGAAAAAATAACAAATTTTATCAACAAATAAAAAGAGACGGTTCTGAAGTGACCCCGAACCGTCTCTACTTTTAACTTTACACTTTAAAACTACTCTAAACTCTACACTTTCAACTCTATACTACTTCTTTCCTCTCTTTTTCGACGCATTCTCAGGATTATTCACGATATCCAGACAATCCTGATAACTCAAATTATTTGCGTCGTAATTGCGTGGAATCTTGTAATTTGCCTTTTTGTAGGAAATATAGATTCCGAAACGTCCGCGTAAAACCTTCATGTCGGCATCTTCAGGGAATGTCGTCACAACGTTGTCGGCATCCGATTTACGTTTGTTTTCAATGATTTCAACAGCTCTTTGGAAATTCACCGTCGACGGGTCGTCAAGCTTCGAGAGGCTGTAGAAAGCGTTTTTGTGCTTGATATACGGACCGAAACGACCGATGGCAACCTGAATCTCAGCGTCTTCGTATTCGCCTAACGAACGCGGGAACGCAAACAAATCCAACACCTCGTCAAGAGTTATCGTCTCGATGCTCTGGTCTTTATGCAAGCCCGCAAACTTCGGTTTTTCCTCTGATTCGGTGTCACCAATCTGCGCAACAGGACCAAAACGACCAATTTTCACATAAACATTCTTTCCTGATGTCGGGTCGACGCCAAGGAACTTCTCACCGCTGAATTTGCCAGAATTATCTGATGTTTCCGCAATTTGTTTATGGAAATCCTTATAGAAATCCTTAATCATCTTATTCCACTCGCAGCGACCTTCGGCAATCTTATCGAATTCCTTTTCGACATTTGCTGTGAAGTTGTAATCGATAATTGTCTCAAAGTAATTGATTAAGAATCTGTTAACAAGCACGCCAATGTCTGTCGGAACAAGTTTCGCCTTCTCGAAACCCATATTTTCTTTGCCGGTTTTCTCGGTGATTTTGTTTTTCTTCAAAGTATAAACTTTGAAAGTGCGTGTCTCGCCTGTGATGTCTTTCTTCTCGACATATTCTCTCTTCTGGATTGTTGAAATTGTCGGGGCGTAAGTTGAAGGACGACCGATGCCAAGTTCTTCCATCTTCTTGACGAGACTCATTTCAGTGTATCTGAATGGTTTGCGCGCGAAACGCTGCTGTGCCTCCATCTTGTCCAAATCCAAGACCTGACCGACTTTCATAGGAGGAAGCATGCTGTTGACGTTTTCGCCGTTTTCATCATCCACACTTTCGATGTAAACTTTGAAAAAACCGTCGAAAAGAACCACTTCACCTGATGCCACAAAGTCCTTGTCAGAATTCGACACATCGATGTTAACAAGTGTCTTTTCTATTTGAGCATCAGCCATTTGTGATGCGATGGTACGTTTCCAAATGAGTTCATAAAGCTTGCGCTCGTCGGCAGTACCTTTGATTGTCTGCTGGTCGAGATAAGTCGGGCGGATAGCCTCATGAGCTTCCTGAGCGCCCTTGCTCTTAGTGGTGAACTGACGAGTCTTGACGTATTGTGGACCATAAAGGTTTTCAATCTCTTTCTTTGCCTGACCCAATGCGAATGTCGACAAGTTCACGGAGTCGGTACGCATGTAGGTTATCTTTCCTGATTCGTAAAGCTGTTGCGCAATACGCATGGTGTTGCTCACCGAGAAACCGAGCTTGCGGCCTGCTTCCTGTTGCAGCGTTGATGTTGTGAAAGGCGGAGCCGGACTCTTCGACACCGGTTTCTTCTCAACGTTTTTTATTTTATAGCTTGCGCTCTTGCATTCTTCAAGGAATTTATAAGCTTCTTCTTCTGTCTCGAAACGATAAGGAAGCTCTGCAAACAGCTGATATTCATGGTTGTCTATTGTGAATGAGAAGTTTGCCGTCACGCGGTATGAGCTGCTGTTCACGAAGTTTTTGATTTCGTCTTCGCGCTCCACGATGAGACGCACTGCCACGCTCTGCACGCGACCTGCTGAAAGAGCCGGTTTCACTTTCTTCCAAAGAAGCGGTGAAAGTTCGTAACCCACCAGACGGTCGAGGACACGGCGTGCCTGCTGAGCCGCCACAAGGTCCATATCGATTTTACGCGGGTTGTCGAGAGCGTGCAAGATTGCCGGTTTCGTGATCTCGTGGAACACAATGCGGCGGTACTTGTCCTCATTCAAACCCAAGGTCTCGTAAAGATGCCATGAAATTGACTCTCCCTCACGGTCCTCATCGGATGCCAGCCACACCATATCGGCGCCCGCTGCCAGTTTTTTCAGTTCAGCAACAAGATGTTTCTTGTCGTCTGGTATCTCATATTCCGGCATGAAGCCGTGGTCCATATCCAAACTCAAATTTGATTTGTTCAAATCTCTTACGTGTCCTTTGCTCGATTTTACCGTAAACTCCTTTCCCAAAAAGCCTTCAATTGTCTTTGCCTTCTGCGGAGACTCAACTATCACAAGATTCTTTACCATAATGTTTAAATTTTCAGGCTGCAAAATTACTACATTATTATTTTAAAAATGAAATATTTTTTTAAATAATTTTCAACACAATTGAAAATCAATGTGATAGGCTTCGCCTAATGTGTTTAAATGTGTCGCTACACGAAATGTGTGCGCTTTGCGCAATAGGCAAAGCCCGCACATTCTGCGAAGCAGCACATTGCGACTGAAAGGAGCATCACATTTCCGAACGAAGTGAGGACACATTTAAAAAAATTGTTATTTTTGCGCCATGATTATAATCGACAATGTAATAGTTACTGACGAGTTTCTGAATGCTCGTTTCTGCTGCCAGCTCGCGCGATGCAAGGGTGAATGCTGCGTAGCAGGTGACGCCGGCGCTCCCCTCGAACCTGAAGAAGTCGGCATCATCGAAGAAAACATCGAAGCTATAAAGCCTTACATGCGCCCCGAAGGCATCATGGCGATTGAGGAAAACGACGTTTACGACTACGACGACTTCGGCTGCATGACAACACAGCTCGTCAACGGGGAGGAATGCGCCTTCGTGTATTTTCACGAAAACGGAACCGCTCTTTGCGCCATCGAAAAGGCGTATAAAGAAGGCAAAATCGACTTCTGGAAACCGATAAGCTGCCATCTTTACCCGATAAGGCTGATGGAAAAAGACGGCTTCACGTATATAATGTACCACGAGTGGAGTGTGTGCGTGCCCGCGAAACGCTTCGGCGAAAAAGAAGGCATACCGCTGTATAAGTTCCTGAAAGAGCCTCTCATCCGAAAATTCGGCGAAAATTGGTATCAAAGACTCGAAAAACAAATTTTTTCAAAAAAAGTTTGAATTATTCCAAAAAAATTGCTTAATTTTGTAAGTTAATTTTCGACTTACAAAAATGAAGGTATTATTTATCCACCAAGAAATCACACCCTATCTTAAAGAGACTCCGATGTCCTTGATTGGCAGATACTTACCGCAGGGGATTCAGGAAAAAGGCAAAGAGATTCGTATCTTCATGCCGCGCTTCGGAAACGTCAACGAACGCCGCAACCAGCTGCATGAGGTTATTCGTCTCTCCGGCATGAACATGATTATCAACGACACCGACCACCCGCTGATTATCAAAGTGGCATCAATACAAAAAGCGAGAATTCAGATTTACTTCATAGACAACGACGACCTGTTCACAAAAAGAAAATTCACCATCGCCGACAAAAACGAGTTCTTCTACGAAGACAACGACGACCGTACGGTGTTTTTCTCGCGTGGCGTGATAGAGACAGTCAGAAAACTCAACTGGCCGCCTGACATCATTCACTGCCACGGCTGGATGACGTCTCTCGTCCCTCTCTATATCAAACGCGCATTCAAAGACAACCCGCTGTTCAGCGACTCAAAAGTCATATATTCCCTCTACGACGACGATTTCAGTGAGTCGTTCCGCAAAGGCTACGACAAAAAGCTCAAAATGCCAGGAATCGTTGCAAAAGAGATAAAATGGCTCAAGAATCCGGTGTACACGAACATCCAGAAGTCAGCACTTGATTTTGCCGACGCCATCGTGATGGCAAGCCCGAAAATAAACCCTGAAGTCGAAAAATACGCAAGATCGTTAAATAAACCTATCCTCGAATACCAAGGAGAAGAAAACTACGTTGATGCTTACAACGAGTTTTATGATAAGATAATTACACTATGACAAAAGTTCGTGCACTGACACTGATTCTGATGGTATGTCTCGCAAGCCTGTCATCTTGCAAAAAAGAGACGAAACGAATTGGCAACGACTTGCAGCCGACAAGCAGCTTGATAAATGTGTCGTTCACCGATGAGCAGGATGTTATCGCAAGCACATTCAGAGTTCCTTATTTAAGCACAAAAATGCTGTCATCCGTGATGCTTGGCAACATGAACGACCCGGAATTTGGAATTTCAAACTTCGATTTCTACACACAGTTTTCACTTTCAACAAGTAGCCAGACCTGGGGCGACAACGCTGTTACCGACTCAGTGGTTCTTAATCTGTGCTATAGCGGTTTTTATGCCGACACAACCCAACTTCTTAACGTTAAAATTTATGAGATAAATGAGGAAATGTACGCTGATTCTGCCTACAGGTCAAACATGACATTGGAATGCGAGACAGAGGAATTGGCTAATTTTTCATTCATTCCGCATCCTCTCACACCACCTGACACCACTTTGGACAGAGGCGTTTTGCGTATTCCTATCAATGTTTCATTGGGTGAAAAATTTATCGCAAACGAGGCACACATGGAGACAAATGACGACTTCAAGGAGTTTTTCAAAGGTCTTCATGTGGAATGTGACATGAACAGCACTGCAGGAGCAATCTGCTTCTTCAATCCAACTCATTCATATTCTTATCTTCGTGTATATTATCACAATGATACTGATACACTTACGTATGATTTCACAGTCACTTCATCGGATGTGAGATTCAACCATTTTTCACATGACTATTCAGCATCTCAGATAACTTTCAACGACTCTGTAAACAATGAAAAACTGTATGTCCAAGGCGCTGCAGGTACAAGAGTTTGGGTTAAGTTTCCAAATCTTGCAGAATGGGCAAGCTCACAAGCCGACAATGTGGTTGTAAACGAGGCAAAACTTGTTCTTACCGGAGTTGAAACAGACACAGCAATGTATACTCCTCCTATAAAACTTGTCGTGACCGCAGCCAAATTCGACACCGACACAACTTATCTGATTATCCCTGACCAGCTTGTAAGTTCTGAATATTATGGAGGAAGCTACAATGCCGAGGATGGAACTGTTTGGTTCAGAGTGACTGAATACATTCAAAATGTGATTAAAAACGGAACTTACGCCACTGATGCCAACGGTCTTCTGATTTACGTCGACCAAGGTTCCTCGGTGCCGCGCCGTTGGGTTTTTGGCGGTCCGCAAGGCGAGAATCCAGTGCGTTTGGATATGGTATATTCGAAGATTAACAATTAGAAAATATGAAAAAATTATTATTAATACTTTGCGTTTTTTTAGGTATGGCAGCACAAGCACAAAAAGAGACAAAGGTCTTGATTAAGACTACTATGGGCGACATCACAGTGATGCTTTATGACGACACACCGCTGCATCGCGACAATTTTATCAAATTAGTCAACGAAGGATGGTACAACGGCTCTCCGTTCCACCGCGTTATCAAGGATTTCATGATTCAGGGCGGACAAAATGCCGACGGTCGCTTAGACCCGAATTATAAAATTCCGGCTGAGTTCAAATCGAACCATTTTCATAAAAAAGGCGCTTTGGCGGCAGCACGCCAGGCAGACCAGGTAAATCCTAAGAAGATGTCAAGCGGCTCACAGTTTTACATCGTGCAGGGAAAAGTCTGGAACGAGACAGAACTCAATATGTTTGAATCACGTTACGGCAAGGTGTTCAGCGCAAAACAGCGTCAGACATACCAGTCGATAGGCGGCACACCACATCTCGACGGCGACTACACTGTTTTCGGCGAAGTGACAGAAGGTCTTGATGTTGTCGACAAAATCGCAGCCGTGAAAACAGGTTACATGGACGTTCCTGTTAAGCCAGTTACAATAATCTCAATGGAAATTGTAAAATGAAAGAGAAAATAGAAAAAATACTCGAGGAAGTTAAAGCGTTCCATGCCGACAGCAAGGAAGCGTTGGAGCAGTTCCGCATTCAATATCTTAGCAAAAAAGGCACTATTACCGAGCTTTTCACCGAATTCAAAGGGGTGGCTCCAGAGATGCGCAAGGAGATGGGAATGAAGCTTAACGAGCTTAAGAACACCATTCAGGAAATCATCGACGAACAGCAGAAACAGTTTGAGACCAAGAGCGAAGGCAAGACCGACCTCGACCTCACTCTGCCTGTCGACACCATGAACGGCTCACGTCACCCGCTCTCGATAGTGAGAAACGAAATCAACGACATCTTCAAACGTCTCGGCTTCGTGGTGGCTGAAGGTCCGGAGATAGAAGACGATTTCCATGTATTTTCGGCATTGAACTTCCCGCCAGACCATCCGGCACGCGACATGCAAGACACCTTCTTCGTGACGAAATCTCCTGACGTGGTGCTTCGTACGCACACATCAAGCGTGCAGGTGCGTGTGATGGAACAAGGCAAGCTCCCGATTCGTATCATCGCTCCTGGAAGAGTGTTCCGCAACGAGGCTATTTCTGCGCGCGCGCACTGTATCTTCCATCAGATTGAAGGTCTTTACATCGATAAAAACGTGTCATTTGCCGACTTGAAGCAAACGCTTTACCACTTCGTTCAGGAATACTTTGGCGAAGGCACAAAAGTGCGTTTCCGCCCGTCATATTTCCCGTTCACCGAGACATCGGCGGAGATGGATATCTCTTGCAACATCTGCGGAGGCGAAGGATGTAACATATGCAAACACACAGGCTGGGTTGAAATTCTTGGCTGCGGCATCTGCGACCCTAACATCTTGAAGGCGTGCAACATCGACCCTGAAGAATACACAGGTTTCGCATTCGGTATGGGAATCGAACGTATCGCAATGTTGAAATACCAAATCAACGACCTCAGAATGTTCTTCGAGAACGATTTAAGATTCTTGAAACAATTCGAAAACGCATAAACCCGTAGGTACAAGGCGTGCCTTGTACCTACTACAGGTTGTATAGATTTATTTCTTCATATCAGAAACGATATCAATTTCATGCATTTCGATATCCTCAAGCAGGGTGTCGATTTTGTTATTTGTCTCCAAATCAATCAGATAAGCGAAGATAACACCTTCGATTTTTTTGATTTTGTTAAGCACATCCATCAGATCTTCATCGTTGATAAAGTTACGGATAACGATGAGATAGTCGGTGGCAGGGGAGAAGCTGACCCATTTCGCCTCTGCGTTGGCAATCTCCACAAGGTTGAAAGTGTTGCAGTTTTCGCCGCCGTCATAAAGATAGAATGAAAAACCGTATCCATCTTCATTGATGATGTCTGAATACTTTACAAGATTGATATTCAACGATTTATTGATATTCCACGCAAGTTTGAAATCTTCAAGCTGCGAGCAGATACCTATGATTTTTATGTCATCGAAAGGCTCGACGACAATTTTTTTCTTTCTCTTTACCATAATATATTGTTTTAATTTTCTTGATTTTCCTCTTCCATGAGATGCCATGTCTTCTCAGCCGCGAGCTGCTCGGCACCTTTTATCGAATAATCCACGGCATTGCCATATTCTTTATCATCAACTATCACCTGAATCATGTAAAGTTTGTCGAATCCTTCGCCCTTGGTGCCGTTTTGTTTGAATTCAACATGATGCTTCTCTTTCTGCGCCCATTCGAGAAGGCGGCTCTTGAAATTGACTTCGTTTTTCTCAATGTCATCAATGTCAAGATGGATGCGAATAATCCTGTCGACTATTATTTTTTTTGTAAAATCGTAGCCTCTGTCGAGGAAAATCGCACCAGTGAAAGCCTCAAAAGCATTGCCTCCAATCGAGCGGAATTTCGAGTGTTTGTCATGTGGCTTGACGTACGAAACCATGGTGTCGAAGCCAAGTTTCATCGAAAGCTTGTTCAACGAGGCACGGCTGACGATTTTTGAACGCATTTCCGTAAGGAAACCTTCTTGTTTTGTAGGATATTTTTTGAAAAGATATTCCGCAACTATCGAACTTAAAATGGCATCACCGAGATATTCAAGGCGTTCGTTGTTGATTGTGATTTCGCCCACTTTATTGTGGCACATCGACTTATGGGTAAACGCAAGCTGAAAAAGCGAAATATTGTGCGGATAAAACCCGAACACATTATTTATATATTTAGCCAAATCTTTTTCGGCCTTATTGCGATAACGAAAAAGACTTAACATTATCAGAATTTCTTGAAGATGATACTTGCGTTATGTCCACCGAAACCGAAAGCGTTGCTTAATGCGTAGTTTACTGTTCTTTTTTTGGCTTTCCAGAATGTGAAATCGATTTTAGGGTCGATATTCTGGTCATCGGTGAAGTGGTTGATTGTTGGAGGAACGATGTCGTTTTGGCAGGCGAGGACTGTTGAGATGGCCTCGATTGCGCCTGCGCCTCCGAGAAGGTGGCCGGTCATTGACTTGCCCGAGTTGATTGACATGTCGTAAACATGTTCGCCGAACACCGACTTGATACCGAGAATCTCAGGAATATCGCCAGCTGGCGTTGATGTTCCGTGAGTGTTGATATGGTCGATGACGTCGGCTGATATTCTGGCTTCTTTCAGTGCGCGTGTCATGCTTAGCGCTGCTCCTTGTCCTTCAGCGTGCGGAGCTGTGATATGATGTGCATCCGCTGACTCGCCGCAGCCCACAATCTCGCCGTAGATTTTCGCTCCACGGGCGATGGCGTGCCCAAGTTCTTCGAGTACGAGGCAACCGCCGCCTTCACCCATCACGAATCCGTCGCGGTCTGCGTCGAAAGGACGTGAAGCGGTGGCAGGGTCGTCGTTACGGGTCGAGAGCGCTTTCATAGCCTCGAAACCGCCAACACTTATCGGGCATATAGGAGCCTCGGCGCCACCTGCTATCATCACTTCGTTTCTACCGTAATGAATATAACGGAATGCGTTCACGATGGCGTTTGCCGATGAGGCACATGCTGAAACAGTGCAGTAGTTTGGACCTTGGAAGCCGTATTTTATTGAGATGTTACCTGCTGCGAGGTCGGGGAGGAGTTTTGGGATTGTGAAGGGGCTCACGCGCGGGGTTCCGTCACCACGGGCGTAGTCCACGTTTTCATAATAGAGGCTTTCTATGCCTCCGATACCAGACGCAAAGATAACGCCGACTTCAGTGAAATCGGTGTTATCTCTGTTGATGCCTGAATCTTGAATTGCCTCGTCCGCCGAGATCATGGCGAACTGTTCGAATAAGTCAAGTTTACGTGCTTCTTTTCTATCGAAGTATTGAAGCGGGTCGAAGTTTTTGATCTCGCAAGCTATGCGTGACTTGAACTTTGATGCGTCGAAACGTGTTATCATCGCTGCGCCGCCAACGCCTTTGCAGAGGCTGTCCCAGTAATCGTGGACGTTGTTGCCAATTGGCGTGATAGCGCCTAATCCTGTGATGACTACACGCTTCAATTCCATGATTAAGCTTTATGTTCTTCGATATATTTGATAGCGTCGCCCACTGTGACGATATTTTCTGTCTGATCGTCAGGGATTGATACGCCGAATTCTTTTTCGAAATCGAGGATCAACTCAACTGTGTCGAGAGAATCGGCACCTAAATCTTGTGTAAAGTTTGCTGTTTCAACTACTTCTGATGGATCAACACCTAATTTATCAACGATGATTGATACAACTTTTTCTTTAACTTCTGACATTTTCAATAATTTTTAATTAATAAATCTTTTTTCTGCTCAAAGAAAAACTTCTGCAAAGGTAAGGTATTTTTTTGAACGGACAACAAAAATTTTGTCATATTTGGCTTTCAAAAACGTAAAGTGTTGATTTTCAGTATGTTTTAAAATAAGAAATTTTAGTAAAAAACAACTATTTTCTTTATTTTTCGTTATAGATTCTATTAATCCATAATGCAAAGAACTTATCTGTAACTGAAAACTCTTTATGAACCTCTGTTATCAGATTTTGACTTAACAATTGTTTAATGGCAGACTGTATGGAACTTGCCGAGTCAAGATTATGTTTTTTTGAAAAAACAATAGATGTAACATGTGATGCCACACCTTCATCGGCAATGGCGTATAATAACGGCTTCTGTTTTTCGGGAATTGCTGAAAGGATTTCCATATATGTAGTTTCCTTGTCGCCAAGTATCGTGTTGATAGCTGTTTTTATGTTATCAATATCACAGGTTTTTCCGTTTTCTGTTATAGAAAATGCTTCGTTAAACACTTTTTGCATATAAAAAGTATGACCTCTGAAAAGCTCATACACATATTTAATAGTATTGTTGCCAATAAATCTTTGTCGCTCGTTAAAAAGACGATTTACGAATGATGAATATTTTTCAAAAGGAATTTCGTTGAGTTCAAGCAGATCGGCGCTCTGGTAAAATGGTCTTGCCGAAGAAGTGAACATGTTTTGCATTATGCTTCTTTCGCTTCCTGCAAAAACGAATCGGCAATTCTGCATGTTTTGAATATGTCCTCGCAGCAATGCTTCAATATTTTTTTCCGGATAGTGAGTCACTTGTTGAAACTCGTCAATTGACATAATACATGGTTTTCCAGCGTTTTCCAAATAATTGAAAATCTCTTCAAGAGTAAGCTCTGCATTATTAATATCGCCCAATTCAATACCAAATGTAGGACTTCCGTTGAGTGCGTCTATACTGAATTTTCCGCTTATTGATTTTAATGCTTGGATAAATCCTCTCACAAATCGTTTTCCTTTCGGAACTAATTCTTTATATATACATCTTCCAAGATTGTATGTGAATTCGCGCAGATTAGAAGTATGAAGTATGTCGACGAAAAAAGTATAATAGTTATCACTTATTATATCATTATCATAACAAAAATGAATAAGACCTGTTTTGCCCATTCTTCGAGGTGAAATGAGCACAACATTATTGCCGTTTGTAAGTGAATGAATGAGTTTCCTTGATTCCGTTTCGCGGTCACAAAACAATTCCGCCGGGATTTTGCCCATCACAATGAAAGGATTATGTTGTATTGCAGACATGATGATAATATTTTGCTGCAAAGATAGCAAAAATTTTTATGCTACTAAAATAATTTTATCAGCATAAATTTTTTTTTTATTTTCCAGATATTCGGAAAAGCATTTAATGTATCTCTTCATTTAAAAAAATGTTACATGTGACTGTTTTTGGAATGAAAAACAGTTTGGATTTATAATTAACGAGATAATTAAATCATTCCGCAACTTTTTACTCTTCACTACCGTAAATCTCTCGCCAGAGCTGGGAGAATGATTTTTCAGCGAAGACAGGGATTTCTCGGTGGGTGCCCCAGGTCTTTTTCAAGAGCTGCTTCAATTCGAAATTCTTGAAAAATGGCTTGTTGTCCATGTCTTTACGGTTCTCGACTCTGTTTAATATAAAGTTAAAAACGTTCTTCTCACCAACCAGCGACCTGTCTTCCTTTATAATATCGATTCTGTTTTGCAAAATCAAATCGCTGATTTTAATGTTCATCGGACAATACTCCTCGCACTGATGACACGACGCGCAAAGTGTCGAAAGATGTGCTGAGTTTTCATAACATTCTGACAATGAAACTATTGCTCCGACAGGACCAGGAAAAGCGCTATCGTAAACATGTCCGCCAACAGTGTTGAAAACCGGACAAACACTATGGCAGGCTCCACATTCAATACATGTGAAAATCTTACGCTGCACCTCTTTTTCCATAAGGTATGAACGCCTGTTGTCAATCAAAACAACGTAAAGCTTCTTGTTTCTGTCACATTCTTCCTTGGCAGGTCCGCTTAACAATGTATAAATTGACTTTGCCTTAATCTTTGTAACCTCGTAAAGCGAAGAAAGTGGAAGCAACACGCTCAAATCGTCAACGGAAGGAATGAGCTTGTCGATGCCAGCCAAAACAATTTGAACATTAGCCAACGACATCGTTTTCAACACATTGCCTTCATTTTCAGACATGACAATGTCACCGGTATCGGCTACAATGAAATCAGCACCAGTGATTGTTGCATCAGCGTTTAAATATTTGTCATTCAAGACTTTACGAGTGACAATCATCAGCTGTTTGGCAGAAAGATCTTCTTTAACACCGAATTTTTCGGTAAACGTTTCTGAAATCTCTTTCCTCGATTTATGCGCCGCCGAATGCGTCACATCCGAAGGTCTTTCATTGTATTGATAACAGATAAAATCGCCGGTGTCAGTCTCAGTGACTTTTATCTTTTTCATTTCAAGATAAGACATCAGTCCAATCTCTTCAGCCACTGTACTCTTGGTTTTTACAACATTTTTGGCTTTTTCATCGTCCAAAATGTCGTAAACCAACTGCTTAGCCTCTTCTGCATCACGAGCCCAACGTACAATGCCGCCATTGTTGACAATATTGGTCTCAAAATCAACCAAAAGTTTGTCGTAATTTTTAAATGCCTTATTGCGGATGTTGAAAGCTCTCGACTTTTCAAGCTCAATATTGGCGTAATGGTTGGCACAATCTTCAGCTACAGACATGAAGAAATCGTATCGGGACATCATTCTTTTCTGATGTTCGACATCAAAAGCAACTTGCTTCACGTTCTGACTAAAAACTGTACCTTTTTCTGTCATATTAACATACATTACGGATAAGACATGTATTATCCCTACAGGTCTATTTTTTTAATTCTGTTAAGATGTCTTCCACCTTCAAAATCTGTTGTAAGATAAGCTTTTACAATATCCCAAGCCAATTCATTGCTGATGAATCTTCCCGGCAATGCCAAAATATTAGCGTCGTTATGCTGGCGAGCCAGTTTTCCAAGTTCTACATTCCAACACAAGGCAGCACGCACATGAGGATGATGGTTAGCCGTCATCTGAGCTCCGTTTCCACTTCCGCAAAGAATTATTCCAAGCGGATATTTTCCATCTTGAATGTCCTGAGCCAAAGGATGTATCATATCAGGATAATCGACGCTTTCCTCTGAATAACAGCCGTAATCCTTAACCTCGTAACCGCTATCTTTAAGTCTATCAATGATATACTTTTTCATGGCAAAACCACCATGGTCAGATGCTATAGGAATAATTTGATTCATTTTACAAATGTTGAAAAATTTTCACAAAAATAATACATTTTTTTTAATCAAAAATTCTTTTTCTTTAATTTTTAAATAGTTATAAAAACGCCTTTTTTTGACATTTTTTTTATCTTATTGAAAATCAATTTTGAAAAATTTATCAACAATTTTTATGTTTAAAAGTTGATAAAAATGTTATAAAAAATTGATAAGTTTTTTAGGCTGTCGAAAACCTGAAAAATCAAAAAGTTTTAAAAAGTTATTCCGTTGAAATTAACACCATAATCAACAGTTTTCAACACTCTTTTATTTTGGTTTATAATGACTTAAAGAGTTATTAACACTAACTTATCTGTTTATTTTTTTATTAATTTCTTTTATTAATTCAAATCAAAATAATGAGATAATTACAAGACGTTTAGATGCTCAAGAAGGATTTTTGTTCCAATCAAAATGAGGATTATTCCGCCGATGACGCTTGCAGGTTTTGAATATTTTACTCCGAAGAAATTGCCGATTGCGACTCCTGCAAAACTGAACAGAAAAGTTGTCACTCCTATTATTAATATAGCCCGCCAAATGTCAACCATCAGAAACGCGAATGTGACTCCAACAGCCAAGGCGTCGATACTGGTTGCCACTGCCAGCAAAAACATCGTTTTGGTATTATTTTTGTTTTTATCTTTGTCTTTTTCTTCTTCAAAAGCCTCCCTAATCATGTTTGCGCCGATGAGTAAAAGAAGTCCGAAAGCAATCCAGTGGTCGATATTTGTTATCAGACTTTCAAACTGATAGCCGAAAAAGTAACCTATCAACGGCATCAGAGCTTGAAAACCTCCGAACCACAAACCGCATGAAAAGGCAGTATTAACATAAAAACTCTTGGTATTCAACCCTTTACAAATTGAAACTGAAAAGGAATCCATTGAAAGGGCTATTGCGAGACTTAAAATTGTCAGAAAATTCATCGGTTACTCAGTGTAGTATTTTATCATACGTTCAATGGCTCGTTCGCATACGGGGCAAAATTTGTTGCCGTTGAAAGTGTTCATAAGGCAGTCTATCATAGGGC
The DNA here is from genome assembly GCA_017427985.1 of Bacteroidales bacterium. Classification (GTDB taxonomy): domain Bacteria; phylum Bacteroidota; class Bacteroidia; order Bacteroidales; family F082; genus Limimorpha. The sequence goes on along the minus strand of JAFRRS010000004.1, from coordinate 196,599 downwards.
GGTAGATGCCGTGAAGCTGGTAACCGGCACCTTCATACACGCCGACGACATTTTCAAATTTCTTATCAACGGGAGTCGGGACGGGCGTTTTCTTGCCAAGCATGTCTTTCCATTTTGCCTCAAAATTAACCAAGGTCGTGATATTAGGCTCCCAAGGCTCGACTTCAAGGTTATAGTTGTCAGTGCCTTCGTAAGCGTATTCGTCAGCAAGTCCTGCGAAACCGTGACCGAACTCATGGATGATGACGTCAGAAGAATAGGAATTGCCTGTCGTGCTCACGCAATATGAGTTGAAAATGCCGCCACCGCCGTATTTCTTGGTGTTAGCAAGGATGTAAATCTGGTCGTAAGGCACTTGTCCGGCAAGCGTTTTCATAGTCTCGTTGTCGTATGTCATGCAGTAGCGTTCACTGTCGAAAGTCCAGAAGCTGCAGCTTAAAGCGGTGTTGCGGTAAAGTCCGTCGCCAGGCATGGTGATGTCAGAGTCGTGTGACGGCACCATCACAGCACGAATGTTGAAACGGTCCTGATAACGGTTGTAAGGCGCGTAGCTGAAGAGGCTTTTCACGAAAAACTGGCAGTCCTGCACAAATTTTCCCATCTCTTTTTCTGTATAGCCATCTGGAAGAAGCACAATGTCAACAGCTTTTTCAACAGGATAATCGCCATAAACATTATAAATGGCGTAAGGCAACTTCGGTGCCGGAGTGATGAAATAGTCGTTTGGATCAATTGTAAGTTTCATCTGCTCAATGAACTCGTTTTGATTGTTGCAGGCATAAAAAGTCACATCGACAGTCTCTTTCGGGAACGGCATCACGACAGATTCATGGAAGCCTTTGCTTATTCTTGTAGCCTCGTCAGTAGTCTGCCACTCGCCGAAAAGCAGGCAATAGCCATGTGAATAAAGCACTATGTCCGAATCGGGAAGTGTGACTTCAAAATAATACTTTCCGTAATTCATATTGTCAATCATCTGCAGACGCTGACCGCCCCATGTAGGCTCTTTCACGAGCTTGTCGACAGCATACATCACAGTATCGGAGTTTCCGAAAAGGTAATAATCTATTCGCAACTGATTGTCTGTAAAATATTTATCATATTCTATTTGACCTTTTGCTTTAAGTCCTGCAAAAATCAGGATTGTTGATAAGATTATGAATAGCGACTTCTTCATGTTGATAAATTTTTATGCAAAATTACAAATTTTTTTATTATTTTTGCAAGCTAATATTAATATGAAAAGCGAAAATTCCACAACAAAACGCCGCCTCAGAGGTTCATATCTCATTTCATTGATGAGTATAATGCTTGTTTTGTTTGTGCTGAGCCTTTTCTCGTCGCTGATGCTTTTCGCAAACAGGATTTCAGATTATATCAAAGAGAACATCGGATTTGAAGTTGTGATGAAAAAAGGAGTTAAAGAGAAAGATATTATTGATTTTCAACATGTTTTGGATAAAAAAGAATATGTGAAATCTACGGAATATATCTCTAAAGAGGAAGCTACGAGGCGACTTTCGGAAGACTTGGGAAAAGATATTTTGGAATGGCTCGGCAATGTTGAAAACCCGCTTCTGCCATCCATTGACGTGAGATTTAAGTCGGAATATGCCAACAACGACAGCATTGCTAAGATAGAGCAATGGGTTTTGAAGAATAAAAACGTGAAAGAAGTTTATTTCCAGAAGTCGTTGATTCACTCTATCGATAAGAATGTCAACAAGATAGCGGCTCTGCTTCTGCTCATAGGCTTTGTGTTGCTCATCATGGCGGTGACGCTGATAAGCCATACGGTCAGGCTGTCGGTTTATTCGAAAAGATTTGTGGTGAGAAGCATGCAGCTTGTTGGGGCAACGGAAGGCTTTATCATAAAACCTTTCATGAAATATTTTGTGATTCAAGGAGTTATAGGCGCGATTCTGTCGTTGGTTCTTCTCACATTATTCCTTGTGGCGACATTGAAAAATGTTCCAGAACTTGCTGTTTTGATAAACTTCGGAAACGTGGCGATAATATATGTCTCAGTCTTGGTTTTGGGAGTATTACTGACTACTTTATCAACATATTTTTCAATGAGAAAATATCTTACTGCTGATATTGACGAACTTTATGAATAAATTTGAAAATAAAAGATATGGCAAAGCAAAATGATTTAAAAAACTCTGAAAAAGATACGAAAACCATGCCTTTCGGACGTGAAAACTACAAATGGGTTTTGATTGGCTTGGCGTTTCTACTGGTTGGATTTCTGCTGATGATTGGTGGCGGTTCCGACAATCCTGATGTCTTCAACGAGGGAATGTTCAGCTTCAGACGACTGACATTATCGCCTATTTTGATTTTAATAGGCTTTGGAATACAGTTTTATGCTATTATGAAAAAACCTAAAAAATAAAAAAATATGAAAAAAACTATCACATTATTAACACTGATGTTGGTTGCAGTGTTTGGATTTTCACAGAGTTTTGTGATGATAAACACTGAAAATCAACAGCAAACAGAGAAGTTGTTTAACGATGACAACTTAAAAATCCATTATTACAATGACAATTTCGTCTTAGCTACTGCAAAAGTCGTGGATGAGAATATGCAAGTTCTTGACAATCATGCATTTTCGAATAACGAAACTTATTACATCGTTTATTGCGGAAAAGAGAATCAGGACAACTACATTTCAAAAATCAATGATGACAATGTGTTGTTTAAAAATGATAACATATTGATTGTCAATAATATGGTAAAGCCATTTAAAAATGACGGCATGATTGCTGTTTTCAACAAAGAAGCAAAAATGGCCGTTGCTCAACGTGATTTCCCTGTTGTTACTGAGGAAAATGAGACAATTCGTCAGATGATGAACCAAGTGAACATGGATTCATTGGAGGCTACGGTGCAGCATCTGGTTGATTATGGCAGCCGTTTGTTTAATTCAGAAGGAGCTTACGCCGCTTCCGACTGGATTGCGTCAAAGATGGCGGCACTCGGCTTGGAAGTCGAGCAGCAAGATTTCAATGTGAGCGGCTCATGGATCGGTAGTGGTCCTTCAGCACCAAACGTTATTGGTATTCAGCGCGGTACGCTTTATCCTGACACATACGTGGTTTGCGGAAGCCATTTTGATTCATTCACTTGGGACGCTATGAGTGGCAGCAATAACGCTCCGGGCGCTGACGACAACGCGACAGGCGTGGCTTCAGTGCTTGAAAGCGCGAGAATCATGACACAGTATGAGTTTGAATATTCTATAATTTATTGCGCATACGGTGCTGAGGAGCTCGGTCTTTATGGCAGTGCCGCATACGCCTCACGCTGCAGCCAGCAAGGCATGGACATCATAGGTTATTTCAACAACGACATGAACGGATACCTTAATCCTGGTGATGAAATTCATATCGACTTGATATATCCTAATTCGGTTGCTGCAATTGGAGATTACTACATGAATGTTGCAAATGTTTATTTCCCTGAGATGCAGGTTCGCCATGTGAATTTCACATCTGGTGACAGTGACCATACCTCTTTCAACAACAACGGATACATGGGAATCTATCCTTTCGAGGATTATCAAAATTACAGTCCTAACATTCACACCACAAACGATTTGATAGGACCGAGTGTCAATAGCTTTGAGATGTCGCAGAGATATTGCAGAATGAACATCGGATGCTTGGCGGAGATTGCGAATCCTACAGGCTCAGGACCACAGGTTTATTGTAATCCTGTTACTGATTTCTATATTGATTATCTAGATGGCAAAGAAACCGATACATGGCTTTATCTTGTATGGAATAATCCATTAGAAGGTTCTACAGGCGAACTTGACCATTTTGATGTTTATCGTGATAATGAAGTCATTGCTACAGTGGGTTTGGAAGTTCCTGATTATTGGGAATATGAATATACAGATACCATTGCAGTAGGCAGCTTACATGAGTACTTTATTATGGCTGTTTATAGTGATGGATGTGAATCGCCTTCTGAGACACTCATTGGATATGGCGAGGACGATGTGCCTGAAATCGATGCTTTGGATGATGAGATTGTCAGTTACGAGTTTTATGATTTGATGGGAAGAAAAGTAACTGATTTGGAATCAGGGATTTATATTGTGAGATATACCATGAGAAACGGAAATGTGGTAACGGAAAAAATCATTAAGAAATAGTTAGTCAGTTAATCAGTTAGTCAGTTGATCAGTTAGTCAGTTGATCAGTTGACTATCTCTTAACTGAATAACTGAACAACTGAACAACTGAATAACTTTTAAAAAATGGACTGGTTACAAGCTTTATTACTTGGAATTCTGCAGGGTTTGACAGAGTTCCTGCCGGTGTCGAGCAGCGGACACCTCACTATTTTATCGAATATCTTCGGGATGAGCGGCGAGGAAAACCTGACGTTTAACGTTGTTTTGCATATCGCGACGGTTTGCGCCACTTTAGTGATTCTTTGGCAGGAAGTGGTGTGGATTTTCAAGGATTTATTCACAAAACAGCAGTGGAATTCGTATAAAAACCTCAATGGCGGCACAAAATACGCCATCAACATTCTCATTTCAATGATTCCGGTCGGCATCGTGGGGGTGTTTTTCAAAGACACCATTGAAGATATTTTCGGTTCTGGCTTGTTGATTGTCGGCATCATGCTGTTGATAACCGCAACTTTGCTGACATTTGCACATTTTGCCAAGCCGCGTCAGCGTGAGGAGATTTCTGGTTTGCACGCGTTTATCATCGGTATTGGTCAGGCGTGCGCTACCATGCCTGGTTTGTCGCGTTCTGGTACGACTATCGCCACTGGACTTTTGCTTGGAAACAACAAGAAAAACCTTGCACAATTCTCGTTTTTGATGGTGATTCCTCCGATTTTGGGAGAGGCTTTGCTTGATGCGAAAGACGTTCTTGAGATAGGGTGGCATTCAGCGATGGCTGGAATATCGCCTTTCACTCTCATCATAGGGTTCTTGGCGGCTTTCATCACTGGCTGTCTCGCCTGCAAATGGATGATTAACATCGTGAAGAAAGGCAAACTGATTTATTTCGCAATCTATTGCGTGATTGTTGGTGTTTTGGCAATTTGTTTTGCATAATGACGGAAATTATTCCGAATCCTGCCAATACAACGTGTAGAGACGCGATGAATCGCGTCTTTACGTGGAATTTTGAAGAGGGAGAGGTGTATCTGATTGACAAGCCCCTTGATTGGACGTCGTTCGACGTTGTCAATTTGATTCGTGCTGTCATCAAGAAATACCATCAGATTCGGAAGCTGAAGGTCGGACATGCCGGCACCTTGGATCCATTGGCAACAGGATTGTTGATTCTCTGCACGGGCAGGATGACGAAACAAATCGACAATTTTCAGGCGCAGGAGAAGGTTTACACCGGAACGATGCTTTTGGGGCAGACGACGCCTACGTTCGATTTGGAGAGCGAGCCCAATCAGTTTTTTCCTACCGACGGAATCAGCGCCGAGGCGTTAGACGAGGCGCGTAAGAGGTTCATCGGAGATATCATGCAGCGTCCACCGAAGTTTTCGGCGATAAAGATTCAAGGCAAGCGCGCTTTCGACTACGCCCGTTCTGATGAGGAACTTGAGTTGAAAGAACGTCTTGTGCATATTGATGATTTTCAAATAGATACGACAAATTTCCCGAAAGTCGATTTCATGGTGAAGTGCTCCAAAGGAACCTACATCCGCTCGTTGGTCAACGATTTCGGACAGGCTCTTGGCAACGGAGCCTGCCTAATCTCGCTTCGTCGAACAAAAATCGGTGACTTCGACGTGAAAAATGCCTGGGATTTGATGGAGTTGAAGCAGAAGATTATTGAGACGGCACCGGAAATTACAGAAAACAATGTAGAGACGTCATAATATGGCGTCTCTACATTGTGTTTTATAGATGATAGACGTTTTTATTTCATTTCAAACCTTACCAATCTCAACTCATTTTTTGAACCTTTGACCTTTTGAATTCCATATACATAGCCATTATGGATAACAAACTTATTCTTTGTTATTGAAAGGTCGCAATCAGCGCACTGGAATGAATTTTTATAGATGGTTTTGTTTTGCCCCACTGAATAAGTATGGAACGAGTTTTTGCCTGCATCTTCAATATAATCAAAGAATAAGATGTTGTCGCCATTGCCTTTTATTGCTGATGAATACCACGAAACCGTCAATGGCTCTGTGATGTGATTCATGCCATTTTCCAGCTGTTTGACAAGCTCCTGCTGTTTCTCAGCCAGTTTTTCTGGATTTGGATAATTTTGCCAAGTATCAAATTCTTTTTTATACTTTTCAATGGCATCAGTCTGTATTTTTTTCTGTTCTTCAACAGATAATATTTTTGGTTGCCAATCGAGTTTCTTTTCAATCAGGCTGTTTTCGGTGAAATTGTAAAGCAACAATTTGCCCTCATCCGGCACAGCAATGGCCAAAACATCGTCTGAAATCTTAACCATATCAACTCTATGGTTTATCAAAGCTTTGGCATAAATCACATATTCGCCACGAAGAGACATAATGTCTTCAAAATCAGAGTAGATGATATGATAATCATCGGTGTTCACATCCAAAATCGCAACAAAATAATGCCATTGTGTTTCCCAAGAAGTACCTCCGAAAAGCGCAATCTTATTATTTGTCAACGAAATCATTTCATGACTTGAAAAATCAACAGTTATTTCTTTGACAATCAACCCGTTATCATTAAATAAATAGATAATTCCTTGGCTGTTTGTTCCGGTGAAATAAAGGTTGTTGATTTTTCCGAAAACGGGCTGCAGGTTGAAAGGCTTTTTCTTTCCGTTTTCGAAGTAAATCTTGATGTCTTTCAATAACTTACCGTTTTTGTCGAATAACGAGTAACGGTTTTCGTTAGTGTGGCTGATTATGGCTGTACCATCGTCGAAAACGGTCAGTTTTTTGGCGTTGTCGCATATTTTTGTCCAATCGCCACTAACAGCATATGACTCGTCTTTTACAAGGTTAATATTCTGTGCATCAACAATATACGATGCAAACAGAATAGTAATTATTAGAAGCAGTTTTTTCATAGTGCTAAATTTTAAATGTTATTTTCAATATATGTAAACAGCTGTTCAGTCATAGGCTTGTTGGCATCATATTCTTCAATGGTGATGAAGTCGTAGATGTCGTAGTTTTCAGGCTCTTTTTTGAAACCTTTGATGATGAAAAACGCCAACAATATTGCGCAAGCCGTTGAGAGAGAAGAAATTAAGACGATTCTTAAAGTTCTCGTTTTCTTCGGTTGGTATGCGCTCTTGAAATCCGGAATCTCAGTATCATTTGGCGCGAATACATCAAGTGATTTCTTGACATTGTCGGCAAAAACACGCTGATTTTCAACTTGTTCGCTGCATTCTTGGCAGTTTTCAAGATGTTTTTCGACCTTGTTTCTCTCTTCCGAAGAAAGTTCGTTGTCGATGTATTTCTGGATTGTTATTTCATCAAAGTGTTTCATAATCTCTCCTTAATTTTTCCAAAATTCTTGATAAAGTTTTTCCGACAGAATTGAAATTCATACTAGTAATTTCGGCGATTTCCTTGTATGAATAGCCTTCGCTGTAAAGCACCACCAACGATTGGTCTTTGCCGTCGAGTTTTGAAATCAGATTTGATAAACTCATTAAATCTATCTGATTATCAACGTTTTGCGATGTGTTATCTTGTCTGACAACGGTTTCATCAGAAACGATTTTCTTGTTTTTGCGCAAGAAATCGACACCTTTATTAATTGTGCATCTGATGAGCCAGTTTTTCGAGTCGTTTATGACTTTTTTGTTTTCGCTATTGAAATAATAAGCCATAAAGACATCGTGGACGACATCGCGGGCGGCGTCAGAATCGCGGAGCATTTTTGCCGCAATCCTGAACAACCGCTGATAGTTGCTTTGATATGTCAATTCAAACTCGGAATTCATCTTTTAAATCAAATTCGAATAAAAGACGTTTGAGAATGGCAATTTGTGACAGTTTTGAAAAAATTAATCCTCCTCATCAAGCATGAAGATTTCTTCAACGCTTTTTCCAAACACCTGCGCCATCTTCAATGCCAGCACCGTTGAAGGCACATAGCGTGCTGATTCCACAGCGTTTATGGTCTGACGACTCACTCCTATGCGCTTGGCGAGCTCTTCCTGCGTGATATCGAGCTCGGCACGTGCGATTTTCAAACGGTTTTTCATTGGGCACCTCCTTTGTTGGCTTTGTACAATTCAACTCTGAATTTGATGATGAAAAGAATCAAAAACAATGGAAAAATCGAATACATTGCATACAGATAAGACCAGCTATAAATTGTTAATGTGAAGACAACCAACAATATAGCTGCACAATACGTCGCCCAAACAAGACTTTGTTCTCGAATGCTTTTTACAAATTCATCTTCAATTTTTTCTTTTGAAAATCCGATAAAGATGAGTCCGGTGATAAGAACTGGGATGATAAATGTGAGCAAACCGCAGTCTGCCATGCAGAAATAATTGCAATCGCCAAAAAAATCCCCTTCAATCACTGCGGGCATTTTGAATTCCGGACTTATTTCCAATAACCTCCAGATGATGAGAGCAATAAATGCAACGGCGGTAATCACCATTCCGACGATTTTAAAACTGTTCGGAAACAAATAGTTCTTTTTCATAGTTTTAATTTTTAAATGGTTTAACATCTTATTCGAACAAATAACGCTGTAAAAGTAAAGTTTATTTTACAAATTAGCAAATTAATTTTACATTTTTTTGAAAAAAGTTTGAAAAAGTCAGCAAAATAAGGCTAAAATTTTGTATTTTTGCGACCTCAAAAAAATTTGAAAATGAGCAACTTTAAGTCATTTTTGAAAAGAAAAAACGTCGATGTTTCGGCGAAGGCATATCTGCTTGATGCACTGGGTGCGATGGCGCTCGGTTTGTTTGCATCGTTATTGATAGGCACGATTTTCGACACCATCGGAAACCGTTTGAACATCCCGATGTTTGTCGAGTTTGCGAAATACTGCAAAATTGCTGCAGGTCCGGCTATGGGAGTGGCTATAGCTTACGCTCTTCATGCTCCTGCTTTGGTGATGTTCAGCGCAGTGGCTGTTGGAGTTGCAGGTAACACATTAGGCGACCCAGTCGGCGTGCTTGTGGCAGTGGTTATCAGTACCGAACTCGGCAAGATGGTTTCGAAAGAAACACAGGTCGATATTCTTGTAACTCCTTCAGTCACAATCATTTCAGGTGTTTTGCTTGCGATGTTTGTGGGTCCTGGCATCAGCCGTTTCATGACAGCATTCGGCGATTTCATCATGTATGCAACCAATCTGCATCCTTTCGCAATGGGAATCATCGTTTCGGTCAGCATCGGAATGGCGTTGACTTTACCGATTTCAAGTGCCGCAATTTGTATTGCAATCGGACTTTCAGGAATTGCCGGAGGTGCAGCTACTGCTGGCTGTTGCGCCCAGATGGTCGGTTTCGCCGTGATGAGCTTCAAAGAAAATCGTTGGGGTGGCCTCATCTCGCAAGGAATCGGCACCTCGATGCTGCAGATGCCAAATATTTTACGTCATCCATTGACTTGGGTTCCTCCTATTTTAACTTCGGCTATCACAGGTCCTTTAGCAACTTGTGTTTTCCATCTCGAAAACGTGCCAATCGGTTCAGGTATGGGAACCTGCGGCTTGGTCGGACCTCTTGGAGTAATTTCAGCAATGCCTGATGGCGGCTCGCAAATGTGGTGGGGAATACTTTTAATATGTTTTATTTTGCCAGCGGTGTTAACCTGGAGTTTTGGTCAAATCTTTAGGAAGCTGAACTGGATTAAAGAAGGAGACCTTTTATTAAGTTAGTCAGTTAGTCAGTTAATCAGTTAATGAGGTTCCTCACCCCTAAAGGGGTTCGGAATGACAACCGTTGTCATTGCGAGCGAAGCGAGTAATCTCATCAACTGAACAACTGATTAACTGAACAACTAAAACGCTGAGAATCAGTGTTTTATAACTTTTTTCTTGACAAAATTTTCGTTTTGTTGTATATTTGCAATTCTTTTTTTGAAAAATAGGAAATTAACAAATAATATTTGAAATGAAACTATCACAGTTTAAGTTCAATTTACCACAAAACTTGATTGCAAGCTATCCTCCAAAGGAGCGCGAAGACGCCCGAATGATGGTCTTGCATCGTGACACTCAGACTATTGAGCACAAGACATTCCGCGACATTCTCGAGTATTGCCAGCCTGGTGATTTGTTTGTGATCAACAACTCACGTGTGTTTCCTGCTCGTCTCTATGGCGAAAAGGAGAAGACTGGTGCGAAAATCGAGGTGATGCTGCTTCGTGAGCTTGACCCTGAGAGCCGCCTTTGGGATGTCCTTGTCGACCCTGCCCGCAAAATCCGTATCGGAAACAAACTGTATTTCGGTCCTAACGACGAGCTCGTAGCTGAGGTAATCGACAACACCACTTCACGTGGACGTACACTGCGTTTCTTGTTTGACGGTCCGCATGACGAGTTTAAAAAGGTGATTATGGGTCTCGGCGAGACTCCGCTTCCGAAGATACATCAGCGCCCAGTGGAACCAGACGATGAGTTCAACTATCAGACGGTTTACGCCACAGAAGAGGGTTCGGTTGCCGCTCCAACAGCGGGCATGCATTTTAGCAAGATTCTCATGAAACGAATGGAACTTCAGGATGTTAACTTCGCTGAAGTGACGCTGCACACTGGAATGGGCAACTTCCGTGACATCGAGGTGGAGGACTTGACAAAACACAAGACCGATTCCGAGGAAATCAACATCTCGCAGGAGACTTGCGACATGATTAACGAGACAAAAGCGGCAAAACACAGAGTTTTTGCTGTCGGAACAACCACACTGAAGGTTATGGAGACGGTGGTGAGCATCACAGGCAAGCTGAAACCGATGAAAGGCTGGACCAACAAGTTCATCTTTCCGCCTTACGATTTCAACACCGCCGACGCGCTTATCACGAACTTCCATCTCCCGAAATCCCCGATGATGATGGAGGTCGCCGCCTTCGCCGGATATGATTTCTTAATGAAAGCCTATAAAGAAGCCGTCAACGAGAAATACAATTTCTTCACGTATGGCGACGCTATGTTAATTCTTTAATACTAAAAGAAATGAATCAAGAAGAATTTTTCAAAAAGATAACATCTCACGCGAAGGAATACGGTTTCATTTTCCCTTCAAGTGATATTTACGACGGACTGGCTGCCGTTTACGATTACGGCCAGAATGGTGTCGAACTGAAGAAAAACATCCGCGAATACTGGTGGAAAGCCATGGTGCAGATGCACGAGAACATCGTGGGTCTCGACGCTGCCATCTTCATGCACCCGACAGTGTGGAAAGCCTCGGGTCATGTTGACGCTTTCAACGATCCGATGATTGACAATAAAGACAGCAAGAAACGTTATCGCGCCGACGTCCTCGTCGAGGATTACATGGCGAAAATCGAGGAAAAAATCAACAAGGAAGTTGAAAAAGCCAAGAAACGTTTCGGCGACGCTTTCAACGAGGAGCAGTTTGTCACGACAAACGCCCGCGTCCTTGAGTGGAAGAAGGAAATTGAGACTATCAGCCATCGTCTCTATGGCGACATGGAGAAAAACGACCTTGCTGACATCAAGAAACTCATAGAAGACCTCGGCATCGTGTGCCCAATCAGTGGAACACGCAACTGGACCGATGTGCGCCAGTTCAATTTGATGTTTGCAACACAGATCGGCTCGCTGGCAGAAGGCGCCAATACCGTTTATCTGCGTCCTGAGACAGCACAGGGTATCTTCGTAAATTATTTGAATGTTCAGAAAACCGGTCGTATGAAGATTCCGTTTGGCATCGCACAGACAGGAAAGGCGTTCCGTAACGAAATCGTCGCCCGTCAGTTCATTTTCAGAATGAGAGAATTTGAGCAGATGGAGATGCAGTTCTTTGTGCGTCCTGGCACAGAAATCGAGTGGTTCAAGAAATGGAAGGAAGAACGTCTGAAATGGCATCTTTCACTTGGTATTCCAGCAGAAAACTACCGTTTCCATGACCACGAGAAGCTGGCACACTACGCCAACGCCGCAACCGACATCGAGTTCAATTTCCCATTCGGTTTCAAGGAGTTGGAAGGCGTACACAGCCGCACCGACTACGACCTCAGCCGTCACGCCGAGTTCTCTGGCAAGAAGCTGCAATATTTCGACCCGGAGACCAACGAGAGCTACACTCCATACGTCATCGAGACATCAATCGGATTGGACCGTATGTTCCTCGCTATGTTCAGCTACGCTTACACAGAAGAGAAACTCGAAGACGGCAGCGAGCGTGTGGTGATGAAGCTGCCTCCGATTCTCGCACCTTACAAGGTGGCAATTTTGCCATTGGTTAAGAAAGACGGACTTCCGGAGAAGGCTCGCGAAATAATGGACAGCCTGCAGTACGACTTTATGTGCCAGTACGAAGAGAAAGATTCAATCGGAAAACGTTACAGAAGACAAGACGCTATCGGTACTCCTCTCTGCGTTACCGTTGACAATCAGACACTTGAAGACAACACAGTGACAGTCCGCGACCGCGACACTATGGAGCAGATCCGCGTCAACGTTGACGAGCTTCATGAGATTATCAGAAAAAAGATTTCTCCAAAGAGATAATTTGAAGCACAATGGACATCAGTGTTTTTCTTAATCCCGTCAAGGAAGAAGTCATTGAAGACTGCCATCTGAATCATGACAGGCAGATTGGCAACTCGATTACCATCTTTAAAAATGAGGATGATTTTCCGAGTTTGGATGGTTTTCAGGTGGCGTTTGTCGGGGTTGAGGAAGACCGCAATGCTGTTGATAATGAAGGATGTAAGGCGGCTCCTGACGTTATTCGTCGCGCCTTATATCCTTTGTTTAACCATTGGCATGACCTGAAAATAATCGACCTTGGCAATGTGAAGACCGGTTTTTCAGCGGATGACACTTATTACGCTCTCGAGCAGGTGTTTCTCCAGCTTTTGAAATATCACATTGTTCCAGTGTTTATTGGTGGAAGCCAGGATTTGACATATCCAATTTACAAAGTTTACGAATATACGGGTAAGTTTGTGAATATCACTGCGATAGACCCGCGATTTGACATCGGGCAGGAGAAAGACGGCCTTAATTCCGAGTCATTTTTAAGTTACATAATTCTTCATCAGCCAAGCTATCTTTTTAACTACACAAATATCGGTTATCAAACCTATTACATTGATATTGATACGATTGAGTTGATGAAACAGCTGATGTTCGACATTTATCGCCTTGGTACGATAAAGAACCGTTCCGAACTTTCCGAGCCGTTAGTAAGAAATGCGGATATCCTGACTATCGATGTTGCCGCTTTTTGTGCTTCCGACATGCCTGGAGTGAAGCGCAGTTCGCCAAATGGTTTCAGCAGCGAGGATGGCTGTAAGATGACGCGTTACGCAGGACTCAGCCAGCGGTTGACTTCAATTGGATTTTTCAACTATAATCCAAAATACGATATTAACAATCAGAGTGCCAATAACTTAGCGGAGATGATATGGTACTTTTTGGAAGGATTTTCGCTTCGCCAGGATGACATTCCGACTGCCAAAAACCGTGACGATTTTAAACGTTACACGATAAATTTTGAGGATTACGACGATATCATCTTCCTTTGTCACAAAACCACAGGCAAATGGTGGATGGAAATCCCTGAAAATCATTTTATTCCATGTTCAAAAGACGATTATGACATGGCTATGCGGAACGAGCTTCCTGACAGATGGTGGCAGTTTTATCAAAAACTGATGTAAAGACGAACCGGCATTTAGTTTGATTTCAACGAATTTCGGTAATCAGAAAAACATTTGAAGAAATCGTAATCCAAAAGTATACCAGATAATAATCTAAAAGTATAACACTATAGGTGAGTGCCGCAAAGGTATGACAATATGCTTTTTAGTTGTCGAAAGTGTAAAACAATAGTTGACAAAAAAACTATGGTTTTGGATGTTTTTAACTTTTGAAAGTGAAAAAATATTTAAAAAATCGCTTTGTAAAGTAAAATAACGTATCTTTGCATTCCAAAAAGTGTCACACGTGACGTTTTTTGGAATAATAAATGATGTGTAGTTATGAATATTGAAAGGCAACAATATCTAAATCAATTAGTTGACGCAAGAGGAAATGGTTCCATAAAAGTAATCAGTGGACTTCGTCGTTGCGGTAAGTCTTATATGCTGAAAAAGCTGTTTAAATCATATTTGCTAACCGACGGAGTAGATGAAAGCCACATAATACTAATAGATTTAGAAAACTGGAGATTCAAGGATTTTAAAAACCCCGAGTATCTTTTGGATTACGTTGATTCAAAAATAATTGATACGGAGATTTATTATATTCTTATTGACGAAGTGCAAAAAGTGAATGATTTTGTGGAGGTTCTTGCAACACTTCTGTTGAAAGATAATGTTGAAATATATGTTACCGGTAGTAATTCAAAATTTCTATCAAGTGATATAGCCACTGATTTTAGAGGAAGAAGCGACGAAATCCACATGTATCCGCTGTCGTTTCCTGAGTTTCTTTCAGCATACGACGGAAACGAAAACGATGCTTTGTTGGAATACATGAATTATGGAGGTCTTCCACAAATTCTTCTTTATAAGGATGACTATGCAAAAGCGAATTTCCTTAGAAAAATATATCGAACGGTTTATCTTAAAGATATTTATGAGCGTCATAGAATAGATTATCCAGATGAGTTTGAAGAACTTGTAAAAATTATAGCATCCAGCATAGGGTCTCTAACAAATCCACATAAACTTGCAAATAGTTTTAAAAGCAAGAAAAACGTTAAAGACATATCAAACAAGACAATCACATTATATTTGAAATATCTGGCCGATGCCTTTTTAATTGAATCAGCGGAACAATATGACATAAAAGGGAAAAACTATATTGATTCGCCGATGAAATATTACTTTCAGGACCTTGGTTTGAGAAATTGTATTCTTTCATTTCGCCAGATTGAGGAGACTCATTTGATGGAGAATTTGATTTTTAATGAATTGAAAATCAGAGGTTTTCTTGTTGATGTTGGGGTTGTACCTGTGCGGACCAGAAACGCAGAAGGCAAACAACAACGTTCATCTTACGAGGTGGATTTTGTCGCCAACAAAGGCAGTCAAAGATACTATATCCAGTCGGCTTGGAAAATGCCTACCGAAGAAAAAAAGGAGCAGGAGTTACGTTCGTTGCGTTCAATAGGCGATTCGTTTAAAAAAATCATAATAACAGGAGAAAATATTCATCTGAAACGCGATGAATCAGGAATTACTACAATGAATGTTTTACAATTTTTGAAAAACTCTAACAGCTTGGATTTATAAGTTATTGTTTTATAATGTGAAAAATGCTGAAATTCGGGACCGTACTCCCGAATTTTATATAAAAATCAGGAATACAAATACTATTTAGGGGTGGTAAAAATATAATAGAATCGATGGTTTTAAAAGCAAATTGAAATTAATGCTTTTTTAACACCTTTTCCAGTTTCCGTTCCCAAACCAAAACCAGCGACATCGCCCATCTTGAAAGCAGCATCCAAAGGAAATTGCCGCCGATGGCTGTAAAAAGCAACAAATCCTCAAGATTGCTATGCGAAACCCCGATGTGATGATTCAACAAATCGTTTTCCTCTTTTGTTGTCGTGCCAGTTTCCGCTTCGTCAATCATCACTGCCGCGCCGTAGGCGAGACCAAGGGTGTTGGCGACAAGCCACAAGAAGGCTGTACGAGGTGGCAAACCAAAGAAAATCATCACCGGCTTCAGGAAATTGGAAATATGCTTGATGATACCAAATTCATTGAGAATGCGCTGCAAAAGAGTGAGAGCGTAGACCAGAACCACCATCAGGGCAACTGTTTTGAGAGTGCGGAAAGCCCAATTTTTCAGCATCTCAACAAAAGTCACGTTTTCTGCTGTAACGATGTGCGATTCGCTCGCGACAAACCCACCAGGCATGATTTTGTTTAAAACAAAAGCCAAAATGAAAGCCGACAACGTTCTGATAATCACTATTCTGATGGCAGAAGAACCGGTTTTTGCCTGTACCGTTGTCTCAACGAACATATTGTGCGAGCAAAGAACCATCACGGCGAGGATTGTGGCTTCGCGCATGCTTAACTCGAGCGTGCTCATCACCGCCATTGCGGTGTAGCAGTTCACGAAATAGCCTGAGACGTAAGCGAGAGCAGCCTCGCCAGGAAGTCCAAAGCTCGAAAAAACAGGTGTAAGCAACTCTGAAATCCAGGCGATGACGCCAAAATACTGTAGAAGCATGATGGCGAACGACACGCCGACCATTATTTTGGTGAGCCACCAAATGGTCTTCAGCGCGCTTGGAGTGGCAGAGCGCACACAAGAGAGCATGCGCTCTGTAAACTTTTGATTGTCAGCCATTTCACTCTGCTATTGTCATCTCGTCGATGAGGCGTGTGCAGCCTGCGTATTTGTCGATGAGGAACAGCACGTAACGTATGTCGACGCTGATGTTCTTGCAAATCGACGGGTCGTAGACGAGGTCGCTCATGGTGCCTTCCCACGTGCGGTCGAAGTTGAGACCGAGAAGCTGCCCTTCAGCGTTGAGTATAGGGCTGCCGCTGTTGCCGCCGGTGGTGTGGTTGCCAGCGATGAACGCGACGTGCATCGAGCCGTCTTTGTCGGCATAGCGGCCATAGTCTTTGGCGTTGTAAAGCTCACGCAATCTGTCAGTTACGACGTAATCGTAGATGTCAGGATTTTCCTTCTGCATGATGCCGTCGAGAGTGGTATAATGACGATAAGTGACAGCGTCTTTCGGCTTGAAACCGCCCACTTTTCCGTAAGTCACGCGAAGAGTGAAGTTGGCATCTGGATAAAGATTTCTTTCAGGATAAACCTCAGGAATCATCTTCATCTGGCCTTCCATGTAAACACGGCGCAGGTTGTTAATCTTGGTGTTGCACTCTCTCGATTTTGGCATAACGTTCTCAACATAGAAGTCCATCATGCTATTGGCGGCAACAACAGCCGGGTCTTTTTCAAGTTTTTTGACTTTTGAAGGTTTAAAACCGTCAAGGAACTTATTAACTTTTTCCTCTGACGTGAACATCGTTTTTCCAAAGAGATAATCAACGTAAGCCTTCACATCGCCTTTAAATTTCTTATCAATCTCATTCAAAATCTCAGGACGGAAATCCTCAGGTTGGGCTGCACGGTAAACATCAAGCATAGTCAAAGCAACCTCTTCATCAATTGGCTGATAGTAATCTTTGAAAAATGCAGCTGAAACAGCCTTTAATTCGCTGATAAGCTTATCAATTTCTTCTTGCGGAGTGTCTTTGGTAACCTCTGAAAGCTTTGCCATGTTAGCGGCAAATTCAATCAATTCGATTGACAGACCCGCTTCTGAGAAATAAGTCGTAGCCATACGATATTTCTCATAATCCTCGTAAACTGGAGCGAAATCGCGGAGAGCGTGCATGTATTTCATACGGGCGCGAGTCTCCTGGCACCAATTGTTGTAAGCCTCCTCGAAAGCCTGTTTTCTCTCGATTCCTTTGAAATTCCTGATGCCTTCGATGACGCCCATCCATTTCTTCCAGCCGTTGCCCAATCCTGCATGTTTTGAAGCATATTGGATTCTCACTTTCGGGTCTTTTTCCTGATATTTGTTGTAGATGTTGAGAATCTGGGTGCGAATGTCGACAATGACAGGATAAACAACGTTGGCCTCTTGATTTACAGCCACTGCCGGAAGATATTCGTTGGTGCGGGCAGGATAGCCGAACACGAATGTGAAGTCGCCTTCCTCGACGCCTTTCAGTGAGATGGTGAAGTGATAATCAGGCTTGTATGGCTTGCCATCCTTGTAAATTCTGAAAATCGAGAAGTCGCCGGTGTGACGAGGCCAGACCCAGTTGTCGGTGTCGCCGCCGAACTTGCCGATATTTGAAGGTGGTGCGCCGACCATACGAATGTCGTCAAACACCTCGTTATACATCAGAAAGTATTGGTTTCCAATGTAGAACGACTCAACAGAGACCTTGTAATCGGTGTCTTTCTGAGCTTCCTCAATAATGCTTTTGATATGTTTTTTGATGATTTCAGCGCGTTCCTCGTCGGAAGTCTCATCGGTGATGTTTTCAAGAACCTTGTCGGTGACATCGACCATGTTTCTCAACATCGTGGCTTTGAGACCCGGGCAGGCGAGTTCTTCTTCAAGGGTCATTGCCCAGAAGCCTTCGGTGAGGTAGTCGTGCTCGACGGTAGAGTGTTTCTGAATCCAGTCGTAGCCGCAGTGGTGGTTGGTGAGGAGCAGTCCCTGCTCGCTGACGATTTCGCCAGTGCAGCCGCCGCCGAAGAGCACCACGGCGTCTTTCATGGAGCTGTGATTGATGGAATAGATGTCGTCGGCAGTGATTTTCATGCCCATAGCCTGCATTTGAGCTTCATTACGCTGAAGCAAAGCAGGAATCCACATGCCTTCGTCAGCACGAACTACGCAGTTAATGACGAAGATAATAGCGAAAGTTAATGTTAGTTTTTTCATTATGATTTTTATTTAATTATTGTTCGTTGTGAGATGCGATGAATCGCATCTTTACTATGCTTTTACTGATGTTTTAATCGTGATGATATTGTTCTCCTTTTAAAATTGTGAATGCCCTGTATAACTGCTCTGTGAACACCAGTCGCACCATCTGATGCGAGAACGTCATCTCGGAAAGGCTGATTTTAGCGTTGGCGCGGTCGTAGACATCTTGTGAGAAGCCATACGGACCTCCGATGATGAACACGAGGCGTTTGCAACCCGTATTCATCTGGCGTTCAAGCCATTGCGAGAAGCCGCGTGACGAGAAAGTCTTGCCGTTTTCGTCCAAAAGCACGATTTCGTCGCCAGGCATGAACTGCGATAGAAGCAGCTCGCCCTCGAGTTTTTTCTGCTGCGCCTCCGACAACGTCTTACGGTTCTTGATGTCGGGAATGACCTTCATCTCGAACTGCGCGTAATGTTCCAAACGACTGATATACTTTGCGATACCAGTCTCGAGATACGCCTCGTCGGTCTTTCCTATCACGAGCAACATGATTTTCACGTCGCAAAGATAGTAAAATTTTCAATTGCCTGCGCAAGCGGCTGTCACCACACTTATTTTTATTCCTTCGACATGCGCCAACGCCTTGCCCGCCGACATCAGGGTGGCGCCAGTGGTGAGCACGTCGTCAACCAAAAGGACATGTTTTCCTACCAGTTGAGCAGGATTTTTCACTTCGAAAATGTCTTTCACGTTCTGCCAGCGCTCTTCACGTGATTTTTTAGTTTGCGTGTCGGTGAACACTTTTCTCACGAGGCAGTTTTCGGCTATCGGGACGTTCATGGTTTCACGGATTCCCTCAGCGATGACGTGACTTTGGTTGTAGCCGCGGATCTTCTCTTTCTTTGGATGCAATGGAATCGGTATGATATAGTCAATTCCTTGATAGTCGGGAGCTTTTAAGAGACTTTTCCCGATTTCCTGACCGAGGAAGATACCGTTTTCATGGCAGTGATGATATTTCAAGCCATGAATGAGGTGCTGAACCTTGCCGCTTTTACTAAAGAAAAACTCAGCCGACACCGCGTTGAAGGGCATTTGACCGAAGAAGTTCTGTGCCAGAGGGTTGTTGGGATTCAGCTCGTAGCCTGTTTTTGGCAACAAGAAACGACACGTCGTGCAGACGATGTCCTCGCCTTCGAGAAGGATGTTTCCGCATGCAGCGCAAACGCGGGGAAACAATAAATTGATGAGATGGTTTAATAGTTTCATAAAAGTTGATTTTTAAGTTTTTAAAAAATGTGTCCTCACTACGTTCGGAAATGTGCCGCTTTGCGGAATGTGCTGCTTCGCAGAATGTGGAGGCTTTGCCTCATTGACCGAAGGTCACACATTCAGCCAAAGGCTGCATATTGCGACCGAAAGGAGCACACATTGTCGCATAGCGACCACATTACGCGTTAGCGCATCACATTGCGACCGCAGGGAGCACTGCTGACTTCACTTCAATGCCGTCGAGTTTGCCGAGCTGGCCGGTGAGCGAGCCGATTTCGTCGGTGGTGCCTTCCACAACGAGGTTGATAAGGCTCATTCCTTCAGTTCGTGGCAGTCCCAAACGCCCGATGACGATGTCAGAATGCTTCGAGATAATCGCGTTGACACTTGGTGCCGACTCACGGTTCTCAATCCCTATGATGACTGTTCCAATCCTTTTTTCCATAACGTTTACTTTTTATGCGACAGCTTGTATTCGGTCAGCGACATGCTGTATCGTTCGCGGAAGAGTTTTTGCAGATTGGTCGGAGTGAGTCCGACTTTTTTTGCAACATCAGCGACTTTCATATCGGGCTGTTCGCGAATAATCCTGCAGGCTTCCATGAGACGGTTGTCGTCTCCATTATCTTCTTTAGGATTTGCCGGCATCATGCTTTGTTTAGTCTTTTCGTCAATAAGTTTCACCAGTGCGGCGTTCTTCTCAGTCATCTTTTTCTTTTTGAAAACAGAGTCGTTATACAAGAGAACAATGACCATCAGAGCGACGAACATCAAAATAATGATGATGTTTTGCATGCGGTTAAGCAATGTCTGACGCTCAATCTCCATCTGTTGTTCCTGTGCGCGATAACGGGCGGCATACTCGTTTGTCTTGCTTTCCTGAAGCTGGTTGCTAATCAGCCGGTTCAGTTCGGCATGACGTTTTATGTAGCTGTTTGCGAGAGCATATTGTCCGCGTGCTTCGGCGGCAATCGCGCGGTTGTAAAGTATCGTGGAATAATTTTCTGAGATGGTGTCGTCTTTCAAATAATTTACAACTTCGTCGTAAACGGCGAGCATCTTGTCGTAATCGCCCAGTTTGCACCATGTTGGTGATATCATCATGCGCCCGTCGAAGGTCTGACCGTAACGGCTTTTTTCGAAAAGAGTGAGATAGCGGCGTGCATTGGCAATGTCGTCTGTTTCGGCGTAAGCCCTGGCAAGATACGCAAAAGCCTTTACCCTGTAAAAATCGCAGTAGTCAGGAACATTGGCGGCACTTGGCTCACGGAAGGAACCGTCGCTGTATTCGTCGGGATGCTGTTCGTAGTCGATTGTTTTTTCGATGATTTTCTGTGCGATAGGGATGATTTCCTCATGTCGTTCAAACTCGCTAAGCACGTCCACCTTGCGACGCAGTGCGATGATGCAGGCGTCCATCTCGTTGAATTTCCGTTTTCCGTCGAGTTGTTCAATCACATTGTCGAGTTTTTGCAAGCTCTCTTCATGACGGCCGAGATATGCGAGGATGACGCCAACTTCAGCCTCGGTGCGTAAAGCTTCGACATCATTACCATTTTTACGGCATAAATCAGCCTTTTCTGTCGACCATCTCATCCATTGTTCGAAGTCTTGTTTCCGGCGTGTGATGGCAATCAGCAAATCAAGCACCGACTCATGGTTGTCGACGCTTTTGATGTAATTGCTGTTCATCAGCGACAGGCAGATGTTTTGTGCCGAATCCAGATGCATGCCCTGCAGGGTCATTGTGAACACCTTTGCGCGGTAAAATGAAGCGCGTTCGTGAGAAAGGTTTCCCACGATTTCCGCCGAGTCGAGAATGACCAACGCCCTGTTTGGGTTATAGTCATAAATCGACATGGCAGCTTTGGCGGTGTAAAGCGTGTCGGAAAGATGCGGCTCGCGCTTCATCGTGTGGTTTCCGGTGCAGCTTGCCATCATGACAGCCAATGATACCAGTATAACGTATCGCAATTGTCTCATTGTCAAATAGTTTTAATTTTGAAAAACGGTGCAAAATTAAGAAAAAAATTGTTTGTCAAAACAAAAAAAATAGAGGCGCATAATTTTGCGTCTCTATAGGAATTTTTTGTACATCCTCAGGGATTCGAACCCTGGACCCATTGATTAAGAGTCAATTGCTCTACCAACTGAGCTAAGGATGCATCTCTTTTTCAGGCTGCAAAAATAGTACTTATTTTAATACGTACAACAAAAATGTGAAAAATATTTTTAAACAATGATTTTTAATACGTTAATTAAAAAAATTACTACTTTTGCAAAAAATTTGAAAACAACATTAAAATAATAAAATTATGGCATTCAACCTCAGAAACAGAAACTTCCTGAAGCTTTTGGACTTCACACCGGAAGAAATCAAGTTTTTCCTCAAACTCGCTGCTGACCTCAAGCACGCCAAATACACAGGCACAGAACAGCCACGCTTGAAAGGCAAGAACATCGCCCTCATTTTCGAAAAGACTTCTACACGTACACGCTGCGCTTTCGAGACAGCAGCTTACGACCAGGGCGCTCACGTCACTTACCTCGGACCAACAGGCTCACAGATTGGTGTTAAGGAGTCAATGAAAGACACAGCACGCGTTCTCGGACGTATGTACGACGGTATCGAATACCGCGGTTTCGCCCAGAAGACAGTGGAAGAACTTGCACAATATGCTGGTGTTCCGGTTTGGAATGGTCTTACCAACGAGTTCCACCCGACACAGATTCTCGCCGACTTCCTTACAATGCAGGAGCATGTCGACAAACCTCTCAACCAGGTTACTTACGCTTACATCGGCGATGCCCGTTTCAACATGGGTAACAGCTTGATGGTCGGTGGCGCAAAGATGGGTATGGACGTCCGCATCGTGGCTCCAAAAGAGCTTCAGCCTTCAAAAGAACTCATCGACACCTGCAAGAAGATCGCTAAAGAGACAGGCGCAAAGGTTACAGTGACCGACGACGTCGCGAAAGGCGTTAAAGGTTGCGACTTCCTCTACACCGACGTGTGGGTATCAATGGGCGAGCCAGCTGAGGTCTGGAAACAGCGTATCGACCTCCTCCGTCCATATCAGGTCAACCAGAAGATGATGGACATGACCGGCAACAAGAACTGCAAGTTCATGCACTGCCTCCCAGCATACCACAACCTCGAGACACAGGTCGGCCGCGATGTTAACAAACAGTTCGGTTTGGACGGCATCGAAGTCACAGAAGAGGTGTTCGAAGGCAAGAACTCAATCGTGTTTGACGAAGCTGAGAACCGTATGCACACCATCAAAGCCGTTATGGTTGCAACACTTGGTGACTAATTTTAAAAATTAGATAGAATCAGTAAATGCCCTGCAATTGTGGGGCATTTACCATTTAAAAACAAAGGACAAGGCATGCCTTGTCCCAACGGGATATAAAAAACAAAATATGTACAATTTGTTTACTGGTTCTGGCGTCGGTCCTTGCATTTTATACCTTGCAATCTCCATTTTTCTTGGACTTTTGCTTGGTAAGATAAAAATTGCCAACATCTCATTGGGAATCACTTGGGTGCTTTTTGTGGGCATCATCATCAGCGCTTTATGCGTGACGCTCAACAATAACATGCTCCATATCATAAAGGAGTTCGGATTGATTCTGTTCGTCACCGCCGTGGGCTTGCAGGTTGGCCCTACCTTCTTCAATTCCTTTAAAAAAGGCGGCTTAGCTATGAACCTCATGGCGTTGACCAACGTGGCATTAGGCGTAGTGATAACTTATATCATTGCCAAGGTTGCAAACCAGAGTCTGACCGATATGGCAGGTGTTTATACCGGTGCTATCACCAATACGCCAGGTCTCTCGGCGGCACAACAAGCCGTCACCGATGCGGGCGACCCTGATGCGGCTAACAGATTGGCTGCAGGCTACGCAGTGGCATATCCATTAGCCGTTGTCGGAATGATTATGACATGCTTGGTAATCAAGGCAATCTGCAAGGTTGATCTGAGCAAAGAACCGACAACCGAAACCAACATCAGTATCAAGACCGACAAAGCGGCAACACCGACATCACAACGTCATAAATCAAACATCATCCCGATTTTTATTTTCATTGCAATAGGCATTGTTGTGGGTTCCATCCCGATTCCTGTTGGAATGAGCGCCCCTATCAAACTCGGACTTGCAGGCGGACCTCTTGTAGTCTCCATCATAGGCAGCTGGCTCGGAGTGAAACAGGGCTGGTTCGACACTGAATTCACCGACAGCCATGGTGTGTGGATGCTGCGTGAAGTCGGAATCCTGCTGTTCCTTGCTGGCGTTGGACTTGGCGCAGGTGGCGTTTTCGTTGAAACAGTAAAGATTCATTACATGTGGGTGGTTTACGGTGTCATCATCACCATCGTTCCACCAATGATTGTTGCGACATTTGGACGTCTGGTGCTGAAAATGAACTATTACACCCTCATGGGATTCATCGGCGGCTCGCATACCGACCCTCCGACACTGGCTTTTGCAAACAACATCGCTCCCGACGGCTGCAAACTTCCAAATACAGGATACGCAACCGTTTACCCGCTGACGATGTTCTTGAGAATATTCACAGCGCAGTTATTAGTGTTGTTAGCAATGTAATTTTTAATGATATACAAACATCAGTCTGGATATGCTTCGCATACCGCAAGGCCTGATTTTTTGCATATCATTAAAAATTTGATAGGGACAAAACAATATTTAATAGATTATAAATTATTGTTTATCAATATTTTATAATCGGACATTTTAAAATCATAGGGACAATCTGTCATTGGGATTCCACAACCTCTTGACAGATTGTTTTTTTGTATACTTTTGCATTGATGAAAACATTGACCACATACTTGATCCTAATCGTCATGACCTTGATGCTTGTCGCTTGCAATAAACAGGCGAAGAATCAGGAGAAGGCGCGTGCCTTGTATGAGGAAGGCGTGCGTCTGCGCAAGGAACGGCATTCGGAAGAGGCGGTGGAATGTTTCTTGAAGGCGTTGGAATTATTGAATAATATTAGGGCGAATGATGATTCGCCCCTACGGGCACAAATCAATGATAATTTGGGTGCGTTGTATCTCAAACATGGTGTTTTCGACGGTGCCTTCGACGCTCATAACGAGGCTTTGCGATGCTTCAAACAACTGAACGATTCCACGGGCATGATGAACGCCTATCGCAACTGCGGTCGCGCTGTGCGCTCGCAGGAACAATACGCCCTCGCAAAACAATATTACGATTCGGCATTTTGCATCGCCACATTAATTAATGATAAGGCGATGCTGAGCGACCTGTATCTGGAGATTGGGCGCGATTATTATATGGAAATCGGTGATTATCAAACTGCGATTGAATTGGTGAAATATGCGTTGTATGGCGATAATGTAGAGACGCGCCATGGCACGTCTCTACAGGACAATGATATTGATATTGCCAATATGACGTTAGGAATTCTTTATTATTACACACAAAATTTCGATGAGGCAAAAACCTATTTGAACAAGGCATTGCGCAGCGAACGTCCGGGACTGAAAATGTCTGTGTATCAAACGCTTTACGCAATTGCATACTATGAAGGCGACTATAAAACGGCGGTGTATTACCAGCAGCTATTTTCCGACAACATGCTTGAATCGGAACAGAAGCAATCGAGCGAGACGATGCAACGCCTGAAATCGGAATACGAGCTGAAAGCCCAGAAAAACGCAATGGAGAGCCTGCACAGAAATCATAGTCTAAAATTGTATCTTATTATCGCGCTATCAGTAATAGCTTTTTTAGTTATTCTATTGATAATAAAGAGAAAAATAAATGAAAACAAGATTAAGACACTTGAAAAAGAGCTGGAGATGCGCAACAAAATCATGCTCAGCAACAAAGTGTTTGTGACAGCTAAGAACCTTGGCGAGCATCTCACTTCCGAAACGTTGGATTTCACTTTGGACGACAGCGACTGGGACGATTTCATCAGTCTCACCGACATGATTTTCAGCGACTTCACCAAGCGGCTTCTCGCAACTTACCCCAAGCTTGGCAAATGGGACGTGCGCATCTGCTGCCTCTGCAAAAACAGCTTCTCCAACCAGGTGATTTCCATCTTATTGGATACGCAGACAGACTCGTTTTATAAACGAAAAACACGAATCAGGCAGTTGAAGATGGGATTGCCAGACGACAAACGGACTTTTGAAGAAATAATTAATGAAGTATAAATAAAACTTAATACTATGAAAAACAAAATCTTTTCTTTCATTTTTTTGATGATAATTGCCATTGGAAATGTACAAGCATACGACATGATGAGTGTCAGCCCGTCAAATCATGTGTTGTACTACAATGTATTAGATGTTGAAAATCATACTCTTAGTGTGACATATCCTTGTCTTGGCGGCGGTGGCAACTATTATTACAACTACACCAAACCCGAAGGTGACCTTATCATTCCGGAGACAATTAACACGGGTCAACATATATGGACTGTAACCGAAATAACAGACCATGCCTTTTGTGAATGCCAGATTACTTCCGTTGAAATTCCAAATACTGTAACCATTATTGGTGAAAGGGCATTTTATAATTGTCCGATTACTTCATTGGAACTTCCGGATGTTCTTACTGATATTGGTGCTTGGGCGTTTGCGAAGACACAAATACAACATCTGACACTTCCAAATTCAATTAACATGGTTGGAGAAGGTGCTTTTGCAGGTGGATTACTTAAGACATTTGTATTACCGGAAAAGAATGTCCTATACGGAAGAGCTTGTTTCGGGAATACAAAATTGGAAAGCGTTGTTATACCTGAAGGTGTAACTGTCATATCCGAAGAAATGTTTTGGTTTTGTAAATGCTTGACTAATGTGTCGTTTCCAAATACATTGACAAGAATCGAGCATGACGCTTTCACCTATTGTTCAGCTCTTCATGAAATAAACATACCAAGTTCTGTAGTATCCATTGGAGATTGGTCAGTAGGAATCTGGAATCCTTTCAGAGGCACTCCAAGTGTTGTGTCTATCAGTGTTGAGGCAGGCAATCCTGTGTATTATTCAGATGGAAACTGCTTAATCCAAAGAGAAACTATGACCATTGTTTCTGGCTGCAGGAATAGTATAATACCCAATGGTGTTGCTGTAATTTGTAATGATGCTTTCGAGAGTGGGATGTCAGGTACGCTTTATCTTCCCGCTTCTGTGAACAATATAGGACAAAGAGCATTTGCCAACTGTTCTTCAATCAACAAAATTTATTCGTTAAATACCACTCCTCCTTCAATGTACACTGGAAGTTCTCTAGGACATTCATTCGGCAATGTTCCAAGAAATATTCCTGTTTATGTGCCAGCCGGATGTGTAGAGGCTTATCAGAATGCACCGGGTTGGGATGAGTTTGAAAACATCGATGAGATGGAAATGTTCCCTGTTGGCACGGAATGGTATTTTGAGATTTTGAACGACGACGGCAGTATAACATACCAGTATCTAGAATGTGCCGCTGACACCACGATAAACGACCAACCGATACATATCCTCGTTAGAATCAACACTCTTTATGATAAAACCGAGGTTAGAACTCATGAATACATTTATGAAAGAGAAAACAGGGTTTATTGGTGGAACAAGACTCTTGGCGAGTTTACAACTTTGTATGATTTCGGAGCGGTAGTCGGCGACGAATGGGAAATCAAGGTGGGCGACGAAGGTATCACAATGCATGTGGATGCAGTGGAGCCATACGAGTATCAAGGTCAGACGCTAAAATTGCTGCGCGTAAGTGATGCAAATGATGTTTTCAGTGGCGATATTGTATGCGGCATAGGACATCTTACCAGCTTCTTCCCTGAAAAGCTTATGACCAAAGGCTATCGCGTGGAGGGTATCCGCTGCTTCTGGCAGGACGGAAACTTGGTGTATCAAAACGGTGATTTGGACTGCGATGAGGTGTATGAACAGCACCATTTCGGCATTGATGAAATCGATAATGAAAATGGATTTGTGGTGTATCCGAATCCCGCATCTGATGTAATTACCATCAATATGTGCCCAGTAAAGACGCGATTCATCGCGTCTCAATATCGTATCACCAACATTATGGGGCAAACCTTTATGACTGGCGAAATCACATCAGAAAATCATCAAATTGATGTTTCGGCATTAACAGAAGGGATGTATTTCATTAAAATTGGCGGTTCAACAATGAAATTTTTGAAAAAATCTTTATAAAAAATGGCTGTTGTTTCATAATTTTTTGTTATCTTTGCAACATCATAACAAGTACTATTAACTATTAAATTTTGAAACAATGTCAGAAGATTTTGCAATCAAATTGTTTGAAAACAAACAGGTTCGCGTCATTTGGGATGCGGAAAAAGAAAAGTATTTTTTCTCGGTTGTCGATGTGGTGGAGGTTTTAACTGAAAGTCCACGTCCGAGAAAGTATTGGAATGCACTAAAAACCAAACTTAAAGAAGAAGGAGATGAGGTGTCCCAAAAATTGGGACAACTGAAATTACAGTCATCAGATGGTAAAAAATACCTTACAGATGTCGCTGATTTACAAGAGATTTTGCGTATTATCCAATCTATTCCATCTCCAAAAGCAGAGCCTTTGAAACGTTGGCTTGCCGAAATCGGCGCCCAGCGTATCGACCAGATGATTGACCCGGAACAGACATTCCAAATGGCGGTTGAAGACTATCGCAGGCAAGGCTACAGCGACCGCTGGATAAACGAGCGAATGAAATCCATCAAGAATCGTAAGGAATTGACGGATGAATGGGAACGCTCAGGTGTACACGATAAAAAAGACTTCGCCATTTTGACCAATGTTTTGACAAAAGCATGGAGCGGCATGACAACTGGAGAATATAAGCAATATAAGGAACTTACTAAACAAAACCTTCGCGATAATATGACAAGCGTGGAGCTTGCATTAAATTCGTTGGCAGAAGTTGCGACCACCGAGATTTCTCGTCAACGAAATCCAAAAGGATTTGAAGAGAGCAGAAAAACAGCTCAAGCAGGAGGAAGAATAGCAAAAAACGCCCGTGAAGACCTGGAAAGAGAAATAGGTCACAGCATTGTTTCATCTTCAAAAGCATCAGATTTTATTGCTCCAACAGAAGATGTGGAAGCAAAAGAATTGACGGAGTAAATTTGTTGTTGAGGTAGTGTCACTAATTGCACTTTATACCAGCAGTACACCACTGAGGAAGCAATGATGAAAGCAGTGGAGTCGCATAGCAATAGGAAGATGAGGATTGAGATGCGGTGAAATCATTTATCAAGATTTTTTCGTGTTTTCTTTGTTCTTTAAACAAAAAAACGTATATTTGCAACGTTAAACAAAACATCTATTTAAGAAACAGACAGTTAAAAAAATATAAGGACATATAAAAAAGGCGTTTTCGCTTTTCTTAGTATCGATGAAATCTAGACAATTTCAAGTAGTACGCAAGAAAGTAGAAGCGCTCCCGGTTTTTACCGTGAGCTTTCTTGTTTGTACTATAGGTAGTCTAGAACCTCATCGATGAACAAAAAGTTTCACGGTTTTTTATTGTCTAAACCAAAATGAAATATATGAAAAGAAAACTAACAATATTATTACTTGCAATCATTCTTTCATTTCCGGCATTTGCTCAACTAGAAGTAAAACCAGATTCCTTTAAGGAAGTCAAAGGCTTTGTTAATATCAACCTCGACATCCAATCCGACGACAACGATGTTCCATACGCTATTGTTAAGGTTAAAACCGAGAACATCAACGACAAACAACGTCGCGAACTCCTTTTCCAAGGCGACGCAGCCACCTTCATCGAACTTGAATACAAAGTCGGCGAAGTCTGGGTTTATCTTACCTACAAAGCTTCATACTTAAAAATCTCTCATCCCGATCTCAGTTCCACGGAGTTCTGGTTTCCGTTCGACATGGAGCCAAAGAAAGGCTATGAACTTACTTTGGTCAACAAAACTCAATCCGACATCGACGAACAGGCTATTATCAATCTTATTGACCAACGACTTGAAAACACTAATCCTGCAACCCTGACAGAATCTGTATCAATTGATGGATATAAATTCCTTACACTAAATGCATCTGTAAACAAATACGGTGATCTGGCCTATGGATTTACTTTAGGAAAAATCAATAAATTCGGTTGGTTTGCGAGTGTAATGACTAACTTTAATTTTAATGGTTTCAGTACTGATTTTGAATGCGATGCCGATTTACTTGTTAATGGCTATTATCCAGTTTACACAGGCAAAGAAGCCTATACAAGTTTATCTATTATCGGTGGTTTTATGATGAGAATTACTAAACCATTATCTGCAAGAATTGGTATTGGCTATGGCAATAGAACCATTTCATACGAAACCCTTGAAGATAAATGGGTTAAGAATAACAACGTCAGCGTCCAAGGTGTTGACGTTCAACTCGGTCTGCAATACGATCTGAAAGGATTTGTCATTTCAGCAGACTGTGTGGCTTCGAATTTCAAAACGTTTGAAACAAAAATAGGATTGGGGTACGGATTTTAAAACTGTTGTATCATGAAAAAGGCTTTATACATTATATTATTTGCACTTCCGCTGTTACTTTTAACCTGTCAAAAGCACCCGAAACTAAAAATTTACAATCTCGAAATAAACGATGAAACAGTAGAAGCTGCAACCACTACAGCAGAAATTACGGTAAAGTATTCTTATCCTACAAAATTGGAATATGTAAACACATATTTAAGCATAAATGGCGATGTAAGCAATGCTACTGTAATTCAGGCTTCCATTAACGATGACAGTTTTACAGTTAAGTTTTCAAACTTACTGGAAAACACAAGATATTTCTACAGATTTGAATATTCTAATGGTGTCAATGTTATAAAAACTGAGATTAA
Organism: Bacteroidales bacterium; assembly: GCA_017427985.1. Classification (GTDB taxonomy): domain Bacteria; phylum Bacteroidota; class Bacteroidia; order Bacteroidales; family F082; genus Limimorpha. The sequence continues at coordinate 165,818 of JAFRRS010000004.1, read as the reverse complement.
GAATTTTACAACACAAGGTTATACGCTTCCTGTGGTTTCAACATCCGATGTTACCGATATTACTTCAAATTCAGCTATATGTGGAGGTGAGGTCACATCATCTGGCTATGGGACAATTAGCGCAAGAGGCTTATGCTGGAGTAAAACACAAAATCCGTCAATCTCTGACAATGTTTTAGTTTGTGGTGATAGTCTTGGCGTTTTTTCAGCTACAATTACTAATTTAGAGATTAACACAATATATTATGTAAGGGCTTATGCAACTAATGAAAAAGGCACAGGATATGGAAACGAAATATCATTTTCAACAACTGCTTCTTTGGCTACAGTTACAACAAAAACCGTTACAAATATAACAGAAGCATCAGCAAGAAGTGGAGGTGATGTCACTGATTCTGGTGGCATTGATATTACTTCAAGAGGCGTGTGCTGGAGTACTGAGCATAATCCAACTACTAACGACAGCCACACTACAGATGGTAATGGATTAGGAGAGTTTAATTCTGATATAACAGGATTAACAGCTAATGTAACATATTATGTAAGAGCATACGCTACAAATAGCTATGGCACAAGCTACGGTAATGAGGTTGAATTTACAACTCAAGTAGGAATGCCAATAGTTACTACAAAATCTGTTACAGGAATAATAGCATCCAGCGCACAATGTGGTGGAGAAGTAATAAGTAACGGCGGCGGAACAGTAACAGCAAGAGGCGTGTGTTGGAGTACAAGCCAAAACCCAACGATAACTAACAATCACACCACAGACGGCACAGGCAATGGAGAGTTTACATCGTCAATAACAGGATTAAGCAATAATACAATATACTACGTCAGAGCTTATGCTACCAATTCACATGGTACATCTTATGGAGAAGAGCGAAGCTTTACTACACAAGAAGGACTTGCTGTGGTCACAACAAATGATGTTACAAATATCAATGCCACAAGTGCAACATGTGGCGGAAATATTAGTGATGATGGAGGATTTAGTATTATAGCACGGGGTGTATGCTGGAGTGCGAGCCAAAATCCGACCACAAGTGACAGTCACACGACAGACGGCTCAGGAACTGGTAGTTTTAATAGTACTATAACAGGCCTTACCTACAACACAATTTATTATGTAAGAGCTTATGCCACCAACAGCAAAGGTACAAGTTATGGGGAAGAAAAATTATTTACTACGAGTAAACTTGCTCCAACTGTTACTACAAATGATGTTTCCTCAATAACAACAACTACAGCTATATGTGGAGGAAATGTTACATCCGATGGAGGAGCATCGGTTACAGCAAGAGGTGTCTGTTGGAGTACATCTCAAAACCCTACGACGAGCGGCAATCATACAACTGATGGCAATGGAACTGGCACTTTCACAAGTAGTATTACAGGATTAACTGAAAACACAACATATTATGTTAGAGCTTATGCGACTAACAGCGAAGGTACAAGTTACGGAACTCAAAAAACATTTACAACGCCACACGCAGTAACACTTCCAACTGTAATAACCAATAATATTTCAGATATTACGTCTTCTACAGCTGTTTCTGGAGGTAATGTGACTTTTGAAGGCTATGGAACGGTATCTGCTAAAGGTGTATGTTGGAGTTCGAGCCAAAATCCATCAATTTCCGATTTGCATACAATAGATGGTACGGGAGCTGGTGCATATACTTCATATCTGACTGGTCTTACAAGTAATACGACTTATTATGTCAGAGCTTATGCCACCAATGAGTCAGGAATGGCATACGGAGAACAGAAAATATTCACAACAGAACAAGATATTGCTCTTCCTACAGTAACAACAAATAATGTTTCAAACATAACTATATCAACTGCTTATTGTGGCGGCAATGTTACTGACGATGGCAATTCTACTGTAACAGCCAAAGGTGTATGCTGGAGTACGAGCCAAAATCCAACAATATCTAATTCTCATACAAGCGATGGTTCTGGTACTGGAACTTTTATAAGCCAAATTACAGGTTTAAATGCAAGCACCACTTACTGTGTACGAGCTTATGCGACCAATGGCGCAGGAACAGCTTATGGAAACCAAGTTAGTTTCTCAACCCCACAAGTACCAACTGGAGCTATAGGAGGTCTCTATACAGTTTGCGCAGGACGACAGGTTTATTTTTCAAAAGGTAATTTACAATATCAGGCATCAACAAATACTTGGCGTTTTGCTGAAAACCAATGGAATTATGTTGGTGGTTTTGATAGCGATAGTGGAGTGTTTAATGGCAATGTTAGTGGTAGTAGTAATAATGATATATCATCAACGTATTCTGGTTGGATAGATTTATTTGGATGGGGTACAAGTGGATATAACCATGGTGCAATATGTTATCAACCATGGAGTACAAATAATAATTTTAGTGATTATTATGCGTATGGAGAAATTGGATGGAATTTGTACAATCAAACTGGTCAAGCTGAATGGGGCTATAACAGTATAAGTAATGGCGGTAATCAAGAAAACTCTGGTTGGAGGACATTAACCAAAGATGAGTGGGTTTATGTTTTTAATTCAAGAGAAACACCTTCTGGTATCAGATATGTAAAAGGTATTGTTAATGGCGTAAATGGAGTTATCCTTTTACCTGATAGTTGGGATAGTTCATTATATGTTTTAAACTATACAAACAATGCACAAGCTGCATATAGTAGTAATATAATATCTGCCATTGATTGGTCTGATATACTTGAGGTTAATGGGGCTGTTTTTTTACCACCTTGTGGTAAACGTCATTTTGGTTACGGAGAACAGGGCTTTTATTGGTCTTCACAATATGCAAATACTCAAAGTGCATATATTTTGCATTACCATTCTGAATACTATCTGAACCCAGATAGTTATAATTATCGTTGCGAAGGACATGCTGTTCGTCTTGTAAAAGAATACAATTATTAAAAAATTGCAGTTAAAAATGCATTTTTTCAAACGTTTCTATGTTTTTAGCCACTGTGTGTGGTTAAAACAGTATATTTTTGCAAAAAAATAATACAAATGGAAAGAAAAAATATAAAAAATGACGAAAAGTCTCTTCAAGATTTCACAAAGATTTTTTACGAAACGAACAAGAAGCTTATCTTTTGTGATACGTTAGATGATAGCAAGAATTATTTTGACATCATGGTAGATGGGTTGTTCTCGTTATTTAGAAGTACAAATCCAAGATTTTCAAAAAGTGACTATGAGGCAAACGCCAAATATATGTTGCAGATGTTTTTTACAAAATGTCTAAGTATCAAACATTTACTTGAAGGTGTTAATTATGATTATAAAAACAGCAAAGAAGTTTATTCCTTTAGGTCGTTAATGGATTTCCCATCATTGTTATCATTGACAAGAGATCTCTATGAAGCTTTATGTGTCTTTGAGTTGATATATATCTATCCAAAAAAGGAAGAACACCACATAATCATGTATAATCTTTATGTAATTCAGGGATTATCTGAACGTCAAAAGTATTATTCAGAAGAATATAAAGAAGCGAAGGATTTAGAACTGGATTTGATTGAAAAAGCAAGACAACAAATCAAGAATACGTGTTTTTATTTGCAACATAAAGAGTGTCAAAAACAATTGGATTACATAATGAATGAATGCCCTACATGTTGGCGAAGTATAGATGAGAATAGAACCCCTATAATTAAAAAGTTTAACCAAGAAAACGACTATACTTTATTCGGAATAAAAGAGGGTGTTTTTAAAGATTTATACAGTTATTTGAGTGTGTATGCACACCCTACGTATTTATCCGTTTTACAATACAAGGATGCTTTCAGAATAGAAGACAATCGAAGTCAAATGTTAGCATGTAACGCAATTCGCAATGCTATAGTTATTATGAGTTTCTATATTTCAGATTATTGTGGATTATTCCCAGATTGTGAAGAGGTGTTAAACGAGTTTAACATAGAGAAAAAACTCCTAATAGGGTTTTATGATGACGTATTTAGAAATAAGCATAATATATAAAAAGAAACGATCTGAATAGCATATGGATAGGTATGAGTTTGCAAAACGATTAAAATCTATAAATGTATCAGAAGGTGTTGCACCTGAAATTCTTTATCAAAGTGTTTTACCAATTTCTGAAGCTCTGATTAAGATGATGCCTAACAGCCTGTTTAGATATAGACCTATTGATAGCAATAATAAAGAAAAACTTGAACAACAAATAAATGCTTTTAAGAATGATAAAATATATGCTGTAACAGCAGATAAATTTAATGATCCATATGATACTTTGGTGCGTTACGATATTGATGCAATAAAACTCTTTGTCAAAAATTCCGTATCTCTTAACACTTTACTTCAAATAAAAAAGTACTTAGAAGAGGGTAATGATTTCCCTGATACAATCAAGCAAATGTACCCTGACAACTATATTGACAGCTTTAAAAAGCAAATTCTAACTTGTGATGTAAAGTCAATGGAAGATGTTGTTGAAAAACATAAAAATCAAATGTTGTTAAGTATAGATTTTTGGTTCCCTTTACTAGCACAAATCAGTAAAAGATTTGTTACGATAGCATGTTTTTGCGAAACGGTGCAATCAATAGTTATGTGGAGCCATTATGCCAATTCTCATCAGGGTTTTGCTTTAGAATATTGTTTTAGACCGACTTTATCAAAAGGTATAGAAAATTGTGGTATTTACCCTGTAATATATGACGACGAACGTATTGATGCATCTATATATATGACGTGTTCATTATTAAGATTAAATGGAATAAATATCAAAAATCCTGATGCACTTTCACATATTAAGTGTGCACTGCACAAAGCAAAACTTTGGGAATACGAGAAAGAATGGCGCATGCTCAACTATTCTCCAAGAGATGTTTTTGATAACAAAGCCACCGAGATCCTCTTTAAACCATCTGCGATATACTATGGTGCTCAAATGGAATCATCCATAAAAGAACAATTGCATCAGATTGCACATAACAAAGGAATTAAGGAGTATGAAATGTATATAGATTATTCATCAAAAACATACGAGATGCAATATAGACCTTATGTTCATAAATAATAGTATGATTTAAGCTTATGATATCTAATCACAATGTCACTTTACGGTGCGAAGGCTTACACCCAATCATCTTGAAGTGCAATTTTTGCACATCAAAATTTTCTGACATTTTTTCATAAAAAGTCTGCAATTAAGAAAAACTCTTATTTCTTTTTTAAAAAAGTTCGCAAAAAATGCGAATGTATTAAACTTTTTATTATTTTTGCAGCCGTAATTTGTTTGTTATGGAGATTGTTTTTGAGAAAGATTATTTGAGGGAGCTTTACTACAATGGAAAAACAAATGACAAGCATCATCGGTATCAGCCACAAATTGTGAAAAAATACGTTAATGTGGTTAATATCCTTGATTCAGTCACCAAAGTTGAAGACCTTTTCCGATATAATTCCTTGCATTATGAAAAATTGCATGGTGATAAGGAAGGATTTGAATCAGTGCGTGTTAACGACCAGTATCGAATTGAGTTTATATCGTCGGAAAACGTAGAAAAAAGCATAACAATCTGCAATATAACTGAATTGTCGAACCATTATAAAAAATGATAGATATGGGTAATTTAGGCTACGGGGCATATCCCACTCATCCTGGAGAAGTGTTGAAAGATGAAATAGAATCTCGCGGCATCAGTCAGAGACAACTGGCTGACAGCATGGGACTTACATATTCGGTGGTAAACGAAATTCTGAACGGTCGCCGCTCTTTGACAGCCAAAACCGCCCTAATGTTTGAGGCTGCTCTCGATGTTCCAGCTGATTCGCTTATGTATCTGCAAATGAAATACAACATGCAAACTACAAGAAATGACAAGTCTTTCTTGAGCGTGTTGAAAGGTGTAAGGAAAGTTGCAGCAGTATTATAGTTTATTATTCCATTTTCTTAAAATTCCGCGAGATCTGCAGCTTGCTTTAGCAAGCATCAAATAGTCATTATCCAAAAAATTTCTGCGTTTTCTGCGATATCTGCTAGAGATTTTCTTATTTTTGCAGTTTGAAATATTATCGAAAATGGAAAAGAATTTCAAACGTTATCTGATAACCACAGCGCTTCCTTACGCCAATGGTCCGGTGCACATCGGCCACCTCGCCGGCGTCTATGTCCCTGCCGACACCTACGTCCGATACCTCCGCATGAAAGGCGAAGACGTACTGTTTATTGGCGGTTCCGACGAACATGGAGTGCCTGTCACCATCAAAGCTGAAAAAGAAGGCGTCACACCTCAGGATATCGTCGACCGCTACCACGAGATGATTAAAAAATCATTCGAGGACTTCGGCATGAGCTACGACATATATTCGCGTACAACATCGAAGATTCATCACGCCACAGCGGCTGAGTTCTTCGAAAAGCTTTACAAAGAAGGCAAGTTCATCGAGAAGGAGACCGAGCAGTTTTTCGACCCTGAGCGCAACAAGTTCTTGAGCGACCGTTACATCATCGGAACATGCCCTAAATGCGGCAACGACCGCGCTTACGGCGACCAGTGCGAGAAATGCGGCAGCACACTCAGCCCTGAAGAGCTCATCGACCCGCATTCAGCAATCAGCGGCGCCAAGCTGGTGAAAAAGATGACGAAACATTGGTATTTGCCGCTTGAACAGTATGAGCAGTGGCTTCGTGGGTGGATTCTTGAAGGACATAAAGAGTGGAAGACCAACGTTTATGGTCAGGTGAAGAGCTGGCTCGATGGCGGACTGCAGCCTCGTGCCGTCACCCGCGACCTCGACTGGGGCGTGCCAGTGCCTGTTGAAGGTGCCGAAGGCAAGGTACTCTACGTTTGGTTTGACGCTCCTATCGGATATATCTCAAACACCAAGGAAATCTGCGAGAAACGCGGCGACAACTGGGAGAAATGGTGGAAGTCGGACGACACCAAAATGGTGCATTTCATCGGAAAAGACAACATCGTGTTCCACTGCATCATCTTCCCATGCATGCTTAAAGCCTACGGCGACGGCTACATCGTACCTGAAAACGTTCCAGCAAACGAGTTCCTGAACCTCGAAAACGATAAAATCTCGACCTCGCGCAACTGGGCAGTGTGGTTGCATGAATATCTGCAGGAATTCCCAGGAAAACAAGATATTCTGCGCTACGTGCTGACAGCCAACGCTCCAGAAACGAAGGATAATAACTTCACTTGGAAGGACTATCAGGACAGAAACAACAACGAGTTGTTGGCTATCTTCGGAAACTTCGTCAACCGTATTTTGGTTTTGACGCACAAATATTACGAAGGTGCAGTTCCGGCATTGGAAAACCTCAACGAGCGCGACCAAGAAGTCATCGCCGAGATGAACCAATATCCTGAAAAGATTGGCAAACTCATCGAAAACTACAAGTTCCGCGAAGGCGTGAGCGAGCTGATGAACCTTGCTCGTTTGGGCAACCGTTATCTCACCGAAAACGAGCCTTGGAAGCAGTTTAAGACCGATCCTGAGCGCACCAAGACAGTGATGGCGCTTTCGTTGCAAATAGTAGCAAAACTTGCTATTTTGAGCGAGCCGTTCCTGCCGTTCAGCGCAAAGAAACTTCAGAAGATGATCGGTCTTGAGGTGACAAGCTGGAATCAGGCAGACGCTACGATTTTGCTCAACGCAGGTCACGTTATCGGTCAGCCGGAGTTGTTGTTCGAAAAGATCGAAGACAGCGTCGTGGAAGCACAGATTAAGAAGCTGGAAGACACCAAGAAACAGAACGAGCTCAACGCCTGGAAACCCAATGAGGTCAAGCCGAATGTGAGTTTCGACGACTTCATGAAGGTGGATATCCGCGTGGGTACCGTTTTGGAATGCACCAAGGTGCCGAAAGCCGACAAGCTGCTGCAGTTCCTTATCGACGACGGTATGGAGAAACGCACCATCGTGAGCGGAATTGCCAAGTATTACCCAGATCCGCAGGTTCTTGTCGGAAAGCAAGTCTGCTTTATCGCCAACTTCGAGCCGCGTAAGCTCAAAGGCGTTGAAAGTCAGGGCATGATACTCTCGGCGGAGGATAAAGACGGCCGTTTGGTCGTGGTCACTCCGAGCCAGATGGTGGCTCCAGGCTGCAACGTCGGATAATATTGATTATCTGCAACGACTTAACATCGGGTAGAACGCATTTTCAATGTGGTCTATCCGATGTTCGTTGTTTTTATCCACCACGATAGCCACGATGTCGAAACGAACATCTATGTCGAGGTTGTTACGCTCAACATACGACTCCGCAGCCCAAATGAGATAACGTTGCTTCATCTTGTCGACAGTCTCTTCGGGATCCACGAGACACTGTACCCGACGTGTTTTTACCTCCACAATCACGAGTTCTTTGCCATCCATCGCAATAATGTCAATTTCCTTGTGACCGCAGCTCCAGTTCTGTTCCAAAATCTGATAACCCTTTGAAATCAAAAGGTCACGAGCTAACTGCTCGCCTAATTTTCCTAAATCATTGTGTTCAGCCATTTTAGTCTTTAGTTTTTAGACCTTAGACGTTAGACATTAGACCTTAGCAAAAGTCCTCTCAAAACTAATGTCTAAGGTCTAAAGTCTAAGGTCTTTTAGTGCGCTTCCAGCCAGTTCGTCCCCGTATTAAGTTCTACAACCACAGGGATGTTCAGCGGCAGCGCGTTTACCATTTTATCGTTTACAATTTCTTTTAAAATTTCCAATTCATCCAAACAAGCGTCAAAAACGAGTTCGTCATGCACCTGCAAAATCATCTTCGATTTCAAGTCTCTGTTTATCAATTCATTATGAATATTTGCCATCGCAATTTTTATCATGTCTGCAGAGCTTCCCTGAATAGGAGCGTTCACTGCGTTACGTTCGGCGAAGTTTCTCACCACGCTATTTGAAGCGTTGATGTCGCGCAGATAGCGTCGCCTTCCGAGCATCGTCTCCACATACCCATGCTGGCGTGCAAACTCGATGTTATTTTTGATATATTGTTGAATACCAACGTATTCCTTGAAATAATTCTCGATAATCGAAGCAGCTTCCGAGCGCGAGATGCCCAGTCGCTCTGCCAATCCGAACGCCGACATTCCGTATATGATACCGAAATTCACCGCTTTTGCGTGACGACGCATGTCTTTTGTGACATCCTGAATCGGCACTTTATAAACACGAGACGCTGTGGCAGCATGGATGTCAAGACCTTCGCGGAAAGCCTCGCTCATGGCAGGGTCGCCGCTCAGGTGCGTGATGATGCGAAGCTCGATTTGCGAGTAATCCGCCGCCAAAAGGATGTGGTTTTTGTCACGCGGCACAAACGCCTTGCGAATCTCCTTGCCGCGTTCGGTTCTCACTGGAATGTTTTGCAGGTTCGGATTCGTCGAACTCAAACGTCCTGTTGCAGTAACCGCCTGATTATAAGAAGTATGCACCAAACCGTCTTCTTTGCTTATCAAAGCCGGCAATGCATCAACGTAAGTCGATTTCAATTTTGTAAGTCCGCGATAATCAAGGATTTTCTGAATTATCGGATGCACGTTGATAATCTTCTGAAGCACCTCTTCGCCTGTAGGATATTGTCCCGATTTCGTTTTCTTGGCAGGCGCCTTAATCTTCATTTTCTCAAACAAAACCTCACCAAGCTGCTTTGGAGAAGCGATGTTAAACTCAGTTCCAGCGGCTTCAAATATCTTATTTTCAATGTCTTGAATTTCCAACGCCTGCTGTTCGCTAATCTGTTTAAGATTATCGCTGTCGATTTTCACGCCGTTAGCCTCCATCGTGGCAAGCACTGGAACCAACGGCATCTCAATCTCATTGAAAAGCTTTTCTAACTTGTTTTCAACAAGAATCGGCTTGAACTTCTCATAAAGTTGATAAGCGACATCGGCATTTTCGGCAGAATTGTTAGTGATGTTGTAATTCAAATAAACATCGGCAAGATAATCCATCGTGTGCCTTTGCTCCGGCTCAATGAGATAGTGCGCAATCATGGTGTCAAAGAGCTTGTTTTTCAACGAGATACCATGGCGACACAAGATAGAAATGACAGATTTCAGGTTGTGACCGATGATGGTTTTGTTAGGATTTGAAAAGATTTTTTCAAATTTTTGAATAAAAGCGGAAGGCACGCTATACGCCTCGTGAGATTTCAATGTAAACGAAATCACATTCGCTGTAATATCAACAGCATAAATATCAGCTTTTTCAAGTTTTTTCAGTAAATCATCAAGTTCCTTGTCAGTTGAAACTGTTTTATAATCATGCAGCACTGATGATGCTGAATCCTTTGAAGAGAACAAAGAGTATTCAGCGCTTTCAAAGTTTTCAGAGAGCCCTGAAAACAAATCTGGTTCCTTTGGCGTTTCTTTTTTTGTTTCAAACTTTATTTCTGGCTCCTTCTTATAAGTCGTATCGGTATTATTTGATGTATACGCCTTATAATCCGCCACGATTCTCTTTGCAAACGTCCTGAACTCCAACTCCTCGAAAAGAGCAAGCAACTCATTGATATTAGGTGCTTTAAGTTTCAACTCCTCGGCATCAAATTCAACAGGAACGTCAGTGTTTATGGTAGCAAGCATCTTCGACATCCTGCCTTGTTCCTCAAAATTGATGACGTTTTCTTTCATCTTGCCTTTCAACTCATCAACGTGCTCGAATAGTCCTTCCATTGAGCCGTATTGCTGAATAAACTTCGCTGCAGTCTTCTCACCAACGCCAGGAATTCCTGGAATATTATCAGCAGCATCGCCCCAAAGTCCAAGAATATCAATAAGTTGCGTTGGAGTGTTGATTCCGTACTTTTCGCAAACCTCTTTCGGTCCCATCACGGTGGCAGGGTCGTTGAATTTTGCCGGTTTGTAAATGAAAATATTGTCGCTCACCAATTGCCCGAAATCCTTGTCGGGAGTCATCATATAGGTGAGAAAACCAGCTTTTTCTGCCTTTTTCGCCAAAGTCCCGATGACATCATCTGCTTCAAAGCCTTCGCAGGCGTAAATCGGGATGTTGAAACCCTTGATAATCTTTATGATATAAGGAATCGACGCACGCAAATCAGGTGGCATCTCCTCACGGTTTGCCTTGTAATCGCAGAAATTGTCGGTGCGCAGGGTAGGTGCGCCAAGGTCGAAAGCTATTCCCAGATGCGACGGCTTCTCATTTTTTATGACTTCATAAAGCGTGTTCAAAAATCCGATAATCGCAGAGGTGTTCAATCCCTTCGACGTCATCCTCGGGTTTTTGTTTAAAGCAAAAAAAGCCCTGTAAATCAACGCGTAAGCATCTAAAAAGAAAACTTTTTCCGTATCTTTGGTAATCATAATTTCAATATAATTTTCTGCAAAGATAGAAAATTTCGCATGAAAATCAACCGCGAGCGCATATTTTATAAAAAATCTGTATCTTTGCCAAAGCTAAAAAACCTTTAATAAATCTGTAAAAATTTAAATATGTCGAAAGTAAAAACGGTATTTTTTTGCAAGGAATGCGGCAATGAATCGCCAAAATGGATTGGACATTGCCCGGGATGCGGAGCGTGGAACAGCTATGTTGAGGAAACGGTGGTGACAGGAAAAGACAGCAAAGCCGTTTCTAAAGACATTGATATTCAAAGTTTTAAAAACAAACCAACGCCGATTCGTGAAGTCACGAGCGCACAGGAGGAACGTATTGATTTGGGTTACGAGGAACTTAATCGCGTCCTCGGTGGCGGTCTTGTCCCTGGCTCCTTGATACTTCTCGGCGGAGAACCGGGCATCGGAAAATCGACCCTGCTGCTACAGATGGCGCTGCGAATCAATAAAAAAGTGCTTTACGTCTCTGGGGAAGAGAGCCAGCAGCAAATCAAGATGCGCGCCGACAGAATCGGAATCAACAATGATAACTGCCTGATACTCAACGAGACTGACACTCAAAACATATTGAAACATGTCAAAGACGTTCAGCCCGACATCGTGATTATCGACTCGATTCAGACGCTCGAATCGCCGTCGGTGGAGGCTGCGGCGGGCAGCATCAGTCAGATTCGTGAGACGGCGGCGGAAATGAACAAAATCGCGAAGTCGTTCCACGTGCCGGTGTTTCTCATCGGGCACATCACGAAGGACGGCACCATCGCGGGACCGAAGATTTTGGAGCATATTGTTGACACCGTGCTGCAATTTGAAGGCGACCGCCATTACGGTTTCAGGATTTTGAGAACGGTGAAGAACCGATTCGGCTCCTCGTCGGAACTCGGCATTTTCGAGATGAACGCCGAAGGGTTACGGGAAGTCAAAAACCCCAGTGAGATCTTGCTCTCACAACGTGAGACGGCAGTCAGCGGCATTGCCATCGCCGCAATGGTGGAAGGACTTCGTCCTATGCTCGTGGAGACGCAGGCTTTGGTGAGCTCGGCGGCTTACGGCACGCCACAGAGGTCGAGTACAGGTTTTGATATCAGGCGTTTGAACATGCTGTTGGCGGTTCTCGAAAAACGTGCAGGCTTCCGTCTTGGTGCCAAGGACGTGTTTCTCAACATCGCGGGCGGTCTGCGTGTCGACGACCCTGCCATGGATCTCGCTGTCGTGGCGGCAGTGCTGTCGTCGAGTGAAGACGTCGCCATCGACGGCAGGTGCGCTTTTGCCGCTGAAGTCGGACTTTCGGGTGAGGTTCGTGCCGTCAACAGGGTGGAGGCGCGCATCGCAGAAGCCGACAAACTCGGTTTCGACAAGATTTTCATCTCGAAATACAGCGCCAAAGGCCTCGACACCAGCAAATTCAAAATAAAAGTGGTGCCGATTGCAACGATAGGGCAACTGTTTAAAGAGTTATTTTAATGTGTCACTCACTTCGTTCGTGAAATGTGCTGCTTCGCAGAATATGCCGCTTTGCGGAATGTGTGGGCTTCGCCCATTGTCCGAAGGACACACATTTTGCGCAGCAACACATTAGCCGCAGGCTACACATTGCGACCGTAGGGAGCACACATTTATTAACTATTAACCGAGCACAATTGCGATGTTATTATCAATATGTCCCGCTGAAACATCCCAAATCACCGGATATCCGTATTCCTTCACTTTCTCGAATATGATTTCTTTGGCGGTCATGCCGAAAGGGATGGTGTTGTCGTGCATGTCGGTGAACGCCCCGACGAGCAGTGCCTTCAGATGTGCCAGTTTCCCTGCGCGTTTTAGAGCCATCATCATGCGGTCGATGTGGTAAAGATATTCGTCCAAATCCTCGATGAACAAAATTTTGCCGTCCGTTTCCGGAAACAGGTCGGAACCCAACATGGAATAGAGGACGGAAAGGTTTCCGCCAACGATTGGTGTGCCATCGAACGATTGTAGAGACGTTTCCTGAAACGTCTCATATAATATTTTTTTAGACGTTTCAGGAAACGTCTCTACAACGTTCCATTTTCCAATCAATGCCTCATACAACGATTCCAACGCCTCATTCGTATTCTTCTCGAAATTAATTGCCATCGTGCCGTGAATGCTTTGATAACCAAGCTGTTGCATCTTGGCATGAAGCACCGTCACGTCGCTGTATCCTACAATCCATTTCGGGTGTTTTGCAAATTTCGTGAAGTCGAGTTTGTCAACTATTCTGATTGTTCCGTAGCCGCCGCGAACGCATAAAATGGCATCGATGTCGTCTCTGTCGAGATAGTCTTGCAAAACATTCGTGCGGAAATCGTCATCACCCGCAAGTTGGTGATATTCAGCGAACAAGCGGTCGTCGTAAACTGCGATGAAGCCTTTTTCTTCAATCCATTTCACGGCAAACGCAATCTCTTCGCGGCTGATTTTCCTTGCCGGAGCCACGAGCGCAATCTTCGAGCTTTTTTTAAGATATTCAGGATGTCGCATCAAAATTCGCTACTTTACAAGACGAATGGAATGCTGGTTGACATTCATGCTGTGTGTTATAGAATAATCTTCCGATAAAGTTCCGCCACTGAACTGGAGGTGATACGAGAAGTTGTCGTTTTTTGCTGTGCTCGACCAATAGAAACCCATCACATTAGGAGAAGTCAAATGTCCTTCATAATCTAATTTACCTTCGGCTTTCAGGAAAATGGAATTACCATTCGGACCTGTAATATTATAGCCGTTATCTTCCCAATCCCAAGTGCATTCATCAATCAGCTCATAAAACTGTTCATCCGATGGCAGCTGGTCTCCAAACGTGCTTATTGCATCATTATAGGTGTAAAAATTACCCTCATTGAAGTTTTTCCACAATGTTCCGCTGGAAAGCCCCAAATCAACATAGTCTTCATTTTCATCGACGTTTTCAACCACAACGCTTTTGTCGTCTTTCTTGCAAGATGTAATGACAAAAACCAGCAGAGATAAAACCATCATGCCATGTAACACTTTGTAAACAGTCTTCATATTTTCTTTTTACGTCCTCTCCTTACGGACAATTTGTTGATAATTTGATTAAGTTGTTGTTTTTGCACAATTTGATAATTAACCAATGCAAAAATAAACAATTATTTCATTGGTTTTGGCATTTTGACAAATTTATTAAAAAGTTGTGGAAAAATACCTTAATCACATCTTTTATTGACATGAATTAATAAAAAACCACCTCCCAAATTTTTGGAAGGCGGTTTAAAACAAACTTTTATTTTTTAGAAAGTCAAACAAAGACCAAAGCCATTGCCTGTTACTCCCATGCTTAATGTCGCAGGTTTTGCACAGTGTTTGTTGTATTCCTTGTAGGCTTTTGTCTTATAGTTTTTACTTATGATAAATGATGCTGTTGATCCAATCACTACTAAACCAGCACCAATACCTACTCCGATTCCACCATCTTCAGCAATATCCATTAAACCAAAAGCAATAAATGCCAAACCACCACCAGCGCAAACCAATCCTACTGCATCCCATATTTTACATTTTTTGTATATGTCCCATGCTTCCGGACAATCTTCCATAAGGTCTCTGTAATCTTGTTTTGACAATTTATTTTCACCTAAAAAGTAGTCACCGCTTCTTTTATGTATTGTAAGATTTCCTTTTGCCAACATGGTTTCATTGGCATTAGCCAACATATTATTATAGACGTTTTGTGTGTTGTCAACAAAAACAAAAGTATTCTCATCACCGTATGGTTTCAAAACAATGTCATTATATTTGTGTCCATTAGGCTCAATGATTGCAATATTTTGCGCTTCTTCAGGGATTCTATCAAAAAACAGATGATATTCCCAAATTCCACTGCCTATCAGTTTACTAGAATTGTTGTTGTCAATGATATTAACATTGGATGCGTCAACCAAATTGTATTTCTGGCGTGTATCCATGTCCTCAATATAAGTATTTCTTGCAATACCTAAAGTTTGCTTGGAGTTTACGGAAACATATTTCAGTGTAACTTTCGTGAAATTCCCTCTGTTTTCAATTTTGGTTATGAAACTGCTGTTATCAACATTGTCGCCATATGCGTATGTTGAAAACTCCTTGATGGCTCCGAAAAGTTCATTTGCCAGAGCCTCGGATGTCTCAACAAGTTCTTTGAGTGATTTAAGAGTTGAGTATTTTTTGGCAGTTCTCCAAACTTTTGATGTTTTAATGTCCAAAAGCCTTGCAACAATGTAATACTCATCGCCAAATTTTGTGACATCAGCCACGCAAACGTTGCTTGCACCGAATTTGCGACCTAAATCATACAAGGCGGCATCAGTAATTTCATAATTTCCTTGCTCTTTGGCCACCTGTGCCATGAAGTCGGCAGTGCGCTCAACAGCGACATAGTCAGCAGTTTTGGTGATTGCCGACACCAATTCGCTACCTAAAACTCTTTTAGTTTCCTGTGAAACTCCTTCAGTTGCTGTAACATAAACAGCTACAGTCTTTTGGGCAAATGCCGTCACCGACAGCATTAAGCCCACGATAAGTGTAAATACTTTTTTCATTTTGTAATAAATTTGAGATTAAACAATTGTTCAATTTTTGACAATAAAAAACCGCGAACTTTTTGTTAAACTCGAGGTCCTAGGAGTACCTGTAACATCAACAAGAAAGCCCACGGTAATTATCCGCGAGCGTTTCAACTTTCTTCTGATGTTACTAACGAAATTTCCTAGGTTTCGAGTTTTCAAAGAAAAGCGAAAACGCCTTTTTATATGTCTCTAAATTCTTTTAACTTTTTCTGTTTCTTTTTAAAAATTTTATGATTAAACGGTGCAAAGATAAAGGTTTTTTCGAAGAAATCAAAAAATTTTTGAAAAAGTGGCTGACATTTTCAAAAAAAGCTGTATCTTTGCATTGAGAAAGTGTATCGTAGGTAGAGCCATGATCCGGAACGGAGGCAGGGTTTCTCCCTGAGGAGTGGGTTCGACTCCCACCGCCCACGATACACTTTCTTTTCTCTTTTTCTTTCTATTTTAATTGCATAATTAGGTTGTATAACATATTTGGCTTTCCCATCTGTGAATATAAAAGTATCACCATCAAAACTCATATCCATATTATGGCGCGTCATCGGGAAAGCAATTATATCTTCTTTCGGCACAGCTTTACCTATTTTAACTTTATGTGACGACATATACACATCCGACGAACCAAGTTCAATATTGTTTTCCTCGGCATACTTCTTCATACGGTCTTCAACAGCACCAATAATAAAAGGTTTTTGCCGAGAATAGCCAAATTTTTCTATATCCGCAAAAATACCACGAATGATTTCTGATGCATTCTGTTCAACCTCTGTAGGTAAACTAATATCACTATTATTTTTCATATTACATAAATTTTGGCGATTGTCCATAACAAACAAGCCATCCATAAACCTAAAAATCATGTGCAAAGATAATCTTTTTTCTTTTACGAAAAAGTAAAATTTTCAAAAACACCTTATATAAAAGAAATTTTTCGTATCTTTGCCGATTAATTAAACGAATAAAATTAAAACTCCATACTATGTCAAAAAATGAAAAATTTGTCGAAGAAGGCTTGACTTACGACGACGTTTTGCTGATTCCGGCTTATAGCGACATCATCCCGCGCGATGCCGATTTGAGAACGAATTTCTCACGCCGCATCAGGCTGAATATCCCTATTGTCACTGCCGGCATGGATACCGTCACCGAGGCTCCGATGGCTATCGCTATCGCTCAGGAAGGCGGCATCGGCGTCTTGCACAAAAACATGACAATCGAGCAGCAGGCCGCTGAAGTAACCAAGGTGAAACGCGCTGAAAACGGCATGATTATCAATCCGGTGACTATCAAAGAAGGCGCTCTCGTCCGCGACGCTCT
Organism: Bacteroidales bacterium; assembly: GCA_017427985.1. GTDB lineage: Bacteria > Bacteroidota > Bacteroidia > Bacteroidales > F082 > Limimorpha. The sequence goes on along the minus strand of JAFRRS010000004.1, from coordinate 148,560 downwards.
AAAAATCATGAACGAATATCATATCGGTGGCATTCCGGTGGTCAACGACGACAACAAACTCGTTGGTATCGTCACCAACCGCGACCTCCGTTTTGAGCGCAAGACCGACCGCCCTATTTCGGAAGTGATGACAAGAGACAACCTCATCACAACAACCGAATTCACCGACTTCGCCACTGCCGCCGACATCCTTCAGGAACATAAAATCGAGAAGCTGCCTGTCGTCGACAAACAGAATCATCTCATCGGACTTATCACATACAAAGACATCATAAAAATCAAGGCGCGTCCTAACGCTTCGAAGGACGAGCACGGTCGTCTTCGCGTCGCTGCAGCAGTGGGCATCACCTACAACACCATGGAACGCGCACAGGCGTTGGTGGACGCTGGCGTTGACGCTATCGTCGTCGACACCGCGCACGGTCACTCGAAGAACGTTTTCAACGTAACGAAAGAGCTCCGCAAAACGTTCCCTAACATCGACCTCGTAATCGGAAACATCGCCACAGCCGAGGCAGCCCGCGATCTCGCCAAACTCGACGTCGACGCTATCAAGGTTGGTATCGGACCAGGCTCAATCTGCACCACACGTATCATCGCCGGCATCGGCGTGCCACAGCTCACAGCGGTTTACAACGTCTCCGAGGCTCTCAAAGGCAGCGGCATCCCTGTCATCGCTGACGGCGGCATCCGTTACACCGGTGACATCGTGAAAGCTATCGCGGCAGGCGCGTCGACAATCATGGCGGGCTCGTTGTTCGCTGGCGTGAACGAGTCTCCTGGCGACACCATCATCTTCGAAGGCCGTAAATACAAGACATATCGCGGAATGGGCTCACTCGAGGCTATGCAGCACGGCTCGAAAGACCGTTACTTCCAGGATATGGAAGACGACATCAAGAAACTCGTGCCGGAAGGCATCGTCGGACGCGTTCCGTACAAGGGAAGCCTCTCGGAAGTGGTCTATCAGATGGTCGGCGGACTCCGCGCTGGCATGGGCTATACAGGCTCGCACACCATCGAGGAGCTCCACAACGCCCGCTTCATCAAAATCACCGCATCGGGCATGAACGAGAGCCACCCGCACGACATCACAATCACCCAGGAATCACCGAATTACAGCCGTAAAGCGTAATAAATAAAAGATTAATAACGTTAACAATAATTGTAAAACGTAAAGATGCGATGAATCGCATCTCAAACAAACAAAAAATGAAAAAACTATTAGTTCTATTAACATTGTTGACCCCGGGTTTACTTTTTGCTCAGGGTTGGAAATCCAAGACTCTGATCAAGATGGGCGATAAGAATATCTCCGCCAACGAGTTCATGGAGGTTTATGAGAAAAACAATGTCAAAAATGAAGTCATCGACAAGAAAAACGTCGACGAATATCTTGAAATGTATATCAATTTCAAGCTGAAAGTCACTGAGGCTGAGAACCTTAAGATGGACACTCTGCCGAAGTTCGTCAAGGAATACCAGGGCTATCGCAAACAGCTCGCAAAGCCGTATTTCTCAAACGACGCAGTTAATGAAAAACTTATCGTTGAGGCTTACGACAGGATGCAATGGGACATCAATGCCTCGCATATCCTTATAAAATGCGACGTCAACGCCGTTCCTGCTGACACTCTCAAGGCTTACAACAAGGCGATGGAGCTTCGTAGCCGCATCATCAAAGGAGAGGACTTCAACGATGTGGCTATTGAGGCGTCAGAAGACCCTTCAGCTCGCGACATTAAGGAAATTCCTGGCAAACAGCGTGCTTACAAGGGAAACAGAGGCAATCTGGGCTATTTCTCTGTATTCGACATGGTTTATCCTTTCGAGACAGGTGCCTACAATACCAAAGAAGGCGAGATTTCGATGCCAGTCCGTTCAGACTTTGGCTATCATCTCATCAGAGTTAATTCAAAGACTCCTGCCTGCGGCTCGATAAAAGCTGCTCACATCTTCCTCATCGTTGATGAAAATGACCCGATGAAGACCGACTCACTGGTGAAAGCTAAGGCGATGAATATCTACAACGAGATTGACAAAAACGGCGAAAACTGGGATGTCATCGTTAGAAAATATTCTGACGATAAAGGCTCAGCACAACACGGTGGAGTTCTTAACCCGTTCAAAGTCAGCCAGATAGTTCCTGAGTTCATTACAGAAATCAAAAAACTTGACAACAACCAGATTTCTGAGCCTGTCAAGACAAACTATGGCTATCATATCATCAAACTTATTGCAAAATCAGGCATTAAGAGTTTTGAAGAAGAAAAAGAAAATATCGGAAAACGTGTCGAGAAAGATATGCGTGCCAAGGTTAGCGAGGATGTTGTCATGAAAACCATCATGAAGGAAAACAAATTCAAGGAATACATCAAGGTGAAAGACGCTTTTATCGCTACCATCGACAGCACCTTGAAAAAGGGCGAATATGTCATGGCTGAAGGTGTCGACACCACGAAAGTCCTTTTCAAATTTGAAAAGAAGAACTATACAATCGGCGATTTTGTGAATTTCATCAAACAAAACCAGGTCAGCCAGCCGTTCATGTCTGAAGCTTCCTACGCTTACAAATTGTATGACGAATATGTGAAACAGGAAGTGTTTGCTTACGAAGACGCTCATCTTGAAGAGAAATATCCGGAGTTCAGAATGCTTGTTCAGGAATATCACGACGGAATTCTTCTGTTTGACTTGATGGACAAGGAAGTTTGGAAAAAAGCAGAGAAAGACACCACTGGCCTTAAAAACTATTATGAAGAGCACAAAGGTGAATACATGTGGGACAAGCGCATCAAAACCATAGTAATCACAGTTAATGCCAAAGATAATCTGGCAAGAGCCGAAGAACTTATAAAACAAGACCTCAGTGCTGATTCGATAAAAGCAATCGTCAAAAACGAAGAGTTGCGTGGTATAGGCGTTCGCCAGACTTATTTCCAGAAGGGCGACAATGTTGACGCTGACGATATCGAATGGGTGGCTGGCACTATCAAGGTTATCCCGTCGACAGTCGATAACACCACAAAAATCATCAAGGTTTTGGAGGTGCGCGAGCCGGAGCCTAAGACATTGAAAGAAGCGAAAGGCGTTATCACATCGGCATATCAGGCAAAACTTGAAGCTGACTGGCTTAAAGAGCTTAACGCCAAATATCCTGTCACCGTGGATGAAAAACTCTTGAATAAAGTCAGGAAAAACTATTCGAAATGAGAATAATTGTAATAGGATTGGTGTTTTTGATGGCATTTGTTTCATGCAATAATGTAAACAATGGCAATGGCGACCGTGTTGTGGCTTCCATTTATGACAAGACATTGCATCAATCCGATTTGCAAAGTGTTCTGTATGAAGGTATTAGCGTTAACGACAGCCTCGTCAGGACAAAAGCTTTCATCAATAATTGGATTCGTGTACAATTGATTATCCATCAGGCTGAGAAAAACATCGACAAATCGGAACTTGACTTTTCAAGGCAGATTGAAGATTATCGTAACTCGTTGATAATCTATAAGTACGAGTCTCAACTTATTGAACAAAACCTTGATACCGTTGTTTCTGACGAGGAGATAGCGAAGTATCTTGAAGATAACGCGCCTCTTGAGCTTGACAAGGATGCTGTTCGTACTATCATATTGAATATCAGGAAGAAAGCATTCATTGAGGAAATGAACAAAAGTCTTTACAACAAGGCGGTTAAGGAACGTTTATTTGTAATTTACTAATTATCAAATCATGAAGTTAAGAAGGGTTTTTGCTTTAGTTGCTTTTATAACTTTATATGTTTCAACGGCTTATGCACAACAATCGCAAGTAATTGACAGAATTGTGGCGGTCGTTGGAAACAATATCATCATGCAGTCGGACATTGAGGAGCAATATATGCAATACAGGCTTCAGGGTGGTGTTAAGGGAAGCGCGAGCAGCATCCGCTGTGAGATTCTTGAGGATATGCTTTTCCGCAAACTTATGCTCAATCAGGCAGAACTCGACAGTATCACGGTCACGGAAGAGCAAATCGATTCTGAAGTCGAGAGATACATCCGTTATTATATCAGCCAACTCGGCTCTCAGGAAAAGCTTGAGAAATATTACAACAAAACGATGGCTGAGATCAAGGACGACCTCAAAAAAACGCTGAAAGAGAAGCAGCTGATGGAAGAGGTGCAGCGCGGCATCGTTTCTGGTGTCAACGCCACTCCTAACGACGTGCGCGAGTTCTACAACAGCATCCCGAAAGACTCCGTCCCGATGGTAAGCGCTCAGTACGAGATAGCACAGCTTGTGAAGAAACCGCCAATTACCCTTGATGAGAAGCTCGCAGTCAAAGAAAAACTGTACGGTTTGCGTGACCGTATTCTTAAAGGTGAGCGTTTCTCAACGATGGCGTTGCTTTATTCGGAAGACCCGGGTTCCGCTAAGAAAGGCGGAGAACTTGGTTTTCAGGGAAGAGGCGAGCTGGTGCCGGAATTCGAGGCTGTCGCGTTCTCCTTGAAAGACGGTGAGATTTCGGAAGTGGTTGAAACAGAATATGGTTTTCATATCCTTCAACTCATTGAACGTCGCGGCGATTATGTCAATGTGCGCCATATACTTCTCACGGTGAAGGTGTCGGCGACGGCTTTGGAACAGGCTTACAACGAGCTTGACTCCATCGCAAAACTCATCAGAAACGACAGCATCACTTTTGACGAAGCAGTGATGAAATTCAGCGACGAAGACGACAAAGTGAATGGCGGTTATCTCGTGAATCCTAACACTGGCAGCACCATGTTTGCCGCCGAAGACCTCGACCAGCAGGTTTCTGTTGTCGTCAACAGGCTCAATGTCGGGGAGGTGAGCAATCCTGTGCCGATGAAGACGAAAAACGACAAAGACGCTTACAGATTATTGATTATCAAGAAGAAAACTACACCGCATAAAGCCAATCTGAAAGAAGACTACGCCCTGATCCAGCAGTGGACGATGCAGAAAAAACGTCAGGAAGCAATCAACAAATGGATTGACTCGAAGTCGAATCAGGCATACGTGAAGATAATCGACGACTATTGCGACTGTGATTTTCAATTTGACTGGAATATTAATAGGTAACTATGTACGACAATGATGTTGAAGGCGCAAAAGCCCTTGTAAATAAATACGAATCCTTAAAAAAAGAGATAGGAAAAGTCATCATCGGACAAAACGAGGTGATTCATGATACCATTTTGTCGATTTTCTGTCAGGGTCACGTTCTTTTGGTTGGTGTCCCGGGTCTCGCCAAGACTTTGCTGATAAACACCATCGGACAGGCATTGGGATTGAGTTTCAGCCGTATCCAGTTCACTCCCGACCTGATGCCGTCTGATATCGTCGGAACCGAGATTCTTGACGAGTCGCGTCAGTTCAAATTCGTGAAAGGTCCTGTGTTTGCTAACATTATTTTGGCCGACGAGATAAACCGTACGCCTCCTAAGACTCAGGCTGCTCTGCTTGAAGCCATGCAGGAGAAAAACGTCACCGTTTCTGGCAAGACGTACAAGCTAAGCGAACCGTTTTTCGTGCTTGCCACTCAGAATCCTATTGAGCAGGAAGGCACATACCCGCTTCCGGAGGCGCAACTCGACCGTTTCATGTTCAACCTCATGCTCGATTATCCTTCATACGAAGAGGAAATCGCCGTCGTGAAGAACACCACAGCCGCTATTAATAATAAGGTGGAAGCCGTGATGAACGCGGAAGAGATTTTGTATTTCCAGCAGCTCGTGCGTCGCGTGCCTGTGCCGGACAATGTTTACGAATATGCTGTAAATCTCGTTTCCAAGACACGACCAAACACTGAGCGCGCTCACGAATGGGCGAACAAATACCTCAGCTGGGGCGCAGGTCCTCGTGCTTCGCAGTATCTCATCATCGGCGCCAAAGCCAACGCCCTGATGAGCGGCAAGTTCTCACCCGACATCGAGGACGTGAAAAAAGTAGCGGTGCCAGTTCTCCGACACCGCCTTGTTCGTAACTACACCGCTCAAGCTGAAGGCGTCATGATTGATGATATCATCAATCAGTTAGCCAGTTAAACTGAACAACTGACTAACTGACTAACTATTAATAAGCTTTCAGTTTATCACCCGTTTCGTTGATGATTGCCTTGTAGAATTCATCGCTGTATTTCGGCTGTTCCACTTTTGGAGCGTAATATTTGTAACCCTTAGGAGTTATACGGTCGGTTTTGACGTTTCCATCCATATATTTCACAAAGAGATACTGGTAAAATGCCTTCCAGTCAGCGCAAAGTTTCATCGCTTCGTTGTTTGAATATTCGGTGAGGAATTTCACAGCCTCTGCCGGGTCTTTTGCGTAGATGTTCGAGGCCTTGACGTTGATTTTTTGCGTCTCTTTAACCCATCCTTGCTCATATTCCGCTTGTTTTTCAGCTATTTCCGGATGGATGAAGTCATATTTTGTGTAAGCGAAATTCGACACCTGGTTGAAAATCCAGAATCCTGCTGTCTCTGAAAACTCCATCATTGAGCCGTTTCCGACGCGATAGCAGAGCGGAATCTCTGTCATGCAGGTGTACATCGGGCAATAAACGGTGCTTGCCGCATCGTCGACGCCCCACCAGATGATACCGCCAATCTCAGGGATGCTGTTGGCGTTGCTCTGTGAGACAAACGAGAAGCCTGTCTGCTGGGTGGCAGTGGTTCTTTCGTGGACGTAACTCACTCCGTCGACTTCAAAACCCATTGGACGCCAACGATATGGGCAGTGGAACGGACCTGCACCGAGGTCTTTCGACATGTCGAGTTCTGTGCCTTCGAGATGGTCGCGCATGAAATTCATCATGTCCAAAACCGACACCTTATCATTAGGCTTCACCCAAAGAGGCATTTTGTTGCTTGGGAAGTTCTCAACAGTCTGTGGCTTGCCTTGCTCGTATGGCTTTACGCGCTTGATGTCACGGCCGGTGGCATAGTCCCAATAAGCATCCATGCCGTCAGCGGCTTTGTTGAACATAGCCCACACACGTAACTCGCAGCCACGGGCGGCACCGAAGTCAACAGGAGCGTAAACGTCTGAGAATGAGAAGTCTTCATCTTTTCCGACATAGAAGTTATTCTTCTTTGCGAATGAAATCACGTCTTCCGCATAGATGCAGTCTATGTTCATATCGGTCATGAACTTCTTGAAATCCTTTGATGTCACAGAGGTTTTGTTGTTTTTTGCAAGCGGGAATGTCGTGATGCGTGCCTGGTTGGCGTGACCGCAGACATATCCGTCAGGGATGCGGCGTGCAACCCAAACCATGCCTTTCTCAAACTTGCCTTTTCCAATCATTTCCATGATCCAGACCTCTTCGGTGTCGGCAATCGAGAACGACTCGCCCTCGCTGATATAGCCGTATGCAGCTGTGAGTTCGGCGATGTTTTTGATAGCCTCGCGTGCTGTCTTGCAACGCTGTAACGAGATGTAAATCAATGTGCCGTAATCCATCAGACCGTCGCCTTCCCAAAGGCTTTCAAGTCCTCCGTAGGTCGTCTCGCCGATTGCGAGCTGCCACTCGTTCATGTTGCCTACCACGTTGTATGTGTGACGCACTTCCGGAATCTCACCGAGATATCTTCCGCTGTCCCAATCATAAAGTTTGCGCATGGCTCCTTCCGGATAATCGGCTGCCGGATAATGATATAATTCACCGTAAAGCACATGAGAATCAGCGGCATACGAAATCATGGTCGAGCCGTCTGCCGATGCGCCCTTGGTGACAAGGAAATTGGTGCATGCAACCGCCTTCGTCATCCCGAGAAGGCTTAAAATTGCAACTAATGTTAAGATTTTCTTCATACTATTTGATTTAAAATGTTAATAATATTTTTCTCATCGATACCAATCTGTCGCTTCAAAGCTTCTGTGTCGTCAAATTTCTTGTCATCCCTCACAAAATCGACAAATCGTAGTTTTATTTCTTTTTCATAAAGATTTCCGTTGAAGTTAATCAAATAAGATTCAATGCTTTGCGGACGATTGTCATGCAGTGTCGGGCGGTTTCCGATATATGTCATCGCAGGATACGATTTTCCGTCAAAATCGACGAAAGTGGCATAAACACCTGGTTTTTCAATGAGTTTAAACTCGTCTTCAACCTCAATATTCGCTGTCGGATATCCCATTTTATGTCCAACTCCTTGACCGTGAATGACTTTGCCTGTGTAAGAAAAATGATAACCGAGAAGTTTGTTAGCCTTTTTTATATCTCCATTTTCCAAAAAATGACGTATTTTTGTTGAGCTAATCGCCACATTTTCAATGTCTTGCTCCTGAATCTTATCAACTTTGAAATGATAAATGCTTCCAAGTTCGTAAAGCATCTCAAAATCTCCTTGTCGGTTGTTCCCGAAATGATGGTCGTAACCGATAATCAGCACTGCCGGTTGGATGTTTTTTACAATGTAGTTTTTGATAAAATCTTCGGAAGAGGTGCTTGCAAACTCTTTTGTAAATTTTATAATGATAAGATTATCAATGCCTAACGCTTCCAGATGACGGATTTTTTCTTCCTGTGTGGAAATGAAACGTATGCTGGAATCGTTGCTGAGAACTTGCCTCGGATGCGGATAAAAAGTGACTACTACGCTCTCGCCACCAACCTCTTTTGCCTTGTTCACAAGGTTTTTCAAAATGACCTGATGGCCAAGATGCACGCCGTCGAACGTCCCGATGGTAACAACAGCATTCGGCACTTTTTTAAAATTCTCTATGTCGTAATATATTTTCATGTTATCCTGTACGGACAAGGCATGCCTTGTCCTTACTTGAATTTTTTAATTAAATATTCTGCAATCTCCACTGCATTCGTCGCTGCACCTTTTCTAATATTATCCGAAACAACCCAGAAATTGAAGCCGTTTTCGATGCTGTTGTCGCGTCTCATTCGTCCCACAAAAACCTCATCTCTATCGTATGCCATCAACGGTGTCGGATAAAGATTTTCACTTGGATTGTCGGCTACGATAACTCCTGGGGTGTTTTCTAAAATATTTCTAATTTCCTGAATATCAAATGGTTGTGAAAACTCCACATTCACTGATTCGGAATGTCCGCCGTAGACGGGAACGCGTGCCACCGTTGCAGAAACAGCGATATTCGAATGTAAGATTTTGTTTGTCTCAAAAATAAGCTTGTCTTCTTCGGTCGTGTTGCCGTCTTCCAAGAAATTGCCGCCATGAGGGATGATATTCTCGTGAATCTGGTGCGGATACGCTGGATTTTCGGCTTTTTCACCACGCTGCTCGCAGTGCAGTTGGTTTAATCCCTTGATTCCGCTTCCGCTCACCGACTGATACGTTGACACCACAATACGTTTTATTCCATAACGGCGATGCATTGGAGCAAGCGCCATCACAAGTTCGATTGTCGAGCAGTTTGGATTCGCAATGATATGAGTGTCAACGGTTATGTCATCGGCATTTATTTCAGGAACGACCAAAGGAATACCTTTAATTTTGCGCCATGCGGAGCTGTTGTCGACGACGTAAGTGCCTTTTTCCGCAAAAAGCGGGGCGTATTTTTTTGAGGCGTCGGCACCGGCGGAGAAAATAGCGATGTCGGGACGTTTTTCTATCGCCTCTTCGACGGAAATCAAGGTGTGTTCTTTGCCTTTAAACAAAGTTTTTTTGCCGATGGAACGCTCTGATGCCGCAACAATAAGTTCGTCAATTGGCAAATTACGCTCTGCCAATACCTGAAGCATCTTCTGTCCTACAAGTCCTGTTGCTCCGATGACAGCTATTTTCATGTTTTAGACCTCCTAAAATGTTAAATTTTTTTAACAAATATGCCGTTTTTTCTTAAAATTTTTTAACAATTGCCCGTTTTCTCGCCTTCAAATGTTAAATTATGTTAAAAATGACACTCGTTAAAAATTAATGTTATACTTTTGCGCAAAAGTACATAAAAAAACTCAAACATTTAAGTTATGGATGTAAAAATGTTACGGTTTCTGGCATACCTTATATTAATAATGCCGCTGTCGGGTCTCGCGCAGGTTTACGATGATTTCTCGGATGGTGATTTTACTGCCAATCCTGCCTGGACTGGAACCGAATCATTGTTTATTGTAAACGATAACGGACAGCTGCAGCTTAACGCTGAATCTGGCGGCGATGCTTATTTGTTTTGTGAAAACACTAACCAAAACTCGGGAATTACTGATTTCGAATGGCATTTTTGGTTACGTGAAGCCTTTGCTCCTTCGGGAAAGAATTTTTGCGATGTGGTTCTTTGTGATAAATACTTTATTCGCTTTGGGGAGGCGGGAAGCAACGATGTGATTGACTTACAACGTGTTGACGGCGAGTCAAGCGTGAGCGTATGCCGTGGCACAGACACTTTTATCGCATCTGCGTTTTCTGCCTCATTCAAAGTTACGCGTGATGCTGAAGGCTTGTGGAATATTTTCGTTGATAAAACAGGTTCTGGCGATTACCAAATTGAGGCACAAGGTGTTGATAAAAACTATGAGCCGACAGGCAATTTTGGAATAAAGATAACTTATACTTCGAGCAACGCTAAAAAAGTCTATCTCGACGATGTTTATTTCGGCTCGAAGATAATAGACACGGAACCGCCATATTTAAAGAATCTTACGGTATTGAAATACAACAAGATACAACTTGACTTCTCCGAACCGATTGATGATATTTATGCCCTTGACAGCGATAATTATTCCATAGATAATGGGCTTGGAGAACCGATGTATGCCGAGTTCGCATGGAGCAAGTCTACTTTGATTTTGTCTTATTCAAATAAGATCCAGGAAGATATAAATTACACCTTAAATATCAATAAAATACAGGATTTGTCTGGAAATACTGCGGAAAATATACAACGTTCTTTCGTTCATCATACCATCCACGAAAATGATATTGTGATAAACGAAATAATGGCGGACCCAGAGCCGACTGTCGGTTTGCCTTCATTTGAATATGTTGAATTGTTCAACACGACGGAAGCACCTATAAACATTAAAGACTGGGTTTTTACTGTCGGAAATGGTGAGAAAATAATAACAGAAGATGTTGTAATTCAAGCAAATGGCTATTTGATATTATGTAAAATCGATGCCGTGCAATATTTGAATGATTATGGCGATTGCTATGGTTTTTCTTCTCTTTCGATAACAAATGCTGGAGTTTATATGTCCTTGAAAAATGCTGATGATGTTTTGGTTTCGGATGTCAGCTTTAACATGTCTTGGTATCACGATAATGAAAAATCTGAAGGAGGATGGTCGCTTGAACAAATTGACACGTATTCACCTTGTGTTGGTGAATCTAATTGGAAGGCGAGCTGCGACAGAAATGGCGGCACTCCAGGCAAAATCAATTCCGTTGATGATGACAATCCTGTTGCACCTGCTGTTGATTACGTAAACGTGTTGTCTGACAATACGATAGAGTTGGTTTTTAATCAAAAAATGGATAGAAATGAGTTGACAAATATAAATAATTACACTCTTGAGGATTATGACATCCATCCTTATGACGCAATTATTCCAGATGGCAAATCTGACAGAGTGCAGTTGTATTTTGAACAAGGCTTAATTGATCAATCTGTTATTATAATTTTGGTTTTTGGTTCTTCGTGTTCGGGAATGCCATTACCATCTGGCCACAGATGCGCTTTTGGACTACCGGACGAGGCAGTTGGAGGCGATGTGGTCATTAATGAAATACTTTTTGACCCCATCGCACCAGCTGCTGATTACGTCGAGCTGTATAACAAATCAGGTAAGATATTGAATATCAGCAGATTAAAAATAGGTGCAGTGAAAACGTCTTTTCCAAGTCCACCTGACACTACAGTTAAGAGGATTTGCGAAGAAAACCGGTTGCTTTTGCCGCATGAATACTTGCTTCTGACAAAGACACCCAATGAGATTGCTTATCAATACGATTGTTCTGCTGATAATTTTATAAGAATGGAGAGTTTTCCGTCTTACCCGAATGACGGTGCCAAGGCAGTTTTATACTACGATGATGAAATCGTCGACATCATGAGTTATGATGACGATTCTCATTATCCTTTACTGACTGTGACAAAAGGTGTTTCTCTTGAACGGGTCAATCCCGATTTCAGTTCATTTGATTCGGATAATTGGCACTCCGCTGCAGCTCCGTTGTACGGAACACCTGGATATAAAAACTCTGTTTTCATTGAAAATCCTGGAGATAACGCCGAAGTGGTCGTTTTTCCTCCAGTTTTTTCCCCTGACAATGACGGCTTTGATGACGTAACCACGATAAATTTGACATCTTTCAGCAGTGACTATTCTGCTAGCATTTCGGTTCTTAATTCTCAAGGAGGTTTCATAAATAATTTGGTTCATGGTCAAAATATCGGTCATCAAAGCCTTTTTGTTTGGAACGGTACGGATGAAAACGGAAAAATTGTGCCCGTTGGAATCTATATAATATATGTTGAACTTTTTGATACACAAGGAGTTGTAAAAAGATTGAAAAAGACAGTGGTGGTTGCTTGCAAATAAAAGAAAAGAAATATTTGGTTTAAAAATATTTTTGTACTTTTGTAGTTTCGAGAAAAGTATAAAAATATGGTATTTTTTCATGGCGCTTTGATGGGTTTGACCCTGGCGACAGTTTTCGGAATCGGACCGGCGTTTTTTCTGCTAATCCAGACAAGCATAAGCAAAGGCTTCAGAAAAGCCCTGATGTTTGACGTCGGCGTTATGCTGAGCGATATCATCGTCGTCGTCCTGATGATGATGACCTCAATCCAGCTGACATTTGACGGCGGAGGAAACGGTCTTGTTGCAGGAATCACTGCCGGCTTGATAGTTATCGGATTCGGCATCTTCACTTATTATAGCAAACCGGAAAAGATAGTGGCGCGCTCGGAGAAAAAAAGCGCTCAACTTGAAGAAGTCGAGAAAAAATTTGAGAAAATAGACCAGCGTCTCGACAAAATAGACGAGAAATTGGATATAAAACGTGAAGGTCCACGCTGGTATGTCTATCTGTCCAAAGGCTTCATAATGAATATCTTCAATCCTTTTATCTGGGTCTTTTGGATGGGAAGTGTGGCAACAGTTTCAGGCTCAGACGTTTATGACGGAAATGAAAGCCTTGTGACGTTGTTTTTCCTGGGCACTTTCGCCACAGTTTTCGCTATAGACATTTTGAAGATAGTGGGCGCGTACTCATTGAAACGCTTTTTCACCGAACGCCGCATGAAACTCCTAAACCAGGGCACGGGAATCGTCCTTGCTCTTTGCGGTGTGATACTGATAATCAGGGTGATAATTAAAACTTTATGTCTTTGACATTTAGTTGCAGCGAAGTTTTTCCCTGCCAGAAATTCTCTTCAATGTAATAACACATCGAGAAAGGCTCCTTGTCGTGGATTCTTTCATAAAGCTCTCCTTTCTGGAAAGCGATTCCAGAAAAGACACATTCGGTGTTGCCTTGCTGCATGACGCTGAGTTTCAAGTGCTTGCGGTTTCCAACAGCGCGTGAGAATCCTGCGTCGATTACGTTTTTGGTAAGGAAAACAGGCGATAAGTTGCCTGGTCCGAATGGGGCGAACTGCTTTAAAATACGCACAAACTTCGGTGTGATACTCGTGAAATCCATTTGGATGTCGACATTGAGCTCAGGCGTCAAATCGTCCTCCTCAATATGTTCGGAAACATATTTCTCAAAACGTTCGGAAAATTCTTCCAGATGTTCCGGCTTCAAAGAAAGACCTGCCGCATATTTATGTCCTCCGAAGTGTTCAAGAATATCCGAACACGAATCGATGGCATCGTAAATGTCGAAGTTCTTGATAGAACGTGCTGAACCCGTGATAAGGTTGCCAGAGCGCGTCAACACTATCGTCGGACGGTAGTAGGAGTCAGTGAGCCTTGATGCCACGATTCCGATCACGCCCTTGTGCCAGTTCTCGTTGAAAATCACGGTGCTCTTGGCGTTTTTCATCTTCTCGTCAGCGTCAATCATCTGGAGAGCCTCTTCAGTGATGGCGTTGTCAAACTCACGGCGTTTCACGTTGAGGTCGTTGATGCTCGATGCGAGTTTCTCGGCGTGGTCGTAGTTGGTGGCAAGAAGCAGTCTCACGGAGTCGCTGGCTTTTTCCAAACGTCCCGCGGCGTTGATACGCGGACCGATTAAAAACACCAAGTCGCTGATAGTCAGCTCTCTTTCAAGGACGTTTTGCGTGTCTACCACCGAAATGGATTCCTCATCGCGACGGTGGATGTTAGCGTGACGCAGCACCGCCTCGATGCCCGGACGCGGGTTCTTGTTGAGGAGCTTTAATCCGAAATATGCCAAGACTCTGTTTTCTCCAGTTATCGGCACAATGTCGGCAGCGATGCTGACAGCCACATAATCAAGGAGTTCGTAGACTTCTTCAATAGGTCTGCCAAGACGCATCGACAAAGCTGTGATGAGTTTGAAGCCGACACCGCAGCCCGAAAGCTCTTTGTAAGGATATTCGCAATCAGGACGCTTGGAGTCGAGGACTGCCGCAGCACGCGGAATCACCTCGTCAGGACGGTGATGGTCGCAGATGATGAAGTCGACACCACGCTCGTTGGCATAGTCTATTTTCTCGACAGCCTTGATGCCGCAGTCAAGGACGATGACAAGACCGAATCCGTTGTCGGCAGCGTAGTCAATGCCTTTGTATGAAATTCCGTAACCTTCTTCGTAACGGTCAGGGATGTAAAACTCTATTTTCTTTTTGTTGACGAAATTCTTCAGATACGTGTAAATCAAGGCGACAGCAGTGGTTCCGTCCACGTCGTAGTCACCGTAGATGAGGATTTTCTCACCTTCATTCATCGCTTTTTGAAGACGGTCGACAGCCTTGTCCATGTCTTTCATCAGGAACGGGTCGTGAAGATGCTCCAGCGACGGTCTGAAGAAGTTTTTCGCCTCGTTGTAATTAGTGATGTCGCGCTGAACTAACAAAGTAGCCAGATTCTCATCGATGCCCAACGACTCCGAGAGACTCTTAACTATTTGTTTATCTACATCTTTTGCTATAATCCAGCGCGTTTCCAAAATTCAATATTTTTAACTCGCAAAAATACAAAAAAAAGTTTTTTTTTACAAGAAAAAATTTAAAAAAATTATTCTTTTTGAAATACGCTAATTTACAAATATTTACAAGTAAATACAAAAAAACTTAATATTTATATTCCGACTCTCAAAAGTTTTATTATATTTGCACTTCAAAATGAAAAATAATTATGTCTTTTAAAAAAATCACAAGTGCTTTAATATCAGTGTTTTATAAGACTGATCTTGATAAGATAGTCGCTCTTTTGAAGAAGAATGGCGTCCAGATTTATGCAACTGGTGGCACGCTTGATTTCATCAGGAAAATCGACAACAGCGTCCGTTCTGTGGAGTCGCTTACAGGCTATCCTTCCATTCTTGGCGGTCGTGTGAAAACATTGCATCCTAAAGTGTTTGGTGGCATACTCGGACGGCTTGACAACGACTCGGATCTTGCCGAAATGAAAAAGTATGAGATTCCGGCATTCGACCTCGTGATTGTCGACCTTTATCCTTTCGAGGAAACGGTCAGAAATACTGATGACGAAGCCCAGATTATTGAAAAAATCGACATCGGCGGCATCTCGCTGATTCGCGCTGGAGCGAAAAACTTCAACGACTGCCTCATCGTGCCTTCGTCGGATTACTATAAGGAATTTATGGAAATCTACGAGCGTCAGGATGGGTGCACGACTTTGGAAGACAGAAAACGTTTCGCAAAATATGCTTTTGCAACGAGTTCTCATTATGACACAGCTATTTACAATTGGTTTTCTGGCGAAAACGTCACTCCTTTGAGATATGGCGAAAACCCTCACCAACAGGCTGTCTTCAAAGGCAATCTTGACGAGGTTTTTGAAAAGCTTCACGGAAAAGACCTGTCATACAACAACTTGCTTGACCTTGAGGCGGGCCTGAACCTCATCCGTGAGTTCGACGAGCCTACTTTTGCGATTTTGAAGCATAACAACCCTTGCGGAATCGCATCGAGAGACACCATTTCTGAAGCTTACGACGCCGCTCTTGCCGGCGACCCGGTCTCTGCTTTCGGTGGCGTGTTTGTCAGCAACCGCACAATCGACATTAAGACGGCTGAAGAGATGAACAAGATGTTTTTCGAGGTTTGTGTGGCTCCGGGCTATGACGACGGCGTTCTCGACATTCTCTTCTCAAAGAAAAACCGCATTGTCCTTAAACTGAAATCTAACGATTTTCCTGTAAAGGTTTATAAATCAGCACTTAACGGAATTCTTGAACAGGATCGCGACCTTCATGTCGAAAACGCATCGGATTTTAAGCCTGTTACCGAAAAACTTGTTGATAACCAACAGGAGATAGATGATTTGATATTTGCAAACAAAATTGTGAAACATAGCCGCTCCAACGCTATCGTCCTTACCAAAAACAAACAGCTTTACGCTTCTGGCATAGGTCAGACTTCGCGCGTCGACTCGCTGCGTCAGGCAATTGCCAAGGCGAAGAGCTTCAATTTCGACCTCAACGGCGCGGTGCTGGCATCAGACGCATTTTTCCCGTTCTCCGACTGTGTGGAGATTGCAAGCGAAGCGGGCATAAAAGCAATAGTGCAGCCTGGTGGCTCGGTGCGCGACCAGGAGTCTGTCGACGCATGCAACAAACTCGGAATGGCAATGGTATTCACTGGATTCAGACATTTTAAACATTAATTATATGGGACTGTTTTCATTTTTCGATAAAGAGATGGCTATTGACCTCGGCACTGCCAACACCATCATCATGTATAATGACAAGGTGGTTGTCGACGAACCTTCAATTGTTGCCATAAAACGTGACACACAGCAAATCATGGCAGTGGGCAAACGCGCTATGATGATGCATGGTAAGACTCACGAAAACATCAAGACCATCCGTCCTTTGCGTGATGGTGTCATCGCCGACTTCCAGGCTGCGGAGTTTATGTTGAGGGAAATGATCAAGATGATTAATTTCCATAACACTCTGTTCCCGCCAGCGTTGAAGATGGTTATCTGCATCCCTTCAGGTATCACAGAAGTGGAGGAGAGAGCCGTTAAGGACAGCGCCGAACAGGCTGGTGCCAAGGAAGTGCGTCTTATCCATGAGCCTATGGCGGCGGCTATCGGTATCGGTATCGACGTTCTGGAGCCGATGGGCAATATGATTGTTGACATCGGAGGCGGTACTTCGGAAATCGCGGTCATTGCACTTGGCGGTATCGTCACAAACAAGTCTATCCGTATCGCCGGCGATGACTTCACCGACGAAATCGTGGAATACATGCGTAAAGAGCACAACCTCAACGTTGGTGAACGTACTGCTGAGCTTATCAAGATAGAAGTTGGTGCCGCAATTCAGGACCTCGACAACCCACCAGAGGACTACGCAGTGCACGGACGTGACATGCTTACAGGTATTCCAAAGGAAATCAAAGTCAACTACAAGGAAATCGCGCATTGCCTCGACAAGAGCGTTTCGAAAATCGAGACGGCTGTTCTTAACACTCTCGAGACAACACCGCCTGAGCTTTCAGCGGATATCTACCGTACAGGTATCTATCTTACTGGCGGCGGCGCTTTGCTGAGAGGCCTTGACAAACGTTTGCATGAAAAAACACAGCTGCCTATCCACGTCGCTGAAGATCCATTGAGAGCAGTGGCACGCGGTACAGGCATCGCTTTGAAAAACTTCGACGGTTTCCCGTTCCTGATAAAGTAATCGGGGAGTTTCGATGTATAACTTATTCATTTTCATAAAAAAATACAGCGCAGTAATTCTTTTTATTCTGCTGGAACTGATATGCTTCCTTATGGTGGCGTATAGCCTTCCGTATCATAATAGAAAAATGGTGAGCATGTCGAACAGCATTGCAGGAGGTATCTACAAAACCACCTCCAACTGGAATGATTATCTGCATCTGAAAAGTGAAAATGAAAAGCTCGCCAAACAAAACGCATTGCTAATGAATATGGTAGGCGAGGATTATTCGGAAGGCGACACTGTCGTTACGCATGGTATGTTTTCCTTTGTCCCGGCTCATGTGATAAAGAACAGCATCTATGAACTGAACAATTACATGGTTGTGGATAAAGGGCGCGCCGACGGAATAGAACCTGATATGGGCGTTGTCTGCTCCGACGGCGTCGTCGGTATTGTGGTAAATGTCAGCAGCCATTACGCATCGGTGATGAGCCTTCTCAACTCAAATACCATCGTCAGTGCAAGATTTGTTGATAACCAATACGTTGCAAATGTTCTGTGGGACAACCAAAACTATCATTTCGGCGTGGTGAAAGACATTCCTTCCCACCTTGTAATTAATAAAGGCGACACCCTCGTGACAAGCGGTTTCTCCAACTCTTACCCGCCGGATATAATGGTTGGAACAATTGAGGAGACAGAAGACAACACAAACGAAATGTTCAGTACCGCAAAACTGAAATTCTCTACAAACTTCAGCACACTGCGGCACGTGTTTATTGTTAAAAACAATTATCAGGAGGAGATTGATTCGTTATGTATAACACATTGACACGCAACATATTAAGATTCGTTAGTCTGCTCCTTCTGCAGATTTTGGTTTTCGACAACATTCGTCTCGGGAATTTTGTGCATCCATACGTGTACGTGCTGTTTGTAATGCTTTTGCCTTTTGACACAGAACGTTGGAAGTTGATTATCAACGGCTTTCTGATAGGATTCGCGGTTGATATCTTCTGCGGCACTCCAGGATTGAATGCGGCGGCAACAGTGTTTATGGCGTTTTTGAGACCTTTTATAATTAATGTTACAACCCGAAAAAGCGATATTGAAGGAAAAACAGCCCCAACGGTTTCGGAAATGGGTCTCAAATGGTTCTTTTTCTACGCCTTGTTCCTGCTGATATTTCACAATTTGTTGCTGTTTTGGCTGGAAGCGTTTAGCGTCAAACTGTTAGGACTTGTGATGCTTGAAGTTTTGATGAGCGTCCCCGTTTCTTTGTTCGTTATAGTTTTGGTAATTTATATTTTTCAACCTATAAAAAAGTAAATCATTTGTTATGAAAAAATTATTTATTGCTTTGTTGGTCATGGTCGGATTGGTATCATGCAATGGTGGCAAGTCATTCAAAATCAATGTGAATCTTGAAAATTCGGACGGAAAAACTGTTTATCTTAAAAGATATGAAAATGATAAGATGGTGACTTTGGATTCGGTGGTCGCAAAAGACAATGTCGCTGTTTTCAAAGTGAAGCAAAGCTCAAATCTTGACGCACTGCATATCATGATGAAGGGTTGGAGACGACCTTTGACGTTCTTTGCTGATAATCAGGATGTTACAATCACTGGCGACTATCAGAAATATAACGGAATCAAAGTTTTGGCATCTGAAAACCAAAACAAACTCAATCAGTTTATGGCGGATGTTGATAAAATCGATGACGAAAAAGAAATTTTCTACTTTGTCCTTGATTTTGTGAAGATGAATATTGACAATCCTGTCGGCGCTTATGCCTTGTATCGTTATAAATGGGCTTTCCAGCTTAACGATTTGGAAAATATTTATGAGGTGATACCGGCAGACATGCAAAGTGGCTATAAATGTTTGGTTTCTGAATACATGAAGGGTTTGCAGAGAACAAGAGAAGGTATGCCTTATCTCGATTTCAAACTTAAAGATGTCAATGGCAATGAGTTTGCGATGGCAAGTGTTTTCGAAGAGTCAAAAGTTGTCATCCTCGACTTCTGGGCCTCCTGGTGTCCTGACTGCCGCAAGGCTAATCCGGAACTTGTTGCGATTTATAACGAATTCAAAAACAAGGGCTTGGACATTGTCAGCGTGTCTCTCGACACCGATGTGAACGCTTGGAAAAAAGCCATTGAAGATGACAATCTTTCATGGAAACACCATGTTTCAGATTTGAAAGGCTGGCAAAACTATGTTGCCGAATTATACACTATAGCATATATTCCACAGACTCTTATCATCGACAAAAATAGTATTATTGTCGAGAAAAACCTGCCAGTTGAGAAAATGAGAGATTTAATCTCATCGCTTCTTAAATAAAATGTTGCTGTCTTCATGCAGCAATAATGCTGATCTTACGTTATAATAGTTGTCAAGAAAAAATTTTTTCATTTTTTTCTTGCATGTAAAAAATTTTGACTATTTTTGCAGTGTCTTAGATAAGTAATACACTATGATAAAACTTGAAAATATAAACAAGACATATTTCGGGGCGCAGCCTTTGCACGTGCTGAAAGGGATAAATCTCGAGGTGGGCGAGGGTGAGTTGGTTTCAATCATGGGAGCTTCAGGTTCGGGCAAGTCCACCTTATTAAATATATTGGGGATTCTCGACAACTACGACGAAGGCGATTATTACCTTGCCGGAAAATTGGTGAAAAACCTCTCGGAAAACCAGGCTGCGGAGTTTCGCAACAAGCTTATCGGCTTTATTTTCCAGTCGTTTAACCTGATTCCGTTTAAAACAGCACTCGAAAATGTCGCGCTTCCGTTGTTTTATCAAGGTGTGAATCGCAAGAAACGCAACACGATGGCGATGGAATATCTTGAACGTTTTGGTTTGAAAGAGTGGGCTGACCATTATCCGAACGAGCTTTCAGGCGGACAGAAGCAGAGAGTTTCCATCGCACGCGCACTTGTCACTTCGCCGAAAATCATTCTCGCCGACGAGCCTACAGGCGCTCTCGACAGCAAGACGTCGGCGGAAGTGATGCAGATTCTTCGTGACGTGAACGCCACCGGCATCACAATGGTTATAGTGACTCATGAGCGTGGAATCGCAAACCTGACAAGAAAAATCGTGTATCTGAAAGACGGTGTCATCGAGTCGATTAGCGAAAACGACCCGAATAAAATGGATTTCACAAAAGAGATAAAATAATGTTTAACAGGGATTTTTGGTCGGAGATTTTCATGGCGCTCAGACGTAATAAGCTGAGAACCATTCTTACGGGATTCGCCATCTCGTGGGGAATTTTCATGCTGATAATCCTGCTCTCAGCCGGCAACGGACTGAAAAACGGCGTCACCAGCAACTTCGCTGACCGAATCAAAAACACCTACACAATATGGTCGAGCTCTACAGAGCTTCCTTACAAAGGACACAAGGCGGGACGTTTTATTATGTTGAATAACAAAGATGTACAGCTCATCGAATCATTACATCAGGTTGATGAAGTGTCGCCGGTATTGTCGAAAGGCGGCACAATCGTCTTCGGCGAGAAGTCGCGTTCTGTCGAGATGAATGGAGTAAAGCCTATCTATAAAAATATCGATGGAATAAAGATTCTTGAAGGTCGTTTCATCAATGAAAACGACATGAAAAACAAGATGAAGGTGGTGGTGCTTGACAAAAACTCCAACGATGAGCTTCTGCGCACTACAGGAGAAACTTCTTTGATAGGTAAAACAGTGTATATCAATGGTTTGAGTTTTACTGTGATTGGTGTTTCAAAAGGAATGGCGTTTGGTGAGATGGGTCAGTGTTATGCGCCATACTCCACATTGAAAATAGTTTTTAATGTTAATGAGTTTTATCAGCTCTCATTTACCACCAAAGGCTTGAATACCGAAAATGATAATGAGTTGTTTAAAACCGAACTGAAGCGAAAACTCGCTGCTCTGCATGAATTCTCGCCTGAAGACAAACGTGGTGTTTGGATCAACAGCCAGATGCTTGATTCGTTGGAAACTATGAGGATTTTCAATACAATCAACATCTTCATCTGGGTCATCGGCATCGCGATGTTGATTTCCGGTGTGGTTGGTGTTAGTAACATCATGCGAATTACTGTGAAAGAGCGCACTAATGAAATAGGAATCCGCAAGGCGTTAGGCGCGAAACCACGTTCAATTCTTCTTTCAATAGTGATGGAATCATTGGTAATAACTACCATTTTCGGATATATCGGCATGATTTGCGGCATCGGCGTGATGGAACTTGTGAATATGGTTTTGGAGTCGAGCGGAAACATGAGCGATAGCAACGGGATGTCGGTGTTTATGAACCCGACAGTGGATATAAGCATAGTGATTTCAGCCACATTGGTGTTGATAATAAGTGGCGTGGCGGCGGGATTCGCCCCTGCCTGGAAATCGGTGAAGGTTAAACCAATAGAGGCAATGAATTATCGGTAAATATGTGTAGAGACGGATGAAAATCCGTCTAAAATAAAAAATATGTTTGACATAGACAGCATAACAGAAATTTGGCAGACGATAGCCCGAAACAAGACCCGCAGCATCTTGACGGCGTTCGGCGTGTTCTGGGGTATCTTCATCCTGGTGATTCTTCTGGCGTGTGGCAACGGATTCGATAACGGATTGCGCAGTAATATAGAGGGTTTCTCCACCAATTCGACGTTTATGATTCCGAGCTTCACCACAGAACCATATAAAGGTTATCAAAAAGGACGTGATTGGAGTCTGAATATGTCCGACATCGAGGCGATAAAAAGAAAAGTCAAAGGTGTGGATATGATTTCGCCTATTTCGAGCATTTATTCATATAATGGTGATAACAACGTGTTTTACGGCACAAAAGGCAGCAATTTCAGCATGAAAGGAGTGATGCCTAATTATAATGAAATCGACAGGGGCAAGATTGTTTATGGACGTTTCATCAACGAGACGGATATTGCCGAGTCACGAAAAGTGTGTGTCTTGGGAAAGAAAGTTTATGAAGACTTGATTGGTGCCGACAAAAATCCTCTTGGCATGATGATTAAGGCAAACGGAATTTATTATCAGGTGATAGGGGTGATTCAGGCATATAACGACCATGTGAACATCAGCGGCGCGACGAGCGAAACGGTCATCCTTCCTCTTACAACGATGCAGCTGGCATATCACACTGGCGACATGTTCGATTTCTTTATGTTTACCACGGCAAGAGGCTATAAGACAAAGGATGTTCAGGAAGACGTGAAAGCTCTTTTGCGTGAGCGTCATGACATAGCTCCAACTGATGAAGGTGCCATCATGATGTTCGATTTCGAGGAGATGTTTAACATGTTTGAGTATTTGTTCCTTGGAATAAAGATATTGATTTGGATTGTTGGAATAGGCACGCTGCTTTCTGGCGTCGTCGGCGTGAGTAACATCATGCTGGTGACAATCAAGGAGAGGACGCGCGAAATCGGTGTCAGAAGGGCAATTGGCGCGAAGCCGGCTCTAATAATCCGTCAGGTGATGGCGGAAAGCCTGCTGCTGACGGTTTTGGCAGGTATCGTGGGTCTTGTCATTGGCGTGGCGATAATGGCTGTGGTGGCAGGAGTTGTCGGCAACACGCCGTCGGAAGAAGTGATGTTCCTCAACCCGCAAATCGGTTTTGGTGCAGCGGTGGCGGCATCGGTGATAATTGTGTTGTCAGGATTGCTGGCTGGCGTTTTGCCCGCCATCCGAGCCATCCAAATCAAAGCCATCGACGCCATCCGCGAGGAATAAAACATTGTAAAGACGGATGCAAATCCGTCTCTAAAAAGGAAACAGAAAAATATTAAAATATCAAAAATATGAAAAAAGTTCTTAAAGCATTGTTTTTCATCGCGTTAATCGCGGCAGTAGTCTGGACGTTCGTCTACCTTTTCAAGAAATCTAAACCAAAGGAAAAGGAATATGCCGAAGTGGAAGCCGTCATCGGCACGATACAGAAAAAGACCGTTATCACAGGTCAGATCAACCCTCGTGACGAAGTGGCGATAAAGCCGCAGGTGTCAGGAATCATCTCCGAAATCTATAAGGAAGCCGGTCAGATGGTGAAAAAAGACGAGGTCATAGCGATGGTGAAAATCATCCCTGACGTGGCAAATCTCGCCGCCACAGAGTCGCAGGTGAAACTCGCGAAACTCAATCTCGACAACGTGGAGAAGTCGTTTAACCGTCAGAAGGCGCTGAAAGACAAGGGCTTGATTGCAGCCGAGGAGTTCGAGAATTCGCAGCTCGAATACGAACAGGCAAAGGAAAACTATAACAACGCCCTCGACCAGCTCAACATCGTGAAGGAAGGCATCTCTAAAAACGCCTCTGAATACACCAACACCTCAATAAAATCCACTATCGACGGCATGATTCTCGACATTCCGGTGAAGGTCGGAAACAGCGTCATCAACGCTAACACGTTCAACGACGGAACGACTATCGCCACCGTCGCCGACATGCGTGACATGATTTTCGAGGGCAAGATGGACGAGACAGAAGTTGGGCGCATCAACGAGGGAATGCCAATGGTTATTACCATCGGTGCTATGAACGACAGGCGTTTTGATGCCGTGCTTGAATACATCGCGCCCAAGGGAACATCCGAGAGCGGTGCCGTTTTCTTCCAAATGAAGGCAAGGCTTATCATCCCTGATGGCGTAAATTTGCGCGCAGGATATAGCGCCAACGGCGAGATTATCACCGAACAGGCCGTCGATGCTATCATCGTGCCTGAGAGCTGCATCGTGTACAGCAACGACAGCACCTTTGTTTACAAAGACAACATTAAAACACCAGTGAAGACAGGTCTTTCCGACGGCGTCAACATCGTCGTCACCGAAGGTCTTCAATCTGGTGACAAAATCAGAGGCAATGAGATTTTTAAATAAAATACTATATGAAAAAACTAATTATAATAATTTCAATAATAACCTTGTCTTTTGCAAGCCCAGCGCAAAAGGTCTGGACCCTCGACGAGTGCGTCGACTACGCCATAGAGCATAACGTTTCCATACTCCAAAGCGTCCTCAGCCAGAACAACGCCGAGTTCCAATATAAGATGTCGAAAAACGCCTGGCTCCCGACAGTCAGCGCCGACGCTTCCCAGAGTTTCGGCTTCGGACAGTCGCCTTCTGCCAATGGTGTCTACGTCTCCGACAACTCCGCGTCCACTTCTCTGGGAATATCAGTGGGAATGCCACTTTTCAACGGTCTGAGCCTTTACCATCAGACGAAATCGAGCAGCCTGAACCTCGACGCCTCGAAAAAAGACCTCGAAGCTGCCAAATACGATCTGAAGCTCCTTATCATGTCGTATTACATGCAAGTCGTTTATAATAAGGAACTTAAATCCGTGGCTGAAAAACAGTTGGCTTTGACGGAAGAGCAGCACGCCAAGACGCAACAGCTTTTTGAGTTGGGGAAAGTCGCTGAGTCGATTGTTTATGAGAGTGCGGCACAGGTTGCCACAGCGAAATCGTCTCTCGTGCAGGCCGACAACGCCTTGATGCTCAGCATTTTGGACATCGTACAGGCTCTTGAACTCGATAACATCGACAACTTCGACGTGGTGTCGCCGGAGTCGTTTACGTCGATGGATGCGCAGACTCTGCCTTCGCAGGAGACCACATACCGTTTTGCCCTGAATCATCATCCGAGGATGGAGGCGGCAAACATACGTCTCGAAAAGGCTTATCTCGACGTAAAAGCCACAAAATCAGCATGGTATCCGTCGCTCAGTCTCTTCGCTGGCTACTCGACAGGATATTATAACTACTTCACTTCGGGTTATTATAATCCGCCTTTTTCCGACCAGCTCAGCAACAACGGCAGAACCAGTTTTGGCTTAAGGCTGAGCGTGCCGATTTTCAATGCTATGCAGACAAAATATAATGTTGAGATGTCAAAGCTTTCCATTCAAAATCAGGAACTTGCGATAAACACGGCGCAGAAGGAGCTGAAAAAGGACATCCAGCAGGCGTTTTATAACGCGGTGGCGGCAGAGCAGAAATACAAGGCTGCTGAAGAGACCTACAACGCCGCTGCAGTGGCTTATCGCTTGTCGAACGAGAGCTTCGCTGCCGGAAAGACAACCTTGCTTGAACTCAACGAAAGCAAAAACCGCCTCTTCAAGTCGGAAAGCGAGATGCTTCAAGCAAAATATGAATATCTTTATAGAGTGGAAGTATTGAAATATTATAATCAATAATTTAAATAATATTTGATTTATTGTAGAGACGGATGATAATCCGTCTCCCTATTCCGAAACAAACGTATTAAAAATGTTTTGAATTTTTTTTCAAACTATGCAGCAAAATCCATAATTTTGCGTTCTGTAATTGAATTGATTAACATAAAAAATATGAAGAAACATTTACTTTTTGCAGCTTTCATGCTGTTCGCAACAGCAAGCTTATCCGCACAGAAGACAGAAAAAACAGTTATTATCAGAGAAGGTAACAATGGCGACGAAAAAGTTACCATCGTCCAGAAGATTTTCAAAAGCGAGCTTCATCAGACTCTTCCGGATTTGTACTATGGCAAACTGAATTTGTACAGTGGTCCTTTTGGTCCTGAGGCACACATGCCACTTCGTTCATCATCATTCGAATGGGGTACTTATAATCAGCATACCATTTTTATGGAAAAAAGCGGTCATTTCGGAATGGCTTGGGGTCTCGGTATCAGCAACAGCTACAACTATTTTTCACACGATCGAGTTTTGAGACTTGATGAAGAAGGAAAAGCTTATCTCCAGTCGTTGAACGCTTATTCGTCAGAAGAAGGCAACGGTCCGGTAAACAATTTAGCTCACAGAAGCTTCTTGCGTTACTGGAGTTTGCGCCTCCCTGTTTTGATGCAGGTTCAGTGGGATATCGACGGCACACCTTTGGCAATAGCAGCTGGTGTTGAAGCCGAATGGCGCTTCGGTGTCCGCTCATTCGCAAGATACGGCGGCTCAAAACATCTCGTCACCAACAGCCTCGACTACAATCCTGTTGGCTTGAACGCCCTGATTTCCATCGCCGGTGACGACGGTGTCATTTTTGCAAGATTTGGACTTACCGACTTTTTCAAAGTGACAGACAGCTGGGGCGATTTAAGCGATATGTACCAGATGACAATCGGTTTCGGATTTAATTTTGACTAAAAGATATTTCGTGACCAAAAAATGTTTATTTTTGCCACATGGTAGAAAATGAACATTTTGAAAATCAGAAGCACGAATGGGAATCTGCATTGCAGGTGACTGGCAGCGACCAGCCTGCAGTGCAGGTTAACCCTAAGGCGTTGGAACGACTGATGCTCAGCCGTCAGCAGCTCCTTCCGTTGAAAGAATATGTCGACGGCATACTTGCCGGAGACATCACCATATTGAGCAAGGCTATCACATTGGTTGAGAGCTCATTGCCTGCTCACCAGAAACTTGCGCAGGAAATCATAGCGGAGTGTATTCCTCATAGCGGGAAGGCGCTCCGTCTTGGTATCACTGGTGTCCCGGGAGCCGGAAAAAGCACCTTCATCGAGGCTCTCGGCATGGAGCTGTGCCGTCAGGACAAACGTGTAGCCGTGCTCGCCATAGACCCGAGCTCGCAGCGTTCCAAGGGCTCGATCCTCGGCGACAAGACGCGCATGGAAGAACTGTCGCAGCAGCGTAACGCCTACATCCGACCGTCAGCGTCGGCAGGCACATTGGGCGGCGTGGCACGCAAGACACGCGAGGCTATCATCCTCTGTGAGGCTGCCGGTTTCGACACCATCATCGTCGAAACTGTCGGTGTCGGACAGAGCGAGACAGCCGTATATTCCATGGTCGATTACTTTCTTCTCGTGCTTATCGGCGGTGCCGGCGACGAGCTGCAGGGCATCAAACGCGGCATCATGGAGATGGCTGACGGCATCGTCGTCAACAAAGCCGACGGCGACAATGTGAACCGCGCCAACCGCGCCGCCGCCGAGATACGCAATGCCGTGCATCTGTTCCCGCCTTCCGAATCGGGACAGGAAGTGAAGGTGACAACATGCTCCGCCATGACACACTACAACGTGCCAGAGGTCTGGAACATGGTGCTAACCCACGTCGAAAATATCAAAAAATCAGGCTATCTCGACGAAAAACGCGCCCGCCAGGACGTCCAGATGATGCTCGACACCATCGAAAACACCCTGAAATCCAACTTCTACGAGAACGAAAAAATCAAAAACTGGCTCGGTATCGTCGAGAACAACGTCAAAGACAAAAAAATCAGCGCCTACGAAGGAGCAAGACGCCTTCTTGAACTTTATCAGCACTAATCAGTTAATCAGTTGTTCAGTTGTTCAGTTATTCAGTTGTTCATTTTTTTGATTGTCCAGTCTAACCGACTAACTGATTAACTGACTAACTGACTAACTTTTCTCATTGTTGATAAAATTGTTGAAAAAATTGTCGCGCGTATAGTTTTTTGCCGTACCTTTGCCAGTCCTAATAGTTTTTATCATGGACGCAAGAATTCAGATGAATCCCAACCTGCTGGTTCGCTTTCTCCAGAAACCGGCAGCAGAGTTCACAAAGCTCGACATCATGCGCTATTGTGAAGAAAATCAAGTGGAATTTATTAACTTTCATTACTGCGGATGGGACGGACGCCTTAAAACCCTTAACTTCGTGATCCACAGCCTCGAACACCTCGACAACATACTCTCGGCAGGAGAACGCGTCGACGGCTCGAGCCTCTTCCCGTTCATCGAAGCAGGAAAATCGGACCTCTACGTCATGCCGAAGTTCAGGACCGCCTTCCGTAACCCGTTCACCGAAATCCCGACGGTCGACATCCTATGCTCGTTCTACAACCGCGACGGAGAACCGTTCGAGAGCTCACCGGAGTATATCCTCCACAAGGCTCACACAGTGTTCCAACACACCACAGGCCTCAAGATGGAGACGATGGGAGAACTCGAATACTATATCATCGCCGACGACGAGGAGACTTATGAAGTGCCTGACCAGAAAGGCTATCACGAGAGCGCACCGTTTAACAAGTTCACCGATTACCGTGTGGAAGCCATGCGCCTCATAGCTCAGGCTGGCGGCCTCATCAAATACGGCCATTCGGAAGTCGGAAACTTCACCAAAGACGGCAAGATTTATGAACAGAATGAGATAGAGTTCTTGCCTACAAATATCGAAGACGCAGCCGACCAACTCGTTGTGGCTAAATGGATTATGCGCCAGTTGGCATACCAGTACGGCGTCACCATCACCTTCGCCCCGAAGATCACAGTGGGCAAGGCTGGAAGCGGTCTCCACGTACACTGCAAGTTCACCAAGAACGGCAAGTCTGTCATGGTGAGAAACGGCGAGCTCACCGACTACGCAAAGAAAGCTATCGCAGGCTATATGATGGCAGGTACGTCATTGCCGGCATTCGGCAACCCTAACCCGTTGTCATTCATGCGCTTAGTGCCACATCAGGAAGCCCCGACATCGCTCTGCTGGTCGTTCTCAAACCGCAGCGCCTTGGTGCGCGTGCCTCTCGGCTGGATCAGCAACGGAAAAGACATGCTCGCCAACTGCAACCCGCTTGAAAAAGCGTCAAATCGCGACTTCAGCGACAAGCAAACCTTTGAGTGGAGAGCCTCAGACGGTTGCGCAGACCTCTATCTGCTCATGGCGGCACTGTGCGCGGCGGCTCGCTACGGCATGGAACACCCCGATGCCCTCAAAGTGGCGGAAAAGACCTACGTGGGTCTCGGCGTGAACATCCACGACGACAAAAACAAGGCGGTGGCAGAAGCTCTCGAACAACTCCCGGATTCATGCGTAAGAGCAGCCGAAGAGCTTGAAAAAGACAGAGTTATCTACACAGCAAAAGGCGTTTTCTCAGACAACATCATCGATTACCTCATCAAGTACCTCAGAAACTTCAACGACGCGAATTTGCGTGCAGAATTAGGCAATGACGAGGAAAAAATCATGAAACTTGTGAAAGAAAATATCCACGTCGGATAAAAAATTTGCAGGTATGTTGATAAAAAAATGAAAAAAACACGCACGCGTATTAAAAAAGTCCGTATATTTGCGAGTTAAAATTGTGAAAAAATAAGGTTCAAACTTTAAAAATAGAAGACAATTAACAAATTTTATTAACAAAATCATTCAAATTATGAGTAAAAAACTTATTCTCTTTTTGATGGTGCTCTTTTTAGGAAGCACAAGCTTCCTGAGAGCAGATGAACTCACAGTTCATGATGGAACAGCTACCAATAGCTACGTTCCGGTGTACGGTTTTTATGCCGACGCATATCTGAAATGTGAGATGGTGTTTCCAGCTGCAGAATTGGCAGACATGGAAAACGGCACAATCACCGGAATGACGTTCTATGCTGCAACGGCAAGTGCAAGCTGGGGCTCAGCAAACTTCCAGGTGTTCGTATCTGAGGTTTCAGCAGCTACAATCAGCGATTTTGCCGGTCCTGGCACAGTCGTTTATGAAGGTCCATTGAGCATTGCTGACAATGTGATGAACGTTGTGTTTGCTACACCATACGAGTATCAGGGTGGTAACCTGCTCGTTGGTTTCTACAACACAGTTACAGGTTCATACGTGTCATGCTCATGGAATGGTGAAGCAGTTGATGGTTCAAGTGTTCAGGGCTATAACTACAGCTCACTGTCGTCAGTGTCAGCCTCACAGCGTAACTTCCTGCCAAAGACCACCTTCACCTACACAGCAGGCGGTCCAACACCTCCAACACCTCCAACACCAACAGGTGAACTCGTTATTACTCCAAATCCATTTGATTTGGGCGTGAGACCAACAAACGGTTGGATGGAACCATACGCTGTTACAATCTATAACGGTGCTGAAGAAACAACTATCAATGGCACAATCAGCAACACATCAGGTCAAGAGCCATTCGCATTGAGCCAGGCAATTGAAGATGTCGTTCTTGCAACAGAAGAAAGCCTCGAATTCACAATCGATGTCAACGAAAACGCAGCCGATGGCACCTATGCAGAAGAATTCACATTGTTCTACACAGGCGGCAAGAGCATGGTGACAATCCCTGTGACAGCTACATACTACACTGCAGGTGAAGCTGACATCGTTGAGACAGCAAAGACACTCTCATTGTCATACACAAGTGGCGTTGCTGAATTCTCACACACTCCAGCAGACCTCCATCCAAACTACTTTGGATATCAGGGTCAGACTGCTGCTGACGCTGTTTACCAGTTCACTCTTGCAAAAGACGCTAAGTTCTCTGTATCAGGTGGCGAATTCATCGGCATCTTCAACAAGGTTGCTAATTTCCACCCAACATTAGAATCTGAACCGGTCGCTATATCAATAACAGGTGAAATTACAGAAGCAACTCTCCTCGCAGGTCAGTACTACATGATCGTTGCAGGTGACAACATCACAACAGTTGAAGGTATGGTTGAGCAATTTGCAGCTCCAACTGAGATTACAAACATTGCTCCAGCCAACTTCGCAACAAATGTCGCAGCTCCTGTGACACTCACATGGGAAGGCGGCGACAACGCAGCTCAGTACCAGGTTTTGTTCGGCACATCACCAGTCAACATGACAGTCGCTCAGGACTGGACAATTGTTGATGAAAACTATGGTTCATACACTGTTACAAACCTCACACAGAACACACAGTATTTCTGGCAGATCAAAGTCAAGAACTCAAACGGTACAGTGACAGGTCCAAGATGGGGCTTCACTTCAACATTGATCGCTCCTAACAACGTGACAGCATCTGAAACAGAAATCTTCACAGACGAAAGCACTCTCATCAAGTGGAAACTCGCTGGTACAGGCGGCTTCACAGGTGAACTCACAGTCGCTGACGGTACAGTGACCAACAGCTACGTTCCTGTTTATGGTCTCTGGGCAGACTACTACACAAGAAGCGAAACAATCTATCCTGCCGAAATGCTCGAAGAGATGGAAGGCGGTGAAATCACATCATTGGTTTACTACCTCAGCTCACCAGCAACAGGAGCTTGGGCACCAGACGTATTTGAAGTCTACATGATGGAAGTCGACGCTACAACATTGTCATCATACTACACAGCAGCTAATGCTCAGATCGTTTACTCAGGCTATCTTGATGGCACCAACGCAACAATGACAATAGAACTTGATACACCTTATTCATATAATGGCGGCAACCTCCTCGTCGGTATCCAGGAGATAGTGAAAGGCACATACAAGTCAGCAACATTCACTGGTATTACAGCAACAGGTGCTTCAGCATCAGGTTACAACAGCAGTGCATTAGCTTCAGTTACATTCAACCAGCGCAACTTCATCCCTAAGACCACATTCGTTTGCGGTGGCAAGGGCGTTGCCAACCGTACATTCGAAGGCTTCAACCTTTACTACGGTGATGTGAAAGTTAACGACCAGCTCATTACTGAAAACAAATATAACCTCAGCAACCTCCCATACAACATGGAAGGTCACGAGGTGGCTGTTTCAGCAGTTTACAGTGAAGGTGAATCATCATTATCAGATCCTGTTATCGTCAATGTTTCAGGTTATGGTACAATCAACGGTACTGTTACAGAACTTATCAGCGGTGCTCCAGTAGCCGATGTTACTGTTAAATTCAGCGGTAAAGACGAGTTCAACAACTCAGTTTCATTCGAGGCTGTTACAGATGGTCAAGGTTTCTACACAATGATAGCTAAAGCCGGTAACTACACTGGTAAGGCTACACTCGACGGCATGGAACCAGCTTATGGCGAAGCTATTACACTCGCATACGATGCAACAGAAACAGTTGAATTCGTAATGCACGAGAGCTACAACCCGGTTAAGAGCGTCTATGCAGAAGAGATGGATCCTTCAACGGCAAAGGTGACATGGTCAATGACAACAACCATCAGCGGTGGTGGTAACGGCGGCGGTACAAACGTCGGCACATTGAACTACAACTTCGACGGTGGAATGGAAGGCTGGACAAATATTGACGCCAACAACGACGGTTATGTATGGGTCCTCGGTTCAGCATGCGGTGGTGTCTACTTGGCATCAGGCGCAAGCCTCGCCGGCACAGGCCACAACTCATCAAATGATATGGTTTGCTCAGGTTCATACAGCAATGCAACCAACTTAGCTATCACACCTGACAACTACCTCGTATCACCACAGAAGGCTGCATACGGACAGATTAAGTTCTGGGCATGCGCACAGGATGCTTCATACGCAGCAGAACACTACGGTGTCGCTGTTTCAACAACAGGCAACACATCAGCAGCAGACTTCACAACAGTCGCTGAATGGACAATGACATCAAAGGGTTCAGGTATCAACAGCATCGGCCGTGACGGTGAGACAAGAGCACAGGGCAACTGGTATGAAAAGACTGTTGACCTCAGCTCATACGCAGGCCAGGACATCTGGGTTGCTATCCGCCACTTCAACTGCAACGACATGTTCATCCTCAATGTTGACGATGTCGAGTTGTCAGGCAACAGCAAAGACCGCGGTGTCAACCACTATGCAGTCTACAGAAAAGCTATCCTTAAAGAAGGTGAAGTTACTCCAGCTGACTCAATCCTTCTCAGCGAGAATGAAACAGACACATTGCTCGCCGACTTCGATTGGAACAACGTTGAAGCAGGTCTCTACCAGTATGGTGTTTCAGCTATCTACCCAATGCCAGCAGGCGACAAGGGTAACCGCGACGAAGTCATCATCGGTGAAGGCGCAACAACAAACAGCTATGTTCCTACATACAACCTCTACAACTACTCATGCACCGACCAGATCTACACAGCTGAGGAAATCGGTGGCGCTGGCACAATCAACAGCATCGCTTTCATGCCTGCTACAGTCAACGCAGCTTCACGTAACCTCAACATCTACATGGTGAACACAGACAAGACCAGCTTCTCTGGCGCAACAGACTGGATCCCTGTAACAGATGCAGACCTCGTTTACTCAGGCAATGTTAACTGGGTTGCTAACGAGTGGTCAACAATCCAACTTACAACTCCATTCTCATTCGATGGAACTAACCTCTGCATTGTTGTGAACGACCTTACAGGTTCATGGACAACATCGAACCAGTACTATGTGTTCAACGCAGCAGATCAGGCTATCCGTATCTACCAGGATGCAGCAGCCTACAACCCGGCAGCTCCAGGTAACGGTACAGTGTTGAATGTTAAGAACCAGATTAAACTTGACATCACCTACGGTGGTGGCGGCCAAGGCGGCAACGACAACCCTGTGACACCTATCACATGGTCAAATGTCCTTCCAAAGGATATGGAGACAACAGTCACAGTTAACGGTCATGTCACTATCGGTTCAGTTGAAGGCGCAACAGCCACATTCACAAACAACTTCGAAAACCTCGTAATCACTGGCGAACTTGATGAGAACGGCACAGTGACATTGGAAGGCTTCCGTAAAGGTGAATACACAGTGACAGTTGAACTCGAAGGCTTTGAATCAACAATCGTTGAAGAAGAAGTCAGCATCTGGGATGAGACAACACTCGACGCATACTTCACAGAAATCTTTGCTCCAGTTGATGAATTGGTTGTTTCTGGAACAGGTTATGCAAGATGGACAAATGTTATCCCACAAGACAGAGTCGCTGAGAAATACAGCGTGAAATTGAACAACGTTTACCAGGGTGAGACAACAGACAACTACATGCAGCTCGACGTCACCAACCTCACAGTCGGTCAGACATACACAGCAGCAGTTGCGGTTATCTACACAACAGGTATGAGTGCTTACACAGAAGCTACATTCACATTAGTTGACTGCTCATCACTTACAACACAGGTTGAAGACCTCGAAGGCTATGCAAACTGCACAGAGGTTGTCCTCGCATGGAACGGTGGCACACCAACTCCAGGTCCAGGCCCAACACCTCCAACACCAACACCTCCAACAGGTGAGACAACAACATTTGACGATGGTACAATGCAAGGTTGGACAACAATCGACGCTAACAACGACGGTTATAACTGGGTTCTTGGCTCACAGATTGGCGGTATCTACTTGGCATCAGGCGCAAGCCTCGCCGGTTCAGGCCACAACTCATCAGCTGACTTGGTATGCTCAGGTTCATTCAGCAATGCAACAGGTGCAGCTATCACACCAGATAACTACCTCGTATCACCAGCCAAGGCTGAATACACAGGCATCTCATTCTATGCATGCGCACAGGATGCTTCATACGCAGCAGAGCACTACGGTGTCGCTGTTTCAACAACAGGCAACACATCAGGCGCTGACTTCACAACAATCGCAGAATGGACAATGACAGCCAAGAGCTCAGGCGCTAACAGCATCGGTCGCGATGGTAAGTCAAGAGCACAGGGTTCATGGTATGAGAAGACAGTTGACCTCAGCGCATACGCAGGCCAGGAAATCTGGGTTGCTATCCGCCACTTCAACTGCAATGACATGTTCATCCTCAATGTTGATGACATCACATTAGGCGTTCCTCAGACAAAACGCGCTTACGCAGACGCAGAGGTTAGCGGTACAAATATCGCAACAGAACCAGCAAGAGAGATGTGGGACTTCATCACATCATTCAATGCAGCAGAAGGCGGCCAGTATGGTATTGCTACAGACGGTGAGTTCTTCTACACCAGCAACTGGGGCTACAGCAGTGCAGCACACAACTTCTGGAAATATGACCAGAACGGTAACCAGATCGAAGGCTTCGAAATCGCAGGTTGCGGTACACTCCGCGGTATGGCATACGACGGTGACTACTTCTATGGCGTCGCCAACGCAGCAACAGTCTACTGTGTCGACCTTGCAAACCACGCATTGGTTTCAACATTCACCACAAGCTACGGTGCAATGCGTTGCATCACTTACGACCCTGTAAGAGACGGCTTCTGGGTAGTTGGTAACTGGTCAGGCAACTTGACACTCATCGACCGTACAGGTGCTATCCAGCAGGTCGGTCCAGAGCCATCAAGCGCATCAGACGTGGCTTACTACAAAGACGCTAATGGTGAAGAGCACGTGTATGTGTTCTGCCAGCCAAGCAGCAACTGCTTACTCTATGACTACAACATCACAACAGGTGTTTACAGCTCAAGCCCAATCCTCGACTTCTCAAGCAACACACCAGGCTGCTCAGGTAGCTCAGGCGGATGCTTCGTCGGTAACTACAACGGCATGACATGCTTCTTCGGCAACAGCCAGCAGAGCCCGAACCTCATCGGTATCTATGAACTCGGCGCAGCAGGCCCAAGCGGTGGTTCAACATCAGACATTACACCTAACAAGTTCAACATCTTCAGAGATGGTGAAGTTATCGGTGCAACAGCTGACAGCTACTATGTGTTCGAAGCAGAAGACTTTAACGAGCACGTTTACGAAGTCATCTTCGTCGACGCTAACTACAACTTCTCATGCCCAGCAGAAGTCACAGTCGCAGCTGGTACAGTCGCAAGCGTGACAGACCTCGACTATGAATTCAATGATCCTGCAATGACTCTCACATGGAACGGCATCGCCGAATCATACAAGATCTGGGCTGGTATCGCTGACATGTCAACAGGTGTGGTGACACTCGACGTTGTTGGTGAGACAACAGACATGACCTTCACAATCGACAACATCGGTACTGAAGCAGGTTACTATGTGTTCGTTGTCCAGTCAGTGACAGGCGAATGCGAGTCAGACCTCAACGAGGAACTTGCAAACAACAACTACGTGTTGTATCAATACGACCTCGTTCCTGAAAATGAAATCGTAAGCGCAATCTATCCTAACCCAACAAGCGGCGATGTCAACATCAAGGCTGAAGCAATGAAGCACATCAGTGTTTACAACGCAATGGGTCAGATGGTTTACGATCAGGATGTCGACACAGACGAAATGATCCTCAACATGGGTCAGTATGAATCAGGTGTCTACATGATCAACATCGTTACTGAGAACGGTACAAGCGTGAAACGCATCACTGTTACGAAGTAATTGAACACCTATTAATAATAATAAGGAACGTCACCGTAAAAAGTGACGCTCCTTATTGGAGTTAAAAATGAAAAATTGAGAAATTAACAATATTATTAACTAAATTTTTCTAACATGAAAAAAGTTTTTCTATTCTTAACGATGCTTTTGTTTGCCTTTGTAGGCACAATGAGAGCTGACGAAGTGACTATTGGCGATCCTACTGCGACAACAGTCAATAGTTATCTTCCGACTTACTCATTGTATGAAAAAGCGATCTCACAGCAGATGTACACAGCCGACGAAATCGGTATGGCTGGTACAATCAACACACTTACAATGTGGCTGAAGAACACTTCTTCATACGCACGTAACCTTAATGTTTACATGAAGGAAGTTGACGTAGTTGAATTCGCAAGTACTTCAGCTTGGGTGAGCATGTCAGATGCTGACCTTGTCGGCTCATTCTCTTTGGCAAATGACATTAGCAGTCCTGTCGAGACAGCTGTTGAACTCACTACTCCTTTTGAGTACACAGGTGCTGGCACTCTGGTGATTTGCCTCAATGATGTTACCGGTTCATGGAGCAGTGGCGCAGGTAGTGTCGTCATGACAACTACTGAATACCAAGCCTTGTATGCTTATCGTGACGGTACATCCTATGACCCTTCAAATCCAGGTGTTAACGGTACTCGTCTTAAAGTAAAGAGCGTTATTATGCTCGACATTACTCCAGCTGGTGGCGGTGGAGCTCTCACAACAACTCCAGACGTTCTCGATCTCGGTAATCGTCCGAACGGCGCTTGGATGGCTCCATACGTGTTCACAATCAATGGCAGTGGTACAACAGTCACTGCATTGGATTTCAGCGGTAACTACTTCTCATACAATGCTGTATTGCCTGCAACACTCACTACATCACGTCCACTTGAGGTTGCTGTGACAACAGGTACAGCTGAAGAAGGTCCAGTTGAGAGCACAATGACAGTTCTCTTTGGCGGCAACAGAGACGCACAGCAGTTCCCTGTTACAGCTAACGCTTACAACCCTGTTGAAGGTGATGTTTTTGAGAATGCTATCGAGCCAACAGCAATGCCTTACGCTGGCAACGCTCCTGCAGGCATCTACAAGAACTATGATCTTCCAGAGGCAACAGAAGGTGCTGACGCTATGTACAAAGTGACATTCGACAATGATGTCATGTTCAGTGCAGGTACTGCAGGTGAAAACGCTGTTACAGCCATCTATCCTGAAGACTTCAACGGCCAGCCTGGTCCTATGGCTGACAACAACTATGTTTACAATGGCCCACAGGTGAACCCAGGTCCAATGAACATGTGGTTCAGCTATGCTTATACCGGCACCAACACATGGTACGGCACATCAGCAGGTGGCGGATTCTACTTCGGATACCAGATCCCTGTATCATACATCGAAGAATTAGGTCTTGCTGGAACAACAATCACAACAGTTGAGGCAGCAGCTCGCGAGTCATATCCATACGAGTGCTATATCTTAGAAGGTGGTGCTAATCCAGGTGCTGGTACACTTATCGGCTATGGTGCTATTGAAAATCCAACAGCTCTGTATTTCTTCGATATCAACCTCGAAGTTCCTGCTTACATTAGCGGTAATAACAACATTTGGGTTATGTTCTATTCAGACAGCCCATACGCAGCATACTGCGGCAGATATCCAGTTGATACCAACAATGGTAAGATTTGGACATACAATCCAAACGCATCATCACCAGCATGGGGCAGCAACGCAACTTACACTCCAGTTATCTACACTCGTTTCTTAGAGCTTCCTACAGGTCGCGAGACTACAGTGAACCTTGCTGAGATTAGCATGAAGAAGGGTAACGGCGTTGTGAGCGAAGTTGCAGCTATTGACGGCACAGCAATGGGTACTCCAAAAGCTGAAATGAAGAAAGCTAACCGTGGCAACCGCGACGTTCAGACTCTCATTGAAGAAGGTTTTGAAAATGGCATAGGTGACTGGACAATGAATAATTGCCATTCCTCATCAGGTCCAACAAGCTCATACGGGGGAAATACTGGTAATTATACTTTCAGATTCTATTACACACAAAATTATCCTCAGTACCTCATTTCACCTGAGTTGGATGACAACGATGGTGTTAATTTCACTTTCTATGCCGCAAGGTATAGTAGCAACTATCCTGAAACATTCAAAGTCGGTTATTCATCAACCACGAATGACCCAACAGAATTCACATGGGGTAGCGAAGTGACTTGCACAACTTTGTACGGACCTGGAGCATATCAAGAATACAGCTATGACTTTCCAGCTGGAACAAAGTATGTTTCTATCGCTTGCACATCAAACGACCAGTTCTATCTGTTCGTTGATGACATCACAATCCAAGCTGAACCAGCAGCTCCAACACCTGGAACAGCAACATATCAGATCGAAGACATGTATGTCCCAGCAGGTACATACTATGTAGCAGTTGCTTCAACAACTGAAGAATTCAATGTTGACATGGCGGTTGCAGAGATTCCAGCTCCTGAGCAGGCAGTTATCGTATCTCCAGAAGATGCAGAGGGATTTGTAGAGACTCCATATCTCGCAGAATGGATCCTTGGTGACTACACCACAGAGATGCAGGTTTTGGTTGGCACACAGTATCCTCCACAAACAGCATTGATCGACTGGACAGACGAACTCGTAGAGTCAGCATTCCTGATGGATCTCGAGAACAACCAGACATACTTCATGCAGGTTAACGCACGTAACGCTGCCGGTACTACAGAAGGTGAGATCATCGCTTTCTCAACACCTATCGACCCAGTTGAGGGCTTCGCAGTAGAGAGCGACGAGCTCTATCCAGGTGATGCAGCAGTGTTCACATGGGAAGCCAACCGTACACTCCAGGGTTACAACCTCTATATGGACGGTGTAAAGGTTAACGAGACACCTATCACAGCAAACACATACAGTGTTGAAGGTCTTGAATACAACATGGAAGGCTACGACTTCCAGATCACAGCAGTTTATGACGCTGGTGAGTCAATGCCATCAGAAGTTATTACTGTTTACATGACAGGCGAAGGTTCAGTTTCAGGTCACGTTTATGACTTAGACGTTGAGCATCCAATCGCTAATGCAACTATCGTGGCTATCGGTGTTGATGAGCACGGCAACGCACAGGAGTTCTCATTCACATCAGATGAGACCGGTTTGTATGAAGGCGAAATCCTCGCTGGTATGTATGCTATCGGTATCGTCACAGAAGGATATCAGAATGAAGGTGTTGTCATCACAGTTGTTTACAATGAGTTGACAGAAGTTGAAGACATCATCACACGCGAGTTCTACTATCCTCTCAGCATGATTACAGCTACAGAGGCAGAAGAAGGCGTTAATGTTGAATGGTCATGGACACCATCTGAGGTGGTTGTCGACTTCGAAGAAGGTGAGATTCCAGAGATGTTCACATTGCCTGCAACATATCCATGGGCTATTACAACAACTAACCCACACGATGGCACATACGCTATCAAGTCGACATGCGAAGGCATTGCAAGCGGCACATCAGAAATCGAGGTGACAGTTGATGTTCCTTACGATGGCAAGATGGGCTTCTGGGTAGCAGTTTCTTCAGAGGCTAACTACGACAAGTTCCACTTCTTCATCGACGGTGTTGAGAAGGGTGCAGCTATCAGCGGCCAGCAGGCATACGCATACAAAGAGTTCGACGTAACAGAAGGCACACACACCTACAAGTGGCAGTATGCAAAAGACAGCTCAGTCAACAGCAATGACGACTGCGCATACGTCGACGACATCACACTCTACAGATATGAGGAACCACTTCCACCAGTCGTTGGTGCAACAACATACGACTTTGATGACGACACAATGATGGGTTGGACATCAATCGACGCTGACAACGACGGTAACGGTTGGGTATCAAGTGCAAATCCTGGTATCTACCACAACTCAGGCGTGAACTTGTCAGGAACAGGTCACGATGCTTCAGAGGCATACGTTATTTCAGGTTCATACGCTAACCAGACAGGTGCAGCTTTGACACCAGATAACTACCTTGTTTCTCCAGCACAGATTTCAGCTGAGAACGGTGCACAGATCCAGTTCTGGGCATGCGCACAGGATGCAAGCTATGCAGCTGAGCACTTCGGTGTCGCTGTTTCAACAACAACAGCTACAGCAGCAGCATTCACAACAATCCAGGAATGGACAATGACAGCCAAGGGCAACCGCGGTGCTGAAACTTACAGTGCAGTTCGTGGTGACAGACAAGGCACATGGTATCAGTACGCAGTCGACCTCAGCGCATACGCAGGCCAAGACATCTGGGTTGCTATCCGCCACTTCAACTGCACAGACCAGTTCATCTTGAACGTTGACGATATCACATTGGCAACAGGCGGTACAAAACTCGAAGGACGTGGCGACCGTTCACTCGTAAGCTACAACCTCTATCGTAGAAATGTTATTGACGGTGAGGCTTTAGCTGAAGTCACAACAATTGCTGAAGGTATCGATGCTGAGACATACGAATACACAGACGAAGAATGGGCAACATTGCCATACGGTATGTATCAGTGGGGCGTTGCAGCCACATACGAAGGCTATGCACCAACAGACCGCAGCCGTGAGACAGCAACATTCGGATTTGAAAACGGTAGCTTAGAAGGCTGGACAAATATCATCGTCAACACAGACGGTGGCGAGTGGATCCACAGCAATAACAACCTCGGTGGTTATGACTACACAACACTTGCACACACAGGTTCAGGCTTTGCAATGTGCTACTCATACGTTGACTATGACGGAGCATACGATACAGATGCATATCTCGTATCACCTCAGAAGTACAGTGTTGATGCTAACTCATCAATTGCATTCTTTGCAGACAATGCTAACGACAACTATCCTGAGAACTTCTCAGTTTGTGTTGCAACAGCAGCCAACCCAACAGCAAGCGACTTCACACAGGTTTGGAGTGGTGGTGCCAAGGGCACAGGCAACGGTGGCGCAACAGTACGTCGTTCAGACAACCGTTATGAGAACTGGCGTTCACACGAGGTCAGCTTGGCAGCATACGCAGGCCAGGAGATCTGGATTGCATTCCACGATGTGAACTACGACGCATACGAAATCTGGATTGACGACGTAACAATCACTTACGCAGGTTCAGCTCCAGTTCCTCCGACACCAGGTCCAACAGGCGACGGTATGTCAGAGATTCTCTGGTCAAATGTTATTGACAAGGATATGGTTTCAAGCGTGACATTCAACCTCGCTTTGAACAACGGTCAGTCACCAGCTGGCATCGACATGGAGATCACAGGCATTGACTTCGAAGAAGAATACACATTCGACGAGACAGGTACAATGACCATCGAGCTCCGCAAGGGTGAATATGCTCTTGAGATTGAACCGGATGGTTACACACCAATCGACGGTATTTTGGTCATCGACGAAGATGAGGAAGAGTTCTCATTCGTTCTTGAAGAGATCGTTGCTCCAGTTGAAGGTTTGTACGTATCACCAACAGGTTGGGCAATGTGGGAAGGCGGATCAGCACCTGCACCAGGTCCAGGTCCACAACCAGGTGGCGGCTCATTCACAGAAGGCTTTGAAGGCGGTTTGAACGGCTGGAACGTTCTTACAGTCAATGCAGACGGTGGTGAATGGATCCACAGCGATGACAACCTCGGTGGCTATGACTACACAGAACTTGCACACGGTGGTACAGGCTTTGCAATGTGCTACTCATACGTTGACTATGTTGGTGCATTCGACACAGACAGCTACCTCTACACACCACAGAAGTACGCTATCGAGAATGGTTCAACATTGACATTCTTTGCTGACAATGCTAACGACAACTATCCTGAGAACTTCTCAGTGTGCGTTGCAACAGCTGACAACCCAACAGCAGCAGACTTCACACAGGTTTGGAGTGGTGGTGCCAAGGGCACAGGCAACGGCGGTGCAGCAGTACGTCACATGAACACTCGTTATGAGAACTGGCGTTCACACAGCATCGACTTGAGTGCATACGCAGGTCAGGAAGTTTACATCGCATTCCACGATGTCAACTACGACGCATACGAAATCTGGATTGACGACGTTGAGCTTGGTGTTGCAAACAAGGGTGATCGTGCTCCATTGTACTACAAAGTCATGTGCGACAACACATACCTTGGCGAGACAGAATATCCATTCTATCAGATGCCAGTTGAAGGTATGGAAGAAGGTTCAGAGCACACCACAGCAGTTGCAGCATTCTATGCAACAGGTATGGGTGACTGGATGAGCTACGATTGGACATACGCTCCATGCAGCAACTACGCTGGTACAGCATCATACGATGTCACAGCTAACGGCAACGATGTCACACTCACATGGACATTGAACGGCACACCAGGTCCAGGTCCACAACCAGGTACAGGTTGGACAGAAGGCTTTGAAAACGGTTTGCCAGCAGACTGGACAATTGTCGATGCTAACAACGACGGTTACACATGGTGCTTGACAAGCAATATTCCAACAACATGGACATACTATGCAAGCTTAACACTTGACTGGTACAGAACAGGTACAAACGCTATCTGCAGCGGTTCATACATCAATGGAGCAGGCGCTCTCACACCAGACGAGTATCTCGTAATGGGTCAGCAGGCAATTGCTAACGGCACAACATTATCATTCTGGGCAGCAGCAACAGACGCAAGCTATCCGGCAGATCACTTCGGAGTAGCAGT
The DNA here is from genome assembly GCA_017427985.1 of Bacteroidales bacterium. GTDB lineage: Bacteria > Bacteroidota > Bacteroidia > Bacteroidales > F082 > Limimorpha. Next base: position 105,092 of record JAFRRS010000004.1, on the reverse strand, counting down.
TTCTGACAATGGTACAGACTGGACAATGGTTCAGGAATGGACATTGACAGCCAAGAAGGGTGGAGCAAACGGTGGTCGCGAGTCACGCGATGGCGAAGGTGCAAAACTCGGTACATGGTATCAGTTTACAGCCGACCTCAGCGCACACGCTGGCAACAAGTACATTGCTATCCGTCACTTCAACTGCAACGACCAGTACATCATGTGCGTTGATGACATTGAGTTCACACCAGCTAAGGGTGAAAGAGACATGTGGGATCTTGTTTACAACTTCTCAGGCACAAGTGCCGGTCAGCAGGCAGTTGCAACAGATGGCGAGTACATCTACACAGCAAGCTGGCAGTCAGCACCAACAGGTGGTTACACATTCTATCAGTATGACCTTGAAGGCAACTTCATCGAAGGCTTCAACATCGCTGGTGCAACAGGTATCCGCGACCTCACAACCGACGGTGAGTACTTCTATGGTACATCAGGTGCTACACAGATCTTCATCTTAGACTTCACAACACGCACATTGGTTGGCACAATCAACTGCGCAGGTTTGACATCACGTCACATCACATACGATCCTGAACGTGACGGCTTCTGGTCAGGCAACTGGTCAACATTGGCATTGTATGACAGAAGTGGCGCTCTCGTCCAGAACGGTGCAGCTCCAACAAGCGCATACGGTTCAGCATACTACACGGATGCTGATGGCGTTGAACACCTCTATCTGTTCTGCCAGCCAAACAGCGATTGCAAGGTTTACGATTACAACATTGCAAATAACACAATCAGCGCAAGCCCAGTGTTAGACTTCTCAGCTACAGCACCTGGTTGCACAGGTATTGCCGGTGGTTGCTTCATTGCAGCATACGATGGCAAGACATGCTTCTTCGGTAACTCACAGCAGGATCCTAACCTCGTGGCAATCTATGAACTTGACGCTGACGCTCCAGGTCCAGGTCCACAACCACAGCCAGGCGACATCCTCGGCGTGATGATTTGGCGTGACGGCGAGCCTATCACAATGGCTCCAGTTTCTGGCACATCATACGTTGACGCAGGTGTTGAAGCAGGCGAACATGAATATTGCGTAAGAGTTGTCTACAGCGACTATGCAATGTCATGCGAAGAATGCGAGACAGTTGAAGTCGGCGGTACAGTTGTTTGCGATCCTGTAACCAACTTGACAGCTTACTACTATGATGACGCAACATACGGTGATGGTGCAATGGTTGAGTGGGTTGGCAACGAAGATGCTGTTTCATACGGTGTTTATGTTGATGGCCAGTATCTCGGTTCAACACCAGAAGAGAGCGTGTTCATCTATGGTCTCACCGTAGGTGATACATACACATTCGGTATCGTTGCCGAGTATGATAACTGCGAATCAGAAATGGTTACAGTCCAGTACACACATACCGATGGTGTTGAGGAGAACATGATTGTCAACGCAATCTATCCTAACCCAACAAGCGGCGACCTCCACATCGAGGCTACAGCAATGACTCAGATCAGCATCTACAATGCAATGGGTCAGATGGTGTACAACCAGAATGTGAATACTGACGAAATGGTTATCGACATGAGCCAGTTCGAGGCCGGTGTTTACATGGTGAACATCATTACTGAAAACGGTAGCGCAGTCAAACGCATTACAGTTGTAAAGTAATTGACACAATGTAGGGGCGAATAATCGCCCGTACAATAATGAAATGTGGGGGCGAATGATTATTTGCCCCTACATTTTTTTATGGGATGTTAAAAATTTTTAATAAAATTTTTTAAGAATTAAAAAACATAGAGATTTGGAAAAACCTTTTGTAACGTGTTGTCAGTCAGAATGTTACGAGGGTGTTTGAAAATTAGTTGTTTTTCGTACGACTAATTATTTTTTTTGTTATATTTTTGCAGAGTCAAAACAAATAACAACACTAAAAACATTAACAAAATGGGAACCTTAAGGAATTCAGTTCATCTGATTGGGCGACCGGGCATGAATCCGGAAGTCAAGACATTCGGCGAGGGCAGGAAGCTCGCGAAATTCACATTAGCCACCAACGAGAAGCACTACAACGAGAAGATGGAGCTTGTAGAGGAGACGGAGTGGCATAACATACTTGCGTTCGGAAAGACGGCTGAGAACGTCGAGAAGCTTGTCAGGAAGGGTCTTTTGATGGCGATTGAGGGCAAGATACAGACGCGGCAGTATGAGGACAGCAACAAGAACAAGCGTTATTTCACGGAGATTGTGATGGACGAGTTCATGCTTGTTGAAAAGATGAGCGCGGAATAGCGTGATTAAGAAAAAAAGACTATCTTTGTTGTTTGAAACAACAAAAAACGTAGAACGATGAAGATAGTCTTTTTGGAGCCGTTAGGACTCAAAATAGAAGCCATAGAGAAGGCTTGTGACGATTTAAAGAAACGTGGTCATGAGGTCGTGATATATCCCGACAGAAGGCCAGAGAAGAACATTGAGCGCGCTGCGGGGGCGGATATCGTTGTGGAGAGCAACATGCCGTTGCGCAAGGACTTTTTTGACGCTTGTCCGAACCTGAAGATGCTTTCGATAGCGTTTACGGGCTTGGACCATATCGACATGGAGGAATGCAAGCGTCGCAATATCATAGTGAAGAACGCTGCGGGATATTCGACGGAGGCTGTGGCGGAGGAGACGATATGCATGATGATAGGGCTGTACCGTCATGTTATCGAGAACGACCGGATAACGCGCAGCTGCAAAGGCCCTTCTATCGTCCCTGGGCGCGAGATCGGCGGCAAGACGGTGGGCATCATCGGGATGGGAGCCATCGGGCAGCGTACGGCGGCGTTGGCGCAGGCTTTCGGGTGCAAGGTGATAGCATGGAACCGCACGCCGAAAGAGGTGCCAGGCGTGACGTTTGTCGACAAGGAGACGCTGCTTAAGGACGCTGACATCGTGGCACTTCATATCGCGCTGAACAACGAGACACGTGACTTTATCACTGCCAAGGATTTCGCTATCATGAAGAAGACAGCAATTATCGTGAACGCGGCGCGGGGACCGGTGGTGAACACCAAGGATCTGGCGGAGGTGCTGAAAAACGGCACGATAGCGGGGGCGGGACTTGATGTTTATGACGTGGAGCCGCCGCTTGATAGCAGTAATCCGATACTGGGGGCACCGAATACGATGCTGATGCCGCATGTGGGGTTTGCGACGGAGGAGGCGTTTGAGGTGAGACTGGGGATCGTTGTAGATAACATAATGAGGTTCCTCGCTCCCTGCGGTCGCTCGGAATGACAGGGGAACGAAAAAAGTGACAATTTGAGGTTACTTGATGGGGTTCCGAACCCCTAAAGGGGTTCGGAATGACAAGAGCTTTAAACGGGAACAATGTGGCGCGGCTTGACGATTAATGATAAAACCTTGAGACGTTGTGCCGCGCCAAAATATAATAAGAGGCTGTCATTCCGAGCACGAAGTGCGAGGAATACCATTAAATAAAAACAAAATTTATGAAATCAAAAAAATACTACATTTACATAATGACAAACAAATACAGAAAAGTTCTGTATATTGGTGTTACCGGTAATTTAGAAGAGCGAATTAGGCAACATAAAAACCATCGATTTAAAAACTCATTTACAGATAAATATAATTGTGAATATTGTATTTATTATGAAGAGTTTGATTACATAAACAATGCTATTGATAGGGAAACAGAGCTAAAAAAATGGAATCGAAAGAAAAAGGAAGCTCTGATAAATAAGTTAAATCCTGAATGGAGAGAGATTGTTAATGAAAGAGGTTATATAAGACAAGGAGTTTCGTCGTATGGTTGATGAGGTTACTTGATGGGGTTCCTCACCCCTGAAGGGGTTCGGAATGACAAGAGCTTTAAACGTAAACAATGTGGCGCGGCTTGACGATTAATGATAAAACCTTGAGACGTTGTGCCGCGCCAAAATATAATAAGAGGTTGTCATTCCGAGCACGAAGTGCGAGGAATACCATAAACTATTTTGTAATTACGATTCCGAGGTCGCGGTTGATGCGGTGGCGGATGTCGTCGAGGTGTTTCTTTTTTTGGAGGAGGATGAGCTGTTCGTCGAGGTCGGGGGTAGCTTTGAGCTCTTTCATGATTTCGATGCGACGGTCTTCGATGACCATGTCTTTGAAACGGAGGATGGACATGAGGACGGTCTTTTTGAGGACGTCGTCTTCGGTTTTCACCACGATGCGATGACGTAGCCAGTCGTCAAGTTTGTATTGTGTGCTGAGAAGATTGGCTGTCAGTTCGGCGACGTCCTGGTCCTCACTTGATATAAGTTGCTGCAGCGTTGGTAGCTCGCCGGTGTCAAGACCGCGGTCGAAGGCATCGAAAATCTTTTTGTGTGTCTCGTTTTTGAACAGCAGACCATCGTTTTTAAGGTCATCGATGATGAGTGAAGCGACGGTGGTGGTGTAGTCATCCAACTCGATGGTGTCGGTGCCGTGAGTGAGAAGGAGCTTCACGAGCTCTTGCTCCTGGTAGAAGCCGATAGGAACTGATTCCTGCTCAATTGGAGGCTGCTGAGAGTCCGGAGAGGGGTAGGATGAATATTGTTCTTGTTGAGGGGTTTGTGAAGGGTCGAGACCGAGTTGTTTGCGGTATTTGGCACGGAGGAGCTTGTTGAGCTCGTTCATGAGGGTTTGCTCAGCGACTTCAAGCATGCGGCTGCATTCCTTGACATAAGTGGCGCGATAAATAGGGTCAGGAATGACGGAGATAGTCTCCACGATGTCTTTGATGACACCTGCTTTCTTTATCGGGTCGTTTTTTGCGTCTTTCAGAAGGAGATTTGTCTTGAAGCTGATAAAATCCTTGGCGTTGTCAGCCAGGTATTTGGTGACGACTTCGATAGGGTTGTTCTGCACGAAGGAGTCGGGGTCGTCTTCAGGTGGCAGCACCACGATACGTACATTCATGCCTTCTTCGAGAATCATGTTCGTGCCACGCAGAGCGGCGTGAATACCGGCAGCGTCGCCATCGTAGAGCATCGTTATATTTTTGGTATAACGGCTTATCATACGAATCTGCTCGGTTGTGAGCGATGTGCCGGAGCTTGCCACTACGTTTTCAATTCCTGCCTGGTGCATCGACAGCACGTCGGCATAACCTTCGACGAGGATACAGTTGTCAAGGCGTGAAATCTCATTTCTGGCAAAGAAGATGCCGTAAAGAGTCTGACTTTTATTATAAATCTCCGATTCAGGAGAGTTGACGTATTTTGCCTTGGTTTTTTCGGAAGTGAGGATACGTCCTCCGAAGCCGATGACTTTTCCGGTAAGGTTATGAATCGGGAAAATGACGCGTCCCTGATAACGGTCATAGAGGCGGTTTTCATAGCTTCCAGTGAGGCCGACTTTGATAAGAAGGTCTTTGTCGTAGCCGTGTTGGATAGCGTAATCGGTGAAGGCTGAACCACTATTTGGACAATATCCGAGCTGGAACTTGTTGATGATGGCGTCTCTGAAGCCGCGTCCACGGAAATAAGAGAGACCGACGGACAAGCCTTCATCGGAGTTCATCATGATATTGGAGAAATAGTCTTGCGCGAAGCTGTTGATGTTGAACATACGTTCGCGTTCGTTCTGCGCCGCCAGTTCTTCGGGAGTCTGCTCGCGTTCCTCAATCTTGATGCCGTATTTCTTGGCGAGATAACGAAGCGCCTCTTGGAAAGAATAATGCTCGTGCTCCATGATGAAACGCACGGAGTCGCCAGCTTTTCCGCAGCCGAAGCATTTGAAGATGTTGCGGGCGGGGTTGACATTGAACGAAGGTGTCTTTTCCTTATGGAAAGGGCATACGCCGATGAGGTTGGAGCCGCGTTTTTTAAGCGTGACGAACTCGCTCACCACGTCTTCGATGCGTGCTGTCTCGAGAATCTGGTTTATGGTGTCGCGCGGTATCATATTGCCCAGATTAGAAGTCCGCCGATGATGATGATTCCGGAAACGACGAGATCGATGAGGCAGAACCCCATGATATCCTTTGCGTTGAGTTTCGCTATAGCGAGAGCGGGCAGAGCCCAGAACGGCTGGATGAGGTTGGTCCAAGCGTCGCCCCAAGCTATTGCCATGCCCGTGAGTCCGTGGTCGACGTTGAGTGCTTCACCGGCGGCGAACATGATAGGCGCTTGAATAGCCCAGTGACCGCCACCAGAAGGTACGAACATGTTGAGAATGGCAGCGCAAAGGAAAGTGTATATCGGATAAGTCGTTGACGTAGAGATGTTTACAAACGCCTCGCTAACCACTGTGCCGAGGCAGATGCCCGATGCGCCGACTCCAGTGATGATGCCCATGATGCCAGCATAAAACGGGAACTGGAGCAATATCCCTGCCGCGCCGCTCACTGATTTTGCGAAAGCGCGAACGTATGCGATAGGCGTTTTGTGCAAGATGATGCCGAGGAACAGGAAAAGCAGGATAACCGAGCCGAGGTCGAAGGATTTATGCTTGATGAACAGGCTGATGACAAGATAGGATAAGCCTAATAAGGCCAATAGGGCGGATAGGAGACGGCTATTTTCCAATCTCATGGCAGGGGTAACGGACGAATGATGATTCGATTTGGGCGAATGATGATTCGATTCGGGCGAATGATGATTCGATTCGGGCGAATGATGATTCGCCCCTACGACATCGTCTTCTTGCAATAAGGCGGGGTCGATGGTGACGATGCCTGTTTTGGGGTGCATGGCAGAATTGATTGCCACGAGCGCGATGGTAACGAGGACCACCATGAGGATGTTATGATAGTCGAGGATGGTGTTTGAGATGTGTATCGTGTTGGTTATCACGCCGTTAGTGTCTTTCACGAGGTCGTTGAGGTCGGAAGCCATTTTCAGCGGGATAGAGCCGGAGATACCAGCGTGCCACACCACGAAACCGCTATATGCCGATGCGATGAGAAGGCGATAATCGACGCCTTTGAGTTTCTTGGCTATCTCTTTAGCGAAAATGGCGCCGACGATGAGACCGAAGCCCCAGTTGAGCCAGCATGCCACCGCTGAGATAGCTGTCACGAGAGCTATTGCGCTGGCAGGCGTTTTAGGCAATGAAGCGAGTCTGCTGATACCTTTTTTGATAAATGGGGCAGCCGCCAAAGTAGCGCCAGTGACGAGGACGAGAGCCATCTGCATTGAGAAACCAAGCAGATTCCACACGCCGCCGCCCCAGTTGCTCACCACTTCCGTGATGCTCTGTTTGCACACAGGCATTGCCACGGCGATTGCCAAAAAAGTCAAAATGATTGCAAAAATGAAAGGCTCAGGCAGATATTTCTGCATGAAATTAACACAACCGGTTATGACTTTTTGGAAAAACTTCATTCTTTGATAACTTTTATTGTGCCAGTCAAGCCGTCAACATTGGTGATTCTTAAGAAATACAAGCCTTTCGGAAGATTCTCGACAGGCAAGACATATTCATTTACGCCGTCGTTGACAAAAATATCCTCTGAATAAACTGCTTGTCCTAAAGTATTGAATAACAAAATGTTAGATTTTCCAACATTATCCTGATAAAACCTGACATTTATTTTATCACTTGAAGGATTGGGGAAAATATCGAAGTTTAGCACATTGTTATTCAATTCATTAACATCAGAACTGTTATAATTCACGACAAGTTCCATAATTACAGGAAGGTGGTCGGAATTGTTGTAGAGAGCATCGGCTACTTCTTGAGAAACTGCATAATTTTCAGGATAATTGATGCTTTTGTTGAAATGCCGTCCGTCCTGACCAAGGGCGAAATAGCTGCCGTTGATATAGCGGATATGGTCTCTGCCGCCGTAGACATTTTCCGACATCAGGATAAAGTCGAAGCGGTCGTCCATGCCGCCTGTCGAATGGCAGCCGTTGTCATCCTTGTGTGTAGACTGGGTATGATAATCCTCGAACATGTAATTTGAGTTCCAGTTGCCGACGCCGTAAGGATAAAGCGGGTCGATGAAATAGGAATTCGGATAGGTGTTCTGGTTGGTAAACGTCTTGTAAGCATCTTCGGAAGCCTTGTAAATGTTGAAGTCGCCCATGATGAGGACGTTTCTCTCGCGATAATTTTGTTCGAGGTATCTCATGACGTTTTCAGCCATTATTTTGCGTGTTCCTTCGTTGGACGAGCCCGAGCCGGCTTTAAGATGAGCGACAACGCATGTGAAAACGATTTTTCCGCTGTCGTCGTTTTTCAGCTTGAAGTCGTAGACGTCGACGTCGCGGGTATGGCTTTGCGCCACCTTATGAGCCACGAGGGTCAACTTTGTGGAGTTGTAGAAAATGCAGTTGGTGAGAGAGGAGTTGGTTGTGTTGGAGCCGCCTTTCGTCATCCAATAGTTTGTGCCATTGACGTTCAAATTGTTTTTGAGGAACTCGTTAGGCAGCGAGACGTTTCTGCCCATTTCGCAGACCGTGAGAACATCCGGATAATAGGCAGAGAGGATGGTTTTGATATAGACATCCTTGTCTGCAACGTTGTTGACACTTTGAGGGCAATAGCTTGTGTAGTTGCCGTAGTTGAGGAGGTTGTACTGCATCACTTTCAGCGTGTCGGATTGTCCGAGCAGGGCGAAAGATGATACGGTCAAAAACAATAATAATGTTAATTTTTTCATGTTTATTCGATACGTTTAAGCATGCTTATTTCCGCGCTGGTGAGGAAACGCCAGTGTCCGCGAGGCAGGTTTTGTTTTGTGAGTCCTGCGAGCATGACGCGGTCGAGTTTTATCACTTCGTAGCCGAGGCTTTCGAAGATACGGCGGACGATGTGGTTACGTCCGGAATGGATTTCAACGCCTATTTCGCGCATTGTAGGGTCGTCGGTGACGTAGTCGATTTTGTCGACTTTGATAGGGCCGTCTTCAAGCATGAGTCCGTTTTCTATCTTCTCGAAGTCGCTGTTTGTCAGAGGCTTGTTGAGAGTGACGTGATAGAGTTTTTTCACTTCATGGCTTGGGTGTGTGAGGGTCTTGGCGAGTTCGCCGTCGTTGGTGAGCAGGAGCAGGCCGAGTGTGTTACGGTCGAGGCGTCCAACGGGGTAGATGCGTTCCTGGCAGGCGTCTTGCACAAGATCCATGACGGTGTGACGTTCGTAAGGGTCGTCGGATGTTGTGATGACGCCTTTAGGTTTGTTGAGAAGCACATAACGAAGTTTTTCACGGTTCAGAGTCTGTCCGCCGTACACCACTTTGTCGGTTGTTTTGACTTTTGTGCCGAGTTCTGTGACCACTTCGCCGTTCACTGTGACAGCGCCTGCGAGGATGAGGTCGTCGGCTTCACGGCGTGAGCAGATGCCTGAGTCGGCGAGGTATTTGTTGAGGCGGATTTCGCCTGTTGCGCGCGGGCGGTCAAATTCAGGGTCTTTTTCGCGGCGGTATCCGCGACGGCCACCACGCTCTCTTTTTTCATAACGTTCTGACGTACTATCGGATTTACGACCGAAAGGTTTTCTTTCACTTCTTTCGTAACGTTCTGACGGTCTATCGTCATCATGACGACCGAATGGCTTTCTTTCACCGAAAGGTTTTCTTTCACTTCTTTCGTAACGTTCTGACGGTCTGTCGTCATCACGACGACCGAATGGCTTTCTTTCACCGAAAGGTTTTCTTTCGCTTCTTTCGTAACGTTCTGACGGTCTGTCGTCATTACGGCCGAAAGATCTTCTTTCACCAAATGGTTTTCTTTCGTCGTCACGACGACTGAAACTTCTTCTTTCGCCGAAAGGTCTTCTTTCGTGGCGTTCTTCATCGCCATCACGGCGAGCTTTTTCTCTTTCAAACTGCTCTAATCTCTCATCGCTGAATCTCCTGACTTCGGCAGTTTTTCTTCTGGCAACATGTTGACGTTTGCCGTTTCTTTCTTCGTTATTCATTGTTTATAATAATTATAGAGTATTTTTAGGCTGCAAAAGTACAAAAAAGTTAGGAGTTAGGAGTGAGAAGTTAGAAGTTTTTTTTATCTTTGCAAAAAATTTAAACATATGAAGAAGTTATCATTATTCCTTATCTTATTGATTTGCGCTGTTTTAACGCAGGCGCAGATTGCCACAAACATTTATTGGGTGAAGTTTACTGACAAGGCGAATTCACCTTATTCCATTGACAATCCAGAGGAGTTTTTAAGTGCGAGGGCGTTAGAGCGTCGTGCAAGACTCAACATTGCGATTGACGAATACGACATTCCTGTTAATCCACAGTATTTGCAGGCTGTTGCGGATTGCGGAGCGCAGCTTTTGAACCCTTCAAAATGGCTCAACGGCGTGTCAGTTTACACTAATAGCGCGGCTGTGGTTGCGGCTATCAATGAGTTGGAGTTTGTGGAGACGGTGCGCAACTGCCCGAATTTTCCAGAGGCTCAGAGAGAAAAGGAGCGTTGGCTTGCCGATGAGATGAAAATTGTTGAAAACAGCGTTGTTTCGAGAGGTTATTACGGTGGTGCCGAGACACAGGTTAGTCAGTTGAGGGTCAACGATTTGCATAATATGGGATATGACGGAACCGGCATCGTGATTGCTGTTTTGGACGGTGGTTTTATTGGTACAGACATTCATTCTTGTTTCGACAATATGCGAGCTGAGGGACGTTTTCTTGGTGTCCGTGATTTCGTATATGGCTCAGAATCAGTGTATTCGCAGAGTACGCACGGCACATCATGTTTTAGCACGATGGGTGCTTACGACCCTAACAACATGGTTGGAACAGCACCAAAAGCATCGTATTATCTGTTCCACACAGAAGATGGCAACGGTGAGAACATTGTGGAGGAATACAACTGGGTTTCGGGAGCGGAATTAGCTGATAGTCTTGGTGTTGACGTGTGCTCTACTTCGTTAGGATACATCACTTTTGACATGCCGCAGTGGGATCATCCGTTCTCACATTTTGACGGACACACTGCGCCGATGACGATTGGTGCTGAGATTGCGGCAAGCAGAGGTATGCTTTGCATGAACTCGGCAGGTAACGCAGGTGAAGGCACATGCACTTTGGGAATCCCAGCAGACGCTGAGCATATCATCACTGTGGGTGCTGTCGATGCAAATGGCTATCGTGCCGACTTCAGCTCGGTGGGACCGACATACGACGGACGCATCAAGCCGGATGTGATGGCGATGGGAGAAGCCACATACGTGGCGAGCGGATATCCGGATTGGCAACTTTATTATAATGGCAACGGAACATCGTTTTCATGCCCAGTGTTGGCAGGAGCGATGGCGTGTCTGCGTCAGGCGTGTCCTAACGCCTCGGTGCAGGAGATTTGTGACGCTGTGAGAGCAGCGGGCAACAACGCCAGCAGCCCTAACAGCTACGACGGCTACGGAATCCCTGATTTCACAGTGGCTTTGGCAATGCTGAACGACAACGTTAATGAAGTTGAGAGCGGTGATGAGATTGTGAGTGTGTATCCGAATCCGAGCAATGGAGTGGTGAAAGTTGCTGTTTATGACGAAGTTACGGTATACGGAATAACGGTATACGGAATAACTGGCAATGTTTTATTTAATACCAATAATATCAATGAGTTGGAGACAACTTTGAATGCTTTGGGTTCTGGAGTTTATACTATTAGAGTTAATTCAGAACTGGGAAGCCAGACCATGAAGGTTGTGATTTGCAAATAAATTTTTCAGAAAAGGCTTGATTTTTCAAATTATTTAATATTTTTGTAGACGCAAAATTTTTAAAAATGGATTTAACTACATCATATCTTGGATTAAAGCTTAAAAATCCTATTGTTGTCGGAAGTTCGACATTTACTGGAACTGTTGACGGTATTGTGAATTGCGCAAAGGCAGGAGCCGGAGCGGTGGTGCTGAAATCGCTTTTTGAGGAGCAGATTCTCTCGGATATTAAGAAAGAGGAGGGCTATACTGACATTTATAACTCCAATCCTGATGCGGATATGTATATGAAGACTTTCCTTCGCGGAAATGAGATTGCCATTTATGAGAAACTCATACGTGAGGCTAAGAAAACCGTTGACATCCCGATTATTGCGAGCATCAACTGCGCTGACAAGGGCGAGTGGACGAGTTTTGCTAAGGAGCTTCAGGACGCTGGTGCCGACGCTCTCGAGCTGAACATCGCGGTGTCGCCTTTCGACAAGGATGTGGCATCTAAAAACATTGAGGATGAAGTGGTTAACATCTTCAACGAGGTGAAAAAGACCGTGACGATTCCTGTCTCGGTGAAGCTCGGCGACCATTTCACGAACATCGGCAACCTCGCGTTCCGTCTCTCGATGGCGGGTGCGGCAGGCTTGGTGCTCTTCAACCGTTTCTACAACCCGACAATCGACATCGAGAACATGAAAGTGGTTCCGGGTTCGGCGCTTTCGGTGGAGGAAGAGAACAGCAACACTTTGAGATGGATTTCGTTGCTCACGGCGCAGGAGATACCATGCGACCTTTCGGCATCGACAGGCGTTCATTCACCAGAAGACGTTGTGCGTCAGATACTTGCAGGCGCGGAGTCGGTGCAGGTGTGTAGCGTGTTGTATCGCAAGGGCGTGAAATACGTAGCGGATATGGTAGAAGGTCTCGAGAAATGGATGGAAAAGCACAACTTCAAGAGCATCAGTGAGTTTAAAGGAAAATGCAGTGCATCAGCTGACGTGAAAGTCTTTGAGAGATTGCAATATTTGAGAAGAAACAACGATTTAAATTAATAACTAAAACTTATAAACATGGCAAAATACGTATGTGACGTCTGCGGTTATGAGTATGACCCGGCAGTCGGCGATCCGGACAACGGCATCGCTCCAGGAACTCCATTTGACAAATTACCAGACAGCTGGTCATGCCCGCTCTGTGGTGTCGGTAAAGAACACTTTGAAATGAAATAGTTGTTCAGTTAGTCAGTTAATCAGTTAGTCAATTAATCAGTTAGTCAATTAATCAGTTAGTCAGTTAATCAGTTGGAAATTGATGGATAGCAAGGCCCTTTCAAAGATTGGATATGGTCTTTATGTCCTGACTACGAACTACGACAACATCGACAACGGCTGCATCATCAACACAGTGCAACAGGTGACAAGCGACCCGTTGCGTCTGTCGATAGTGGTCAACAAGAAAAACTACACGCACGACCTGATTTTGGACTCGTGCGTGTTCAATATCAACGTGTTGACAACGGAGACGCCGTTTAAAGTGTTCGAGCATTTCGGTTTTAAGTCGGGAAGGGACGTGAACAAGTTTGCGGACTGCGAGCAGGAGTTGCGTGCCGTGAACCATGTGCTGTATCTGCCAAAATATATCAACGCCTATTACGCCTGCCGCGTGGTGAAGTCGATAGACCTCGGAACACATACCATGTTTATCGCCGACATCCTCGACGCAGTGCTGGTGAATGACAAAGATACGGTCACATACGATTATTATCAGAAGAATATCAAGCCGAAGAAAGCGGTGACGAAAGGGTGTTGGGTGTGCCGTGTCTGCGGATGGGTGTACGAAGGCGAGCAGTTGCCGGATGATATTGTGTGTCCGTTGTGCAAGCATGGGAAGGAAGAGTTTGAGTATGTGGAACCGACATGAAGGGAGGATTCTCGCGAGGGAAACGAGATTCCTCACTGCGTTCGGAATGACAAAATAGGAATAAATTTTAATATTATGAAAATACAGTTAGCAGAGAATATTTATTATGTGGGTGTGAACGACCGTAAGACGGAGATGTTTGAAAACCACATGGAATTGCCGAATGGCGTGTCATACAACTCGTATCTTATTGTAGATGAAAAAGTTGCGTTGATTGACCCTGTTGAGCCTGAGTTTATGGCTCAGTATTTGTTCCAGATCAAGCGAATCCTTGGAGACCGCAAAGTCGATTATCTCATTGTGAATCATGACGAGCCTGACCATAGCGGCTCGGTGGGCGCAGTGTTGAGAGAATGGCCTGAGGTGACGGTTGTCGGAAACGCCAAGACGTTTGCGCCGTTGGAGAACTTCTACGGACCAATTGCGAACAAGAAAATCGTGGCAGAAGGCGAGACGTTGAGCCTTGGCGCGCACACGCTGCAGTTCTTCATGGCGCCGATGTGCCACTGGCCGGAGTCGATGGCGACATACGAACAGACTTCGAAAATCATCTTCTCGAACGACGCTTTCGGAGGCTTTGGCGCATTGAACGGCGGCATCTTTGACGATGAGGTGAACCTCGATTTCTATGAGGCTGACATGCGCCGTTACTATTCTAATATCATCGGAAAGGTGGCGATGATGGCGATGAAGACCATCCAAAAAATCGGACCTCTCGACATCAAGATGATTGCCCCGTCGCACGGATTGATTTGGAGAAGCAACCTGCAGTGGGTCCTCGACCGTTATGTGGCATGGAGCCAGCATCAAGCCAAGGAAGGCGTTGTCATAGTTTACGGCTCGATGTACGGCAACACAGGCAGGATGGCTGACATAGTGGCGCGAGGCGTGGCAGAAGCTGGCGTGAAAGAGATAAAGGTGTACGACGTGTCAAAGACAGAGACATCGTTCATTTTCAGCGACATCTGGCAATACAAAGGCGTGATTTTAGGTGCCTGCTCACATTACGGAAGTATCTTCCCGAACATGGTCGGACTGCTGCATGAGATTGGCGAATACAAGCCTCAAAACAAGGTGTTCGGTCTCTTCGGAGGCGCGTCGTGGAGCGGTGGCGGTCTCAAGACATTGAAAGAGAACGCCGAAAACAACAAATGGAACATCATAGGCGAGCCTGTCGAGGTGAAGGGAGCGCCGATTAGAGAGGAAGATATAGAGAAATTATATAATCTCGGCTTAGAAATAGGAAAAAACTTAAAATAAATGATTATGATTGAATTACCGAAATTACCGTATGAGATGAATGCGCTGGAGCCGCATATCTCGCAGAGGACATTGGAGTTTCACTATGGCAAGCATCATGCAGCTTATGTGAATAACCTGAACAAACTCATAGCAGGCACGCCATTCGAAGGCAAGAGCCTTGAAGAGATTATCAAAAACTCAAACGGCGGCATCTTCAACAACGCCGCGCAGGTGTGGAACCACACGTTCTACTGGAACTGCATGACGCCGAATCCTGCCAAGGACAAGCCGAAGGGCAAGCTGATGGAAGCCATCATCCGTGACTTCGGCAGCTTCGATGAGTTCAAGACGAAATTCATTGAAAAATGCGCCACGTTGTTCGGCTCTGGCTGGACCTGGCTCGTCGCCGACAAGGACGGTAAGCTTTCGATAGTGCAGACAAGCAACGCACAGACTCCTTTGACAGACGACCTGAAGCCGTTACTCGTGTGCGACGTGTGGGAACACGCATATTATCTTGATTACCAGAATGTCCGCGCCAATTATTTGAACGAATTCTGGGCGGTAATCAACTGGGAATTTGTGGAAAGCAACTTTTAACGGCTTTCCACTGTTTCGAGTTCCTTGAAGTAAACCTGAGGTATTTCCTCGTGGTAGTCTTTGCTGTAGTAGTCGGCGGGCTTTAGAAGTTTGCCGAACACGAATTTTTGGATAAGCACAAATTCATTATTTTCACTGAGCAACGCATACTGATGGTCAGGGCTGTTGATCATCTTGTCGAAATCAGGGTTGTTGAGATCCTCTTCGCTATATTCAAAAAGGTCGGCGTTGATGCGCATGCGGTATGTCGTGACGCTCTTGCTCTTGCCGTCTTTTGTCGTGAGAGTCAGTCTTTCCTGGAAAGGCGAGTTGATGATGGAGTCACGGCGTGAGGCGTCCACATCATAAAGGAACGACTCAAAACGCACGTCTTTGAATGACGACATGAGGTTGAGGACTCTCAAAGTGTCGAACTCTACCGGCTGTCCGTTAAGACGGTTCATGGAGAATTGATAGCGGCCATTTTCATTGATAATGAATCCGTTGTCAGGGTCATCGTTGAGTTCGAGCTTCAAAGAAGCGATGTCGCCCATGTTTTCGTTGAAGATGATATGTTCGCGCCAGTCGGTGGGGTTGGCGGTGAAACGTGAGCTGATGAAGCCCCTGAATCCGTGAAGATGAACGACATACACCTTGTCGCCACCTTCTTTGAGGATATAAGTTCCGTTGTTGTCCTGAGTGACGCCGCCGATATAAAACACCTTGCTGCGTTTCTCATGATAGAACAGCTTTATCTTATTGAAAAGATTGATGCGCGGAAGCATCTGAAACACCTCCACTTTGGTGTTGGTACTCGACATCTGGGTGACGATGTTGTCGCTTTTCTTGATGGAGACAGGCATCTTGATTCTCATGCGGTTGAGGGTGTAGAGCATGTCGTTAACAAGGCTTTGGTTGGCTTTGAATTCGTTGTTAACGCTCCAGCCTTCCGGCGTTCTTTGCAGCAGCACTTTGTTTCCGCTTTTGTCGGCGAAGAAGAGCTTTGTCACCGAGGCGGTGTCGTAGACTGTGAAGTCGGCGGCTTCGCCACGTAAGGTGCTGAGATAGCGGTTGTTACCGATGAGGATGCCTGCGATCACTACGAGAATCGCGACGATTACTATTAAAACAAGGTTTTTTCTTTTCATTTTTTATTCTTTTAGACGGATTTGCATCCGTCTCCACATTATCAATTGTATTTTTTCTTTCTTAAAAATGCTAAAACTATTCCTAAAATTATCATTAATGCACTTGGCAGCACCACGTTGATGAGTTGCCACATTATCGGGTTGCCGTTGACTTTGTTGATGTCGAGGAGGCGGATTTTGAGCTCGCGAGAGCGGACGCTGATGAGACCTTCGCCTTCCATGAGATAGCTGATGGCGTTGTCGATAAACTGTTTGTTGCCGTAGGTGTTGTTGGTGTACTGGTCGTAGCCCAGCGGCAGAGGCGCGCCTACACGTTTGTTGTTTTTCTTGGCGTAGTCGAGTTGTGCGAGCTGGTTGCGGATGATGTCGCCGTCAGCCACGATGATCATGGAGGTAGGGACGCTTTCCGTCTTGAAGCCTATCTCAGGCGAGTCGGTGATAGACTCGGGCATCCTGTTGGCGTAGAGCGACTGGAACACGCCGTTGAGGAGATAAGCCGTGGTGAGACCCTTCTGCGGGAACATCTTCGCGTTTGGACGCTCGTTAAGTATTTCCAGCGAGATATAAACCGGAGCTGTTGAAACCTTGGTGTAGTCAGATGTTTTGAGAAGAGGTATCTTTTGAATGTCAGGCGCGGAAGTAGTGGGTTCCAAAGAGCTTACGAAATCGGCCTTCACTGCCTCGAGGTTTCTCACTATAGGATGTTCGGAGGCGGCGCCGAGAAGCGGGAAATAATACCACGGCAGAAGCATGCTCTGCATACTGGAACCTTGTCCGGTGACGAGCCCGATTTGCGCGCAAGGATAGGCGAGAAGCAGGTTTTTGTTGAGCCTCATGCCGTATCTGAAGAGCTGGTCGTCGAGGTTGAGGTTCAGCGTGAGACCCATCGTCGACTCAGAGCTTTTAAGGCTGTCCATGTCGGCGCTGACGGGGTCGAGGAGCCACATCACCTTGCCGCCGTACATGATGTACTGGTCGAGGATAAATTTCTCCTTTTCAGAGAACGGCAGCGTCGGTTTTGCGATGATGATGCCGTCGTAGGCGGGTTTTATCACAATGGAGCTGTCTTTGTCTAAATCCCTCGTCATCAACGAGTTAAGCTGCTCGTTGAGCGTGGCGCGTTTGATGTTGTATTTTTTCGAGAGCGTGTTGGCGATGTCATAAACCTGGATGTCTTCGAGTTCGCCATGTCCGTCGATGAAGGCGATGCTTTGTTTGTTGCTCGTCGTGATTTCTTTTATCGCGCTAATGAGTTTATATTCAAGGTCTTGCGCCGAGTTGTTGAGCACAGTTTCCTGGTTTTGTCCCGACTGTCCTGAGATGAGGTCGATAGGCATTTCGTTTTCGCGATAGCTCATGAGGATGCCTGGCCAAATCATGATTTGCTGCATTCCCGTGTTGGTCTGAACCGTCTCGGTATAGTAGTCGAGACCGCTCTGCCAAAGAATCTTGTAAGTCTCCTGACGTTCGGCGGGGTCGTTGCTTTCCGAAGGGTTAATAAATTCATAATCAATGAATTTACTGTAGGCGCGGAACTCGTCAAGCATCTCTTTCGTCTCTTTGCGAAGCTTTTTGAAAGGTGCAGGAAAATCCCCTTCGAGATAAACACGGAAATAAACGTAGTCGTCGAGGTCTTTCAAAATGCCTTTCGAGGTGTCGGAAAGTGTGTATCGTTTCTCGGAAGTGAGGTCGAAACGAGTGTAGACGAAAGCACCGATGATATTTATCAACACAATGATTGTCAATGTGATAACCAAAGACAGGATTTCGTTTCTCTTGATATTTTTTCTTTTGTCAACCATAGCCCCTCCTACCATTTTCTGCTCGACAAAGTGAGTTTTGTCAGGCTTAAGAACAACACTATAACGCTAAGAAAATATATCAAGTCGCGGGTGTCGATGACGCCGCGGCTCATGGAGCTGTAATGTGCCGACATTCCGAGCTGCTGGATGAAAAGGTCGACTTTTCCGAAGAGCGACATCGAGTATATGAACTCGAATCCTATGAAAAGGAATCCGCAGAGGAACACCGAGAGGATGAACGCAAGTATCTGATTATTAGTGATTGAGCTGCAGAAGACGCCAATGGAGACGAATGCTGAGCTGAGGAAAAACAGTCCGATGTAGGAGCCCCAGATGCCGCCGTGGTCGACGTTGCCGACGGGCATGGCGAGCTGTGACACAGAGATGTAATAGATGAGCGTCGGGATGAGTGCGAGTAGCACGAGGGCGATGCCTGCGAGGTATTTTGCGCACACGATCTGCCAGTCGGACAGCGGTTTGGTGAGCAGCATCTCGATGGTGCCGGTGCGTTTCTCTTCAGCGAAGAAGCGCATGGTGACGGCTGGCACGAGGAACAGAAACACCCACGGGGCGAGGATGAAGAGGCTGTCGAGGTTGGCGTAGCCGTAAGCCGTGATGTTGAAGTCGCTTTTAAACACCCACAGGAACAGTCCTGTGATGAGCAGGAACACCACCACCACCAATATCCCGATGAGCGAGCTGAGGAAGTTGTTTATTTCTTTTTTGAAAAGAGCGTACATGGTTGAAAATGTTTATTCACCTTCAAAAGAAACGGCGCTGAAAACAGGATAACCTTTGAGTCGGTCGCGGCCCTTCAAGTCGGGCAGCTCGATGAACACGCAAGCTCCAACGACGATGCCGCCTTGTTTTTCAATGAGTTTTATCATTGCTTCGATGGTGCCGCCAGTAGCCAAAAGGTCGTCGATGACGAGTACTTTTGTGCCAGGTTTGAAGCTGTCGACGTGCATCTCTATCGTGGCGCTGCCATATTCAAGGTCGAAATCCTGTGAGACAACCTTGCCCGGCAGCTTGCCTTTTTTGCGAATCAGCACCAGTGATTTGTTTTGGTTATACGCCATTGGTGCGCTGAAAACGAATCCGCGCGACTCAGCACCGATAATGACATCATAATCAAGGTGTTTTACCAGATCACACATCTTATCGATGGCGAGATGAAAGCCTTCTGCGTTTTGGATAAGGGTGGTGATATCGCGAAACTGAATGCCTTTTATCGGGAAATCCGGAATGGTGCGAATATATTCTTTCAAGTCTTTCATATCTGAAAATTTTAGTGAGCAAAAATACTAAAAATTTATGTGAAATCGGATAGTTTTTTTTATAAATTTGCAAAGGTTATAAGTAACGGGCGACTATGGTTAAAAAAAGGCTTGTTTTTCTGCTGGTATGTCTGCTTGCGGCGGCTTCTCTGGGAGCCCAGGAGGTTCAGGTAAACGGACTTGTCGGCTACAACAATACCTTCAAATGGTATGGTGGCGCTGACGTGAAAGGCGTCTTGCATGTCGACAACACCGATTTCACCTTGAATCTTGAGGCATTGACGGCGAAGACATATTCGTTGGGAATGACTGTCAGCCAGTCGTTTGAGGTGTGCAGCAACGGCTTCCTTTTCCTTGACGGGACGCTACATTCGAGGATTTTTTCAATTTACAAAACATACGAGTTCGTCTATGCCGGCAGTGTCGGCTTCAGGATGCGTCATTTTTCGGCGCAGGTGGGACTTTTTTCAAGGACTATCGACGCTTTCGGCAGGGACTGGCATTCATTGGAAAACTACGTGACGGAGCCTTTCAACCTGTTGTATAAGATGAAAATCAGTGTGATGGGGTTCGACAACCCGTGGGATGTGTATCTAATTGGCTCGAATTACAATGATTTTGAATATGAGAGGATGTGGGAGCCTATTTTCAGCCTTGGCGGCAGATACGATTTCAAGGAGCGGTGGAGCGCTGTGGCGGAAGGGACGCTGGAGGCGGCAGGGATTTTTCACGGCACAGTGAAGTTTTATGAGGCGGTGATGAGGATTGGAATTAAATATAAAATAAAATAAACAAAATGTGTTGCTTCGCAAAATGTGCCGCTGAAGCGGAATGTGTGGGCTTCGCAAAATGTGCCGCTGAAGCGGAATGTGTGGGCTTCGCCCAATGCCTGAAAGGCACAAATTCAGCCGAAGGCTGCACATTGCGACCGAAGGGAGTTCACATTGGAGCGTAGTGACCACATTATAAAATCATGAAATGATGAACAAATGTTTTAAATATTACATCTTTATTTTGGTGTTAGTTTTGACATCTTGTGGGAAAAACATCGATTACAAAGGATTGTTTTTCACCTTCAATGAGTCGGTGGACGAGAGGTTTGCGCAGTCGATGGAGTACAATGAGAAGCACGGATACGATGTCATTTCGGGTGTTCCGGATGAATACAAGGTGTATGCGATGAGCGACGTTCATGTCGATTTCTCGACGAATAACCTCGACAGATATGTGTCTGATTATCTTGCGGATTCGGTGGCAGCCCCGTTCTCGTTGTGCCTCGGCGATGTCATCAACGCGACGGGACATTTCGATTATTTTGAAGAGCATGTGAAGCCTGTTGCCGATGCGGGAAGGAAGATTTATTATTGTGCAGGCAACCACGACCTATATTTCGACCAGTGGAAGGAGTTTTATTCAAGATTCGGCTCTTCGACGTATTGGTTTGAAGTTCAGACGGTTAGCGGGTTAAAAGATTTGTACATCGCACTCGAATCGGTAAGCGGCACTTTGGGCGTTGACCAGAGAGATTGGCTGGAAAATGTTTTGAAAAGCAAACAAAATCAAGGGTTTAGGCATATAGTGGTTTTCACGCACACACATTTCTTCAAGAAAGACGCTTCGCAGGGTCACACGAGCAATTTCAATCTTGAAGAGACCTACGATTTGGCGGATTTGTTTGACAGATATGACGTGTCGATGGTGTTGCAAGGGCATTCACATTCAAGGGATTTGACGGTGTTCAAGGATGTGGTGTATCTGAGGGTTGATGCGCTCGAAGACCATTATCCTGATGCTTATTATGCGATATTGAAAGTTGGAAATAATATTAATTATGAATTTGTTGGAATGTGATGCTCCCTTCGGTCGCAATTTGCGCCTACGGCGAATGTGCAGCCTTCGGCTGATTCCGCATAGCGTCACATTCTGCGAAGCAGCATATTTTAACACATTTTGCGAAGCAACACATTAAAATTAATAAATTTTGTATTATGAAATCAAACGGTAATTATGACTGGAAGTTCTCGACGGTAGGCGGTGTCACGAGGGTGAACATCGAGTCGGGACAGGACATTATGCACTTGGATGAGCTTGACAGGAAGCTTTGGACGGCGCTGAGCTGCCCGCTGAAGGGTCTGGAAATCGACGAGAAGACCATGGCGATGCTCGACACCAACGGCGACGGCAAGATTCACATCGAAGAAGTCGTGGCGGCGTCGAAATGGCTCACCGCGGTCATCAACGACCCTGAGTTGCTGTTGAAACGCGACGCTTTCATCCCGTTCTCGGCATTCAACACCAGCAACGAGGAAGGTCTGCATCTTTTGGAGACAGCCAAGCAAATCCTTGAGAATCTTGGACTTGAGAAAGACAATATCAGCATCGCCGATGTGTCGGACAGCCTGGCGATTTTTGCCAAGACAAAATTCAACGGCGACGGCATCATCACCGAAAACTCCGCTGACGACGACGCTTTGAAGGCTCTCATCAAGAGCATCATCGGGTGCATGGGCGGCGTTACCGACAGAAGCGGCGACGCGGGCATCGACACCGACAAGATAGAGGCGTTTTATGCTGCTTTGGTGGACTTCAAGGCATGGAAAGAGGCTGGCGACGCTGACAAAGCCAATATCTTCCCTTACGGCGACGACACCGCGGCTGCGTTGGCGGCTTGCATGGCGGTGAAAGACAAGGTAGAAGACTTCTTCATGCGCTGCAAACTGGCTTCGTTTAACACCGACAGCGCGGCGGTTTTGGATGTGTCGTCAGCGAAGATTGGCGAGATTAGCGGAAACAACCTCGCGGCAAGCACTAATGAGATTGCGACATATCCGTTGGCGCGCGTCAACGCGGAGCACAGGCTGCCGTTGGGCAACGAGATTAACCCTGCGTGGGCGGGAGCCATGGCGAACCTGAAGAAACTCGTTATCGAGAAAGAATTCCCGAAAGCTGAATATATCACCGAAGAGCAATGGGTTAGCATCTTAGCTAAGTTCAACGCCTACAACGCATGGATGGGTGCCAAGGCTGGTGCCGCCGTCGAAGGCTTGGGCTATGACGCAGTGGTGAAATGCCTCGAAGAGAACAAGAAAGAAGCGTTGCTCGACCTCGTGGCACAGGATAAGGCTCTCGAGTCGAAGTCGAACGCCATCGACAAGGTTGACAAGCTGTTGCATCTCTACAGAGACTTCTTCACCTTGCTTACCAACTTCGTGACGTTTGCCGACCTGTACGCGCCAGACAAGAAAGCCATTTTCCAGGCAGGAACGCTGTACATCGACGAGCGTGCATGCGACCTCTGCATCAAGGTGAGCGACATGGGCGCACAAGGCTCGATGGCACCTTTAAGCAACATGTACATCCTGTATTGCGACTGCACTTGCAAGAGCAAGCCTGGCACCATGACAATCGCCGCTGTGGTGACTGACGGCGACGTCGGAAGCATCATGGTGGGCAAGAACGCAGTGTTCTATGACCGTGACGGTCTTGGCTGGAACGCCACGGTGACGAAGATAGTGGAGAATCCTATCAGCATCCGCCAGGCGTTCTGGTCGCCTTACCGCAAGATGGCGAAGTCGGTAGAAGACATGATAAACAAACGTGCTGCCGAGAAAGACGCCAAGGTGATGGCAGAGGCTAACACCAAGATTGCCAATGCCAACGTTCCGACTGACGGTGCGAAACCTGAGGTCAAGCCACCGTTCGACATCGCCAAGTTTGCAGGTATCTTTGCCGCGATAGGCTTGGCATTAGGCTTGGTGGCTTCAGCTGTCGGAGGCTTGTTTGCATGGCTTGGAATCCATTGGTATCACTGGGTGATTCTGTTCTGCGCCATCATTGCCATCATTTCAGGACCTTCGATGGTCATGGCATGGCTTAAGTTGAGGAAACGCAACCTCTCGCCAATCTTGAACGCCAACGGCTGGGCATTGAACGCGAGGGTGCTGGTCAACACGAAGTTCGGCGCCACCTTGACGAGCATCGCCAAGTATCCAATTGTCAAGACAAAAGACCCGTTCACCACGAAGGCTCCTTTGTGGAAACGCATTTTGAGATGGTTCATCGTCATCGTCGGCGTTTGCGTGGCGGTATATTTCATCATCCCTAAGGACAAGAGACCGTGCAGCAAGGCGAAGGTGGAGACGGTTGTTGAGACAACGATGGAGATGACGGAGGAATAATTTAGTGGTTTATTAGTTTAATTGAAAATGCCGTAGAGATTATTTTCTGCGGCATTTTTTAATTAATAAAAGGTGAAATGATGTTGAATATTTATTATATTTGCATCATAAAAGATTTTTAAAATGGCAAAAGTAAAGGAAATACAGGAAGAACCATTGGAAAAGCAACTTTGGAAGGCTGCCGACAAATTACGTAAGAATATTGATGCAGCTAAATATAAGGATGTTGTGTTGGGACTCATCTTTTTGAGATACATATCCATCTCATTTGAAAGTTTGTATAATGAGTTGGTGAAGCAGCAAGCTGATGGAGCCGACCCTGAAGACCGTGAGGAATATATGGCAGAAAACGTGTTCTATGTGCCGGCCAATGCACGTTGGTCGTATCTTGTTTCGGTGGCTAAGAATCCGCAAATCGGAAAATATATTGATGATGCAATGGATGTCATCGAGCGAGAGAATAAAACACTAAAAGGCATTTTACCAAAGGTATATTCCAGATCGGAACTTGACCCGACGAGTTTGGGTGAGTTGATTGATCTGATAGGAAACTCCACTTTGCAAAATACCAGCACCAAAAGTGCAGATTTGTTAGGCCATGTGTTCGAGTATTTCCTTGGTGAGTTCGCCTTGGCGGAAGGCAAGAAGGGAGGACAATTCTACACGCCGCGCAGTGTCGTGGAATTATTGGTCAATATGTTGGAGCCATATAAAGGTCGTGTGCTCGATCCTTGTTGCGGTTCAGGCGGTATGTTTGTGCAGAGCGAGAAGTTTGTGAAAGAACATCAGGGACGGATTGAGAACATCTCGGTTTACGGACAGGAGAGCAACCAGACTACATGGCGTTTGTGTAAAATGAATTTGGCTATTCGTGGCATTGACGCCTCGCAGGTGAAGTGGAACACCGAAGGTTCGTTCCTCAACGATGCGCACCGCGATGTGAAAGCCGACTTCGTGATGGCAAATCCGCCGTTCAACGACAGCGACTGGAGTGGAGACCAGCTGCGCAGCGATGCACGTTGGCAGTATGGAGTGCCACCTGTGGGCAATGCCAACTTTGCTTGGATACAGCATTTTATCTACCATTTAGCACCATCGGGACAGGCAGGTTTTGTGCTGGCCAAAGGCTCGCTGACATCCAAAACAGGCGGCGAGGGAGACATCCGCAAGGCGTTGATTGACAAAGGAATGATTGCCTGCATAGTTAATTTGCCTGCCAAACTGTTTTTGAACACGCAGATTCCTGCTTGCCTGTGGTTTGTGACACGTAACCGCACAAAACGAGCCGGAGAAATCCTTTTCATTGATGCGCGCAACAAAGGCCATCTCATCAATCGTCGTACGCGCGAACTCTCGGAGGAAGACATTCAGGAAATAGCCAAAACCTATCATCTGTGGCGTGATGAATCTGCCGATTATCAGGACATCGCTGGTTTCTGTGCATCAGTGCCAGTGAGCCGCGTGGCGGAGCTTGATTATGTGCTTACACCAGGACGTTATGTGGGCTTGCCAGAAGAGGAAGACGACTTCAACTTTGTTGAGCGTTTCACCGCATTGAAAGCTGAATTTGAGGAACAATTGAAAGAAGAAGAGAGATTAAATAAATTGATTTTGGAGAATTTGGAAAAAATTAATATTAATGGATGAATATTATGGAAAAGAATGGAATCATAATTTATAATACTGACGATGGCAAAGTCAGTGTTACATTATACGCTAAAGATGGTTCTGTTTGGATGAACCAAAAACAATTGGCTGAACTTTTTGACACCTCTGTGCCAAATATCAATATTCATATAGCTAATATATTGAAAGAAAAGGAGTTAAGTGTTGATTCAGTTATTAAGGATTACTTAATAACTGCCGCAGATGGCAAAAAATACAGCACCAAGTTTTATTCGTTAGAAATGATTCTTGCCATTGGATTTCGTGTACGTAGCCAGCGTGGCACGCAATTTCGTATTTGGGCGAACAAGAATCTTAAGGAATTTATTGTAAAAGGCTATGTGATTGATGATGAGCGGTTGAAAAATCCCGATGGGCGTCCCGATTATTTTGACGAGCTTCTCGAACGCATACGCGATATTCGCGCAAGTGAAAAAAGATTTTATCAGAAAATTCGCGACCTTATGATGCTAAGCAGCGATTATGATAAAACCGATAAGGCGACACAAATGTTTTTTGCTGAAACGCAGAACAAATTGTTATATGCCGTAACCAACAAGACTGCTGCCGAAATCATAGTGAGCCGTGCTGATGCCTCCTTGCCTAATATGGCGCTCACATCGTGGAAGGGCAATGTGGTGCGCAAACAGGATATTTATATTGCCAAGAATTATCTTACTTCAGATGAAATTGATACTTTAAACCGTCTTACAGTGCTGTTTCTCGACTCAGCCGAACTGCGTGTGAAGGAAAGACAGGATTTGACACTTAATTATTGGCGAGGAAATGTTGATTCGCTTTTGGGATTCCAAAATAAAGCTGTACTGAAGGGAGCTGGTAAAGTTTCTACAAAGCAGATGGAAGACAAAGTGGAAGCTGTTTATGCCGAGTTTGACCAGCGACGCAAGGCTTTTGCGGCACAAGAAGCCGATGCAGAGGAAGCCGAAGAACTGAAGCAACTGGAAGACGAGATAAAAAACAGAAAAAAGGATTGATTATGAGTGACTGGAAAGAATATAAGTTGGGAGAGGTTGTGACATTCCAAAGAGGACACGATTTGCCAAAGGATAAAATGGTAGATGGTGATATTCCTGTTGCGGGTTCTAATGGAGTGATTGGGTTTCACAATGAATACACATTAAATGGTCCGGGAGTTACCATAGGTAGAAGTGGCAACATAGGCATTCCTCATTATTATCCAAAAGCATATTGGGCACATAATACTGTACTTTATATCAAAGACTTTAAAGGCAACGATCCTAAGTTTATGTATTATTTGCTTAAAACAATGGATTTCACCCAATTAAATACAGGAAGTGCTGTACCTTCATTAAATAGAAATCATATTCATGAATTACCAGTTTCTGTTCCTTCAATAGATGAGCAGCGCCGCATCGCATCCATTCTCACCTCTTTAGACGACAAAATAGACCTTTTGCGTCGCGAGAACGCTACTCTCGAAGCAATGGCTGAAACGCTGTTCAGGCAGTGGTTTGTGGTTGAGGCAAAGGAAGAGTGGGAGGAGAAACCGCTTAGCTCCATTGCAATATTTTTGAACGGTTTGGCTTGCCAAAAATATCCAGCGAAGAACGGAATAGACAAATTGCCAGTCCTAAAAATCCGTGAATTATCAAGTGGAATAGGAAGCGATTCCGACTGGGCAACAACTGAGGTTGGAGATGAATATATTGTTCATGCAGGAGATGTGATTTTTGCTTGGTCAGCATCATTGATGGTTAAAATTTGGGATGGTGAAGATTGTATTTTGAATCAGCATCTATTTAAGGTTACTTCCGATAAATATCCAAAGTGGTTTTACTATTTTTGGTGCAAACATCATCTTAATGAATTCATTTCAATAGCCCAAAGTCATGCTACTACAATGGGACATATTAAGCGAGGTGATTTGGATACAGCAATGGTTTTAATACCTTCTGATGATGAATTGTTGTCAATGACCGTACAAATGGAAGGATTATTGAAGAAAATGGAAAACAACAATGAACAAATAAACACTCTTGTCCAGACTCGTGACAGGTTGCTGCCGAGGCTGATGGGAGGGGAGTTAATGGTATAGAAAAATATGTCAGAAAAAGGAAGTGCTTTTCAAAAGGGTGGTGGCGGTACTAATTTTGAACAAAATGTGCAAACCGCATTCCTTGTAACTATGTTGGTAGGTGGCGATGTTCCTTGTGTGCCATCAAGTACAATAGCAGAAATTGCATTACAAGTCACGAACCAAGGATTTGAGACTGATGATTTGATGATTGTTGCTAAATCTGTAAATGATGAGTATCGTTTGCTGATTCAAATCAAACATGAAATAGCATTTACTTTAAAATCGGCATTATGGAGAGAAGTGTTGACTGCTTTTTGGAAAGATTTTAATAACACTTCGTTTAATAAGAGGAAAGACAAACTGATTGTTGTTTGCGGAGGTTTGACAAAAAATGATAGAAATCATCTGAAAACACTTTTTAATTGGGCAAATACACATTCATGTGCATCCGATTTTCTTTCAGAAGTAAACCGCATAAAAGCGAAACGAGAACAATTAGACGTATTTCGAACGATTCTTAAGGAAGCAAATAATAATACTGAACTGGCCGATGAGATTTTGTGGGAGTTTGTTAAATGTGTTGATGTTTTAGAATATGATTTTTTGAACGAGGGGAGTATCTGTAAGACTAATTTCTTGAATCTCATCAAGTTGTGTAAGAATGATTTGTCGGCATTGAACGAGGAAGATGTTTGGAATAGCATTTATTCTTATGTGTCGTGCCTTAATCCAAATGGTGGAAGTGTTACATTGGAGAGTATAAAAGAACAAGACTTTTACAGGTACTTTGATTTAACTCAAATTTCCCCATATAGTGCTGCTATAAAGAAATTGCAAAATGATAGTCAGGCAATACTGAAACCTATTAAAACAACGATTGGATTTGGTGATAAGGAAATACATTTTCAGAGAACTGAATTGATGGAGATAATGTCGGATGCGATCAATCATTCTCAAATTACAATCGTTATTGGCAAGCCAGGTGTTGGGAAAACCGCAGCGGTTAAAGACTTGTTGAAGAAAGACTTTCCAAATGCAAGTGTGTTTGTTTTCAGGGCCGATCAGTTTAGTGTGCCAGCTTTTGCAAATGTTTTTTCAAGTATAGGTGTCAATGAGTCCATCGACGACATCTTTTCATGCGTTTCGCTAATTCAAGAGAAGATTGTTTTTATTGATAGTCTTGAGAAACTTTTAGAGTCGGATCCAGAATGCGCTTTTAGTCAATTTTTGACAATAATTAAAAATTGCCAAGATGTTAGGGTCATAATGGCATCTCGAAAATATGCATTGGATCTTCTTTCATTAAAGTTTGATATTGGTTGTGCTAGTCAACAAATAATAGAGATACCGCAACTTGATGAAAATGAATTGTTGACGGTGTCTCAAAACTATCCAAATTTAAACCCATTATTAGAAAATGAAAAAATAAAGCAACTGCTGCAATGCCCAAAATATCTGGATTTTGCATTGCGAGCTTTTAATAAAGCAAAAAACGATTTGTCGAATCTCTCTGTTTCTGGTTTTAAAGACTTGTTATGGAATGCTTTGGTTGTTGATGTGCAAAACACAAAAGATGGTTTGCCAATAAAGAGAGAAAAAGCTTTCATGAACATTGCTGTGAAAAGAGCCAAAGAAATGAAGCTTTTCACAAAGCCAGATGATTCCATAGATGCAGATGCACTTGTATGTTTGGAAAACGATGAAATTGTTTTTCAAGAGGACACCAATAGAAGATATTCTCCAACGCATGATATTTTGGAGGATTGGGCATTGGAAAGATATGTTTCAGAAAAATTTGACGAGTATTCGAACCCAGAAGACTTTTTCGTGAATTTAGGCCACGAGCCAGCCATTAGACGAGCCTTCCGCTTGTGGGTTGAAGACTATTTAATTGACAACAATGATAAATTGGTCGAATTAATAAAAGTTTTGCTTTCAGACAGCACAA
This sequence comes from Bacteroidales bacterium, assembly GCA_017427985.1. Lineage (GTDB taxonomy): Bacteria > Bacteroidota > Bacteroidia > Bacteroidales > F082 > Limimorpha. The sequence continues at coordinate 75,642 of JAFRRS010000004.1, read as the reverse complement.
TAGATAGGTATTGGGCAGATGAATTATTGATATCTGTTTTTAGATCGAATAATTGTGCTTATTTTTTTGAAGCCTTTGAAAAGGATCTGTTATTGAACAACGGCACTTTTCTTGCTAAGTGTTTGCATATTATCAAAACTTGTTGTAAGGAGACTGCTGTTATTGGTGACAATGCTATTTTGATACCAATTGGAGATGGTTGGAAGAGTGCTTTGTGCTTTATAAGTAATCATGTTGAGCAGTTGGATGGAATCAGATTGTCAATTATCAGTTTCATGGTTGATTGGTATAATAAACTATTGCTGAAATATGATGATGTTTGTTTGGATGAACAGAGCGCTGCCAAGTCTATTGTGTTGCATTATATTGGAGAAATTGAGAACGGGACACTGGCGTTAGATAATAATGAGTTTTATGAAAAGAGTCTTATAGCTATTCTGTTTGATTTGGTAGCTGTTTCTAAAGAGGAAACAATCTCTCTTGTCAAAAGGTGTTATGGGCATGAAAAAAACAAGAATAAATGGAAACTGCAATTTTTCTATCAAAAGGTTAAGGACAGAGTCCTCTCTGGAGTCGGCAATAAATATTTTGTAAATGAATTGCCTGAACTTGTTGTCGAAGTAGCATGGAAAGAATGGAAATATACGCCGATAGAGGAGAGCCTTTCAGATCGTCAATTGTTTACTTTACCTCATCAACTTAATGAGGATGAGTGTTGGGGGATAAAACATGCTCGTTATTTTCCATCTGGAATATATAAGACTCCTTTTTACAATTTATTAAAGTATCATCTAAAAGAAGGTTTGGCTTTTATTGTTGGATTTATAAATTATGCTGTTGATTTTTACGTAAATGCTCCTGGTATTCGATATAAATTTGATGTCACAAAGGTGGATATTGTTATTGATGATCAAACAGTTTCTTCAAAATATGCATGTGCGGAGTTATGGTTTGCATATAGAGCCCTAAGCGTTACGAGCCACTTGCTTGAATCTTTGCTAATGAGCCTTGAAAAGTATTTGCTGGAAATAGCAGAACTGAAGAATGAAACAAGTCGGAGTATCCTGAATTATGTGTTTGATTATGTGATAAGAAACAGCAATAATGTTGCACCTTTAGCTGTGTTGTCGAGTGTTACCATGGCATATCCTAAAGAAGTAGGAACCGCTATGTTACCTCTCTTTTCTATAAAAGAGTTTTATGATTGGGACTTAAGTAGAACATTGCAAGAAAGTTCTTCTTTGGCACCTGCGGATTCTGAAATCCCATTTGCTCAGAAAGAACGGTGGGAATCGAATAAACTTCCTCATAGGACCAAGTATTATAGAGGAATGTTGGGCTTTGTTCAGGATTATCAATATAATATTAGGACTTTGAATAAAGAATTGTTCCATGTTTTTGATGTTCTAAAACAGAAAAGCCAAGAGCTAGGTGATATTGTTTGGGAGAAAAATTTGTTGGAAATGGATATTAGAAACCATGAGATTGGAGAATATGACCCCAAACTTGGTGGATTCTTGGTTGCACCAAAGTATAACGAGGTAATCAAGGATTTTATCAAAGAGAATCAAAACGAGTGTGATTGCTACCAAGAATCATCAAAATATGCAAGTTTAATGCAAAAGGCGTGGGAGGATAATGATTTGTTTGGTTTTGAGGATTGGATAGAGTGTTATTTGTATTATTCGAAAAAAGATAAAGAAGATGTTCCTCTAGAAATGAGATTGTTGGATAGGCCTGTTACGCTAGCTTATATTGGCTTGCGGGATTTTTCGGAAAAAATGTCTGAAACACAAAAAGAATGGTGTATTAGGAAATTATATGATACTGGTGTAAACATTGTTCAGGATGCTTATCACTATGAATATGGCATGGTGCCCAAATACAATGTGACCGAAAATGAAATTGCACTATCTTCATTCCATTTGTTGATGCAAAATATGGATGCCGAAGACGATGTGAATGCGATAGTAGTACTTCTAGTGTATATGTTAATTGCTCCGTTTGCGGATTTTGAATCTGACAAAAACATTCAATATTTTAGAGAAGTCTTTTCTGCTCATTATCCCCAAATAGCCAAAAGAGTTTGGCTTGTCTTAATTGAATTGGCTGAATATAGAAAAATGCATCCTTACACCCATTATGCAAAAGGATCTGATATTCAGGATGAGGATGATTTTATTTGTAAAAAAGTATCTGATTTAGAGTTGAAACTGGATTTGACGGGAATATCAATTGATAAATACGATAGGTTCGTTTTATATCGAGTGTTTACGTTGACCCCTATCCATTCTGATGATACAGATTATTTTAGTTTTATTATGCATGTGTTGCCAATCCTAATAGAGGATATGGGGAAAGATAAAGAGGACGTAATTATTAGTCAAAACTATTATGAGGTTAAAATGGACATAGTACAGTATTTGGCGTTGTGTTTTTTGGATTTGGATTTGAAGTGCTCTGTTCCATTGTTTAAAATGTTGATAGAATCTGTACTCAAACATAAATCAACTGATCGATATGGTAGAGATGAATTGTTGGAATTCGTCAATTATGTTTTAGATAATACTGTAATCAAATTACATCAAAATGGGGTGTTTGGGATTCAAGAGAAAGTGTATGAAAAACAGATTGAAAACTTTTGGTCATTGTGGAATGTGTTTTATGAGATGATGCCTGAAGATGGTATGTGTCCATTAATTGAAAAACTCATGTTGGATACAAGATTGCTTTTTTTTGATGGAAGCAGTGTCCCTAGTGAAAGTGATTGGAGCGTGCTAGAGAACCAAAAAGAGTTTTATAAAAAGCTGTTGCTAGGAAAAGGCAAAACATTCATCAATTCAGCCATAAAAGTTTTTTCGACATTCGGTAATAAAGCATTTATGCCCGATGGAATAAGTTGGATTGTTGAAATTCTAAAATCCAATCCGAAGTTATGTGAGTGTTTGTTGACTACATATGCAGAAAGGATGATAAAAAGGCTGTTCTATGATCATATTTCTGCTATTAAAAGTGATAAAAAACTAATAGAGAGCTATTTGTGGATATTGAATAAAATGGTTGAGTTAGGTTCTTCAAATGCATATTTTATCAGAGAGAATGTGATAACTTACAAGAAGGCATGTTAATATAGAGACAATGACAGTTGAATTGATTTGAGAATTAATTACTTTTGCAAAACCATGGAATGATTTGACGGAACGTGCAAAGAGAACCAACGAATGTCACGAAAAAAAGACACATATAACGGCTACAAATCTCCATTCACACTGTCGGCGAAGGCGATGAGGATGATTGCGGATATCTCTGCTCAGATGGAGAGGTTCGCTATCCGTATGGAGCAGACATAAACGGTTGTTGGAAATAAAAACAAAAATTTTTCCGTGGCAAAATGTTCTTATTTCAAAAATTATTTGTAATTTTGCCACGGATATGAAAAGGGTAAATATTTGATAAACAATAAAAATTTAAAATTGTATGAAATCTGTTATTGGTAAAAATCTGAAATCTTTGCGTGTGGCAAACGGCTATAATCAGGAAAATGTAGCCGAGTTTATGGGCATTAATCGTTCCACTTATTCTAATTATGAAAGTGGAGACCGAGAAGCTCCATTGGATGTTCTTGAAAAAGCGGCATTGCTGTTCGGCTGTGATCTCAGTCTGTTTTTTGAAGAAGACCAGAATGCGCTCAAAGGCATGCTTGCATGTGCTTTCCGTGCCGACAACCTCAATATTGACGATATGAAAGAGGTTGCCGACTTCAAGAATATTGTTTTGAATTATATGAAAATGGAAAGACTTCTTGAAGAATGAAAAAGATTGATTTTGAAACAGCCGAGAACCTTGCGGCAAAAATGCGCAGCGAACATCTGCGTATCTCGAGCAGCGAACCCGTCAACACAGAGACAGTCCTTCGCCAGCTTAATATATTGACAGTTTTTCGTCCGCTGTCGGATAATATTTTTGGATTATCGCTCATAACTCCTGACAAGAAAAACAGGTTTGTGCTTGTGAATAGCAAGGTGACACCGGGAGCCCAGCATTTTACCATCGCACATGAACTGTATCATCTTTATTTTGATGAGAATCCACAACCGCATTTTTATAACCCACTTTTTACTGAACCTTCAGAACGTTCCGCCAATATGTTCGCTTCAGCGTTGCTGATGCCTAAAGAAGGCGTGATGAATATCATTCCTGCAGAGGAGTTGAAGAAAAAAGAAGTTAGCATAGACACTATTCTTCGTTTGGAGCATCTTTATGGCATTTCGCATACCACAATGGTTTTGCGGTTGAAAGAATTACATGTTATCGGTCAGGAATATGCTGATGAATTGAGAAATCTTAGCATAACGAAAGAAGCGGCTTTGCGAGGTTATGATGGCAAATTATATAAAAAAGGTGATGGCGAACGGCTTGTAATCGGTGATTTTGGTTCAAAAGCAAGGAAGTTGTTTGAAGAAGAAAAAATATCCGAAGGGCATTATCTCGAACTGCTAAATGTTATAGGGTATGGAAAAAGTAAAGATAGTGCTGGATGCTGATGTGTTGATTCATTTTTGCGAAGCGGAGCGTTTAAGCATGCTTCCAGAAATCTTGCCTGAATTTGAGCATGTGATTCTTGATGTGGTGTATAAAGAAGTGTTTCCTATTCAAAATCAGTTGGATAATCAGATAAGATTGTTGAAAAATATTAAAATGGAAGCGTTTAGCCCTTCTGGTGAAATGTTATTTGAATATGCCAAGCTTTCTAAAACGAGGGGCAAAGGTGAAAGTGCCTGCATGTCATACTGCCGTTTCACCAATAATGTGATAGGAAGTAGTAATATCAGAGATATTAAAGATTATTGCAAACAAAAAAGAATCACATATTTGACAACGCTCGACTTCTTGTATTATGCATATAAACGTGGTATAATGACAGAGGATGATTGCAAAAAATTTGTTGAAGATGTGCAAGCAAATGGTAGTAAGTTGCCAAATATAGATATAACAAAATACATACCGGAAAATCTTATATAATATGCCACCACTCCATGAATCCGATATAGAGCAGATGCTCATCGACCTGCTGAAAGCCAAAGGCTATCAATACCTTTATGGTCCCGACATTGCACCTGATGGCGAAAATCCGATGCGTGCCAGCTTTGAGGATGTTGTGCTGTTTGATAAGTTGGAAAAGGCAGTAAAACGACTCAATCCGTCGTTGCCGTGGCTGGTGCAGGATGAGGTGGTGAAGACAACGATGCGTATCAGTTCGCCGGATATTTTGGCAAACAACGAGACGTTTCACCGTATGCTTACCGAAGGTATTCCGGTTGTAATTACCAAAGACGGCGTGGAGCGTGGCGAGAGGGCTTGGCTTATCGACTTCAACGACCCGTGGAACAACGAGTTTACGGTGGTCAACCAGTTCACAATAATTGAAAATGGCCATAACCGTCGTCCGGATGTGGTTCTGTTTGTGAATGGCTTGCCTTTGGTGGTGTTTGAGTTGAAAAACGCTGCCGATGAGAACGCCACATTGCAAAGCGCGTATCGTCAAATTGAAACCTACAAACAGCAGATACCATCGCTATTCACATACAATGCGCTTGTTGTCATTTCAGATGGTCTGGAAGCACGGGCAGGCTCGCTTTCGGCAGGATACAGCCGTTTCACAGCATGGAAAAGCGACGATGGAGAGAACATCGCCTCGCATCTTGTGAGTGAATTGGAAGTTCTTGTCAACGGAATGTTGCGTAAGGATACCTTGCTCGACCTTGTCAATTCGTTTACTGTTTTTGAAAAACAAAAGCATGAGGACCTTAAAACAGGTCTCACTACGATAAAAACGGTCAAAATAATCGCAGCTTATCATCAGTATTATGCAGTTAACAAGGCGGTTGAATCGACTTTGAGGGCAACAGGCATCAATGGTTGCTGGATGGTACATGAATCGCCGGCTAATTATGGATTGAAAACAGTTTCGGAACAGCTTCAAGGCGACCATCGCGCAGGTGTTGTATGGCATACGCAAGGTAGCGGCAAGTCGCTAACCATGGTTTTCTATACCGGAAAAATAGTTCATAGGCTTTATAATCCTACAATCGTTATCATTACAGACAGAAACGACCTTGACAATCAATTATTTGAAACTTTTGTCGGGTCGAAGCAGCTGTTGAGGCAGACACCTGTTCAGGCGGAGAGTCGCGAGCATTTGAGGAGTTTGCTTAAAGTGCAGTCGGGAGGTGTGATTTTCACAACGATTCAGAAGTTTCAACCCGAGGAAGGCAACACTTTCGAGACGTTGACCGAACGTAGTAATGTTATAGTTATTGCTGACGAGGCGCACCGCACCCAATATGGTTTCAAAGCCAAGACTGTTGATGTGAAGAATGAAGCCGATGAGGTTATCGGTTCTGAGATAAAATACGGCTTTGCCAAATATCTGCGTGATGCTTTGCCCAATGCCACATATCTCGGTTTTACAGGCACTCCTATTGAATTGACGGATAAAAACACTCCGGCAGTTTTTGGAAATTATATCGATGTTTACGATATTGCGCAAGCCGTTGAAGACGGTGCCACGGTGCGTATCTTCTATGAAAGCCGTCTCGCTAAGGTCGAATTAAGCGAAGAAGGTCGTCAGTTGGTGCAAGACCTTGATAAAGAACTGGAAACCGACAACATGAACGATGTCCAAAAAGCCAAGGCGAAATGGACACAACTTGAGGCTCTTATCGGCAGTCCTAACAGATTGAAAAACATAGCGAAAGACATTGTCGGTCATTTTGAGGAACGCCAGAAGGTGTTTGAAGGAAAGGCGATGATTGTGGCGATGAGCCGTCGTATTGCCGCCGATTTGTATGAAGAAATCGTCAAATTGCGTCCCGAATGGCATTCTGATGATCTTTCAAAAGGTGCTATAAAGGTCGTGATGACATCGTCGGCATCGGATGGGGCAAAAATAGCAAAACATCACACTACCAAGGAACAACGTCGTGCTTTGGCTGACAGGATGAAAGACCCGAACGATGAGCTGAAACTCGTTATTGTTCGTGACATGTGGCTGACAGGTTTCGATGTTCCTTGCCTGCACACTTTGTACATCGACAAGCCGATGCAGGGTCATAACCTGATGCAGGCAATCGCACGTGTGAACCGTGTCTATAAAGACAAACCAGGCGGCTTAGTCGTTGATTATCTTGGAATTGCGGCAGATTTAAAGAAAGCTTTGTCGTTCTATTCCGATTCTGGAGGTAGGGGCGAACCGACCCAACAGCAGGAACAGGCCGTGGCTTTGATGCAGGAAAAACTGGAGATTGTACAGCAGATGTTCTTCGGTTTCGACTATAAACAATATTTCACTGCGGACACTTCTGGGAAACTCTCTTGGATTTTGAAAGCCGAGGATTTCATCTTAGGTTTGGATGATGGCAAGAAACGTTTTGTTAATGAGGTGACAGCTTTGGGTAAAGCGTTTGCGTTGGCGATTCCGCAGGATGCCGCTATGGATGTGAAAGACGAGGTTGCATTTTTCCAAGCTGTGAAAGCGCGTCTCTGTAAATTTGACCAGACAGGTACAGGTCGTAAAGATGAAGAAATTGAGACCACGATTCGTCAAGTTATTGACAAAGCTTTAGTTTCTGAAAAAGTAATAGATTTGTTCGATGCAGCGGGCATTAAAAAACCTGATATTTCCATTCTTTCAGATGAATTTTTGATGGAACTTAAAGATATGGAACACAAGAACATAGCTTTGGAAGTTCTTAGAAAATTGTTGGAAAATGAGATAAAAGTTATGTCGAAATTCAATGTGGTTGAAGGAAGAACATTGATGGAGATGTTGGACGGGACCATAACTCGTTATCATAACAAAATCATCACAGCGGCGGAAGTTATCGATGAGCTTATCAAATTGAGTAAAACTATCGTTGCAAAGGACAAAGATGCCGAAAATATGGGGCTTACAACATACGAATATGCATTTTATTCAGCTGTTGCCGACAACGAAAGTGCCAAGGAATTGATGGGTAAGGACAAACTTCGTGAATTGGCGGTTGTTTTGACCGAAACTATCCGCAAAAACTCCACTATCGATTGGACAATCAAGGAAAATGTGCGGGCGAAGATGAAAGTGGCGGTGAAAAGGCTTTTGCGCAGATATGGCTATCCGCCTGATATGCAACAACTTGCAACTGAAACGGTGCTGAAACAAGCTGAGCGTATTGCTGAGGAAATTATAAATGAAGAAAACAACAAATAATATGTCAAAAAAGATTTACCTTGCCGGAGGCTGCTTCTGGGGCACCGAGCATTATTTTAAGATGATAAATGGCGTGGTCAAGACAAAAGTCGGCTATGCCAACAGCATCAAGGAAAACCCTACATATAAAGAGGTTTGCAGCGGCGAAACCAAGGCTGCCGAGACCGTCATGGTGGAGTACGACCCGAGCAAAATCAGCCTCGAGTTCCTGCTCGACATGTATTTCCATGCCATCGACCCGACGAGCGTCAACCAGCAAGGACATGATGTTGGATTGCAGTATAGAACAGGCATTTATTACACCGATGTCGCTGATTTAGAAACGATTAGCAAAGTGATGGCAGAACAGCAATCCAAAATCGAAGGCAAAATCGCCGTCGAAGTGATGCCGTTGCAGAATTTCTACACAGCAGAGGATTACCATCAGGATTATCTCGAGAAGAACCCTGACGGTTATTGCCATTTGCCGCTTGAGTTGTTTGAATTTGCTAAAAAAGCTAATAGTAATTGAAAAATTTTTATTTTTGCCCACGAAAATCTAATCGCTATGAAAAAATATCTCACTCTGTTTTTTGCCTTGATTCTGCCTCTTTTTGTGCTTGCGCAGAATGCAAATGACTACACGAAATATGTCAATCCGTTCATCGGGACGCAGACCGACGAGACGGGCGCGCTGAGCGGGAGCACGTTCCCAGGAGCTACGATGCCGCAGGGTATGGTGCAGCTCAGCCCAGAGACGGAGCAGATGGTGACTTGGGACCCTTGCTCGGGCTACGACTATAACAAAGACGTGATTTACGGCTTCACGCACACACATCTCAGCGGTACGGGCTGCACCGATTTAATTGATGTCAGCCTGATGCCTGTTTCTGATGAGGTGACGCCCGAACAGCTTCAAAATGCCGATTTCGGTCAGCATTACAGCCATGAGAATGAGTCTGCAAAACCTGGTTATTATCAGGTGTTTCTGCAGGAAAGCGGCGTGAATGTGGAGGTTTCGGCAACTGTCAGGACTGGAATCACGAAATATACTTTCCCTGAAGGAAAGCCGCAGACTGTTGTTTTGGATCTGGATCGCGGCACTTATCGTGGCGACGCATATTACTCAGGCCGTCGTTTCTACGATATCATTCAATCGCAGATTCGCATCGTCGACGACCACACCGTCGAAGGCTATCGCGTCATCACCGGTTGGGCTAAAATGAGGAAAGTGTATTTCCGCGCTGAGTTTTCGAAGCCGATTGCAAAGCATATTTTGATGAACGGTAAACTCAATGTCGGCAACAGCGACGTTGTCAATGGAAGAACTTTACGCACTGCTTTGAGTTTTGACGATTCTGATAATCAAGAACTTATCGTGAAAGTGGCGATTTCTCCTGTCGATAACGACGGTGCACGTAAAAACATGCTTGCCGAGGCTCAAAGCTGGAACTTTGACAAATACGTGCAAAACGCTCACGATGTCTGGCAAAAAGAATTGAGTCGCATCGACGTTGAAGGCACCGACGAGCAGAAAACCATATTTTACACGGGTCTTTACCATGTTTTGATGCAGCCAAACACGATGAGCGACGTCGACGGGCGTTACATGGACACGAATTTTGAAATCAAACAGATGCCGGATGGGCAGACATATCACAGCACGTTCAGCCTTTGGGACACTTTCCGCGCCGCGCATCCACTTTACACCTTAATCGACCCGAAAAACGCTGCACAGTTTGTTAATGATATGATTCTGCATCATAAAACTTACGGCTATCTGCCGATTTGGGATCTCTGGGGACAGGACAACTACTGCATGATCGGCAACCATGCCATTCCGGTTTTGGCAGATGCGATTTTGGCAGAAATTCCTGGCATCGACGTTGAAGAAGCATATCAGGCGATGGTCGAGAGCAGCACACGAAGCCATTACAATTCGCCTTTCGAGATTTGGGAGAAATATGGTTATTTGCCGCAAACTCTTCAAAATGAAAGTGTTAGCATCACGATGGAGCAGGCTTTCGACGATGATTGCGTGGCATTGGTGGCAAAGAAACTTGGAAAAACCGACGACTACGAGCGTTTCTACCGTCGCAGCATGTTTTACAAGAATCTCTTCGACCCTGAGACTGGATTTTTCCGTCCGAAAGACGAAAACGGTAACTGGCTTGATGGTTTCGACCCATTAAGTTACGAGCAGCCTTGTTTTGTCGAAGGCAACGCCTGGCAATACATGTGGTTCGTGCCTCAGGACCCGCAAGGTCTGATAAACCTTTTCGGAAGCAAAAAGGCGTTTTTGAAGAAACTCGACGAGAATTTCAGTCTGACCGCCACCTCGGGCGAGGTCAACGGCAACGCAAGCGGCTTCATCGGGCAGTACGCGCATGGCAACGAGCCGAGTCATCACACCGTTTATCTTTACAATTTTGCAGGAAAACCTGAGCGCACGCAGGAGCTGGTGGAGCAGGTGAGGAGCGAGTTTTATCGCGCCACACCATGCGGTTACGCGGGCAACGACGACTGCGGTCAGATGTCGGCATGGTACATCTTCTCGAGCCTCGGGTTCTATCCGTTCCACGCCGGCTCAGCGGAATATGTCATCGGGACGCCGCTGTTCACAAAAGCGGTTCTGCATCTCGAAAACGGCAAGGATTTCGTGATTTCCGCGCCGGATAAGACAGCAGACAAGATTCATGTCAAGAGCGTGAAACTAAACGGAAACCCGATTAAAAACTACACCATTTCGCACAAGCAGATCATGGACGGCGGAGTATTGGAATTTAAAATGAAATAATTGTAATTGCATTTTTTATTGTATATTTGCAATCAAATAACAGACATGTACAAGGCGTGGATATTTTTACTTATATCATTGATATTCAGTTCGATAAGCTTGTTTTCGCAAGGCAGATGGAACTGCAATCTGGGTCTTGGCGCAAATCTTACAACAGGAAATGTCAATATCAGCAGTGTGGTAACAGATGCCTCGGTGAAACGCAACGACAGCCTCATCTCGCTCGATTTCCATTATAAAATGATTTACAGTTCGCATATCGAAAAGAATGCCGTAGAGCGAAAGTGGACAGAGATGAATTTCGAAATCAACGGCGGCATGATGCTTGACCTTTACCAGTACGACAAATACTCGCCGTTTCTGGCCTGCGAGGTGCTGACGAACAAATACAAGGGCTACGACCTCAAGGTGAGCGGACTCATCGGCATGAAGGTCAGGCTGTTCACGAAACCCGGGAGTTACGACTACTCCATCAGCGGCGCGTTCGTCTACGACGGCGTCGACTTCTCCGACGACACCCATCTCCCGACCAACAACTACCGCATCTCGATAAGGCCGAAAATGAAGCAGAGACTGACAAAAAATCTCTGGTTTATACACCAGACCTACTACCAGCCTTCGGTGCTCGACATCAACGATTTCCTGATTTGCAGCGTGACAAATCTGCAGAACAGGCTATCCAAGCATTTCTTCTTTGACCTGTCGTTCACCTACGAATACCGCAGTTTTTTGCCTTCAGAAAACTACAAGCACGAAGACATCTTGACGGTGCTTTCGATAAGGTATAAGATTTGAGTTTTCCACAACTTTCCGAATTTTGAGATTTAGGTGTTCAGAATCATCTTTAATTTAATGAATGGAAACACTAATTTTATCAAAATTTAATGAATGGAAATATTTTTTTTGAAAAAATTTAGTGAATAGAGATATTATTTGTATATTTGCAAAAAATATTTTTGATATGGCTAATGAAATTGAAAATCTTGAAGAAATCCAAAGAAGTTATCGTAACAAACTGGCAACTGTCAAGTTAGATTTCCATAGGGAATTATATTATAGAATTGATTGGAATGATAGATTGATTTGCATAAAAGGTCCGAAAGGAACGGGTAAAACGACCATGATGCTTCAGCGAATAAAAGAAAACTTTAAGGACACAAATAAAGCTCTTTACATATCGTTGGACAACCTGTGGTTTGCGTCGCATAATATAATGGATTTGATTGACTATCATTATTCCCATGAAGGAACGCACATTTTCATTGACGAAGTGCATTATTATGATAATTGGCAAACGATTATAAAAAACATTTACGATGATTATCCGAATTTGAACATTGTTTATTCAGGTTCATCGTTGTTGCGTATTGAAAAGTCGCAGGGCGACCTCTCTAGAAGGCATGTCGTTTACAATCTCCCAGGACTTTCGTTTCGCGAATATCTTGAATTTGAAGGAATATACAAAACTGAGCAAGTAAGTATTGATGACCTGCTGACAAAGCATGTTGCCATTGCCGAGGAGATAGATTCTCAATTTAAAGTGCTCCCTGTTTTTGAAAAATACTTGCGTCAGGGTTATTATCCTTTTTACAAGGAAGCCCGAAACAGCTATGGATTGCGTCTGCAGCAGGTTATTAACCAAGTTATTGAGAATGATTATCCTGCCATTGACGATGTGTCGGTTTCAACCATCAGAAAGACGAAAAAGATGCTGATGATTTTGGCTGAAAAGGTTCCGCAAACGCCAGTCATGGTTGATTTATACAGGGAAATTGACACCGATCGCAATCAGGGTTTGAAGATGTTGAATGCTTTGGAACGTGGTGGTTTGCTTGGACTTCTTTCGAGTGAAACTAAGAGTTTGAAAGGTTTAACGCGTCCTGATAAAGTTTATTTAAATAATCCAAATTTGATGTATGCCTTGACATCGAATGTCAATATTGGTACTGTACGTGAGACATTCTTTTTCAATCAGTTAAGTTATAATCACAGGATTTTTCTGCCAAAGAAAGGTGATTTTCTGGTTGACGATGTCTATTTGTTCGAAGTTGGTGGCAGAAACAAAGGTTTTGAGCAGATAAAAGACATAGAAAACAGTTTTTTGGCACTTGACGGCATCGAAATCGGGCATCACAACAGGATTCCGCTGTGGATGTTTGGGATGATTTATTGATGTGTGGTGATAATAAAACATTTGTTTTTTATAAAAGCAGTAGTATAGTTTGAGAAAAATTGTTAATATTGCAAAATGAAAAGTTTAAAAAACAAGAAAGATAAAATGTCGATAATAAATGGCTTAAAAGCGTTAGTTGCAAAATACCAGATGGCAAAATCAAAAGGTCAACTGGAAAATGCTTCTGAGGCTACCATGCGAACATGGATAGACGAACTCTTATCTGTATTCGGATGGGATGTTCAAAACACTCATCAGGTGCTTACTGAGCATTCACTTGGAACAAATGAGAAGGAGCGTCTTCGTGAGATAGGTTCTACCAATAGTCGTCCGGATTATACGTTGGTAAATGGAAAGGTCTTGCTTGCTTTTGTTGATGCCAAAAGCCTTTCTGTAAATATTGAAAATGATAAAGATGTTGCATTTCAAATTCGTTCATATGGTTGGTCTATTGGTGCCTCATATTCCATAGTGACGAATTTTGAGCAGTTGGCAATCTACGATTGTTCGGCCATGCCTCATGTCAATGACGAGGCTGTTTTTTCAAGAGTTTTTTATTTTACTTATGATCAATATGTAAAAAAGTTTGATATACTTAAATCTTTTCTATATCGGGAAAATGTCATATCTGATAAGATTAGATTTGTAAGAAGTGCAGACAATTCTCTTGATGAAAGGTTTTCGAAAATGCTTGGTGATATTCGCAAAGAATTAGCTAAAGCCATTATAAAACATAATAAATTAGATAGTGTTACCACATTAAGTTATTATGTGCAAATAATAATAAACAGGATTCTCTTTATTAGAGTTTGTGAGTCTCGTGGTCTTGAAGAAGATGGTTTGTTGAAACAATTTGCCAAAAAGAATTTTTGGGAAGAATTTAAAAACAGTTCATATGGTGAATTCTACAATCATTACGATGGACCAATGTTCCAAAAAATATCTTCACTGCATAGTTTATCAATAGATAACGATGTTTTTGATTTGTTTTTGAACAATCTATACTACCCATCACCATATCGTTTTGATGTCATTCCACTAAAAACACTTAGTGACATATATGATTTATTTCTTGGCTATCAACTTGTGGTAAAAAACGGGGATGTTTTTGATGAATTAAAATCGGAATTTAAAAAAAGCAATGGAGCAATTACAACACCAGAACATTTAGTAAATCAAGTTATTGAGAGCACATTTTCTTCTCCTACAATAAGTTCATTATCTGTGCCACAAATTCTTAGATTGAAAATTATTGATATAGCTTGTGGTAGCGGTGTTTTTATTGTTGGTGTCTATGACTATCTTGTAAAAATGATAGAAAACCGTATAAAATCAGGGGAAGTTGTAGATAATGATATTGCTGTTTTATCGGATGATAATGTCATATTGACTATTGAAGGTAGAAAAACGATTATAAACAACTGCCTTTATGGTGTTGACATAAATCCAGAAGCTGTTGAGGTTGCCAAAATGTCATTGTCTTTGAGATTAATTGACAATTATGCTCCAAAAGATTTTGATTCAGTCGGCTTGTTTGGTTCACAAATATTGAAAGGAATAGGAGTAAACATAAGATGTGGAAATTCGTTAGTTGGTGAAGATATAGAAGAATTATGTCCGACAATATCGGATAATTTGGAAGAATTACAGGCGACCAATGCATTTGATTGGGTGAGTTCTTTCCCTGAAGTGTTTTCTCGCGGCGGATTTGACTATGTAATAGGCAATCCTCCATATGTAGAGGTTAAAAACTATAATGTCGAGTTGCCACATATGGCATCTTACATCAAAAAAGTTTATTCATCAAGCAAAAATGGTAAAATTGATCTTGCAATCCCGTTTATTGAGAAAGGTATAAATATACTTAATTCATCTGGACGCTTGGGTTTCATTGTACAAAAACGTTTTTTCAAGACAGATTATGGAAAAGGTATCCGCAAACTGCTTGTTTCAAATAATATGCTGAACGGCATTTATGATTATGAAGAGACAGATTTGTTTGCCAATCGTATTACCTATGTTGCAATTCTTGTATGTGATAAGAATAAGCAGAACAACAATTATATATGGTATATGAATTCAAAGAATGGAAAAAGTAAATTGTTGCCTGCAATATCACTTACAGAAAACCCTTGGAATTTTGATAATGTAAAATTGACAGAGTTACGATTAAAATTATCTGAAAAATTAGGAATATTAAAAGATATATGTAATGTCAAAGTTGGTTTACAAGTACTATGGAATGATGCCTATCAGATAGTTGTTGAAAAAATTGAAAATGGGCTAATATACGGACATTCTATAATTGACGAAAATGTTGTTATCGAATTGGGTGCTTGTAGACCTCTCTTATGTAACCAACGTTTT
This sequence comes from Bacteroidales bacterium, assembly GCA_017427985.1. Taxonomy (GTDB): domain Bacteria; phylum Bacteroidota; class Bacteroidia; order Bacteroidales; family F082; genus Limimorpha. The sequence goes on along the minus strand of JAFRRS010000004.1, from coordinate 60,078 downwards.
GCTCCTTTAACCCAAAGGGACTATTCTACATATGCACTTTTCCCATATTTTGTTTCTGATGATGGAGATGTTACAGAATTGAGTTTTCAAGAATTTTCAACACGTTATCCAAAAGCTGGCATGTATCTTACAAAACATAAGGATTTGATTTGTAGGAATGTGGAAATTCTTCCTCAAAAAAACGAAGCGTATAATAGAATGGAACACTGGCATTTGTTTACTCGTGCAAACAATCATGGATCTGTTTATGAAAAATTGTGTGTTCCGATGACTGCCCAATACCCTCAAGCTTCTGTCATAATGGACAAACATGTATATTGTGATAACGCAAATATGTTTTTTGTTCAATTAGAAGAAAAAGATGATATTCATTTATATACTTTGGCGGCTATTATAAACTCGACTATTTTCAGCACTTTAGCACGTTCGATAGCAAATCCGCAACAAGGCGGCTACTATAAGTTTAACAAACAGTTTCTTGATCCTGTTCCTGTTCCAACCGAAGCTTTTAAAAAATGTGATAAAGATATCATAAAGCTTGCAAATATTGCAAAACGAATAGAAAAAACGAATGAAAGAATAAAAGAAGGTATAGGTTCTCAAACATCTGGACTTAAGAATTCGTTAAAAACACAATGGTCACAACTTGATAAATTGTGTGACAAATTATACGGCATTACTAATGCCGAAGATAAATCGCTTTTGTATACTACATCTCGTAAAGATAGAAATCCTTATGGACAAGAAGATTAATAGACTTATCATTGATTACTCGGATAACGAGGCTTTACTTAATAAGATAGTTGTTACATCGTTCTGTAAATTCAACAATCTTGTAATTGGTGATGGTTTTCTTTTGCCGTACATGGCAACTGCAGAAGATGGATTGGCTGCAGGCATAGAATTATTGTCGAAGAGATGCACTCTTGAAGATGTGATTAATATATTTGAACTTGCAATTCCGCAATCAGATAAAACAACTAATGGTGCTGTATATACTCCAAAATATATTAGGAACTATATTGTTGAGCAGGTGATGCATTCAAAAGAACAAAAGTTGGACAAATGTCTGTGTGCTGACATTTCTTGTGGTTGCGGGGCTTTTATTTACACATTGGCAGAGTACATACATTCACATACAAAAACACCGTATTCAAAAATATTTCAACGTATATATGGAATTGACATTAGTGATAGTAGTATTGGTAGGGCTAAAATCCTTCTTGCTCTTGTCGCTTTAGCAAATGGAGAAATAATAAAAGAAGAAGATTTACATCTTTATTGCGGAAATTCATTAAACTTTAGCTTTAATGATATGCAAACGATTCGGAAAAATTTGGGCTTTGATGTAATAGTGGGTAATCCTCCTTATGTCCGCTCTAAGCATATTGATGCTAATACGAAAAAACTTCTTCCGTTATGGAAAACTTCCCAAACAGGGAATCCCGACTTATATATTCCTTTCTTCGAAATAGGAGTTTCTTTGCTTAATGATCAAGGTATTCTTGGATATATTACAGTAAATACGTTTTTCAAAAGTGTTAATGCTCGTGCTTTACGCAATTATATTACAGATAATAAACTCTCATTAAGTATTGTTGATTTCGGCGAACAACTTGTATTCAAAAAAAAATTAGCATATACTTGTTTAACGTTTTTGACAAAAACCAAAAGTGAATCTTTACTATATACAAGGGCAAATATTGCTAACGTAGAAAACAAGGGCAATTTTATTTACAGCAAAATAAAATATAATACGTTGGACAATCATCGAGGATGGCATCTAAACAGGAGCGATGTGTTAGACAATATTCGTTTAATTGAAAATGCAGGAGAGGCTCTTGGCGACAAATATATCATAAAAAATGGTATCGCTACACTTGCTAATGATGTGTTTATTTTCCGACCAGTCAGAACAGATAACGAATACTATTATCTTACAAAAGAAGATGTTGAATATCCTATTGAAAAAAATATTTGTAGGAATATTATAAAGCCTAATATTTTAAAAACAGAAGCGGAGATTCCAGAAAAGGAAGAAAAAATCATATCACCATACGATTCGGATTGTAATATTATACAAGAAGATTTCTTTATAAAGAACTATCCTTATGCGTATGAATACCTGAAAACATGCAAAAAAACTCTTGATGCACGTGATAAAGGAGAAGGTGATTATGGTGCATGGTATGCCTTTGGTCGTACACAAGCAATAGCTGATAACGGTCGTAAATTGCTATTTCCTTACATGAGTGATTCACCGCATTTTGTTTATGCTCCACAAAAAGATCTGATGGTTTATTGTGGTTATGCTATATATAATGAATCTGAAACAGAATTGCTATTTTTGAAAAAAATATTGGAATCTAGCGTCTTTGACTATTACTTGAAAAATACAAGCAAACCTTATTCGACAGGTTATTATTCATATGCAAAGAACTATGTTAAGTCATTTGGAATATATCCTTTTAGTGATGAACAGAAAAACCATTTACTTTCTTTGCAAACAAAAGACGAGATAGATAATTATATTAAAGAGATTTATGGAATAGCAATATAGTAATTTACAATTCTAAAAACACACCATACAGATATTTATTCGGCACTTTGGCGGAAATTTATTCGGCGAGTTGGCGGACTTTCATTTGGGAACTTGGCTTATTTTCCCTTTTTAATTCCCGGCATCAGGCGCTGCACAACTTTTTTGTCGTGGAAAAAACGACCGGCGATGACGCGGATGACAGTGTAGGCAGGGATTGCGGCAAGCATTCCCAATATGCCACCGATGGTTCCAGCCAAAAGCATCACGATGAAAATCTCAAGCGGCGTCGCCTTGATACTCGTCGAATAGATTATCGGCTGCAGCACGAAGTTGTCGATGAGCTGTACCGCCAGCATGATTAACAGCACAATGAGTGCGAAGAACCATATGTTTACATCCAAACCGACACCGGCACCGTAGTGTAGCACCATGCACAGCAACGCACCAAGCACTTCGCCGATGATTGGTCCGACATACGGAATGATGTTGAGAATTCCGGCGATGAACGCGATGCCGAGAGCATAGCTGACGCCGATGCGGGCGATGAGCCACAAGCCAAGGAAATTGAAGAGCGCAACGCCAAGCATCTCCAAAATCAGCCCTACAAAATAACGCGAAAGCAGATGCTCGATGTCGTCGATGGATTCTGTCACGGAGACTTCGAGGTGGTCGGGAACCAAGGCGGCGACAATCTTTGAGAACAGATTTTCGTCTTTTACGAAGAAGAATGAGATAAACACCACCGCAAAGAGTCCGACGGCCATGCCAATCACAACGGAACCGACTGAACCTATCAGCCCGGTGATGTCGAAATCCGACACTATGCCTTTCAGGTAGTTGAGCAGCACGCTGATGGCGTCAAAATCCTTGCCCAGACTGGGGAACATGCCAACAATCCATTCGTTGATGGTGATGCCAAGGTTGCCGTTCAAGTGGTTCATATTACCGAAAAGTGAAGCTTCGTTGATGATGTTGGTTATCACCGGAATCACCAGGATAATCATCATCAGCATTACGGCGATGACGATGAAAATCGATACGATTGCCAAAAGCCAACTTGGTGCACTTTTTCCTTTGATGCGAATTTTTCCCATCAGGCGTGCCAACGGTCGGCTGACGAGAGAGACCACAAACGCCAGAATCACATACACAAGTACACTTCTAAAATACCAGCACACAATGCTTATCATTGCCAGTATTCCCAGATAAATCAAGTATTTTGACAGTTTTTCAACGTATGATTGTTTTTCCATAGAAAGATGTTTTTGCAAAAATAGGAAAAATTAGTTATTAAAATGATATTTTCCGCTGCCTAAATTCTTTACTTTATAGCCTTTAGAAGTCGGAATCCAAACCTCGGCTTCGGTGTTGGCAGGAATCACTATGTCCCACTCGAAACGCTTACCATTACGTTTCCAGTTACTCTCGATGCGACCGCTGACGGAGTTATAAGTGCAGTTCACAAAGTCAAGACCGTCAATAGGATAGGGCTTTAGTTGAATTTTTGTGTAGCCCGGCTCCAATGCCCGAATTCCGCCAAGGTATTCATATTCCCAAATGATGAGGTCGCCAAGGAGCATCACATGGTTGCCGGAGTTCATCGAAGGGTCGGCGGTGTTGCCGTTCCAGAGCTCCCAGATGGTGGTGGCGCCGTTGCGGACCATGTAGCCCCAGCTTGGATAGGTGTCGTTGGTGGCAATCTGCAGTGCGAGGTCGCCACGACCGTATTCAGTGAGCGTGCGCATCAAAAACTGGATGCCGACAACGCCTGTCGAGACGTGATAGTCGTGCAGGTCTTCGGTGCGGTCAACGATGTTTTCTAAAACGTCGGTTTCGTGACCTTTTGGCACCATCCCGAAAAACAATGGCAGGATGTTAGCTGTCACTGTGTTGTTGTCGTAACGCCAGATTTGCTGATTCAAATATTTTGAATTGTAAGCCTCAGCCGTGGCGGAAACTTCGTTTCGATAATATTCTACATCATCAGTAAAACCTAATATTTTAGCGAATTTTGCCATTTTATTTGAAAGATAGCAGTAGTACGGCGTCGCGATTATCATCGAACGTGTCCGGCGGTCTCTGTCGTGCGAATGAATCATCTCTGGCGACTCAGGCGGCATGCACCAGTCTCCGTATTGGTCGCGCTTCATGATACCATCGAACATGTATCTGGTTTTCATAAAGTTAAGCCATTTTTTCATTGCCTGATAATGCTCACGGATGGGTTTGTCGTCGCCAAAACGGGTGTAAATCATGTCGGCCACTGTGATGAAAGCGCCAGGCCATGTCATGCTGTTGGTGTAGTTGCGCCAATATGGCGGAAACACGTCGGAAAGGGAGCCGTTTTCGAGCTGGCAGTCTTCGCCGTCGTCGAGCCATTTCGCGTAAAATTTGTGATTATCAAAAACATACGACTCGCCATAGCAGCCTGTGGCGCGGTCGCCGGTCCAGCCCATACGCTCGTCGCGTTGCGGACAATCTGTCGGCATTGAGCGGTAGTTGCCTCGTATTCCCCAATAAGCGTTGCGATAAACGGCGTTCAGAATCTCGTTGGATGTCTCAAAAGAGCCTGTAGTAAGCATCTCATCATAGAATACAAGACCTTGAAAATCAGAGGCTTTTGGAGTGTCTCGGAGGCCTGTGACCTCAACGTAACGAAAACCATGATACGTAAACATCGGCCTCCACTGTAGAGACGTTTCCCGAAACGTCTCATTTCCAATAATATATCGGTCTGTCGCCTCTGCTGAGCGCAGGTTTCTCACATCGACGGTGCTGTCGGGATAAATATTTTCGGCAAATCGCAATATGATTGTGTCGCCTGGTTTTTGGCCTGAAATGTTCATCTCTAACACGCCGACCATGTTTTGTCCCATGGCGAGAATCCATTTGTTGTTTTTCTTGAAAATGGCAACAGGCGTCAGCAGGTCCTGAATCGCGATATTGGGGTTGGGCTGCGGTTTTAGCTCGCCTTTAGGGGCTTCGACAAGTTCTGCTTTTAACCAGGAAGTATCATCGTAATTTGGCATAGTCCAGTCGCCTAAATCATAATTTTCGTCGTAAGTTTCGCCATCGTATTCGTTTGATGTCCGAATCGGTCCTTTGTTGGTTATTCTCCATGATTCATCGCTGACAATCAAATCTTTAGTGCCATCTTCATAAGTTATTTCAATCTGCAAAATCATTCTTGGAGTGCCGAAATGAAGCACGTTGTCGGTGAAGTCGAAATCAGGATTTTGGGCGTTGTATCGCATGGCTGTGAAACGACCGCCAGCAAGAGTCACACCGATGGCATTGTCGCCGTTTTTAAGCAAATCTGTGACATCGAAAGTATTGAAATACACTCGTTTACGATAATCAGACAATGCCGGTTTCAGCAATTCGTCGGGTGCGACTTCAACTCCATTGATGTAAGCGCTGTATTGCCCGAGTCCGCTGACATAGAGCCGTGCCTCGGCGATGTTTTCATCCAAATGAAACTCTTTTCGAAGGTATCGTGCCGCCAACCGAGTCTTCCCGACAAGCACATCGTCATCGAACTCGTGGCCAATCCATTTTGCCAGCCAATCGCTTGATTCTAAAAGACTTATCTCAAAAGATTTTACGTCGCTTTCAACAGAAACTGTCTTGTTTTTATCGTAAGACAGGGTTGCGAAGACTTTCCAAAACACCTTGTCGCGGCTTTGAAGCGGCTTGCCTTCATAAGGAATGTAAAGCATTCTGTCAGAATCGATTACGCCAGAATCCCAGAGGTCGCCGACACCATTTTGAGCATTTTCGAATGTCGATGCGGCAACGATTCTGTAGCTCGTCTGCTTCACATTTTGCGCATCCGACTCAAAATTCCAACTGAATCGCGGCTCGTTGGTTTCAACGGTTTTTATCTCAAAATGCGAGGTTTTACTGCAAGAAACGAGCAGCAGGACACAAATCAATATTTTAACAAGATGTTTCATATTTTTTAACCACGGATTACACGGATTTTTTTCTAATTTTAATCCGTGAAGATCCGTGTTCAATTTATTTTATTTCCCTTATCGAAACCGCGAAACCTCCGCACTTAGCCATCTTCATCTTCAAAACGCTCTTCGATGTCACCTTTTTCTTCGTAATAGTGTACGCCTGCGGGTTGTAACCCTCACCCGCCAGACCGTTGGCATCCTTCGCGTCGGAATAGATGACCGCCTCATATTTCACGCCTGGTTTCAGGAAATCCAATTTGATTTTAACCTCACGGGCGTTTTCGTCTGTGATTCCTCCTACATACCACACATCACGTGGTTCCATCTGTAGAGACGTTTCCTGAAACGTCTCTACCGTGTCCGGAATGGCATAAACATACCGTGTCGCACCTGATATCACGCCTTTTTTCCCATCTTCCAACGTTCCTACGCCGTCCGCCGCCTTGTTTAAGGTCGAAACCTTCGGATGACGTGCCGTCACGATGTAGGCGCCAGGTTCCGCCTCGAGGTAAATCGTTTTATCCCAGTCGACAGCCACGTCCTTAATAAATTGGAACGCGTCCATAAACTGCGCGTAATGCTCGGGGAAATCGGCGGCCATCTGCAAAGGCGAGTAAAACGTGACGTACAAACCGAGTTGGTTGCAGATTGTGGCGTTAATCTTTCCGCCCCACGGCACTATCTTTCCCATGTCGGTCTCAAAGATGCCAGGAGTATAGTCCATCGGACCGCCCTGTAACCTCGTGAACGGCAAAATTGTCGTGTGCCCTGGCTTGATTCTGTCCTGAAACTCAGTTCCCATCGCGCTCTCGTTGCCAATCATATTGGGCCAGGTGCGATAAAGTCCAGTCGGACGCACCGCCTCATGCGAGTTTACCATAATATGATGCTTCGCCGCCTCGGTGATGCAGTAATGATAGTGGTTGATAATCGGCTGACTGTAATGTCCTTCGCCGTAAGGGATAATCTTGCCGACATAACCGCTCTTCACGGCGTCATAGCCGTATTCGTTCATCAAGTTGTAAGCCTGCTCCATCCAATGTTCGTAATTGATTGTGGATGAGGAACTTTCGTGATGCATGATTAAGCGGATTCCCTTTTCGTGTGCGTATTTGTTCAATGCCGGTAAGTCAAAGTCTGGGTAAGGGGTGAGGAAATCGAAGACGTAGTCTTTCTGCTTGCCGTACCAGTCTTCCCAGCCGATGTTCCAGCCTTCAATCAACAATGCGTCGAAGCCGTTTTCCGCCGCGAAGTCGATGTAACGGCGCACGTTGTCGTTGTTGGCGGCGTGTCTGCCATGCGGTTTGGCGTGTTCATAGTCGGTCTCGCCCAACTTCACCGAAGGATACTCATCGGTATAACTCCATGTGTTTTTGCCTGAAATCATCTCCCACCAAACACCCATGTATTTCACCGGATGAATCCAGCTCACATCGTCCAAAACACAAGGCTCGTTGAGGTTCAGAATCAGTCGCGATGCCAAGACATCGGTGGCTTTTTCGCACACCATGACGGTTCTCCAAGGCGTCACGCACGGTGTCTGGATGCGGCCTTTGTAGCCTGTGGCATCAGGACTTAAAAATGCTCTGAACACCATCGTGGTGTCGTTCAAGTCGAGGTGCATCGTCGGGAAATCCAAGGTCGCCGCCTCATGGATGTTCAGGTATAAACCGTCGTCGGTCTTCATCTGCAACGCAGTCTGCACGCCCGTTGGCGAGAACGCTTTCCACGGATATCCGCAGTTTTTGTGCGCTTCCTCATACAGCCCACGGATCTCCGACAGCCGCGACTCGGTGTAGTTAAACTCCTGAGTGTCAAGGTCTCCAGGAATCCACCAAGCCTTGTGGTTGCCAGTCATCGCAAACTCGGTCAGCTCTTCCTTAATCCAGAAATAAACGAGGGCGTTTTCCATCGGAAACTCATATCTGAACCCCAGTCCGTCGTCGTAAAGCCTGAATCTTATCAGCATCACGGTCGCCTTTTTCTCCGTTGAATGGTCCATGCTTTCCACAGAGCCGACAGGCTGCTCCAGCGTCACCAGCATCTCGTTGTAATGGTTCCTAATCGAAGACTCTTCACCCCAGACAGGCTTCCAAGTCTCGTCAAAAGTGTCAAATTTCACATCTTTCAGCACAAAAGCATGTGCCAAATCGTCGCGCCATTCAAGCGTGAAGCCCATCTTCGAAGGCAAAACGACAGGTTTTCCGTTTTTATTTAATGAATAAAAAGGCACTCCGTCTTTAACCTCAAAACTGAGCTCCAATTTACCATCAGGGCTGGCGAGTTTTTCCTGTCCTATAGCATTTTGCCAGCTAAAAGCAAACAAAGCAATTATCGTGAAAACAATCAACCTAAAATGTTTCATAGTATTAAAAATTTAATCATGCAAATATAAAAAATTTGGAAAAACATGCAGCAAAATCCGTATTTTTGCGTTATAAAATTGTAACTATTTAAAATTTAAAGATGAAAAATCATATTAAAGCGATTATTATTGCCATTTTGTTTGTTTTTATGATGTTTTTGCAGGCATCGGCGCAGAAAAAACCTTATAACGGCATTGAGTTTTCGAAGCATAACTTCGTCGATACATTGAAAATCAAGATTTGGGACGGAGCGATAATTATCCCTGTGGAAATCAACGGGGAAACGAAAAACCTGATGTTCGACACCGGCGCGGAAATGGGTTTCTGGATTGGCGAGGAGGAGAATTGGATGACACCGTCTGGCAACACTATAACTATTGTAGATTCCCAAAAAACACGCCAAAAAAAGGCTGTTATGAAGTTGCCGCCTGTCAAGATGGGCAACATCACCATCGAAAACTATACAATGGTGGTTGACAACGGGTTAGAGGATTACGTTTGCGACAAAATTGACGGCGCTTTCGGCTACGACCTCGTGGTTCGCGGACTCTCGTTCAAGTTCGACACCAAAGACAGCCTGATGATAGTGACCGACCGCAAAGGATTCTTCTCAAAGGAAGAAAAAGGTCAGCCTACACTTAAATATAAGAGGTATCATAAGACACGCCCGCAAGTTTGGGTGAATTTTCCTTTCCATCGCATCAAGTTATTGTTCGATTCCGGAGCTATAGGCGGTGATTTCGATTTGCCGGAGTATATTATGAATATTTGGGCTAAAGATGATCCTGAGTTAGGACGTAAAATGGATGAATATACGGTGCTAAAAGACACTACAGTTTACAATTCCGCAGGATTATTCGGCCGTCTTAACGACACAGTTCCATACAGGATTTACCATTGTCCCGAGGTTGATATGGGCGGCATCACTTTCACCGATGTGTGGGTATCGACCGACAATCTTACCGGTAAAGTAGGCTCATCGATATTGAAAAAGAATTCGCTTATCATCGACGGGCACAAACGACAGTTGGTTTTGCTTCCTCACGACGGCAACATGGTGCAGTATTACGGAAACGAGGATAAAAGAGGCGTGAAGTTTCTCCTTGCCGACAAAAACGATACCCTCGGCGTGATTAAAGCGGTGGTGCGCAAAGACGGCGACGCTTACCGCAAAGGCATCCGCAACGACGACTATCTGATACGCATCAACGACGTTGAAATCACTGATTATTGCACTTATTTAAATCTTAAAAACAATGTAAGGGCGAATAATGATTCGCCCCTACGATATATCTTCCGCTCACCTGAAGGTGAAATAAAAGAAATCGATTGGTGATTATTTCAGCAATTCGGCTAATTTCGCCACCAGCTCTTCGCCTCTCAAACCTTTGGCAATCATGATGCCGTTCTGATCGTAAAGGAAATTGCTAGGGATGTAAATCACTGCGTAGTTATCGCTAACATAGCCTTCCGCATCGCGCACTTGAATGTACGGCAAAGCGTCTTCCTCGACAGCCTGAAGCCAAGCTTCCTCTTTTCTATCGACACTAATTCCTACAACTTCAAAGCCGAGGTCATGATATTTCTCGTACGCTGCCTTCACTACAGGGTTCTCATGACGGCATGGTCCGCACCATGATGCCCAGAAGTCAACCAACGTCAACTGGTTGTTTTTGATAATCTCAGCGAGGTTGACATCTTTGCCGTAGGCTGTCTGCAAAGTGAAGTCCATAAAAGGCTGGCCGAGCTCGATGCGCATGTTGTTTTCAATAAATTTCTTGATATTGTCACGATAAACGGATTCGCCAACGAGGATTTCTTCAAACTCCATCACTTGAGCAAGCTTGATGTCTGTCTTCAAATCATCAAGGATGTAATGAGTCACAAAGCCGTCAGGGTGATTTTTGATATAGTCGAACTGATAGTTGTGATAATCGTCCCAAATTGCGAGCATTTGGGCATTGACCTCCTCATATTTCAAGCTGTCGTCGTTATCGTATGCCTCATTTGCAGCGGCTTCAAGAGGGACAAACGACTCCAAGAATGGCGCGAGGCCTTTCTGATAATCGTTGAATGCGTTCTGTGCAGTGCCGCCGGTCGCTTCGATATGGATGTAGTCATTCATGTCGCCATTCACCGTAACGTTTTGATTTTCAGGGAATAAAATCATGTTTTCGTGTGCATCTTTGAATGCCAGGATATACATGGCTTGCGGGTTGTCGCAACTGACATCAAAAACGGCTTTATTGCCTGCAATGACTGTAGTGTCCATGATAATCGGTTTTTTGCCGTCGAGACTCTTTACGAGGATAATGGTCTGTCCATCGGCATTTTCAAGGTTCAGTTTAATTTTAAACTGGTTTGATTTGTTGCAGCCGCTTAAAATTATCAGGGCTGCAATGATTGATAAGAGTTTTTTCATATTATTTTAATATTTTAAATGGTTGTTTCAATATAAAAACTGGCTGGTCGAAATCCGTCGTTACAGCTTATCATAGCCGAGTTCGGGTTCTTCATCCAGCCGTCGTAGAAGTTGCCTCTGCCTGCTGCCAGCTCCTGCACAAACCATCGCATCGACTCCCAGGCGCTTTCGCACATTCCTTCAGGTTTCTCGCCGTGTTCCGAGATCCAAGATTGCCTTTCAACCACATCGCACGTATGCTCAATAGGGTTCTCAAACTGCTTCTGCAAATCAATGTAGTTTGCCTTCCTAATAGCTGTGATTTTTACTTTCATTATTTAAATGATTATTTGCCTGCAAAGATAAAAAGATTATTGATAAATAAAGAGAATTAAATTATTTCATAAAAATATAAAATCGGAATAGTATTATTCGTATTTTTGCATCAAGATAATAACCATGATAACATTTAAAGAATACCGGGAGAAAACAAAAACAACATCAAGATTTCTATTAAGAATTTGTGGCGTGATATTTTCTGTATGTTTTTGTGTAATTTATTTATTGACAGAGTCATCATCTTCTCCTTTCCTAAAAAATATCCTATATTGTGCCGTTTGCATATTATTGGGAAATCTTTTTGCAGTATTTATCTGGCTGTTGGCAATTTACACTTCTTTCAAAATTACAAAACGTTCATATAAAATTATCGAGAATCTACCAAAAGACATTATTGAATCTTATAAAATCTTTTTAATAACGGAGAATTTAGACAATAAGTATCATTATCCCGAAAGTAAGGTTGTTGTTCAAAAAGACAATTTTAAATTTGTATTGTTGAGCAATAGTTCACAAATGTTTTGCACTTTATTAAGTAATCCATCGGGTATTTGGACGAAGAAATACAAACTTGACCGTAAATACAGAAAAGAACATATTGAATTGACAGGTTTTGGTTTTAGAGAAACGTCAAAACGAAAGAATTGGCGCAACATAACCAAATCAGATTTTGACAAGCGTATACAACGCCTTATCGAGATAACGCAAACTGAAATCCCTTACTATTCAGAGAGGTTATCGCAATAACAAAAAAAGGATGCCGTTTTTTTCCCGACATCCTTTTCTAAAGTCTAAGGTCTAAAGTCTAAGGTCTTATTTCACCTCTTCAAAATCCACATCCGTCACCTCGTCATCCTTTCCTCCGTTTCCTGGATTTGGATTCTGTGGGCCTTGCTGACCGTTGAAAGGTCCCTGCTGACCACCCTGGGCACCGGCGTTCTTATACATCTCCTCAGATGCCTTCTGCCAGATGCCGTTCATCTCTGCCATGGCAGCGTCGATGCCGGCGATGTCCTGTGCCCTGTGGGCTGTCTTCAGCTTCTCAAGAGCAGCCTCAATCTCGCCCTTCTTGTCAGCCGGCAGCTTGTCGCCGTATTCCTTAAGCTGTTTCTCGGTGTTGAAGATGGTGGCGTCAGCAGCGTTGATTTTGTCAATACGCTCACGTTCCTTCTTGTCGGCGTCGGCGTTGGCTTCAGCTTCTGCCTTCATCCTCTTGATCTCGTCGTCGCTCAAGCCTGACGATGCCTCGATACGGATGCTCTGGGTCTTGCCAGTTGCCTTATCCTTTGCTGACACGTTCAAGATACCGTTTGCGTCAATATCGAATGTGACTTCGATTTGCGGGACACCTCTTGGCGCTGGCGGGATGTTGTCGAGGTTGAACCTGCCGATGGTCTTGTTCTGGTTGGCCATTGGACGCTCGCCCTGCAACACGTGGATCTCAACAGATGGCTGGTTGTCGACAGCTGTCGAGAACACCTCCGATTTCTTGAATGGGATGGTGGTGTTGCTCTCGATGAGCTTTGTCATCACGCCGCCCAAGGTCTCGATGCCGAGTGACAATGGTGTGACATCAAGCAACAGAACGTCTTTCACTTCGCCTGTCAGAACGCCGCCCTGGATAGAAGCGCCGATTGCGACCACCTCGTCCGGGTTCACGCCCTTTGAAGGCTCTTTCTTGAAGAAGTCGCGCACGATGTTCTGGATGGCAGGGATACGTGTCGAACCACCAACCAAGATCACGTCGTCGATGTCGCTCACGCTCATGCCAGCGTCTGCCAAAGCCTTGCGGCATGGCTCGATAGTGGCCTGGATGAGGTCGTCGCACAACTGCTCGAACTTGGCTCTTGAGAGCTTGCGCACCAAGTGTTTAGGTCCGCTCTGTGTTGCTGTGATATATGGCAGGTTGATTTCTGTCTCTGTCGATGCCGACAACTCAATCTTTGCCTTTTCAGCAGCTTCCTTCAATCTCTGCAGTGACATCGGGTCCTTGCGGAGGTCGATGTTCTCGTCTTTCATGAATTCTTCTGCCAGCCAGTTGATGATTCTCTCGTCGAAGTCGTCGCCGCCGAGGTGGGTGTTACCGTTTGTCGATTTCACTTCAAACACGCCGTCGCCGAGTTCGAGGATTGAAATATCGAATGTGCCGCCGCCAAGGTCATACACAGCAACCTTCACATCGCTCTTCTTCTTGTCCAAGCCGTATGCCAAAGCTGCTGCAGTAGGCTCGTTGATGATACGACGCACGTTCAAACCAGCGATTTCGCCAGCTTCCTTGGTGGCCTGACGCTGTGAGTCGCTGAAGTATGCAGGCACCGTGATGACGGCCTCTGTGACAGGCTGTCCGAGGTAGTCCTCAGCGGTCTTCTTCATCTTCTGAAGCACCATTGCCGAGATCTCCTGAGGTGTATACAACTTGCCGTCGATGTCGATACGTGGTGTGTTGTTGCCGCCCTTTACTACTTTATAAGGTACACGGCCGATTTCGCTCTGCATCTTGTCGTAAGTCTCGCCCATGAAACGTTTGATTGAATAAACGGTTCTCAACGGGTTTGTGATGGCCTGACGTTTTGCAGGCTCGCCAACCTTACGCTCGCCGTTGTCGGTGAATGCCACGATTGACGGTGTCGTGCGGTGGCCTTCGCTGTTCTGAATCACTACAGGCTCATTGCCTTCCATAACTGAAACGCATGAGTTTGTTGTTCCTAAGTCTATACCAATGATTTTTGACATAATTTTAATCTCCTATATTTTATTTTACTTTTTTGTCATTTTCTGACAAAGCGGTTCTCAAAAATTATGCCAAAAGGAGAAAACTGACAAAATGTCATTTTTTACCTGTTCGGGTCGTAGATGAAGCCGTAAAGATAGTTGTCCTGGATGTTTTTCCTTGTCACCTGGTCAATCTTGACAGAGACGATTTTCGTTATGCGTGACGACATCAGTCCTATGCCGTTGTTGATATTCGAATAGTTCTGCACGTCTTGGATGGCACTGCTGGAGTTGTTCACGATGTTGTATCTGTAAAGCTCATCGCCTATGGCAGTGATTGAAAACTCGAAGTTCTCAAACCAGCGCTGTACTCCCGCAGGTGAGTTGTTTTTCAGATAATCGTTGGTTTCCAAAAGTGTGTACAAGGCCATCGGCGTGTATGACTGCACATAATATGAGTCGTTGTTCTGGGTGGTGAACATGCTTTCCGCCTCTCCTTCGCCGAGACTCCATCTTATCACCTGATGTACTGTGTCGGTTGCGCCGGGCATAAGTTCTTTATAATTGAAAAATCCGTTAACCTCAAAATATGCCGCGGTAGTGTGGAACAATGTGCTGGCGTCTGTCACCCTCCATTCAACGGAGCCCTTTTTGCCACTGAAATTCAAAGTGGTGTTGTCAAAAGGTTTTTTAAACCTGAACGTATTGATAGTCTTGGCTTTGGCTGTGATTTTCACTCCATCGGTGTTTCTTGTGATTTCAAGATTGTATTCTTGCCCTTCTTTGAGTTTTTCTGTGAAATAATAATATGTCTGCCTGCAACCGCTGTAAAATGCCGAGTTTTCATTGTATGGAATCCATTTCGAGATGGTGTCGAGATGCACTTCCTTTGTGCTGTTGCTTCCCTCAAAAACGCCTGTTATCGTGGCTTCAATCTCTCCGTATTTGTAGTTGCACGCCTCGTAATTCTGCGCCAGTTCGTTGGCGTTTCCGATGAATGACTTCGTGATTTTAACAAAATTTGTGTCGGCTTCTGAATCGAGCAAAGCGTAAACAATAGTGCTGTCTCCTTCATCGCTGTAAAGTTCGACTTTATTGCTGCAAGAGCTGAAAACCAGTGTCGCAAGGGCTATGATCGGGAATAATCTTTTCATAATTAAAAAATTAGTCTGCAAAGATACGATTATTTTATCTATTTTTGCAAAAAATTTTTAAGAAATGTATTTGTCTCATAACGCTTCTCTGGTAACGACCCACGTCCTCCAGGAGATGAAAAACAAAGGTGAGAAAATCGCTATGCTTACCGCATACGATTACACTATGGCGAAAATCCTCGACCAGTCGAATATCGATATAATTCTTGTTGGCGACAGTGCCTCCAACGTGATGGAAGGCCATCTTACCACACTTCCAATCACCCTCGACGAGATGATAATCTACGGAGCGTCGGTGGTGCGTGCCGTGTCGCACGCCATGGTTGTCGTGGATATGCCGTTCGGTACTTATCAAGGTAACTCGAAGAAGGCTCTCGAGTCGGCAATCCGTATCATGAAGGAGACTGGTGCCAACGCCGTGAAGATGGAAGGCGGCAAGGAGATTCTTGAGTCGGTTGAGCGTATCCTTTGTGCCGGTATTCCTGTGATGGGACATCTTGGACTCACTCCGCAGAGTATCAATAAGTTCGGAACGTATGTGGTGCGCGCCAAAGACGAATACGAGGCTAACAAACTCCGTGAAGATGCATTGTTGCTTCAGGAAAAAGGCGTTTTCAGCATTGTTCTTGAAAAGATTCCGGCGGCATTGGCAACAGAGGTTTCGCAGTCGCTGCACATCCCTACCATTGGCATCGGTGCCGGTCACGGCTGCGACGGTCAGGTTCTTGTTTTGCAGGATATGCTCGGACTGAGCAACGATTTCTCGCCACGATTCCTGCGCCGCTATAACAACCTCTACACCAGCATCAAAGACTCAGTACACGCGTATATCAACGATGTGAAAGAGGTAACGTTCCCCAATGATAGTGAGCAATATTAATTCTAATCATCATGGCAACGCATGCGTTGCCTCAACTGGATACGATATCTCATCCCGTACGGGTAATTCGTTTTCATCCCGTAGGGATAATTCAATTGCATCCCGTAGGGACAAGGCATGCCTTGTCCCATTATCGCAACGAATATTATTCGAGGACAATCACCTCATCATTGTCAACAAACTGCCATCCGAAATCGTCCAGGGTGACAAAACTGGCGACGTCTGCCTTCTCGACGACGTTAAGGCGTATATCAAAGATACGAAAAACAAACCTGGCGAGGTGTTCGCGGGCCTCGTCCATCGTCTCGACCGTCCTGTCAGCGGAGCGGTCATCTTCGCGCGTACCAGTAAGGCGCTCAGCCGCATGACGACCATGGTGAAAGACCGCAACTTCCATAAAACGTACCTTGCCGTGGTAAAAAACCGTCCTCCTAAAGACGCCGACGAACTCAATGATTACATGGTGAAAAACGAGGCACAAAACAAGTCGTACATCGTGAAAGAGGGTACAAGCGGAGCGAAACTCGCGACGTTAAGATACCGTGTCGTCGGGAAATCAGACAATTACTATCTCCTTGAAGTAGAGCTGATTACCGGTCGCCATCATCAGATTCGCTGCCAGCTCGCTCACATCGGCTGCCCCATCAAAGGTGACCTCAAATACGGCTACCCGCGCTCCAACCCCGATGCCTCAATCTGTTTGCACTCTTACAAAATCACGTTCGAGCATCCGACATTAAAGACTGAAATGACAGTCACTGCCCCAATGCCCAAAGGAATGCCATGGAACGCCTTTCAGGCGTAATGTGTCACTCACTTCGTTCGTGAAATGTGCCGCTTCGCGGAATGTGGAGGCTTTGCCTCATGGCCGAAGGCCACACATTGCGACCAAAGGGAGCATCACATTCAGCCGCAGCCTGCACATTTGCCGCAGGCACACATTGTCGCGTAGCGACCACATTAAAAAACAATCACTATTCCTCTCGGCTGACTCAAAAACTCGATTTCTTCCACACTTAACTCAAACAAATTATCCCTGACAATCAGAAACTGCATCCCCGGCTTGAAAACAAGTCTCCACGGAAACTCCTCAAGCAGGTTCCCTTCGCAGTTGAGCTCAATAAGCGACTTCATTCCCGACAAATCAGGCATGGAAATCAGCCTGTTATGACCGACTCCAAGCCTCTCAAGCGAATCAAGCTCAACAATCCACTCCGGAAGTTTTACAATATTATTATGATGAACATAGAAATACTTCAGTGAACTCAGATTTCTCAAAGTATCTGGGAGTTTTTCAATCTCATTATAAGAAAAATAAAGATATTTCAACTTATCAAAATTACCGATGAAATCGGGAATTTTAGAAAGCTTGTTTTTATAAAAATCCAGGTGCTCTACACTATCAAGCGTTTCTATCTCGTCAGGCACTATCTCAAATTCATTTTCATAAAGAATCAGATGCTTAATCTGTTTCAGCTCCTTAAAAGAATCTGGCAGCGATTTCAGCTTGTTTTTACCCAAATTCAGATTAGTGCATTGCAAAATGCCTATATTTTCTGGCAATTTTTCAATTTTGTTGGCTCCAATCGACAGCTTTTTCACCTTTGAAGCGTGCTTGATGTCAGACTTGGTAAGTTTTAAATGGTTATAATTTAAATCGAGACTTCTCAAGCTGTCCATTTTCGCAATGAAGCGAGGAATGTGCTTAATCTGATTATGCTCCAAATCAATGTGTTTGAGGTTCTTGCACCGCTTGATGCTCCTCGGAATACGCTTTAGATTCTGGTTCGACAGCTTTATCGACTCTGCATCCCTTGGAAACTGACTTACCTGCTGATGTGATGCGCAGGAGAGCAGCATTAGAAGTAGCAAAAGACTTGGTGGTAACAATTTGATTTTCATAGTTTTAAGCTGTATAACCTTAGATTTTTAATGCCATTTGCAGAAAAGCGACTTACCACCAAGGTACTGAGAGCTTTTCGAAAATGGCATTAAAAATCGTTTCCACCAATTATTATTTCTTCACAAAAGTGATGCTCTCAATTCCGATGTCTTCCTTGAAATCGTCAAATACGACAACTATATTGTTGTCATTTCTTGTATAGGTATAAGGAGGCTGGTTCTCTCCTCCCAATGTACTGCCATCAGTATTCTTTGGGGAGATTGCGCCCATACCGGTGTTCTCATTTCCTTCATACACATACTTGAAATCAAGTCCGACTTCTGAGAACTGCACCACGGGTTCTTTGCCCTTTTCCTGTGAAGTGAGCTTCATCACAAATAGTCCGTCATCGTTGTTATAGAAGTCCATAGTCATTTCCATGATGTATTTTACGCCGTCCTTGGTACCTTTGCCTATGCCTTCCCACTTGGTTCCTGAAAGGGCAGTTATAGTGTTTTCATTGCCGCTAATTTTGAAATAGAAAGGAAGCGTATATTGCACTCTGACAGGTTCGCCATCCTGCATGCCAGGATTCCATTTCGGCATAGCTTTGACAACTCTAACTGCTTCTTCATCAATTTCTTTGCATAATCCACGCAGTACTTTAATGTCAGAGATGCTACCGTCTTTATCAATTACAAAGTTTACATATACCCTACCTTCGATGCCTTTTTCCTTTGCCGATTCAGGATATTTCACGTTTTTTCGGATGAAATCGAACATTGCGTTCGTTCCGCCAGGATATTCAGGCATTACATCAGCAAACATCACTACGTCACTTTCTGGTATATCATAACCATCCATAGGGAATTCTCCTGTTATTACGTCTTTTATGTATTTAAGGTCAAACGGCTTGCCGTCGATGGTTACAGTGTAACTGTTGCGTTCGTCACGATTGTTTTTGACAACTACCTTATGGTCGCCAAACTCAAATGTGCGCTCTTTTTTCACGCTCTTGATGTCGAGAGTGTATTCTGTGCCATCAAAGTTGATTTCCATTGGATTATTGAATGAAAGATAGCTTTCTTCACCCAACTTGATTGTCACCAGATTTTCATTTTCCATCGGTGTTTCGGCTTTTTCAGCTGAAGCTTTTTCCTGACCATTGGATTTGCAGTTCGCGAACAATAACAGGGCGAACAGTGGGAGGGTAAGTAATGCCTTGATTACCACGCCCTTTGCTTTTTTGCTTTGAGTAATCATTTTGATTCTTTTTTTGGTTAATAAAAAACTGAAGTTATTGCTCATGTTGCTGAAATCGACGGCCGTGCACTGCTGCAAAATCAACATCATGTAGTTCTGTTTGTCAATTCCTGTGGCGACCACATCGCGGTCTGCCATATACTCGTGGAGACTCTGTAACTCTCTCTTGTACAAGTAGATAAATGGATTAAACCATTGGATAATCATCATCAGCTCCACGAAAAGGATGTCGGCTGAATGATGGTGTGCGATGTGGCTCATTTCGTGTCTCACAATCTCCGAGTTCACGTTTTCATTCGGGAAGAAAGCGTAGTTGAAAAACGAGTACGAGCCATGTTCCTTGCCCGTGAAAACCGCAGTGTATCCTGGCATTTTCTTCTTCGTCGACTTGATAATAATAAATAAGAGCTTTCCTAATTTAATTAGAAATATTAGAGCTGCTATTATAGCACCTATAAGCCATATCTGCCCTATAAGCCCTATCACATCGAAGCTTCTTTTATTGCTTGCCACTACCGGCGTGGCGCTTTCATCAGCTTTCACTTCGCTCTGAGTGCTGATTGTCACACCTTCGGCACTAATCACAACCTCCTCGAGCATGATACCCTGAAAAAGACTCTGTCTGTAACTCGCAATCTGCGGCGTGTTTCTGCCAATCATTACACCGGCTGCCGGCAATATCAAAGAAAACCCAAGCGCCACAATAAGAAACGCGCGGTTGAAAACCAACCTGTTGCTGTTGATGAACAGCACCCTGTACGCCACCCAGAGCACCGCCACCGCTATTGCTATTGAAATAATACTTGTTGCCATAATAATTTATTTTAATGTGTCACTTCGTGAAATGTGCTGCTTCGCAGAATTTGCCGCTTCGCGGAATGTGGAGGCTTCGCCTCATTGGCCGAAGGCACACATTGCGACCGTAGGGAGCACACATTCAGCTGAAGGCTGCACATTTGCCGAAGGCACACATTTTTATTAATCAATTTTTTCAATCATTTTCTTTAACTCTTCAATCTGCTCCATCGAGAAGTTCTCTTTTTTCGCGAACGCCGACACCAAGTCGAGGTACGAGTTGTTGAAGTAGTTCTCAACAAGCCCCTTCAGCGAGCTTTCCGAATATTCCTCCTTGCTCACGAGAGGGTAGTAGCGGTTCGCCTTGCAAAACGTCTCATGCCCCACGAAACCTTTCTTTTCCAGAATTCTCACCATCGTCAGCACCGTGTTATACGCCGGCTTCGGCTCCGGATACGCCGCCATTATCTCGTTGGCAAAACCAGTGCCAATCTTCCAAATCACCTGCATTACCTGCTCTTCTGCTTTAGTTAACTCTTTCATATCACTTCTTTTTTGTGTAATTAACGCTGCAAATATACAACTTATTTTATTACGATGTAACTAAAATTTTAGTTAAAAATGAAAATATTCTGTAATATATTGATAACCAATAAATTATAAGATAAAAAAATAACTATTAACTGAATAACTGCTAACTGACAACTGATAAAAAACCCCACCTATACACGATAGGCGGGGAAAAACAATATAAAGATTATGAAAAAAATTTTCTTTGTTTAATTATTTCTTTGCTCCTTCCATGACGAGTTTTCCTTTGTAGTAAAGGTCACCGTCAACATAGTATGCTCTGTGATATACGTGGATCGTGCCTGTTGTTGGGCATGTTGCCAATGTTGGAACCTCAGCTTTGTAGTGAGTTCTTCTCTTCGCGCCTCTTGTATGAGACTGTCTTCGTTTAGGATGTGCCATTTTACACTATTTTTTAATTATTACTTATCTATTTTATCTTTCAAATCTTTCATCATTTGTTTCCAAGGATTCTCCTCTTCCTCCTCGGTCTCCGCCTCGACTTGCGAGAAGTTGTGCAGTTTTTCCATTACTTCCTGGTTGCACAAGCTCTCGTCGTCGTGCGTTCTGTGAATTGGAAGCGACAGGATGATGTACTCATAAATCAAATCACTCAAGTCGAACTCGCTGTCGTTCTTTGTTATAATGATGACGTCGTCATTGTCCTCGTCGTTTTTTTCGGCACCGTATTTCAGGAATATTTCTGCCGAATCCTCGATGGGCTGCTCGTAGTCGTCACCGCATCTGTCGCACTGAAGAACCACTTTCCCTTCAAATTTCAACGTCAAGATGAACATCGTCTCCATCTTTTCGACATCCAAATGAAGGTTCACAACTCCTTTTTTCACTTCTGAATAATCCCTCTCCGCAAAGAAGCTGTCGTTTATAACATATTGAAAATCACTATGTCCAAACGGCAATCCAGCCAATGGAATTATGAAATTATGTTCCTCTCTCTTCATCTTATCCAATTCGGGGTGCAAAAATACTATTTTTTTTATTACAATTTACAAAAAATTATTAATTTTCAATATGTCACTCCCTTCGGTCGTGAAATGTGCTGCTTCGCATAAGATGCCGCTTCGCGGAATGTGACATATTCAGCCGAAGGCTGCACATTGCCCGAAGGGCATCACATTGGAGCGAAGCGACCACATTGCGTAGCATCACATTGCGCGTAGCGCCACATTTAGAATCTCGTCAAGAGATTCGTAAAGCGGATAAAACGCCTCGTCCCCAAAAATGTTCCTCGCCACGTATGCCTTGAAGAGCTGCGCCGTCATCGGTTTCGCCACTGCCTTCTGCTCGTCGGTGCCTGTGACCTTCTTTTTCTTCGCCTCGGCGAGAATGTCGCTCCACATCTTGTCGGTGAACTTGAACTTCTTGTCGAAACTCCTTTCATCGCCGTACCTCATTATTTCGTCGCGGTGTGCGTCGGAATAGTCGAAAGCGTACTGGAACACTATGCTCGCATTCACGATTTTGTTGAAGAAATACTCTGTCGAATCTTTTTTCAACGGCACGTACACATCTGGCATGATGCCTCCGCCGCCATATACGATTTTGCCGCCTGGCGTGGTGTATTTCAGCGAGTCGGCGAAGTGGATGCTGTCAGCGCTGAACATCTCGCCTGAGTTATATCTGTCATATGCCTCCAAAAGGTATTTCTCCCTGTCGCCGTCGTAAGGCTTCTGTATGCAGCGTCCCGTCGGGGTGTAGTAGCGCGCCACGGTCAGACGCAGTCCTGCTCCGTCACCTAGGTCGAACTGCTCCTGCACCAGGCCCTTGCCGAACGAACGGCGTCCAACTATCGTTCCGCGGTCGTTGTCCTGAAGCGCGCCGGCCACTATCTCAGCAGCTGACGCCGAACCCTCGTCGATGAGTATTGTCACAGGCGTGTCTTCCAACATGCCGCGCCGGCGTGCGAAGATATACTGGCGCGAGCGGTGCTCACCTTGCGTGTAAACGATAAGACTGCCCTTCGGCAAGAACTCGTCAGCGATTTCGACCGCCTCGGAAAGATAACCGCCGGCGTTGTCGCGCAAGTCGAAGATGAGCTTCTGCATGCCTTGTTTCTGCAGCTTCTTCACGGCGTTGACAAACTCCTTGTGCGTCGTCGCGATGAATTTCTCCAACTTGATGTAACCTGTCGTCTCGTCAATCATATACGCCACATCGACGCTGTACGTCGGTATCACGTCGCGCGTGATGGTGAAACCAAGCAAATCGCTCACACCACGGCGGAAGACCTTCACGTCGACCTTGGTGCCGCGCGGTCCTTTGAGGAGCTTCATCACCTTGTTGTTGACGATGCCCACGCCCGCGATAAGGCTGTCGCCGACATAAACAATCCTGTCGCCCGCCATGATGCCGGTCTTCTCCGACGGTCCTCCCTTGATGGTGCTGATGATGGTGACGGTGTCTTTCTCAATCCTGAACGTCACGCCGATGCCCTCGAAGCTGCCTTGAAGGTCCTCGTTGACTTCCTCAAGAACCTCTGGCTCGAAATATTCGCTGTGCGGGTCCATTTTGTCGATGACACTCGTGACAGCCTCCACCTGCAGCTTGCTGATGTTGACGGTGTCGACGTATTCTTTTTCAATAAGATAAAACACCTTGTCCACCAGGTTCATGTCGCCTCCTTTATTAATAAAGGTGTTGGCGTTGTTCGAACGTGATATTATTATCCCGAGCAGCACGCCGAAAGCGACTGCCAACGACAGATAGACAGGTATCAGATGGTTTCGTCTCATTCTATTGTCGCGCTTGACAACTCGATGGTGCCGTTAAGTCTTCTGAACAATCCCTGAAGCACTGTGCCAGGACCGACTTCAACCACCTGGTTGACGCCTGCTGCGATCATGTTTTCCATGGTCTGTGTCCAGCAGACAGGAGCGGTGAGCTGCTTGATGAGGTTGTTCTTTATGATTTCAGGGTCGTTCACAGCCTGACCTGTCACGTTCTGGTAGATAGGGCAGATGCCATGACCGAATTTTGTCTTTTGGATTGCCTCTGCGAGCTCTTCGCGTGCCGGCTCCATCAGTGGGCTGTGGAAAGCGCCGCCGACTTTCAATGGCAGTGCGCGTTTTGCTCCGGCTTCCTTCATCTTCTCACATGCTATCTCGATGCCTTTAACGCTGCCGGAAATGACAACCTGTCCAGGGCTGTTGAAGTTGGCTGGAACCACGACCTCGTCGATAGAATTGCAGATTTCCCTGATCTTCTCGTCGTCAAGGTTGATGATGGCCGCCATCGTGCCAGGGTTGGCGTCACAAGCCTTCTGCATCGCCATTGCACGCTGCGACACGAGTTTCAGACCGTCTTCGAAATTGAGGGTGTGGTTTGCTACCAATGCCGAGAACTCGCCCAATGAGTGTCCCGCCACCATGTCAGGCTTGAAATCCTCTCCAAGCATCGCAGCCAAAATGACCGAATGCAGGAAGATGGCAGGCTGCGTCACCTTGGTCTGACGCAAATCCTCGTCAGTGCCATCAAACATTATCTCTGTGATATTGAATTTTAAAATTTCATTGGCTTTGGTAAACATTTCCTTCGCCATCGGGAATTTCTCATAAAGATCCTTTCCCATTCCAACAAATTGTGCTCCTTGTCCAGGAAAAACGTATGCTTTCATAGTTATTTTTCTTTTCCGAAGAATTTTAATAAATAAAGGAATAAATTAATAAAGTCAAGATACAGGTTCAATGCTCCCATAAGGGAAAGTTTTGTCATTGTCTCATTATTTTCAAATCCTGCAATCCCGATGTTCTTGATTTTCTGCATGTCCCAGGCTGTCAATCCGGTGAAGACGATGACTCCGATGATGCTGATGATGTAGTCGAGACGTGCGCTGCCAAGAAACATATTCACTAAAGAGGCGATAACAATGCCTATCAGAGCCATTATTAAAATGGAACCCATCTTTGTGAGGTCTGTTTTAGTGGTATATCCCAAAACAGCCATAATGCCGAACATTCCTGCGGTGATAATGAATGTCTTGAAGATTGAAGCAAAGGTGTAGACATAGAAAATGAAGCTCAAACTTATGCCCATGATGACAGAGTAAACGATGAAAAGTATAACCATCGCCGAGGCACTAAGTTTTTCAATGGCAAATGACATGATTAGCACAAGGGCGATAGGCGCTAACATTACAATCCATCCTAAGATGTTCATTGCGGCGGTTCCGTCGGATTTTATTGAGTACATCATACCGAACAGACTCTCATCCGTTCCGAACAGATACGCTACAAGCGCTGTTATTCCTAAAGCTGCGAACATCCACATGAACACATTCGCTACAAATGAATTTGATAAGGTTCTTGTACCTTGAATTTCATAGTTGTTTTCCATAATTCATATTATTTAATGTAAGTTTTTACCAATAAGATTGAAAAATTCCGCCCTCGTCTCGCCTCTTTCGAAAGCCCCGACGAAATCTGAAGTCGTTGTCACGGAGTTTTGTTTCTGCACGCCTCTCATGCTCATGCAGAGATGCTTCGCCTCGATGACAACCGCTACGCCGAGAGGATGCAACGCCTCGTTGATGGCTTCTTTTATCTGTGTCGTAAGGCGTTCCTGCACCTGAAGACGTCTCGAATAAGCCTCCACGACTCTCGCTATCTTGCTCAGTCCGGTGATGTAGCCGTTTGGAATATACGCCACATGCGCTTTGCCGATGAACGGGATGAGATGATGCTCGCACATCGAGAAAAGCTCAATGTCTTTTACAATCACCATCTGACGGTAGTCTTCCTTGAATCTTGCGGAAAGAAGGATTTCCATCGGATCCATGTTGTAGCCCTGCGTGAGAAACTGCATCGACTTCGCCATGCGGAGCGGCGTCTTCAGCAGTCCTTCTCTGTTAGGGTTCTCGCCGAGAAGCCGCAGGATGGCCCTGTAATGTTCCATCAGCTTCTCTGTGCGTTCCGGATCGAATCTCTCTATCTTTTCGTAACCGATAAGCTCGTTATTTGTTTCCATCAGGATTCTTTTCTTTTTTTGCAAGTTTATAAGTCTCAAAAACGCTGTAAATCAGATAATAGGCGAGAAAAGTGATTGCGAAACGTCTGCCGTCTTCCTTGAAATTCAACATGTAAGCCATTATGATTGACAGGTAGACAATCATCTTTATCACTGTTGAAAGCATGTAGAAGTTCGCAAACTTGCGCATGTCTTTTCTCTTCGTTTTCTGACTGAGGAAATACATCACCATGCTGACGATGAAGAAAAACGTCACGATCATCGGCCACCACGTCGTGAGCATGCTGCGCAACGCTATCGACGCGGCAATCACCACGCCAGTCATAATGCACAGATGTATTATGAACTTGCTGTCTTTAGTGTTTGTTCCCATTTATTACTTCTTTTGAGCCTCACCAGGTTTCTGCGACATGTCGCATCTTCCTGTGAAGATGGCACCGACCTCGATGAATAGCTGTTTTGTGAAAAGCTCAACTTCAAGGCGTGATGTCGATTTCAGCGATGTCAGCTCTTCAACTCTGATGGTGCCTTTCACGCGGCCCGAGATGTCAGCGCTTTTGCAGATGATGTCGCCTTCAACGATGCCCTGCTGCCCGATGACAACTTTACCGTTTGACTTCATTGTCCCGATGATAGTGCCGTCAATGCGGATGTCGCCTGATGCCATCACCTCGCCTTTGATGGTTGTTCCGTTTCCTATAAGGTTGTTTCTAACGGATGATTCTTGATTTGAACTCATATTTTTATTTGTTATTTTGATTCCAAAATTCCAGGTATTCCTCCACGTTTTTCTGCTGATAGAAAATCGGGTAGTTCGACACAGAAACCTCTAATATTGTATAATCGTCTTTTTCAATTCCTCCGAAAACATAGTCGGTGAGGAACAATGCTGTATGATAGTCAAGGGCTTTGTCAAGATTTTCGAAGCTCTCGATGGTAAGTAGCGATGTGTCTTTGTTGAGCATGATGTTCTTCACCTTCAGCTGATTCATTCGGAAATTGTTCTTGTTGAAGTCGCCGATACGGACCTTCAGCGGGTTCACTCGCACGTTTTTCTTGCATATCACCAGCACATAGTACGATTCGTTTTCGTTGAAGGTGTAAGGATATTCTTTCTCCTCGACTTTTTCCTCCTTAGGACGCGCGCTCTCGATGTTGAGCCCGAGGTTGTACATGTCGTTCGCGCTGAGCAGGACATCCAAGGCAAACGGCTTGATGCTGCTCTCAGGATATTTCTGAATCAAGCGGTAAAGCGCATACGCCATCGAGTCGACAACTTCAACGTAACCCAACGAGATGGCGTTGAGGAACTCGAAACGTGGCATGTAAAGGGTGTCGTCGGAATAAAGCTGACGCGCTTTCTTCGTGTTCATCATCACGCGCTGGTACTGTCCGTTCTCGTATGCCTCAAACGTCTTGGCGTACAACTGCTCGGCAGCTGCTCCCTTCTCATGTTCTTTGACAAAATGTTCCGGGTCTATTATTATCTTCGCCTGGTTAGAATCCGGATATTTCGAAAGAACCAAGTTTTTGTATTTGTCAGCGTCGGCGGTCTCTTTGCGGCTGCTGTGCATCCTGTAGAGATAGAACCACGCCGACACCTCGTTGTCGTTGCCTGGATAACGCTCCGAAAGCTCGGTATATGCCTCGATGGAACGCTGGTAGTCCTGTAAATCGCTGTAGTAGATGAAGCCGATGTTGTTCAACGCCTCCGCAATCTCTTTGTGCGCCTGCTCCTGGGCTTCTTTCGAGAACGGAATCTGCTTCAGGTAATAGCCTCTGTCGAGCTGCGTGTACTGCGTGGTGTCGCGCTCAACGTTACGCTCCTGCATATATCTCGCGCGTTCTTCTTCGCTCATGTTCGCAAGTTCTTCCTCCGACAGCTCTTCGTCGACTTCTTGAACCATGCTTTGTTTGTTGGAGATGAACCAGTAGTCTTCGAGTAGGCGGTTGCCCCATTTCGTGCGGAAGTCGTTGGCACCGCGTGTTCTCGTCTGGGTGTTGTAGAAATACCAGCTGCCTTCGTTGGCGGGCACTACCTGTTCTGGCTTCTGGTTGCCGCCGTTGAGCGCCAGCTGCGCCTCAATCTCTCTCTGCTCCTCAAGGCGTTTCTGCTCAATCTTGTAGTCTTCAATAACCTTGTCGATGATGGCGTTGCGTTGCACCGAGTCCATGGCGGCAAGACGCAGGAGGCTGTCTTGTGTCTCGTAAACGGTGAGGTTGCTCACAAGGTCGGTGAGCATGACCGAAATGTTGAGCAAGCTGTCGTAGCCAGGGTATGTGCGGTCCATCGTCATCACAGCGGTGTCGAAGTAAGCCTGGCTTAGCACGTAGTCGCTGTTTTTGAACAAGATATTTGCGACGTCAAGCGACGACTTCACCTTCTGGCGGTTGTTGTTGGTGCTGCTTGCGACAGATTTCCTCAGGTATTTCACGCCGTCGGTCTCGTTTTTGTTTTCCATAGCCACATCAGCCATGGCGTAGTAGATGCGGTCTTTGTACTCGGTGTTTTTCGCGTCCTTGAGCATCCTGTTGAGCATCTTCATGATGGTGGTGGTGTCGCTGTCATTGCATCTCGCGAGGTTCATCTGAGCCTCAAACGTCATCTCGTACGACGGGTGTTTTTTGATGACATTCTTAAACTGTTCGGAGGCGCGAGTCTTGTCGTTCTGATGCTCGTAAATCTGACCGAGGATGAACATAGCGCGAGTCTTGTTGTATTTGCCTTTTGCGGTGAGAAGTGCGCTGCGCAGATATTGCACGGCCTCGTCTTCCTTGCCCATCGCGATGTAATAGTCAGCGTAAACCAAGTCGATGTTGGTGCGGACATATCTCGGAATCTTCTCGTCGCTGTCCATCGCCACTATTATAGAATGAAGCATCGCCTCGGCTTTCTCAAACTGTCTTGTGACGATGTAAGTCTTTGCCAACCATAATGTCGCGGTGAATCTATCGGGGCTGTTGCGGTATTGCGAGGCTGCATATTCCAAGGTGCGGCGCGCTGGAACGTAGTCCTGCTTGTAGAAATTCGCCTTGCCCATGTCGATGAAAGCGTCGTCGATCCATCGGGTGTACTCCTTGTTGTTGAATCTCATCGAGTGTTTCTGGATGCAGATGGCGTCTTTCTCGATGGTGCGGTCCATGGTTGAATTAAGTGCCAGAGCGTCTTCTTTTGTGCCGTAGTTGAACACCGGAAGAGTCTTCGTGTAGTCGTCTTTTGCCGCCTCACGGAGCGTTTTCTCTCCCTCTTTCATGCTCTGGTTGCCGTTCCACCATACATTATAATGACTCGTCATGTTATGCCACACACGCCTGTTCCATTTGTTTTTCTTTGTGGAACAAGATGCCAACATGATGATTGTCAATATTATAGATAATATCCCAAAAACCTTGTATGTCCTTATCTTCATTTTCTGTTTTCTTAAAATAACTTCAAAACCGTTACTTTATTTTCCACACTAAGCGAATCTGCAAAAATAACAAATTCGTCGTTTCGTCAGGCTTTTTTTTAAAAAAATATAAAATAAGATGGCTGTTTTAGAAATTCTTTGTAATTTTACAAGCTGAATAAAAGGCTATTTTCAGATGGAAAATTTTATTGTATCGGCACGAAAATACAGACCGGTGACGTTTGACAGCGTCGTCGGCCAACATGCTATTACATCCACTTTGCAGAACGCCATCCGCAACAACACTCTGGCGCAGGCGTTCCTTTTCTGCGGTCCGAGGGGAGTGGGTAAGACCACTTGCGCGAGAATCATGGCGAAGACCATCAACTGTCTGCATCCGACTGACGACATGGAGGCTTGCAACGAATGTGAGTCCTGCGTGAGCTTCAACAACAACGCGTCGTTCAACATTTTTGAACTCGACGCCGCTTCCAACAGTGGTGTCGACGACATCCGCGCCCTTATCGACCAAGTCAGGATTCCTCCTCAAATAGGAAAATACAAGGTGTATATCATCGACGAGGTCCACATGCTGTCGGGCGCGGCGTTCAACGCCTTCCTCAAGACGCTCGAGGAGCCGCCGGCGTATGCCAAGTTCATCCTCGCCACCACCGAGAAACATAAAATCCTGCCTACAATCCTCTCCCGATGCCAGATTTTCGACTTCAAGCGCATCACCGTCGAGGATATTACTAACCATCTTAAGAAAATAGCCGCAAAAGAAGGCGTGACTGCCGAAGAGGAAGCCCTCAACATCATCGCGCAGAAAGCCGACGGCGCACTCCGCGACGCCTTGTCGATTTTCGACCAGATGGTGAGCTTCTCTGGAAACAACATCACTTATCAGGACGTGATAACCAATCTCAATGTCCTTGATTATGAATACTATTTCAGGATGGTGGAGAACATCTTGGCTAACGACATCAACTCCATGCTGTTGTTGCTCAACGATGTGATAAATAAAGGCTTCGACCCGCAGAACTTCATCCAGGGCATGGCGAGCCACATGCGCAACCTGCTTCTCGGCAAGGACGCGCGCGTCATCGACCTCATGGAGGTGAGCAGCCAGCTCAAGGCAAGATATGCGAAACAGGCAGAGTCGTGCAACACCGCGTTCCTGCTCCACGCCCTCGATATCGCTAACGAGTGCGACATCAACTTCCGAAACGCCAACAACAAACGCCTCCACCTTGAAATCGCATTGTTGAAAATGGTTGAAATGCCTGCTTATGTGCAACAACAACCGATTCAACAACCAGTTGCATCCCGTAGGGAAAATGTTGTCCCAACTGGAAACGTTATCCAAAATAATCCTGTAAATCCTGTCTCGAATCCTGTAAATCTTGTTAATCCTGTCCAAAATAAACAAGAAAATCCTGTCCAGCGTGTCAGACGACCGGGGACGATTTCAATTCTTGACAGTGAACCGAAAAAAACCGTTTCAGACGCTCCTGTCGAGGTGAAAAACAACCCTTTTACGGAAGCGATGCTCGTTGAAGCGTGGAAGAAATTCGTTGAGTCTCATAAAAACACCTCTCCGAATTTCGTGGCGGGCATCGGAAAATACCAACCAACCCTGAAAAATAATGATGAGATAAACTATCAGGTCGATAACATGTTGGTTGTCAATGATATGAACAATATGGCACTGCTGAAGACGCATCTTGCCAACGAACTCGGCAACAACCAGTTCAAACTCGTGCATCATGTCGTCGAAAAACCTGTCGATGAGATAGCTTATACTGACAGAAGCCGCTTCGAGAAGATGGCTGAAAGTAATCCAAATGTTTTGACTTTAAAAAAAGGTCTCGGACTTGAAATTGATATATGAGCTTTAAAAAATGGTTTGGGCGTAACTACCTGAAAATGAGAGGATTCACTTTTGTGGGAAACTTCCCGGAAGGAGTGGATAAGAGTATAATTATATGTGCTCCGCATACGAGCATCGAGGATTTTGTGATAGGCCGCTGCTTCTTCTGGATGGAAGGTCGCTCAGTGAAATTCCTGATAAAAAAGGAGTTTTTCAAGACGCCGTTGCTGAGATGGTGGCTCAAAAAAATGGGTGGCATCCCCGTTGACAGAAGCAAAGGCAACAATATGGTGGTGAAGACGGCGGCGGTTTTTAGAAAATATGACGAGCTTAACATCGTTATAACCCCTGAAGGCACCCGCAAACGCGTCGAGAAATGGAAACGCGGGTTCTATTACATTGCCGAGCTGGCACAAGTGCCTGTGGTCCTTGGATTTATCGACTTCAAAACGAGAAAATGCGGCTATGGTCCTGTGCTTCGTCCGTCGGGAGATTTCGATAAAGACTGGAAAATGTTGGAGGATTTTTATCGCGGAATGCAGGGGAAAGTGCCTGGAAAATTCAACTTGGAATGATAATTTTTCTGAAAAATATATATGAAAAACAATTGGTTTAAAAACTTTAAGAGCAAATTCAAAATCATCATCGTGCACCCCGAAACCTACGAGGAGAAGGGTGGATTCAACATGAGTAAGATGAGAATTACGATGATGGTCGTGATATACTCGCTGGTTCTTGTAGCCGGCACCACTTGTCTTATTTTCTTCACATCCCTAAGGGAGATGATTCCCGGATACACCGATGTGACATTGGACCGTAGGATTTACAACATCGAGCGTCGCGCTGACTCCCTCGAAGAGGTGTTCCGCCAGAAAGACTTGTACATCAAAAACATCAAACGCATAATCAACGACGAGATACCAAATGACAGCATTCAGGCGATGTCGCATATCGACATCAACAAGCCTAACGTGACTAAAAACAGCATGTTGAAATCGGAAAACGACAGCATTTTCCGTCTGCAGTTTGAGGCGGAGACGCAATATAATCTCTTCGGCTCACCATTTTTGAACTCTACCGACAAATCCGACATGCCGACGTTTTTTGTGCCTGTCAACGGACTGGTAACCAATCATTTCAACAGCAACAACAAGCATTTTGGCATCGATGTGGTGGCAAATGTCGATGCTGTTATCAAGTCGATAGCCGACGGTACGGTGATATTCTCGGGATGGAGCGTCGAAAGTGGTTATGTCATTGGTATTCAACATGATAAGAACCTGTTGTCGTTGTACAAACACAACTCGGCTCTGCTTTGTCAGGAAGGCGACCTCGTGAAAGCTGGCGACGCCATCGCCATCATCGGCGGCGGCGGAAGCACCTCGACAGGACAGCATCTGCATTTCGAGCTTTGGTTCCAAGGAAGGGCTCTCAACCCCGAAGATTATATTTCTTTTGAAATAAATTGATTTCCAATCAGGTTTTTCACTATCTTTGCAGGCTGAAATTATTTTAAAGGAAAATGGTGGTTTTTATAAAGATATTGCAGTTTTTATTAGCTCTCTCAATCCTTGTGATTATTCATGAATTCGGGCATTTCATAGCGTCCCGCGCCTTTGGTGTGAGGGTTGAGAAATTCTATATGTTTTTCGACTGGAAATTCTCAATTTTCAGATGTAAAAAAGTAAACGGAAGGTGGCAGTTTAAGTTTTTCTGCAAAAATGAGCCTGAAAAATATGTGAAAAACGGTGACAAATACGAACCGATAGACCTTAACACCTTGCCTGAAGACGACTGGCGCAGGGCAGAAGACAACACCGAGTTCGGTCTCGGATGGGTGCCGCTTGGCGGTTATTGCAAGATTGCCGGCATGATCGACGAGTCGATGGACGAGGCGCAGATGGCACAGGACCCGCAGCCGTGGGAGTTCAGGACGAAACCGGCTTGGCAACGCCTCATCATCATGATTGGCGGCGTCTGCATGAACGTGATTCTCGCAATTCTGATTTATATCGGACTCATCGCGAGCTATGGCGAAAGCTACGTCTCAACAGCGGAAGTCAATAAATACGGCATCACTGTTGACAGTATCGGTTATAATATCGGACTGCGTGACGGCGACAAGATTTTGTCGGTCGACGGAAAATATATTGAGGATTTTTACCAGATTCCAATGGCGCTTATCCTTGAAGATGTCAATTATATCGATGTGGAGCGCAACGGACAGAATGTGAAGGTGGAACTGCCTGAATCAGCTGTGAATCAGATACTTAAGAATCCTTCAATGATGATAGGAGTGAGAACGCCTTTCGTTGTGGGCGGCTTCTCCGTGGGCTCAAATGCGCAGAAGGCTGGCGTGCTTCAAAACGATATGATTATCGGAATCAATGATGTGGAAACACCTTATTTCCATGAGTTCAAAAGAGTTATAGGCGATTATCGCGACAATGACGTTGATTTGAAGCTGGTGCGCGACAACGACACAATGACATTGGTCGTGCATGTGGCTTCCGACGCGACAATTGGCGTTTTCCAAGCCCAGACGCTTCAGGTTTCGACGATAGAATACACTTTCTGGCAGTCGATTCCGAGAGGATTCAAGAAAACAGGAAAGGAGCTGAGCGACTACTGGAAACAGCTGAAACTCATATTCACCCCGAGCACCGGCGCATACGAAAACCTTGGCGGATTCATAACAATCGGAAGCATCTTCCCCGACAAATTCATATGGGAACAGTTCTGGAGACTCACGGCATTCCTGTCGATAATCCTTGCGGTAATGAACATCCTTCCGATACCTGGTCTCGACGGCGGACACGTGCTGTTCCTCATCTGGGAGGTGGTGACACGACGCAAGCCGAGCGACAAATTCCTCGAAAGAGCAACAATGATTGGGTTTATCTTCCTTTTGCTGCTGCTAATTTATGCCAACGGAAATGATATTATCAGGCTTTTGCGATGATGCTATTAATATTAATAAGGTGTAAATGTTGAAAAAATGTTGAAAACTTTTATTTTTAAACAATAAATCAAAAACAGAAGCGTTACGGAAAAATATAATTGTATTTTGGTGAAAAAAGTAATAAACATATTGCTATTTTGTTTTGCGGTGTTGGCTGCTGATGTGCTTGAGGCTCAGCAGGTGCCGATATTCACCAATTACAGTAATTCATACGCCATCATAAATCCGGGTTATTATGGTATGAGTGAAGGAGTTAACGCCATGGGTTTGTATAGAAACCAGTGGACAGGCTTCAAAGACAACGTGACGGGCGAGGTTGTTTCGCCGGTTACTTTCTTCGCTTCTGCCGACCTCCCGATAAAGGTTATCGGTGGCGGTGTTGGTATGTCGCTTATGAAAGACCAGCTCGGTTTTGAGGACAATATTGGGGTAAACCTTGGCTATTCATATCATTTGGATCTTGGCATGGGCACGTTGGGTATAGGTCTGGCGTTTAGTTTCAACAACAGAAGCGTCGACTTTTCGAAAGCCAAACCATTGAACGACAACGACCCTGTCATCCCGAAAGGCAGCCAGAGCGATATGCTTTTCGATTTTAACTTCGGATTGTTCTACATGGTTCCTGAAACGTTCTATGTGGCGGCCTCCACAACAAGTCTGCTTGAAGCAAAGGGAAAGGCGCTTGAAGGAAAAGCTTCGTCAAGTGCGAGCTTCGTGGGCGACCGCACTTTATACCTTGCCGCAGGATATGAATACCATTTCGACAATCCGAAATTCATGCTGAATCCCTCGATGTTGATTCTCAGCGATATCGCATCGACGCAATTTAACATAGGTTCGAGATTGTGGTACAATAATAAGTTTAGTTTCGGCGTTAACTACAGGTATCAGGAGTCGGTAGACTTGTTGGTTGGGTTCGTTGTGAAGGGTGTTCAGGTGTCATACGCGTATGATATAAATACCATGGGACTCAAACTTTCGGGCTCTCATGAGGTGTCAGTGAGCTATATTTTCAAGCTTGACCTTGAAAAATCACCACGTATCTATCGGAGTATCAGATACTTATGATTTTTGATGAAGATTGTTAATAAAATTAAAAAATCTTTTGTCGGGTATAATGAAAAAATATTTAATTTTGAACACTTTTTTTTGATAGTATTTTTTATAAGTTTTTGAGAGGTAAAAATATATAAAATTATAACGAATATAAGATGAAAAAGTTTTTGTTGATAAGCCTAATTGCAGTGTTTTTGGTTGGCTGTGGCAACAGCAATAGCGGGGAATTGGTGGGCGTGAGGAAGAAAACGAAGCCATTCGACCAACCGGATCCATACGGCATGGTGTTTGTTCCAATGGGAAGCTTTAACATGGGCGTTGGCGGTCAGGATGTAACAGCAGGTTTCCTTACCCAACCTAGAACTGTTTCCGTGTCTTCGTTCTACATGGATGAAACAGAGATTACCAACAACGAATATCGTGAGTTTGTTTATTATGTTCGCGATTCTATTGCTCGTATCTTGCTTGGTGAGGTAAATCCAGACAAATATCTCATAACCAAGGACAAAAAAGGTAATGATATTGATCCTCCGTTCCTTAACTGGGACGAGAAAATCAGATGGAACAACCTCGAAGACAATGAGTTGGAAGCTGTTGAATCAATGTTCCTCCCAGAACATGAGCGTTATTACAGGAAAAAGGAAATCGATGCGAGAAAACTCATCTTCCATTACAGTTGGATTGACCTCCAGGCTGCTGCAAAAAAAGAGTTTAGAGATGGCGCCGACTATCATAATGCATCTTTCGCCGACCGTCCTCAGGGTATGACAGACCGTTCCGTCTATATCCACAGCGACGACATCAACGTCTACCCGGACACTTTGTCATGGATTCACGACTACGCTTATTCTTATAACGAGCCTTTGACAAGAGCTTATTTCTGGCATCCTTCATACGACCACTATCCTGTTGTTGGCGTCAACTGGAGCCAGGCACGCGCTTTCTGTGTGTGGCGTACCAACAAGCTCAACGACTATATGTACAAACATGGCGGTCTGCCAATTGCCGAGTTCCGTCTGCCTACCGAGACAGAATGGGAATGGGCGGCACGCGGTGGTCACCAACTCAACCCGTATCCTTGGGGCGGTCCTTACACACGTAATGAAAAAGGCTGTCTCAGAGCCAACTTCAAACCTCTCCGTGGTGACTATACCGGTGACGGCGGCATCACAACAATCATCGTGGCACACTTCCCGCCAAACGACTGGGGTCTCTACGATATGTCAGGTAACGTGGCAGAATGGACATCGTCAGCATTCGACCCTGAGTCATTCAACTTCACTTGGGATCTGAACCCTGACAACCAATATAACGCAGCTCCAACCGACGACCCTATCATGAAGAGAAAAGTGGTGCGCGGCGGTTCATGGAAAGACATTGCGTATTATCTGCAGGTTAACACACGTACCTACGAATACCAGGATACGGCAAAATGCTATATCGGATTCCGCTGTGTGCAGGAGTACCTTGGCAGACAAAAGGGTGACAACCCAAAATATATGTCAAGAATCTATAAATGAAATTTAATATAAACTAGGTTAAAAATATTTTAAAAATCTTTCAAGTATGAAAATTAGTGAATTAGTTGAAAGCAAGGGCTATAAGAATTTTATGGCTAAGCTTTATGGTTTCGGTGCTACAATCGTTATGATTGGTGCTTTGTTCAAATTGACACACGTTGACTTTTTCAACTTGGGTCTTCCTAACATCATGTTGACCCTCGGTTTGGTCACAGAAGCTATCATTTTCTTCTTCTCAGCATTCGAACCGTTACATCCGGAACCGGATTGGAGTTTGGTCTATCCTGAACTTTGGGAAATGTATCATGGTGAAGGCGATGTCAAGAAACCTGAAAAACCAGCTCCAGGTGCAACATCAAGACCTGTTTCAACTAATACTGGAAGCAAAGACGCTGTTACAGAAAAACTCGACGAGATGTTTGAAAAAGCCAACATCAACGCTTCAACATTGGAGAAACTCAGCAATGGCTTGAACAAACTCAGCGAAAACGCTGGCAAGATCGCCGACGTGAGCGAGGCTGTAAATGCTACAAGCAACTATACAAGAGCTATGAACAAGGCTTCAGAATCAGTGATGGCACTCGATATGGAGGTTGCAAAATCAACAACAAGCACATCAGCTGTTTCAGAAACAAACAAGAAGCTGAACGACACAATGGCTCTCTATATTGAGAAAGTAAATGCATCAGCAACACAACAGGATAATTTAAATCATCAAATTACTGATTTGTCAAAACGCATGACAGCAATGAACACCGTTTACGGTAACATGCTCAATGCAATGAACATCAAGGCCTAAATGTCTTTTGCTAAAATAAATTTTATTAACTAACTTTAAAAAGATTTAGATATGTCAGGAGCAAAAGAAACACCAAGGCAAAAGATGATCGGTATGATGTATTTGGTCTATACCGCATTGTTGGCCATGAACGTCTCTGCTGATATTCTTGATGCTTTCGCCAACGTGAGCGACGGTCAGCAAAGGACAAACGGTAGTATTACCAGAAAAATCAACAACCAGTATGACTTGTTCCAAGAGCAATTCGTGATGGACTCTGTCAAGACCCATCTGTATTGGGAGAAAGCTCTGGAAATTCGCGCCAAAACCGATACAATAGTCAATTTCATTGAAAAGGAAATATTGATACCGATGGCGTTACAAGTCGAAAAAAAGACTGAAGATGAACTTCTGAATACAATTGATGATAAACTTGACCCTAAAGATCCGGATTATGAGAGAGATAAATATAAATATGTCAAGTTTAGACAAAGATTGGATTTAAATGCTCGTCGTGTTTTTGTCAGTTTGAAAGTTTCTAATTTCGGCAATAAGG
This sequence comes from Bacteroidales bacterium, assembly GCA_017427985.1. GTDB lineage: Bacteria > Bacteroidota > Bacteroidia > Bacteroidales > F082 > Limimorpha. Next base: position 22,098 of record JAFRRS010000004.1, on the reverse strand, counting down.
ATAATTACGATGCACCTTATGATTTGATGATTAACAAAGGCAAGGGTGAAGAGCTTAAGAATAGAATCGATAATTACCGTAATTGGTTAGTCGAGACAATGGAATCAGCAGGAGTGAAAGACTATGCTTCACGTGTCAGTCTTATGACTGATAAGAGAAGAGACGGAACTCCGATAATTTTCAAGAATGCCAATGGTGAATCTATTCCTTGGGAAGAGAAGAATTTCGCACACATTGTGTTTGCCGCTCAGGTGGCTATCATCAACCAGTTTGTGGGTGATATCCAGACAGCTGAGTTTGACGCTGTCGCCGCTTTGATGGGTAGTATCGGCGCTGGCGACTATAAATTCAACAGCCTTGAGGCAAAATGCTTCCCGAAGAGCGACTATATCACACAAGGTCAGGATTTCGAAGCTGAAGTTTTCATCGCTGCTTTGGATACCGAAAGAGAGTTTAATGTCCAGTATGGTATGGGCATTGATAATTTCGATAATTACAAAGGCACACCTGTTAGAGTGAACAGCGAAAAAGGTATTGTAAAACTCAAGATTCCGGGAAGAAATATTGGTGAACAGAAAGTGGCTGGTGTTATTGAAATGAAGAATCCTGAGACTGGTGCTGTGGAATACCATCCATTCCACACATCATACATGGTGGCACCTCCTTCAGCAACTATCGCTCCAACCAAGATGATGATCATGTATTCAGGTCTTGAAAACCCTGTTGCAGTATCAGCTCCAGGTTACAAGCAAAATGAAATTTCTGTTAAGGTAACAGGTGGTGAGGTTGTAAGGGCTGACAGAAACAAGGGTGAGTATATCATAAAGCCGAATAGTGTTAAAGAAAAAGTGCATGTTTTTGCAACAGCTATAAAAGACGGCAAGACTATCACTCTTAAAGACGAGGAATTCCGTGTTAAGCAAGTCCCGCTTCCACAGGCTACTATTGGTGGTTTTAAAGGTGGTGATGTTTCAAAGGGTAAGCTAATTGAAGCAGGTAAGGTTGAAGCAACAATGGAAGATTTTGACTTCGGAGGCTTCGAATACACAATAGTATCGTACAAATACAGTTATTCTTCTAAAGGTACCTCAACACCTCCTATTACCAAAAACGGAGCTGATTTTGATTCTCAGATTAAGAAAGATATTAGAGAGTCGAATCCTGGTCAGAGATTCTATTTTGAGAATATCAAGGCCAAGGCTCCTGATGGTGAAGTTGTAGATTTGTCGAGTATAATTATCAATATCAAGTAAAATAATGAAAAAAGTATTTGCTATAGCGTTTCTCATAGTGGCTTGTTTTTGCGGAAACACAAAAGTGAGCGCACAGTCAATATTGGATGAGAATCCTAATGAAGGATTATATAAGCAAGATGGAACCGGTTATTACAGGCCAATGCAATATCCATCAATTCGAGAGGCTGATGTAATGTGGAGAAAAAGAATATGGCGCACTATCGATTTCAGACAAAAAATGAATCAGGTGTTCTATTATCCTACTGAAACACATTATAATTGGACAAGGTTTATTGATATCTTGGTTGAGGCTTGGAAAAAAGATGAAATTAAGGTATATCCATTCAATGCTAAAAAAGATGAATTAGAGAATGAAATCCAATATGATGCATGGGAAAGGTTATATGCAGACGATTCTTATTGGGATGCTGATATTAACGACTCAGTGCGTGAAGTGCGTTGGCAAGACTTTGAAAGACTAAACATCATGGAGGATTGGTATTTTGACAAACAAAGATGCCAGTTGATGGTTAGAATACTTGCAATCGGTCCAGTGAAGAAGCAAGGTGAAGACAGATACACTCAAATGTTTTGGGTCTCATATAATGACACCACACGTGAGTTGCTGGCTAAATCAAAGTTCTTCAATCGTGGCAATGCCGGAGCACCTCTTAATTACGATCAGATTTTCATGTTGAGAATGTTTGATAGTTACATCTACAAAGAGGAGAATCCATACGATCGCACAATCATATCGTATGCCCAAGGTAGAGACGCATTGATGGAGTCAGAACGCATCAAACAGGAAATCATTGATTTCGAACAGAATCTTTGGGAGTACTAATAGAAATAGTCCAGATTTCAAACGAAAAGGACGCATGAAAATGCGTCCTTTTTTAGTGTTGTTTAGTATCTCACTCTTTTGCCGTATTTCTTTTCGGGGCGTTCTTTTTCTTTGGACTTACGCTTTTTTTCTTTCTTGTCTTTTTTGTCGCGTTTATCCTTTTTATTTTTTTTGCTTGAGGTTCTGCTCTCTTTTCTGCTTCTTCTCGAGTGCTGCTCCTCTTCGCGGTCACGGCGGCGGCGGTCTTCATGGAAGTTGTCGCGAGAACGTTCTTTGTTTTCGGTCTTAGGCTCGCCAGTGGTTATCTCGACACGTATGCCTTCCTTGTTTTTTTGCGGGTCGGCGAAACAGTCGACGATAAACTGTGCTTTGTCGCCATCAACGGCTACGAAAGAAAAGTTCTCTTTCAGGTCGATATGTCCGATTTCGATGTCTTTTGTGCCTGTCACATCGTTGATTCTGCCAATCAGCGAGTTCGGTTTGATGTGGTCGCGCTTGCCCAATCCGAAAAAGAGTCGCACTTTGTTGCTGTCGTCGTGCGGTTTCTTTTCCTTTTTCTCTTTTTTACCATTGTCTTTGGTGTCGTCGATGTTAAGGTCGCGGGCATCTTTGTAATAGTCGAGGAAACGGTTGAAGTTCAAGGCGACTATGCGTGTGATGAGTTCTTCGCGTGTGAGCCAGCTGAGTTTGCGGAACACTATCGGCAGGTAGTCGTCGATGTCGTCGCGCATGATGTCGACTTTTTCGATGTTGTCGATATGGCGGAAGAGTTGTTTCTCGCACACCTGGCGCCCTGTCGGGATGAGAGCTCTTTCAAGAGGCTGCCCGAGTTGTTTCTCGATGGCTTTTATCTTATGTTTCTCCTTCACATGCACGAGGCTGATGCAGATGCCGGTCTTGTCGGCGCGTCCTGTTCTGCCGCTGCGGTGCACGTAAGTGTCGATGTCGTCAGGAAGGTTGTAATTGATAATATGTGTGAGGTTGTTGACATCCAGACCGCGTGCCGCGACGTCGGTGGCGACGAGAATCTGGGTGAATCCTTGGCGGAAATGTGTCATCACGAGGTCGCGCTGTGCCTGTGAAAGGTCGCCGTGAAGCGAAGCGGCGTTATACCCGTCGTGGATGAGGTTGTCGGCAACTTCCTGTGTTTCAAGCTTGGTGCGGCAGAAAACGATACCGTAAATTGAAGGGTAGTAGTCGATGAGACGTTTCAGTGCCATATATCTCTCGCTTGCGCGGATGAGATAATAGTTGTGACGCACGTTGGCTGTGCCGGAGTTACGCTGCCCGATGCTGATGCGGACAGGGTCTTTCATGTAATGGTTGAGGATTTTTTCCACCTCGACAGGCATGGTAGCTGAGAAAAGAAGGATGTTCTTGTTTTCAGGCATGTATTCGAGGATGGCGTCAACGTCTTCCTGGAAACCCATATCGAGCATCTCGTCGGCTTCGTCGAGGACCATCCACTGGACATTACTGAAGTCGATGCGGTTTCTGCGAATCATATCCTGCAAACGACCTGGTGTTGCCACTATTATCTGAGGTTTTTTGGCAAGACTCTTGAACTGCAGCTCGATGCTGGCTCCGCCATAAACCGGCACAATCATCATTTCGGGAATGTATTTGGCGTAGCTGAGCAAGTCTTTGGTAATCTGCATGCAAAGCTCGCGCGTCGGGCACAAAACCAAAGCCTGTACGCTGCGGTTTTTCGGGTCGATGTTCTGAAGAAGCGGGAGACCGAACGCCGCTGTCTTTCCGGTGCCAGTCTGTGCAAGTCCAACCAAATCAGTGCGTTGTGACAACAAAACTGGAAGAACCTCTGCCTGTATCGGCATGGGTTCCTTGAATCCTAATTCATCTATTGCTTTTAGGATTGCAGGGTTTAAATTGAAATCTTGAAACATAGATTATTTTTGAGGGTGCAAAATTACAAAAAATATAGTATATTTGCGGAATATTTTTTGAATATGATGAAAACGAGGTTTTTAGCAATTATTCTTTCAATATTTTTTGTTTCATGTTCGTCGAAAACCGACAAGCTGCCGTCGACTGAGGAGGTGGAGAAATGGCCTGTTGTCAATGTTGACTCGATTTTTCGTGATTTGGGAAAATCAACGTTAGACAGGAAAGCGGCGTATTTGGACAGGACTTTCACTAATCTGAAGAAAAAAACGACATTCAACGGCACTGTGCTTTTTGCGGAGAAGGGCAGGATTGTACTTGAAAAATCGTATGGCGTGAGGGATTTGACCAAACGCAAAGGCGAGTTAAAAACCGATGATGTTTTCCAGCTGAGTTCGGTGTCGAAGATGTTTACCGCTGAGGCGATTATGATACTTTACAGTCGTGGTCTTTTGGATTATGACGTTGACATCAGGGAATATATTCCGGAGTTTCCTTATGAAGGCATCACCACGCGCATGTTGCTGACACATCGCTCAGGGTTGTCGAGATACGAGTCGTTGGCAGACAGAAACTGGTCGAACAAGAAGATTCCTTTTACAAATGACGACATGATAAAATGTTATATAAAATACAAGCCTGACCCGTATTTCAAGCCTGACAACGGTTTCCATTACTGCAACGTGAACTACGCTTTGCTTGCGAGCATAGTTGAGCGCGTGTCTGGCAAGTCGTTCGTGGATTTCATGCGTGAGGATCTTTTTGATGTTGTGGGCATGGATGACTCATACATTTACGATATGCCTACCGACACTATGGTGTCGTTGTATCTCCCCAAGTGTATTCAGGGTTATTATGTGGGTCGCAAACGTCCCCGTAGGGCGCAAAACGAATATCTCAACGGCGTTAAAGGCGACAAGATAATGTTTTCCAATGTGGAGGACATGTATCGGTTCAGGGTTGCAATCGACTACGGCCTGCTTGTGCCAGATTCGGTTCAGGCGGAGGCTTTCAAACCAGGAAGCCCGAAATATTCAAAGCGCAAGGACAATTACGGTTTCGGATGGCGCATCTCACGCAAACACCAGAACTGTTTCTACCATTTCGGATGGTGGAAAGGCTATCGCTCGTTCTTTTTCAGAGACGACACCAACGACCGCACTTTGATAGTCTTGACGAACACTGACAAAGGACCGAATTCGGATGTTTTTTGGAAGGTGTTGAGAGACAATACGATAACATTGTCGCCGTCGTCAATCAACATTCCTCTGATTGAAGTCGAGCGTAACAGGAAGTTCCCACATTCATCATACAAATACAGGTAGTATTTAAGGATAGTTGACCACCAGACGATATCCGACACCGTGAACGTTTTCCAGTTTGACGTTCGGGTCTTCGCATAGCATGTTGCGTAGTCGCCCGATGTAAACGTCCATGTTTCGCGCGCTGAAATAGTTGTCCTCTTTCCAGACTCTTTTTAATGCCACCGAACGCTCAACCACGCGGTTCATGTATTCACAAAACAGGAATAACAGATCCAACTCCTTGGTTGTCAGGCGTTTTTCTCTTCCTTTGTAAATCAGCACATGATGAACGGTGTCGAAAATATAATTGCCGAGTTTGTATATATGCCTGTTAGCTGCCATGATTTTTGCTCTTTTCTTGATTGCCTCGATGCGCAGTCCTATTTCCTCGATGCTGTAAGGACTGATTATGAAGTCGTCAGCGCCGTTTTTAAAACCTTTGATGATTTCCGACTGGTGAGTGTTGCTACCCATAAGGATTATTGGGATTTCGGTGTCTTTTTTCCTTATTTCCTCAACCAATTCAATGCCGCCTTTGTTTGGAAGTCTCACGTCGAGAAGCAGAAAATCCAGATAATCGTTTTGGAAATGGTTTATCGCCTCAAGCCCGTCGTGGCAGAGAATAACAGTGTAACCGAGTTCGGCAAGATAGTTTTTGGTGATGAGGGAAAAGTCTTTGTTTACTCCTGCCAAAAGAATTTTAAAAGGTTTTAACATAATTAACAGTTTTAGTATTAAATAATAGCACCACAAACAACGGATTTTTAGTTTTTTCCATAGGCAAAGTTAGAAAACGGAAAAATTTTTTAAAAATATTTGCATCGTAAATGATTCATTATTAAGGTTTTTTAACATAATTTTCAAAAATTTGAAATAAATCTTAAAAATTTTTCACCTATGTTAAAAAAAATATGTATTTTTGCAATGCGTAACGATGTACATCCATAGTTACCCAATCGGGTAATTTACATTGTTCGTAAAAGGTTTCATAAATTTTGGTTTTTGGTTCTGGAGACCGTCTCCGCTCAAGAGACGGTCTCTTTTTTTTGTGTTTTTTCTGATATGTTGTCAAAAAATTCGTATCTTCGCAAAAAATTAAAAATCATGGCTATGACGGATATTAAAGTTGAACTGGAACATATCAAGAGGTTTGTTCCTGAAAATCAGACTGATAAGTTTAATGCGAAGATAGCTTCGACATTCAAAACCATCTATTCGCGCACTGGAGCGGGTAATGATTTCCTCGGTTGGGTGGATCTCCCATCGAGCATCACGGCTGAATTTATAAAAGACATCAAGGAGAAAGCTGAGGAATTGCGTAAAAAATCCGAGGTTTTCGTGGTGATTGGCATCGGCGGCTCATATCTTGGCGCACGTGCTGTTATTGAAGCCCTGACCAATCATTTCTCGCAGATGGTGGAGACAGGAAGCCCGAAAATCATCTATGCAGGCCATAACATGAGCGAGGATTATATGTCGGACCTCATCAGTCTTCTGGATAAAAAAGAATATTCGATGACCGTCATTTCAAAGTCGGGAACGACGACGGAACCAGCAGTGGCATTCAGGATTTTGAAAAACCATATTGAGAAAAAATACGGCAAGGAAGAGGCGAGAAAACGTATCGTCGCCATCACCGACAAGGCAAAAGGCGCGTTGAAGGTGCTGTCTGACAGCGAGGGTTACAAGACATACGTGGTGCCTGACGACGTCGGAGGACGTTACTCGGTTTTGACTCCTGTGGGCTTGCTTCCTATTGCGGTGGCAGGTGTCGACATTGAGAAACTGGTCGCTGGCGCACAACTCATGGAGAAATATTGTGTTGACAATCAAAATGAAAACAACGAAGCCGCGAAATATGCCGTGGCGCGCCAGACGTTGTATCATGCAGGCAAGACAAACGAAATCCTCGTCAACTACGAGCCGCGTCTCTGCTACTTCAGCGAGTGGTGGAAACAGCTCTATGGCGAGAGCGAAGGCAAGGACGGAAAAGGCATCTTCCCGGCAAGCGTTACGTTCACGACAGACTTGCATTCCATGGGACAGTACATCCAGGAAGGACTGCGCAACCTCATGGAAACCGTAATCAGCGTTGAGAATCCTGCCAACGAGGTGCGCATTCCTGAAGACAGCGTCAATCTCGACCAGATGAACTACATTGCAGGTCGCAGACTTAACGAGGTGAATCAGACGGCGGAGAAAGCCACCATTTTGGCACACGTCGACGGCGGCGTACCTAACATCCGCATCGTGGTGCCGAGAATCGACGCCCACATCATGGGACAGCTGATTTATTTCTTTGAGATCGGATGTGCGCTGAGCGGCTACATGCTCGAAGTTAACCCGTTCAACCAGCCAGGAGTGGAGGCTTATAAGAAGAATATGTTTGCACTGTTGGGGAAACCGGGATATGAGGAATTACGCGAAAAATTAATGAAACGATAATATATATGTAGAGATGCACGGCCGTGTGTCTCTACAAAATAATATATGAATTACAACGACATTGAAATCATGGCGCCGGTGGGCTCGTATGAGGCTCTGGCAGCGGCGATACAGGCGGGTGCCGGAAGCGTGTACTTCGGCATAGGCAAGCTCAACATGCGTTCGAAGTCGACGAAGAATTTCACCCTTGACGACCTGCACACTATCTCGGAAATGTGCCATCAGCATGGGGTGAAGAGCTATGTTACAGTGAACACTGTGGTTTTCGACGAGGAGATGGACGAGATGCACGCCCTGCTTGACGCCATAAAAGCCAACAACATCTCTGCGATTATCGCATCCGACCAGAGCGTGATACAATATGCGTGCAAAATCGGGGTGGAGGTGCACATGTCGACGCAGTGCAACATCACCAATATAGAGGCGGTGAAGTATTACTCGCAGTTTGCCGATGTAATGGTGACGGCGCGTGAGCTCAACATCAATCAGGTGAAGCACATCACCGAGGAGATTGAACGCCAGCGTATTGCAGGACCTGGGGGCGAGCTGGTGAGAATCGAGGTGTTCTGCCATGGCGCGTTGTGCATGGCGGTGTCGGGAAAATGTTATCTCAGTCTCGACAACTTCGGTACGAGTGCGAACCGTGGCGCGTGCGTGCAGCCGTGCAGGCGAGGCTACGAGGTGACAGACCGCGACAAAGAGATAACGTTAGCCATCGAAAACGAGTATATCATGTCGCCGAAGGACCTTTGCACGCTGCCGTTTCTCGACAAAGTGCTGGCAGCAGGCGTGAAGGTTTTGAAGATAGAAGGTCGCGGACGTTCGCCGGAGTACACAAAAGTGACCGTGGGCGTGTATCGTGAGGCGGTGGACGCTATAAACGAAGGCACGTTTACAGAAGAAAAAGTCGCCGCATGGACAGAACGCCTGAGGAGCGTCTACAACCGTGACTTCTGGGACGGATACTATCTCGGCAGGAAAATGGGCGAATGGACAAAGAAATACGGCTCACAAGCCACGAAGACGAAGCTTTTCATTGGCACGATAACGAATTTCTTCGCAAAGATAAACGTGGCTGAAATCAGGATGGAGACGCATGAGCTCAACGTCGGCGACGAAATCATGATAATCGGTCCGACGACAGGTGTTTACGAAGACAAGGTGAAGGAGATAAGAGTCGACTTATTGCCTGTGAATCAAACTGTTAAAGGCGAATTGTGCTCCATTCCGGCACACGACATTGTGCGAAGAGGAGATAAGGTTTATAAAATTGTTGAAGCGACAGAAGACGATGCAACACTTTAATTTACATACACATAGCACTTATTCCGACGGCAAGTCGCTGATGGAGGAAACCATAGAGGAAGCCATCAAACAGGGCATGCACACTCTCGGTTTCTCCGACCACTCCAGCGTGCCTTTCGAGAGCCGCGTTTCGATTCCGGAAGATAAAAACGACGAATATGTCGCGCATCTTAAAGAATTGAAAATCAAATATTCAGATAAGATTGACATTCTGGCTTCGATGGAGATGGAGTTCATTCCTGGCATCGTCGTTGATTTTGAAAAGACAAAAAAAGATTATAATCTCGATTATCTAATCGGGTCGGTGCATCTGGTGGGCAAAAGCCCTGATACTCTTTGGTTTATCGACGGAAAAAGCATCGAGCCGTACGACGAGGGTTTGAAAAAATACTTCGGTGGCGATATCAGAAAAGGAGTCAGAGCTTATTTCGACCAGGAAAACGAGATGATTGAGACAGAGAAATTCGACATCATCGGGCATTTCGATAAGGTGAAGATGAATGCGCGCGGACGTTATTTCCATGAGGATGAAAAATGGTATCGTGACATGGTTCTTGAGACCCTCGATTTGATAAAACAACACGATTTGATTGTGGAAATCAACACGCGAGGGCTTTACAAGCAGCGTTACAACGGTTTTTACCCTTCGGAATGGCTGTTGCCGCGGATGAAAGAGTTTAATATTCCGGTGCTTATCAGCTCCGACGCTCATCAGTATTGGGAGCTGACGTATTTCTTCAAAGACGCGGAAGAGGCACTGAAAAATGTCGGATATAAAGAAACGATGTGTTTCAAAAACGGCCGTTGGGAGGCGGAAGAATTGATATGAATGTGATTATCTTGGCTTTAGCGGTCTTGCCAGTCATAATTCTGGCGTGGTATGTCTACAAAAAAGACAAGTATGAGAAGGAGCCGATTTCGATGCTGCTTCTTGCTTTTTTCCTTGGAATACTTGCAATTCCGATGGATTTGGTGGTTGTTGGGATGATAAATTCTTTTTGGGAAGGAAGCACGGTATTTTACAATGCCTTTTGGGAGGCCGGAATCCCTGAAGAGTTCTGCAAATGGGCGCTTTTCATGATAGTTATTTGGAATAACAAGAATTTCAACGAGTATTTCGACGGAATTGTCTACGCCTGTTTCATCGGACTTGGCTTCGCTTGTGTTGAGAATATCATGTATGTGTTTAATAGTGAGTCGTTTGGCTCTGCAATTGGCACTGGCATTACGAGGGCGTTGCTTTCGGTTCCAGGACATTTTCTGTTTGCGGTGATAATGGGATATTTTCTCGGAATGGCGAAATTTAAACCGATGTATCGCAGCAAGTATTTGATTTACAGCATGGTATTTCCCGTTATCGCACATGGTTTGTTTGACTACTTCCTGATGCTTTCATCTGCTTTGTCAGAGAGTGAAATGGAATGGGTTAGCGGAATTTTATTGATAGGTTTCATCTATTTTGACATAAAAATGTGGAAATTCGGGGTCAAACGTATAGAAAAGATGCAGGAACGTTCAAGAATTGAGCATAATAATGAAATTTTCAGAAAAATATTTAAATCTTAATAAAATGAAAAGAATTTTTTTAGTTATCACATTGATTGTTAGTGCTTTATGCGCTAAAGCGGACGAGGGAATGTGGTTGCCTTACAGCCTCAGCAACCAGAGTCTTTACGAAATGCAGAAGCTTGGATGCAAGCTCACTGCCGAACAGATTTTCAATCTCAACCGGCCGAGTCTGAAAGACGCCATCGTACAATTTGGCGGCGGATGTACAGGTGAACTCATCTCTCCAGAAGGACTTTTGCTCACCAATCATCACTGTGGTTTGAGCTACGTTCAGAAACACGCAACCGTTGAACATGACTACCTTACAGACGGTTTCTGGGCTTACAGCAAAGAAGAGGAGTTGCCGAATCCTGGTCTGACAGTGTCGTTCCTTACGATGGTTGAAGACGTGACAGATGCTGTACTCGAAGGAGTTACCGACGAAGAGACACGCAGCAAAGTCATTTCTGAAAATATCAAAAAAATTATCAAAGAACGCAAAGGCGAGCGCGATGTGGAAATCGAAATCGTGGAGTTCTACTCTGGTAATCAATACATTATGTTTGAATACGATGTGTATAAAGATGTGCGTCTCGTGTGCTGCCCACCATGGGGAATCGGAAAATACGGCGCCGACACCGACAACTGGACATGGCCGCGCCATAAAGGCGACTTCAACGTTTTCAGAGTGTATACTGACAAAGACGGAAAGCCGGCAGAATACAGCAAGGACAATATTCCGATGAAATCGAAACACTACCTGCCAATTAATATTAAAGGTGTGAAACAAGGCGACTACGCCATGATTTTGGGTTATCCTGGCTCAACTGACAGATATTCAACATCTTACACTGTGAAAAACTTGATTGAATCGGACTGCCCGTCAATCATCAACTGTAGAACGACCAAACTCAACGAGTATCGCAAGCACATGGATGCCGACCAGGAAGTGTTCATCAAATACGCTTCAAAACAGGCCGGAGTGTCAAATTACTGGAAATATGCCATCGGCCAGAAGAAACAATTGGCACGTAACCACGTGTACGACAAGCGTTTAGCTCAGGAAGAGGCGTTTGTTGAATGGGTTAATGCCGACCCGGCACGTCAGGCTGAATATGGCAACATTTTTGAAGGAATTCAGGAAAAATGGGAAATCCTTGACGACATCATGATGCCAATGACATATTTGCGCGAAGCAGGATGGAACGGTGGCGAGGCTGTGGCATTATCACGCAGATTCATAAAAATCAATGATTTAATAAACAATAAAGGTAAAAAAGAAGACATCGCAAAGATGGCAGAAGCTCTGAAAGGTCAGGTCGCGACATTCTTCAAAGACTACGACAAAGACCTTGACAAAGACGTGACCATCGCTTTGCTCAATCTTTTCTATAAAGATATCGACAGATATGTCCCTTCGATGATTGCCGAAATCGGAGAGAAGAGCGGTGGTGACTTCACGGCTTGGGTCGAGAAAGCTTTTGAGAAATCAATATTCGTCAATCAGGCGAAACTTGAGAAATGGCTTGCAAAACCTAAGAAACTCGACAAAGACCCGATTTTTGTTTTAGCTATGAATATCATCGATGAATACAACACTGTTGTTATACCGCTGTACGCTAAAGCGGCTCTTGCCGGTAATGCGGGCGAGCGTCTTTACATGAAAGGACTCATGGAGATGCAGACCGAACGCAACTTCTACCCGGATGCAAACTTCACCATGCGTCTCACATACGGCACCGTGGAGCCTTACAAGGGAGCCGATGCTGTCAACTACAATTACTACACCACCATGGACGGCGTGATGGCGAAATACATCCCTGGCAACTGGGAATTTGACATCCCGCAGGATGTTCGCGACCTTGCTGAGGCACGCGACTATGGTCGCTATGCCGACGAAAACGGCAACCTCATCGTCAACTTCATCACCACCAACGACATCACGGGCGGAAACTCGGGAAGCCCTGTCATCAATGGGGAAGGCGAGCTTATCGGTCTTGCTTTCGACGGCAACTGGGAAGCCATGAGCGGCGACATCATGTTCGAACAGAAAGTGCAACGCACAATATGCATGGATGCCCGCTATCTCCTCTGGTGCTTCGAAAAAGTGGGTAAAGTTAACAACATTATCAAGGAATTGACTATCATTGAATGAAAAAACTGTCGTTTTTGATATTATTGATGAGTTTGTGTTTCTTTCTTAGCGCCCAAAAACCTAAGAAGGAAACACAAACCGACTCGCTCGGTCGTCCGGTCAAGACTGGTTGGAACTTCGGCGCGATACCAGGTCTGACTTACGATAACGACAAAGGTCTGACCTACGGGCTTACCGCGAATATCTTTGACTATGGCGATGGCAAAAACTACCCGAACTATCGCCATTTCATCTACGCGGAAGGCTCTTATTCAACTAAGAAAGTCGGCACGATACGTCTGTTTTACGAGTCGGATTATGTGATAAAAAGGCATAAGCTGCTCATCGATTTCTCGTATCTTCCCGATGCGATGAACGACTTTTACGGATTCAACGGCAATTTCAGCGTTTTCAATCATAATTTGGAGGATAAAAATGCCGCTGATTATCTGAATCACGCTTTTTATCGCCATAAATCGAATCTTTTCCGCACAACGTTCGATATAAGGGGTAAGATTCACGGCGGATTTTACTATTATGCGGGCATCGGTGTGCTTGGCTATGAGGAAGGTCGTGTCAGTCTTGCAAAATCAGAAATGACTGACAATCAGATGGAACTGTTTGAACTGTACCGTCGCTGGGATTTGATTAGCGAAGTGGAGGAAAAAGGCGGCTGGCATCCTTACGTGCGTGGTGGTATTTCGTATGACACACGTAATCAAAGGGTTAACACTGTCACGGGCTGGTATTTTGACCTTTTCCTGACTTATAACTCGGCTTTCGGAGAGCTGAAAGATTTCAACAACCTGAAGATCAACTTCGATTTCATGCACTTCGTCCCGATTATCGGCGACAGACTTGTCTTTGCTTATCGTGTGGCGACGCAGAACACTATCGCTGGCAAGTCGCCGTATTATCTCGACACTTACAAAAACGAGCTTTACATCGACCACAACAGATATTACGCGCTTGGTGGCGTCACTTCCGTCAGAGGCTTGATGCGTGACAGGATTTGGGTGCCGGGATTCGCTTACGGAACAGCTGAATTGCGTTCCAGAATCTTGAACTTCGACATGTTCAACCAGCATTTTTATCTTGGGATGAATCTCTTCCTCGATGCCGGCGTGGTGACGCAGAAATACGAAATTGACGAGGCTAAAGTACGCGAAAAAGTTGACGCCGATGACTGGGTGGCAGCCAATAATCTGACATTCGACGATTTCTTTGACACCAAGGCAAACATCCACGACCCTCATTTCGGATTGGGAGCAGGTCTGAAACTCGCGATGAATGAGAATTTTGTGCTTTCCTGCGAATGGGGAATGCCTTTCAGCAAACAGGACAACTACACCAATTCCAATTTTTACATCGGAATGGGATATATGTTCTAACTATTTCGAAAACCAGGTCTTGAACTCGGCAACCTTAGCCTTGCTGATGATAATTTCTTCTGGAATCTTTACTAACAGATTGAGCGACAATTTGTTGCCGAACCATATCGTCATGTCTTTTATCGCTTTGCGCGAAACGATGAACTGTCGGTTGGCGCGGAAAAAGTCATCGGGGTTGAGCTGAGTCATTATCTCGTCCAAAGTCTGGCTCATGTAATATGTGTGCCCATCCAAGGAAATGGCTTTTACCATCTTAGTGTCGATGTAGAAATAGGCGATGTTGTCTGTCGGCAGCGGGACGAGTTTGTCGCGCTCCGGCACGAGGAAGCACGATTTATATTTTTTCGATGCTCCAAAATTCTGTACCAGCTGGACAAGTGCCTGAGTGTCAATGGTTTTATTGCCGACAAGATTGTTGTACTTGTTCATCGCGCGTGTCAGGTCGTTGCGGTTTATCGGCTTCAAAAGATAGTCGATGCTGCTGACTTCGAAGGCTTTAAGCGCATATTCATCGTATGCTGTGGTGAAGATGATGGGGCAGGTTATCTGTGTCTGCTCGAAGATGGCGAACGAAGAGCCGTCGGCGAGGTGAATGTCCATGAAAACCAAGTCGGGCATGGGATTCTCGTCGAACCACGCAACGCTTTCCTCTATCGTCTGCAAAACCGCAATAATTTCCGTGTCGGGTGACACTTCCGAAACCAATTTCTTCAGCGATTGAGCCGCCAAAAACTCATCTTCAATTATTAAAGCCTTCATTTTCAATCGTTTTGTACCAATGGCAGTTTCACTTTGAAAGTGTTGCCGTCGTTGGTGATTTCAACATTTTTATTCCATTTCAGACGATAACGCTCAGAAATATTCACCAGTCCGATGCCGTTGCTTTCCTCAGGCTTGGTCTTCATGTGAATCGGATTCGACACCGTAATGCAGTCGTCGCCTGTCGCCACAGTCACCACAAGCGGCTGCCTCGATGAAATGACGTTATGTTTCACCGAATTTTCTATCAGCGACTGCAAAGATAACGGCAAAACATTGAAATTGTTATATTTAGAATCGATTTTAAAATCGAATTTCAAGTTGTCGCCATAGCGGATTTGCAACATATCGCAATAGGAATGCACGCATTTCAGTTCTTCCTCAAGATTTGTAATCTCCTTGTTTTGCAAGGTGTGACGAAGAACCGACGACAATTGTTGAAGATAATTCTCCGCCTTTTCCGTATCAAAAGATATGAGCGATTGCAGGGTGTTGAGCGAGTTGAAAAGAAAATGCGGGTCGAGCTGGTTCTTCAAAGCCTCATAACGAGTCAAAATGTTCTCGCTTCGCAGTGTCTCATTTTCAACAGCGATTGTTTTCTGGTAATATTGAGACCTAAGTAATTGAACCACAAGAAGAACTGCCGAGGTCAGGGTTAAATTTCTAACAAGACTGTCTCTCATGATGTAATACATAACTCCTGTATCAGGATGTTTTGGCAAAATTGCCTCTCTGGTAAAGACAAAGCCGATGCTCAATACACTGCCGATTATCAAAGAACCTAACGCTATGATTAACAATTCGATATACCTGTTTTTAAACGAAAAACTCAAAATTTTCCGGTTGTAGACAAGTATAAGGAAAACCATGATAAAGCTTGAAGAGATATGAAATAAGAATCTATCAAAGCTGAAATGTGGCTGATTCACGGCTTTTACTGTCTCGCTTGAAAACAAAGCGTTGCCGAAGAAAACCGACGTCATCATGATAATATGGAAGCCGAGGCTGATAATTATCGCAATGGAAGCAATCGCTTTTATTGACAGATATTCCGGTGCTGTTGTTTTATTCATAACGTAAGGCGTTTATAGGGTCGGTACGGGAGGCTTTCAAGGCTGGGAAGAATCCGGCGATGAGACCGAGAACCGCACATGAAACAAACGAAATTATCATCCATAACACATTGACAATGAATGGCAATGACATTATCAAATCGACAAAATAGGATAGCACGACGCCAAGCACGAGACCTAAAACGCCGCCTATCAAGCTCAAAATGATACTTTCAGTCAGAAACTGCATCAAAATGGCTGCGTTTTTAGCTCCTATTGACATTCTCAAACCGATTTCTTTCGTGCGTTCTGTCACGGTGACGTACATGATGTTCATGATGCCGATGCAGCCTACAAGCAAGGAAATCAATGCGATAGCGATGAGCACTGTGGTAATCATGCCTGTCATGGAGGTCATCATTTCAAGAAGCTCCTGTTGTGTTCGCACCTCGAAATCGTCGGTGCCGCCAGTTGGAATCTTATGCGAGATGCGGATCAGGTTTTCAATCTCTTCGACTGCTGCCTCTGCCACATCTTCCGATGCTGCCGAGCACACTATCTGATGGATGAAATCGATGCCGAGCATACGTTTCTGCACAGTTGAAAATGGCATGATGATGATGTCGTCCTGGTCCATACCCATGGCGTTCTCGCCTTTTTCCTTCAGCGTTCCGATGACTTTAAACGGCATTTTTCCCACACGGATTGTCTTGCCAATCGGGTCTTCGTTTTCGCCAAAAAGATTCTCGACAATGGTTTGACCAATAAGTCCGACTTTGGCGTATTTTTTCACGTCTTCTTCAGTGAAATTAATACCCGTCGCAATCTCATATTTCCTTATTTGGAGATAATCTGTGGAGCCGCCGTACACCGTTCCCGACCAGTTTTTCGAGCCGTTGACGACTTGTCCGCCGCTGTTCACCACAGGGCTTACCATGGTGATGTTTTTGGCGTTTTTCGCAATCATTTCGCAGTCTTTCACTTTGAGTGACTGCACGTTTGACGAGCCCATGCTCACGCCGCCGCGTCGCTGGTTGGCGCGCATCACCATGATGAGGTTGGTGCCCATGTCCGACAGCTGGTTGGCGGTGCTTTGTTTCAAGCCCTCGCCGAGGTTCACCACCGCGATGACAGCAGCGATGCCAATCACGATGCCGAGCATGGACAGCGCCGAGCGTGTCTTGTTGCGCAACAGCGCCTTCACCGATATTCTGATTAAATTTAAAATGTCCATATCAATAATCGTTTTCTACAGGTAAGTTTTTAAGTGCCTCAACTGCCGATTTAGTCGCCACGGCATCGTCACGAAGGATGTGACCGTCGCGCAAAAATATCGTTCTGTTTGTGAAAATGGCGATGTCCGACTCGTGGGTGACAAACGCGATGGTCTTGCCTTGCTCGTGAAGGCTCTGGAAGAGGCTCATTATCTCATACGACGTGCGAGTGTCGAGGTTACCCGTCGCCTCGTCGGCAAGCACTATCACAGGGTCGTTTACCAAGGCGCGCGCGATGGCTACACGCTGCTGCTGTCCGCCCGACAACTGGTTTGGCATGTGCGACATACGGTCTTTCAAGCCCACCATCTCAAGGGCGTGCTCCGCCTTCTCACGACGTTCACGATGCGACACCGATGGGTTGTAAATTAGAGGAAGCTCCACGTTTTCGAGTGCCGAAGTGCGCGGTAGCAGGTTGTATGACTGGAAAACGAACCCGATTTTGCGGTTTCTTATCTCCGAAAGCTCGTTTTTTGTCCTCTCCTTGACGGAAATGCCGTCAATGAAATACTCTCCAGATGTGGGCTGGTCAAGACATCCGAGGATGTTGAGCAGGGTCGACTTGCCGCTTCCCGATGAGCCCATGATGCTCATAAACTCGCCCTCGAAAATCTCGAAAGTGACGCCTTTGAGAGCATGCACCTCCTCGCTTCCGACGATGAACGTGCGTTTCAGATTCTCAACTTTTATGATGGAATTGTTGCTCATATCTTAAGAATTATCTTGGACCTGGACCGCCTTGTGGTGCTCCGCCACGGTTGTTGTTCCTGTTGTTTCTGTTACGGCCTGGAGGACCTGGCATGAACGGGTTCTCGCCAGTCTTCTTGGCGGCTTCTTTCACCACATATTGTGCCGACAGCACCACAGAATCGCCTTCATTCACTCCGCTTTCGATGATTTTGTATGCGCCGTCGCTCATGCCTGTCTTAACTGGTCGCGGCATGATATTTGAGCCTTTTTTAATCCAAATCATGGTAGGACGCTCGCCTTCATTGAACCGAGGACGTTCCTGCATCATTTCTGGCTTTCCGCCAAATGGTGGCTCTGGTCTTCCCATGTTGTTATCAGAAGGTCTCTCAGCGTTTTTCATCATCTCTTTCATGATTTGCTCCGATGGTGTGAAGCTGAAAGCCTCAGCAGGTGCTGCCAATCCCGTCTCTTCCTCTGTCACGATGGTGACGCTGGCGGTCATACCTGGGAACAGCTTCTGGTCTGGATTCGGGGCATCGATGATGACGGTGTAAGTCACAACGTTGCTTGTGGTGGTCGGCTTCATGCGAATCTGGTTCACAGTGCCGTTGAACACGTCTTCTGGATAAGCGTCGACGGTGAATGTAACTCTTTGATTGAGCTTTACTTGTCCGATATCAGCCTCGTCAACGTTGGCTTCAACCTGCATCCTTGTGAGGTCGTTTGCCAAGGTGAAAAGGGTAGGAGTGCTGAATGACGCGGCGACGGTCTGTCCCACTTCGACAGCTCTGTCCAAAACCACACCGTCAATAGGCGAGAAGATGTCTGCGTAACCGAGGTCCACTCTTGCCTGATCGTACTGTGCTTTCGCGTTTTTCATGCTCATTTGTGCCTGTGTGTAAGTGTTTTGTGCCGCTTCGTAGTCAGCCAGGGTTGCTGCGTTTGCTTCGTAAAGCTGCTTTGTGCGCTCGTAAGTCAGCTTGGCGTATTTCAACTGGCTCTCTGAAGAAGTCAGGTTTGCCTGCGCACGGCTGACGCTCTCATTCAACGTAAGTTTGTCGAGCTCGGCGAGAAGGTCGCCTTTTTTCACCACGGAGTTGTAATCCACGTAAATTGTCTCCACCTTTCCGGAAACCTGCGTTCCAACTTCCACTGTCTCAACAGGTTCGATGGTTCCCGTTGCCGTCACTGTGTTCTCCACGGTGTAGCTGCCCACAACATGCGTGCGAATCACGAGTTCCTTGTTTGCCGATTTTGCGCCTTTAACGAAGAAAACAACGCCTAAAACAACGGCGATTATTATCAAAGCGACAATCCATTTTATGGTTTTCTTTTTCATATCTTATTGAAATTTAATTATTTACAAAGTTATTTCTTTTCCCATATAAACATCCAGAATTTTGCGCTGCAAAACGAGAGTGTATTTGTTCCTGATGAAAGTGTTCAGCACGTTGAGGTAGTTGTTTTGCTGCTGCAGAAGCTCAACAGCGGTGATTTTTCCGTATTGGAACTGCACTTCGTAGGCGTTGTAGCTCTTGTTATAGGCGTTTTCCTTCATTTCCGATGACTTGAAAGAATTGTAAGCCGAGACCACATTGCGGTAAGCTAACGAGACTGTCTGACGCACACTGAGTTGCGTTTGCTCATAGTTGAGTTGTGCCTGTTCAAGTGCTATCTTGCTTTTCTGCACGTTGGCTTTGTTCTGACCTCTGCTGTAAATCGGGATGTTGAGCGAGATGCCCGCCGACTGGCTGAAACGGTCGCCAAGCTGCTGACCGACGTTGTCGAAGTCGATGTGTCCGGTGCCGACGCTTGCGCTTGCGGTGAGCGATGGTCTGCTGCCGCTTTTTGCCATCGAAATGTTGTTTTCGGCAAGCAAAATGTCGTATTCGCTGAGTTTCAGGTTAGGATAAGCCTCCAGAGCCCTTTCCAAAGCCTCTTCCTCTGTCGGAAGCGATGCCGCCAAATCGTCGAGACTGTCAGTATTTGGCTGGATTATCTGAAGATTGTCCATCGGGTCCATAGAGAGAAGCACCTTCAGCGACATGATGCTGTTGTCGCGACTGATACGTGTCTCGATGACGTTGCTTGAGTCGCTAATATATTGGGCTTCAAGGAGAAGCATGTCGCTTTCGAGTATTGAACCCACTTTATAACGTTCTCGTCCCTGCTTCATCTGGGCACGACTTGAATTGAGCATAACTTCTTGATATTCAAGAAGCTCGTTGTTGCTCAAAACTGTAAGAAACGCTTGAAGAATCTGCACCGACAGCTGGTTGTCGTACTGTTGAAGCTGCATGTCGGAACGCTCGACGTTCAAACGGTTCTGCTCGATGGTCTTGTTGATATTTCCTCCTTGGTAAATTACCACCGAAGCGCCGAGATTGGCATTACCGGTAAAGCTGCCTCCATTTGTGTTGTGAGAGTAATTCTCTGATGCTGAGGCGTTTACGCTTGGCAGCCGTGACTGTTTCGATTGGTCGTACGACACCTGTTGCGACTCTGCGCTGAGTTCCATGCTTTTTCTGTCGTAGCTGTTGGCGAAAGCGAAACGCAGGCATTGCTCCAGCGTGAACTGGTAGTTTTTCCCTGAATCCTGTGCAAAAACAGGCTGCATCGTCGCGAGCACCGCCACTGTTACCAGAAAAACCGATTTTAATAGTGTTTTCATAAAAAAATTCATTATCGGGCGCAAAAATAACATTTACTGCTCAATAATGAAATTTTTTTTGTCGAAACGGCAAATTTCAGGGTTGAAATGCCTTATCTGTTTTCCATGAGGAAGCGTTCCACTTCGATTCCTGCCATTGCGCCTGAGCCTGCTGCCACGATAGCCTGGCGGTAGGTGCGGTCTTGGCAGTCGCCGGCGGCGAAGATGCCTTCCACGTTGGTTGCCGTCGATTTCGGCTTGGTGATGATGTAACCCGTTTCGTCCATGTCGAGGATGCCCTTGAAAACGTCGGTGTTCGGGATGTGACCGATAGCCTCGAAGAATCCTTCAACGTTAAGCGTGCGTTCCTCGCCGGTCTTGTTGTTGACCACGATTGCGCCCTGAAGCGAGCTCATGAAGCCTTTCACCTCGCCAAACAGCTCTTTAGTGTTGGTGTTCCAGAGGATTTCGATGTTTGGGGTGTTCATCACGCGGTGTTGCATGGCTTTTGAGGCGCGAAGCACGTCACGGCGCACGATGAGGTACACTTTATTACATAAGTTGGCGAGATATGTGGCGTCTTCGCAAGCTGTGTCGCCGCCGCCTACCACCGCCACGTCTTTGCCGCGGTAGAAGTAGCCGTCGCATGTGGCGCATGCCGACACGCCGCCTCCCTTGAACTGTTCTTCTGTCGGGAGACCGAGGTAACGCGCCGAGGCACCTGTTGCTACGACGATGGTGTCAGCCAAAAACTCGTCGCCGAAATCCGACTTGCAAAGGAAAGGACGTTTCGATGCATCCACTTCGATTATTGAGCCCATGCGGAACTCGGTACCGAAGCGTTCCGCCTGACGGCGAATGTCGTCCATCATCTGACCGCCTTGCACTCCTTCCGGATAGCCTGGGAAATTCTCAATTTCTGTTGTCTGCATGAGCTGACCGCCTGTGAGCGGACCTTCGTAAATAACGGTTTTTATATCGGCGCGGCCAGTGTAAATTGCCGTGGTATAGCCGGCAGGGCCCGAGCCGAGAATCAAACATTGAATGTGCTCCATATATTAATAAGGTGTTAATTTTTTGCAAAGATAGGGATTTTTTTGTTTGCAAAACAAAAAAATCCCTATCTTTGCACTCTAAAATCGGGGCATGGTGCAGTTGGCTAGCATTCTTGCATGGGGTGCAAGCGGTCGCCCGTTCGAGTCGGGCTGCTCCGACGATTTCAAAAACCCTCAAAAATTAATCACTTTTGAGGGTTTTGCCATTAAATTGGCGTAGAAATTTTGGAAAAAGGCGTCGTTCGGACTGCGTAAACTCCGTTTCCAAGGTCCTCTCCGACGCCTGTTTCACAAGATTTATGAATGCAAGCCACTGATAATCAGCGACGAAAAAATAATTTAAAAAAAATTCAAAAAAGTGTTGCGGGAATGAAAAAAGTGTGTACTTTTGCATCCGCAATCGACAGAAATGGGGATTGCGAAGTTCTTTGAAAGCAATGAGCCAACAAAAAGTAGTCTGAAAGGTAAGGAACCTAAGATTCTGAAGAGACTATGGACAGGTGAATCCGC
>JAFRRS010000022.1 GCA_017427985.1 Bacteroidales bacterium | reverse complement strand
TATCTTGTCAGTGTTTCCCAATCTCTTTATTTTGTATAAACTTTTTAAGGTTTCAATTTGGTTTTTTTCCATAGTTTAAAAATTTTCTAACATTTGCATTGCAGCTTCAAACGCTGCCATCCTATCAGCTCTTTGTTCGGGCGTCTCCGTCCGTTTTTCCTTCATCCTTGCCAGGAATCTGCGGGCATCCTTCCCGTATAGAATCGGCGTCTCTTTAATTGGTCTTGACATAACTGTTTATTTTTAAAAGGTATAACGCTGCAAAAATACAAAATTTTCCATACCTGCAGCCGCCCCCGATGAAAATTTTGTGTTAAAATTTTTTAACATAATTTTTTGTCTTTTATCCGATTTTTTGTCATAATTTTGCAGCAAGAACTAAAAGAAATGGAAATCTTTTCTTTGGTTTCGGCTCATTATTGTTTAATTAAATGTTTTAACTATGGGAAACATCAACAATTTGCCGGAATTTGTGCACGGAATTCCGACAGCAAAAAACCGCAGTAGAGAGAGAAGGGATTTGATTGCGAATTATTATTCAAATCTATGGAAAAAACTACAAAGGGAGGGAAAAGGAAACATGATTTTTAACGATTATCTTGGTGTAAATGTATGTATTATTGAGAATGAAAGTGACAAGAAAACGATCAACACAGCATCAAGAAACTGGCAATCAACTTTAGCTGTAAAAAATCTTTACAGTATTGTCAAGAATGCACGATGTGGTGATGATTCTGTAGTTTTCTTCAAGCCCAAAAACGGGACACAGAAGAACAACAAATACAAAAACATCGCGATTCTATACTACGATTTCGTTAATCCAGACATTTCATATTTGAACTTCAAGGCAAAACTAACAATTGGAATCCGTTCAAACAATCTGCATGTACAATACTGTGTCAATAAAATTGAGGTAAAATAAAAAAGCCGACCGTACCAAGCAACACTAATTAAAGGTCACATACGGAACCGACTTTTTCGAATTGCAAAATTACAACTAATTTCCATACCTGCAGCCACCCTCGATGAAAATTTTGTGTTAAAATTCTTTAACATTATTATTCCACCATGAAAACCACCGGCGGCGAATCTAATGGCTTTAATGAACTTTATCGGATTTAACGGCATCCGTGCCGCCAATGTCATTCAATTGCAAATTGCAAACAACACTGTGACCTATTGAGAGCTTAGATAAAAAAGAAAGAGCCTCAATTTAAAGCCCTTTCCCTTGTTTTTATTATAAATTAAAATATCAATTACACTGATTATTACCTTGATTAATTGTCAAAACCAGACGTACTGAATAACCATAGTAACGGTTTTTATTTGGGGTGATTTCTTCTTTATAAGGGAAGAGTACACATCTCGCTGTCGCCGATGCAGTTCTATTGCTTGCCCAATATGCCCCCCAATTATTAACATAATTACCAATTGAAATATCATCACGCCTTCCAGCCTCCGGAAGAAATACACAGCCCGCCGTTTCAAGAGCCGACCACCCTGATGAAGAACAATTGGTGTAATTATCGCTATTGATATCTTTTATATTACCTCATGTAATCCCATCCTGAGTACCAATGGTTTGTCCGTCCGGGAAGATTATCATGCCTTTAACAGAAGATTTCCCAGTGTTGATTGTAGCCAAGGTATATCTGGCATAGCGCATGTCTTCGAGGTCTCGGCTTATCGTTTTACTTGACACTCCGTACTTTGTGGCAAGTTGACACAGCGTCTGTTTCCCTTCGATATAGTCTGTTATAACCTGTGATTTGTCGCGGTGTTATCCTTCCCAAAACTGCCTGCCGCAACTCTTACATTTGTACATCTGGGAACGACCTCTCAAACCGTTTTTAACCACGTTCGCAGAGCCGCAAAAAAAGCATTTTTTAGCATATCAATGATAATCTTAGCAAAGATATGTATTTCCTGGGATTTCCGCCATTTTTATCCTTCAAAATGTCTATTATCCCAATAACTTTCATGAGAATTCGTCAAAATTATTATTTTAACGAGAAAACCATAGCGTTTACAAGAAAACCACCAAGTTCTTTTTTGACCGGTAATATGATAAGAAAAAAAAGAAACGAGTCCGTTATGATAGTACCGGACTTTGTTTATATAAGTTTTTGAGCTATTTTACATCATAAACAAGACGAACAGAATACCCATTAGAACGACCTGCATTGTTTAATGCAGAGTTAACTGCTTTTCCACTGAAGGCTAAACAATACGAGTGTTTGTTACTTTCTTCTACAGCCGTACTTGACCAGTAACGACCATAATATGTAGCGACTTTTTCGTTTCCACGCCAATATGCTTCGGGCAGAAATACACAACCTGCTGTTTGAAGGTTGTTCCAACCATCACTCGTACATTTCGTTTTATATTCATAATCACCGCTAATACCATTGATTACACCCCATGTCACCCCTATCGGAGTGCCTGCAGTGTATTGGTCTGGGAAGATTAGCAAACCCCTAATATCATTATTAATCGTAGCGAGGGTAAACCTTGCATTCGTTATACCGTTAACAGTAGATGACGTTCGGCAATTAGTTCCTGGTACAGGTGAAGATTGAGGTCCAATAAGCCATACCCATTCATCCTTGGTCAGCGTGCGCCACCAATCAGCGGTATTGCCACCATTTTCAATTTCATTATGACCCCATTCTGCTTCTCCAGTAAGCCCACTATCACCACTTGGACCATATCTTAAATCACCCTGTTTAGTACGATACGGCATATAGCATTCGGATCCGTAAGGAAATCCGCTCGTACCCCACCCGAAAAGGCTAACGATTGGTTGGCTTGCATAATCTGTTCCAACATTTTGCTCTTTTGTTTCAACCCTGTCGTACTGATTAGTCATGAAACTGAACTTACCAGTGCTTTTTTTATATTGCAAATTACCTTGAGAGAAGAAAACCCTTTTGCTTGGGCTTACGGAAAAAATCCCAGGAAGTGCCCCCTCCGGTAGTGATGTATTTACGTTAACATCTATCGCAGCGGTGCTATACCCATTAGCTACAATTTTTGGTAATGGATCACGGGTGCCAACGTATGTGGTAGTGCCCTTAATTGTATATGCCATGCTACCCGCATCGCCGTCCTGTGGGAGCAATACCAGCCATTTTTTGCCTGTTACAGTTCCAACGTTAATTGTACCGCCATTGTCTTGGCTATATGTTGCATTTGCAAGATAATCGGTCACTCCTAAATTAAACACCACTTTGTTTTTCAAGCCGGCGATATATAAATCATTGGTCCCTGCCTCATCGTGTTTTGTTATATTAAATTCCATTATAGCGCAATGGTTGGCGAGAGTCGCGCTATAATTACCCTCTCCGGTGAATACCGTTGTTGATACTCCACAAGATATTACAGGTAATTCCGTTATTCCACCAGAAGGTACACCTGTTTCACTTTGGTCGGACATGTCAACGGAAATAGATGAAGTGACACCTTTTTCTAATTTGTTATGTGGCATATTGCCAAGAAAATAAAAATACAAGTTTTTTCCCACGGACGAAACTTCTATATCACCTTTAAACTTCGTACTATCATAATATAATCCTCCAACATATACACCATTATATGCGACAAATATACTATCGCCATCTTTAAATGTCACTTTACCAAAATCCGTGCCTGACGAGACAGTAACATCTGCCCTTGAAATGTTATTTACATCAAGTGTTATAGAATGGGATTTCGTAACGTTTGGTATCACGGTCTGTAATTCCCTCCTGCATTGACTGAAGCATAAAACCAAAAGTATAGCCGAAATAATTGTTGTCAGTTTTTTCATATTATTCAATTTTTAGCGTTTTCTTTTCTTCTTTTCAACAACACATAGCCTGCTCCTGCCGCCGCCATCACAATGAGACCGCTACCGAGAGGCAATGGCTTTCCAAACTGCTGGTTAGAGATCCCGCTACCTGTGCCATCAGTGCCGTTAAGTGTGATAGAGTAACTGCCTCTGTCATAATAAATCGGATCCTTGTAATCGCTGAACAAGCCGTCACTTCCGCCCCACTGGGCATTGAGGCGACACGGCAAAATCAACGCCATTACAAATACCATCAGAATAAAAACCTGTTTTATTTTCATTATCATTTTCATCATTTTAGTCTTATATTTCAAATTGCAAAATTAAACATTATTTTAATATGAAACCGTCTTTTTAGGAAATTTTTTATCAGACAATCATTTATTTATGACAAGCAAACCATTTCAAGATAATTCTTAAAAAATTTTAACATATTTTTTCACTTCAACCTGCTACACGTATGAAAATTACGTTGTATTTTTGCAACGTTAAACCTTTTAAAAAATAAATAGTTATGTCAAGACCAATCAAAGAGACGCCGATTCTATACGGGAAGGATGCCCGCAGATTCCTGGCGAGGATGAAGGAAAAGCGGACGGAGACGCCCGAACAGAGAGCTGAAAGAATTGCCGATTACGAAATGGCGATGCGAATGTTAGAAAATTTTTAAACTATGGAAAAAAACAAATTGAAACCTTAAATGATTTGTTCAAAATTATAAGACTTGAAATTGGTGATAAGATAGAATCCTTCGATTGCGGAGACGAGGAAATGAAAAACCACTGGCAAATTATTATAATAACCAGTGATTTTTCACTATTATAACTATTTTAAATCCATAAGTAACGTATCCTATTATATTAATTCACATCGCAAACAAGACGGACAGATCTTCCAGAATATCTCCATCCAGATGAACCTGGCGAATACAATAATGATGGTCCGAAACCAATCCAGCCAGCATATAATATACCATCGCACGAACTAGACCAATAACGACCCTGTGTGCCAACATTTGAGACAGTAGTTACACTACGGGATCCTGAAGCTGGTAAAAACACGCAACCGGCATTCTCTAATGACTCCCAACCAGGAGATGTTACATGTGAAAGACCGGCGTTATTAACTGCTACAAAAATATTAGCACTGTTCCATGTCACACCATCCGGAGCGTCTGAGGTATAAATGTCCGGAAATATTATCATTCCATAATTATCATTATTCTCGCTATCTTTTACATTCGCCATTGTAAATCTTGCATCTGTTGTTCCATTAACAGTAGATGATGTTCGACAATTAGCTCCAGGCGTGGGTGAGGAGCTGGGTCCCAATAGCCATTGCCATTCGCCAATTGTCAGTGTGCGCCACATGCCAGCCTTATTGCCTCCATTTACAATTTTATTGTATTGACCCCAGTCAGCGTTTGCATATTCTCCCGTAAGGTCGTATGTGTAACTGCTACCATCATTTGGCCCATATGAACCACCCTCATTCGTTTTTCCTCTAGCAGTTCTTATTGGATGGTAATATGTGCTTCCATTATTCCATCTGCTCGTTCCCCACCCAAACAAGCTTACGATTGTCTGATTTGCATAGTCACTTCCAACGTCTTGAGCACCATTCTCGATCTTGTCGTACTGGTTTTCCATAAAGCTGAAAGACGAAGTTTCTTTGTCATATTGTAAGTTTCCTTTTGAAAACCTAACCATTTTAGTAGCAGAGACCGAGAACAATCCAGGCAAAGCACCAACAGGAAGACTTCCCTGAGTTGGAGCCAAAGCAGTTGTGGCATCCTGACAATAATACGAGCCAGCTTTTATACCGCGAACAAACTCCATAGAGCCCGTTTTGCTGTTGCTGTCAAACTTAACTGTAGTTTTGCTTGGAGTGGTTTGTGATATCATAGCGATAAACTTGCTTGATCCGCCTGTTCCCAAATTAACAAAACCATTTGTGCCTGTCACTGCTCCAGTATGGAAATTTATTGTAGCTGTGGAATACACATCAGCGCCGTGCATATACACCGTCTCACCGCTGAAATTAGAAAGGTCAAAATATGCAATAGCCATTTTCATATTCATATTAGCGCTATATTCTCCGCTGGCCGAATATGCAGCAGAACCTACAGCTATATGATAATTGGTTACATTGCTTTCTGTCCCTGTAGATGATTGGTTGGAAAAATCCATTGTTGTAGACTCAGCTGATGCATCTATATCCTTATCGCCGTTGCCGAGATAAATGAAATATAATCTTTCATTACTCGAAGGATCATCAATATCACCGCTAAAATCGGAAGAACCTGCTTTTTTTGAAAGCTTTCCAAGATATCCGGTCACATTTCCGCCAACATGTATATATTCTGTCGAACCTGCATTCCAGGTGAATGTGCCGTCTTCTGGGTGAAATACGGTTTTCTCTCCAACATTGGTGGCGTTAAATGTTATGAAAACCTTCTCTGCTGAGTTTGTCACTGCATCGACTTCCTTCTTCTTGCACTGTGTTAAAAGCAGGGCCAGTGTAAGCATCGACAATAATGCTATCTTTTTCATTTCGCTTCCTCCTTTTTCTTTAAAAGTGCATATCCCGCGCCTGCCACAACCATGATCAACAATCCGCTTCCCATAGGTGTCGGATTCTCCTGAGATGCTCCTCCCAGATTGAAATCGCCACTGCCACTTAATTGTATGGTACCGCGATTTTGGTAGTCGTCGCTGTTTTTAGAGCCGAAGAAGCCATCGGTTCCTCCTTGTTGTGCTATCATTGTCACAGGCAGGAGCAAACCTAACAAAAGCATTGCCCCAAGAGCCAACGATTTGAATCTTGTTATTTTTTCCATTTTTATTATTTTAGTCGTTGTTAATCAGTTTATTAACATTATGACTAATGCCATAATTTGCCGTGGCAAAATTACATCTTTTTTCGGTACGTTTCACAAAAAACAGAAATATTTTATTCTGTGCGAAAAAGGTCAGCGTTATTTGGCGATAGCAGGCGCAATCAGTTGTAGGATTTGCACTTTTTCGAGTTCAAGTTTTGAAAATGCGAACATTTTCTTTCCCAAGTCTTTTAATGAGGCTCCTATATGATAAACCTCATTATCGATTATTAGAAATCTGTCGTGGGATTTGTCGAAAATCTCAATATTTATTGGAGAATACTGGGAATTGTGCTTCGCCAGATCGAGTTTCAGGTTTTTAGATATATTAGAGGTATAGATTGTTGCTGAAACGTTTTCGTTACGTTTGTCAAGCATTTCCAAAACAGTTTCATCAATGTAGTTGTCAATTAAAACTATCGAAGTCTTGGCTTTTTTAATCAATTTAGAGACAAAAACGTAGGCGTCGAAGATTTGGCCGTCGCAGAAGATGCACTCATGAGGAGGTAGCTGACCTTTCACCATGATGTCCAGTTCTTCTGTTTTCTTTTTCAGATAGAAAACATCCTCTTCAACCCTTTCAACCCTTGCATTTATCGCATTTGCTTTAATAATGTGGTTTTTAATTATTACATTTGCCCATCTGCGGAATTCGACACCTTTTTGAGATTTAACCATATATCCGACAGAAATAATCACATCAAGATTATAATAAGTCACATCATGTGTCTGCTCTTTCCCCACAATTGCACCATGCGGACTGGTTGTTGCAAAATTTGCAACAACCACTTCACGTTGAAGCTCGCCTTCTTTGAAGATATTTTTTATATGCCTTGATATGGTTGATTTGTCACGTTGATAAAGAACTGACAAGTCATCTAAAGTAAGCCACAATGTCTCATTTTCCAAAATAACCTCAATACTAATCAAACCATCTGGTTGGTATAGCACTATTTCGCTGTTGTTTTTAATAGGTAACATAAATCTCAATTTTTAAACATTTCGCAAAGATAAGACTAAAAACCCGAACTATATTTGATTTTAACATTTTTTAACATAATTTTCAAAAAACGGCAATAAATGTTAAAAAAAATTAACATAAAATTTTGTCTTTCATCCGATTTTTTGTTATAATTTTGCAGCAAGAACCAAAAGAAATGGAAATCTTTTCTTTGGATTCGGCTCATTATTGTTTAATTAAAGTTTTAACTATGGAAAACAGCAACAATTTGCCGGAATATGTGCACGGAATTCCGACAGCAAAAAACCGCAGTAGAGAGAGAAGGGATTTGATTACGAATTATTATTCAAATCTTTGGAAAAAACTACAAAGGGAGGGAAAAAGAAACATGATTTTTAACGATTATCTCGGTGTATACATCCAAATAATCGAAAATGAGAGTGACAAGAAAACAATAAATGCGGCATCACATAATTGGCAGTCTACATTCGCCGTGAAGCATCTGGAAACAATTGTCATTAATGCTTGTGGTGAAGAAAACAAGCCGATTTATGAAAAAACCAAAAATGGAACACAATCTTATAACGGTTATAAAAATATGGCTATTCTTTATTACGATTTTATTAATAAAGACTATACTTATTTGAATTTCAAAGTAAAACTAACGATTGGGATAAAAGCCGACCACAAGCATGTCCAATATTGTGTTAACAAAATCGAGGTGAAATAAAAAAGCCGGCCGCACCAAGCAATTACCCACAGAGGGAACCACGTACGGAACCGACTTTTTCGGATTGCAAAGATACAAATTATTTTAATATGTAGCATTATAATCGGGAAATAAATTTACTTACAATCACTATTTCGCGGCAAAGCAATGTCGTCACATTAGAAATATTAAAAAAAATTAACATATTTTTCTTGAATGCGCTTTATCAAATAAATATACTATCTTTGCAAATTAAAAATTTGTTTCATGAAAAATCTGTCAAGAGAGGAATTTGAGATTTATTGTCTGCTGCTGGCTGCAGAGGCGGATTTTGACATCACAATACAGGATTTGATTGCGATGGGCGCGAAAAGCGACCCTGAGACTTTTGTGAGGGTGTATAACGGCTTCGAAGCCGACAACGAATCTGACCGGATGACGACAATAAGCGAGCATAAGTCGTTATATATCAAGGACGAACTCGACAGACAGAATCATTTCGAGCGAATGAGAAAGGTGTTTTTCTTCGACGTAAGATTCGCAGAGGCGGAACAGAGCGTGATAAAAATGTTACGAAACATAATATGAGGTTCCTCACCCCTTCGGGGTTCGGAATGACAACAGCAGGGGCGAATAATGATTCGCCACCACTTAATATCTTTTACGATTCTTATCAGAATAAATCAAAAACACCGCGGGTTTTTTATTCCAATCGTATTTTATTGATTTCCATTCAGATATAGGCTTGCTAACGATTTTTTCGTCGTCCATGGTGATGTTGCTCGCCACACAGAGCATGGTGCTTGGATGACAGGTTTTCACCAGTTCCTCAATCATGGCGTTGTTGCGGAAAGGCGTTTCTATGAACAGCTCCGTCTCATCATTTGCAAATGATTGTCTTTCAAGGGATTTAATCATTTGAACACGTTCCGGATTCTTTATCGGGAGGTATCCGTGGAAACAGAACGACTGCCCGTTGAAGCCCGATGCCATCAACGCGAGAATCATGGCGTTAGGGCCGGTAAGCGGCACCACCTGGATGCCTGCCTGATGCGCGAGCTCTACTATCAGCGCGCCCGGATCGGCGACACATGGCGTGCCAGCCTCCGACATCAGACCTATGTCATTGCCGTTCAACGCCTCGCCGAGATATGTCATCAGGTCGGGATTCTGCGGATTGTGTTTGTCGAGTTCCACAAAAGTGAGCTCTTCGATGGGACACGGCATGTGCATCTTGCTGAGCATGCGACGGGCTGTCCTAACATTTTCAACCACAAAAAACCTCAAAGTCCTGACGATTTCGAGCGTGCCAGAAGGAATCACCTTCTCGGCAGTAGTGGTGCCAAGAACGGCAGGGACGAGATATAGTTTCCCAAATTGTTGATTCATAACGATTTATTGAAGAGACTGCTCTATCTTGTCGGCGATGGAGCGGAATTTCTTGTCGGTGTCAAGCAGGTTAGCCACTGTTTTCAAGGCGTGAATCACCGTGGCGTGGTCTTTTCCTCCGCAATGTTCACCTATTACTATAAGCGACGCCTTGGTGTATTTCTTGGCGAAGTACATCGACAGCTGACGCGCCTGCACGATATTGCGTTTTCTGGAAGAAGTGAAGAAATCGGCTTGCGACGTCCCCATCTCCTCGCACACGGCACTGATGATGTAACTTATTGTTATTTCGCGGTTTGAGTTGTTTACAAAACGCTCCACCATCTGCTTTGCCAAGTTTATGGTGATGGCTTTTCTGTTGAGCGACGACTGGGCGATGAGGGAAATCAGGAAGCCCTCCATCTCACGGATATTCGTCTTGATATGCTCAGCGATGTAGTTCACAACCTCTTCAGGAAGGTCGACACCCTCGTTGTAAGCCTTACGTTTCAAGATGTTACGGCGCGTCTCCACATCAGGGAGCGACATCTCGGCATTAAGACCCCATTTGAAACGAGATATCAGACGCGGCTCCATGTCCTTGAGCTCCGCCGGCGGCTTGTCGCACGTGAAAACGAGCTGTTTGCCAGTTTGTTGCAGATGGTTGAAGATATGGAACAAGGTGTCCTGTGTCTTCGGTTTTCCCGAAAGGAACTGAATGTCGTCGATGATGAGCACGTCTATCATCTGATAGAAATGTACGAAATCGTCGCGACTGCTCTTCGAGCTGCTGTTGCGGCACGACGCCTGAAACTGCCTCAAAAACTGCTCGGCGTTGACATAAAGCACCGTCAGTTCTGGATGGAACTTCTTGGTTTCGAGACCGATAGCCTGGCAGATATGCGTCTTACCCATTCCTGTCGGGCTGAAGACGAACATAGGGTTGAACGAGGTCTTTCCCGGGCTTTTGGCGATGGCGCGACCCGCCTCGTAAGCCACTCTGTTACATTCGCCCACCACGAAATTATCCATGCAGTAGTTCTCGTTGAGATTCGACTCGATATTTATTTTCTTGATGCCAGGAAGCACAAAAGGATTTGGCATTGTCGCCTCCTGATTGTCGAAATCAATCTGAATCTGCTTCGGCGGATTCTTGGTGTTGGTGCGGTCGACCGAAGGCTGTTTCACCACGACAGGTCTGTTTACATCGTTGTCCATCATGATGCTATATTCGAGTTTCCCCTCGGGACCCAACACCTTGCGAATTGTGGCTTTTATGACTTTTATGAAACGGGTTTCCAGATATTCGTAGAAAAAATCGGACGGGACCTGGATGGTAAGAAGACCGTTCCTGTAGTCGACAGGCTTAATCGGCTCGAACCATGTCGAGAAAGCCTGCTGAGGAACGTTCTCACGTATCATCGAGAGACAATCATCCCATATTTCATACAAATTTCTGTTCATTCTATCCTTAATTCTATTAAAATCAATGAATTAAATGCCGCCGTTTTCGCAACAATTCCGATAGCAAATATCAACATAAAAAAGTTAATAAAAATTAATTTTTTCTATTGACTTTTAATTTTTTTGTGTGTAATTTACGAGGCAAAAGCAAAAATCAGGGCAAAAAACGAGCTAATTTACTGATACTAAACGGTTTTAAGGTATTTTACATCAACTCCGAAAATACGCTTCAATTTTTTAACAATTCTGTCGGAATCGCTTTGTCTTACTGATATTTCGAGGTAACAATCCATCTCAAATTTCGGGTTCTGTTGTTCGAGGTTTTCGTCTTTGAGGATACGCATCACCTCGTTGAGGAGCGGGTAGTCGAATTTGAGGGAATAGACCTCGTCGATGGTTTTTTCAACAATGGTGCAGTTGTCGAGGGCCTCGCGCGCCGAGGTTTTATAAGCGTTGATAAGGCCTGGCACGCCAAGCAGCTGACCGCCGAAATATCGGGTCACGACCACACAGACGTTGGTGACGTCTTTTGAAAGTATCTGATTCAGAATGGGTTTGCCTGCTGTTCCTGACGGCTCGCCGTCGTCACTTGAGCGGTAGCATGCCTTGTCGGGACCGATCATGAAGGCGTAGCAGTGATGTTTCGCGTCGAAATATTTCTTGCGAATCTCGGCGACACGCTCTTTCACCTCCGATTCAGAATGAACGGGGAATGCCTCGGCGATGAACTTGGAGCCCTTCTCTTTATAAAGCCCCTCGCCTTTTGTGGCCACGATTTTATATGAATCCTCGAATAACAATGTTAAAATTTTTGCAAAAATACAAAAATTTTAAATGTGATGTTCGCTTCGCTCACAATGTGATGCACTATCGTGCGATGTGGTCGCTATGCTCCAATGTGCAGCCTTCGGCTAATGCGCGAAGCGCACACATTCCGCAAAGCGGCACATTTCGTCCGAATGGAGAATCACATTTCGCGACAGAGAATCACATTTTTTCATATTTTTGCAATATGAAAATGTCATCAAATTTGGTTCGGGATTGCCGCAGGTATTATGCGAGTGAGTTGGAGAAGATTTACGACTCCGACGAAGCCAATGCCTTGATAATGATTTTATTGGATCATTATTTCAGCATCAACAGAGTAAAAATCGCGTTGGAGCCAGAACTGCGTTTGAGTGAATCAGAGTTGTTGACGTTGCATTTTGCGGTTAAGGAACTGCTGAGAAACCGACCGATACAATATATAATAGGTGAGACGGAATTTTGCGGAATGCGGTTTTTTGTAAATGAGAACGTGCTGATTCCTCGTCCTGAAACCGAAGAAATGGTAAAAATGATTGAATCCTATGTGTGCAAGGCATGCCTTGTCCCCACAGGTTGTGATGTGTTAGATATCGGCACCGGTTCGGGATGTATTGCCATCAGCCTTGCCAAATTATTGAAAGACAGCGTTGTAACGGCGGTTGATGTTTCTGAAAAGGCATTGGAAATTGCAAAAAAGAATGCTGAAGCAAATGATGTCAATGTGCGGTTTGTTTTGGACGACATTTTGAACCCCCAAAATCTAGAATTGATTGATAATCAATATGATATCATCGCCAGCAACCCACCTTACGTTTGTGAAAGCGAGAAAGTTGAGATGCGAGCCAACGTGTTGGATTACGAGCCGTCCTCTGCCCTATTTGTCAGTGACAATGATTCTTTGATATTCTACAGAAAAATATTAGAATTCGCGCAAAAAACCTTAAAACCTAATGGCGAAATCTGGTTTGAAATCAATGAAAAATTCGGCCAAGAGATGCAAAATCTTTGTCTCGAAAAAGGTTTCAAAAACGTTGAAATCATGAAGGATTTCAGGGAGAGGGATAGGATTTTGAGGGCATCCAGATAAAAAACATAGAGACGCACCATGGCACGTCTCTACAAATTTCATTAACGGTTTACGTTTACACCATCAACGCACCAACCAAGCCCAAAATTGCGTAGAACTCTGGGAGAGCGGCGTAGATCAAAGTGTTGGTGAACACATCGTGTCCCTGGCTGACGCCGACGATACCGTTGGCGCAAACCTGACCCTGACGGATGGCGGAAATCATGCAGACCAAGCCGACGCAGAGGCCGACACCAAAGATGATGAGGCCGTTTTCAGGATTTGCATTCATCTTGCTGAGAAGCATGAAGAACGCCACGAATCCGTAGATACCCTGGGTTGCCGGAAGTGCCGACAAAACCATGAAGTTACCTGATGCCTCAGGACGTTTCTTGAGACCGCCCTCGGCAGCGTTGCCCGCCGTCGATGTGCCGATTGAACTTCCGATACCCGCTAAGGCCAAAACCAAGCCTAAACCGAGATAACCTAAAATTGTTGCTGTCATAACTATAATATTTTAAATTTATTATTTTTATTTTTTACATTAATTATCATCAATTTACCATTAATTCTTCATTAGTTTTTTAATGGGTTATACTTTCTTCCTGTTCCTTCATAGCCTGAATTCTTGAAAAATTCAAGGAAATTGAGTCGCAACGGATGCACGAAAGCGCCGAGGACGCACATTGCAATGTTCAAAACATGACCGACAACCACGATGAGGATGAAGGCAATCCAACCTGCTCCCCCATCGCCAAGTGCCTGAATGCCAATGGCGTTGAACGCCTCACCGAGCTTGGCGCCTGCCAAACCGAGTGCGTACAAACGGAGATAACTCAACACATCGCCCAACAATCCGGTGGCGGTGTTGTACGTCTCCCACAAGCCCGAACCGAAGTTGATAAGCGGATTTCTATGCAAGTCGTTCAAGAAGAAAATTCCCAACGCCGACAAGATTCCGATTCCTATGATAACCCATTTCGTTACTGCTGAATCGATAACACCGATGAGAGCAAGTCCGCCCACGATGATGCCACCGACAATCAGTAAGGTCCAGCCCCAAGTGCCCAACGAATTAAGGAATCCGTTGACTTTCGTGGCTTGATATGTCTTGACAACCATTGCAAGGCAGATGTGGACGATACCGACGATAATTGCCAGCACCATAGTGCCGTCGAAGCCAGCAATTTCTGTTGGAACCATGCATTTCTTCACCGCCGCCGGGATGATTGTCCACGTGAGCATGTCGGTGGAGAAGAACGCGTGGAAAAAGAATCCGATTACGGTGGTCGCGATACCCAAAGTGATGCCGAGCGGCGCAATATTTCCAAGCACTTTCTTCAAAGCCAAGCACGCGCCAATGAGCACTAAGCCGTAACCGGCATCGCCCATGCAGAACGCGAAGAACAGCATGAAGAAGATTGAAATCCACACCGTAGGGTCGAACTCATTGTATTTCGGACGGCCGTACATGTCGGTAAGCAGCTCAAACATCGAGACGAATTTGTTGTTTTTCAACTTGATTGGCGGGTTGTCGTCGACTTTCGCCTCATCCGCGAGATAAAGCACCTCTGTCTTGTCGAGCATTTCGCGCAAAGCGATTTCTGTCTCCTTCGGAGCAAAGCCTTCAAACACAGTGACATAGTCGTCAGCGGCTTTCGTTCCTGACATGTGAGCCAGATGCAAATCGAGCTTCGAGATAGTCCTGTCGAGTTCTTTCTGAATGTCTTTTTCATGACATTTCAGCTCCGCCAGATGACGTTCTTTCTTCTCAATCTCGTATCTCAAAGCATCGATTTTCTTCTCGATTGTCGCATAATCACTGTCAGGAGCAGGAAGTTCCTTCAATGGGAATTCGTAATTTTCATCATCGGAAACAACCACGAAATATGTAGTAGTGCCATCTGATGAAATCTCGCTCAAGGCGTAGTTTTCCTTCCATTCAGGTTTGAAATTTGAGCTTTTCACCTTGTAAAAATGCAGCTTCAGACCGCGTTCCTCGAGTTTCTTGAAGTTGTTGATGTCGAACTTGCCCCAAGGTTTGAGTTCCTCCCATTCTTTCGCAAGCTGATTCACCTGACTCTCGGCAATTTCCTTCTCATTGATAGTCTCAATGACGTTGGAAGCGAGGTCGCCATAAACCTTTTCGGCAAACTCAGCAGGTGTCACATCCTTCAGCAATGACAAGGCTTTGCGGAAGGTTCCCGCTTTCGACGACAGATATTCCGACTTCTCATCTACAGGCTTCGTTGAACGGGTGATATCCACCACGCCCACGCCCTGCAGTTTCTTAAGAAAATCCTCGATGTCGCCGCTCAGTAGGATGAAATTATATTTCGTCATTTCAGTTACCATGCTCTGCCTCCTCTTCTTCAAGTATGTGTTTGTTTTTCACGATCTTCTGCGAAGCTTTGGAGAGGTTCTCCTCGTCTTCCATAAATCGTTTTATCTTACGTATGGCTTCGTTATAGCCAGGAATCTGCACCTTTTCATAAAGGTTTACTTTCTGAGTGGTCTTTTTTCTCTGGTAATCCAAAACCCGACTCACCTCAACGTAAATCTCCGACTCGATACCCAGCTGCGCCAGGTTTTTAAGGATTTGCACGCCGTCGGCATACCACATCGGCTTGGTGAAGAGGTTGATGTCTTTCACATCATAAAGCACCTCTTCCAACGCCGGCACTGCCACGCCCGCCACTTTCACGGTCTTCAGCTTGACATCGGTCACAGAAATCAGTCCTGGCTCAAACTCATTCCAAAGGCGGACCATGTACTCATACGATTTGAGCTCGGTCTCCAGTTGCGCGACAAGACTCTCCGAACGTTTCTTGGCTTTCTTCACCTCAAGGCGCAGCGCACTCTCCTTGCTTTTCAGCGTCGGGAGCGCCCTGGTACGCGTCTTGAGCTGCTTGTTAAGCTCATTCAACGAAGTCTTGTTATATTGGAACTTGATTGCCATGACTCATTATTTTTCTTTCCAATACTTCTCAATAAGTTTTTCCTTCAGACCAGTCTCGGCCTTGGTGAAATATTTTCCGAAGAGCTCCCATGCGGTGTCAAGCATCTCGTCAATTGGGATATTAACGTCGATTGCCAGAAGTCTTGTGGCGTATTCCTTGGCGTAGTCGAGGCAGCGGAGGTCGTAGTCGCTCAAGTCGAAGCCGTTTTCAAGCTTCGTTTTTGCGTTGGCTGCATCAGCATAAAGACGGACTGAAGTGTTCATCACGGCGCTGTGGTCCTCACGGGTCTTCTTGTTCTGCACGAGCTGTTTCAGACGCGACAGCGAACGGAACGGGTCAACGATGACCTTGCCGGAATCCGGGTCGGCACGCAGGAAGAGCTGTCCCTCAGTGATGTAACCGGTGTTATCCGGAATAGCGTGAGTGATATCGCCATCGTTCAAAGTGGTGACAGCGATGATGGTGATGGAGCCGCCGTCAGGAAGCTGCACTGCCTTCTCGTAAATCTTCGCCAAGTCTGAATAAAGCGAGCCAGGCATTGAGTCCTTCGAAGGAATCTGGTCCATACGGTTCGACACGATACTCAGAGCGTCGGCGTAAAGCGTCATATCTGTAAGAAGCACAAGCACTTTCTCGTTTTTATCGACAGCGAAATACTCAGCGGCAGTCAGTGCCATGTCTGGGATAAGCAGACGCTCGACAGGCGGCTGGTCGGTGGTATTCACGAAGCTGATGATCTTATGCAAAGCGCCAGCGCTCTCAAATTCATGTTTGAAAAACAGGTAATCGTCATTGGTCAGACCCATACCGCCAAGGATAATCTTATCGACATCGGCGCGGAGAGCCACCATGCTCATCACCTGGTTATATGGCTGGTCAGGGTTGGCGAAGAAAGGAATCTTCTGACCTGTCACCAGCGTGTTGTTCAAGTCGATGCCCGCGATACCTGTAGGAATCAGCTGTGAAGGCTGACGACGTTTGTAAGGGTTCACGGAAGGACCGCCAATCTGGCGTTTCTCGCCTTCCACGGCAGGACCGCCATCGATAGGCTCACCATAGGCGTTGAAGAAACGTCCCGCGAGGTCGTCGCTCACGTTCAGTGACGGCGGCTCGCCAAAGAAAGTCACTTCGGCATTGGTTGGGATGTCCTCAGTGCCGCCGAACACCTGCAGCGTCACGTTCTTGTCCTTGATTTTCACGACTTGTGCCAGACGACCTGCCACGATAGCCAGCTCATCATTTGCAACTCCTTGAGCCTCAAGACTTACCGTCGCCTTGGTGATGGCGGTCAGCTTAGTATATATGCGTTGAAAGGCTTTCTCACTCATGTTTAAGTTCCTCCTTTAACTGTCCAAAATATTTTTCAAAT
The DNA here is from genome assembly GCA_017427985.1 of Bacteroidales bacterium. Taxonomy (GTDB): domain Bacteria; phylum Bacteroidota; class Bacteroidia; order Bacteroidales; family F082; genus Limimorpha. Next base: position 156,523 of record JAFRRS010000022.1, on the reverse strand, counting down.
TGCTCCGACTTGTATTCCGAATAGTTCATCTGACGGCAGATGTTAATCAAGCCCTTGAAATACGTGGTGCATTCCTCGAAGTTGTCGAATTTGAATGAACGGTCGCATATTTCAAGAATCAAATCAAGCATGAATTTCTGACGCTCCAATGGCGTCGAGCTGTCGATTTCGTCGAAAGCATCTTGCTGAAGTATTACAAAATCAACAAGTTCCGATTTCCAATACTGCTCATGATATGACATCGGCACACCATCGTCGCCCAAGATGTTGATCTGTTCGTAAGCGTCTTTACCTTTGCGGATAACATATTTCGTCTTGATGACTTTATCGACCCAGCCTTTTTCGATTTTGTTATCCAAATACTCAACAATTTCAGGATATTCGAGATATTTTGAATAAGAATCTACTGGGTCGACTGCCGGATAACGTTTCTTGTCGGCGCGGTTCTGCGAAAGTCCGTAGAAGCAACGCGCAGCTTTCTTTGTCGACTCGGTGACAGGCTCCTTCAAGTTACCGCCAGCAGGTGAAACTGTTCCGATGAAAGTGATCGAACCGCTTGCGCCGTTGTTGAGTTTCACGTAACCCGCTCTGGCATAGAAGCTTGAGATGATTGCCGAGAGGTCGACAGGGAAGCCGTCCTGACCTGGAAGCTCTTCCAGACGGTTACTCATCTCACGCAATGCTTGAGCCCAACGTGAAGTCGAGTCGGCAAGCAACAACACCTTCATTCCCATGGCGCGGTAGTATTCGCCAAGGGTCATGGCGGTGTAAACTGACGCCTCACGGGCAGCCACCGGCATGTTTGAAGTGTTGCAGATGATGATGGTACGTTCCATCAATGAACGACCAGTGTGTTTATCTTTAAGTTCCGGAAATTCCGTGAATATCTCCACCACCTCGTTAGCACGCTCACCGCATGCCGCCATGATGATGACGTCGGCGTCGGCTTGTTCAGCGAGGGCGTGTTGAAGCACTGTCTTGCCGCATCCGAAAGGTCCCGGGATGAAGCCCGTGCCGCCTTCCGCGATGGGGTTCAGCGTGTCGATGGTGCGCACGCCTGTCTCCATCACCTTGAACGGGCGCGGTTTCTCGACGTAGCCGCCGATAGCGACCTTGACAGGCCATTTCTGCATCATCGTGACGTTCACGTCTTCGCCGTCGGCGTTTGTCAAGACTGCGATGGTGTCTGTGATTTTGTATTGTCCTGCATCCGCCACCTTTTTCACGGTGTAAGTTCCTTCGAACGCGAACGGCACCATGATTTTATGAGGCAGCCAGCCTTCCTTCACCTCGCCGAGCCAGTCGGAAGCGACGACTTGGTCGCCAGCCTTTGCCAAAGGCGTGAAATCCCAAAGCTTCTCCTCGTCCAGCGGCTTGGTGTATTCGCCACGTTTCAGGAAGACGTCTTCCATGGTGGCAAGGTTGTTCTGCAGACCGTCGTAGTTGCTCGAAAGCAGACCAGGTCCGAGTGTGGCTTCAAGCATGTAGCCCTTGAATTCCACCGGGCAGCCTATCGTCAGTCCGCGGGTGCTCTCATACACCTGCACCGACGCCTTGTTGCCGTTCACCTTGATGACTTCCGCCATCATCTTGACCCCGTTGAGGTCGATGAGGCAGATTTCATTCTGTGCCACAGGGCCGTTCACCTCCACGGTGACGAGGTTTGCAATGATTCCTGTAACTTTTCCTGTTGTCATATTATATGGTATTTTTTATTTTCTTTTTACTCCCGCGAAGGTTCCGCGAACCTCCTTCACCAACTTCCTGAACATCTCCTCGCCTTTTTCCTTGTCAAGCTCCGCCCAACGCTGGACAGTCTTGGCTTTTGCAAGAAACGCAAGGATTGTGTTCATGTTGAAATAATCCAATCGGGCGATGTCGCTTGCCTTCTCCCATTTCAGCTCGTCAATCTTCTGCTCGCGAAGCACGAAGTCGGCATTGGCAAGGATTTCCTTGATCTGGCTTTCCTCCTCGAAATCGGCCTCAGGCATACCAACAAAGTAATCGTCGCCTTGCTTTCCAAGACGCTTTGCGAGATACGCCACCTTCATGTTGCGCAACCTGCCGTCGAAGTCGAAATATTCGCGGATGAAACGGTTCTTGCTTTCAGCTGCCTTTGCATAAAAATCCGCACCCAGAGTCTCCTCATTGAAGCCTTCTTCAAAAAGCTCAACAAGTTGCTGGTCTTTCTCTGAAAGAAGCTCCATAATTGACTCCTTCGTGGCAGCGTAGTCGAAGTTCGTGTTCTCGAAACCAGCTGTCAGCTCTGGCAGACTCGCCACTATATAGACGTAGTTATCCATCAGCCGAAGAGGATTTTCTTTGTTGCCGGACGCAGGTAATTGGCAATGAGTTGCATGAACTCATCGTCGGTAAACTGGATGACGTAGCCGCCGTCTTTTGGAGCCACTTTGAAGCCGCCGCCGAGTTTCTTGTTAAAGCTCACGTTGACCTCGCTCTTGAACATCTTGCTGATTTCATTTTTCACGAAAGGCTCGACCTCGGCTTTCATAGCCTCAGGCAGTATGAGATCCAATGCTACCGGTGAAGCGTTGTCAGGGTTGAACGCCTTCACGATGTCTTTCACCAGTTCCTTGACGAAATCGGCGGAGGTGAGATTGGCTTTCACGCCCTGTTCTGCGGCGCTAGTCACCACCATCTTCTCAATCTCCTGCTTTGTGACGGCGATGCTCTGTGTCGCTGCCATCTTCACGTCGGCGTTGACTTTAGTCTTGAGTTCCTCAGCCTCTTTATTGGCCTGATTTACAATGCTTTCAGCCTCAGCTTTTGCGTCGTTGAGAATCTTCTCGGCCTCTTTCTTGGCGTTTTCCACGATTTCAACAGCGTCGTGATTAGCCTTTTCGACACCTTGTTCGTAGATTTTTTTTGTTAAAATATCAAGTTTGTTATCCATAACAATAAATTTTATGCGTCGATATTTGCGTATGTGGCGTTCTGTTCGATGAATTCGCGGCGCGGACCCACCTCATCGCCCATCAGCATTGAGAAAATATAGTCGGCCTCAGCTCCGTTCTCGATGTGAATCTTTCTCAAAGTGCGGAACTCAGGGTTCATTGTCGTCATCCAGAGCTGCTCAGGATTCATCTCACCGAGACCTTTGTAACGCTGCGCCTCGGCTCCAGCCCCCATCTCTTCGAGTGCCTTGATACGCTCTTCCTCTGTAACACAGTAACGTTCTTTTTTGCCTTTGTGGACGCGGTACAACGGAGGTGTAGCAACATACACGTATCCTTTCTCGATGAGCTCTGGCATATATCTGAAGAAGAAGGTCAGAATCAAAGTTGAAATGTGGCTGCCGTCCACATCAGCATCGGTCATGATGATGATTTTGTGGTAACGTAACTTATCGATATTCAATGCCTTGCTGTCTTCTTCCGTTCCTATTGTGACACCCAGAGCGGTGTAGATGTTTCTGATTTCCTCGCTCTCGAAAGCGCGGTGCTGCATCGCCTTTTCGACGTTCAAAATCTTACCTCTCAATGGCAGGATAGCCTGGAACTTTCGGTCACGGCCCTGTTTTGCCGAGCCGCCTGCAGAGTCACCCTCAACGAGATAAAGCTCAGTGAGTTCCGGATTTCTTTCTGAGCAATCCGCCAGTTTTCCCGGGAGTCCGCCGCCCGACAACGCGCCTTTTCTCTGCACGAGCTCGCGTGCCTTACGTGCCGCGTGACGCGCCTGCGCTGCCAAAACGACCTTGTCAACAATCATCTTCGCCTCTTTCGGGTGCTCCTCGAGATAATTCGAGAGGTGTTCGCTCACAATCTTATCCACGATACCCATCACCTCGTTGTTGCCGAGCTTTGTCTTGGTCTGACCTTCGAACTGCGGTTCAGGCACCTTCACCGAGATGATAGCTGTCAAGCCTTCACGGAAGTCGTCGCCGTTGATTTCAAATTTCAGTTTGGCAAACATGCCTTCTTTGTCGGCGTACGCCTTCAAGGTACGTGTCAAGCCACGGCGGAAGCCCGCGAGGTGCGTACCGCCCTCATGAGTGTTGATATTATTGACGTATGAATGAAGATTCTCAGAATAAGAAGTGTTGTATTCCAACGCTATCTCGACCGGCACGTTGTCCGTCTCGCCTTGGATGGCAATAGGTTCTGGCGTGAGCTTCTCACGGTTCTCGTCGAGGTAGTTGATGAAGTCGATGAGTCCGTTTGCTGAATGGAATGTGTCGCTCTTGCCTTCGTTGCCCGTCTCAGGGTCGATGCGCTTGTCGGAAAGCGTGATTCTTATGCCTTTGTTAAGATATGCCAGCTCGCGCATACGTGCGGCGAGGATGTCGTAGCTATATTCGTTGGTGATGAAGATGCTGTCGTCAGGCGTGAAGGTGATTCTTGTGCCGTGGTCATGAGCCTCACCCACCACTTTCACCGGGTAGAGCGGCTTGCCGTATTCGTATTCCTGCACGAACACCTTGCCCTCGCGGTGCACCTCCGCCTTCAGATGTTTTGAAAGCGCGTTGACGCAGCTGACACCGACACCGTGCAGACCGCCTGACACCTTGTACGAGCCTTTGTCGAACTTACCGCCGGCGTGAAGCACCGTCAAGACCACTTCAAGAGCCGATTTCTTCTCCTTCTCGTGCATGCCCGTCGGGATACCACGTCCGTTATCGACAACGGAAATCGAGTTTCCTGGTAGAATCTCAATGTCGATTGTGTCACAAAAACCGGCCATAGCCTCGTCGATAGAGTTGTCAACCACCTCATAGACAAGGTGATGCAGACCTCTCACGTTGACGTCGCCGATGTACATGGCAGGGCGTTTGCGCACCGCCTCCAAACCTTCAAGAACCTGAATGTTATTAGCACCGTAGTTGCTCTCAGCATTCTGGATTTTTTCTTCTTCTGTCATTTTTTAACTATATTCTTTCAATTATTATTTCAATTTTCTAAAACCATGCAAAGGTAAGAAATTTCTTTGAAATAACAATAAAAAAAATGACGTATTTTTAGCTTTTTTTGCCCAAAAAAACGTCGTTTTAAGAAAAATTTCAGAAGCGGTATTTTATACCGACGAAAGCCTCAAAACCAAGGCTCGGATAGTCGTAATAAAGCTTGTATTTGTCGTGGATAAGGTTGTGAATTTCAATGAAAGCCGTGAAATCGTCCTTGATCTGATAATCTGCGCCAAGCTGTATGTCGTAGGCAGGTCCGAAACGCACCTCCCTCTTGTCGGTCGTCACAGCCCAACGTCTGCCCAACACCTTCATGGCGGCATTGAGTTTCCAGGCCTCGGCAAGCTGGTAATCCCCCCGCAAAGTAACGGTAAATGTCGGTTTGTACCAAGCTTTTCCGTAAAGATATTCCTCTTCTGGAGCCAGGTCTTGCATCACCGGATGTGTCGTGAAGCTGTTAAATGAAAAATCCGCTGCAAAATTCAGTTTTTCCATTGCTTTCCAACGCACATCGGCAAGAAAACTCACAACATCCCAATCCTGGAAAATCAAATCAAAAGTCTCAAGATGATAAATCGCCTCATCTTCATCGTAAGAGGCATAAAAATCATAGTCCGGAACAAAGAACACGCTGTTTTTGATATCACGGTAACGTACACCAATATGCGCATCTATATTGTTGGCAATCTTAGCCTTGACACCACCCTGGAAGTCAATTTTGGTCTTCTCGTAGCCGAATTCGCCGAAATTCGAGAAATTCGTCGTCACAAAAGGATTCTCGGACACGATATCGGCAAAAGTGTTGATTTTCGTTCTGCCGCCAAACTTTGCATAAAATTCAAGCACGTTGTCTAGCACAAAAACACTGCCCCAAACGTCAGGATAAAGCCCCACATTGTCGCCAGTCTTGAAGTCGATGCGGGCGCCGACATGGAGATGATAGAAATCGCCGCTCATCGTAAAATACGGATTCACCGCAAAAAGCATCTGCCCCTGATAAATGTTGTTGTAATTCAACTCCACATCAGCCGCAAAAGTCTGCAAGTCGTTGACATTCTTGTCACTGATCCAGTTGTCGGAGTAAGCCAGATAAACATTCGCGTTGAACTGGTTCTCCCTGGTGCCGCCCATAATCCACGTGGTACGATAATCACCGCCGATTTCATTGTAAAGGTTACGGTAGCTCGAACCGCTCGCAAGCCATTTCGCGCCAAGATTCAGAGAATGGATGTTACGTCCGTGCGGATTTTCACCCTCGTAAGCGCGCAGATGGTACATGTCGTATTTGTAATCGACAAAAGAACGCAGCTGCCCTCTCTTGAACTTGTTGACAGCCATCACGTTAAAGTTGTTATTCATGAACGACGACTTTTTATAGTCGTTCATTTCGAGCCACGACGAATAATGCTTCACTCCCACGCCAAGGCTCATGTTTCTCGACAAATCGGAGTAATGACGGAACAGGAACACCGGCGAGAGATTCGTTCCGATGGCGGCTTTCAGGAAATTGTCCTTGCCTTCCACGCCGTAGTCCGCCTTATAGCTGACCGCGCTCATCGTCTCAACATCCATTTTGTAATTGTAGTTGAAATCCTTCGCATTGACTTTATATGCAGGGATGTCGAACTCGTTTTCAGGCACTTCCGGCGTCTTCAGCAAACGCTCGGAACGCTTGATCTGAGGGCGGTATGAGCTTTCCACCGTCACCTGCTCGTTATGCGACTGAGCATTGGCAGAAAAGCCGACGAATAACAACAACGCACTTATTATCAATGATTTATTTTTCATTCCGCATCCTCCTCATTTTTAGTTTCATTTCTTTCGATATCCGCAAGTTTCTTCTCAGCAAGAGTCTTTGGCTCGCCTCCAGGATAGTTTTCGATTATGCTTTTCAACGTCTCTTTCGCCTGGAAAACATTGTCCTTCTCCACATAAACGTCGCTCAAAGTCACGAACGACATCGCCACGTAATAGCTGAACGCGCCGAAGTTGTCGGAAATGTAGAACACCTTCTCTTCCGTGTCGTTGAGCTTGCCGAGTTTCCAGTTTGAAAGCACCACGTAATACGCAGCCTCAGCGCCCATCTCCGTCCTGTCTTTCAGCGAGCACTGCTCTAATTTCGGCAATGCCGACACGTAGTCGTTTTTCTTAAACAGCGACACTCCCACGACATAATTCACGAAATTACGCTTGTTTTGCGACAAATCCTGCATTCCCGCGAGCATATTGCCGTTCTCAATGGCGCCGTCATAATCTTCAAGCTTGAAGTCACAATCCATAACGCCCTCCAACGCCTGCATCTTAAGCTTCTGGTTTTCAGTGATATTTGCAAGTCTCTGATAATAACCCTTCGCCTTCTCCAGCTCGTTCTCGGATTTTTCCATATTGGCAATTTTGAGCAATGCATTGTCGGTATAGTCGTTGTCAGGCATCGAAATTATCGTTTCAAGATAAGGTCTCGTCTCGCCTGCCCTTCCGAGTTTTTCAAGCGATGTCAATCCGTAATAGTTGATTTTCAACAGATAAGCCCCTTTCGGGAAATTCTTGATATATTGTTCAACCGCGCTCAAGGCATTTTCATATTGTCCTTGCTGGAAGAAATTCTCCGCTGTAGCAAACGAGATTGAATCCTGTTCCGTCACGCTCGTTGCGATTCCGTTTTCGTCGGCGTATTTGAAGAACTCGCTGGTTCTGTTTGTCTCCATGTAGATGTTTCTGATGATATTCAGCGCCTCACGCGACTCTTCCGTATTCTGGTATTCGTCGACGACTCTCTTAAGATTTGTCAGAGCCTCGTCATACTGGTTGTTGTTGTAATAAAGCATTCCGATTTTCATCTGACCCTGGCGTGCAAACGTCGACCTCGGGCGTTCGTTGACAAGACGGCTGAACGCCGCTATCGCGGAACGTTCGTCGTTGGTGCTAAGATGCGCCATGCCCGTTTCATACAAAGCCCTGTCGTAGAACGACGACGTGGTGTATTGTTTTGTCAGCTCGTTCATGCAATTCACCTTTGCGTTCATGTCACCGAGAGCGCCGTGACCCATTCCCTGCTGGAATAAGGCGTAATCGCCATTGCGTTTGTTGAGTTTCACCGCGTTTTCATATCCGATGATGGCTTTCTGGTAGTTGCGTTCCATGAAATAGCAGTCGCCGACTCGCATCCATGCGTCCGCCTCATATTCCTTGTCGCCTTTCGTCATGTTGATGAAATAGCTGAAATTCTTCACCGCCGCTGGGAAATTGCCTTTCGAATATGAGATATAACCCATGTTATAATAAGCGAACGAAGGTAAATCTGTCTGTCCTGAGCCTTCCGACTTCAAAAACGCCGCAAAGTATTTCTCAGCGTTGGCGTTGTCTTTTTTCTGCATATAGCTGTCAGCGAGCCAATAGCACGCCTCAGCTTTCAGCTTCGGCGCCGCCTGCCTGTTGTTGATGGTCTTCGAGAAGTTGCTTATTGCGTTGTCATAATTGCCTGCTGCATAATTCTCAGTGCCAAGGTTATACGTCAACTGCGCATAAATCTGTTCCATCTCGCTGCTCATCTCAGGATATTTCTCCAATGCCTTGATGGCTTTGCCACTGTCTTTTGAATTGAGGTAGAGATGAATTATCATGAGACGAGCCTCGTCCTTACGCGGCGAGTTCGGGTTTTTGTCGATGTAATCTTCCAGTTGCGTCACAGCCTCGTTAAACGGGTCGACACCGCTGATGAAGCTCAGTTTGGCGTAGTTAAACAAAGCGTCCTCGCTCATCTCATGGTCGAAGTCGTCTTTGTAAGCCGTGAGATAGGCATTGCGCGCAAACTTCTCCTGATTCGTCTTCATGTAGCACTGCGCGAGATAATACGAGGCGTGCTGCGCGAGTTCGTCGGTGCTGTTTTTCTTCGTCACGTTCTGGAAATTGACGATGGCGTCGTTGAAATCGTTTTTCTTCATCTTGCAGAAGCCGATTCTGAACTCCACCTCGCGAGGGAACGAGCGGCGTGTGCTCATTCGGGCGATGTCGAAATAATAAAGCGCCATGTTGTAATCATTCTGCTGGTACCATGACTCTGCGATTAGCAATGCGAGATCCGACTTGCGCTGCCCCGACTGGCTGGCAAGAATCCTGTCTGCATCCTGGGTCACCGAGGTGTATTTTCCGTCCACATAATCAATCTGCATCAGGTAAAGAGGCACCACATCCTTGTATTTTGGCACTCTCTCAATCTTCTTGAAATGGAATCTCGCATCGTCATATTTCTTGTTAACATATTGAATATGAGCATAATAATAACGGGCATCATCTTTGTAAGGACTTTCAATAAATGCCGCTTTGTAAAATAAAGGTGCCGCTTTTTCAACATTATTCGTCTGGTAATATGCGAGACCTTTCTTGAAATAAAACTCCGCTTTTTCCTGTTCTGTCAGGCATTCGTCATCTATCGCCTCGTATTTCTTAATAGCGTCGCGGTATTTCTTGTTTTTGAAAAGCATGTTGGCATAGAGGAAATCGGCTTTCGGGGCGAAAGTGCTTGTCGGGTTCTCTTTCGAGAAAAGCATCAGCTGTTGCTCGCCTGCGCCGATATACGAAGAGCATGCAGCCTCGTAAAACTTGGCTTCCACTGTCTTTTGTGCACTCTCATCTTCGGCAAGTTTAAGATACTTGTGGAAAAGCTCCGCCGCCGAGGCGTAATTCTCATTGTCGAACAAAGTCTTCGCCTCAAGGAAGATAGCCTCAGGCTCATAGTCATCCAACCGCTTCTGCGCTGATAATGAAGCTGTTACAACAAATATAGATAGTATTAAAGCAATTATTTTTTTGTTACCCGACATAAAGAAAAATTTTTTGCGAATTTACAAAAATAAAACGAGAGATGGTAACATTTATTATAAAATTTTTGCCTCTGGATTCCGAGAAATCCAAAGGCAAAAAACGAAAGGCATAAGCGGGATTCTGTTTATGATTGTCATTTCTCTAATCCTGACGTCGCCGTCAGGCTTTAGCAACCTACCCTCCCGGCTCAGGCGAGCAACCTTCAATCGCCGGTATATTTGGTTTTGCAGCCCATAAGGTTTACCTCCATCACATGTCACCATGCCATGGCGTGAGCTCTTGCCTCGCGTTTTCACCCTTACCCTTGCGGGCGGTAGTTTTCTGTGGCACTTGCTGTCGCCGTCTCCGGCGCCTTCCCGTTAGGAAGTATGGTGCTCTGAGCTGTCCCGACTTTCCTCACGCAGACTCATCGTCTGCCCGCGACAATCGCCTTTCGGGCTGCAAAAATACAAAAAAAATCTTGACTCCGTCAAGATTTTTTTAATGTGCTGCTGCGCAGAATGTCACGCTACGCTAATGTGAAAAATGTGTTGCCAATAGCAATTGAGGCAAAGCCTCCACATTCCGCGAAGCGGCACATTTTTCACATTCGCCGCAGGCGCACATTATATTTTGAAAGTTTCTCCCGGCTCCGGAATCACAATATTCTCAAACCCGTTGTTCTTCTTTAGGAATTTAGCGTATCTCTCCTGCACTTTCTTCTCGCCGTGCACGATAAACACCTTCTTCACCTTGTCAGGACTCTGGCATTTCAGGTATTCCGCCATCTCCTTGTAGTCGCCGTGACCGCTGAAAGCGTCGATGCTGTAAACGTCGGCGTTCACCTTGTGTGGCGTGCCGAAAATGGACACGTCCTTCTCACCTGCCACGATGCGGGCACCGAGTGTCGTAGGGGCGCAATAACCGACAGAGAGAATCGAGTTCTTCTTGTTGTCGATATTGTTCGCCAGATGATGCTTCACTCGTCCCGCCTCCATCATGCCCGATGACGAGATGATGATGCAGGGTTGCTTCGTCTCGTTGAGTGCCTTCGACTTGTTAACATCAGTGATGTAACGCAGACTGTTGAAACCAAACGGGTCGTCGTCATATTCAAGAACCTTCGCCACATCCTTGTTAAACTGGTCGAGGTGCATCTTGAAAATCGTCGTGGCGTTGGTCGCCAACGGACTGTCAACGTAAACAGGAATCCTCGGCAGCAAGCCGGCATTGTAGAAATTGTTCAGGATATACACTATCTCCTGTGTCCTGCCAATGGCAAACGACGGGATGATGAGCTTGCCTTTCTTCTCAACGCAAGTATGCCTGATGATCTCCAAAAACTCGTCCTCGGCACCTTCCTTGTCCTCGTGCAAACGGTCGCCGTAGGTACTTTCCGTGATGAGATAGTCGCATTGCGGAAAAGCATTCGGCGCTTTGAGCAGATAGCTGTTGTAACGTCCGATGTCGCCAGTATATGCAATGCGTGTCACCTCGCCGTTCTCGTCAATCATGATGGTGGCGCAGGCGCTGCCAAGCATGTGACCGGTGTTGTAAAACTTAACGCTGATATTGTTGTCGATATAAAACCTGCGGTTTATCTCCGTGGTGATGAAAAGCTCCATACACTCACGGGCGTCTTTCTCGGTGTAAATCGGCTCCACAGGCTTCAATCCCTGACGTGAACGTTTCTTGTTAAACCAATGAGTATCATTCTCTTGGATAAATCCACTATCAGGAAGCATTATAGAACACAGCTCGCGGGTCGCTGTAGTGCAAATCACCGAGCCACGGAATCCTCTCTTATAGAAATAAGGTATCAGACCCGAATGGTCGATGTGTGCATGCGTCAGAATGATACAATCAATTTCTGACGGATCAATCATGGTGTTGCGGTTCATGGCGTCGGTCTCCAGACCCTTGCCCTGAAACATTCCGCAGTCAAGAAGAAGCTTCTTGCCCTTGTCGGTGACGATGAGATGCTTGCTTCCCGTCACCTCGTTTGCTGCGCCTATAAACTTGATTTTCATTATCTTAACACATTGAGGATTCTTCCTAAATTACCTTTCTCAGTGATGACATTGACTAAGTACATTCCATTTCCAAATGCACTCATGTCAATCATAACTTCATCATTGTCAACATCTTGCATCATCACAACCTGACCGATTGCATTGATAACGGCGACTTTCCGCATCTGCTCAGCCTTAATCGTCACCATTCCTGATGTAGGATTAGGATAAAGCTCGGCATTGATTGCCAAATCCTCACCGACAGATGTCACAACCAACTGAATATCAACAGGATCTGATTCGCATTCATTCTGATAGAAAGCGATGATTCTGTAGTAATAGTCGCCAGCCTCTTCAACGATGTCAACACATTCGTAATGGCTAATCGATGGGGTGTTCACTATACGTTTCACCATCTCAAAATTCTCGCCGTCAGTGCTTCTGTAAATCTCGAATCTGTCGAGTGTGAACTCGTAATCCGCTCTGTCCCAAGCGAGTCTCGCACCGAATTCGCCCTCGTCATAATAATACTCACCGATGAAGTTCTCAGGTGCTGGGCACACCACAGGAAGAGGCTCTTCTATCGTCACTGTTACCGAATTTGATTTTGGAGAATTGACTCCGTTGTAATGTGTCGTTACCTCAAATGTGTATGTTCCAGGAGCGTTGTTCGGCTTGGTAAACGTGGTCGTTGTTATGCCGTTGGCAATCTCAAAACCTGCAAGGTAAACTGAATATGTCGTTGCTGGATTTGCGGCATCCCAACTGAGCACTACGTCGGTCTCGTTTTCAACCGTCGCCGTGAGATTTTCAGGGGCGTTCACCACTTCCACTGTGACTGTCTTTGCATTTGACAATCCTGCACTCGAAACCGTACAAGTGTATGTTGTCGTCACCGTTGGAGTCGCTGTCGGTGATGCAATATTTGCGTTGTTCAACGATTCTGCCGGTGTCCAGCTGTATGTAAACGTGCCGTTGCCTCCTGTCGCCTCTGCGTTGAGTTGTGTGCTCTCGCCGTTAGGGATAATCGGTGTAGCCACGCTCAGGTTAACATTAACCGGGTCTGGTGTTGGAGCGCCGCCAGTAATGTTAACAGTCGTAACGTATGTCTTTTTATTGTATCCGAACACTGTCAACGTGGCTGTTCCTGAAGCGCCCGGAGCAGTGAATGTAATGTTGGCGGTTCCGTTGTTGATGGTTGCCGAGCCCATGATTTCGCCGTTGCGTGTCAGTGTCGCCAAAGCGCCGTTTGCATTGGTCGCGCTCACCGTAAAGCTTGTGGCTGTGGTGCTCATCGACGAAGCGGCTGTCACCGTCATAACTTGTGGAACAGCAGTGCGCAATGTCAAAGTAGGGTCGCCGTACAGAATCCAGCAGTTGTATGTTCCTTTCTTGTCATTTTGTGTCGCGCCCTGGTCCAAAACCTTCATGTTTCCGTTGATTGACACGCCACCCATGGTGCGACGGATATTGTTGGTGTACGACTCAACCAAGATGTCGACCATCTCGTCCTGTCCGTACATCGGCGGAATCCACGGCTGTGAGATGTATGAGAACATTCCGCCGATGGCACCTGTAGGATTGCCAGTGCTGTTGTTGGTGGCACGCATCCAAGCCTCGGCGAAGCAACCGCTGCTGTAATCGTATTTTCCGACAAGACAAGCCACTGAGATGATGTATGGCAGCTTGTAATCGTTGGTCAAAGCGTTGACGTGAGAGTTGCTGTAGTTGAACACGCCCCATCCTGTCTCTGAACCGTGGTTGCAGTAGTTGATAATGCTCAAACCGCTGTTGATATGCTGGCTGACAACTGATGCCGAAGAAGCTGTTGTTCCGCTCACACTCTGATAGTCACGATAAACATTGGTGTAACCATAGCCAAGCAAATCTGTTCTAAGATTGTCAACATGCTGGTAGTCGTCTTCATTGAAATGACCGCCGCTACCTGCTGAGGTCGAGATACCCTGGCCATCTGATATCCAAGAAGCCGTCTCATCCAAGTCTCTCTCGTAATTCAACACTTTGTTGACATGATTTGTGACCTGAGCCGCAGTCTCGCAGCAGAATCGGCCAACAAGAACCTCATTGTAGCTGTCATTACCAGCCAACTGTCCGTAAGGAAGGTCGCCATAGCCTGAATATCCTGAATAACCAGAACCTGCCGACACATACACTCCCGGAATCTGAGCAACGTCACCGACAAGCAGAATATCCGTCAAATTAGGATGTGAAGCATAATATGTCTGAATGTAAGATTGGATTGCAGCTGCTGTAGTGCCAGATGTAGTTGTTCCAACCATTGTAGTAGGACGACCTATCTGTTTCTTCCATGCCACAAAAGGCTCCATCGCTGTCATGAAAGCGTCATGGCAGATGATGAGAAGCTCGCCGTTTTCAGCAATCGAAGTGTATCTTGACATCGACTCGGCGTAATTGATGTATCTGCTTTCGTAAATCTTGTTGAATTCACGGTCTAAAGCGATAGAATTTGTGCGGTTTTCAAAGACATTTCTGCTGTCAACGCCCACATTTTTCATCTTAACAACGAGGTGGTTGTAAACTCTCAATGTCTTTGTCACAGGATTATATAAATAAGGTGTGACAACCAAGTTCTGACCTCTCAAGTCACGATGGATGTAAGGCTCGTCGAGACGTGCAACCTGTGCCGGATAGAATGCATTCTCCTGATACATAGCGCCGTAGGTGTAAGGCACGTCCTCCGGATTGATGCTTCTTGGGAAATCGCCTTTCGACGGTGCCACTTCAATATCCTGATAATCGACATATTGGGCTTCAATAATCTCAACATCCATCAAGGCGTTGTCGCCGATGACTGCCGGAATCACTGCGCTCGGCACGTTAGGCTCTCCCGCCTGCGCCATCAGCATCATTTTCTTGTTTGTGATAACGACAGCATCACCATTGGGAGTCGTCACATTATTTGAAATGTAACCATCCACGTTGAGTTCCACAACGATTTCTTTCTCTGTTGATGAAACGAGACTTGCGTTCCATCCCTGTGCGATTGCGAATTGCATGCACATCATGCTTATTGCAAAAAATAACAGCTTTTTCATAGACATAATTTTTCGCAAAAATAATAAAAAAAAGGACGCCTTTTACGACGTCCTTCATATTTTTTTCAAAAAATCAATTACTTAACAATGACTTTCTGAACTTCAGCGTTGCCGTTAGCGACGACTTTCAGGAAGTACACGCCGCTGTTGAGCTCGCTCACGTTGAGTTTCACGCTGCCTTCTGCATTGCCTGACATAACGACCTGGCCGATGCTGTTGACAATCTGATACTCATAGTTCTTAGCGCTTGTAACGATGTTGAGCACGTTCTCTGTCGGGTTAGGATAGATGCCGAAACTCACCTCTTTTTCACCGACGCCGTCATATTCAACGATGACGAACACTGAAACAGGAGCTGACATTGAACCGTTTTCTTTAGCAGCGCACACTGAATATCTGTATGTGCCGTAATTATCAACAGTGTCATCGAATGTTGTAGCTGTTGTTGTTCCAATCACTTCGCCGTCACGTTTCACGATGTATGAATCAGCGTCGGCTGATGCTGTCCATGTGAGGTTCACATTATATCCTTCAACTGTTGCCTCGAGGTCTGTTGCAGGAGCGATAAATGTGATGACATTGGTTGGTGGGAACAGGATGTTGTCAACCCATGCGCAGTCCGAACCGCTGTTCACCGAGCCGTCCTTAGTGTAGCTCCACTTGAATGTGTGCTGACCCACTGTCACAGCCTGTGTAAACTCTGTCCATTCCACAGTACCTGACCAAACGCCCTTCTCCTGGTTGTCCATGTAGAAGTGAAGCTTGTCGTAGTTGTTTTCTGATGAGACCTTGTACATGAATGTGAGCTCGCCGGCTGCCAGAACATTGACCGTCAAGGTCATGCTATAGTCAGAGTTTGACATTCCTTCATTCATTGATTTTGCACATTTTGAACCATCAACACCAGCGCCGTCAACGATTGTCCAAGCGCCGTTCTGGCTGAATGTCCAGTCTGTGCTGAATGAGCCTGACTCAAAGTCTTCCTGGATAGCGCCATAGCTAAGCACGAAGATGCCTTCATCCTCGAAAAGACCTGTTGTGAAGTCGTATGCGACCTCAAATGTTGTACCCGGCTCAACTGTCTCAGCAACTGTGTAGTATGCTGCAATATCAATTGATTCACCACCAGGAACTTCACCATCATAGATGATTGTTGCAGGATCAAACACGAGGTCTGGTGAGCAGCTTACAATAGAGAGCTCACCGCCAAAGAATGAAGCTGAACCGCCATTCTTGAATGAGAATATTACAGCGTCTTCCTCTTTGTTAATACTTTCCAAAACAAGAGTTGGAGCGTGCATATCAACCATAATCTTGCCTGTCCAGGTGTTTGTACCGTCAGTCATTGTAGCGTCAATCTGAGCTCTTGTTCCGTCTGGAACGTTTTCTGCCACTGCGAACTGGAAGCCTTCAATTGTTGCTGTTGCACCTGCTGCGAGTGATGCCACTGAGCCTTCACCTGAAATGATGTCGATGTATTCGTTTTCTGTTGAAAGTGTCACAACGACATTGTTTGTTGTCTCAACACCGACGTTCTTAACGTCAACGAGCAAGTCAATTGTCTCGCCGTAGTTAGCAGGTCCGCTCATTCCGTAATCGTTGATTGTTACGTATGCACCTTCTGCAGGAACAACCTCAATTGTGCCCATGTAAGCCTCTTTGTTGAAACCGATGATGACGAGTTCCGCATCGCCGACATTTGACAAAGCTGGGAACTGCATGTTGCACTGGCCGTTGATGACTTTGCTTGATGCAAGAATCTCACCATCCATTGACAATGTTGCGATAGCATAGTCAGCATCAACTGTAAGCTCAAGTTCTGACATGCCGAGCATCAACACTGATGGAGATGCTGAAACATTCATGGTTGTTGGGATGTCGGTACGGACCAACAATGACGGGTCGCCGAAGAGGAGCCATGTGTTGAATGTCTGGTATGAATCGCCTGGAGACATATCAAGGACATACATACTTCCGTTCAATGAAGAGCCGCCCATTGTGTGGTTAAACAGGTTGGTGCTGCGCCATTCGCACAAGATGTTAACCATCTCGTCCTGACCGTACATTGGCGGAATCCAAGGCTGTGAGACGTATGAGAACATACCAGCAACAGCACCTGTAGGATTGCCGTTTTGGTTAGCGCGGAGCCATGACTCTGCGAAACATGTGCCAGTGTCGAACTGTCCGTTCAAGCAAGCCACTGACCATACGATAGGAAGCATGCCGTTGTTTGTCAAAGCTGCAACGTTGCTGGTGCTGTAGTTAGCGACACCCCAGCTTGTAACTGAACCGTGGTTGCAGTAGTTGATGATGCTGATACCCTCGTTGATGGTACCGCTGATTGTCGAAACGCTTGCGTCACCACCGCTGCCGCCGTGATGCTCTGTAACTGTAGCGTATGTGTAGTTCATGAGAGTGTCACGGATAAGGTCGATATGCTGGTAGTCATCTTCGCCATAGTGACCGCTACCTGCACCGTAATATCCGATACCCATACCTTTATTGCACCATGAAGCGCCTGCTAAAATGTCGCGTTCGTAGTAGATAGTCTTGTTGACCTGCAAATCAGCGTCAGCGGCGTTTGCAACTGAGAAACGACCGACAAGAACCTCAAGGTAGTCATCGCTACCCTCAAGTTTGCCAAGATAGTTGTCTGAATAGCATGTTCCACCAGAACCGGAACCATAGTTCTTTGGTGTGATGTCATTGTACTCGCCAACGAGGAGCAAGAACTCAAGGTTATGGGCCGGGTCGTTGTAGAAGCTGCTGACATAATTCTTGATGTTTTCAATGTTGTTGCCTCCAGCTGTCGACACGCTTACCAATGTTGTTGGACGGCCCGACTTGTTCTTCCATTCAACCAATGGCTGCAAGTTGCTCATATAAGCATCAGCGCAGATGATAAGCAATTCACCGAAGTCCTCGTCGAAAGTGTATTTTGCGCCATTTTCACCGAAGTTGATGAAACGCTTTTCATACATTGCTTTCTGTTCTGGGTCAATCTTGACGGTGTTGCTCTTGCGGGCGAGTTTCTGGTTCTCACCATTGTCGCTGACCTTTGTCATGGCAATTGTCATGCTTGTGTAAACACGCAATGTCTTTGTCACAGGGTTGTATGCGAATGGGCGGACCCAGATATTCTGACCGCGGAAGTCTCTGATGATATAAGGAGCCTCAAGTGAAGCCTGGTCTGCCGGCCAGAATGCGTTCTGTGAATACATCGCACCGTAGGTGTAAGGAACATCCTCCGGATTGACTTGACGGCTGATGTTACCCTTTGAAGGGGCAACTTCAACATTCTCAAAATCAACGTAAGTTGAATTAACAACAGCCACATTCATCTCAGCCAAATCACCGATCATAACCGGAATGACTTCGTATGGAAGCTGTGGTGCACCTGCTTCAAGCTCAACACCCATGCCATCTACGCTGACATTGAACTGCTTGCCGTCAGGTGTTGTCACACTCTGTGTGTAGAAACCGTCGAGGTTTACATTGACAACGATTTCATTTTCAGTTGAAGAGACCAGGGTCTTCTTCATCTTTGTCGGGGAATCACTTGTGATCCCATGCCATTCCTGAGCGAATCCCATAAATGAGAACATCAGGAACAAAGCTGTTAGTAATGATGTTTTTTTCATTTTTTATTAAATGGTTTAATTAATTTATGATCAATTTTACACCTTATTTAATTAATAGCTTGCAAAGATATAAAAAAAAAGGATGCCGAAAGCCGACATCCTTAATTTTTTTTAAAAAATCTTTACTCGACAGTAACTTTTCTTACTTGGACAGCACCGTCAGCAATGATTCTTAAGAAGTAAACACCATTGAGTTCGCTCACGTTGACAGATGTTCTGCCGTTTGCGTTGCCGCTCATGACGACCTGACCAACGCTGTTGATGAGCTGGTACTCATAGTTGTTTGCATTTGTAACGATATTCAAGACACCGTTAGCTGGGTTTGGATAAACATTGAGTTTAACTTCCTGGTTGTCAATGACATTGTCAAATTCAGCTTCAACTGTCACTGTTACAGGCACTGAGAGCTGACCGGCGTTCTTAGCTGCATACACTGCGTATGTGTAAACACCGTCTTTTGGAAGTGCATCCTCAAATGTTGTACCTGTTGTCTCGCCTAATGTCTCGCCGTCACGTTTCACGACATACTTGTCAGCGTCAGCTGATGCCACCCATGTAAGTGTAACGTTTCCGCCATCAACTTCAGCTTCGAGGTCTGAAGCAGGGTCGATGAATGTGATGACATTTGTTGGAGGGAAGATGATGTTGTCGATCTTTGCGCAGTCTTCACCTGAGTTCACTGAGCTGTCCTTGGTGTAGCTCCACTTGAATGTGTGCTGACCCACTGTCACAGGCTGTGTGAATTCTGTCCAGTTGACTGAACCCGACCAAACGCCTTTCTCCTCATAGTCCATGTAGAAGTGGAGTTTGTCATAGTTGTTCTCTGATGATACATAGTACTGGAATGTGAGCTCGCCAGCTGCCAAGACGTTGACTGTAAGAGTCATGCTGTAGTCTGAGCTTGCCATGCCTTCATTCATTGATTTAGCGCATTTCTCGCCTTTGACACCGCCACTGACGATTGTCCAAGCGTTAGCCTGGCTGAATGACCAGTCTGTGCTGAATACGCCCGACTCGAAGTCTTCCATGATTGTACCGTGTGAAAGTACGAAAATGTCTTCGATTGTGAAGAGACCTGTTGTCATTGTGTATGCAACCTCAAATGTTGTACCAAGTTCAACTGTTTCAGCAACTGTATAGCCACTGTTCAATGTTATTGTCTCATCGCCTTCAACAACATCTTCAAATGTGATTGTTTCTGGGTCAAACACCAAGTCTGGTGAGCAGCTTGTCACTGTGAATGTGCCGCCATAGAATGGAGCTGAACCTGCATTCTTGAATGTGAATGCCACGTTGTCGTCTGTCTTCTGGATTCCGTCGAATGCGAGAACTGGAGCGTGGAGTTCAACTTTGAACTTGCCTTCCCATGTGTCTGTGCCGTCTGTCACGTTGAGGAAGAACTGAGCCTTTGTCTTATCTGGAACGTTGCTTGCAACTTCAAACAGGAAGCCTTCCATTGTCGCTGTTGCATTTGGAGCCAAACTTGGCACCGAACCTTCAGCTGCCAAGATTGTCACATATTCGCAGTCTGTTGTAAGTGTAGCTGTGATGTTGCTTGCTGCCTGTGTACCAACGTTCTTCACATTGATGTCCATGTCGATTGTCTCGCCATAGTTGGCCTGAGGAGCGTGCAATTCATAGCTGTCAACTGCCACGTATGCGCCTGTCATAGCTGCGGCTGGAACAACAGCGATGTAAGGCTGACGCTGTGGATGTGTCACAACGATTTTCACGTCACCACCTGATGTTACAGGCTCGATCGGAATAACAGCTGTTCCTTCTTCACCGATTTCACCAGCACCATAGAGAACGCCGTCCTTTGAAATACCAACGTATGAACCCGGGTCAGCTGAGACCTCGTATGTATCCATTCCAATAGGAAGTGTTGGCATGTGTGAAACTGTGTTTTCAATTGGGTTTACATGGAATGGGCAAACAGAAGCGTCACCGAGGACGTGATAGGCCTCCCAGTAGTATTGGTTGGTTGCTGTTGAGCTGCTTGAGTAGTTGCCAGCGTGTGCATAAGCAACAGCGAGGTTACCAACGAATGGGACTGATGTCACGCAGTTCCAGTCATCACGGAACTGTGCATCGTATGTACCCATTGAAGAACCTTCGTATGTTGGCATTGCATTCATTGTGGTTGTTGCACCAACGCCGAAGTAGTAGTCTTCATACCAATATGTCTCAACAGGTGCGCCGATGTATGCGTATGCGCCCTTGTCCTGACCGACGAGCAAAGCCTCACCCAAACTCTTGCTTGAGTAGCCCCAGTTTGCAGCCAAGCAGCAGTTACCCATTGCGAGGAATGGCTTTCCGCTATTTGTCAATCCGTTGGCGTTGCTGACTGAGAATGATGGGTCTGACCAGCTTGTGTCACCACCGTGAGCGGTGTAGTTCACGAAATTGACGCCAGTGTTCATGCTTGCGTATGGGTTGTTGTAAGGAGTCTGCAAGAAGTTGTAAACATTCTCGAAACCATGTTCTGCATTATAATAGTAGTTCATTGCATACTGGATGGTTGGTTTACCAACTTTCGGGTTCCAGCTGCTATCCCAACCTGCGATGAGAAGGACATTGCTCAGATATGTTGGATCCGGCATGGTGTACTGCTCATACATCAAAGATTTGTTGAGAGCATTCTGCATCTCCTGAACTGTCTCGCATGTGAAACGGCTGTGGAACATATCACCAAACACGTCGTTACCTGCTACTGCATAGTAGTAAAGGTCTGTAACCTTGTTTGTGGCTGAACCCATCTGTGACTGTGGAACCTGTCCCTGGTCACCGAAGATGATAAGGAATGTAGGAGCCTGACCGTTTGCAACACCTTCATTGTATTTGTTGGTGATGAAGGTCTTGATAGCTGTAGCGTTTGTTCCGATTTCGTCGGTGTAGTTGACATCAAGGTAGAAACCTTTTTCGGTCTTCCATTCAATCCATGGCTGCATAACGTCTTCAAACATACGGTTTGCAACGACCAAAACCTTTACTGGCACTGCCCAAAGGTCAGGGTGCTCATCGTAGATGTCGCGGATAGCCTCTTCATTGAACAATGCTGCATAAACTGTTCTGAAGTAAGGGCTGTAGGTGTTGACCAATGTCTTCTCTGTGAGAGCGAGGTCGGCATTTTCAAATGTCACCTCAACGTCGATGTCGTTGTAAACACGGAGAGTGTTCTCTGAAGCATTGTATCTCACATTGTTGAGCTGCAAAGCGCCAATCTGGACACCACGCATTGTTCCCATAACTTCAACCTCAGCGAGTGGACGGTTCTCATCGAAACCTTTTGCTGAATAAGCTGCCTCGTTGTACACGAACTTAGGATTTTTCTCGCTCTTGCTCTGTGAAGGCTGCATTGGGTATAGTTTTTCAATGCCATAGTCAGCGAGGTTGTACTCATTGACTGTGTAGTTCTTAACTGTCACCACTGGAGTTGCTCCGAAAGGAACAGCGATAAGTTTACGAGTTACAAGAACTTGTGGCTCGCCTTCATTACCTGCGGCAACTGTGTTTTCCATTGAGATAACAGAGAATTCACCTCTTTCTGTGGAAACCAATTCACTCTCAATACTATTGTATGAGAATGACGCCGAGAAACCGGTCATTGTTACATTTTCCGCCTTCTGAGAATTTCTTCCCATAGGTGTAAGGTCGATACGGCCTTGTGCAAATGCCTGGAAGCCAAACATAACGACTACCAATGCCATTGCGAGTTTTTTGAGTTGAAATTTTTTCATCTTTTTTTAAATTAGTTAATAATTATTTTCCTTTTTTCAAATGGATTAAGTTTAAATTTTACAAGCTACAAAAATACACAAAAATTCAAAACATGCATCCATTTTTTTACATTTTTTTAAAGAACCGTCATTTTTTCAACAATTTGTTGTATTCCTTTTTGGAATTCAATATCTCGACAGCTTTCTGAATCATCTTGTCATCTTTGAAGACAACCTGATAGAACTTGTCGACATCCCACAAATCTTGAGCCATCATCGCCTTGATTCTCAATTTGATCCACGATTCAGAACGGGCAAATTGCTCATCGTCCCACTTCACGCCCTTGCTCTCGGCAATCTTTTTGAATTCCTCAATCATAACGCTGTCGACCATGAATCTATTGTTAAAACTCTCGAAATTCGGGTAATCCTGATTGATTTTCTCCCTGTTTTTCAAGACAAAATCGATGCAAAAGGCGTTAAAAATGTTCTTCCTCACCAAATTAGTGAAAAGCTTTGTTGAATAAGTGGTGTCGACTGGCATGAAGATGTCGGGCATGATACCGCCGCCGCCATAGACCACACGACCACTGTTGAGGGTGTAAAACTTAAGGGAATCAGGGAATTGGATGCTGTCAGCATGGTAATACTCGCCGTGTTTGAGACGTTTGTTCATCTCCTCGAAATAGTCCTCCGTGCCTTTCTCGTATGAGCGTTGGATGCAACGGCCTGTCGGGGTATAGTAACGCGCCGTGGTGAGGCGTAACTGTGCGCCGTCAGGGAGATTGAAAGGTCTCTGCACCAAGCCCTTGCCGAAAGAACGGCGTCCGATGAGCACGCCTCTGTCCCAGTCCTGGATGGCACCCGACACGATTTCGCTTGCCGAAGCGCTGCCCTCGTCGATTAAAACCACCAGTCTTCCGTCACGGTAGTTGCCCTTCAAGTCAGTGTTGAAATCCGTCCTCGGACTTTTCAGACCTTCCGTGTACACAACGGTTTTGTTGCTTTCGAGGAACTCGTTGCTAAGCCCGAAAGCGGTCTGGAGATAGCCGCCGCCATTGCCCCTGAGGTCGAAAATTAGCGATTTCATTCCCTGTTTTCTCAAATCGGCGAGTGCATTTTCAAACTCCTCGACAGAGTTTTTCGAAAACTGGTCAAGCTTGATGAAACCGATTTTTTTGTCAATCATGAAATACGTGTTGATAGACTTCAACGGGATTTTATCTCTAATAACCTCAAAATCAATCAATTCCGGGTCATCACCGCGTCTGATGCCGAGAACAACTCTTGTGCCTTTCTTTCCGCGAAGATGTTTCGTGACATATTCGTTATTGACTTTCTTACCGAAGGCATCCTCCCCGTCTATCGTCACGATTCTGTCGCCAGCCATGATTCCTACTTTCTCGGAAGGTCCGCCAGGGACGGCCGAAACAACAAGAATGGTGTCGCGAAGAATCTGGAATGTCACGCCGATGCCCTCGAAGCTGCCTTCAAGACCCTCGTTGGCTTTCTGCACGTCCTTCGCCGCGATGTAAGTGCTATGCGGGTCAAGGGCTTTCAGCATTGCGACTATAGCCTCTTCAGTAATCTTAGGCATATCTGTGCTGTCGACATAAAAATTGTCGATGATATACATGGTGGTGGCGATTTTTTGTGATGTCTCGGCTGGACTCACCTTGTTCTGTGCAAAACAGAAAACGCCAGAAAACAATAAGACTATTAAAAATAATTTCTTCATGATAATATTTTTACATCCTATGGACAAGGCATGCCTTGTCCCCACGGGAATTATGACCGTACTATTTCAAATGTGTTATCGTCGTTTATTTTGATTATCGTCGAAGCCTTTGGCTTCACAATCACCTCATGGTACAGGCTGACGACGTAATCCGCTGAATTTTTCATATTTTCAGAAATGTCGACAAAATTTGACGGTGACGGCTCGCCGCTGAGGTTTGCCGATGTTGACGTTATCGGGCGTCCGAGGCGGCGTATGACTTCCTTGCAGAACTCGTTTGTGGTTACGCGGATGCACACGCTGCCGTCGCCGCTGAGGTTTTTCGCAAGCCCCGTCGACTCCATATAAATAATACTCAACGGGTTTTTCGCCGCTTTTATCAAATCTGCCGCTATCGGTGACGGATTCTTGACATAATCCCTGATGCGCTCGACGGTGTCGACAAGGATGATGAGCCCCTTGCCTGCGGGACGGTTTTTTATCTTGAAAATCTTGTCGATAGCCTTCGCGTTGGTGGCGTCGCACCCGATTCCCCAGATGGTGTCGGTGGGATAAATGAACACCTTACCCTCTGAAAGCAGTTTCACACAAAGCTCGACTTCTTGGTCAAAAGTATTCATAATCTGTCTGTAAGTTCTTTAATTTCAATAAAATTAGCACAGTTGAAATGGCCTTTCGGACATTCTTTGTAGCCATGCAGACCGCATGGACGGCATTTCAAATTGCGGTTCTCCTCCACCACGACCGAGTCGTCTGAAAGCGGGCCGAAGCCGAAATCGGTGACTGTGGAGCAGAAAACAGCGGTAATCGGGGCGTTTTGCGAACTCGCGAGATGCATTGGCGACGAGTCGCACACAAAATTCATCGCGGCGTCACGCATCAAAGCTGCCGACTCCAAAAGGTTGAGATGACCCGCAAGGCTCTCGATATGCTTGTTAGGTACTTGGGCTATTATACGGTCGCAAGTCTCGTTATCATCCATTCCGCCAAGGAGATAAACCTTCAAATCATCAGGGACGAGCCTCAGGAAATGAACCCATCGGTCTTCCGGAAACTGCTTCGTAAACCACAGCGAGCATGGTGCCACACAAATATATCTCTCTGATTTATAATGTTTTACCTTCTCTAAGACAGCATCGTTAGGATACAACACAGGACGCGCCGCCTTTGCGTCGGTGATATGCTCAATGAGTTTCTGGTTTCTGTCAACCTCATGCAAGCCTGGCACGCCAATCTTGTGCTCAACCTTATGCGTGAAGAACCTGCTGAACGGATTTTTATCGAAACCCGCTGTCTCCTTTGCCTTTCCAAAAGCGGTGATAAAACCTGTCGCGGCATAACGTTGAACATTGACAATCAAGTCGTAACGTTCGGCGCGAATCTTCATCAGATTGGAAATGAGGCTGCCGTATTTATGCCGTTTCTTATTCCAAGTCAACACCTTATTTAAATAAGGATGATTCTCAAAAAGGCTCTCATAACCTTTCTTTATCATCATATCTATTTGACTGTCAGGGAAATACGCATGCAGTTTCTCAACAACTGCCGTTGCAAGAATGACATCGCCAATCGATGCGGTCTGAATCACCAAAAACTTTTTCATATCTTGTTAAATAAGCTACAAAATTAAGAATTTAACTCGCAACATTGAACAAAAAACATTATTTTTGCAAAAATTTTTTCATTTCAGATATGTGGTTGATAATAATCGCATTAGCGATAGGTTTGATTTATGCTTCGCTGCTGTATTTGTTTTCAAAAAAATACAGCAAGGGGCTGACGGCGTTGTTGTTCGCGTTGAGGACAATCGTTGTCGCCACCGTCGTGATGCTGTTCATCAATCCGTATATCAAGCAGAGAATCAATAAGATAGAGCAGCCGATTATAGTTTTTGCACAAGACAACTCGGAATCAATTGTTTTGACAAAAGACTCGGTTTTTTACAAAGAAAAATATCCGAAACTGATTGATTCTGTAGTTAATGTGCTCGAAAAAGATTACGATGTTGAAACATATTGTTTTGATGAAGGATTTCTCACTGCGTTCGAAATGACAAATACTGGGCAATACACTAACATTTCCAAGGCTTTTAACACCATTCAGCGCCAGTATTACAAGAAGAACGTCGGTGCGGTGGTTTTGCTGTCAGACGGCATTGTAAATCAAGGTGTTAATCCAGAATTAAACATTGAAAAATACCCATTCCCGATTTATACCGTGACGCTCGGCGACACCGTTTCATACCCAAGGATGAGCATTTCGGACGTGAAATACAACAAAACGGTCCAGGCGAACATGTTTTTCCCACTTCGCGTGACAGCCAACGCGTTGAATTATAAGGGCAAAGAAATAAACGTAATTGTTAAAATGGACGGTGTTGAGGTTGAAAACATAAACGTCCATGTGACATCGAACCGGTTCTCGAAAACATTTGATTTCAATATCGATTCCGGAGAAGAAGGCACGAAACAGATTGACATCGTTGTTGGTGATAAAACACGCCGTGTCTTCATCAACGTCACCGACAAAAAATACCGCATCCTCTGTATCGCTAAGGCGCCGCATCCCGACATCGCCGCGATAAAATCGGCATTGGATGACCATTTTGAATTTGAAACATGTTATTTCAACGGAAACAACAATGACAACGATGTAGAGACGCGATTAATCGCGTCTCTACGCGACCAGGATTTGGTGATTCTGCATCAATCAATCAGTGAGACGTTTCAGGAAACGTCTCTACCGAAAATGATGATTATCGGTCCGGGCACAGATTTCGACGCGTTTAACCAATCGCAGAAAATGGTGACGATAAAACATGGTGCGACAAACACAAATCTTGACGTCCGCGGGCGTTTCAACAACGGCTTCGGACTGTTCACGATAA
This sequence comes from Bacteroidales bacterium, assembly GCA_017427985.1. Taxonomy (GTDB): domain Bacteria; phylum Bacteroidota; class Bacteroidia; order Bacteroidales; family F082; genus Limimorpha. The sequence goes on along the minus strand of JAFRRS010000022.1, from coordinate 129,728 downwards.
ATTCTGACATAAAAAACGAGATACAATCGTATCCGCCGCTGTCGTTACCGCATTCGGAAATAACGTTCAACACCCAGCACAACGAGCTTTTGCGCATGGAAATCATGGACTTGGAAACGCCCTACCCTCTCATGGCATTCGCCAACGACAATGACGGCAACAAAAACGCTTTTATCTTCGGAACAGGCTGCTGGCGTTGGAAACTCTACGAGTATTATCATCACAAAAACCATGACGGCTTCAATGAAATTTTCAGCAAAACGATAAAATATCTTTTAACTGAAAAAGATAAGGAATTGACTGTCAACCACAAAGACAATTATCTTAACACCGAACAGATAAATATATCGGCGGAATTGAGAAATCCGAGCATGGAATTGGTGAATGAACCTGATTTGTATATAACGATTTCGCAAAAAACCACAAGTAGAGACGTACGGCCGCACGTCTCTACAACAGCATCATCATATGATTACGTGTTTTCAAAAGGTGAAAACAATTATAATCTGAATATCGGGATGTTGCCTGAGGGCATCTACAAATACCACGCGCACACATCGCTCGGAGGCATCGAATACAACGCCGACGGCACCTTCACGGTGGAATCTGTAGGCATCGAGGCGCAAGACCTCACAGCCGACATCGAAAGAATGCGTTCGTTGGCATCGCAGACAAGCGGCAAACATTATTATATCACTGAAATACAACAACTTACGAAAGACTTACAAAAAGACGAAAGAATAACATCCATTTCGAGACAAGAAACCCGCTATGACGATTTGATAAATCTCAAGTGGTTGTTTTTCAGCATTTTAGCGTTGATAACGACGGAATGGCTGTTAAGAAAAATATTTGGAATTTATTAAATACATTTTACTATGAAAGTTGCAAACAACACAGTTGTAACATTGACTTACACATTACACAACGACACAAAAGAAGGCACTGTCATCGACCAGGCCACAAAGGAAAAACCGCTTGAGGGCATTTTCGGACACGGAATGTTTCTGCCTCGTTTTGAGGAATGCCTGCAAGGTCTCGAGCCGGGCGACACTTTCGGTTTCCACCTCACACCAGCCGAGGGTTACGGCGAATACAACAACGAGATGGTTTACACCGTAAAAAAAGACATGTTCCTTGACGAAAAAGGCAATCTCAGCGAGCTTTGCAAAGTCGGCAACACGTTGCAGTTCAACGTTGGCGATGGCGGCATAGTGCCAGGCACAATTAAAAAAGTCAGTCTGGAGCTCGTTGAAATCGACTTCAACCACCAGTTGGCAGGAGTGCCATTGTATTTCGAAGGCGAGATTTTAAACGTGCGCGAGCTCAAAGAAGAAGACTTCGGCGGTGGCTGCTCCAGCTGCAGCGGCGGTTGTCAAGGCAGTTGCGACAGCGGTTGCGAAGGATGCAAATAAAACATTTCGTATCGTTTCGACATGATTTCCAACGTCCAAAACATTAATATCGCCGAGTACGACTATCCTCTGCCTGATGAGAGGATTGCAAAATATCCGCTTGCTGAGCGAGACTCGTCGAAGCTTTTGGTGTTAAAAGGAGAGCCGCACGGCGGTGCGGCTCAACTATGTGAAGACCGTTTCCGGAACATCGGCGATTATCTTCCCGAGAAATCGGTTTTAGTCTTCAACGAAACGAAAGTGGTGCGTGCGCGTCTGCAGTTTGTGAAGGACTCGGGTGCCGCCATCGAGGTATTCTGTCTCGAGCCTGTCACGGGCAATGGCGACTATCAGCTGGCGTTTTCCGCCAGTTCGCCTGTCGAATGGCATTGTCTTGTCGGCAATTCACGCCGTTGGAAAGACGGTGCGTTGTCCATGCCGCTGAATATCAAAGGCAAAGACGTTGTTTTAAAAGCCGAGCGTATTGAGAAGACAGACGCGTACTCCCTTGTGCGTTTCTCATGGGAGCCTTGCGCCATCAGTTTCGCGGAGGTTCTTGAGGCTGCCGGAGAGATACCGCTACCGCCGTATCTGCATCGCGAGGCGGAGCCGAGCGATAGGGAGCGTTATCAGACCGTCTTCGCCAAATACGAAGGGTCCGTCGCTGCCCCGACAGCGTCGTTGCATCTCACCAAACCATTGATAGCCAAGCTCAAAGAAATGGGACACACAATACAGGAAGTGACGCTCCATGTGGGCGCAGGCACGTTCCGTCCCGTCGCGTCCGACACCATAGGCGAACACGAGATGCACTCGGAATCAATAATAGTGAAACGCCAATGCATTGAGAATCTCAGAGATAACATCGAGCGAACGATAATTCCAGTTGGCACAACGAGCATGCGCACCATTGAATCGCTGTATTGGATTGGCGTGATGCTCCTCGAACAAGGCTTTGAAGAACGCAACTTGCATGTAAACCAATGGTTTCCGTACAACGACAGGATATCATTGCCTTCAGCAAAAGAGAGTCTTGAAGCTATCTTGAAATACCTCGATATGTATCATCTTGACGCTCTTCATGCCATGACAGCACTGATGATCGCGCCATCGTGCCCTATCAAGATAACGAAGGCGTTGATTACGAATTTCCACCAGCCGAAAAGCACATTGCTTTTGCTTGTGTCGGCTTTAATCGGTGAACGTTGGAAAGAAGCGTATCAATATGCGATGGAGCACGATTTCCGGTTTTTGAGCTACGGAGATTCATGCTTGTTTTTACCAAATTTGTAAAAATGAGCAGCCTTCGGCTGAATGTGGCTCCCTTCGGTCGCAATGTGAGGCAAAGCCTCCACATTTCGCATAGCGACACATTCTGCGAAGCAGCTGATTATTTAATTCTATTATAAAGGTAATCGGCGTAGTTTCTCAAAACGGTCTTGTTTTCTTCCGGAACATCAATTTTATCAAGGTGTTTCAGAGAATTTTTATAGTAATCCGTCATGAGATTTGTCACAATCTCCCTGACATTGTACTTGGTGAAAATGTCAAGAACCGCTTTCATTTTTTTGTCGTCACGACCCTTAGGCATTGAAAAATAATCTCTCAGGAGCTTCCTGTCTTCTGGTGTTGCAAGCTCCAAAGCCTTGAGAAAAAGATACGTTTTTTTATTGTCGGCAATGTCGCCGCCAGGCATTTTGCCAAAGACTTTCACGTCGCCATAGCAGTCGAACAAGTCATCCTGGAGCTGGAACGCCAGACCGAGGTCGATGCCGAAGTCGTAAACCGCCTGTTTATCAGACTCTTTTGCCTCAGCAACGATAGCACCGATTTTCAAGACAGAGCCAAGAAGAACAGCAGTTTTCAGGCGAATCATCTCGATATACTCGTCAAGAGTGACATCATCACGAGTCTCAAAATTCAAATCATACTGCTGACCTTCACACACTTCAAGAGCAACCTTACAAAGCTCAGCAAGGATGTCTTGCGAATACAACTTATTGGTACTCAATGCATATTGAAAAGCCTTGATAAGCATAGTGTCGCCTGAAAGCAAGGCGATATTTGAATTCCACTTATGATAAACCGTTTCAAGGCCGCGACGCAGAGGAGCCTCATCCATGATGTCGTCGTGAAGCAGTGTGAAATTGTGGAAAATCTCAGCTGCCACAGCCGGAGTAAGACAAGTCTGGATGTCGCCGCCAAACATCTCGCATGAAAGAAGCGCAAGAGTCGGACGCATGCGTTTTCCTTTCTGGCTCATCGTATAGTCGATGGGAGCGTACAACTCAGTCGGGACTCCCATAAAATCCTGTGAATCAATGAATTTAGTTATCAGTTCTTGAATTTTATCAACAGATGTCATATCTTTTTCCTATTAAATGTCAAAACCAAAGCAGGAAGCACTAAAACATTGGTTATCAATGCAATAAGCAAAGTAAACGGCACAAGGAAACCAACGATTTTCGTACCGCCGAACGATGAGAAAGCGAAAATCAGGAAGCCACAGATGAGAATGCTTGCAGAATAAATCATGCTCGGTCCCGTCTCCAAAATCGCCGCCATCACCGATTTTTTTATGTCTTTATTGTTGACTTTCATCTGAAGCCTGTAGCGCGCAAGGTAATGAATGGTGTTGTCGACACTGATTCCGAGCGCGATGCTGAACACCAGAATCGTCGACATTTTCAGCGGAATGCCGCAAATTCCCATGACTCCAGCCGTGAAAAACAAAGGTATCAGATTGGGTATCAATGAGATGACAACCATCTTGAAGTTATGGAAAGTAATCACCATGAGCAATGCTATCACTATGAACGCCAGCACAAGCGAATACGACAGGTTTTTGATAAGATAATTTGTGCCTTGCAGCGTCACCATTGAACTTCCCGTCATGACGACATCGTATTTCTCTTTTGGGAAAATACTGTTTATTTTCGGTTGCAGCGATCGGCTGATGCTGTCGATTTTCGGTGTCGTGACGTTCGCCATCTGCACTGATATTCTTGTGCATTGCATGTCTTTATCGACATATTGCGTGATAATCTCCGGCAGTTCCCCGCCTTTCGTCTCAGGCATATATTTCAGGATAAAGCCGAACTCATTGTTATTCGGCACCTTATACTGTTCGCGTTTGCCGTTGAAGAAACCCTGACGGGCGAATTTCACCACTTCGGCAACCGACAAAGGCGCGCTAAACTCCTGATACACAGACAAAGTGTCCTGAAGCTGCTGAATCTTACGGACAAACGAAGCGTTCATTATACCTTTCGGCTTCCTCGTGTCGATAGAGATTTCGAAAGGCATGACACCGCCGACATTTTCTTCGAAAAACATAATGTCCTTATAAAGCTTGTCGTTCTTGGCAATGTCATCGACCACACGTCCAGACGTCGATATTCTCGTGGCACTCCATCCGCACAGAAGCAGAAGCGTGCACAAAACGGCATAAATGTATCTGCGACGAGTCATCACAATGCCTGAAACCTTCGCAACGATGGTGTTTATGTTGCCGTTTTCAAGATAATTAATATTCTTTTCGCTCGGTTTTTTCTGATAGCTGAAAAACGTCGGAAGAAGCACCATTGTCAGTACGTAAGTCAGCATGATACAAACACTTGCGAGGATTCCAAACGGTACGAGCAACACGTTTCTCGTGATGATAAACGAAGCGAAACTAACCGCTGTGGTGGTGTTTGTCAGAAAATTCGCCGGTCCGATGCGCATCACCACATTTTTCAACGCCAGCATCTTGTCTTTACAGATGTTATACTCGCGATGGTATTTGTTCAGCATGAAAATGGAGTTTTCCACCCCGATAATAATCAACAATGGAGGAAGGACACCCGTCAGAATGGTGACATCGAAATTGAGCAGCACCATGATTCCAAACATGTAAACCACTGATATTAAGACAATTGCGATGACCGACACCAGCACTCGCCATGAGCGGAAAAACATGTAAAGAATCAATCCAGCAACAAAAATAGAGAGGAGACTGAAACCAAGGATTTCCTTCACCATCTTTTGAGTAGTAATCTCGCGAATATATGGCATTCCAGAGAGTCTCATCTCAACGTTGTAAGCCTTACCATATTGATTTACAATGGTTCTGAGCTCCGAAATCATTTTCGGACGCTTCTTCGACGCCACATAGTCATTGTCGACGGTAACGACCATCATCGAAGCACTTGTCTCCGTGTTGAAAAGAAGCCCGTCGTACATGGCGAGGCTCATGATTTCATCTTTTATCGCATCAACCTCTTCCTGCGTTTCAGGGCGATGTTTCACAACCTTCACAAGCTCGAATTTCTTGATGCTGTCGTTCTTTTTCAGATTGTAAATCCTTGATACCGAGAGACATTCGTTGATACCTTCGATATTTTTTATATTTTCGCAAAGATCATAATAATCGAGAAAATGGTCAAGTGTAAAGAGGTTTTCATCTTTCATTCCGATAAAAATGGAGCGTCCGTCTTGCCCATATTTTTCAAGGAACTGACGATAAACAACCATCGTGGAGTCGTTATCGGGCAGGGTACTGGCAATGTTATGACCCATTTTAAGCCCGAACATCTTTATTCCTAAAAAAACCAATAGAATTGAGACAATAATCAGGTTCGGAATACGATATTTCAGTATATAATCAGTTATTTTATCCCACATAAAATCAATTTAAGAAGTCGCAAAGATACGAATTTTGACAAGAAGATTGAAAAATGACAAAAGATTTTTATTGAGTAAGCGGATTATATTTCCGACATAGAATAATTATTTTATTCTCCCCCATTGTCGTTGTCCCGAAAACATAGTTTTTGTCACTTTCTTTAAGATTTAGACTTTTCCTTAAATCATTGGCGCTCAAAGGGAAATTTCGGATAGCGACAGATGCTTCGGAAACATTTTTTAACAATTCTTTTTTGATTTTTTTGTTGAAAGGCGCAAAACAAATAACCTCGAAAATGCGGCCTGGGAAATCGGAAACGAGATTATCGGAGGTGTAGAGATGGCTGTTAACGTGCAATTTTTCGATGGCGAAACGCTGGGAAATGAGTTTGAAGGCGCCGGATTTCATTAACGATGCATTCGGTTCGTACAAATATTTTTGTATATTTGATGAATATGATGGAATGGCGGATTTTTCATCATTTTCGGTATATTGTAGAGACGTGCCATGGCGCGTCTCTACGGGGTTCAAATCAACACAAAAATATTTTATTTCCCCTTCAAACCCCAGTTCAATTTTAATCAAAATTTCCTTGCATTCGTTTTTCACCGAAACGATGTGGATTTCCGATATGTTTTGCATTTCGTTGGTAATCAAGGAAATATCCAACATTGGGGAGGCCTTGATTAATATTTGTTTAACCAATGTTTGATACGCGATGAATCGCGTCTCTATGGGGTTCTGGATCAGGTTTCGTTGTAATTCAATGACATCTGGCGAACAATCGTGCAACGAAACCATTTTGCGGTTGTAAACATCCCGCCTCGCGGGATCCAAATATAGGACAAAGCGTGCGTTGTCCCTACGGGATGTCAAATCATTCAAAAATGATTCCGCATCGGAATTGACAACCGTGATTTTTCGTCCTAAAACACCAAAATTATGCTCTGCCAAATCGCATAATTCCTTCTGATTCTCAACATAATACGAGGTTTTAAATTTCTGTGAAAGGAAATAGGAATCGATGCCAAGACCGCCGGTCAAATCTACAAAAACATCACCTCCTTCGATGATTGAGACCTTGTATTTTGCGGTAAGTTCAGAGGAACATTGCTCTATGGAAAGATGTTTCGGAAACCGCAAATCGGGATTTGAAGCCCACGACAGCACCTTCTTAGAAAGAATTTGTCGCGCCTCTATCTGATTGAGTGCCAACGTTTTATCAACATCCTCAGGAAACTTTGACAGTGCAAGACTGCGCACATCGTCCTTCAGATGCTTCTCGATAAAATCTCGTGTCGCTGTATTCATCAGCTTTGCAAAGCGTTGTTGTTTTTCCTACGGAAATTGAAGAACAAAACCGTGAACAGAATCGTGATGCATCCCGCGATTATCGGGGCGACGACATTCGAGAATCCAACTCCTTCGATGTATTTTCCAGCGGGGAACTCAAAGATATACGTCATCGTGACCATCGTCATGAACATCGCCGGGACGAGGCTGAATATGTATTTTTTCTTTTCCTTGACGAGATAAACCGTTATTGCCCAAAGAGTTACCATAGCCAAGACTTGGTTAGCCCATGCGAAATAACGCCAAAGAATATCGAAACTGTCTTTGTTTAGGAAACTCCAAACTAGGATAGCTCCTGTCACTGCAAAGATCGGGATGGCAACTATCAAACGGTTTTTGATAGGCTTCTGGTTGTAATGAACGAAATCGGCAACGATAAGTCGAGCCGAACGCAAAGCCGTGTCGCCAGAGGTGATGGCTGCCGAGATAACGCCAAGGATAGTAACCACTGCTATCGCTCTCGGGAACCACGTATTTGCAATCACTCCAACGATTGCCGCCCCACCCTTGCCTGCCAAATCGGCACCACTCTCCGGACTGAAGAAATATGCTGCCGCAGCTGCCCAAATCAAGGCAACAACACCTTCGGTAATCATGGCACCGTAGAAGATAGGGCGACCCTGCTTTTCATTGACCATGCAACGTGCCATGAGTGGCGACTGTGTGGCATGGAATCCTGAAATCGCGCCACAGGCAATGCTGATAAACATCATCGGGAAAATCGGGTGTTTAACAGGGTCAGGATCAGTATTTTTAATACTGTCAAAAACCTCTGGAATTGCTGGATTATATACGATAAACGCCACAAAAATGGCGACCGCCATACCCAATAGAAGAATGCCGAAAACCGGATAAATCTTACCTATAAGCTTGTCGATAGGCAATAGCGTGGCAATCATATAATAGGCTAGTATGATAATCACCCAGATGTACGGGCTCCATCCTTCCGTAAAATTGTTGATAAGAAGTTCGGCAGGGGTTTTCACAAACACAGCACCAACCAAAATCATCAAAATAACAGTAAAACCACGCATGAACTGCTTCATACCGTCACCTAGGTACATGCCGTGAATCTCAGGCAGGCTCGCGCCTTTTGTGCGCAGCGAAATCATGCCTGCGAGGTAGTCATGGACAGCGCCTGCGAAGATGCTGCCAAGCACAATCCACAGGAACGAAGCCGTTCCGAACTGCGCTCCCATGATGGCACCGATAATCGGACCGACACCGGCGATGTTCAAAAACTGAATCAAGAAGATGCGCCACGGCTTCATCGGCACGTAATCAACGCCGTCAGCCATAGTGATTGCTGGGGTTTCGCGTTTCGGGTCAGCGCCAAAAAGCTTCTCGATAAACTTTCCGTAAATCAAATAGCCGACGATTAAAACGGCTAAAGCAATGAAAAACGTTACCATAATCTTTTATTTTTGTCCGAACATCATTAAATACGACTTGATAAACTCATCAATTTTACCATCCATCACCGCCTGCACGTTGCTGGTCTGGTAGTTGGTGCGATGGTCTTTCACGCGGCGGTCGTCGAACACGTAGGAGCGGATCTGCGAGCCCCACTCTATCTTTTTCTTCGACGCCTCGATTTTGTTTTTCTCCTCCATGCGGTGCTGTAACTCCTTGTCGTACAATTGCGATTTCAGCAGTCGCATAGCGTTTTCCTTGTTTTTCGGTTGGTCGCGAGTCTCAGTGTTTTCAATCAAAATCTCCTCTTCGTGACCGTCGTAAGGGTCTTTGTATTGATATCTCAAACGCACTCCCGACTCCACCTTGTTCACGTTCTGACCTCCAGCGCCGCCGCTTCTAAAAGTATCCCAAGTCAATCTCGACGGGTCGATGACGATTTCGATAGTATCGTCGATCAACGGTGACACGAACACCGAGCTGAATGACGTCATTCGTTTGCCTTGGGCGTTGAATGGCGACACTCGCACAAGGCGGTGTACTCCATTTTCGCCTTTGAGGTAACCGTAGGCGTAGTCGCCGTCGATTTCCATAGTACACGACTTGATTCCGGCATCGTCGCCTTCCAAAATGTTACTGATTCTCACCTTATAATTATGAGCCTCGGCGTAGCGCATGTACATTCTCATGAGCATATCCGCCCAGTCCTGCGACTCGGTTCCGCCCGCTCCCGCATTGATTTTCAGCACGCAGCTCATCGAGTCGGCCTCTTCGTGAAGCATGTTGCGGAATTCAAGGTCTTCAACGAGTTTCACCACGTCGGCGTATTGTTTGTCAACTTCCTCTTCCGTCGCCTCGCCTTCCTTTGCGAAATCGTACAAAACACCGAGGTCGTCGTTGGCTTTCGTGATCTCGTCGTAAGCCGTCACCCAGCTTTTCACGTCGCGGATCTGGCGCATGATGACCTTGCCGTTTTTCGGGTCGTCCCAGAAGCCATTAACTTTGGTTTTTTCTTCTAACTCTTGGATTCTCAATAACTTAGCATCAATGTCAAAGATACCTCCTCAAGGCATCAATCCTCTTACTCAGTTCTTTTATGCTGTCTAAAGTGACCATATTAATATAAGGTGTATGATTTAGGTTACAAAATTACAATTTTTTTACAATCTGATTCCAAGAAATACAAAAACTTGATATAAGGCGTTGCCTGTTTTCAGTTTTCTGGAATTGACATTCGACCAGTTAACCTGCCCGGTAGCGCCAGCGAACCATCTTTTATTGAAATCATAAACGACAGCGAGCCTGCCTACGACAAACAGTTCCGGAAAATCGGAAACCACAGTTTTGCCATCGCCTTCCATATAGTTTCTGACAAATGTTTTGCTATGAAGCACGAGATACGGAAGAGCCGACGCGTGTACGAGCAAGTGACGCGACAGCACAAAATTATATCCGTAACCCACGCCGATGCCGTATGTGACATTTCTTAGTCTGAAAAGCTCATCATACGATACTGTGTCGCCAATATTGATGGTATTCACATGAATCTCACCGCCCGCGAGTATACTACCGGCACTCTTTTTCTGAATAAACATCTGTGTAAACGCTGCCGGATATGAGAACTTCTTATTATTGAATGCATAGTAAAAGTTGAAGTTAAAGACGGCTTGTGAGACTTTACCTTCAGGCACCTCAAAATCAAGTGGGAATTCTATATAGAGGGAATCATCTATGTAGATGCCATCCATTCCAGGAACATCCAGCATATAATTTCCGTGAAGGCTCTCGATTCCGCTCAAGCCAAGTTCGAAGCCGAATGTTTTACCGTACATATTGAGTTTCACGTCGAAGTCTCTGTCTTTCTGACCTTTCAGCTTGTTGAAACTGATGCCGCCAGCGAGAGCAACTCCCATATAGCCAACCTGCACATTGAGTTTCGGCTTCAGTCCTGTGCTCAGATTCGACTCAAATGTCGTGCCTTCAAACTCACCCTTGGTGCTGAATTCCTGCATCAGCGTCATGGTTCTCAACTTGAATGTCCATTTGCACTTTGGACGCACTATATAGTTGGTGTCATAGGTTATTTTGTTGTATCGGCGACTAAAAAAATTGCCATCAAGGTCCAGCTCCTGCCCCATTGTTACCAAGCAGAAAAACAAAGATACTACAGTTAAAAAAAGCTTTTTCATCTTATAAAAAAAATTAGTTAATCATTCGTAAACGCCTTCTCATCATCTTTGATGACGTGAACGTCGCATTGCGGGAACGGAATACTTATTCCATTGGCAGTCAATGCGTTATAAATCACTTCTTTAGCACGGTCGATATAGCCGATGCGCTCGGCTGCCAAAATGTACTGTTTCACCCAAATCTCGACTGCGCTGTCGTTAAAATTGCCAAACACCACGTAGATTCCTCTCTTAGGCTCAACCACATCACGACCGTATGCGTCTTTGGTGCGCATCACCTGCATGGCTTTTTCAAGTATCTCACGAACATGTTGCACATCGGTGCCATACGCCACCCCGACAGGAATACTCAACAGCTCGTAGGAGTTGCTCTTTGTCAGGTTGATGAAGTTCTTTGCGAACAAGTCAGCATTTAGGAACGACACCGTGGTTTCGTTGATAGTCTCCACCTGCGTGCTCTGATAGCTTATATCTGTGACAACGCCACGTATGCCGTCGCACTCAATCCAGTCGCCGATCTTCAGGCGTCCCGTCATAAGCTGGATGCTGTAGATGAAGTTGTTGATTATATCTTTCATGGCCAAACCGATACCGGCCGAGAAACCTCCAAGGATAAGACCCAGCGAACCTGTCGGAATCTGCAACATAGAAATTACAATAATGACATAGACCATCCACACCAAAACGCTGATGATGCTGTTGCCCAGCGACAGGTTGATTTCGTTCTTTCGGATGCTTGTGCGCTTGTTTTTCCGCATAAACTGCGTATATCGGCTATACTGCCATATCACATGCAGGGCTTTGTTGAGATATCTGAAGACAAACACTAATCCAATCAGGATTATGATGGCATTGAACGAAAGTCTGAAAGTGCTTATTCCGTTGGCATCGACGAATTGATAGAATGGATTGTCGTAAATATTATGGTATATATCCTCAAAATCGAACACGTTGAGAGCCAGATGTATGCAGAACGGCAACGACATCAGAGCCAGAGCCGGAAGAGCCACATCCTTAATCAAATCGTAGAACCAAGTGGCGCCGAACAGCAGAGCCTCTTTATCGGCACCGCCCACGAAGTTGATGCGTTTGCGATATTCGTCGATACGTCGTTTCATGCGTTTTTCCTTATAAAGAGTGATGAGATACCATATCGTTGTCATGGTGTGGATAGCGGCAAGCTGGAAATACCACCAAATCAATATCATCAAAGCGGCGAAGATATAACCCGCTATCGACACAATCATAGCCACAACAGTGACTGACAGCGAAATCCATCCCATGACGCGGTCGCTCTTCTCGGCTGTCTTGCCATGACGGATACAAGCCAAAAACTGCCATGCTGAAAAGACCATCAACAATGGTGGGAAGATAAAGTTCATGAACGAGTTCGGGGCGAATATCACGCGGCAACCGATAACCACAACGGCCGTGATGATGACAGGCAAATAAAGTCTGATGCTGTTTTTAAGCTGTTTCGCCTCAAGCCTGATAAGCAAGGCGGCGATGATAGCGGTAAGCAGCCAGATGAAAGTGTTGAAGAGCCTGATAGCTTTTAAAACCAACTCGTCAGAATTGAAGATTATGCCATTCAACAATAAACACAGCAACATCGAAACAAGCAGGATGATTTGCCGTTTCTGTACTTTAGCGGTATTTGTCAGGATTTTGACATGTCGGAACAATGGAACAGCCAACAGATTGACTATCAGCCAGCTAGCCACCAGCAATCCGAGCATCATCGAGATGAAAACCACCAGGATGGAAGGCTCCCAATAATAGTCGTACAAGTCAACATTTTCGTCGTCATTCATAAAGAAAAGAGTATATTTTTCCTTTATGTCGTCAACGGTCTTTTTCCAATATATCCGCGGATTGGCAAGAATTGTAATCCAAGGCGTCTGTCCTTCAACAAAAATCTTGTTCTGGAGCAGTTTATAATATCGGCTTGCATAGTCATACGATTCTTTAAGCTGGGAATACGTCTCATTGTAATGAATGCTGTCGTTTACAATGATGTCGCGGCTTTCGGCATATAATCTCAGAAGCTCTTTGGCAAAAAAGACACAAGTGTCACGGCTGAGTTTATCGGCAGGGTCAAGAATCGGCAGGGTTTGGTCGATGTTCTGCAGCGACTCTATAAGATGGTTGTAGCGTTCTATCTCAATGTCAAGATTGTTTACAATACGATTGTAAGGCATCCTGTTTATATTGAAATTCTCATATTCATTTTTGACTTTCTCCAAGGCGAAGCAGATATCGAGCGTGTATTCCTGCTTTTGCGAATAAAGTCGCAGCGACAACTCGTTACAATGCTTCATGATTTCGACCATCTCCTGGTGTTGCGCCTCATAATTTGCCGAAATATCCTCTTTTGTCTGCTCCATCTGCTGATAGTCACGCTGAAGCGAAAATCTCAGCGTCTGCAGTCGTTGCGGAAGCGTCTGCATCTCCTCGGCGAACGCCGGTCTGACTAACATCAAAATCGCAATAAAAAAGACAATAAACCTCTTTGCCATCTGCTAAAACTTAACGATTGCAAAATTATGAAAAATTTTTTGATTATTAAAAAAAATCATATCTTTGCACCAACTAAACTTATTTTATCATGACAAAAAAAACTACTCTACACAGCTTTTTTAATGTTTTTGTTTGGATTACAGGCTGTTAATGCACAGGAAAACAGCAATTTTGAGAACCATTCACTCCGTTTATCCAATCTTCCTAAACATGCCATTTCATTTCAGATACCGGTTTCGCTGACAAAAGCGGGCGTCGGTGTCAGATTTTCTTACGACTACACTGAAAATGTGCGTTTCACTATCGACGGCAACTATTATTTCTATTCGTCAAAAAGAGCTACAAAATACACTGTTGACAGATATGACACGTTGAATAGAGGTACAATCGCTTGGGGACGACGTGCCGACCTCAACTTCAACGCCAACTTCATCTTCGGTAGAGAACAATTCCACATCTATCTGATTGCCGGTTTTTACGCTACAGTAGGTTATTCACGAGCAGGCAAAATAATGGCCACGGTTTATGACCTCGTCACATTAGGAGAAATAACGATAAACGAGGACGATCTCATCGAAAGCACTGTTTATCTTGATGATGGCAAGAAATACTATTACAAAGACCGACTTGATAAGTTTTTCTCATTCGGTGGCGGTCTTAACGTCGGTTTCGGTGCCGAATACCAGATTGACCAACACAACAGGCTTTACTTCGAGCAGCACACCGCAATCGGCTCTATGCTGGGCGTGTTTGTTAAGGTCGGCTACTCTTGGTGCTTTTAATTAGTTTCTTGAATTCTTTCTGCGCTTTGGACATCTGCTTCTGAAACTCAGGGCTTGTCTGGAGTCGCGCATATCCTATACTTGCACCGGAACGTGTGGCGTCGATGTCGCTTTGCCAATGCGCTCCCGTGATGACGCGGTTCTCGCAATACAGCCAGGCTCGGCTGAAGATGGCACCTGATGCCTCAGGGTTTATTTCAGAGAGAAGCAACGCCGTGGCCCAGCAGCGCATGGTATGTCCCGACGGATAGCTGCCTTCGTTGTAGAATTCCTTGTCGCTTTCCATGAAAGGCTCCTCGTGGAAATACACAAAAGGACGTGTGCGATGGTAATATGCCTTCGGTGCCACACGCATCTGATCGACGGTAGCAAGGCTGTTGGTGATGAGTTTCCATATCTCAGGAGTGTCTTCTTCAGAAATCTCAAGTTCGAACGGCACACTCATCTCGGCAAGAAGAGCCTCGTAGCTCCATACAGCGTCGCGTTTGGCCATTTCGGCACGCTCAGTGTCGAAACGTTGCAACTTACCCCACATATAACGAAGGATATCGTAGCTGAAGGCCTCCGACGTACTGTCGGGAGGTGCTGGCAAACATTGTATCAAATCAGGCATTTCCTCAGTTGTGAAATAAGTGGTCGGCTGATAGCCTTGTGCGTTGACGTTCCAAAGGAATCCGGTGACAAGGACAAACGTTAAAATCAATTTTGACAAATTCTTCATTTTCATATTATTTGTAATTATTATTCATGATATTTCTCCACTCCGCTTCGCTTCGGTCGGAATGACGAGAAAGAATCGTTTAACTCGAAATGACACGAAGTGTATCCCAAACCAGTGAGGATTCATACCCTTTCTGAATGGCATATTGCGCCAGTTTCGCCTTCTTTTTATAAGGGTCTGACTCGTTGATTTTCTTGGCTTTCAACACTTTTATCAATTCGTCTTTATAAATCTCAGGGTCGATTTCCGACAAGGCATTGGAGATAATTTCCTCGCTGATGCCTTTCATTTTCAACGACATTTTTATCTTGTTCACGCCCCATTTTTTCAGATGAATCTTGCTTCTCACAAAAGTGGATGCATAACGCTCATCGTCGAGATAGCCTTCATCCACAAGGAGTTTCACGATTTTCTCCTTCTCGGGATTAGGCATGTCGAAAGTGGCGAGCTTGGTCCTCACCTCCTGTGTGCACCTGTCCTGATAGGCGCAGTAGTGCAACACCTTTTTTAATATAGCGTCATTTATCTCCATAAAGTCGTCTAATCCAATCGGTTTTGCCCATTTTTCTTAATATTTGCTTCACCCACTGGCGGTTTTCGGGCTTGTACCAGAAGAAAAACCGTTGTTGCGCGAGCTTGTCTTCCTTGTTTTTCGCCACAAAAACAGGTTTTAAAGTATACGGGTCGTAGCCAGAATAATAGATTTCGGTCGCCAAGGTCATCGGCGTAGGTGTGAAATCTTGAACTTGCTCAAGATGATAGCCCAACTCCTTGGTTTTCACTGCAAGTTCGGCCATATCCATCAAGGTGCACGCCGGATGACTCGATATAAAATAAGGTATCAGTTGTTGGTTGAGATGATATTTGTCGTTGACCTGGTCGAAGCGTTTTTTCAATTTGTTGAACAACGCGAACGGCGGTTTACGCATGAGTTTCAACACGTTATCACTCACCTGCTCGGGTGCCACCTTCAATCGACCGCTCACATGACGGCGCATCAGCTGCTCGAAATACTCGTCGTAACCAAGCTTTCCATCGGGGTCGTCGTTGGTCAAAAACAGGTCGTAGCGGATGCCTGAGCCGATAGTCACCTTTTTAATATTAGGATTCTTATCAACTTCCTTGTATAGTTCGATAAGCGGATGATGGTCGGTGTTCAGATTCTTGCAGATATTTGGCTGGATGCAGGTCGGGCGCACGCATTTTTCGCAAAGCGATTCGTCTTTTCCGTGCATTCGATACATATTCGCCGACGGACCGCCCAAATCGCTGATATAGCCTTTGAAATCAGGCATTTGCGTCACTTTTTCAACCTCTTTCAAAATCGATTCCTTGCTCCTCGACGCCACAAATTTTCCCTGATGCGCCGAGATGGTGCAGAAAGCGCAGCCGCCGAAGCAACCGCGATGTATGTTCACCGAATGACGGATCATCTCGTAAGCCGGAATCGGACCGCGTTTGACATATTTCGGGTGCGGCATGCGGGTATACGGAAGGTCAAAAGCAGCGTCGATTTGAGCAGTGGTGTAAGTTGGATAAGGAGGATTTATGTAAAGAGTAAAATTGCCAACATCTTGCAGCAATCTGGCAGCGTGTTTTTTGTTCGACTCCTCCTCAACATGCTTGAAATTCGAGGCGTAAAGGCGTTTGTCTTTCAAACAAACTTCATGCGAAACGAGCCTAATATCTTGCCATTCAGATTCAACAAATTGAGTTCTCTTTTTCAGGAAAAAAGTCTGCGGAACATTAGTGATTTCATCGATTTTCTTACCAGTTTCTAAGGCTTTTGCAATCTCAATATTCGCTAATTCGCCCATGCCATAAACGCCCATATCCGCCTGAGAATCAACGAGAATGCTTGTTTTCAGCGAATCCGACCAATAGTCGTAATGCGTCACGCGGCGCAAAGATGCCTCGATGCCACCCAAGACGATTGGCACATCGGGATAAATCTGTTTTAGGATTTTGCAATACACTATCGAGGCATAATCCGGACGGAAACCCGCCTCGCCTCCAGGGGTGTAGGCGTCGTTGGAACGAAGACGTTTGTTGGCAGTATAGTGGTTCACCATCGAATCCATGCACCCTGCCGACACACCGAAAAAGAGCCGTGGCTTGCCAAACTTGCGGAAGTCGCGGAGGTCGTCACGCCAGTTGGGCTGCGGGATGATGGCAACTCGATAACCCTCACGTTCAAGTGTGCGCCCGATGACAGCAGCCCCGAACGACGGATGGTCGACGTATGCGTCGCCGCTCACGAGCACAATATCAAGCTCGTCCCATCCGCGCAAATCGGATTCTTTTTTCGTTATCGGCAGCCATTTTAATAAATCCATTTCACTTTGTCATTCCGAGCGCAGCGAGGAATCTCATTTTATTTTAATGTTATCGTTAAAAAACTTCGTCAACCCTTCTCTCGCATCTTTCAATTTTGCAAACCATTCCTCACTTGAATTCTGTCCCACAACGTCGGTGACGTATTTCACCGCAAAGAACGGCACTCCCATCTCGCGGCAGACATCGGCCTCGGCAAACGATTCCATATCGATGACATCGCCTTCGATATCGTTGCCTTGAGTGATGAAGGAATCACCTGTATTGCATGTACCTTGCCAATAATACGTTGTACAGACGCGATTCATCGCGTCTCCATTTAAGATGCGATGAATCGCATCTCTACCGAAATCGATTTCAGAAACCACACCGTCAAGGGTAACCTTGCGCAAATCTCTGTCAATGAAATGGTTACAAACAAAAATATCGCCGACTTCATGATGCAAAGTTCCAGCAGAGCCAATGTTTATCACCATGTCGGGATGATAATCGCAGATGGCATGCATCGTGCGCATCGCCGCATTCACCTTACCTATGCCGGTTTCCACATAAATCACTTCCGCGTTAGGGATGTTAATATCAATTCTTTCTTCAGGGATAGCGTAAACTATTAAAATCTTCATAATCAAAAGTAATTTCATAACAAATTTATTGTTAAAAATGTCATCAATCCAATACCTATTTTCATTGAATTTTCATCAATGTCAAAATTTGATGTATGTTGTTTGTTTTCAATGCCTTTCGCATAATTCGAAGTACCCAAGCGACAGAAACATGCCGGCACTTTTTGTGAATACCAGGCAAAGTCCTCGGCGGTCATCAATTGTGGCAGTTCTTTCACCTTGTTTTCACCCAAAAACGCTTTCGCGAAAGCGGCACATTTTTCAGTCAGTTTCACATCATTTTTCAATGAAGGATAGCCCTGTTCAATAAAAACTTCCGCCTCGCAACCGAATTCAGTAGCAATCTCTTTTGAAACCTTTAAAATATTATTTTTCAACACTTTACGCTTTTCTTCATCGAAAGTGCGCATCGTGCCTTTCAAATGAACTTCGGATGGGATGACGTTGTATGTACCTTCTGCCATGAAACTACCAAACGCCAACAATGTAGAGACGTTTCCTGAAACGTCTCCAGAAACGTCTCTACATGGTTCGGGATATAATTCAGACAATTTCGTCACAATTTGTGACGCTGCTAACACAGCATTATCGCGTTCGGCAGGCTTCGCGGCGTGACCACCCCTGCCCCTTATAGTAATATTCACCTCATCGGACGACGCCATGTACGGACCTGCATGGAAACCGACTTCACCGTAAGGCAAATCTGGGTAAACGTGCTGCGCAATAATTAAATCCACGTCATTGAGAACGCCTTCTTTTATCATCAATGAAGCACCTCCAGGGAGTTTT
Source organism: Bacteroidales bacterium (assembly GCA_017427985.1). Taxonomy (GTDB): domain Bacteria; phylum Bacteroidota; class Bacteroidia; order Bacteroidales; family F082; genus Limimorpha. The sequence goes on along the minus strand of JAFRRS010000022.1, from coordinate 110,944 downwards.
TCCTCTCCAGGCTGGAAAATAAGTTTGATCGTTCCAGAAAATTCATCTTTTAAATCATTGAGAATGAAAGCAGTGCCAAGAAGCATCGCAACGTGCGCGTCATGACCGCAGGCATGCATCACGCCCTCGTTGACAGAACGATAAGGAAGGTCTGTGGTTTCTTGGATTGGCAACGCGTCCATGTCAGCGCGCAATGCAATTACTTTTTTGCCTGTGCACGTTCCTTTTATTGTCGCAACCACTCCATATCCGGCAACATCCGATTGATATTCAATATTTTTTGAAGCAAGACATTTCTTTATGAGTTCTGCGGTTTCTTTTTCACAAAAGCTCAATTCGGGGTGCTGATGAAGATGCCGGCGGATTGCCACAACATCGTCAAAATACGCGTCACTCTTGGCTTTTATCAATTGCTTCATTTTTAATTTTATTTTTTGCAAAAATAAGAAAAATATTAGTACTTTTGCGCTTCAAATCTAAGAGTCGAAAAAAAATATTAAATAAAATAAAAATGAAAAAGGAAGTTAAATTCAGTCTTGTCTATCGTGACATGTGGCAAAGCTCAGGCAAATATGTGCCTCGCAAGGACCAATTGGAACAGATTGCGCCTCTCATCATCGACATGGGATGTTTTGACCGTGTCGAGACCAACGGTGGCGCTGCCGAACAGGTGAACCTGCTTTATGGCGAGAACCCGAACCCTTCTGTACGTGCCTTCACCGCCGCTTTGCACAAGGGTGGCATCGAGTGCCACATGCTTGACCGCGCACTTAACGCATTGAGAATGAACCCCGTACCAGCCGACGTGCGTCAGCTGATGTATAAAGTGAAAAAAGCTCAGGGTGTCGACATCACACGTATCTTCTGCGGTCTGAACGACGTTCGTAACATCATCCCGTCGATTCAGTGGGCAAACGAAGCAGGCATAATTTCGCAGGCTGCCATGAGCATCACCTATTCGCAGGTGCACACCGCCGAGTATTACATCGAAATGTCGGAAAAACTCATCGAAGCAGGTGCTAAAGAAATCGCTTTGAAAGACATGGCGGGCGTAGGTCGTCCTGTCACTTTGGGCAAGATTGTGAACCATATCAAGACACAGCACCCAGAAATCAAGGTGCAGTACCACGGCCACACCACTCCTGGCCTCTCGATGGCTTCGATGCTCGAAGTCTGCAAGGCTGGCTGCGACTACGTCGACGTGGCGATGGAACCGCTCTCATGGGGCACCGTCCATCCTGACGTCATCAGCGTACAGGCGATGCTGAAAGACGCAGGTTTCCTTGTGAAAGACATCGACATGAAGACATACATGGCGGCACGTCACATGACACAAACCTTCATCGACGACTTCCTCGGCTACTGGATCGACCCGCGTAACCGTTACATCAACTCGTTGCTGTTAGGTTGCGGTCTCCCAGGTGGAATGATGGGCTCGCTCATGGCCGACCTCAAGCCGGTGCACGCTGCTATCAACATGAACCGCAAAAATCAGGGACTACCTGAGCTAAGCGAAGATGAGATGCTCGTTGAGTTGTTCCAGGAAGTGCAGAACATCTGGCCTAAACTCGGCAACCCGCCATTAGTGACGCCATTCAGCCAGTACACCAAGAACATCGCTTTGATGAACCTCTTCGCCATGAGCAAGGGCGAGCCTCGTTACGAGACATCAATCGACCCTGCAGCATGGGACATGATTCTTGGCAAGGCAGGAAAACTCCCTGGCACTTTGGCACCTGAAATCGTGGAGCTCGCCAACAAGAAAGGCTTCGAGTTCTTCACAGGCAACCCGCAGGACAACTACCCTGACGCACTTCCTCATTTCATCGAAGAAATGGAGAAAAACGGCTGGGACCGCGGTCAGGACGACGAAGAGTTGTTCGAGTTTGCAATGCACGAGAAACAATATCGTGAATACAAGTCAGGCGAGGCAAAACGCCGCTTCAACCAAGAACTCGAGACCAAGATGCAAGCCAAAGCCGAGAAGAGCGGCATGACCGTCAACCTCGACGACCTCAGAAAGATGCGCCACCCGAACGCCGAAGCCGTGACATCACCGGTGAGCGGCCGCATCATCTGGGAACTCGACGCTTACGAGAAGTCGATACCGCCTGCGACAGGCACGAGATACAACGAAGGCGACACATTCTGCTATGTACAGACACCTTACGCTCCTGAAGAAATCAAGACAAACTGGAGCGGCAAAGTCGTGGAAGTCATCGCTGAGCAAGGCAAAGTCGTGAAGAAAGGTGACATCTTAGCATTCATCGAGAAATAATTTTACTGTAGGGGCGAAAAATGTTTCGCCCTTACATTTTTTATATATATTTGCATGTTCAACATTTAAAATTATAGCACATGAAAAAAACTTTACTATTCATCGTGGCAATATTGATGTCAGTATCAGTATTTGCACAAACAAGAACAAGCTTCATCAGCGAGCATTTCGACGGCTCATCGATGCCATCGGGATGGCAGGTTTCAGGTTCAGGGACCAGCAACTGGAGCATTTCAGCGACACAAAACGCCGGCGGCGAAGCCAACGAACTTCTCCTTGCCTGGAGCCCTCAGTTCAACGGAACATCACGTATGATGATGCCTGCTGTCGACCTCACAGGAGTTTCAAGTGTGGTTGTGAGCTTCAAACACGCTCTTGACAACTACTCTGGCGGTCACACCCTCGGCATCGCAACATCATCCGACGGCGGCACCACATGGAATGACGCATGGTCACAGAGCTACAGCTCAAGCAGCTCATGGTCAGTGTCTCAGAACATCACAACTCCAGACATGGGCAACAGCAACGTCAGATTCTGCATTTACTACACAGGAAACAGCTACAACATCAACAACTGGTATTTCGACGACATCGAGATTTTCTCGCAAGAGAACCTCGACCTCGCATTAAACAGCATCAACGTCAACCCGACAATTGGCGCCGGCAGCACGGATGTTAAAGTCTCTGTTTCAAACAAAGGTATCAATGCAATCAACAATTTCACATTGTCATATCAGTTTGAAGGTATGGATGAAATTGAAGAGACTTTCAACACAGCTCTCGCCTCTCTGGCTTCGACACAAGTGACATTTGGAGTGCCTACAACCTTAGCTCCAGGATCATATCTGCTTACAGTCAATGTGGTTGCAGTGAACGGCGGCGATGACGACGATCCTACAAACAACACTCTTGAAAAGACCATCAATGTGTCACTCGGCTCAACACAGAGAATCCCAATGATTGAGCATTTCTCAAGCTCGACATGCGGTCCGTGCGTCAGCGTGAACACAACAATGGGCAACCTCACAAACGCAAACCCTGGCAAATTCACCTACACAAAATATCAGATGAACTGGCCTGGCAACGGTGACCCGTATTACACTGCAGAAGGCGGCACAAGAAGACAATTCTACGGCGTGAACGCTGTTCCTAATGTATGCCTTGAAGGAACAAATCTTGGCGCAACATCTGTATCACAAAGCCAATTGGATGGAGCTTACAACACACCTTCATTTGCTGACGTGAGAGGTTCATTCAATATCGACGGCACAACAATCACCGTTAAGGTCGACTTCATGTCATTCTATAATATGACCGCTGAAAAAGCCTTCGTGACAGTAAACGAAAAATTGACCACAGGCAACGTCGGAAGCAACGGCGAGACCTCGTTCCACCATGTCTTCATGAAATTCATGACCTCACCATCAGGCGATGCCCTCAACATCCCAGCCGGTGAATATCAGCATTTTGAATACACTCAAAACTTGGCATCAACACACGTTGAGGAAATGACCGACCTCGAAGTATCAGCATGGATTCAGAATATTTCAACACATGAGGTTATCAACAGCCACTTCATGTATGAATACACCGACATCCATCCATATCCTGTCCAGAACCTCGCAGTGACATTGGACGAAGGCACACTGACAGCCACATGGCAAGCTCCTGAAGGCGGCAATGCATTGAGCTACAACGTATACGTCAACGGTGAAATGGCTGGAAATGTCACAGCAACAGAATTCACGACAAGTATTACAGAAGAATTCAACGTTGTTGCTGTTGAAGCTCTTTATCAGGATGACATGACATCAGTGAAGATTGTGAAATCAACAGCAGCTCCTGCAACAACACTCACACTCAGCACAACAGAGATGGTTTATACAATGCCCGAAGAGACACAGATTCTCACCATCACCAACAATACAGGCAGCGATGTCACTATCAGCGAGATTGCTGAATTAGAATCAAATTATCTGTACATAGAGTTTGACGAAACCCTTCCATATATTCTTCCACAAGGCAGTAGCATGGAAGTCGCGATAACTCCAGACAACATTGTTGCCAAAGAGAATTTCGATGTGGTTCTCAATATAGTATCAACAGTTGGTACACAGTCGGTAAAAATCACACTCGATTCATCATGGTATGATGGTGTTGAGGAAAACAGTTGCAGATATGAGATTTATCCTAACCCGACCAACGGCAACATCATGGTCAGCGGCGCAAACATCAATACAGTTGAAGTTTACAACCTCTGCGGCCAGAAAGTGCTGTCAGTCAACGGCGAACAGAACGTGAACGTCGATATGAGCAGCCTCACATCAGGCGTTTACATGGTGAAAGTTGTTGACAACAATGGAAAGGAAACCGTTAATAAGGTCGTAAAACGATAACATAGTAGGGGCAAATCATCATTTGCCCCATTGTTTTTTGTCGCCTTCGGCGAGAAATCATTCAAAATCAAATAAAAAATCTTTCAAACATCCCACGTGGAAAATTTGAAAGATTTTTTTATAGATTTTTTTGAGATTTCTGCCCGTAAGGGCACCGAAATAAGGGCGAATGATGATTCGCCCCTACAGGGTTTTTACAAAATCTTTAATTTCGTCTTTTGTCGCGTTCACGCTGAAGACATGATTCGGTTTAAGATACCAAACATCGTTGTGTTGTTTGAACAGCGCTTCGCCGCCACCAGTGATATTGAGCATTATCACATCGTCGGCTTTAACCTGTTTATTCTCAACAGCTTGGATGAGCGATGCCGTAGCCACACCTGCTGCATGGTAGATGTCGATACCTTCGAGTTCCTTGAACATATCGCAAGCTTTCTGAGCCTCATCGTTGGTAACAGCGAAGAAATCGCCATCGGTATCGACCATAGCGTCGTACAGGCCTCCAGCCAATGAATAAGGCGGTTTTCTGTTTGACAGAACCTTAGCGCAGATTTCAGCTGCGTCTTTACGAGCTTGATCGGCGTCGTACGGCAACATGGCGCGTGAATGTGCTTTCCATGCGTCGTACATTGGAGTGAACGGCTTGTTCTGCGAAACGTAAATCTTCGCTTTGTTGGTGCCGAAACGTCCGTCTTCAATAAAACGCAGGTTCGCCTCCCATGCCGCGATTGCTCCAGTGCCGCTTCCAACAGCCTGGAAATAATAATCCGGGATGCGCCCAATGAACGTCGTCGCCGACATCATCGTGGTGCTCATGCCGTCACGACGCGCGATGTTCTTGGCACCGCCCTCAGCGAAGAATCCCTCCATCTCGCAGACGATATTTCCTAAATTAATAGCGTCAAAATAATCGCTGCCGCTCTCGGTGCAAAGCAGTTTTACACAAGGGTTGAGCGGTTTCTCAAACCACAACGCGTCGATGTTATCCTCCGGAACCGTCAGCAAAAGCTTGATATTGTTGTCGGAGCACACCTGAGCGAACGCACGCGCCGTGTTACCTGCCGACGACACCACCATAACCTGCTCGCGAAGCTTGTCATCAAGACGCGCGCACACAGAATATGCCTCCGTCTCCTTAAATGAGCAGGTGCGCATCTTTGCACCAATCTCCGGGAAATAACCATTGAAAGTGATATACAAGTTATTGAGTCCCAATTTTTTAGCAAGTTTCTCACTTTTATATGTCACAGGGCACGATGCTCCTTTCAAAAGATTCTTAATCGGCATCCAGTCGGCAAAACGGTACAATCCCTCGTTTTCCTCTTTCACCTCAAGCTGTTTTTTCTCATAAATCGCACGGATAAGGCTCGGTTTCTCGCTGTTCGGAAAGTCGAGCATCCAGCCAGTGTCATCGCCAACGCGGCCGTCAGCAACGCATTTTACCTGGTATTTCGTCGGAATAAAAGTCATAGTTTTTCTGTTTTGAAGCTGCAAAATTAGTAAAATAATTTACTATTTTTTAAAAAATGATTAAAAAAATGAAGCGCGTTTAAATTTTTCAAAAATATGTCAGGCGTCCGTATTATTTTTATATCTTTGTAGCTTGAAAAAATCTATAAAATTTAAAACATGAAAAACTTAAAAAGTATAGTTTTATTAGCGTTGACGATGGTTATAGCCGTCCCGATGCTTGCTCAGAAAGAGGAAAAAGCCGTCTATCAGTTTACCGACGAGACGATTGCCCCTCACACGATAGTACAGAACCAAGCCCAGTCAGGCACCTGCTGGTGCTTTGCTGGAACAGGATTCGTTGAGGCGGAGATTCTCAAGAAATACAACAAAACCTTGAACCTTTCGGAAATGTTCTTCGTCCGTTGGGCATACCAGCAGAAATTCAAGAGATTTGTGAGCATGCACGGCACCGTCGGTCTCAGCTGCGGCGGCGAGGTCATCGATGTGCTTTACGCCTTGAATGACGCCGGAATGATTACCGAAGAATCCTACAGCGGACTGCTGCCAGGCGAAGAGAAACACTGCCACTGGGAACTGCAGAATGCCATCGAGAGCTACGCAAAAGTTGTGACAAAGAAAAGCAACGGTCGCATCCTTTACGAGGTTTATCCGCAAGTGGTGGAGTCAATTCTTGACGGATACCTTGGAAAGCTGCCACAGAGATTCGACGCAAAAGGCTTTGCCAAAAAATACAAACTCAACATTGAGGATTACATCCAGTTCTCATCATTCACCGACAAGAAACTTTACAAGCCTTTCATCCTTGAGATTCCTGACAACTGGACCAACACCATGACCTACAACATGCAATTCGACGAGATGATGGCGGAAGTTGACAACGCCCTCAAAAACGGCTATACCGTAGGTTGGGCACAGGATGTCAGCGACAAGGGCTTTTCTCGCAAGGCAGGCGTGGCAATCGTTCCTACCGATGATGTGAATTTGATTCGCGAAAGCGACCCGAAAAAATTCAAGAAAATGACCGACGAAGAGATTCTTGAAGGCATCTATTCATTTGAAAATGTGATTCCTGAGAAAGAAGTCACCGCTGAAATGCACCAGACAGCCTACAACGACTGGAGCACCGGCGACGACCACAGCATGCTTATCGTCGGCATCGCCCACGACCAGAACGGCACCAAATATTATAAGGTGAAAAATTCATGGGGCGAGACTGGACCATACAACGGCTTCTGGTACTGTTCCGAACAGTTTGTGAAACTCCACACGGTCTTCTTCACAGTAAATAAAGCCGCTTTGACTGACGGTATGAGAAACAAACTCGGCCTCAAATAACGCAAACATAGCAAACATATTTATAAAACGTAAACGTGTATTATAACGAGTAAAGACGCGATTCATCGCGTCTAAACAAATCGAACAATATTGTAATAATCAAATAATTAACAAAATGAAATTCAGACACTTTTTAATGGCAGCCGCTATGTTGATTAGCGTGCCAACATTCGCACAAGCCCCTGAAAACGGTGAAAAACCTGAAGAGGAAGGCTACAAATTCGAAGTCATCAAGGAATTGAAAATCACCCCTGTGAAAGACCAGAACAGAGCCGGCACATGCTGGTGCTACTCGACACTCGGTTTCTTCGAGGCAGAATTGCTCCGTATGGGCAAGCCAGAGTACGATTTCTCAGAAATGTACATCGTGTACAAGACCTATCAGGACCGCGCAGAAAAGACAGTCCGCACACATGGTGACGTTTCATTCTCACAGGGCGGCTCATTCGGCGACGTGATTTACGCCATCAAACATTACGGTCTCGTTCCTGACGCAGAGATGAGAGCCGGTCAGATGCACGGTGACAGCCTCAGCGATTTCTCAGAGTTTTCAGCTGTTTGCGACCCATTCGTTGAAGCAGTTGCGACAAAATGCAAGACCCTCCAGCTCGGCACCGACGAGAACCACACTCCTCTTTGGAAAAACGCTCTCAACGGCATCCTCGACGCATACATCGGCAAATGCCCGGAGGAATTCACCTACAACGGAAAGAAATACACTCCAAAGTCATTCGCAGAGTCAACAGGCTTGAACATGGACGACTATGTAAACATCGCTTCATTCGCACACCAGCCATGGTATGAACCATTCGTGATTGAGGTTCAGGACAACTGGCGCTGGGGACAGGCCTACAACCTACCAGTCGACGAATTCATGGAGGTGATGAACAATGCTATCGACAACGGTTACCCAATCGCATGGGGTGCTGATGTCAGCGAGAAGGGCTGGCTCAGAGGCAAGATGGCAGGCGTTTGCGTCCTTCCTGACCTCCAGAACCAGGCAGCCGACAAATCAGGCACCGACTTCGCACACTGGAACGGACTCAGCGCCGCTGACCGCCAGAAAGAAGCCATGAGCAAGCCAACGCCACAGCGCTGGGTCAACGACCAGGACCGTCTTGACGCATACAACAACTTCGAGACAACAGACGACCACGGCATGGTTATCTACGGCAAGGCAAAAGACCAGATGGGCAACATCTACTTCATGGTGAAGAACTCATGGGGCGATGCTGGCAATTACAATGGCAATTGGTATGCTTCAGAAGCATTCGTCCGCTACAAAACCTTGAACTACGTCGTCCATAAAGACGCTCTTCCAAAAGCTATCAGAAAGAAACTTGGAATCAAGTGATGAAACTGATGATAGTGCTGGCAAGTATGCTGTCGTTATTCGGTCACAAAAATGACACAATCACCTCTTTTTCGTTAAGAGAAGGCGGGGGAATGGATCGTTTTAGCGGCTTCAACTATTATATCAAACAAACAGAAGATGGAAGGGTGTATTTCCGTTTCAACGAAGGTTTTCCCGATGAAAAGGATTTCACCCTTGACGACCATTCTGTTTTCGACAGCCTGCAGCAGATTATCATCAGGTATAAAATGAACAAATATCACGGCCATTATCGGCCATCGTTCGATATCCTCGACGGGACTTCATGGAGTCTGGATGTGCATTACGCATCAGGCAAAAGCATCAACGCCGGCGGATATATGGACGGACCCAAAGGATACCAATCAGCCTTCCAGGATATCCAACAATGCCTCAATCATTGGAAAGAAATGCCAGTACCGGTTAACGAAGTCGTTTCATTTCTATACATTTATGGAAAAGAGCGCTACACTATCGAGCGCAACGACGACAAAGCCTTGTTGACTTACGACAACGAGGAAACCGGTGAGCATAAAACATTTGAACGAGGGTTGGATATGCTGGAAGACCTGCGGGTTCTTTTCAACATCGACCGCCTGAAAATGAATGGCAAGAGAGGAGAAACCGACCCTGGATGCACTCTCTGGATGTATGAAATCACATACAGCAACGGCGACCATTACCGTTATGAAAGTTACGACTGCGACTTCAAATGCGGCTACACCTATTCGCTTCAGGGATTTATTTCCAAATGGATGAAGGAAGAATGACTATTTCTTCATCACCTCGAAACCTTTTCCGTAAACTCCCATCACTGTATTTACTGACACAAAAGCCTTCGGGTCTTCCTGCTTCACAATGCGAATCACTGATTGGCACTGCGTTTTGCGAACGACAGCCATCAAGATTTCGCTGTCCTGCTTCGAATACCAGCCTGTTCCGCGAATTATCGTCACACCACGGTGAATCTCATTTCCGATTCTATCAGCGATAACATTCGGTTTCGACGAGAAAATGAACATCTGCACCGACTGTTTGCTTCCAGTGAAAGCGAGATCCATGCAGTAGCTGCTCACGAAGTTACCAACCAAGCTGTAGATGATAAGTTCCACACGCTGAAGCACTTCCATATCCTGAAACACGAAGAATGAACTTCCGATAATCACAAGATTCATCGCCAAGGTAAAGCGTCCAAGCGAAATGTTGCGGTATTTGTTCACCACCATTGTGATGATATCAACGCCACCTGTGCTGCCACCAGAAAGGAAGATTATTCCGTTGGCGAATCCGCCGATGCCACCGCCGATTATTGCAGCGAGAAATTTGTCGGAAATCACAGGCACGTCGCCGATGAGATTCTGCAGAAGCGAGAAGAAGAACGCCATCACCGCAATGCAATAGATTGTCTTAACGCCGAAACGCCATCCTAATATCTTGAAAGAGAACAAGATAAGAATCGCGTTAAGAACGAAAATTGTGATACCTGTCGAGAGTCCCGTGACCCAGTAAACGATTGTCGCAATACCGTTTACGCCGCCGCCGAGCATGTTGTTAGGGATAAGAAACGCCGTCCATCCAAGTGCTATGACAAACAGACACACGGTGATAATAGCGTAGTTTTTGATTTCAATCAAGATGTTTGATGTTTTTTTCATAACTCTATTTTTATTGCAATTGCCATTAACAACAAAAGACTTAAAACATTGTCTGCCAACATCTTAAGTCTTTATTTCTTCTTTGTACCTGAGGCCGGGGTCGAACCGGCACGTCCGAAATGGACACAGGATTTTAAGTCCGGCGCGTCTACCGATTCCGCCACTCAGGCACTTATTTTAGAGCGGAAAACGAGACTCGAACTCGCGACCCCGACCTTGGCAAGGTCGTGCTCTACCAACTGAGCTATTTCCGCTTGGATTTGCCAATCGGCTTTTTGTCACGACTCGGCAATGTTCTAGCAAGCTTGTCATTGCTCTCGCTGCTCCAAAAAGTCCGCAACAATTATTTAGAGCGGAAAACGAGACTCGAACTCGCGACCCCGACCTTGGCAAGGTCGTGCTCTACCAACTGAGCTATTTCCGCAAAATTTTGTTCCAAAATTTTGCGGCTTCTTGTCGCGACTCGGCAAAATCAAAACGAGTTTTGCTTTTGCTCTCGCTACTCCAAGAAGTCCGCTTGGAACAATTGCTTATTCTGTTACGAATTGCGGTGCAAAAATACTACATTTTTTTATACCTGCAACATTTTTTTTGAAAAAAAATTTAACAGCATTAATTTTATTATAAATCATTATTCGTCAATTCTTTAGTCATCAATTTTGAAGGCCTTCAGCTTTCGAAGAAAGGTGGCAGCCGAAAAATGTTGACTAAAAATTAGTAATTTTTCAGCATTTTTTTGATTTCATTCAGTTTCATCAAAGCCTCGACTGGGGTCAAAGTGTCGATGTTTATGTTCAAGATGTCGTCTTTGATCTGCAAAAGCAACGGGTCGTCAAGTTGTATGAAACTGAGCTGCATATTGTCGACCTGCTTGCTCTCCTTGATGGCTTCGTCGAGGTTATCGTGCGAGTGCGATTTCTCGAGCATCGACAGCAAAGCGTCCGCCCTGTCGATGACTTTTCGAGGCATTCCTGCCATTGCGGCCACGTGAATACCAAAGCTGTGCGCACTGCCTCCTTTTTTGAGTTTCCTCAAAAACACCACCTTATTCCCCACTTCCTTCACGCTGACATGATAGTTTTTAATCCTCGGGAACGAAGCCTCCATCTCATTAAGTTCATGATAATGAGTGGCAAACATCACTTTGGCGTGCATCGTAGGGTGTTCGTGAAGATATTCCGTTATCGCCCATGCGATACTGATGCCATCGTACGTGCTGGTGCCGCGTCCAATCTCGTCAAGCAGGATAAGACTACGGTTCGACACATTGTTCAATATCGAGGCAGTCTCGTTCATTTCCACCATAAACGTCGACTCTCCAGAAGAAATGTTGTCGCTTGCACCCACACGGGTGAAAATCTTGTCAACCAGTCCGATGTGAGCTGCCGATGCAGGCACGAAAGAGCCTATCTGCGCCAAAAGCACGATGAGCGCTGTCTGCCTCAACAGCGCCGACTTTCCCGACATATTCGGTCCGGTGATGATTATAATCTGCTGCCGCTCCCTGTCAAGATAAACATCGTTGGAGATATATTCTTCGCCAACAGGCATCATCTGTTCAATAACGGGATGTCTACCTTCTTTAATATCAATGACATACGATTCATCGACATTGGGCATCACATATTTGTTGTTAAGTGCGATGAAGCCAAAATTCACGAGGCAGTCAATCTTTGCAACCAGAGCCGCGTCAAGCTGGATGGGAGCCACAAACTCCGACGTAGCTGAAACGAGTTCTGCGTATATACGTTCCTCAACTATCTGGATGCGTTCTTCAGCACCAAGGATTTTTTGTTCATATTCTTTCAATTCCTCCGTGATATAACGCTCCGCATTAGCCAGTGTTTGCTTACGAATCCATTCACTCGGCACCTTGTCTTTATGAGTGTTCGTCACCTCAAGATAATAACCGAAAACATTGTTAAACCCGACCTTCAAAGAAGAGATTCCTGTAGCTTCACATTCACGTCGTTGGATATTCATAAGATAATCCTTTCCGGAACGCGAAAGATTTCTCAAATCGTCAAGTTCCTCATCAACACCTTCTGCGATAAAATTGCCTTTTGATGTCACTGCAGGCGCATCCTGACGCAGTTCTTTCTTTATCCTATTACAAATTGATTCACAAGGATTTAGCTGCTCAGCAAAAGCTTTAACAGAAGCATTGTCGCTTTCTCTGCAAAGATTTCGGATAATCTCAATCTGTTCGAGCGCACGCGACACTTGAAGAAGTTCGCGAGGATTCACACGACCGAGCGACACCTTTGAGATAAGTCGTTCCAAATCACCAACTTGCCTGATAGCGTCTTGAAATCTTCCGACCATCTCTCTGTTTTTATAAAAATAATCGACGACCTCGTAACGAGCCTGTATCTGTTCTTTGTTTTTCAACGGCAAGGAGATCCAGCGGCGCAGCAAACGTGAGCCCATCGGCGACACCGTCTTGTCAATGACATCGATAAGCGTTTTCGCGTTAGGATTATAGGTGTTTAGAAGTTCAAGATTTCTTATCGTAAATTTGTCGAGCCAAACGAACTGCCCTTGGTCGATTCTTGAAAGAGATGTGATATAATTTATCTTATCGTGTTGTGTTTCATGCAGATAATGAATAGCAGCACCTGCTGCCACTATGCCTTTCGGAAAGTCGTCAACGCCGAAGCCCTTCAGTGATGTGGTGTTGAAATGGCGAGTCAGGATATCAAGAGCGTAATCATCGGTGAAGACCCAGTCGTCGAAAACAGTGAGGAAATATTTGTCGCTGAAGTTTTCAATAAAATCCTTGCGTTTGTTACGTTGGCAAAGCACCTCAGAAGGGTTGAAACTCTGCAGCAGCTTGTCGATATACTCATTACTGCCCTGTGTGAGGTAAAACTCGCCAGTTGAAACGTCGAGGAACGCTATTCCGCTCTCGTTTTTATCGAGATGCACTGATGCGAGGAAGTTGTTCTCTTTCTGAACCAGTACGTTGTCGTTGTATGTCACGCCAGGAGTCACGAGCTCAACCACGCCGCGTTTCACGAGACCTTTAGTGGCTTTCGGATCTTCAAGCTGTTCACACACAGCCACTTTCAAGCCAGCTCTAACGAGTTTCGGAAGGTATGTGTCGAGGGCGTGATGTGGGAAACCTGCCATCTCCGCACCTGTGGCGGCACCGTTCGAGCGTTTTGTTAGCACGATACCAAGTATCTCCGAAGCCTTAACCGCATCTTCACCATAAGTCTCATAAAAATCGCCAACACGAAAAAGAAGCATCGCCTCAGGATATTTCGCCTTGAAAGCGTAATACTGTTTCATCAAAGGGGTATCGTTAGAACCTGCTGCCATATAGTAATTATTATCCTTATAAAAATACAAAAGTACAAAAAAAAACATGTAACGACTTCAAAAAATCGTATTTTTGCAAAATTTTTGATTATGCGAAAACTTACAATGCCAGAGCTTAATCGTTTGTCTATCTCCGAATATCACAATGTAAAGAAACTACCTGTTGTTGTAGTGCTTGACAACATCCGCTCGTTGGCGAATGTCGGTTCGTTTTTCAGGACTGCCGATGCATTCAGGATAGAGGCACTTTATCTTTGTGGCATAACAGCATGTCCGCCCCACCGTGAGATTCACAAAACAGCGTTGGGAGCTGACGAGAGCGTAAATTGGAGATATTTTGAGACCACGGCAGGAGCCTGCGAATATCTTAGAGCTGACAATTATAGGATTTTCGCAGTAGAACAGATAGAGAACAGTATCATGCTTGACCATTTTGAAGCACCTGAAAAATCAGCTTACATTTTCGGCAACGAAGTCGATGGTGTTGACGACGCAGTGCTGCCATATTGCGAGCAGGCAATTGAAATACCACAAACTGGAACAAAACATTCATTAAATGTCTCGGTTAGCGGCGGTATTGTTATGTATCACATTTTCAACAACTTATGCAAGTTTTTAAAATAATTGTTTTTTTTGATTTTATGTTAGATGTTATAAAATAAATTTGTATTTTTGCAGTTTGAAATATAGATAATTTCAGGACATGAAAAATATAAGTTTTAAATTAGTTTTATTATTGATTTTCAGTTGTTTGCCAATTTTATTTTTCGGTCAGCAACGCAGTCGTTATAAGTATAAAAACTGGCCAGGACAGAAACCTATCCAAACCGCGCTACTTGTTACAGCCGACGGCGGATTATCTTTTATGGCAAGTGATATTGAATCAAGTGAGAAGAAAATGAACGGTCACGTTGGTATTGGATACACTGACAAGTTCTGGAACTTCAGATTCAAAATCGGATACGAAACATTGGGCGGTTCTTCAAAAACTGAGGACATTTATTTCAAAGCGAATTTTGTTGACGCATCAGCGAATTTTTATCTTAACGTTGTTGATTTGCTCCTTGAAGAAAAACCACATAGATTATATGGCTGTGTTCATGCCGGTTTAGGTCTGATATTTCAGAGAACCACATTGTATTCCTCAAACGGCTCTGTTTTATACCAATGGGGAATTGAGACAAAGAGCAGTAACGCTCCGGCAAAAGGCAACGGCACTCTTGGAAGAAAAATATTTTCATCACAGTTAGGTGTTGAGGTGGATTTCCTCGCATCACCTGACATTGTGTTTTTCTTGGATTATAGCCTTAGATTTGTTGACACCAAGTTTCTTGACGGCATAAATATTAGTGACAACGATGACCGCGTACAGTCAATCAGCTTTGGCGTGGCATACAAACTTGATGCTAACAAAGGAAAAGGCAGAGGTGGAATGAACAAAAGACAATATAATTATTAATAGGTATAAAAGAATAATTAAAAATAACGATCATGAGTAAATTTACATTTAAAAAATCAATGTTAATCATTGCTTTGGCATTTTTACCTTTCATGGTTTTAGGTCAGGACAATGAGACAGAAAAACCTCAAAAACCCTATCGTTGGCATGTGGGCATTGAAGGTGGCGGAACAATGCTTTTCTCAGATAACACGCCATTAAAGTTTGACCAGACCAGATGGGATATCAGTTTGACAGGAGGATATACATTCGCTAAATGCTTAACTGTATATGCCAAACTCGGTTATTTCACAGTGTATGGAGAAAAAGAAAACATGTTTAAAGTTGATGAAGCCAACTTCTTTAATGGAAACCTCAACTTAGGCATTGATCTTTTACAGCTTTTCAAATACAATCCAGACCGTTTCTTGGGTATTATGCCACACGTTGGAGCTGGTATGATGCAACTGAAAGCTAAGAGTACATTGGGTTCAGGTAATCCACTTAGGCATGCTTATGGCTCAGAAATTAAATGGGGCTATAACGAAGAAGGCTGGGGTAAAGGAAAAGGCATAAATGGAAGAAGAGTCGTAATGGAAATACCTTTTGGTCTTAACGTGTCATTCAACTTCTCAAAAAGATTTACAGCATACGCTGATTTCGTGGTTGTTAAAGCCGACACCGATTGCTTGGATGCCTGCCCAACAGGTGATTATTATGACTGGTATGCATACACAAACGTTGGTTTAAGATACAAGTTCAAATGGAAGAGAGACAAGAAGGATGTTGAGCCAGAAGAAGAGCAGTTTGAAGAACCTATTGAGGAGACTCCAATCGAGGAAGAGAATCAACAGGAAGCGGAAGAAGCACCTGCTAACGACGTAGAAAACGCTGAAGAGATTGAAGTTGAAGAAGTGCCAGAAGAGGTGTACGCTCCAGAGCATAAAGCACATGACATCAAGCTTAAATTCTCTGTTGGTAAAGCCACTATCGCAAGAACACAAGAAAACAACAGCGAGATTGACAAGATTGGTGAGGATATCGCGAACGGTAGAGTTATCTCAAGCATAACAGTTATCGGTTACGCTTCACCTGAAGGCGGCGCGGCATTAAACGAGAATCTTGCTAAAGAGCGTGCTCAGTCAACAATTGCGTACATCAAGGAGAGACTCGGAGAGAAAGGAAGAGGCATCAAGTTTGAGGCTGAAGGCAAAGGCGCTGACTGGGATAACTACTACAAGGCTCTTGAAAGTTCAGACTTGACATACAAGAATGAAATCATCAACGAGCTGAGAAATTCAGCTAACCCAAGCGCAACATTGAAGAAACTCTCAGCTACATACCCGATGATCAAGAAGTTCTACGGTGAATTAAGAAGAACTGAGATTATCATCAAGTAATGTCAGATGACAACAAAAGAAAAGGTCTCCGATTGGAGACCTTTTTTTATGCTTTTAAAGAACAAGACGATGGATACCAATATCGTATGGCTGGTCAATCGCCTCAACAACTTTTTCGTAGTCTTTTGGATTGGCAACAAAATCAAGATTGTTGGTGTCCAGAATCAAGATTCGCATATCAGTTTGCTGTTTGATAAAGTCGAAATAGCCTTGTTGCAGATGTTCAAGATATGAATCATCGATATTCTGTTCGTAGTCGCGTCCGCGTTTGTGAATATTGCGTTGCAGATGTTCAACATCAAGATAGAGATAAACCATCAGCTCCGGTTTTGGAATATTTGAAAAAATGATATTGAAAAACCTCGCAAACAGTTCATATTCATCAGGTTGAAGGTTCTCGCGCGAGAAAATCAAAGATTTTGCAACATAATAGTCGGAGATGATAAAGTCATGGAACAAGTCGAGGCTGCTGAACTTGTCTTTCAGCTGCTGATAACGCAGGGCAAGAAACGTCATCTCAACCTGGAAAGCGTATTTTTCAGGCTCTTTATAGAACTTGGCAAGAAACGGGTTTTTGTCAGGCTCAAATTCCTCAAGGATTAGTTTTCCGTTGAGTTCCTTTGCGATACGCGATGACAGCGTCGTCTTGCCAGCGCCCATCGTGCCTTCTATTGCCACGTAATTATATCTCATAATTTAAATTTATTTACAATTCCAAAGTCCTGACACTCGTCAAGAAGCTGACGGTTTGATTTTTCCAACAGCGGATGAACGAAATCAGGGGCGACATCACAAAGCGGCAACAACGTAAAACGTCTCAGATGGAGACGCGGATGCGGAGCAGTAACTAAGTCTGTGTCAACGATTTCATCATCATAATAAAGGATGTCAAGATCCATAGGACGCGACACATAACATTCATGCTGTGTGGAACGGTCGCGACCAAGTTCCTTTTCAATTGAAAGGAGTGAAAGCATCAGCTCATCAGGTGACAACGTTGTATCAATATTAACCACCTGATTCAGAAACCAATAATCCGCTTTGAAACCCCATGGCTCCGATTCATACATTGACGATTTGGCTACAATCTTTCCGCACCTCTCCCCTATCATTTCAACTGCTTGATTTACAAGAAGTTCACGATTACCAAGATTTGAGCCCAATAATATGAAAACAGATTTTGAAGCCATCAAAAAAAATTATCTTTGAAAATGCAAATATAATGAAAGAAATTGTATCTTTGAAAAAAATTTAATTTGTATGAAGCAGTTTCTCAAATTTATGTTTGCATCATGCCTGGGATCGGCATTGTTGTTCATACTGGCGTTTATAATCATGGTATGGACAATTAGTTCAAGTACTTCAAAAAACACCGTTAATGTCAAGCCAAAATCGGTTCTTTATATGAATCTGGACTATGAAATTCCAGACAGAAGCAATGAGGACGATTTGTCGATGGCTTTGATGAATTTCAACGGAAAGAACTCCGACATGTCGGGAATGAACGACATCATTGCCAATATTGACGCGGCTAAGGATGACCCGAATATCAGCGGAATTTTCCTTGAATTGTCTTCAATCGGCACGTCGGCAGCCAACATCCAAGAGATAAGAAATCATATCATAAACTTCAGAGAATCAGGGAAATTTGTCATTTCTTACGCTGAGACGATGGCACAAAACGCTTATTACCTTGCCACTGCCGGCGACAAGATTTACATCAACCCAGAGGGCATGCTCGACATTCACGGAATGGCATCACAGATAATGTTTTACAAGCATCTTTTGGACAAGCTTGACATTGAAATTCAGATTATCAGGGGTCCCAACAACAAGTTCAAAAGCGCTGTAGAGCCTTATTTCCTTGACAAAATGAGCGATGCAAATCGTCAGCAAATGGAAAAGCTTCTCAATTCCATCTGGTTTGAGATTCTGAATGACATCAACGCGTCGAGAGGAATAAACATTGATAGAATCAATGAGTTGGCAGATAATCTGGCTCTCACTTTCGATGCGAATGTCGCACTTGAAGAGAATTTCGTCGACGGACTTTATTACAGAGACCAAATCATTTCCACAATAAAAGACCTTTCAGGCATTGAGAAATCAGGGAAAATCAATATTCTGACCAATTCGCAATATGCGACTGCAAGACCGAAGGAGAAAGCACATTCCGATAAGATTGCTGTCATTTACGCGTCAGGGCTGATTATCGACGGCGATGGCGACAACAGCACTATCGGTTCAACCACATTGTCGAAAGCCATTCGCGAGGCACGTGAGAACAAGAAAGTTAAAGCCATTGTCATGAGAGTGAACTCGCCTGGCGGCAGCGCTTTGGCGGCGGAGGTAATCAGAAGAGAAGTCGAGCTGGCAAAGGCGGAGAAGCCATTTATCATCTCAATGGGCAACTACGCCGCTTCAGGTGGATACTGGATTTCTACAGAAGGCGACAGAATATTTGCTGACGAAACAACGCTCACCGGCTCCATTGGCGTTTTTGGAACATTCCCGAATGCCAAGAAATTCCTAAACGAGACAGTCGGTTTGACATTTGACGTTGTGAAAACCAACGAAAACGCCGATTTCGGAAGCATAGCGGAACCGCTCACACCATATCAGAAATCGATGTTGCAGAAACATGTCGGCAACACGTACAACGACTTCACTTCGCTGGTGGCTCGCACCCGTGGCTTGCGTCAGAGCTATGTCGATTCAATCGGTCAAGGAAGAGTGTGGTCGGGTGTTGACGCTCTGGAAATCGGGCTCGTGGATGAGCTCGGCGGTCTTGACAAAGCCATTGAATATGCTGCAAAACAGGCAAATCTTGAAAAATATTCCATCAAAAACTATCCGAAACAGCAAAACCTTATGGAAACGCTGATGAACGGCAACATCCAGGAGCCTTACACCAAATCATTGATTAAGAAGAGATTAGGCAGCAACTACACATATGTCGAGACTATTGAAAACATCACAAAACTCGATGGTGTTCAAGCACTTATGCCATTTATGATTGTAGAATAGCTATTATTGACATGACATTAAACGATTTCGAAGATATAAGGTCTTATACCAACGATGAGATTCCCGCGGCGATGGAATTTTTCATCAACGATGAAACTTCCATTTCGATGGCGAAACTGGTGTTTCCCGACAAGTCGGTGGAAGAGATTCAAGAATTGTTGAGAAGCATCAAGACAACAGAGGAGTTTCAGAGTATCATGATGACGCGATTTGTCAGGCTGATAATGGCAACGTCAATGAAACACGTTGACACTCAGGGATTTGACACACTCAACAAGAAAAAAGCATATCTTTTCACTGGCAACCATCGCGATATCACCCTCGATGCGTTCATTCTACAGATGTACATGCTGGAAAACGGTCTTGACACTTGCAACATCGGTTACGGAAGCAACCTGATTTTGAACAAGACAATTGACGTTTTCGGAAAGAGCAACAAGATGTTCAAGGTTGAAAGGTCGCAGAATATCAGGGAGTTAGCTCAAAATTCACAGCATCTTTCAGATTACATAAGGTATCTCATCAGGGACAACAAATCTGTGTGGATTGCGCAACGTAACGGCAGGACGAAAGACGGCAACGACAAGACTGACCACGGTTTGATAAACATGTTTTCAATGTCGGGTGATAGGAAAAACCTCGTCCCAAACCTTGCGGAGCTGAACATTACGCCTATCGCCACATCATACGAATATGAGCCTTGCGCCATGATGAAAGCGAGAGAGAGCTACATCAAGGAGCGCGACGGGGTTTATGTGAAGAAGCCGATGGAAGACATGGACAGCATTGTGTCGGGCATCAAGAAGAAAAAAGGCATCATGACCATATCGATTTGTCCAACAATAACTTACGATGATTTGAAGAAGTTTGAAGAAGCCGACAAACACGAGATTGTTCCTGCTGTCGCCGAGATGATCGACAAGAGAATTTACGCAAATTATAAGCTTTACCCTAATAATTACATCGCACACGATTGGTTATCAGGGAGTTGCACTTTCAAAAAGTATTATACGCAAGAGAAAGAGGACGTATTCAAAGCATATTGCGACAAGATTTTCTCAAAGCTTCTTGACGAGTTAGGAAGCGAAGCGGAGAAGCGGTTTACTGAAATTTTACTGGGAATTTACGCAATTCCAGTGGAAAATAAGATGATGTCTTCCACAAACTTATGACAAGTTATTTTGTTTTTAAGACAGGATTAACAAGATTTACAAGATTTTTATTGTCCAAATTTAAATGTCCATATCTTGTTAATCCTGTAAATCTTATCTAATTAAACATCCTGTCAGATAGCAATTTCGCCCCATTTGTCGATGAGATATTGCAAATCTTCTTTTTTCTTACCGTAATTCCAGTAGAAATCATCATCGATTTTGATTTCGGGATGAGCCGAAGGATTTGACATAACTTCATCTAAAACAGCGAGTTCCTTTTCCAAAGTGTCAATCCGTTCCTCGAGTTTTTTTATCTCTTTCTCGACACGGCGTTTCTCTCGTTCTTCAACTTTCTTAGCTTCGTAGTCGATTTTATTTTGAGAAACGACAGGTGCAGATTGCTGTTGGATTTTCTGTTTTTTATTCAAGTCATCGAGTTCATTGAGGCGTTTTTCTTCAAGGAAATCGTAGATATCGCCAATATATTCCTTGATATGAGGTTTTTTGAACTCATAGACTTTCATTGTGAGACCTTGCAGGAAGTCGCGGTCGTGAGAGACAACGATGAGTGTGCCGTCGAATTGGATGAGAGCCGATTTCAGGATGTCTTTCGAGAGCATGTCGAGGTGGTTGGTAGGCTCGTCAAGGATGAGCAGATTCGTTGGAAAAAGCAACATTTTCGCGAGCGACAGACGTGCTTTCTCGCCACCTGACAGCACTTTGACTTTCTTGTCTATTGTCTCACCGCTAAACAAGAACGCACCGAGAAGCGATTTCACCTTCACGCGCATGTCGCCAGTCGCCACGTCGTCCAAAGTCTCGAAAACCGTTTTCTCAGGGTCAAGCATATCCTGTTGATTCTGAGCGTAATAACCGATTTTCACCTCGTGACCGAGCTTCACTTCGCCTGTATAGTCAAGCACGCCAGCGATTATTTTCGAAAGAGTGGATTTTCCTTCACCGTTTCTGCCAACGAAAGCGATTTTTTCACCACGAGGAATAAGCAAATTGATGTCGCTGAGGATGTTTTTCTCGCCATACGACTTTGAGACGTGGCAGAGTTCGAGTGTGACCTTTCCAGAATGAGGCGCAGGCGGGAACTTAAAGTGCATCACCGACTTGTCGCGGTCGTCGATTTCTACGATGTCCATTTTCTCGAGCTGTTTCACGCGCGACTGCACCTGTTTTGCTTTGGTGGCTTTATAGCGGAAGCGCTCGATGAACGCCTCTATCTCTTTTATTTCCCGCTGCTGGTTGTCAAATGCAGCCTTTTGTAAATCAATGCGTTCCTCACGACGCTCCACGAATTCGGTGTAGGCGCATTTGTAATCGTAAATCTTACCGCCAGAAATCTCGATTGTTCGAATTGTGATATGGTCAAGGAAAGCGCGGTCGTGCGACACCATGAAGATAGCACCGTAATAATTCTTCAGATAGCCTTCGAGCCATTGTATTGATTCAATGTCGAGGTGGTTAGTAGGCTCGTCAAGAAGAAGCAGTTTCGGTTTTCGCAGAAGAATCTTA
Organism: Bacteroidales bacterium; assembly: GCA_017427985.1. GTDB lineage: Bacteria > Bacteroidota > Bacteroidia > Bacteroidales > F082 > Limimorpha. The sequence goes on along the minus strand of JAFRRS010000022.1, from coordinate 88,568 downwards.
GCCAGTTCCACGCGCATCTGCCATCCGTTGCTAAACTCGTTCATGGCGCGGTTCATATCTTCATGGTCGAAGCCGAGACCCACGAGAATCTGTTCCGCCTCACCTTCGATGGAATGTCCGCCGATGAGCGTGAGACGTTCGTTGAGAGAACTCATTTTTTCGCAAAGCTTCTGATAGCTATCACTTTCATAATCAGTGCGTTGCGACAACTCATTTTGCAGTTGCGCGAGTTTTTTCTCGATGAGATGATATTCTTCAAAAGCCGTCATTGTCTCTTCGAGAACACTCTTTGTCGAGTGTATGTTCTTTTCCTGAGGCAGGTAGCCGATAGTGACGTCGTCGGACATCACAACGTTGCCGTGCGATGGCTGTTCGAGACCGGCAATGATACGGATTAGCGTGGTCTTACCGGCTCCGTTTTTTCCAACGAGACCTATGCGGTCCTTCTCCCGAATCATGAAATTGATGTCGGTGAAAAGGTCCTGACCTGTAAAATGAATGCTCAGGTTTTGTATTGAAATCATTGCACGACAACTTTTTTAAGAACCGACGAGCCGTTTTCGGAAATGATATTCATGAAATATATTCCGCTATTGAAGCCGCCGACATCTATAACGCTTTGGTTGTCAGTATTTTGCAAATCAACTGACAAAACAAGCTGACCCATGGCGTTATACATGTAAACAGCGTTAAGATTCTCGCCTTTGATATTGACTGTAGACGTTGTCGGATTTGGCCACACATTGACGAGCATCGATGTAAGATATTGGTCATCAACGCCATCCCAGGTCGGGTTCCAAATCATTAGAGCGAAGTCAGGATAGTCGACGAAAGGATTGCGGTTGCGCTGTATGTTGTAAACAGCGTTGTTTCGGTTGATTTCCTTGTCATCCACAGGGTCTTCCTCGTGCCAGCGCAGTAGCATCGTCATTGCCCAGTCTTTAATGACAGATTTGTTTGTCATGTCGGAAGTGCTCCAACCACTGTCTTCCTGATAATAGCGCACGCTGACGTACATGAGAGCGCGTGCAATGTCGCCTTTGTATTCGTCAATAGGCTCGAACACGGTGCCATTGTAGCCACTCACGGTGTTTGAACCGAGTTTGCCGCCGTTTTGCGATGTCCACGAAGCGTTGTTAACCTCACCGAAAGCGTAGTTTCCACGTCTGTTGTTGACATAGCCGTCGGTTGGATACACATGATGCAGGTCTGTTTTATGCTTGCTGTCATCATTTGTCCACGACTGCGCCCAGAGGTGTTCACGGTTGTAGCAGTCGCCTTCGCCGTTATAGCTTCCGCACTGGTCGGAGCCGAAAGTGTACTGATAAGGCGGCGTGCCATTCGGAACGTCGGAATAGATATCCCACACCTTGCCGTTAGGTTTCTTATCCGTCTGCTGGTAAGCGCTCCACAAGCCGCTGTAAGATGTATGGTTATCAGTTTTTATTATGTTATGCAATGCGGTTTTGAGGGCGTTTCCTGTGAGGCCTTCTGTGCCGTTATAATATCCTTGAGGCTGAGCATTCAGTGCCACAGCTGTGATTATCAGGGTTAGGAAGAGATATAACTTTTTCATATTCAAACGTTTAAAAAATTCTTGATCATATTGTTTTAGATTACAAAGATACAAAAAATTATCACGCTGTTACAGATTGTAACTCTTTTCCCAAGGAATGGAGCGCATTGACAATTTTATCCTGTTGCTTCTTCATAGGATGACTTCTTCCGCAGATATAATGCCCCAACTGCCTTTCGTTGATGCCAGTCAGCCTTGACAAAGCAGCTCTTGTGATGATTTTATCATAACAATACAAAATAGTTTGAATATTCATTTGATATTCAAAAACATATTGACCGTCAAAAACCTTAGGATAATCTCTTTTATCAGCTTTTGCACACTCGATATAAAAATCCACGCTTTCCTGAACATATTTTACAAAACCAGAAAAACTACCACTGTATGCAACCACCCACCCTGGCAGTAAGTTGCAACTTGCACTGAATCCATTTTCAGTTTTCGATGTTGAAATAATAACCTTTTCCATCAATTTTTTAATAATATAACTTACTTTTACAACTTTCATAAACTTGGTTTTTAGTTCTTGACAAAAATAGTATAAATACTATCACACGTCAAGAGTTTTTATGAAAAAATTTTAACAATTGCCATCTGGCGCAGAGCTGTGCTGTAAACCAAGTGAGGGCAAAGGCATGAAAATTATTATCCGTAGTTGCTTTGCGATTCCGCTGCCATTGGGAGCTCGGATTCTTGTTGTTGATATTCAATTCGGTGCCGACGACGAATTAATATTCGACTATATACTCTTTTGTTGTTTAATACAGCACAGCCGCCTCTATCATCAACATGTGGTTTTTATGGAACTTGGTTTGTGATATTTTTGATCATATATATAATGAGGAATTTATTCAGCATTTTTTATAAAAATTGCAGAATTTTTTCCTCGATTTAATTAATTTTTATATTTTTGCTGTGTAAAATCGGAAATATTATGGAAAAGTTGTACGAATTATTCTATGCAAAACTGGCGGAAACTCCGACTGGTTTCATGCGTTATCTACATCAACACATCAACTGGGGAAACCGCATCATTGCAATTCTTGGAGAACGTGGCGTTGGAAAAACCACCCTCATACTTCAAAAAATCAAACAGGATGGCATTGACAACACATTGTATTTCAGTGCGGATAACGTTTATTTCGGACAACACACTCTCTTCGACACAGCCAACGAGTTTTATCGCAAAGGAGGCAAACGCCTCTATATCGACGAGATTCACAAGTATCCGTCGTGGTCAACCGAACTGAAGATGATTTATGACTACTGCCCTCAATTGCAGGTGGTTGTCACGGGCTCTTCTATCCTTGATTTATATAAAGGCATTGCCGACCTCAGCAGACGTGTAATAATGTATGTCCTTGCAGGGCTTTCTTTCAGAGAATATCTGGCAATGGCGAAAGGCATAAATCTGACTCCCGTGTCATTTGATGATATTTTGAACCACAAAGTCGTATTTCCGGAAGGCGAACGACCATTGGCTTTGTTTGACGACTATCTAAAAACAGGCTTTTACCCTTTCTGGCACGAAGCAGATTACATGACCCGCCTCAACAATGTAATCAACCAAACCGTTGAAAACGACATTCCCACATACGCAAGGATGAATGTCGCCACTTCGCGAAAGCTCAAGCAGCTGCTATTCATCATATCTCAAAGTGTGCCGTTCAAACCAAACTATACAGAGATAGGCGCCGCCATGGAATGCGACAGAGGCACAGTAGCTGATCTGGCGTTTTATATGGAAAAAGCCCGTCTGATAATGTCGCTCAGGCATCAGGATGATGGTATGAAGAATTTCGGAAAACTGGGAAAAATATATCTTGGCAACACCAACCTTATTTACGCCCTTTCTGAAGGAAAGCCGGATGTCGGCAACATTAGGGAGACTTTTTTCCTTTCGCAAATGAAAGTCAGTCAAGAGGTTTACGCTTCAAAAGCAGCAGATTTTATCGTTAACGGCAAAACGTTTGAAGTTGGGGGTAAAAGCAAGGGCAAGAAACAAATCGCAGAAATCAAAGACGCTTTTGTCGTGAAAGACGACATCGAATACGGGTATGGAAACATCATCCCACTGTGGCATTTCGGTATGAGCTATTAGACTTTATAAAACTAAATAATCACCACAAATCCTGTCGCCAAAATAGCCAACGCTGCAGCAAAGTTTAACAGGCTGTTAATCAATAACTTGGTTTGTGAGAATTTGGTTCCGATTCCTATGAGACCCCAGATGAGGGAGGTACATATTATTAATAAAGGTGTGATTTTCCCGAAAAGGGGAAGAAATGCCTCATCAGCAATCAGTCCGGAGATTAAAGCATTGACACCCAAGGCGATGGAAAGGATTATCAGTTGTTTTGGCTTGTCGATGAGAAAAAGGTTCTTGCCGCTTTTGATTTTCAGTGTGTCCATCACCATCCTGAACGCTATCATGAAACATATGATGAGGACGATTATTTTCGCATAGCCTTCGAACATGTGCATGAACGTGCCACCCAGCAGCGAGCCGAGCCAGTACATAAGCCCCTGCCCTGCCGCCAAAGCGCAGACAAACAACGCATTACGCCACCAACCGTTTTTTTGTTCGAGGTTGAACGCAGTGGAGGCGACGCAAACACAGAAGGTTAATGCTATGACAAATGTGATACTCACTTCGTTCGTTAATGTGTGCTCCCTACGGTCGCAATGTGCTGCTTTGCAGAATGTGCCGCTCCGCGGAATGTGTGCGCTTCGCGCAATGGGCGTGGGCGAAGCCCACACATTTGCCCGAAGGGCACACATTTTAACACATTTGCCGTAAGGCGCAAATTATTTCAATCTCTTGAACTGGCAGGTGAAATGACGCATCAATTCAGCTTCCCAGGTGATTTCCAAACCGCGTTTGATGGTGTCGCGGCGGTCGTAAACGTTCTTCAATGCTGCTGCTATGACGTCCATGTGGTTGTTGGTGTAAACACGGCGTGGGATGCAGAGGCGCACGAAGTCGTTGCCACCGAAACGGTTCTCGCGTGTGACAGGGTCACGGTCAGCGAGGACATAACCGATTTCGCAAGCGCGGATACCTGCTTCGAGGTAAAGCTCGCATGTCAAGGTCTGAGCCGGGAACTCTTCCTTAGGGATGTTGGTCAAAACCTTGTCAGCATCGACGAAGATGGCGTGACCACCGGCAGGACGCTGGTAAGGAATGCCGTATTCATCGAGTTTTGAAGCCAGGTAATGAACCTGTTTGATACGTGTCTCAACCATGTCGAATTCGATGTTTTCCTTCAAACCGACGGCGAGAGCGTCCATATCACGGCCGTTCATACCACCGTATGTGAGGAATCCTTCAAACGGGATGCAGAACAACTTGGCACCTTCGTACCAGTCTTTCTTGTTTGTTGCGATGAAACCGCCCATGTTAACGAGAGCGTCTTTCTTTGCTGACATTGTCATTGAGTCGGCATAGCTGAACATCTCTTTCACGATTTCGCGAAGTGTCTTGTTTTCATAACCTTTCTCGCGTGTCTTGATGAAATATGCGTTTTCGATGAAACGGGCGCTGTCGATGTTGACCGGCACGCCATATTTATGGCAGAGAGCGCAGGTCTCACGGATGTTCTGCATTGAAACAGGCTGACCGCCAACGGTGTTGTTGGTCACTGTCAATACGAAGAACGGCACGTTGCCTTTGTTTTCCTTCAAGATTTTCTCGAGTTTCTCGAGGTCGACATTGCCTTTGAAAGGAGCTTCGAGCTGTGTGTCGTAAGCCTCACGCACTGTGACGTCGATAGCGAATGCCTTACGGCTCTCGATATGACCCTTGGTGGTGTCGAAATGTGCGTTGCCCGGGATTATCTGACCTGGTTTCACGAGGTATGAGAACAGCACGTTCTCAGCTGCGCGACCCTGGTGTGTAGGAATAACGTATTCAAAACCAGTAAGTTCGGTGATGGTGTCTTTCATGTGATAGAAAGAACGAGCGCCGCCGTAGCTCTCGTCGCCCATCATCATGGCGCTCCACTGACGGTCGCTCATGGCGCCTGTACCCGAGTCGGTGAGGAGGTCGATGTAGACATAGTCGCTCTTCAGCATGAAGATGTTGTTGTGGGCTTCTTCGAGCCATTTTTCACGTTGTTCGCGAGTGGATTTCTTGATAGGTTCAACCATCTTGATTTTCCACGCTTCTGCAAATGGTAATTCCATAATTTTATCTTTTAATTTAGTAAATTCGAAAATGTATGCAAAAGTACAACTTATTTTAATAGAAATAAGGCTGTTCGAAAAAATTTTTTGTCATTCCTCGACGTTTGAGAGAATCAAATTGTAAAGCTCGGGAAGACGTCTCGAAATGGCGACGGGGCGGCCGTTTTCGCTAAAGCAATGCACGCTGTGACCTTCACAGACAAGCTTTCCATCCTTGCGCATGATGTAAGTGAATTCGAACTTCATCTCGCTGAGTTTGCTGATGAAAACCTCCACTTCTATCGTGTCCTTGAATGTTGTCGGGCTTTTGTATTTGCATTCCAACGACACCACCGGCGACACCACGCCGTCAGCCTCGATTTTGTCGAAGCCCCATCCGAGCTGGTCGAGGAAGTCGACCCTCGCCTCCTCCATGATTCTGACGTAGTTGGAATGATGCGTGATGCCCATACGGTCGCATTCGTAGTATTTTACCTCGTGATAATATTTTGTGTGCATGATTTTTTTCTTAAATTATTTCTTCACTGGATCGCTTGTTAGGCCTATGCCGAGTTTCTTGAATATTTTGCGGTCGACTTCGCTGAGCATCACGGTGCTATGCATCTGACAGCCATTGAGTTGCGGAAGACAGTCGAGGGCTTTGCGGCAGTTCTCGTCCCAAAGGCTGAGCATGGAAAGTGCCACAAGTACTTCGTCAGTGTGCAGGCGCGGGTTCTTCCCGTTGAGGATGTCGACTTTCGTCTTCTGGATAGGCTCAATCATGGCTTGTGGGATGAGCTTCACCTCGTGTCCGATGCCCGCGATGTGCTTGGTGACGTTGAGAATCAACGCCGCGCTGGAGCCGAGCAAAGCGCTGGCGTGCGCCGTGATGATGGTGCCGTCTTCGAGCTCGATAGCCGCCGACTGCGCGTTCTCCTGCTCCTTGCGTTCCTTGGCGGCGATAGTGGTCTTGCGGTCAGCCGTGGTGATTTTCGCCTGCTTCATCAACAAGGCGATTTTATTGACTTCGTTCTCGCTTCCTTTGCCAATTGCCAATTCGCAAAGCGCTGTGTAATAACGTCTTATAATTTCGTCTTTTGAAGCCTTGCAGCACACCTCGTCGTCGCTGAGGCAGTAGCCCGCCATGTTGACGCCCATGTCGGTAGGCGATTTATATGGGTTTTCACCGTAGATGGATTCGAAGATGGCGTTAAGCACCGGGAAAATCTCAATGTCGCGGTTGTAGTTGACGGCTGTCTCGCCGTAAGCCTCGAGATGGAACGGGTCAATCATGTTAACGTCGTTGAGGTCGGCAGTAGCGGCCTCGTAGGCGATGTTAACAGGATGTTTCAGCGGCAGGTTCCAAATCGGGAACGTCTCATATTTTGCGTATCCCGCCTTGATGCCGCGTTTGTTCTCGTGATAGAGCTGGCTCAGGCACACCGCCATCTTGCCGCTGCCAGGTCCCGGCGCGGTGATGACGACGAGAGGACGCTGTGTCTCGACATAGTCGTTTTTACCGAAGCCGTCTTCGGAGTCGATGAGCGCCACGTTGTTGGGATAACCCTCGATGATGCGGTGGTAATACACTTTGATGCCCAGTCGTTCGAGGCGGTGACGGTAAGCGTCGGCACTGGCTTGTCCGTTGTAATGTGTGATGACGACGGAGTTGACCATGAAGCCGCGGCCGATGAACTCGTCGCGCAGACGCAGCACGTCGACGTCGTAGGTGATGCCGAGGTCGCCACGCACCTTGTTCTTCTCGATGTCGACGGCACTGATGACGATGACGATTTCCGCCACGTCGCTCAGCTGTGTCAGCATCTGCAGCTTGATGTCAGGCAGAAAGCCCGGCAACACGCGGCTTGCATGGAAGTCGTCAAACAGCTTCCCGCCAAATTCCAAATAGAGCTTGTCGCCAAATTTCGCGATGCGCTCTTTAATATGTTCCGACTGAATCTTAAGGTATTTCTCGCTATCGAACCCGTATTTCATTATGCTAATTTTTTATCAATACGGGATGCAAAAATACAATTTTTTTAAATATGAAAAACAAAAAAATGACGGTTTGTAGAGATGCCATATTATGACGTCTCTACAACCATTTTCCGCCATTTGAAATATCCGAAAACGGCGATTATCACATAAAGCGCGTAAAGACTGGCTTTGAACGGGATTTCCTTGTAGAAATAAAGCCCGCAGGTTACTACGTCGACGGCAATCCAGATGAACCACTGCTCGAGATATTTGTGCGCCAGAGCCCAGATTCCGATGATGCTCAAGGCGGTGGTGAAGCTGTCGGCAATCGGGACGTTGCTGTTGGTGAAATTGACAAGAATCAGATAGATTGCAAACCAAACCACGGCGATGATTCCCAACCAAGGCAATATCAATTTGCGCGGAAAATGGCGGATTTGCAGGGGCGAATCATTATTCGCCCTTACAGATCCATGCACCCATTTCCAATAACCATAAACCGTCATCGCAAGGTAATAAAATTCCATTCCACAGTCGGCATATAAGCCCTTCTGGTAATACAAAACAATGCCAAGCGACTGCATCATGAAGCCGACGAGCCACATCCATACGCTTGCCCTGTATTCAAAAATGATGTATGCAAGACCGAGGACGGTGGTGACAATGTCGAGCCAGTGTTTAATGATAAATTCCATTAGAATTTCAGTGTTAAGTTAGCCATCACGTTGAAGCCTGCCATCGGGATGAAGCCGATCTGATAGTAGCGGTTGTCGTTCGGATGACCGTAGCTGTCGCAGATTGCCGAATAGACCCAGCCACTCGCAGCATAACGTTTGTTGAAGATATTATTGAAGTTGACCTTGAAAATCGCCTCTTTCACGACCTTCTTTGGCTTCATAGTGTAGCCCAAGCTAATGTTTGAAGTCGAATAGCCCGGCAACGAACGGTTGATGTTCTCGGTGTTGTCGAGATACATTCTCGAGACGTAGTTGGTGTGCCATGTCAGGGCGATTCCTTTGTGGTGGAAAGTGATGAAACCGTTAAGAATTGCTGACGGCGAGAACGCCAAAGTGGAGTTGTCGTAATGAATCGTGGTGGTGCCGTTGTCCCAGTCTTCAACGACTTCGTCGAAGTCCTTGATTTTGTTCTGGCTCAGAGCCGCATTTGCCTCAATGGTGAGCCATTCCGTGGCGTTGACGCCCGCTTGCAGCTCGGCACCCATTCTGTACGAGCTCTTGATGTTTGTGGTGAGAGCCTCGCCAATATCGCTGACTGCGCCAGTCTGCACGAACTGGTTGGTGTAATCCATATAATAAAGATTTGCGCCAGCCTGCCAGATATTACCATTGTAATTGTAACCTAATTCATAATCAACGAGTTGCTCTGGTTTTGGGAAAGGATATGAGCCGTTGTCGGTGAAGTTGTTGCGTTCCGGCTCGCGGTGGCTCATCGCCACTGAAGCGTAGGCGTGATGGTTGTTCAAATTCCATGAAATGCCGCCTTTCGGGTTAAAGAAATCGTATTTCTCATGAATGTCAAGCGGTTGGTTGTAGTAACCGCTTTCCTCTTCATAGAATTTGTCGTTGATGCCTGTAGTGCTGTAATCAACATGACGGTACTGCATATCGCCGAAAACCGTCCAGTTTCTGGCAAAATTGTATGCCGCCTTGATGAAGGCGCTTCCGTCGAGTTTGCTTGCGTCGGAATCATAATATTTGTAATCTCCGTCGCCGAGATATTTGTTGGCGACACCATCGTTGGCGATGTATGTGACATATCCGAAGTGGTTTCCTTGGAAATTTTGCAAAGAAACGCCGCCAATCACATCCCATTTCTCATTTTTATAATTTGCATTCCAAACGATGCCGTAGGTATCCTGACGAAGTCCTTTCTTACGCACAAAATCGGTCTTTTTCACCTTGTTTCCTTCGGAATCAATGTAAGTCATGCCAAACTTTGAGAGTTTGTTGTTATAGCGGAATTCCTCATAAAAACCGTAGCCGTAGGTGTAATGCAGTGATGCTGATGTTGTCCAGTGCTCGTTGATGTCCCAAGCCGCCGAGAGGATGTTGTGGTCCTGCCAGAAATTGTCGGTGGTCTTGTCCCAATACTTTCCGTTGTTGAGTTTGTAGCGTTCTGTGACGTAATTTCCGTTTGCATCTTTAACAAAATTGCCGTCCTCATCGGTGACGAGATATTCGTAAAGCGAGTTAAACTGACCGAGACCGACGTTGTACATATCTTCGTAAGTCTTTATGCCAGTGTGAGTTCCGTAAGTTCCGTCCATAAGGCTCATATTGTTGTCGCCCGCCGTGACGCCATTCCACGCCTGACCCGTGTTTTCAAAGTTACCGATGTTTTTGTAACGGATCACGAAGTTGTTTTTCATGAAGGTGATGCCACCGTAGTAGCTTCCGCTGCGTCCTGAGGTTCCGTGGATGAATCCGTCGGTACTGGTCTCGTGGTAGGCACCGTCGATGATGAGGTGGTTCCAAAGAAGACCAGTAGAGGCTTTTGCGCCGAAGTTGAGAGTGTTGAACGAGCCGTAGGAGCCAGTTATCTCGGCACTTGGCGTCACCGACGGCGATGCCGACGACAATGCCACCGTGCCACCGAAGGCGCCGTCGCCGTTAGTTGAGGTTCCAACACCACGTTGGATTTGCACGTTGCCGAGAAGCGAGCCATAGCTGTTCATGTTAGCCCAGAACACGCACTGGTCCTCGGGCGAGTTGAGCGGCACTCCGTCGAGTGTCACGTTGATGCGCGAGTCGCCGGCGCCACGGATTCGCATGTAGCTCGTGCCGGTGCCGACACCGTTCTCGCTCCACGAAATGATTCCTGGAGTCTTGGCGAACAGGAACGGCAGCTCCTGGCCGGTCTTTGAGAACTCGCTCAGTTCGTTTTTCTTGATGTTTGTGACGGCGAAAGGCGCGTTTTTCTGCACTTTCACGCCGCTGACAACCACCTCTTCAAGCATCTGGAGGTTGGTGGTGTCGATCACATTTTCATTCTGCGCATTCACATTTGCTGCAAAGAAAAGCGCAGCGATACAAATAAAAATTCTTTTCATTTTTTGAACTTTTAGTTAATAATAAATGTGAAGGGGAAAATTGGTAATATCCATCCCTACGCCGGCATTACCCGGATCAGGTTTTAGGGTATCATCTCAGCCCGCAAGGAGCACCCCTTGAATTCGGCTGCAAAGATAATCCAAAAAACAATACAAAAAAAGAAATTCGTGACAAAAGCCACGAATTTCTTCCTGTTAAAAAAACAAATAATTATTTCACATTAGTCTTTCTTGAATTTCAGTCTGATGTTCTGGGCGAGGAACACAGCCACGAGATGCGGCGGGATGTTGGAGACATTCATAACGAAGTCGTAGTTACGGGCGTCGTAACGCGACACTCCTGTGTATTTCTTCGTATATTCCTCACGTGTGTTATCCACCTCTTCGATAAACCTGCGAGCCTCTTTCGGATTGACTTCCATTGTCTGGCAGACACGTTTCACACGCGCTTCAAGATCGGCGACGAGGAACACTTTCAAATTGTTCGGATAATCCTTGAAGATATGGAAACCTGTGCGACCGAGTATTATACATGATTCCCTCTCCCCGATTTCTTTCAGAAGCTTCTCCTGCTGCAGATATATCGCCTTGGTGGTGACTTTCTCCTTGAAGTCAAATTCCTTGGCATTGCTGAATTTCCTGTAGAGAGACAAAAAATTGTCCCACCAGTTTTTATCTTTGGTAAGTTCATCTGCAGGAACATTCATTTGCCCCATGATTGTGTCGAGCAAAGCCTTGTCATAAACTTTCACGCCAAGGATATCGCCGAGTTGCTGGGCTATTTCCCTACCTCCGGTACCTGATTCGCGGTTGATGGTGATGATAAAATTGTTCTGATCCATATCTAAAAAATATTTAAAAATCCAAAAACTATCGAGATGCAAATTTACAAAAAAATCTGAAGTTTTATACTTTTTTTCAAAATTTTTTAAAAATTGTTAATCTTGTGATATTGGCACACCTGAAGTTTCCCGTCGCCGTCGCGGAGATGCATGCCGTTGCCTTGGCAGAAACGCCACATTTTGCAGTCAGCGCACTGGTCTTTTTTCATCCATTTCCGGTCACGGTAGAGCTGGAATCTGCTCTGCCACACATCCCAGAAGCTGTCGTTGTAGATGTTTCCCTGATGGTAGTCGCTGCGGATGCTGAGGCAGCCAGAGATGGAGCCGTCGGCGAGAACCGAGGCGATGTTGATGCCTGCGCTGCATGAATAATAATGGTTGCGCACCTCGCCCTCATACTTCCCGAGAAAGCCGTCACAGCCGTAGTCGGCACGGATTTTCCCCTCAAGACGCGTCTGCTTGATGAACTCCAGCATCTCCACAAACTGTGCGTTCGTCAACTGCAAGTCAGGCTCATTGGCAGCACGCCCGAACGGGAAGACAGTAAACAAACGCCATCTCTTGATTCCCAAAGAAATCAAGAAATCACGAAACTCGGACAAGTATTTTATCGTCCTCTGGTTGACACATGTTATCACATCCCACGTCAAACCCGGATGCTGTTTCATGGCTTCGACAGCCACGAGAACGTTTTTGTAACTCGAAGCGTTGCCGCGCATCCAGTTGTGGTCGTCCTCGAATCCGTCGAAGCTCACCGCTATCGATTTCAAGCCGTTTTCGACGAACTCGTCGAGTCTTTCAGGTGTCAGGAGCATACCGTTTGTCACCATGCCCCACACGAAGCCGCGTTTTGAAATCTCGCCTCCGCAGACAGCGAGGTCGCGGCGCATCGTGGGCTCGCCTCCGGTGGTTATCACCATCACTTTCGACGGGTCTTCGTGGGTTTTTATCTCGTCAAGGACTTTAAGGAAATCGTCGAGAGGCATGTCGTTCTGCTCCGACAACATGCGGCAGTCGCTACCGCAATGGCGGCAGTTGAGATTACATCTCAGTGTACATTCCCAGAAAAGCTGGTGCAACTCGTGTTCCTCGACGCGCTGCTGGAGGGCGGCGCGGTTGAGTTCGAGCATGATACGCTTGTGAAAGCCTAACTTATCATTTTTTCTTTGAATCATCTTCGCTCAGACGTGCGTTGATGTCTTTAAGCTGCTCACGCAGACGTTGTGTCTCGGCGCCGTAAGCCTGGATTATCTCAGGCGAGCCGTAAACGCAGGCGCCCTCGCGTCCTTTGAGGATTCTCTCGATGGAGTCACGCTCTCTTTCGAGACTGGCTCTCTCGGTCTTGGTCAGACCTTTGCTTGAGACACATGCAACCAAAAACGCAAAAGCCGACAGCATTGCAATCCAAATTGTTCGAACAGATTTTTTCATTTTGAAAATGTTATAACGCTGCAAAGATAGCAAAAAATTTTTAAGAAATCAGATTTTCGAGAATATTTTCAATTTCTGACGATGCGGTAATGTGGGTTGTAGTTGTCTCTGAACGCCTCGCTATGCCTGACGGCGTGCCTGCCCTGTGCCGCCATCCGCAGCTCCGACTGCAACTCCTCGTCAGCCCATTCAGGATTGACTATCAACGCCATCGCCTCGATTTTCAGCCATTCCGACGCCCAGTCGTCGCTGAAGGCGTTGTCTTTGCCAGCGGCATCGATAAACATCGCAAGCAGCTGTTCCTCAGTGATTTCGCCATCGACGAGGCATGAAAAGTTAATTCGTGTGAAACGATGACGGAAACCCGTCGGCTCACGCTTTGGCATGGCCCTCATGTCGGTGTCGCGGCACTGCCCAAGCTCATAGCTGATGTATTTCCGCGCCATCGCGGTGTCGTTCATGAGATGTTCCGCGCCAAAAAAATCCTGATAGCACGTCTTGTAGACATCCTGCAAGGTGGCGAGAGGATAGTTTTTGTGAATCTCCTCGCACATCAGGCGGATAGCCTTGTCTTCATTTTTGCAGGAAAACATAAAAAACGCCATCAAAAAGATTGTCAGAAACTGAATTTTTCTCATTTTTCCTTGAAATAATATTGTCCTTTTCCGCGAGTCTTCTTGCCGTATTGGATAGCGTTTTTCGGACAGTGATGGTAGCAGGCGTCGCATGTGTTGCAGTTGCCGTGCCACTGAGGACGGCCGTTTTCCAGAGTGATGTTTTGCACCGGGCACACCTTCACGCAGAGGCCGCACGAGATGCAGTTTTCGTTGGCGAAAAACGGCTTGTCGGACGCCCATTTGTAGAAGCTCTTCCCGATGACGTTGCTCTTGAATCGTGGCAGTCCGCCTTTTATCATGTCGGAAAAAGCGGTTTTCGCCTTGATGATTTCTATCACTTTCGGCAGTTTTTCCTTGGCTTTTGCAATTTTTTCAATAGCGACCTCTTCCTCGTCGACGCTCATCACCATCATGTTGACGTAGGTGTTAGGCATCTTGAAACAGAAGGCTGCGTCAAGTTCCAATCCTCTGTCTTTCAGTTCCTTACGGAAAATAGACTCAGTCTCGCCCACGTTGTCGCCACAAGTCACGGCAGTCCAGACGTAAGACGGTTTCCCTTTGATTATCAATTGATTGACAAACTCATCAACAAGATGTGGCGGTCGCCAGGAATAAATCGGATAGACAAAGCCCAGCATCTCGTTTTCCGAAAGGTTGTATTCAAAATTGTTATTTCGTTGAGCTTCAGGGATAAAGACAAGTTTCTCATTGAATGCCTCCGCTATGCTTTGGGCGATGAATCTGCTGTTTCCGCAGCCTGAATAATAGAAAATCATGGTGAAAAACGCTAAATTAGTTTATTTCATGCACATCTCGAAAATCTTCTCCACATCGTGCTGCTGAAGATGCTTGAAGCCTTTCAAAGTGCCGTAGTTTACTGATTTCTTTGCCATTATCTCGAAGTTGGTCTCGTCGATACCCACTTCCGGGAAGGTACGTTTAAGCTTCAAGGTGTTGAACAGGAAGTCGCTGAGCGCGTCGATGGCTTTGTGCGCTATCTCCATCTTCGGCAGTTTGGCGTCGATGCCGAACACGTTGGTGCCGAACTGCACGTATTTGTCGACGGTGGTGTCGTCGAGGCAGTATTCCATCCATCGTGGCGTGATGATGGCGAGTCCGAGACCGTGTGTGATGTCATAAATCGCCGACACCTCGTGTTCCATCGGGTGGCACGACCACGCCTGGCGTTTCCCGCCGTCGATGAAGCCGTTGATAGCCCATGACGAGGTCCACATGAGGTTGGCGCGCGCCTCGTAGTTGTCAGGCTCGCGCATGGCTATCGGGGCGTATTTTATGATGGTGCGCATCAGCCCTTCCATGAAGCAGTCGAGCATGAAGAGGTCGAGGTTGGTGTTGAAATACACCTCTATTATATGTGACATCATGTCGGCAGCGCCGCAGGCGGTCTGGTACGGGCTCACGGTGAAGGTGTTCGTCGGGTCGAGGAACGACGCTTTCGGCAGCATGGCAGGTGCGAGACGTCCGATTTTGTCTTTCGTCTCGGGATTGCTGATGACGCCGCCCATGTCCATCTCCGAGCCCGTCGCCGACAAGGTGAGAATCGTCACGATAGGTAATGCTTTCTCTATCGGCGAGCGTTTTTCGAGGTCAAGGAAGTCCCACGGGTCGTGGTCGACGCATGCGCCCGCAGCCATGAACTTCGTGGCGTCGATGGTGGAGCCGCCTCCGACGGCGAGAAGTACGTCGACATGGTGTTCCTTGCACATCTGCGCGCCCTTGCGCACCGAGTCGATGCGAGGGTTTGGCTCGATGCCGGAAAGCTCAAAAAGCTCCAAGCCCGCATCGTGAATCTCTTTCACCACGCGGTCGTAAAGCCCTGTCTTCTTGATGGAGCCGCCGCCGTATGTCATGAGTACGCGCGTACCATATTTTTTGAGCTCCGCGCCTAAGTTTTTCAACTGATCCTTGCCAAAATATACCCTTACCGGGATGTCGTAAATGAAGTCGTTAATCATAGTTCGTAATTTTTTGCAAAAGTAGTAAAAAAACTTTAATTTTGCAATTTCTAATTTTAAATAAAAATGTCACGCGAAAAAGAGATTTACAAGGTCACCCTCATCGGGAGTGCGGTGAATATGTTCCTGCTGGTTTTCAAGTTCGTGGCGGGAATACTGGCGCACAGCGGCGCGATGATCGCCGACGCCACCCACTCGCTCTCCGACTTCGTGACCGACATCATCGTGCTTGTTTTTGTGAAGCTCGGCAACCGTCCGAAAGACAAGTCGCACGACTACGGGCACGGCAAATACGAGACTTTAGCGTTGACTATCATCGGCTTCGCCCTGATGATTGTCGCCATCGGCATCATCGTGAACGGCTCCACGAAAATAGCATTCTGGCTTCGTGGCGGCACTCTCGAAGAGCCCGGGATGCTGGCGTTCTGGGCTGCCATCGTCTCCATCGTGATGAAAGAGGCGGTGTACCGTTACTCCATCGTCAAAGCCAGGAAACTCAACTCCAAGGCGGTGGAAGCCAACGCGTGGCATCATCGCAGCGACGCGCTGTCGTCAATAGGCACGGCGGTGGGCATCGGAGGCGCTATTTTCTTTGGTGACAAATGGGAAATCCTCGACCCGATAGCGTCGGTGGTGGTGGGAGCCATCATCGTCAAGGTGGCGTTCGGACTGTTAAGAGACGGCATCGGCGACCTACTGGAGCAGTCGCTTCCCGACAAGGTGGAGGACGAAATAATACAGCTGGTGAATGAGCTGCCCGGTGTCAACGCGCCTCATAACCTGCGCACACGCCGCATCGGAAACCATTACGCCATCGAAATCCATATCATGATGGACGGCGACATCACACTTCGCGAGGCGCACGACAAAGCCACCGAAGTGGAGGAATTACTAAGAAAACAATACGGCGACGAGACACATGTGGCAGTACATGTGGAGCCTTTTGAATGAAACATAAAAGATTACAACTATGAGAAAAACCTTGCTTTTTATCATTATCGCCATGCTGATGACGGCTTGCGAAAAAATGCCGACAGCCGAATGGACCGAAGGCGTCAAACATGACGACGGAAGCGCGTTGAACACATTGGTGCTTAAAAACGTTCCACAAGGCTCACGGGTGTGGTTTCAGGAGCTTTACGACGGCAAGACAATCGTAGAAGGTCCGAAGATGAACCATTACCAAGGCACGTCGTGGTACATCGACATCCCGACGAGCGGCACGATAACATTGAAATACTATGGTCGTCCGCTGCCACGGCATTCTTGGGCTCCCGAGTGTTTCATCCTGCAACAAAAAGACAAGCAAGACATCCCAATGCAGGTGAAATACAATTTTCTTGATTTTTCAAAAAATGAGAAAGACTACAGCAGCGACTACGAGGTGCAGCCAGGCGATATCATTCCTCAGATTAAGAACAAACACGCCGAGACGCATCCAAACGGCTGGTATCGCATCACGATAAGTGACGACGGCAATCCGACCATTGAAGCCGATGACGAAGACGGTGCTTTCTATGCCAAAACGACCCTCGCCAAGCTGCCTAAGCCGTTGCAGCCCATGACGTTAGAAGACTGGCCAGATTATCAGTACCGCGGCTTCATGCTCGACGTGGCGCGTGACTTCCGCACTGTCGACGAGGTGCTTCAAGTCCTCGACCTGATGGCGTCGTGGAAGCTCAACACGCTGCATTTCCATATCGGCGACGACGAGTCATGGTGCCTTGAGATAAAAGACTTGCCTGAACTCACGGAGTTCAGCGGACATCACGCCCTGCCCGACTGGGATTTGCAGGAGACCGTCGCGTTGATGCCTGCCGTTAACGGTCATGTGGGCAACACGACGTTTTACACTGGCGAGGAATACAAAACGATTTTACGTTACGCTTGGGAGCGTCGCATCGTTGTGATTCCAGAGTTCGACACTCCAGGTCATTCGCGTGCCTCCATCAAGGCGATGCAGGCTTACGAGAGACGCACCGGAGACGACAGCTATCGTCTGCAAGACCCCGCCGACACCTCGCATTACTGGTCAGCACAAGACTTCACCGACAACGTGTTAAGTGTATATCTTCCAGGCGTTTACAAGTTTTACGGAAAGGTCTTCGACGAGGTCACACGTCTGCATGACGAGGCTGGAGTGCCTTTGCGCGCCATCCATATCGGGGGCGACGAGGTGCCTGACGGCGCGTGGTCGGGACGTGACCGCCATGCGATGAAAAACTATTACACAGAACGCATGCTCGACCTCGCCGAGGAACGCGGCATCAAGCTGGCGGGATGGGAAGACATCGCGCACGACCTGGAGCCTGAGACGGAGTCGCGCCTAAAACGCTCGTTGTATTTCCTCAACGTGTGGAACACCGACGGCATCGAGGGGTTTCCTGTGGTGCTCTCACCCGCGTCATACACCTACCTCGACCTTGCCTACAGCGACGCCAAAGACGAGCCAGGACTCGCATGGGCGGGATATGTCGACGAGCATCAGACGTTCTCGTTACAGCCTGACAATTACAAAGGCGACATCATCGGAGTGCAGGCGCAGCTCTGGGCGGCGCAGCTCCGCAGCTTCGACGGATTCACCTACCAGATGCTTCCCAAAGCCCTCGGCACCGCTGAAAGAGGCTGGAACAAAGAGGCTTCGGATTTCGGAAAGTTTTACAACATAATTAAAGAAACGGAGATGCCCGTTTGGGAAAAGAAAGGCTATACATTTAAAAAACGATAATTGTAATCTCAAAATAATAATACCATGAAAAAACTCATCACATTAGCTATTATCATGATTTCAGCGCTTGTGGCACCGGCACAAGACACCTTATTCACACGCACTGAGCTTTATCATCCAGGCGACTACGGCTCAACGAACTACCGCATCCCTGCCGTCATCACGGCGAAAGACGGCACCATCGTGGCTGTCACCGACAAGCGCAAATACAACGAGGGCGACCTTCCACAAGATATCGACATCGTGTGCAACAGAAGCACCGACGGCGGTCACACCTGGAGCGAGCCTTACACCATCGCATTAGGCACGGGCTATAACCAAGGCTTCGGCGACTGCGCCCTTACATGGAGCAACGACGACAACGGACTCATCGCCGTGTTTGTGGGCGGTGTCGGACTCTGGAACTCTACGCCATCGAACCCTATTCGTTCATATAAATCATACAGTTACGACAACGGTCAGACTTGGACCGAGCCGGAAGACATCACCAACTTCATTTTCGGCGACAACTGCATCTATCCGAGCCAGACCACCTGGCGTGCCTCGTTCTTCGGCTCAGGCAACGGGCTTCTCACATCGACGGGGCGTATTATGTTTGTGGCTGCAATCCGTGAAGGCTCAGCGCAATCGCTGAACAACTACGCTGTCTATTCCGATGACAACGGCGCAACATGGCATGTGTCGGGTCGCGCTTCTGTCGGCGGTGACGAGGCTAAGGTCACTGAGCTTGTCGACGGCCGCATCCTCATGAGCATCCGCCACGCAGGAAAACGCTGGTACAACATCTCCGAAGACGGTGGCGAGACCTGGCAGCCGACGACATCCATCTGGAACGACATCACCGCGCCGGCATGCAATGGCGATTTGATTCGTTATACATCTGTAAACCAGGGATTTAACAAAAACAGGCTGTTACATTCCGTCCCTTACGGCTCGCAACGCACCAATGTCACAGTTTACATCAGCTACAACGAAGGTGAGACATGGCCTGTGAAAAAGACCATCGTGCCTTACAGCTCGGCGTACTCCTCGCTCTGCATCCTTCCTGACGGCACCATCGGACTTTACGTCGAGGAGAATCCCAACGGTGAGATTGGAAACTATCTGACGGCATTCTACAACTTCAGCCTCGAATGGCTCACCGACGGCGCCGACTCGCTTGAAGATGACGCGATTTCAGAAGACATCGCCAACGATTCACTGAAAATTTATCCGAATCCAGCCTCAAATTTGATAAAAATAGAATCTGAAGGATTAAAAAAAATAAAGATTATAAACGTTAAAGGTCAGACGGTGAAAAAGATTTCCTTGAAGGGTCAAACCATTGTCGAAATTGACATCACAAAACTGCCTTTCGGAACATATTTTGTTGAATCAGTTGACTTTAACGGAAATACAAAGATTGGAAAATTCGTGAAGTAAAACACTTCAAAGTATCACTTCAATATAAAAGCTAACAGGTCTGAACCCGTCGTTGCAGCTTATCATGGCGGACTGCGGGTTCTTCATCCAGCCGTCGTAAAAGTTGCCGCGACCGGCTGCCAGTTCCTGCACAAACCACCGCATCGACTCCCATGCGCTGTCGCATAAACCCTCAGGTTTTTCGCCGTTTTCCGAAATCCACGACTGCCCTTCCCTCACCTCGCAGGCATGCTCGATGGGGTTCTCGTATTTAGCCTGCAAATCGGTGTAGTTGGCTTTTCTTATGGCAGTAATCTTGACGTTCATTATGTGAAATTTATTTGCAAAAATAAAAAAAATTACGGAACCATCATTTTAATAAAAAATATTTGTATTTTTGCAAAATCTCGTTATAACGATAGTTTATGGAACATATTGACACAATGCCACACGCATACCATTATTATTATCTCGAAGATGCCATGAATAACCTTGGCAGCATGCATGGATTATGCAGTAAACGCTGCGCATTGCGATATTTCTGTGTTTTTTGAGATGTTTCTCGCAAGCGGAGTGGCATCGCAGATTGAAATAGGAAATCCACGCTATGTTTCGGGACTTTCAGGTGTGGAATTATATGAAATGGTTTTGAGAAAATCTTCTGATTTTGATATAAAAGAAATTGATTATCAGCCATTCGAGCGGACAAAAGAATTTTGGGCTGGATGGTCGCTGGCCTATTACCAATGGTTTAGGGCGAAATCGTTTTTATACATTCAACATAATGGTTTGGATATCAAACGAATAATTTCGATGTACCCCACTTTGCACGAGGCTGATTTGTCGAAATTTGTCGAAGTAGCAGACGGCATAATTGATAATTATTTGGCTGAACGGCCTAATGTGTTGAAAACGATAAGGAAACAAGCTCGTCTGACCCAGCAAAGATTAGCTGAGATTTCAGGCGTAACACTTCGTATGATACAGGCTTACGAACAGGGTGACCAAGATATTAGAAAAGCCGAAGCGCAGACGGTTTTAGCACTCTCAAAAGCGCTGGGATGCTCACCGGAAAGTATTATTTGAATTGGAAATTATATGCTATGCTAAATGATGTCATGAAATAACTATTGGAATGCTCTTTGACATTATAATTCATATTTTGGTCCATTTCACGAGACACGCCTTGTACCCAACCCATTGAAATTCCGACATCCATTCCACCTGCTTGAAGACCGAACGACAACATCCCATACAAACCTTTGATTTTCAGATAAGAATCATTCCAAAGATGTAAAGGAGGATTATATTCCTCTCGAATACGACCTTCATTTAGAGGAATATTATATCCCATCTTTAAATCAAAAAACGGACTAACCTTTTTATCGCATAAATACGCACGAAGATTAGCATATACTGGCAACGCCATCACTTTATCTTTCCCTATTCCTCCGAGGCACCAATTGTTAGTACTGAATCCTGCGCCAACTCCAGCATTAAAATATGGATTGAATTGATAATCAACACTTCCTTGAAGATATAAAGCATAATAGTGGTCTGATTTACCCAGACTTCCCACACCAACTCCAATTTCCGGCCTTATGACCAGTCCTTTTTCTCTTCCAGATTTTGAAACTCCTTGGGCATTGGAAAGCGTTGTTACACCGAATAATGCCAATAAAACCAATAGTAATCGTGCTGTTTTCATAATGATGATTTAAATTATAACATCATTATAACGAATAATTTACCCTGATATTGCACTTTACTCGTTATTTTGTGTCTCTTTTAGTCTTTTAGTCAAACGGCTCCACATGGACTCCCACGTGGGTTTCTTTTCCGTATTTGATTTTTAATAGATTTTCGACTTCGGTGGCTTTGTCGTGGGCCTCGCGCAATGTGATGTTGCCGTCCATTTTGATGTGGAGCTCAATGGCGTAGTGGTTTCCGATGCGGCGAGTCTTGAGGTTATGCGGATTGCCGACGTTTTCGACCTCCGACACCATTTGCAGTATCTCCTGCTCCACGCTCTCGGGCAACGCCTTGTCGGTGAGGTCTCCCACGCCGCTTTTCAGCAGGCCGAACGCCACTTTTCCGATAAAAAGACCCACAACCACCGAGGCTATCGGGTCGAGGATGACCCAACGCTGACCGAGAAAGATAGCGCCTCCGATGCCAATCAAAGTGCCTATTGAGGAGAGCGCATCGCTGCGATGATGCCATGCATTAGCCTCCAGAGCCTGCGAGTCAAGTTTACGGGCTTTTATGATAGAATAACGGTAAACAGATTCTTTCAGCACTATCGATGCAACAGCAGCCCAAAGTGCCAGCATACCTGGTGCCTCCAACGGCTTACCCTCAAAGAAATCGTCAATTTTCAATACGCCATCGCTGATGATTCCGAGTGCCACAAAAACAAGAACCAAGCCGATAATAGTCAAAGCCAACGTCTCAAACTTCCCATGACCGTATTCGTGCTCCTTATCCTTAGGCTTACCGCTGATTTTCACAAAAACCAGAACCACAATATCCGTCAGGAAATCCGACAACGAATGCACTGCGTCGGCGATCATGGCGGAGCTGTGGCCGAGCACTCCCGCCACAAACTTCAGCACCAACAGCAGCACATTGACCACGCTGCCAATGATTGTCACTTTGAATATCTCGTTTGTTCTGTTCATTTTTTTGACTCCATTTTAACAATAAATTTTCATCGCAAAAATAATAAAAAAGTGGAAAAATTCAATTTTTTTGTATATTTGCACCAATTTATTAATCATTAAAATTTTTAAAAATGAAAAGAGGTTTATTTCTTATCATACTGATTATGAGCTGCTTAGTCGGCTTCTCTCAAAGTATGAAAATCGATTTCAACAGAAATTCAGGAAATGAAATCATCAAAAGTGATTTCCAGACACTTCGTGCCGTGTTCAGCTACAGCTCGTTGGAAAGCGCCGAAGTCACAACAGAAAGAGGCGTGTTTTCGGAGATAACCATCCCGGGAACCTATCGTTCGGGAGAAATCGGCACACCTGAGCTGCCAGCGACACACGAACTCCTTGCCGTGCCGTTTGGAGCGATTCCAGTAGTGAACGTAATAAGCTATACCGCAAAGGATTACAATCTTTCGGACTATGGCATCAGCACCATTTTACCGCATCAGCCATCGGTGAGAAAAGACCAGAAGCCTGAGGATGTGGAGTTTGTTTACAACGAGGCTGCATACCAGACGAGAGGTCTCGCCTTTGAGCCTACAGCCACTATCGAGGTGCAAGGCACGATGCGCGGCATCAGAATCGGTTCGCTGGTCATCAATCCGGTGAGCTACGACGCCAAAGCCAATACCATCCGTGTTTTCAACGACATCGAGGTTGAGGTCAGCTTCGACGGCGCCGACATCGCAGAGACCGAGCGCATGCTGATAAACACCTACAGCCCTTATTTCGACATCGTTTACAAGCAGATGTTCAACTACCGCCAGATTCTTGACGTTTACACCGACCATCCTGACCTGATGGCGTATCCTGTCCACATGATCGTCATCGCACCGCAGAACTACGTTTCGACCCTTGAGCCTTGGACCAACTGGAAGATTCAGAAAGGCTTCGACGTGAACGTATACACCACAAGCCAGACCGGCTCTACCTACAGTGCCATCCGCAGCTATGTGCAGAACCTCTACAACACTGGCGTCAGCCAAGGCAAGACACCTACATTCCTCATCCTCGTGGGCGACACAGGACAAATCCCTGGCACCAACGGCTCTTCAACCAGCAGAGTCACCGACCTCTATTACGGCAGCGTCGACAATGACTATTTCCCGGATATGTTCTACAGCCGCATTTCAGCAGAGAACACCACACAGCTGACAAACATCATCAACAAGATTCTGCAATACGAGCAATACACCATGCCTGACCCGAGCTATTTGAGCAAAGTAACTCTCATCGCAGGATGGGACAGCAACTGGACTTCATACGTCGGCGCGCCTACCGTAAACTACGCCACCACCAATTATTATAACACCGCACACGGCTTCACACAGGTCAACTCACATGTCAACCAAAGCCAGTACAACGGATGCTACAACTCATTGAGCACAGGCGTCGGTTTCGTCAACTACACGGCACACGGCGACAACACCATGTGGTACCAGCCACAGCTCACCAACAGCGGTGTAAACCAGTTGTCAAATACAAACAAATACTTCCTCGCGATGGGTAACTGCTGCCTCACAGGTAACTTCGGCTACAGCTCCGCCTGCTTCGGTGAGGCGATGATACGCGCGGAAAACAAGGGGGCATATTCCTACATCGGCTCATGCCCTGAGACATATTGGTATGAAGACTATTATTTCGGTGTAGGAGCCACCAGCACATTAGGCAGCACACCAAATATCAACAACACCAAGACTGGCGTATACGATGCCGTCTGGATGGATGACACCTACAACACTGTTTCTTCAATGACATTCTTGGGCAATATCGCCGTTTGCTACGCATATACAGGAAGTTACTCCAACAGCGGTAACAGCGGTTGCTCGCAGCTTTATTACTGGCAGGCTTACCATGTCCTCGGCGACGGCTCCATCATGCCTTACCGCGTGAACCCGACGGCAAACACCGTGACCCACGCCACACAGTTCCCTTCAGGAGCGACAAGCTTCACAGTGAACGCTGAGGCAGGCTCATACGTCGGCATCTCACAAAACAACACACTTCTCGGCGCGGCATTGGTGCCTGCAGCAGGAAGCGTCAGCGTGCCAGTGACACCAGTGACATCAGGTCAGGTGAAGATTGTGGTGACAAAACCGCAGCGTCAGCCGTATTCACAGACCATCAGCGTGGGAGGTTCGGCACCGCAACAATATACAATCACAACATCAGTGAATCCTGCAAACGCGGGAACAGTGACAGGCGCCAACACCTACACACAAGGACAGCAGTGCACGCTGACAGCGACACCAAATGCAGGCTACCAGTTCGTCAACTGGACCAAGAACGGCGTTCAGGTATCAACCAACGCCTCATACACCTTCACCGTCACCGAAGCAGCGGCTTACGTCGCCAACTTCCAAATCATGTCTTACACAGTGACAGCATCGTCAATTCCTGACTATGGAGGAACAATTGAAGGAGCTGGCACCTACAACTATGGTGAGGAATGCACTCTGACAGCAACACCAAACGCAGGCTTCAACTTCTTTAACTGGGTAACAAACCTCAGTATTTACTCGACAGATGCCTCTATAACATTTGTCGTAACCGAAGACATGTCATTCATTGCCAACTTCTCATTTATTGAATATGAAGTGTTAGCTTCCGTCGACCCACAAGAAGGCGGCACAATATTCAAAAGCAATGGTAATCATTATGGCGATACAGTAACCCTGACTGTAACTCCTGCAGAAAACTACGTTTTCCAAAACTGGACTGAAGACGGCGTAATAGTGTCAGAAGAGGAGTCGTTTAGCATCACCCTGACGACACACCATTACTTTATCGCACATCTGACTTACATCTCAAATGTAGGCGAGAACGATGAGCAGACGATGAGCATCTATCCTAACCCGGCAAACGACAAGCTCTTCATCGAATCAAATGGAAACATCAGCAACGTGGAGATTTACAATCTTACAGGAGCAGCGGTGTTGAAGCAGGAATGCAATTCCGACAAGGTTGAAATGAACGTCAAAGCCTTGCAAAGCGGAGTTTATTTCATTAGAATAACAACAGGAAACAATACAGAAACAAGACGCTTTATTCGCGAATAAAGCGTCTTGAAAAGACTTTATCTCAACTGATAATTTCTCATACGTTCCTCCGCCATCAGCTCGTATTTCGTGCCTTTCACGCCGAAATTGACATAAGGATGAATGCTGATGCCGCCTCTCGGAACGAACAGCCCAACGACCTCGATGTAACGCGGATTCATCAGCTTCACGAGGTCGTTGAGTATTATATTGACCACATCTTCATGAAAATCGCCGTGGTTTCTGAATGAAAACAGATACAGTTTGAGGCTCTTGCTCTCCACCATGCGCTCGTCAGGGATGTACAAAATCTTGATTTCGCCGAAGTCGGGCTGTCCGGTGATCGGGCAAAGCGTGGTGAACTCTGGGCAGTTGAACTGCACCCAGTAGTCGCGCTCAGGATGACGGTTTTCAAAGGTTTCAAGAACCTCGGGGGCGTATGTCTCAGGAATCTCGGCTTTGTGGCCAAGCTGCTGCAAATTATCTTTTTCTCTATTCATAACTATCTGATGTTTAATAATTTATGTGTCTGCAACGACAATCTCCATTCGGGATGCTCTTTGCAATATTCTATCGTTTTTTTGATTATTTGGGTGTTTTTTTCGGGGTTGCCGGTGTCGCAGGGCTGGAGGAAATGATGTTTTATTTTTATGTCTGGGTACGTGGAGACGCACGGCCGTGCATCTCTACACATATCGTCGGTGATAACGACCTTCAATTCGTCGGCTTCTGTCAAAACAGGTTTTGCTTTCTCACCCAGAAATGCGTCTTTCGGCGACAATGTGATCCAATCGACGTTTTTAGGCAACTCGATGGTGCCATTGGTCTCCACTGCGACTGTCTTACCCAGAAAATGCAGCAGCTCCACCAGCGATTCCGTCAGCTGCAATGCGGGCTCACCGCCTGTTATCACCACCAGACTCGCCTTGTAGCGCGACACTTCCTCTACAATCTCGCCTTCGGTCATCTCCTTACCTTCGGCGTGCTCTGTGTCGCAGAACGGGCACTGGAGGTTACATCCGCTCAAACGTACGAACACGGCGGGCGTCCCTGTATTGAAACCCTCGCCCTGCAGTGAATAAAAAATCTCGTTGACTTTCATCACTCGTCTTTTTCGTATGATGCGACATTGCCTGTAGTCTCCTGCACGTCGACGCGGTAGCAGTTGGTGATCTGCTCGCAGCACCATCGCGCTATGTTCTCAGCCGTAGGGTTGCATTTCAACACGTCGTTGATGACCTTATGGTCCAAAGCGTCGACGATACGGCGTTTTATCTCCGAGAAATCGACTACCATGCCGTTTTTGTCGAGTTCCCTGGCTTTGCAGTAAATGGTGATAATCCAGTTATGCCCGTGAAACGAGCAGCATTTGCTGGGGTAATCGAGTGTCAGCTGATGCGCGCCAGCCACTTCTATCGTTTTCTTGATGTAATACATTTTTCAGTCCTCGTAGTTTGTTGGGTCAATGATTCCGGCTTCCGCAAAAGCCTCTTTACGTTCGCGACAGGTGCCGCAGCGTCCGCAGTGCAGCTCTTTGCCGCGGTAGCATGAATACGTCTTTCCGTAGTCGATGCCGAGTGCGACGCCTTTTTTCACGATGTCGCCTTTGGTGATGTTGGTGTAAGGTGCCACAAGTTGAACGCCTTCGTAAGTGCCAGCCTTCATTGCCGAATCCATCGCTTTCACGAACTCCGGACGGCAGTCGGGATAGATGGCGTGGTCGCCGCCGTGGTTGGCGATGAGCACACGTTTCAATCCGCGGCTCTCCGCCAGTCCGCATGCCACCGACAGCATGATGCCGTTGCGGAACGGCACCACGGTGCTACGCATGTTGTCGTCATCGTAATTACCTTCGGGAATGGCGTCAGCACCTGAAACCAGCGAAGAATCGAAATATTTTCCGATGAAGGCGAGGTCTATCACGATGTGTTCGATGCCGAGATGCCTGCAATGCCATTCGGCGCAAGCCATCTCGCGTGCGGCGTGGTTGCCGCCATAGTTGAACGTGACCGCCAATGCGATACGTGCACGTTCCTCGTAGAGAAGCGTGGTGGAGTCGAGACCGCCTGAATAAATAATAACAGAATCCATTGTCTTGTTTTGTTAAAGGGGGTTTCCAAGTACCCCTGATGTTAAAATCGGCTGCAAAGATACTACTTTTTTTAATGCAAGGAGTCGGCATAATCAAACATTTTGTATTTTTGCAATCTTTAATTGAAAAATCATTACAGAGATGAACAAGATAGTGTTGATAACAGGTGCCACGAGCGGTATCGGACTCGGATGCGCACGCAAATTCGCCGAAAATGGCGACAGACTTATTCTTACAGGCCGTAACGAGCAGCGTCTTGAAGAGATTCGCAAGGAACTGGAAGCCAAAGGCACACAGGTCCTGGCTTTGGTTTTTGACGTGCGCGACCGCGAAAAAGCCACCGAATGTATCAAAAACCTGCCGAATGAATGGAAAGACATCGACGTCTTGGTGAACAACGCTGGTCTCGCCCTCGGTCTTGAGCCAGAATATCAAGGCGATTTCGAGGATTGGGAGACGATGATTGACACCAACATCAAAGGTCTTTTGACGATGACAAGATTAGTCGTGCCTGGCATGATGGAGCGCAACCGCGGCCATATCATCAACGTGGGCTCGGTGGCAGGTGACGCCGCTTACGCCAACGGCAACGTCTATTGCGCCACGAAATCGGCAGTGAAGACACTTTCTGACGGTCTGCGTCTCGACGTCGCCGACAGCAACATCCGCGTGACGAACCTGAAGCCCGGATTAGTGGAGACGAACTTCAGCAACGTGCGTTTCCACGGCGACACAG
The DNA here is from genome assembly GCA_017427985.1 of Bacteroidales bacterium. Taxonomy (GTDB): domain Bacteria; phylum Bacteroidota; class Bacteroidia; order Bacteroidales; family F082; genus Limimorpha. The sequence goes on along the minus strand of JAFRRS010000022.1, from coordinate 60,206 downwards.
AGCGTGCCGCCAAGGTGTACAAAGGCATCGACCCGCTCACCGGCGACGACATCGCCGACGTGGCAGTGTACGCCGCCAACGCACCTGAGCACGTTCAGATTGCCGAGGTGCTGATTCTTGCGACGTATCAAGGCAGCGGAAGTGTTATAGTAAGAAAGTAGATTAATCCTTTACAATATTTCCTGCCTTCACGCCCATCGCCACCACGACGTTTTTCAGCTGCTCGACATCGTCGAAGAGCATGATATTGTAGTTTTCATCCTCCATCGCCACGAAGAAATTGTCGGCAACAGGACCAGCACAAAGCTTCGTACCGATGGCGTTCATGTCGTTTTTATTGTTCATTATCATCTGCTTACGCAAAGAAGAGTTGTCGGTCCAGATGGTGAGACGGCCTTTCAGACCGAGTTTCTCGCCAATCTTGTAAAGGCTTTCCAGACGCACCGGGTCGTAGATGTCTTCTTCCGTCAAGGCGAAAATCTTGTGGTTAGAGCCTACGATATGCGCGGTATTGTCGGGCTGTATCCTCGCCACGAAGCCGCTCTCCGAATGCAGCAAGTCGGCGCTAATCTTGGTGTATTCACGTTTCTCCTTGCCAAGCGCGAGTTCGTCATCAATAACGTCGACGAGTCTCCCGCCAAGGGCTTCAACGATATTGCTGATGTCGTCGACCTCCATGAAAAGCATCGGGTCCCAGATGTCATCAGCCATGGTCAGGACGATGTCGCCCGCGATGACGCCTTTGTAGAACTTCTTCGCCACGGCGTTCATCGGCATCTTCTTACGCGGTGCCTCGATGTCGATCCATGCTGTGAGATGCTCGCTGATGCCAACTTTCTTGCCAATCTTGTCGAGTGCGTCGACTCTCACAGGGGCAAGACGTTTCGCGCCTAAGTAGCCCGCCACCTTGTCCCAGTCATCCTTGATGAAACAGTACGCAATCGTCTTGCCGTCGGGCTTGATGATGGCGAGGTAGTGCTTGTCGGGAGCGCCGTTGCTGCGACGTTGTGCGCTAAGCTGGCACCATTCGAAGAACGATTCCGGCAGGTTGTCAGGGCACACGCCGTCTTTCACCATAGTGCCGAGACCCGTGAACGCCGCCGCGTCCTCGCGCAATGTGCCTTTATAATACCAGCCCCACGCCTCCTGCGGGTCGCGTTCGATGCCGTATTCACCATAATAATAGATGTCTCCGAGTTTTGCGGCAGCTTCGCTGAAACCGAGTTCATGGTCATGTTCGAGAGCCTCGATGATCTTCTGCGCCGTCTCTTCCTGTGTCTCCTCATCCTGATCCTCATATTTCTCGCCGAGAAGCATGGCACGCAGCGTGAAGCATCCTGGAATATCGTCGTCGCAGTCCATGTCGATGACCGTCTCATACATCTCGCGCGCCATCGGGTTGAGACCCTCGAGATGCACGGCGTTTTTCTTATAATCAGCCTCTTTCAAATCAGCGAAAGAAGCCTGCTCGTAGCACTCACCAGCCTTAGCCTTGTTGCCGAGTTTGTCGTACGCATCGCCGAGAACAACATAGAAATATGGGTATTTGAAACCCTCGTCATCATCTGTAAGTATGTCATTTTCAAGAAAATCGATAACCCTCTTAGGATCTTTTTTATAGCCGTAGCGACCATAAATCATATTCTCCAACTTCATCTTTATCGCCATCGGGCTGCCTTCTTCCAGACCTTTTTGAATAAGATTGTCGTAAAGGTCATCGTCGTCGGAGTCATAATATCCATAGGCAAGCATCTGTGCCAACGAGGCGCAGGCGTCATAGTTGCCGTTTTCGACAGCCGCATCGAAAAGTTCATGAGCCTTGTCGGTGGAGTCGTCCTCAGGCTTCACCACGAAATGATAGCGACCGAGGACGTACTGCGCGTCGCCGTTGCCGTTTTCCGCCATTCTTTGAATCTCCTCGAGTTGCTCTTCCGTGAAATGGAACAAACGGGTGTCGATGTACGCATCTTTCAAAATCTCCTCATCAAACTCCTCCTCGTCCTCATATTCTTCATCATCTTCATCCTCATCCTCGTCTTCATCTTCAGAATCATCATCGGAAAAATACTCGTCATAAACGACTTTTATCAGTTCGTCGACGATTTCCTCATCTTCGATGCCGTATTGCTCGGCAAGGCCTGCGATATAGGAACGCTCGTTCTCATCAATTTCACCGTCGATCATCATCACGAGGACCATATTTTTCAAAAACTGATACGCTTCATCAACAGAATCAGGCACAATGGTTTCAAGTTTTGTCTCGTCGACATTCTGCCAAATATCTATGCATTTGTCGAATTCCTCCTCCGTGAGACCCATATCCTGGGCTATATTCACGATTACGTTTTTTTCGTCTTCCGAGATATTTCCGTCAATTCCCGCGATGGACATAAGGTTCACGATATGTGCCATCCTTGTGTTTTTCGATGATGCCATGGTTAAGATTTTTTGATAATGAATTATAAATGCTATTTCTATCGGCTCAAAATTACAAAAAATATCAAACGACCGAACAATTTCCGAACAAATTTAATATTTTTGCGTCGTAATTTTAAAAATTATAGTCATGAAAACATGTAACAAGTTTTTCGCCGAGCTTTTCGGCACATTCGTTTTGGTTTTCGGAGGATGCGGCACAGCACTCTTCGGACATGTAGGATTTCTCGGAGTTGCAATCGCTTTCGGCTTGACAGTCATCGCGATGGCATACGGCATCGGCCACATCTCCGGTGCTCATCTCAACCCTGCGGTGAGTTTCGGTGTGTGGGCTAACGGCCGCATGAGTTTCAAAGAGATGCTCGTTTACTGGGGAGCACAGGTTTTGGGCGGCATCATCGCCGGTGCTCTTCTTCTCGTCATCTGGAAGGCCGCAGGTCTTGGTCAGACTGGCGTTTTCGCAGCCAACGGCTACGGTCCTGAGTTCGCACAGGCTGCTGGCGACGGATACCTCAAGCTCACAACAGGCGGCGCATTCCTCGTGGAGGCTCTCCTCACCTTCGTGTTCCTGATGGTCATCCTTGGTGTCACCGACAGCCGTCATGAGAACGGCAAGTTCGGCGGTCTCGCCATCGGTCTCACCCTGACGCTCATCCACCTCATCAGCATCCCGTTGACAAACACATCTGTCAACCCGGCACGTTCACTCGGCGTGGCGTTGTTCTCAGACTGCGCATCATGGAGTGCATGCGGCCAGCTGTGGCTGTTCATCGTGGCACCGCTCGTCGGCGCTTGCTGTGCAGGACTCGCCTACAAATGCATCATGGGAGACTGCTGCTGCAAAAAATGCAAAGAATAAAAAATATTGAAATATTAATGGATGATAGAGACGCAAAATTTTGCGTCTCTATATTTTTTACATTTTTATTCTAACGAAAACCGGATAATGGTCGGAAGGATTGCGGCGCGTTGTGTTGCTGAACCAGATTTCCTGTGGCGCGTCGTCGGCTTTTTCAGAAGTGTTGGATGTCTCGTTTTCGGTCCAGTAGCTGTTGGTGAGAACGCCGTAAGCCTCAACAGTCGCTGACGGCGACACGAAGACGTGATCGATGCGGCTCGTTGTGAAATATTCGGTTTTGAACGCGTTGAAGGTGCCGTTTTCGGCGAAGCGGACACGAGCAGCCTCGTAAGAGTCTTTTAAGAGGCCTGAATCAGTGAAAATATTATAGATTTCGTTTGTCTGGTCTACGTTGAAGTCGCCAGTGAGGATAACGGGGGCGCCGTCTGCTATTTCGCGGATACGGCTTACAACGAGTTTTGCCGCTTCACGACGCGCCACCACTCCCACGTGGTCCATGTGGAGGTTGAAGAAATAGAACGTGGTGCGGTCCTTTTTCTTCTTGGCGTTGACCTGGAATTTGCCCCAGGTGCAGATTCGGATGCAGGCGGCATCCCAGCCGAGACCTGATTTTTCGGGTGTTTCGCTGAGCCAGAAGTTGCCGCTGTCGAGGAGAGTGAGCTGGTGTTTTTTATAGAAAATGGCTTCGTGTTCGCCTCCCCTTTCGCCGTCGTCGCGACCGATGCCGATATAGGAGTAGCCATCGAGATTTGCTAGAAGATCTTGAAGCTGACCGTAGAGCACTTCCTGGGTGCCGAAAATGAGCGGGCTCATGAAATTGACTTGGTCGCAAATCACCTGGCAGCGCTTGGTCCAGACGTTGCCATTGAGGTTATCGTTACGATTTTTGTAACGGATATTATACGAGCCAACGAGCATCTCCTGTGCTGCGGCAGAAAACGCTAAAATGGCGAAAAGAGCAATGAAAAGAAGCTTTTTCATAATTATTAACTAACAATTCTTAAAGAACTCCAAAATAATAATCCCACAAATATATTACAACTAATTAAACCTGCCAACAAAATAAGGACTGACCGCCACCATTTCTTATCTTTTAAATTCTCTTTTATTGACATAATTAATATTGCCAATTGAAAAATCAAAGAAAGAAATGTAACCAATAATGTTATTAAAAATAACCAACCAAAAGATACTGTGATACAACTTAAATATATAAAAACCATACTGATTATTGGGAAAATCCACCAATAACGTAGGAACCGATTTGTAGAATTATTCATAATTTATAATATTTGAGCCGTGTGATTCTTTGTGTCAACTTTGCCGATTGCGTCTATAATTACGCCGTTTTCGTCAATTATGTAAGTCGTTCTTAAAGTTCCTTCGGTCGTTTTGCCGTACATTTTCTTTTCGCCCCAGGCTTCGTAGGCTTTGAGTATTGTGAGGTCGGTGTCAGCGATGAGATGGAACGGCAGCTCGTATTTGGCGATGAACTTCTTGTGCGAGGCGGCGCTGTCGCGGCTCACTCCCAACACGTTGTAACCCAATGCGATGAAGCGGTGGTAGTTGTCGCGGAGGTCGCAGGCTTCGGCGGTGCAGCCCGGGGTGCTGTCCTTCGGATAGAAATACAAAACGAGCTTCTTTCCAGCGAAATCTGAGAGTTTTACGACATTTCCGTTTTCATCGGTGCCCTCGAAGTAAGGGGCTTTTTGACCAATTTGTAACATGATATAAATTTTTATGTTTTTGCAAAATTACAAAAAATACTATTAATTTCCGTCATTAGTCATCATTTTTTCAGCTGCCACCTTTCTTCGAAAGCTGAAGGCTGAAAAATTGACGACTAATGACTATAGATTCTTCATGATTTTAAAAACATCTTGAAAAATCCCTTTTATTATTGTTTCCTCATCAATCATTTGCCTCAACTTATCTAATCTTGCGGCGTTGGGCGAATTCGGAAACCATAGCTTCAGGTATCCGTTGCGGCCGTATTTTTCATGAAGGTGCTGCATCATGCGGTCGTATTGCTGCTCCTTGGAGAGCTCGGGATAATTATCCAATCCATATTGAATCGTGCGCTTTACAATGATCTCTGGGTCGATGAAGCGGTCGGCTTCAGCCACAATGCGGCCGTATATGGTGCGAGGCTCGTGTTTCGCCGAGGCACGGTGGTCTTCAGCGGCATCAGCCATAGTTTTAATCTGCTCTTCGGTAAACCATTTTCGTAGGTTTTCATCGGCTTTAATGATCTGTGCCGACACCTCATGATGCCGCTCCCTGCCCTCGCAAAGCCCGGTGTCGTGATATGCCGCGATGACATAAACCATATCGGGATTAACATCGAGATGCTCAGCAATTTCAAGGCTTTGCTGAATCACCATATTGACATGGTCACGCCTATGTGCTGCGTCGAAAGCGTCGTAACGAGGGATGATTTCCTGTTCGATGTAGGAGATTATTTCGGGATTGACGGTTACCACGGCTGGTGTTTTTTAAGGAATTTTTCACGGTCTTCTGATGGAAAATCAATATAACCCATGGCACCACCATATTTATGAAAGATAACTTGGTCATTATATGGAATTCCACATTCCCCACACCTCAATGCCTTATCTTTCTCTTCTTCAGTCATTGGCTTGTTTAATAATTCGTAACTAAGACGGTCAAAACCACGATACTTCCAAGACAAATCTATCCTATCATATTTATCCGAGTAACATATTCCGATACAGCCAACTTTCTTTAATTTTCCCTGAATATTGTCAACTTCCTCGTCATTCAATCCGACAAGCAATAACAAAGAATTTACATTGGAATTATAATCCCATTCGATGTAGTCTTCTCCTCCAACTGGTCGTACTATCAATCTTGAAATCTCATAATTTTTATCAAACATCAAATCTACATAACAACCATCGTCAATCGAGTTTATAAAATAATTACAAATATCTTCAATACCAGTCTTATTGCTCTCATAATGCTTTGCCATTCTTTCTGCAAAAACGGAGTGTGTTGCATGATAGCAAAAATAAGTTCCTATAAAAAGTATATTAAAAACACCCCAAATAATAATCGCTTTATTCCATTTGTTTTTCATATTTCGGAATGCCAATATTATTAAAACAATGGCAGCAACACCAGCTGTTAATGTTACCATAAACAAAATAATAAACACAAGAAATGATTCTCTATCTATCCAACTTATTACAATAAATAATGTAATGATAAAAAAAGGAAGCAGCATCCAAATGCCACGAAACAGGTCTGCTTTTTTATTTTCCATAATACTTTGAATTTTATTTGGTAACGACAAAAATACAAAAATTATTTTCAAGGTTTAGATTCTTTATCAAAATTTTGTATTTTTGCAGGGATAATTCAAAAACACTGTATTTATGAAATCGGATTTCAAAAATATTTTTAATAATTGTCTGTTAGTACAAATATTTGTATTATATTTGCACCGTCAGACCAAAACCATTTTATTATGAATAAAAAAACTAAACCGTTGGAACTCACGGAAAAAGAGTTCGATTTGATTCAGGCAATCAGAAATTATAGAAAAAGTTATATTTTTTCTGGTCCTGATATAGTTTATCACATTGAAAAACTCTTTACTGAATTAATGGAAGGTGAAGAATAATTAAAAATATAAAGTTATGGCAACAATGGTATTAAAAGATTCGCAGCAGGCGACAATGAAGAAACAACTTGAAGATTTGCTGGTTTCAATCTCATGGAGAGACCTCGCAAACCGCTATTTCGGAAAATCAGGATCGTGGCTTTATCATAAGCTTGACGGCGTGGATGGAAATAAAAAACCAACTGAATTTTCATTTGAAGAACGTTATCAACTCAAGGGTGCGCTTGTTGATTTGGCAGACCGCATCCGTCGCGCAGCAGACTCAATAGAATAGTTATGAAAAACAACTCAAAAATAATCCTCATCACTGGAGGAAGCTCGGGAATAGGCTTCGATTCGGCAATCGCGCTGGCCAAGCAAGGACATAAAGTTTATGCTGCAGCAAGAAGAGTGGAGATGATGGAGCCGCTAAAGGAATTCGGCATCGTGCCGCTCAGCTTAGATGTGACAAACGACAACTCGATGCAAGTATGCGTGAAATCAGTGCTTGACGCTGAAGGTCGCATTGACGTCTTGATTAACAACGCCGGCTACGGCTACTTCGGCGCCATCGAGAACGTGACGATGGAAGAAGCCCGCAAACAGCTTGAAGTCAACGTGTTCGGAATGGCAAGAATGTGCCAGCTGGTGCTTCCGACGATGCGTGAACAGCATTCAGGGCGCATCATCAACATAGCTTCAATAGCAGGACGAGCCACAGTCTATTTCGGAGGCTGGTACAACGTGTCGAAATACGCTGTCGAGACCTTCAGCGACGCGCTAAGGATGGAGACCAAGCCGTTCGGCATCGATGTGGTGGTGATTGAGCCGAGCGCCATCAAGACGAACTGGGGAATAATCGCCGCAGACAACCTCGAGAAGTCGTCACGAGGCACCGCATACGAGGAAAAAGCTCTCAATGAAGCCAACAACATGCACAAAGCTTACACTTCAAACATGTTTTCGAAGCCTGCTGTGGTCACAAAAGCCATCTGCAAGGCGGTGAACCGCCGCAGACCTCGCACCCGCTACTGCATCGGACGTGGCGGAAAGATGATAGTTTTCCTGCACAGCGTGCTCCCGACAAGATGGTGGGACAGGATTAACAGGATAATGACAAAGAAAGTGCTGTAATAGAATTGATTAGACAGGATTAACAAGTTAGGCGAACAGGTCATTACGATGTTTCTGTGTTTTATGGGATGTTTCTTGCAAGCAGAAACGGTTTTAGGATTGAGATAAACTTTTTGTGGTTTTTTATCTGTACCTCTTCTCCAATTCCTCCCTGTATTTCTGCGCTATCTCGAATGCAAGGGCTATGCCGTTGTTGGTGGGCTCGGCGCTGAAGGTGCCGAGACGTTCGCGCCACCACTGCCCTTCATATTTGCAGATGCGATTGTGGTATGCTACCTCATCAAAATCAACGCCTTGGGCAATTGCGGAATCCATATCTTTGAAGAACTCCTTCCAACGGTAGGCATAATATGTCGCGGTGAGTCCAGCCCAGGCACGGCTCGCGTACTCGTTCAGCAAAGCGTCCTCCTCGCCCCAAGTGGTGATGATATTGCGCGCGTTGCTCTCAAAATAATCCTTCTCCTCCTCCGTGTTTCCAATTGCTCTCGCGTCCCTTATCCATTTCCCGACAAGGAAAGCACCCTCGGAAGCCAAGATAGCATCGGTGTCGTCGAGAATCGAAACCATAGTCTTTTCAAGCCTCTGCATCTTTTCAAAGTCGTTGTCTTTGTAAGCATTTACATAATCGATGTACAAATCGCTGAAATAGTTGCCCAAAAGCTGTCTCGTGACATTCACAATATCGAAATGGCGGGTGCGAGTGTCACAATCTGATGCCAGAAGATTATCCAAGACATCCAATAGCACGATGTTTTTGTATTTATACGTCGGTGCAATGTAATACTGCCTGTAATCCTTGATGTTTCCAGTCGTCGGGCGCTGGTTGATGCGCACTGTCTGACCTGGCGACGACACCTTGTTGTAAACGCTGTCGGCAAGAAGCCGCCACGCCTCGCGGATGTGCGCGTCCTCTTTTCCTGCACGCTGGTCGGCGAGACACTCAACCCAGGCTTTTATGTCGTTGATAAGCGGGTTGTCCCAAGCCTTCTCAAACACATATTCATACATGAACGGGTTGCAGTCGAAGCCCTCGAGTGTAGAGCCGATGCCGATGAAGTTGTCGCCGCCTGCCTCAAAAGCATGCTCAATCCTCTCGTTGACGATGTTGAGATTACCCGCGAGCATTGAGTTTCCGCCGAAATTGCCGAGGTAGCACCAGATATAAGGCACGCCGTAGTAGGCGTTGGTGCGCTCCCACACTGGCTGTCTCTCGCAATAATAATCGAGCATGATGTGCCTGTCTTTCGGCATTGAAGTGATGTACGCCTCGATGCGGTTGTCGACTTCCCAATATTGGCGTTCGTTCCAGAAGAGCCAAGCCATCTCGAGCCATCTCGCCTCCGGGTCGGCGGCTTCAAGCGACTCATAAACCTGACGGCTGACGCGCGCGAGGTATTCCGGCTCCCAACTCGGCGGAATGAGTTCGTTGAAGATGTCGATGCCATAGATATGGTCGGTGCCGTAAAACTCGGTCTGTTTTGCTATGAATTTCTTCTGAATGTCGGTGTAAAGCGGGTCGAGAGGGTCGAGGAACTTGCACCAGCATGTGCTGTCGAAACCTGCCCAGTCGCCGAGTGACGCCAGCGGAGCGTCAGGATAGAGACGTGTGATGCATGGTGGCACATGACCCGCAAAACCTGGCAACACCGGCTTCATGTTGAGTTCGCGTTCACGTTCCACAATCTGTTTCTGAAGTGCTTTCTGGTTCTCGAGCCACACCATCGGCAGCGGTCCGCCCCAGCGGTCGATGTTCTGCATGCGGTGCCACGGCAGGTGAGCAGGACCCGTGAAATAGCTGCGAATCTCCTCGTCGGTCAAGCCGAGCTCGCGCCACACCTCGTACCAAACGGACTCCTGTCCGGTGATGGCGAGTGGCAGATTGATGCCGTTGAGCGCCATCCAGTCGATGAAATGCTCCCACTGCGACCAGCCCCACCACGGCATGGTGTAGCCGAAAGTGCAGTAATTCAAGAAGAAACGCTCTGGCACGCGGGCGTTCAGGCGCACTTTTTTCGTGACCTGAGGCATCTTCACCGGAATCTCGAGTTTTTCTGTCTCAAACCACGAATACTGTGCCTTGCAATAATATTTCAGATAATGGTTCAGCCCCACCGCCATGCTGTTTGCGTTGTTGCCACGAATCACGAGGTTGCTGCCGACAGTTTCAATCTCGAAGCAGTCGACAGTGTCGTTAAGTCGTTCAAGCACAATATGTTTTGAATATTGAGGCACAACGCGTTCCACCAGTCCGCGCATCGCGACAGCCTCTGAATCGGTGTCTTTGTTATTATTACAACCGGCCAACAAAACACATAATAGACCTGCAAAAAACAGCTTTTTGCCAATATGCTCCCGTTTCTTCATTTTTTAAGTTATTTCTTTACAACTTTTACTGTCTTCACGCCTTTTTCATCCGAAATCTTCACGAAATAAACGCCATTTGCAAATTCTTCAAGAGAAATTTCAGCGTGACCGTCAACGATATTTTCAGTTTTGATTTGTTTTCCCACCATGTTGAAAACATCCACGTTTCCATTTGAGATGTTGGTGTTAACGATGATTTTTCCAGTTGTAGGATTAGGGTTAACCGAAACCGCCATCGCAGGTTCTTCCGCGACAGCATCAACGTTGTTGCCAACCCAAACATCATCAATATAAACGCCATCGGCATTGTTAGACAAGCCGTCGAATCCGATCTGATAAGTCGCCGATGCATTAGGCAAAGCCAAAGTCACCGTTTCCCAGTCATTGCAAGGATATTCGTAGCTGCCAATAATATGCCACGAATCGGTTGGCGAGGTGCGATACGCCACATAGAGAAAATCGACAGCGCCTTCCATCACGGGCTGTTTGTGTTTAAATTCGAGCGTCGGATTGGTCACATTCGTGATGTCGAGTTGTGCCGAAATCAAGATAGCTTCCTCTCCCATCCAGAAGAAATTGGCGGTGTTGTTAAGTATCAGATACCCAGGGTCGATTGCCCAGCCGTAGTCGCCGGAGGTGATTTCATCCTGCCAGCACAGGAATTCGTCGGAAGCCTCAAAGTCATCGAAATACGGCTCGTCATCGGTCACTACAATGACATCGCACAAGGTCTTGAACGTGAATGGAAGCGACCAGTCGGACGACAATCCTCCGCCACAGTTGGCCTTCACACGGAAAGTGTAATCGGTCTGCGGTTCCAGGTTCTCCATAAGATAAGGCTGTGTCTCAACGGTCTTCTCAACACCGTTCAACTCGACCACCCAGCTTTCCTCGCTGCCTGTTGTCGACCATCCGAGAAGTGCCGAAAACGCCGACAATTCAGTCGCCTGAAGACTCACCGGACGCGCACAACCGCCTTCACCTGTTATCTCCACATTATCTATAAAGATATAATACCCGCCATTGGAATGTCCCAAGAACGACACCTGATAAGTAGACGAAATATCAGGCAGAGTGAACGATTCTTCAAAGATATTCGACCAGTCGTTGATGCTATATGTACCGAGTTCGTGCCATGTGTCTGTCGGCGAGGTGCGGTAGCTTGCCGTCAGCACGTCATTGTTGTAAAGAGCCATCATGGCATACGAGAAGCTGAATGTGGCGCTGCCTACGCCCGACATGTCGAAAGTCGGCGAGATGAGTCGCGCCTCGTCGCCAGCAGATGCGTTTTGGAATGCCGCCACATTCGACGCTGTGCCTGTCATCACAGCCCATGTGCCTGCTCCGGTAGTCTCCACCGTCCAGCACTCCATCTGACCAGATTCAAAGTCCTCCACATACGACTGCCCTACGGCAATAGGAATCACGCATTGGGCGAAAGCAAGCACGTCAATCAAGCTAAATGCCATCGCCATCACCAGTGTTTTAATAAGATTTTTTTTCATAACTTTAATTTTTTAATTTATAAATGATTTTGTTTAGATGAAATTGTCTGCAAAAATAATGATTTTTTTTCAAAAAAGTAATAATTATTCGTAATTTTGCGTCAAATTTAAAAAAAATGAAAGCAACCTACTCACAACGTTTGATAAAACTCGCCGACCTGAACCATCATCAGACTTTCTTTGCAGGCCGCTGCTCGGAATATTTCTTGGAAAGCTCGTATTTCGCTGTAGCTCAATATGTTGACACCAAAGACACGGTGCTTTTGGTGCTTCACGGCATCGACTTCAAGTTCCCGATTTTTGCGGGCGACATCGTCACTTACGAAAGCAAGGTCATCGCCGCGGGCCGCTCCACACTGACGGTCTACACCAAGATGTACCGCAGCCGCGAGCCAGAGAAGATTGCCGCCGACGGCTTCGCCACGTTCTCATATCTCGATGAAAATCATCACTCCAAGCCGCACGGCGTGGTCATAGAGCCGGAGACGGATGACGAAAAATGGCTCAACGCGCAGGCGAAAGAGGTCCTCGAAGAGTCGAAGAGACGTGCTTTGGCAATAGCGAAACATTAGAGCTTAAAGGTGTTTCCTGATCTGCATGAATGGTTTTTCAACCAGGATATGCAAAAGATACGAGGCCGCGAAAACAATCGGCCAGAACACGAAATATGCTATGATTCCATGGTTTTTGACAAAATCAGGAAACTGGCAAACAAGAATCTCGACAGCCAGCAAATTGGTCAAAAACATTGAATACGACAGTATGCTAATGCGCGAGACAAAACCTCCGACTGCTGTTTATATGTCTTGTATCTCGTAATGAAAGGCAGCCAAAGAGCTATGGCGACCGCCGAAAGAGTCAGATACACAAATCGTAATAGAATGAGCCGATTTTATGAGGTATCAGTCTTGAAACAAAGAACAGCACGATGCCAATAACCAGACATTTGACCGCATGCCTATCCCATTGATTTCTAAAATAATGCATCGTCCAAACGGCAAGAACCCCTATGTAGATGTTGTCGATACGCGAAGCCACCGTTTTCCTTATCCACACATCCCACATAAAGGCACCATTCACCATTTCGGCAACGGAAAAGCGATAGATTATTGAAAAAAGCACAAAGAAAACACAGAGCCATGGAATAAATCTTTTCGGTTTTGAAACCAAACAAAAAAACATCAGAAAAAGTGGGAAAAAGATGTAAAACCACCACTGCACCGGCAACGACCACGACTCCCAATAGAATTCCCAAAACGGAGTGATAAGATTCTGCGTGAAAGTAACGAAACGCCACACTGGAAAGGCTTCGGTATTACCCTGAATGACATGCAGGCGCACCAAAAAGTAGTTTGCGAGAAGAATAAAAAAGTAATTCGGCAAGATTCGCAAAGCTGTTCTTGCATAAAAATTCAAAACCTTGGCGCTTCCAAGCCTGTTGTCGTTTTTCTCAAGATAAGAAATGAACGATTTTCCTATAAGAAAGCCACTCATTATGAAAAATATATCGACGCCGTGAGGAATGGGGATTTTTGTCAGAAACTCCAATGATGTGTCGTCAAGAAAAGCCCCGGCATGTCCGTGCAGCACACAAAAAATAGCGAAAGCCCTCAAAAAATCCAGTCCGAAGACTCTCTTGCCGTCAACATCAACACTAAAAAAGCTACTCATGACCCGATTGTTACTAATTCGGGAACAAAGATAGTTATTTTTTTCAAACCATTATTTAAATATGATATAATCCCGCCAGGCTTTCCATACCTCTTCCTCGTCATGCTCACCAAGGAAGAAATCGATTTCCATTTTGTCGGAAAACGGCTTCCAGTTGCCGCAAATGACGCCGTCTTTCGCGATAATCGGCTGGAAGATGCCGCTGTTGTTGTGCGCTTTATGCTTTAATTCCGGCGAAAGCACAAGGTCGCGTCTCTTGTATCCAATAAGATATTCGTCGTAAGGCGGAATCAGCAGATATTGGCCTTTGCGGAAACCGCGGGTACGGCAGTCGTCGGTGAGATAGAATTCGCGACGTTTCCATTTTTCGAGATGCAGGTAATCGCCCAATAATTCGATGCCTTTTCGGCAGTCGTTGATACCGAGTCCCGACCACCACACGAAATCCTCCAACGTAGCAGGCTGACGGCTTTGAAAATACTTCTTTGCGAGGCGCATCAAAGCCTCGTCGCGGTAGATAGTCTTACGAGGTCCGACTTTGCTCTCGGCAAGCGCATATGTCGCCTTCATCGGCTGTAAGTCGCCACTACACAGCGTTCCTGTGAACTCGCCCATTCGGATGTGATACGAAAGGCGGTGGTCGTCCATCGTGATGTCTTTTTCAGCCAATGCCTGCACGAAATCCTCTTTCGTCACGCTTCTTTTGTCGGCGGCGGTCTGCGCCAGAATCTTCCTAATTTTCAGGTATTCCTCATCGTGAATGTCGATTTTGTTGCTGTGCATCCAGCCTTTGGTGACGGCTATGGCCTTCGGTGCGCAGAGGTCGAGCATCCACCAGTAATCTTCTTTTACGACCAACTGCCACGTACCTCTCATCAAATGAAGCCTGACAATCTCGCCGCTATCAAATGCCTTTTTGAAAGCCTTTGCCGACGGCTTCTTGGTGCGCATCTCCACCGCCCACCGCATCAGACGGTACTCCTGCGCCTGCATGGCACCCAAAAGGCCAATCACCTCGGCAGGGTCACTAAACTGCGGCGCTGCAAGTTGCTGATTAAGAAGACGTATAGCAATAGGATTCATTAATTTTTCATTCTATCAAGTTTCATCACTTTTACTGGCCTGTCGGCGCCGACTACGAGATTTGGACAAACGGTTTCAATGCCTGTATCTTTAAATCCGCATTTCTCCATCACCTTGCCGGATGCTGGATTTTCAGGGAAATAATCACCCCAAAGTGTATTGAAATTTTTCACATTGAAGCAGTAATCTATGACAAGGCGCAAAGCCTCGGTGCAGATGCCCTTTCCCCAATAAGGTTTTGCAATCCAGTAGCCGACTTCGCACTCGTTTTCTGCAATTTTCAAGTTTGACACCGAAGCTCGTAGAATTCCGACACATCCGATAATCTCCGAGGTCTCTTTTAACTCAATTGCCCATGTATCGTCATTGCTGAAGAAGTTTTTTATCACTTCGCGGCTCTCCTCCACCGATCGATGCGGTGGCCATCCTGCGCGAGGTCCGACATCAGGATCTGAAGCGTATTTGAAAAGAGCCTCGGCGTCGCTTTCCAGCCACGGACGAAGTATTATTCTTTCAGTTTGCATATTTATTCTATAATTTTTTTTATTCTGATGAAGTGTCCTTCCTGAACCGCTGCAAAAGTGGCGATGGAGCAAACCGCCATAGCACTGTATCTCAAACCAATAAAAGATAACGTGAGCGGAAGACAAAACAGCAGCACTCCCGTAACCTTATTCATCTCGCTATGGACAGCCACGAACCGCTTTTGGACAACAAAACCAGAGACGATATTTATTACCTTAATGACCGCGATGACTCCAATCCAAACATAAAGCCAAAGCGGAATATCCATGACTGGGAGCAGTTTAACCAAACATACCACGACAAAAACAACATCTGCTACAGTATCCAACTTAGCACCAAACTCGCTGGCAGTGTTTGTTTTCCTTGCAACCCAACCGTCAGCTATATCGGAAAGCCCTGCGGTGATGTAAAGCGCATAGAATGCCGCTGAAAACGCAGGGCAAAACAAGAGGGCGATGCCGCACAGGATACGTATGCCTGTGATGATGTTGGCCTGCATTATTTTTTCCAGCGTTTAAGCATCGGGAAATACTGCCGCATCATGTCCTTGTATTCCTCCTTGGTCATCGGCTTCGGCATGTTTTTGTTCACCTCGTCAACAAACTGCGCACAGAATTCAATCATCTCGTCCATTGTGCAGTCATTGGTAAACTTGCCATTCTGATAGCAATACATGCAGTAATCTTCATTTTTGCTTCCGTCGTCATTAGTGCCGCGATTCTCATCATTCAGTGGCATTCCGCAGCTCTGACAAAATTTCGTTTCTTGTTCCATAGAATTATTTAAATCAATTATTCGACAAAATTACATTTTTTATAGCTTCTAATGAATTAAAATCAACAAAATCGACAATCTTTCCGTATGTTTCAAGCATCGCTCTGGTCTCGGCGTTTTGCTCCGATTCAGGCAGCTTCGAGACTTTCGAATGCAGCAGCGACATCATCAGTTTGTGTTTTAAACCCAATTTGCTATAGTCGATGGCACCGCGAAGATGGAAGATTTTGTTTTCATTATAAAATGCTGCAGGAATCTGATTTTTCAAAGAGTTCCTAATGTTTTGGACGTTCTCGGCATCGGTTGGGTCAGCCAGGCCGACAGTGGCCACTATCAATACTTGATTATCAGCCATCTTTGCGACAGTTTTCTTTATTCCAGTGACACCGCCGGCATACAAAGCGCCCAAATAGACGACTTTATTATATTTTTCAACGTCTTTCGCGTCTTTATAATTCACACATTCAATGCCTGTCATCTCCGAAAGATGCTCAGCATAGCGCTTCGTCGCGCCATATTCGCTGCCGTAAACGATTATTGATTTCATTTTCTATCTGTCTACATTTTTTACTTTCTTCTCTCCAAGAACACACCATCTCACAAACGGAATTCTGTGTAATCCCTCATAAATCAAAGGTGAAATCGCAAATACCGCCACCGTCAGGATGAGATACATCGCATAAGGAGGCAACTGCTCTCTCATGTTGAAATACATATATGAGCCGACGCTCGCAATCACCAGATAATGAACGACATATATGCCAAAACTTGATTTCGTCATGTAACCGGCGAATTTGCCAGTGTAGTCGAATTTTGCCTTGAACCAGCCCATCATCGCGAGGCACATCAGCCAGCCGTAGAGGCAGTTGAGCGGACTTGCCATATAACGAGGCAAGGTGTTGTTCTGACCGAAGGTGGTGATAACCAAAACCGCGCCTGTGACAGCAGCGAACAGCATCATCGGAGCCCAGAACCTACCCAGAGTTTCTTGCACTTTATCGTGAGAGAATGCAAGGTATCCCATCATGAAGACGATGAAGTAAAACATCGGTTTGTAGAGGTTGTAAAGTCCATCGAGCGACTGTACGCGCGGATTCATTATGAGGGTCTTCTCGCCAAGCCAGAAGAAGATAACAAGGAGAACAATCAACGCCATGCCCAACTTACCAGATGCTATTTTGCCGCACCAGCTGTGAAAACGACCGCTTTTATCTATGGCGGTTATAATGAGCAAAATCAAAGAAAACAGCCACAAATCCTGTATAAACCACAGCGGTCCGATGCCGCTGACCGCCCACATGAAAAATTTTGCAGGCTGCTCGACGTTCGCCATCACATCAACACCAGCCACGCGGGTATTGAAATATCCGACCATCCATTGGAACACGAACAGTCCGATGGTGGCAGGTACCAGAAGCTTTCTCGTCCTTGCCTTGAACCATTGACCTGCAGAGACTTTCTCCAAGGAATATCTTGAGCTGATTCCCGCCAGCAAAAACAGCATCGGCATGAACCAAGGGTATAGAATATACATCAGCACGTCCTGGTACTGCGGGCCGTCGCCGAAGCCGCCCACTCCACCGAAAACGCCTTTGTTGTTGTAAAAATAAACCACGTGATAAAGCAGCACCAGAAGCACCGTCACCCAACGCAGGTTGTCAATCCAATGTTTTCTCATTTCTCAAAAATTAATACCTCTCCACGAAGTCACTGATAATCTTGAAAATCGGCTCGTAGGTGACGAAAATGGCGCTGTCGTAGGTGTCGTAAATGGTGTGATAATACTTGAAGGCGTCGCCGTTCTCGTTCTCGAACAAGATGCACGGCACATGACGCTCCGCAAACGGATAATGGTCGCTGTTGGCAGCAAGCTCACCGCGGTCAAGAGCCTTGAAATAGTGCTTCTCACCGTTGATTTCCTCCAACAAGGCATACCCGCGGTCGCCCTCGTCACTCGCCTCGCAATACTGCACAGGATTGTTGTCGCCAATCATGTCGATGTTGAACAGATATCTTATCTGCTCAAGCGGCACCGTCGGGTGTTCAGCATAGTAAATCGAGCCGTTCAGACCTGAATCCTCGCCCGAGAAAGCGATGAAATACATGTCGTATTCAGGCTTGTTTTTAGCATAATATTCTGCCAAGGTGACGATGGTAGCTGTACCCGAAGCGTTGTCGTTAGCTCCCGGATAATACACATCCCTGCCGAGGTTGCCAAGGTGGTCGTAATGTGCGGTAAACACAAAGCAGCTGTCGTGTTTCTCACCGTTGACCTTCGCGATGACGTTGAAAAGCTCATAGTTTTCCAAAAACTCGTTGTCAACATCCAACTTGACGTTTTTCACGCCCAGGATAGACTCAGGCGTCACCCATACGATAGGCTTGCCCATCACGCGGCTGCCGTAAGCCTTGTAAAACTTGATCGGCGACGTCCATGTCTGGATGAACCCCGCGTTGGTGGCGTCAGCCTTGTGAAGCGGCTTGAACTCAGGGCGTTTGTACATGAACCAGAAGTCGCACACCACGAGGCAGTTGGCGTATTCAGGCTTCGCCAAATCCTCATACATCTTCTCGGCATCGAAATTCACCGTGTCGACATGATAAACAGGGTATTCACCATGCACGCCCGGTGAATATTCTCTCATCGCGAAGTCAACGCCTGGAGTGAGTTTCTTGCCGTCGGCCCACATCTCCATCTTTCCGCAGAAAGTGTTGATGTCGATGGTGAAAGGCTGGCACACGACCTCATCGACGCCGACGTTCTTGAACTCCTGCTCAAGATATTGTCCCGCCATATTCGCACCGTCACGGGCATATCCCCTGCCCTGGTATTTTTCGGAGCTCAGCTCCTTGACAATCTCTTTGTAATGCTTCAAATTTGGTCCTTCCGGCGACGAAGTGCACGCCACCAACAAAACTAATGCTACTAATAAAATTGATATTTTTTTCATTTTTTTTAAATTTTAAATTCTAATTCAAAATGTGAACGCCACCGAAGAAATTACTTGCCACGATGTGCAGGGTCTTAGCGTCATTTTTAATTCCTTTATTTGTCTCGTCGCCCACTCCGCCGATGAAACTGCGGCTCTGCACCACCACATCAACGTTGGTCGGCACGTAAATCTCGACTCCGCCAAAGAAGGTATGGATGTCGATTTCCTCGTCTTCTGTTATCACAGCCTCGCGAAGGTCTAATTTTATGCCTCCGAAAGTCGCGTCGAGCTTGGCGCCATGGAATGTCTCGCCATGATAGATGTACTGGTCGCCGCCGTATTTAGTGTTGCAGCAGATGCGCTTGCCGTCCTCCTCAACCGGCACCGGTCGGTCGAGCCACTGGTCGTGGTTGTGCCTGAAGCCATTAATAATAAAGTCGCCACCCAAATAGATAAGGAGCGCCGGCGCGATATACTCTGTCCAAGGCTGGCTCCACAGCCATTCCCAATTCAGGATGCCCCACATATCGGCAAGCTTCAGCAATCCCGCCACAATCAAAATGATTCCGAAAAATGTTCTTTTTGTCATAATTCTATAATTTAAATTCCTATTTTTTGTTTGAATTTTTCTGCAAAAGTAGAGCGAGATTCAATACGGGTCAAGTTTTTGGGATATTCTGCATGATTTTGTGACAAACTGCAAAATTTTGGGATGAATGGCAAAAAAAATCCGTATTTTTGCCACTTGAAATGACAAACGAACAGAAAGAAACGATTCGCATTCGCGCCATCAGCTCTGGCTTCACGGTGGTGGCAATAGCCATCTTCAAGCCGTTCGGACTCGATTTGACCCAGTGGCAAGCCTACATGCATCTTTTGGCAATGTTCGTGATTGGCTTGGCCTGTTGTCTTGTGACAGATTGCATCATCCGATTCATCTTCAAGATGCCCACATCGCTCGACAATGGCGTCGACTACATCATCAAGCGCAACAAAAGGTTTCAACTCATCAACACTCCACTGGTAGCGCTGATGCTATGCCTTTACCGCCATTTCGTGATGAGTGTCAGCGTGGCGGGCAACAGTCTCTCGTGGGGCAACTTCCTTGAGACACTCATCATCATTGCGTTTTGTTCATTTATTATTGGGATTTATTGGAGATTTCAGTTCCGCAGCCGTTATCTCACCGCCGAACTCAACGAGACGCGCCAAATGAACGAGAAGCTTCAAGAGACGCAGTCCTCACAAGTGTTAAAAGCCGCGACACCGCTTCCCGACAGCATCACGCTCAACGGCAGCACCAGCGAGACCGTCAAAGTCAGCATCCAGGATTTGTTATATATAGAAACCGTCGGCAATTACGTGAAAATATATCAGCTACACGACGGTAAAGTGCGTTCCGACATGCTTCGTGCCACCTCCAAGCAGCTTGAGGACGACCTCAGCGCCTACCCGATGATAGTGCGCTGTCACCGCGCCTTCCTCGTCAACCTGCAGCAGGTCGAAGAGATTGTCTCCAAACCTGGCGGCATGCTTCTCGTCATCAAACACTGCGGCGATGCAATTCCAGTTTCAAGAAGCAATATGGCACAGATTAAAAAGAGACTTTCAAAATAAATCTCAAGCTTATTTATTAGTAGTCATCAAAAACGTATTCCCGTCCTAAAGCGGTATCAGCGTACTGACAACCACGTTGTTGTTCGGCTCAGTCTCGCTCTGCACTCGTGTGATACCACGCTCCAGACCAGTCACATCGGTGACAAGCGTAATGGTGGCGCCATCAGCCTTGATGGCACTCTCGATGAATGCCATGATACCACCATCATATTTGCATTCAGTTACGAAATTATACTGCGGCACCTGTGAACGGTCAACACTGACCGACTCTATGCACAGCGTAGCGAGGTCGTAGACGTTGAAACTCACCAAGCCATTAGCCACAATCGACTCATAATAGTGCCCTTCAGCGTCAAACCAAGCATATCCAGGCCATCCTTCAGGAAGTGTATTGGTCGTGATAGCGTATGTGTTAGAGTTGAACGTATAGAGAGTCTCGCAGTTTACCCACGAATAATTTTCCTCATCACTCACACAAATCCTTAGAGATGCTCCCTCACATGGGTCATCACTGAAATAACCCTCTGCCACTGCCGTACCCGTAGCCTGATTGCCCTCGATATCGACACGATAAATCGTTGGAGTCCCGTTGTAATCGGAGTTTATTGACACGAAATACTTACCGCCTATGCAACGCATCTCAGGCATATAGGAATTGTCCCAGCCTGTAGCCACCGGAACACCCTGAATTGTCGGCAGAGTGCCGTCGGAAGCCATGATTGCCGCCACATGCGGGATATTGCTGCCGTAGCTGATGCATGTGCCGAGATGTCCGTCATTGTCGGTGACCGCGTAAGCAATGTTGATAGGCTGTCCTTCACTACCCGGCAACACATCAATAACATTGACATTATTGCCATTTATGCTTAGTTTGCAAAGTCCACCATTATATCCTCCAGAAGCGAGATAAATGTCACTGCCAATTTGTGAAATGAGGCCTAGTTTACGCAGTCTTTCACCGCTCAAATCACCATCGAGAGGCACTCCATTATCGAAAATCCCTGGGATATTCGGGCCTCCCAAATATTTAAGGTTTCTTATAGGGAATTTCATTATAACCTCGCCAAGGTCGTAAATCTTACCATCGCTGCGGCGAAGAAGGAAGTTTTCGCCGAAATCCGACCACCAGCTGTGCTCCACGGCGCCGCGGATACGGTCAGCCATACCGTCGCTGAAACCGCTGTAGTCGTCGCACTGGTAACGGCATCCCATGAGCCAGATGTACATGTCGCCGACAGGTATCATCTGCGTGATTTGGATGGTGAGGTTACGTCTCAGCTCCGTGGCTACACCATTGTCGTCACAGTCATATTCATAAGCCATAAGCTGCAGATTGCCTTCGTCGTCGATGCCGTAAAGGAATCCCGTGGTCTCGCCGTCCTTGGCTCCACCCTGGGAACCCAAAGCGAGATAACGGGCACCGCTGAGGTTTACCTTGCTCATCTTAAATGAATAATCCTTGTTGTCTTTCTTATTATCTCTACAAGATACAACACACAGAAGTATCGCAAAAATTAAACAGATTCTTTTCATTCTGGAAGTCCTTTTGTAAAACAGATTATTTCACGACCTTGAAGACAGCTGGAATAGCCTCATTGCCATTCTTGAAATGGTAACTGCCGTTCTCACATTTCACTTTGGTCGTAAGTGTCATCACGTATGTCTTCTTGTGTGAGAACACTTTAAAGAACTTCGCGTCGCTTTCTGCGATTTCGTTGGCGTCGCTAACAGTACGTGACACCAATACCTTATTGGTCGAGATGGCTTCTTTCACCGTCTGACCGTGCTTCAGCTCATAGACCTTCACCTCATATTCCGCCTTGTCGCCCTCGGTCACGATAGTGATAGGAGTCCACGAGACAGGGAACGATTTGCCTTTCTTCACTTCAGGCACTGCTGTCGGGAGCTCATAGCTCGTCGGGTCGTAGACGTCGGCGCCAGAGCAGTCGACTGGAGCCGTCCATTGTGGTGTGTCGAAAGCAGGCATGTCGGGGTTGTCGCCCCACTGGAAACAAACTCCGTTTGAAAATTTCAACGTCTCGCTCACGAAGTCGCGCGAAAGGGTGTCGTGGATCTGCTCTGCCAACAAGTCGTTGACGTAATAGCTGGTGTCGGAAACGGTGTATTTCCAATAATCCACGTCATATTGGCACGACAGCTGCAGATAGTAGCGGCTGCCCTGGCTCAGCTTCGCGCCCCATCCCTCGAGAGTGCGGCTGACCATCTCATGGCTGTTAGGCTTGTTGTAGCTGTCAGGGACGTCTTCAATAAACTCTACGAGCAGAGGCTCTTTAGAAGTGATGCTGTCCATGCCACCTTTTTTATAATTGAACAGCTCTATCGAATATGATGTCTTCTTCAGCGAGCTATGGCGTGTCGGCATGAAGCTGACCTCCAGGTCGTCGGTCATCGGGACGGTGTAATAGCCGTCGCTCTCCACATAATGATGTTTTGGAGTCGGCACATATCTCATCTCCTCAGGATATTTCGCCGTAAGGCTGTTCACTGCATCCACGTCCTGGATGAAGCTCGCGAGATATTGTTTCTTCATCTTCTCCTTGATGGTGTCAAGCTGCGACACGGTCTTGATGCCGCCTTCCCATTGCGTCAAGCCGCTCATTCCCTTCTTCTCCTTTTCCTTGTCGGCTTCGTCTTTCATGCTGGTCTTGTAGGTTCTTGTATACATGTCGTCGCTGTAGCCCCAGTAGAATGGCATCGGCTGGCTGACACCGTCGTTGGCGACGATGAAGGTCTCATCTCTTGCTGTCTCGATCTGCTGAGCCTGCACCTGCACCACATACATCGCGCCTCTTTCAAGCTGCACCTTGACGTCACGCAGAGTGTCCAAAACCACATAAGTGTTGTTGCGCGTCTCTGCTGAAAACACCGTCGGGTTGTATCTGATGGCGTCCTGATAGTTCTGACCGTCAAACACCTTCACCATCTTCAGCATATATCTGAAACGTGTGTTGTTGGTGGAGCAGTTCGAGATGACTGGGGTCCAGAAGAAATTGACCTTACGGGTAGGTTTCACCACCATCTCGCCGTCCATGCCTATCTCCGCGCCTGCCAACGGCGACACGAGCTCAGGTGCCGAGCCAGAATAGCATATCTCGAACTCAGGGCAATAGTCGTCGTTGAGTTTTTCACGGTTTTGAACCGGAACGAACCTGTCTTCCCAACGATAGATGTTAAAGCAAAGCGTGTAAGTGCCTTCTGGCAGCTGCAGCAGGCTCATGAGGTCGCTGTAGTCCATGTTGGTGTCGATACGATGATGCATCTGGTTCTCCAAAATCGCCTTGCTCATCGGGTTGGAGCCTTCCCTAAGATGTATGAACTCCGGTGGAATGGTATTCGGATTGGTCTGCACATAAAACGAGCTTGTGGTGACCCTGAACGACATGTCGAAGAAGATATCCACGCCAGCGGTCCCCGAACCTGTCACGATAAAATTCACATCGAAATAATAAAGAGGGTCATCCAAATAGCTTGTCACTGTCGTAGGCAGGTTCATAACCTTCTGTGTGGCAATGACTTGTACTGTCTGTGCTGATATGGTCGTCACTCCAAAAGCAAGAGTGGCTGCCAAAACTAAAATTCTAAAAATGCGGTTCATATCAAGAATTATTGTTTATGTTTTTTTGATTTAATCCAACGTGATGCGAAATTATAGCTGTATTCAAACATCAGACGCACATCGGTATTGACCGCCACATGCTGTCCGATGACGATGTTATCGCTATAGTTACTGATTGAAAATGAGAGAGTTGCCTTGTGATGGTCTTTGTAATTGAACGACGCGCCCAGACGTGTCGCGACAGAGACGTCGTTGGTGACAACATCCATGGTCTCCGCGCCCACGCCGCCAGCGAGGTAGTCGAGAAGCATCCTGTCTTTTTCAGAAAGCTCCTCCTCGGTTTTCTGCATGTTAAATGCGAGCACCACTCTGGCGTTTCCCGAAAGGGTGTAGTTTTTCTTCTTTATAAAATTAAAGGTGGTGCCACCAGAGAAGCCATGCGAGTTGTAGTCGTTGCCCGGCGAGCGTGAAATCGAGTAGTCGTAGTCGAAATCAAGCGACACGCCCTTGCGTTTGAACCTCACATCATAGCCGACACCGAAACTCGTGGTGTTGACATTCAACCTGTTGACCATCTTCTTGTTGCGGTTCATGTTCTGCAAATAATTGAAATGCAGTCCGAAAGTGTGGTCGTTGTGACGCATTATGGTATACGTCGGGGTGAGGTCAATGGAATGGGTTATCTTGTCAACGCGGGTCTCTTCCGGCACTTCGAGCAGACCTTTGAGCTGCTGCTGTGTCACGCCGTTGTAGATGACCGCCAGAGCCATTCTCTCACCAAAGAAATTGCTCCAGTTGACTGTATAAGTACCCACCCTGTTGGTGTATTTCTGCTTCCCGTCCAAGTTGTCCTGCTGCAGGTTTCCGTTAAGGTTGAGGCGCGCCCTGTTGCGGAACAGCGTTGTTGCCAAGTTACCGCCTATCGCCTGAGTATTCTGGTTGAACCTGTTGGCACCCAACGAAGTGTAGTTCGGCTGCACGAAGCGGTAGGTGAACGTCGTGGTGACTGGCTTGAAGTTCAAATTCAGCAAAGCGTCGCCGGCAAAACGTATCTCGCTGCCGTAACGCACCGTGAAAAGTCCCGTCTTTCCAATCCCGTGGATGATGTCATTCGCGGTATTCGCCTTGTCGCCGCCGTCGATGGTAATCTCATCCTGCGAGAGGTCGGGGGTGAACAGGCTCGCGCCCAAATTGGTTTCAAACATCACGTGTTTGCCAAATGAGAAATGCCCTCTCAAACCCATCGCCAGGTTTTCCTTGGCTTTGATGGCCTGGTCGCGGTTGACGAGAATCGTATCGATGATGGTGGTTGTCAGCATGTTAATCATATACCACTGCTCCGGCAGACTGTTGCGGTCGTCGGCGGCATGGAGGAGGCTGAAGTCCACATAGTTGCGAAGACTACCGACAGCGATATGGGCAGCGTAAGCCTTGCGCTTGAACTGCGGGAAAGTGGTATAAGCCACGTTGTTGACGCCCATCAGCGAGTCCGAAAGGTATTGGATGGCGTCTTTGTTGTCAAGCTCGGCGCTGAAGGTCGTGGAACGGTTGAAAGTGCCGTAGAAGCCTCCGAAACGCAGCTTATTACCTTTATATTCCATACCGACACCGGTGAATGAGATGCCGTTGTAGGTGTAGTTGGAGAAATTCATGCTGTTAGTGCCGAAATAAAAATAGAACTTCCTCCACATAGGTCTCACACTGATAGTGTATTTCGGATTGGAGAAGTCAAAAGGAGTGGCACTCACCGTGATGTAGTTGACCGTCACCGGGATACAGACACCGTAGATGTTGAATGTCATGTTTGCGTATGCAAGAGCCGAGAACGGCGCGTTGAAATGCAGGTCGACATTATTCCACGATGATGTGAGCTGGGTTCCGACAGTACCTGAAACGGTAAGCGGGTCGATCAGGGTCTCACGTTTTGCTTTCTGTGCCATCGAATCAAAGGAAATTCCCGACAGCAGAGAAAACCACAATAAACTTAGTAACAGCGCACGACGTTTTATCACAAGGTTTTTCATCATTATCGAATTAGCCTCGCAAAATTACGAATTAAATAATTAAAAATAATATTTTTTTAAAAAAAATGTATCTTTGCACTTTCAAAAGCCTATGGAAGGGAGACAGACAGCAAATCCGGAAGTGGAGCTCGGCTCGGCGCCGCTGATGCCGCTCATCGCCAAATACGCGATTCCGTCGATAATCAGCATGCTCGTCGGGGCTTTGTACAACCTCACCGACCAGATTTTCATCGGACGCATCGTGGGAGTCGTGGGCAACGCCGCCTCCAACGTCGTCTTCCCCACCACCACGTTGTCGACAGCCATCTGCATGCTGCTCGGGATAGGCACCGCGGCAGGGTTCAACATCAGCCAGGGCGCCGGAAAAACCGACGAAGCCAAGAAATACGTCTACACCGGACTCACCATGACAGCCATCATCGGGTTCTTGACGGGTCTGCTGGTATTCCTCTTCAGGGGTCAGATCATCGACCTCTGCGGAGCGAGTCCGTCGGGCAAGGTGTACCCCTACGCGATGAAGTACCTCTCCATTTCAGCCATCGGACTGCCTTTTTACATCTTCGCCTCGGCGGCAGCCACCACGATACGCGCCGACGGGAGTCCCCGCTACTCGATGATTTTCAACGTCGTGGGTGCGGTGCTCAACGTAGGGCTCGACTGGCTCTTCATGTATCCGTTAGGATGGGGCATCGAAGGCGCGGCGGCGGCGACGGTGATATCGCAATTTGTCACGTTCGTGCTCGCCATGATGTATTTCCCAAGATTCAAGGCGTTTAAGATGAGGCTGTGCGACATCAGCCTGAGCATGAGACACATGAAAAACAGCATGAAGGCGGGAATACCCACTTTCATGAACCAGATACTTCTCATGACCACCAACATCGTGCTCAACAACATGCTCGAGACCTATGGCGCCGCCTCGCATTACGGCTCCGTCATCCCGCTCGCGGTGTCGGGAGTGGCGCAGAAAACCAACATGATCATGATTTCGTTTGCGGTGGGCATCGCGCAGGGCTGCCAGCCCATCTGGGGCTACAACCTCGGCGCGAAAAACTACCAGCGCGTCAAAGGGACGTACAAACGGGCATTCGCGGCGGCGTTCGGCATCGGCGTCGTCTTCTTCGCCCTGCTGCAGCTGTTCCCTCGCGAAATCGTCGCGATATTCGGAACGGGCTCAGACTTGTATTTCGAGTTCGCCGAGAAATATCTCAAGATTTACATGATGTTTGTGTTCTTCCAGAACATACAGCCTGTCACCGTCACCTATTTCTCCGCCACCGACAACGCGAAGCAGGGGCTTTTGGTGTCGCTGTCGAGGCAGGGGCTTTTCCTGATACCGCTTCTCATCATCCTGCCGAAGTTCATGGGCATCCACGGCATCCTCGCCGCCAGCCCGATCTCCGACACCCTTGCGTTCATCATCTCCGTGACAATGGTTGCGGTGAGCTTTAAGAGGTATAAATAATTTTAAAATTTTTGTTGTCAGTTTTAAAATTTTATCTATTTTTGCATTACGTAAAATCCGTAACGGAATCAATGTAATGGAATTTATTTAAATTTTATACTGCAGTTATGAAAAAAAAGATTGTAAACCCTTTTATTTGTCAAGGTTATGAAGGACAAGACTATTTTTGCGACCGTATCGAAGAAACAAAAAATCTGTCTTCAACACTCTATAATGGGCGCAATATTACACTGATTTCGCCTCGCAGATTGGGCAAAACAGGGCTTATTTGGAACACTTTTCATCAAATAAAAGCCGAGAACAAGGACGCGATTTGCATCTATATCGATATTTTCCCGACAAAAAACCAGAGCGAGTTTGTGCGCATGCTCGGCACAGCCGTTCTTAACGAAACGTTATCCAGAACGCGCATGTTTGGTCGCAAAGCCCTCAATGTTCTCGCCTCGTTACGCCCCATCGTCGGAATTGACGACCTCACAGGAATGCCCAGCGTGTCGGTAAGCGTCGAGCCATCGCAATCCGATGTCACCATCCGCAACATTTTCAGTTATCTCAACAAGCTGCAGCGCGAGGTATTCATTGCCATCGACGAGTTTCAGCAAATCAACGAATATCCCGAGACAGGCACCGAGGCACTGCTTCGCTCCTACATCCAGTTTTCCCAAAATGTGCATTTCATTTTCTCAGGCAGCAAACAGCATCTCATGGCAGAAATGTTCACCTCGCCGAAACGCCCTTTCTACCAAAGCACCGATTTGATGAATCTCAAACCTCTTGAAGAAGAGACGTATTACCAGTTTGCAAAGGGCTTTTTTGAAAAAAACAAAGGAGAACTTAGCCGTGAGGTATTTCATGAGCTTTATGAGAAATTTGACGGCTACACATGGTATATCCAGTCGGTTTTGAACAGATTGTATGAACAATATAAAAAGGTGTCCGCTCTTTCCCAACTCAACGGGACGATTCTCGCCGTTGTCGAAAGCAAGGCGCCGCAATATGAGAACCTTGTGCTTTTCCTGACCGACAACCAGTTTTCGCTGTTGCGCTCTGTCGCTACAGAAGGCATAGCGCAGCAGCCTTTGAGCAAGGATTTCATCAACAAATACAAGCTTTCCGGAGCCAGCAGCGTGAAAACCGCCCTGGACGTCTTGAGCGACAAGGAGCTTCTCTATCGTCTGCCCGATGGCTATATCGTTTACGACCGTTTCATGGACCAGTGGCTCAAACGGATATATTAATACCAGAAGACCCGACGCATCGCTGCGGGCTAAAACCGCACAAAACAAAGCCATTTTGAAGTAAGAAAAACGTCTTGTGCGGCTATTTCTTTGCTTTTAGCGACTGACTATTTTCAGCTGCGTCTTCTGCGCGCCACCGCGTATCCCGCTCCAAGTGCCGTAAGGACGAGGATACCGCTTCCTAACGGAGCGCCCTGGTCGCTGTTGTATTCTCCCACGCTGCCACCAGGCAATGCAGGCATCAACGGGTCGCTTGGAACACCACCGCGGTCGCTGTAACCGTCATTTTTGCTGTTCTTGAAGAAACCGTCGCTCTGAGCACTCGCACAAAGACCGAATGTCATCACAATCACTAATGTTAATAATGCTTTTCTCATTGTATCTGTTTTTTTAATTTGTCAAAATTTGTTGCTTCGCAAAATTTGCTGCTTCGCAGAATGTGTGTCACTTCGTGAAATGTGTCACTTCGTGAAATGTGTCACTTTGTGAAATGTGTCACTTTGTGAAATGTGTCACTTCGTGAAATGTGCCCTCACT
Source organism: Bacteroidales bacterium (assembly GCA_017427985.1). Taxonomy (GTDB): domain Bacteria; phylum Bacteroidota; class Bacteroidia; order Bacteroidales; family F082; genus Limimorpha. The sequence continues at coordinate 30,839 of JAFRRS010000022.1, read as the reverse complement.
ACGTTCGGGAATGTGGAGGCTTCGCCTCATTCAGCCGTCAGGCTGCACATTCCGCATCGCGGCACATTAAGCCGAAGGCTTCACATTCCGCCGTCAGGCGGCACATTCAGCCGAAGGCTGCACATCATCTTATTACAATTTTCTGTGTCTTCACGTTCTCGCCCACCAACCTGAACACGTAAACGCCTTGTGCAGGCACGCTCACCGCCTTCACGCCGTTGATGCGCTCGCTCATCACGAAACGTCCCAACACATCGAACACCTGGAGTTCGCCTTCGCCGCTCACGAAGATCTCGCTGCCGCTCTGGAATGCGAAGATGTCGTCGCTGCCCTCGCCGTAGTCAGGCAGGTAGGCAAGCTTCACGATGAAGCGCGCGTCGCTGTCGTTAGGGCTTGCAATGAAGCTGTACTCGCCATCGAGAAGCATGTCGACGTCCTCGCCCGTGAACTTGTCGATGACGTGCAGATAGCTGAACTCGCCCTTCGCCTTGTAGTTCAGAGTGTATTTGCCTGTCGTCATCGCCCTGAAGTTGAGGCTGAACGCCTCGGTGTCGTCGCCCATGACTGCCACAGCATAGTCCTCTTTGCCTTGCGGGATGTAAATCATCGGTATTGCGGAGTTGCGGTGGTTGATTTTGCTCAAACCCAGACCTTTGTCAAACAAGGCGTATGTCACATCCGAATAATTCGAGTTCTCCACTGCAAACTGGATGTATTCATTATTGTATCTGTCTCTTTGTGCCGATTGGCTGAATCTTATCTTGGTCGCATCTGCAGGAACTTGGATAAGGAATCCCTGTGACGGTTTTATATCGTCAGCAACACCGAGTTTTGTATCCCATTTGCCCTCGTTGCTGAGCGTGTAGCATGCTGTGAGCTGTGATTCCGCGTCAAGAGCGCTGCTGCCGTTGTATAATGTGGTGTATTTCAGATTGATGTTATGTGAATATGGGTTTCCTACAAGGTTCAAACCCGCCAGGTCGCCGGTTCCTGTCTTTGACACAGCGTAGTTCACTGTGCCGACGTTCAATGCGCCGATGAAGCTAAGCGTATGGTCATCACCGTTACGGTAGAGGTAGCCGCGACCCTGTTCAAGAGTTGTGAATGATGAACTGTAATCAGAATTTCTGTAATTCTCCCATGGTTTGTCATCGTTTTTCTCTTCGTTGAAACGATAGAGGTCGTATGTTGGGTCTTCGCCGTCATCTGTCAAAAGGTTGGTGTCGTCTTCGATGCTTGGAGTTTCAACTGCCGAGGCGATGGTATACCACCCTTCGCCGTCTTTGGCAGTAGAAGCCTCGATTTCTTTCTTAACGGTGGCTTTAACTCCAGTGCTTGTAGTGATGAGCTGACCGCCGTCTTCGATGATGAGTTTTGTTGCATCATTGCATGAAAGATCATAAGAGCCCATATCCAATGTGGCACCGCTTTCGATAACTATTGGACCTGATGTACTGACATCGATATCGTCTGTTGCAGTGGCGTTTGAAGGATAAATGTGGGTGTAAGCGCCTTCGTATGATACAGATGCTTTGTATAATGCGACATTTTTTTGCGTTGATGCATAATAGCGGAATTTAGAGTTGGCTCCTGACTTTAAAAACTGCAATGTCGGGCCACCACTTGATGTTATTGTTGTAATTTCATTAGAATATGTGATAGTGTGATTGTATTTGGTTTCAGAGGAAATATCCAAACCATTTGAGTCTCCTGTACGACCAATATAATATCCAGATGCTGAACGAATTGTGTAATAGCTATTATTCTTTTCAATTTTGAACATTAATGCATCTGTTGTAGTATTATGTTCAATTGTGCTTGAAGATATTGTCACACCAATTGTATTAGGAGTGTTGTCAAGATTCGTGCTAGTAAGGCTGCCATTATAAGCCACGCTAGTTTCTTCATAAACAATAAGATAAAAACCAGACCAATCTGATTGGCTGGATTCTACTTTTTCAAAATCACCATAAACTATTTTTTCAAAAACAGCGTACAGTGTTCTGTCTTGAGAAGCAGTTGCACTGGTAATAGTAGATGCAACATTGCCTTCGGTTGCTGTCCAGCCTTTAATCGCATATCCTTCTGGAACATGTTCTGAAGTGGTTGGAAGAGTGATTGACGCGCCATTTTTTGCATATTTTTCGGTTACTACATTGCCATTGATGTTGTAGGTAAATGTCCAGCACTCAACAAAGTTGGCTGAAACTGTGACAGCGTTAGCAGGCATTTCAAAAGTGGTTGTTGCTGATGATGCATCGGCTACTGTAGCACCTGTAACATTCCATGCACTGAACATGTGTGTTGCATCGCCTTCAGCGGTGAGAGTGATGGTTTTGGCGGATTCGATATTGGCACTGTTACCTTCCGTAATGGTTGTGGTACCATCAGATGCGGTAATTGTTCCGTCAGCAACATTCGAAACCGAAACTGCATATTCTGTTGGAGTGTATTCCAAGCAGATATCATCAATTGCTCTGTATTGGGCGTTGTTACCATCATATGCGATCTTTACCTTAACATTTGTATATGAGGAAAGGTCTATTGAAGCTTCAGTCCAAGTAGCAGCTGTTGCATCTATATCATCGCCTCTTTGTGTCCAATCGCCATCGTCTGCTTTTGTATAAACTTTCCATTTTGCTGTATTGGAATTAGAACTAGTCTTTTTTACATAAAATGACAATATACCTGGTTTAGCAATTTTGCTCTTAGTCGTTATTGTACCTGAAGTTGTTGCTGACGAACCATTATAATTAATACCGCAATATGATCCACCATGTGAAGAATTATATTCATATCTACTTATATTACCATCAAACTCCCAATTGGAATAAGTGTTTAAAGCACTTTCGAAGTCGATTGTAAGAGCATAATAAACTTCAAATTCGGCGCTGACTGTGACACTGCTGGCTGGCATTGTGAAAGTGTTTGTGTTAGACACGGTGACAGATTCATGAGTTTCATCGTTGGTTACTGTAAGTGATGATGGTGTGAGTTTGTAGCCTGATGCAGGTGTAACAACGATAGTAACTGTTTCGTCTGTTTTTGCAGTAGTGGCAGTGGTATTATTGACTTTGAACGAAATGTTTCCGTTTTCTATATCATTATCTACATTAAGGCCGTGACTATCAGCTTGCCATTGAGCGAAAAGATTGGTGTTGGCTGTAATAGTAAAGGTGTTGTGTTCGTCGTCATCTGGATCATACGATGTGCCTGTACCGCCAGTATTAGTATTCCAGTTTTGGAAAGTGTAACCTGCCTTTGAGAAGTTAGGATTGCCAGTACCAGTATTTGGTTTAACTGTGACGGTTGCTCCATAATCATAACCTGTCACTTCATGGTCAGAACCTGTGCCACCGTTGGCTTTGTAAGTTACGGAGTAGGTTGTGTGGAGTACCTGAGTGATTGTAAATATTTTTTCAATTCTCGTACCGTTTGCATTTGTGGCACTAACTTTCATATAGACTGTTCTGTTGGCGCCAGTTTCGTTTGCGCTGACGTTGTATGCCAAACTGGTGAACGGAGTTGTTAAAGGTGAGGTGATTGATATCCAATCGTCAGAAAATGAAGTGCTGCAACCGGAATCTGAATACAATGCCGCTGTAACGCTGGTTGGAGTGAAGTTGGAATAGCCAACCGCCATGCTACCTGAAGCGTTAGCTGCGTATGAGAGTTGCAATGCTGATGATTCAATAGTAATATCTTCTTTCTGAGGTACTGCAAATATTTGGAATTCTTTAGTTGAATTATACAATGTAGGAAAACCAACAATTGTATATTTATCACTGTCACTAAGATTACTGATGCTAAAGCTAGAAGCAGCATCTCGTCCGTATAGTTGAAAACTTTCTACAGCTTTATCACTGCTGCCAACAGAAACATAATAATAGGGGTTGGAGTAAGTAATTGTGGCATCTGTGATTTTAATATATTGGCTAAGGACATCATTAAATGTGTAATTCCATGCAGAAGCGACAACAACAGTCGGGTCTGGAGCTGAGCCAGATGCCGGAGTTATTCCAGAAAGGCTAGTAATTTCAGGTAGGTTGTTTTGTAATTTATAGCTTACGGTTGCAGTTCCATCAAGAATTTGACCTGCAGAAAGCCCGTGTCCACTTTTATAATACAAAATAGCGCCACTATTATCTTTAATATATGCATAACTTCCATTGGTGAATGTGACAACAGCATCATCCAAGGTCACATAATATGTACCTGCCACGGTTTGTTCTGTAAGAGCCGCGATGTTGGCATATGGAGTGATTTTGGTGAATGTCGCCTCTGCCACACTGCTGTTTGTCATGCCACTTTTTGTTGCAATAGCCTTAACCGTGCAGCTTGAATTGATTGTGAAAGCTGAAGAATAAGGAGTGCTTGAAGTTGAAGGAGCAGTTCCATCTGTGGTATAGTAAATCGAAGCGCCATCAGTTGTACAAGAAAGCTCAACAGATTGTGTTGGATAGAAGCTGCCACCGTTAGGGATGATTTGTGGAGTGTTGACGGTTGAGCCACCGCTGGTCGTATATGTAATGACAATGTCATCTATATCAAAGTCTCTATTATTACTATTATTTGACGAACTAACAGATCCTGTCCATTTTAACAATAAAGATGTTTTGCCAGAAATAGAAACCGTTGCGGTTTTTTGTGTTGATGAACTCGGCGATGAATATGAAGAAATTTGTGTAACATAATCATTATCTGTATTTGTTTTTGTTTCAAACACTTGATTAATGTTTGTATTTCCTTTTGTATAATATGTAATACTAGTAATGGTCCATCCAGTGATATTAATAGGTCCAATCTCTAAAATTGGAGAATTAGTAGTTTTTTTTGCTACACGACCTCTTGCCAAATAACTGCCTCCTATATCAGAATTTGATATACAATCAAAATAGGTACAACTAATATCAAATCCATTTTCACTGTAAGTGTGCGAAGTGTAAGCATTAGTAGTGGTTGTATGAGCCCCACTATCCTCAAAATCGAAAGTCATAGTAGTTCTTGTTTGTCCCCACAACCTTGTCGGCTGTGAAATCATTGTCAGCAGCATGAGCGCTGCGATTAAGATTGTAAATCTTTTTTTCATTTTTTTGTGTTTAGTTTGTTATTTTTGTTTATTTCTATTTTTTCTAAATTGTTCCTCGAGTTCCCTTATCGCTCTGGGTCATCAGAGGGCTCACTCCCCCACCTTGCCTTGTCATTCCGAACCCCGCAGGGGTGAGGAACCTCTTCTCAAAACGGCATAAAAAAAACCGCGAACTTTTTTTCAAGCCCGAGGTTCTAGCATACCCACAACGCAAAAAGAAAGCTCACGGTAAAATCCGCGAGCGTTTCTCCTTTCTCATGCGTTGTTTGAAATTTGCTAGATTTCGGGACTTGCTAAGAAAAGCGAAAACGCCTTCAATTATGTCTTTTTATTCAAATTTTTATCTGTTTCTTAATCAAATGTTGATAATCAATCGTTTTATTTCCAATTTTTCGCGGCGCAAAATTACAAATTATTTTTTAATAAGGTATAATTATTTTGAAAAACATTTTCAACAACCGCAAAAGCACAAAGTATCAGTAAGGGTTCTACTCGTGAGCACCACCCAAGAGTTCAATTTTCAAAACATCGTAAACATACGCCGGACTTTGGAAATAAAGACCGGTTTTAAGGTTGTTGAGGGCGGTGAATGTTTTTGAACTATACACAATATCCATCGCCTCACGCATGGAAATGGAACGTTCCTCCATCAGCCGCGTAATCAATTCGCGAGTCAATGTCTCAACCATGAAAGTTTCTTTTCCGTTCATAACATCATCAACAAATCGACTGCCTTTTGTGTGGCGAACATATATTGTATAGTAATCGTGTGAAATTTTATCTCCTCCAAAAACTGTTCCTCCGAAATGATGCCCTCCTCAACACGTCGAATCTGATATCCGACAACATCATCGGCAATGGGACCTATCACAATGTCGTAATCGTGGGTTTGTTTTAAAGTCCGGTTCTTGCGGTTGGCGAAAACAAACTTAGCCCACTCCGAAGTATAACTGTCAAAATGAAGCGTTTTAACCGTGTTTAACAAATCGTCATCAACAGAAAATTTGTAGACGATTGCTTTGCCTTCACCAAATCGTTCAAATTTCCGTTCCGCCTGGCGTTGCGCAATCTGTTCGTCGGGTGTCAGATAAAAACCCGCTCCAAAATCCTTTCCCACACGACTATGTGAAAGGTCGATACTTTTTATAATTGAATTTGTCCCGTGATAGAGAATCATGCCAGGTTTCCTCCCATTCTTTTGCAATAAGCGGTCAGATCTTCAACAGTATTCTCAAAAGAATATGTGTGCTCCACATCATAATATTCGTCAACAAAATCAAGGCCTTTGTATCTCTGGAGATACTGGTATGCCTGCTGTGTGGAAATCCGGTGCGCAGAAGCGAATTCTGTTATCAGTGCCACGATATAATTGATTTTATCTATGACGTGCTTGCTCATTTGTAATTCTTTTCCGCAAAGATACACTTTTTTTTGTTTTGGAGACAATTATTTTTTCTATCAAAAAAAATTATTCCATAACACCGTTGTTGAGACACAAGGCATTTGTCAATAGAAGTGTCATTAGGTTAGGACAAAAAGCAATCCCCCTATTTCACCATGAACTTTGTCGTTTCAAAGAGTCTCTCGCCTTTGATTTGCAAGACATAAAGTCCTTTTTCCAAACCATTGACGGAAATCGTTCCATCGGACAAGCCCGAAGCCACATTTTGACCCAACACATTGAAAATGGCGTAATCAACCGTTTCGCAAGGAAGGTTATTTATATAAAGGACATCGGAAGCCGGATTCGGATAAACCTCAAGCTGCTGGCTTAAGACCTCGTGAACAGCGTCATCCGTAGGGATGATATCCACGATAATGCCTTCCACCTTTGTCATTCCATAATAAAAATTAGCGTCGGGAATGTCATACCAGTCATCATTAGGACCGCCCCAGCCAAAGTTGACATGGAATTTGCCGTCGCTTTCGCGATAGCCATCGACCACGACGTTATGTCCGACCGTTCCCTCCGGGTTTTCAACGGCGAGATGGGCGGGATAGCCTGCTTGAATGTTGGAAATCAGAATCTCGTACATCTCATCGGTCGGGTCACGAAACAGCTTGCAGTCGGTGAAGCCGAAACGCTGATACGCCGCAAACGCCTGACCCACATGGAAGGTGCCAGAGCCTTCCGAAGTATAGATCTGCGTGCATGCCGTGCCACAGGCAAAAATCACCGCAGCCTTCAACGAGTCGCTGAGTTCATCGCCACGCCGGAAAGCGGCATCGACAGAATCCAACAACACGTTCAGCTTCGGAAATGACGGGAACTGCAACATCTCCCAATCGTCATCAATATAATACACTCTACCCGCGTAATTATGGTAATAGTCATCACCATCGTCAAAGCGAGTGCCTTGTGTCGTACGCAAATAATTGATAATCTGCCCCATGGCAACAGCCGGACAACCGGCAGCGCTATACGCATAACCGTTTAGCGGATCTCTTGGGCAAAGCATGTTGTAAGGATAGCCCTGGTCCCATTTCGATTTCATGAGATAATCTTGCGCAAAGCCAGTCAGTGCGCAAAACAACAACAAAACAGATAAAAACTTTTTCATTTTTTTAGATTATAGGATTAAGGACTGCAAAAATATGAATTATTTTTGACTTACAATACACTTATTTTGTAATTTTGCAACTTTGATATTTTCTTTAAATATTATTATTTACAATGAAAAATTTTTTTGGATTTTTACGATGTGCCGCTTTGATGGTCCTGATGATGGCCTGGATGATGCCGGCAATGGCGCAGCACCCGTTTACTTTGACAACTGAAGATGATGTCACCAATGGCACCGAGACGCTTTATTGGATTGAATCGAAAGGAGCCACTGGATTTTATGCTATTCCTCACACAGATGACTCGAACGTATCCACCACCAATATGCCCAACTTGAAAGCATTATGGTATTTCATGGATGCCGGAACTGACAGCAAAACCCAGTACTACTATATTGTCAACCATAATACCGGGTATTATCTTAAGCTTGATGGATTACTCGGTGATAATAATACAATTAAGATTGCAAGTTTTGGTTCCGGAGGAGATGCCTATAAGTTTTCTATCACAGGAAGTGATGGGCAATGGGTTTTATACCCAAAAAGCGGAAATGGCAGTTATTGGGTAAACAAGAGAGGCGGTAATGTCTCATACTCAAATTACTTCAAATCGAGTAATTATGGCGGTTCTCCTGATGCAAACTCCAAATGGAATTTCGTGGCAGAAAATTCTGTGACATGGGCTCATCCATTTACCAATTCCACCAATAGCGAAACCAACTATTACCTTATTCACAATGCCACTTCAAATGGAGACACATATTACATGTCCACCGACAATGATTCTGACCCATACGCAACCGTTTCTAATGTCAACAACAGCAAAAGGATATGGTATTTTGTGGAAGCCGCTTCAGACAACACCATTCCAAACCTCAAGTATTACTATATTGTGAATGCTGTTACAGGCAAATACCTGAAGTTTACCGGAACAGCAAACGGAAACTCGCAAACTAATTCATTGCGGCTTTATGAACATAGTGGTTCTGAAACGGGAGAGACTGAAAACAGATTCCAATTCATGGTGTTGAATGCCAAAGGAGATACTTATAGCGCCTATTCCATTATGCCAAAGTTGGAGATAAGTTATTATTATGACAAAAACGCCAGCTTGAGCCCTGAGAGTAGTTATTCCAATTCCCTTAGCAACGATATGAAAATCGGTATTTACAATGACAGGGGGCAAAACAACAATTATGCCCACTGGGTTTTTGTGGCAACGGTTTATGTCGATGTAGAAGAGCCCACAATTACTAACAACTACGACGGAACCATCTCGCTGAGCACAACCACTCCCGATGCAAAAATCTACTATACCATCGACGGAACTACGCCTTCGAGCAGCAATGGCACGCTATACGAATCGGCTTTCTCCCTTGGCAGTGCCACTGTCATCAAGGCTATCACTTATAATAGCGACCTTTCAGAGCATTCCGACGTGACAACTTACAACGTGCCAAAATACCCCACCCCAATCATCAGTTTCAACAACAGCACTTCACAAATCACTATCTCCAGCGATGGCACCGTTTATTACAATACAGGTGACGGCTCTCAATCCGACCCGACTCCTTCTTCCGGCACTTTATACAGCGCACCGTTTACCGTTTCCTCTGACATTACGGTGAAAGCCATCGCCACTCACGCAGGCTATCTTACTTCCAATGTGGCAACATGGTCTTTCACTCCAACCCATGACTACTCAAAAGATTATCTCACATTCGATGTGCTCACTAATGGAACAATTGCGTGGAACTCAATAGGAACTGGTCATACAGAAACCATCCAATACAGCAAGAACGGTGGTGCTTGGACAAGTATAACAGCAAGTTCAACTCCAGCAACAATATCAGTTGTAGCTGGCGATAAGGTACGTTTCAAAGGGAGTTACACAACATACGCAACAGATAAAAGCAATTATGCCGGGTTTGAAGGCGGAACTGCAACTTTCGACATTGAAGGTAATATAATGAGTCTTTTGTATGGAGATAGTTTTGCAGGTAATTCCACATTACCAGATGAATCATATATATTTTGTTCCATATTCAAAAAAGCTCTTGTAATTTCAGCAGAAAACCTTATACTTCCAGCCACTTCGTTGAGAACTTACGCTTATCGCGCCATGTTTAGTTATTGCGAACGTTTGGAAATTGCCCCAGAATTACCCGCAACAACTTTATCACGCGGATGTTATTGGTATATGTTTGAACAATGTGCTATAACAACAGCTCCTGAACTGAATGCCACAACTCTTGTTAATGAGTGTTATGGGCACATGTTCGAAGGATGCTCTTCCCTTAATTATATAAAATGTACAGCAGTAAATGGATTATCTGCTACAAATGCATTAACAAATTGGGTTTCCGGCGTAGCAGCAAAAGGTACATTTGTAAAGGATGTTGGTGCAACCTGGACAACTGGTGCATCAGGTATTCCTTCTGGATGGGATGAAGATGACTGTATTGCTGATCCGGTCATCACCTGTGATGGTGAATTTATCACAATCACCTGTCAGACATTTGGTGCAGACATCTTCTACAGGTTTGGCACATCAGGCGAATTCACAAAGTATGAAAGTCCGATGCTCATTACATCAAATGTGACAGTCCAGGCTTATGCGGAAAAGAATGATGTACAGAGTAATACAGTAAGCGAAGACTGTATAGCCATCAAATCATATAAATTTGCAGGAATGGAAATAACCCCAGGTCCTCTTTACTATGGCAGCAATGGATATGAAATAAAGGACGGCTGGAACTATGATTCATATAATTCAATATATGGAAAGACTGTCGGCAGCACCTATTTCAATTTCATTGAACTTGGGCAGTTGTTTGAATCGTCAGTGTTCTCAACATCTGATGGCGACATCGAAAAAGTGCTTGACCCACTTGATGGTTGGAGAGTTCCTACAAATGCGGAATGGGCTTCCATCCTTGGAACAACCCGTGACGGTTCAACCGTAAACGGCTCTTCCGGCAAGCATTATGCAATGATACAACTTACATCAGGTGTTTCTGGATTGCTCATCTTCCCTGACGGAGAGACAATAACCGGTGTTGCGCTTTCCAATATGGATAACACAACATCCAATACGGGTATTACAGAATCACAATTGAACGGATATTTGAGCCAAGGTTGTATATTCCTGCCTGGCAGCGGTTACTATAATGGCAGTTGGAACAATGGACATTACTTTTGGAGTTCCACAGAAAAGGATTCATCAACAGGATATGATTTGCACTTTGAACCTTCAAATACAATAACATCAACCGACTACAAAAACAAGGGAACATATTATTTCCCAGTCTATCTTGTAAAGGCCGCCGCTGATGAAGCAACCAAACTCCTCAAAACATGGACATATAAAGGAAATGAGGTTGAACTCCCCTATTCTGTAAATGCAATTGACGGTCATTCATCAAGTTATGCAAAGGGTACATTCAACTTTACAACCAATGTCAAGTTAAAGGAATCACAACCTACATATCTTTGGTTCCAGCATGCTGACCAGTCAGCTGAGGTATATGTGGATAACACATTGGTTAAAAAACACTGGGGCGGTTATAATGCGTTCTTTGTGGATATAACTAATTATGTGCACGTTGGAACTAACAATATCAAGGTGGCAATAAAGAATAATGAGGGAACAAAACTTGCTCCTTGTGCCGGTGACTTCAACTTCAATGCCACACTCGGTGAGGTGAAACTCATTTCATCACCTGTTGTTCCAGACACTGTTTACGGTTATGACGGATTCCATATCACATCAACAGTGACAGCGCTAGAAGCAACCATAACAGTAAAGACAAAGGTTCCGACAGGTGCGTCACTCACATGTTCTATAAAAGGTGAAAACTGTGATTATTCCAACACCCAGACAAGTACAGGTGAAGAAATCACATTCGAGACAACCATCACCGATCCACATCTCTGGAATGGCACATTGGATCCATATCTCTATGATGTGACGCTCACCATTGCAAAAGACGGCGTAGTATATCATACATTCAAGAGAGGATACGGTCTCAGATTCTTTGAATATCGTGTCGATAATGAAACCCCTGCAAACTCACGTTTCTATCTCAATGGTTCGCCTTATCTTTTGAGAGGTGTCTGTATGCACCATGATTTGGAAGGAAAGGCAAATGCACTTACAGCGGAAGATATTGACAATGACTTTGAACTCTTGAAAGATCTTGGATGTAATTTCGTCCGTCTCGCCCACTACCCGCACCCAAAAGAGGTTTACGACCACTGTGACAAGATGGGCATCATAGTACAGACAGAGGTGCCTTGTGTAAACAGAATGCAATCAGATTTACCTGTGGATTATTATAATCACTTAACCACACAATATAAGGATATGGTTAACCAGTATTTCAATCATCCTTGTATTGTTTTCTGGGGACTGAGTAATGAGACGACAACAGATGACAAGGATTTTGCAAAGGAGAAGATAAATGAATACATAACCCTCATCAAGAGCCTTGATTCATCACGTTTGGTAGGTTATGTGATGTCTCACAGCATTGATGATCCAAGTGGTTATTATAAAGACCCGGATGCTGATTGGTTCGGTTGCAATATCTATGTAGGATGGTATATCGATCCGACTTCAAACAACCCTACAGGTCGTCTGAATACACGATTGGACAAGACCCTTACCCGCTTAAGCAAACCATTGGCATTTTCTGAATACGGTTGTGGCGGTACACCAAGCTGCCACTCTGATGACTTTAAGTCAACGACAACAACTGGTAACAACCCAAGACACGATATTGAATATCAGATGTGGTTGCATGAAGGACATATCGCAGCCATCAAAAACTTCCCACAATTGTTGTTCACATCACAATGGCAACTCTTTGACATTGCAGTATATAACAGAGTGGAAGGCTATAAGGTTTGTTTGGATGGAGAGACAGTATTTGACAATATTGAACTCCAGAGATTGAACAACAAGGGGCTTGTTGAGCGAGACCACAAGACAAGGAAGGACCCATTCTATCTTTACAAGGCGTGGTGGAATCAGACTGACAAATTCGTGCACATTTGCGGAAAGGATTATAAAAAGCGAGATGACAGAGTAATAAAGTGCTATACAAACGATGGCAGTGCATTGACACTTTTTGTAAACGATGAAGAGATTGAAACTAAAGCAGTTACAAACAACATCGCAACATTTACAGCAAGAGATTTCACTCCAGGTGATGTGATAAGAGTAGTTGGTGAAACATCTAATGATACATTTACTTTCACTGACTACAATGTCTTCACAACAGAAGGCGATTGGGATGAGGCTTCCAACTGGAGTGCCAATGCGGTGCCGGCAGCTGGCTGTGATGTGGATATAGCCGCCAACGCCACCGTCCCGAGCGACTACACCGCCAATGCTGGCAACATCACGCTTTATGGCAGCACCCTCACCATCGAAGATGGCGGTCAGCTGTATCACAACAACGAAGGTGTGACAGCCACGGTGCAGAAAGACATTGCACAATACACTGCCCCACAAACTCCAGAAGACACAGAAACCGACCGTTGGCACATGATAGGCTCGCCCGTAGCTGAAAGTTTTGCGCCATCGGCGGACAATGATTTCCTTGCCAACGAATACGACCTCTATTATTACCATGAGCCGACACAGTACTGGAGAAACTACAAGGCTGGCGCCAACAATTCAGACCCCGGCTTCGACATCGAGCCGATGAAAGGCTATCTCTACGCCAACACCCAAGACGTGACGCTCGTTTTCCAGGGCAGTCTTCGCGCAGGCAACGCCACGGTGAACGTGCCTCTGAGTTATACATCCGGTGCGGGCGGCGCGAAAGGCTTCAACCTCGTTGGCAATCCCTTTGCGCACAATGTCACCGCCTATACAGGAACCAATATCGCCAGCGAGTGTTATCGCATGAACGGCACTAACACCGACCTGATAGTGGGCGACATCAGCGACAGCAACCCGCTGAAAACCGGCGAGGGCTTCTTCGTGAAGGCAACAGCTGAAAATGCCTCCATCACTTTCAACAGCGATGCGAAAGCCGCGATGACAAAAACGGGTCGCATCAACCTGGAAATCAGCAAGAACAACCGCCTCATCGACCGCCTCATCGTGAAACCCGAGGGCGAGCCTTTAGAGAAGTTCAGCCTGCAAAAAAACAGCACGAGAATTTTCGCCATACGCGACAACAAAGAAATGGCTGTCGTTCCCATTGATGACAACGAGCTCGCCATCTATTTCGTCGCCGCCAAGAACGGCACCTACACCTTGACCGTTTCGGAGACTCTCAACTCTAAACTCTCAACTCTAAACTTCAAATATCTGCACCTCATCGACAACCAGACAGGCACTGATGTCGACCTGCTCCAGACCCCGAGCTACAGCTTCAAGGCCAAGACGATGGACGATGCCGACAGATTCAAGCTCGTGTTCGTTTGCGGGGACGCGAACAACGGCAACAAGACCTTTGCATTCATCAGCAACGGAAACATCATCATAACGGCTGACGTTGAAGGCGCGACCTTACAGGTGATTGATGTAATGGGGCGTGTGATTGTTTCACGTGAGGGAGACGTTTCAGGAAGCGTCTCTACAAATGGAATGGCAGCAGGGACGTATATCCTGCGTCTCATCAGCAGCAACAGCGTAATGACTCAGAAGATAGTGATAAGATAAGATAAGATGAATAAAAAAAGACTCTTAGTTAACTAAGAGTCTTTTTAATCTTTTGATAATCAGTATATTGACTGATTAGTATTCATCTTCGTGGAAGAAAAAGTCATCCTTTGTGGGATAATCGGGCCAGAGGTCCTCGATACGCTCGTAAACATCACCCTCGTCCTCAATCTCCTGAAGATTCTCTATAACCTCCTGCGGTGCACCTGTTCTCATTGCCCACTCAAGAAGCTCGTCTCTCGTTGCCGGCCATGGAGCATCCTCCATCTTCGACGCTAATTCTAATGTCCAATACATATTCTACCTTTTTTATTTTGGGGTGCAAAAATACTACAATTTTTTATTTTGTCAAGAAAAATTTTATAAAATTTTTAGCCCTTAATAAACAGCCTTTAACCATTAAGGATTCCATTTATTATCACCCTCGGAAAACACTCTCGACATCACAAAAAACATGTCGGAAAGCCTGTTCAAATACCTCATTATCACCGAGTTAACCTCGTGCTGCCTGCTCATCCTCACAACGGCTCTCTCCGCCCTCCTGCAAACCGTACGGCACACATGACACTTCGATGCCAAAAGGTTGCCACCAGGGATTATCAGGCTGTTCAACGGCTTCAACGTTTCGTTCATCTCGTCGATGAATCTCTCGATGCCTTCAACGTCCGACTCCTCCATCTGCGGAAGCTGCTTCTTCAGCTCGCTGTTCTCATCGGTGGCAAGCAGACATTCCGCCACCAGAAGACGCTCCTGAATCTTCTTGAAAACGTCGTTATATCTCTCTGTCGAGTCCATCAGCACCGCGATGAATGCGCTCAGCTCGTCCAAAGTGCCGTATGCCTCCAGACGCAGGTCGTCCTTGCCCACGCGCGTGCCGTTCACCAGCGACGTCGTGCCCTTGTCGCCTGTTTTTGTGTAAACTTTCATACCTTTAATATATAATGTTCTTTTTTCAGTCTGTCCATGATAAAAACCAGCCCAAAACGCCAGCAATCGATGCTCAGCCGCACCTTCTCCTCGCTCCTCAGCTTCTCCCAGTCTCTCTCGTTCCGCTTGTCGCGATGAATGTCCTTCACAATCATCACAACATCGTTTTCTTTGAAAATCAATGGATTATCTTTGACAAATGATTTCAATCTTTTATCCAAATCATCATAAAAAATATCGTCATTCATGAACGCATGCAATGCGTCCCTGCATGATGGTTCCAAAATATTTTCATACAAATCAAACACCATTGGCGAATGCAGATGATATTTGCCCTGCGCATGAAAACGATATTTCAGATAACTGATAATCATTGGTTTTAAAACGTAGAGACGCACGGTCGTGCGTCTCTACGGATTTTATTTATGAGACGGATTTTCATCCGTCTCTACAGAAATTATTTCTTCACGAATTTCACGACAGCGCCGTTCATTCTCACGAAATAAACACCGCTCTCGAGCTCTGCCACGTTGATGGCGTTCTCGCCTTCGTTGACGTTCACGGTCATCATCACGCGACCTGCCATGTCCATGATCTGTGCCTCTGCTGCGCTCTCGGCTTTCACGTTGAGGACGCTTGATGCCGGGTTAGGATAAACGTTGAATGTAACAGCCTCTTTCTCTGCAACAGCATCGTAGCCTGTTCCGTAAACCTCAACATTTGTCACTTCCCATGTGGAAGCTGCTGAATCGGTGCTTGTGTAAACGAATGCCAAATAAACGACATCGCCTTCAATCTCTTCCATCACCATGACACCTGACTCCTGCCATGCATAATCACCTGCCGACCAGCTGAATTGATCTGTAGCATCAACCCATGTGAACTCACCTGGCTCGCTGATGCCGTCATAGTCGTTTGAAAGCATCACTCTGAGAGGATCGCCGTCAAACTTATATGCGTTGTTGAAGCTCACTGACAATGTCTCGAATCTTCCGCTTGCGAAGAGGTTTGGTGAAATCAGCCAGTCCTCGTTGGCGTGTGAGCCGCCTGAATAACCGCTCATCTTTGCGAATGGGATGCCGTCGTAAACAGCTGTTGTCCACTCCTGGTCACCTTCCACGTTGAATGCTGTGAATGGTGCAAGACCATCGGCGAAATTAGCGTAAAGCACGCAATATGTGTCACCAATCTCAACTCCTGTTGAAGGATAGTCACCGTCAGTCTTGTAGTCGATGTTTGTCAGGCTGTTGGTGTATGGGAATATTGCAAATGTCCATGATGTGTTGGCTGGGAGCTGGTTGAATGTGTACTGAGTTGTGCCGTACATCACGTTGTAAGCCACATTGCCGTTAGCTGCGTTGAGGTCGTTTGCAATAGGTGTGCCGTCAACTGGAAGTGTGATTGAGCCTGTTGAGCCGATGATGACATAGCCTCTTGGAAGCTGCTCGCCTGCCATTTCACCCCATGTGAGTGTGACACTGTTTCTGTCGGCATTACCCATGAAATCAATAGGATAATTGCTCGGTTCCGGATCAATTGTTGGAGTGCCGCCTGCCTTGAAGATGTAAACAAGACCTGTCACATTTGATGATGGTTTGTAGCATCCGAACAAAGGAGTGTAAGTAGGATTTGAATTGTTGATGTTGAAACGCATGATGTTCTGCTCAACACCGCCGTTTGATGTAGGAACAAAGCCTTCACCGTCCATTGTCAAAATCCATTCGCCTTTGTTGTCAAGAGCTGTCTGTGTCTTGAGGTAGTTGCCGCCACCTGCTGCGTAGAGATAACCGTTGTTCAGCTCATCGAAGAATGTTAAAGCACCGTTGTTCATGCCGATTGTGATTTCAAATGGCTCTGTCTGGCTTGAAGCAGATGAAGCCACTGCTGTTGTGATGTCATCACCGTTCATCACAATATCAACAGCATGACGGTTGTTAGCCTTCTGATATGACATTGCATAAGCTGATCCATCCTCATGAATACCAACGAGAAGGACTTTGTCACCAGCGTTCAAATCAGCTGTTGATGTCACTTTTGTGTAGGTGTTGGTCTGTGCCATGACACCTAAACCCATTAGCACTACTGCTAAAAATAGTAAAGTTTTCTTCATGTTTTTAATTTTTTGATGTTATACTATGTTTAAAATTATTTTTCGTCCAGTACGGACAAGGCATGCCTTGTCCTACAGTTTTTCTACTGATTTGATTTCAGGAATCACGCTTTTCATCGTCTTCTCGATGCCGTTTTTCAACGTCTGCGAGCTGTGGGGGCAGTTGGCGCAATGTCCGGTAAGCTTCACCCAAACAACCATGTCGTCGTCGAGATTCACAAACTCCACGCCGCCGCCGTCAGCCTTCAGATAAGGCTCAATCTGCGTCAGCACGTTCTTCACTTTCCTAATGATAGCTTCTTTTTCCATGATCAGAACCTTTCAATGATTTTTCTCGCCAGTTTCTCAAAAGCGACCGTCACAGGACCGAAATTGCCGAAAGTATAAGGTGTTCCGGCATCTCCAGCGCTCGCCACGTTCTCGTCAATCGGAATCTCACCGAGGAACGGGATGCCAAGCTCTTCGGCAAACTGCTTTCCGTGACCTTCTCCAAAGATGAAATATTTTCTGTCAGGCATGTCACTTGGCGTGAAATAAGCCATATTCTCCACCAAGCCCAAAATCGGGACGCTCACGCCCTTGTGTTTGAACATGTTAGCTGCGCGGCGCACATCGGCGAAAGCCACCTTCTGCGGTGTCGTCACGATGACAGAACCTGAAACTTTGAAGTTCTGAGCCAGACAGAGCTGTATGTCGCCTGTTCCTGGAGGCATATCCACCACCAAAAAGTCGATCTCGCCCCAGTCGGTCTCGGTCATGAGCTGTGTCAAAGCGCTTGTTGCCATAGGTCCGCGCCAAATCAACGGCGTGCTCGCGTCAACCATCATGCCGATGCTCATCAGCTTGATGCCGTATTTCTGAAGCGGCACCATATATGTCTTGCCGTCCTTGTCGTAACACTCCGGCTGCAAGCCTTCTGTTCCAAACATAATCGGCACCGACGGACCGTAGATGTCAGCGTCAAGCAAACCGACCTTGAAGCCCTGTGTCGCCAGCGCCACCGCGAGGTTCACCGACACCGTCGACTTGCCCACGCCGCCTTTACCCGATGCCACCGCGATGATATGTTTCACCTTCGAAAGCATTGTCACCGGCGCAGTCGGGATGATGTCAACCTCAACATCTCCGAAATTATCGTTCAAAATCTTCTTCGCATTCTCGATGACGAATTTGTTTTTCTCATCATCCACATCGTCAAGCACGAGCTTGAAACGAACCAGATTCTCTCCCACCTCGACGTCCTTAACCATCTCAGCGTCAACGATGTTACTCCCCTTCGGGAAATAAACCACGTCTTTTAAAACTTCTAAAACCCTCTGTTTTGACGGAATCATTTCTAACAATTTTTATCTTTAAACAAGACTACAAAAATACAAAAATTCTTTCATCATGAAAATATTTTTTTAAAATGTGCTGCTTCGCAGAATCTGCAGGCTATCGCCTGAATGTGATGCCTTTTAGGCAATGTGTTGGCTTTGCACATTCGCCGAAGGCGCACATTTAAATAAGGAACCTCTCCGTCTCCCGCATAAATCCCGCCGGGTCGTCGACATGAATCCAGTGTCCTGATTCCGGAAGTGTAACAAGCTGATAATCTGTGAATTGCAATTTGATTTGTTCAACATCCTTTTCCAAGATGTAATCCGACTGCCCGCCTCTGATAAACAACGTCGGTCCTTCATAAACCCCTTTATTTTCAAGACCTTTGCCAATCTCTTCTATGTTTTTGTAAATAGATTTGAGATATGGCTTCCACCTGAATCCGTGTTCGTGGCTGTACGACAGGTTTTTCATCAGAAAAAGCAGGACGCGCTTCTCGAAATTGTATTTCGCCAACTGATCCTCCACGTCGCTGCGGCGTTTCACGTGCCTCAAATCGACTTTTCCCATGGCATCGATGAAACCAACATGCTCCAGAGGATGGTCGAACTTCTTCGGACTGATGTCCAGAACCTCCAGACGCTCAACGAGTTGCGGATTCTCGAACGCGAGCATCATGGCGATTTTGCCGCCCATGCTGTGCCCGATGACATAACATTTTGTAATATGCTCATAATCAAGCACTTTCTTCACGTCACGCGCCATCACCTTGTAGTTGAACGCCTCCATGCGCGGCGACTGCCCGTGGTTGCGCATGTCGGGCACAATAACATAAAAACCCAGCTCCGCAAAGCGTTTCCCAAAATAATCCCAGTTGTCGGAAAGACCCAGCACACCGTGCAAAACCACAATCGGCTTGTTTTTCGGGTCACCGTATTTTCTGTAAAAAAGCAACATTATTCTTTAGTTTTTGTATCAATTATTATTGTCACCGGTCCGTCGTTGATGAGCTCGACCTGCATGTCGGCACCGAACTCCCCGCATTCCACCTTGCGACCCGAAATCTCCGTTAACCTCTTTAGAAACAACTCATAAAGCGGTATCGCCTTCTCGGGTCTCGCCGCCTTTATGAAGCTCGGACGGTTGCCTTTTTTCGTCATCGCGTGAAGCGTAAACTGGCTCACCACTAAGAAATCGCCCCCGACCTGGTTGATGTCGAGGTTCATGGCGTTGTTTTCATCGGCGAAGATGCGCAGCTTAGTCAATTTCTGGCAAAGATATTCCACATCTTCTTGACTGTCAGCGTCTTCGATGCCAAGAAACACCATCATGCCATTCCCAATCTTCGATTTCAACACGCCGCCTATGGTGACTGAGGCGCGACCGACTCTTTGTGCAACAATTCTCATATTTTTTATTTGCAAAATTACGAAATTAAATTTGAAAATCAGGCATATTCGAATTAAAAAAATATGTAATTTTGCAATCGCTATGGAAACAAAAAGACAACAAAAAATTTCGAAGCTGATTCAGAAGGAACTCAGCGAGATATTTCAGCGCGAGATAAAGACGCAGGGCGGCATCATGATTACCGTGACGAAAGTCAACGTGACCAGCGACATGTCGTACGCCCGCGTGTATCTCAGCGTTTTCGGTCCCGACCGCGAGGCGAAGACCAACGTGGTGAAAGAAGTGAACGAGATGGGCAGAAACATCCGCCGCATGCTCGGCGAGCGCATCAGGTTCCAGATCAGGGTGATTCCCGAACTGCAGTTCTTCGAGGATGATTCCTTGGATTATATAGAAAACATTGACAATCTGCTCAAGTCTTGAAGCTGCCGTTATTTATAGCGCAACGTTATCTTCTCGCCAAGAAGAGCCACAACCTCATCAACATCGTCACATGGATTTCGATTGTCAGCGTGGGAGTTGCGGCTTTCGCCATGATTTTCGTGCTCTCCGTATTCAACGGCTTCAACGTTGTGATTAGCGACAACATTCACAAGATGTCGGCTGATTTGCAAATCACGTCAATTAACGGCAAGACATTGAATGTTAATGATTTCCCTTTCGAAAAAATCAAAGAGATAAAAGACGTGGAGCTGGTTTTGCCGACCATCACCGAGGATGCGCTTTTCAGGAACAAGGACAAACAGCAGATTGGGCAGATAAAAGGCGTGCCGCCGGAGTTTTTCCAGGTGGAGAGAATAGGCAACACCATAGTGTCGGAAGGACGCGTTTACGGCATGGATTCCCACAGCAACATAGCCATTCCGGGGGTGGGCATGGCGTATTTTCTGGGCATCAACCCCAACGACCCGCTGTCACTGTTACAGGTCTACGTGCCACGTCGCGGCAACGCATCGTCGTTCAGCCTTGAAAACAGCTTCAGCAACGGTCAGCTCCTTGTCAAAAAGGTGTTTTCCACAAACCAGGACATCGACGAGAAAATAGTCTTGGCACCATACGAATGGCTGTCGGAACTCATTGGTTACGAAGGTGTTGCATCGGATGTTGAGATATTCGTCAAACAGGATTACCGTAGAGACGCGATTAATCGCGTCTCTACACGAGACATTAAAAATGTAAAAAAACAAATTAAGGCGATCCTCGGTCCCGATTACAATGTTTTCAACCAATATGAACAGCAGTCGACGCTTTACAAGATGATGAAATCCGAGAAACTCGCCGTGTATCTTATCCTTGTGTTCATTTTGGTGATGGCGACGTTCAACGTCATCGGCTCGCTGTCGATGCTCATCATCGAGAAAAAGAAGGACACCTCCACGATTCGCGCCATGGGAGGCGACAACTCATTGATACGCAGCATCTTCATGAACGAAGGCACCATCATCGCGGTGGTCGGCGGCATCATCGGGCTGGTTTTAGGCATCGTCGCGGTGCTCTTGCAGCAATATGTCGGCATCATCCGCCTCGGCGACGGCACCGGCAGCTACATCGTTGAGTATTATCCAGTTGCGCTTCAACTCAAAGACGTTTTAGTCGTGCTTGCCACCATCACAATCATCGGCGGACTCGCAGCATACACCACAGTGAGGGTTTCGATGAAGAACTACTGATTTTTTTATCAAAATCGGCTTCATGTATTAATATTTCCATTATTTTTGCAAGGAGGCAATCGCAAAACGCGACAAAAAGTTGTTGCAGTTTGTGAATGCAGGCTACGACACAATGCATATCACAATGGGTTACGATGGAAACCAAAGTTCGGCAATGATGTAAAACCTGTTGTAGAGACGCGCCATGGCACGTCTCTACAGGGGGTTATTCCTTCACGATTCTTTCGGTGTATTCCTTGCCGTCGGTTGTTTTCACCTTTAGAATATAAATGCCAGGGGTGAGGTTTGAGATGTCGATTGTTTCAACTCCTTGATTGCCTTTAACTTCCATTTCTATCTTTTTAACCCCAAGCACATTCGTTATAGCCATGGTCGCTTTCGTGGTGTTGTCTGGTAGTTTATATTCAACAGAGACAAATGTGGTGGCTGGAATTGGAGTTACACTGACTTTATAGCCGTCATTTTCTTCACAACTGTAGTCCGTATTGCTATTTTCTCCTCTGGAATTCCATCCTGGCAGTTCGGGACATATGTATGGCTCAACAAACCTGTCGGAAACCTCCATCATTATGGCTCTTGCCATCAGTCTCGAAGTGCCCAATCCATACTCGGCGATACTATTTACAACAACCAGTTCTTCTTTGGTCATTTCATGAACCGTGCGATTCGAATTGTACAATGTCTGATAAAGAGCAAGAAGCTTCATGTAGTCGTTGTGATCCGACAAATCATCGTCTTTTAAGCTGTAAACATCCGGGAATGAGTTAGCCAGGACGAGCGCGTTTTTGAAGTCGCCTTCATGCATATAAGATGCAACAGCCATTCTGTCGGCAGCGATGTCGTGCATCTTGCCGAGCCACTGGCGCAGTTCCGTAGGATTGGCGACGCTGTCGTTTAAATCGCTGCGCACAATGTCACCGGCTGCCATATTCCTTTCATGGGCGTATTGGTAAATCTGAGCTATGAGTTCTGTTTTTGGCGTTATGCCTGCCGCTATCTGGCTGTCGTACATTTCAACAAGCTGGTTGTATTCGTCATCCGCAAGTTTGTATGCATCCGCAAGTGCGGCTTTCTCTTCTGGAGATTTAGACACACTTCCACCACCGTAATGCGATGCACAACTGTTGTTGTAGGTTGTGGAATAAGTATTCACTCCAAATAGTTTCGAAGTGTTCGGTATCTCATAAGAACTATTAGCGTTGTAATAATAGTTGACAGGGTAACTGCCGTCGTTGTAGAAATGATACTGGTTGCCGCCGAATGTGTTGCCTGCAGGTGACGATGCCGAGCCCTGCAATGAGCCAATGCCTTCGCTTCCGATGTCTTTCAGCACACAGAAATCTATGGCGTTGTCCGTGTTGTCATTGCATGAATATGTCAGACCGAATACAATCGCCGGAGGTCTTCCGTTCAAATCTGCCGTATGGTTTATTCCATACGCCAGATTGCCACAGGTGAGGTTCTCGAATGAGTTGAGATAGACATCGTTTACACTTCTGGAGTTGAATATCCCGACACCGTATTTATGGCTACGTGTGTTAGTCGCCGGTACGAATATATTCTCCTCTATGCAGAATCCTGTTATGCCTTCTGCATACACACCGTATCCACATATTGAACCACTGCTTTTTATGTTGAACTCATTTCTCAGTATGGTGGCAAAGCCTGTGTTTTGGGCATATATGCCACGATTGTTGTTGGTGAAAACAGCATCTTTTACAGAGAAAGCACATGCATTTGAGCCATCATTTACAGATAGTATTCCATTATTGAAACCAGTGAAAGTGCTGCGTATTATGCTGTTTTCAGGGCACGGATCATTGTAGATGTCATCACAGTAGGATTCCACTGCAAATCCCGCCTCATAAGCTCCGATACCCATACATGATGAGGATACACCATCAATATTTGGAAGCACCGAAAAGTCACAACCTTTGAAACTTATACCTTTAACATGCTCCATGTCAACATGTTTGTAGAATGTCTCGGTTCCCAAGTAGTTTTCGTCTATTGTAAAGGTGCAGTTTCTAAACCAGCTGTTATATGATACTTCCGCACCATTTGTCGGGGTGTGGTTGCTGTAATAGCATGCATGGACAGATTTGGCGTTGTTTCGGAACACGGCATTTGAGGCATGTATGATACCGCCTGTAGTGTTACCATAGTTAGGACGACACAATTCCACAGCACATACTGCATTCTCTATCGTCGCGCCGTTTTTCATCTCGAGATAGCCCTGCAGGTACCCGCCGTTCACGGGATATTGGTGCGCACTGCTGTTTCCCCAGACTTCGATGCCTTGCCATGTTTCATCTGAGCATGCACTTGTAAGTTTACAACCATCAAGTATAAGGTGTCCTCCAGGTTTGATAATAATTCTAGAATTCTGTGACATTTTCAACTCGGATTTCACAGTAAGAGAAGCACCACTATTTAACACGACATCTTTATTTATCGATTTATCACAATTCCATATTTGAATATCAAAAATCTCCATTGGATTGTTTATGTGGGAACAAGGCAAATCATACACAGCATTGTTGTGTTTATTATAACGAAATCTATCTTGTTGATTATTAGTACTTCTTCCTTGTGTATGCCATACATATATTGCAGTATGAGATGCAGCAATAACTTCATTTAGACCATCGTCATCTATATCTGTTACAACTGGTATTGACGCAATATCATTTACTAACAAAGGCCAACCTTCAACAGAATTACCATTTGTTTTGTATGCATATATATATCCATTATTAGAAGGTATAATAATTTCACAGTCCCCCAAATTATCAACATCCGCAATTATTGGTTGAAAATAGCGACAATCCAAACCTTCTATAACAATTTCGCCAATTCCAAAATAGGAGCCATCACGAGACCACATCTTTAGAGTATCTTTATCTGCAACAAAGATTTCTACATCTCCATCATGATCAATGTCAGCAATGCTAAAATAAGGAGGCCATTCCCAATATGGAAAACCTTGTGATAATGATATATAGTGAGAATTGTCATCCCAACCATTTACAAGAAGTCCGTTTTTATTAATTGCCTTAATATAGCCCATGGTGTCTTTAATAGACATATAAACAACTTCCAAATCTTCGTCATTATCAATATCTGCAACTATTACCGGACAGTCTTTGCGCCCTGTCTCAACAGAGCCGTTTATTAGTAAAGGAATAAGTGTATCATTGTCACAGCTCCACATATATAATCCTCTTTCCAATCCGAAAACAATTTCTTTATAACCATCATTATCCATATCAGAAACGACTGGCATAGTGACAGCCTTTTCATCATGATTGCATGTGTCCACAACTTTAATTTTATTTTGTGGATAATAATAATTTCCATAACAATCAAAAACTTCCATATAGGTATGATTATAACGTCCATTTCGTCCTTGATTCGGTGCTATAATTTCAAGCATTCCATCATTGTTTAAATCATCAAGAACAACGCCATTGAAATTTCTGTATGCAATGTCGTGTTCCCATATAAGATCGGGATTTCCATCTTGATTAATATCGGCATTTTTATAGACACACAATTTGTTGTCATTATTCTCATTTAAATCTCTAGTCGCAACAACTATTTCGATTATACCATCATTGTCAATGTCGCCTACAGCAGGTGTACAAGTCATATTTACTCCAATATTTGCAAAACCGCTAATTGTGGTCGGATTATGATCTATATCGTAAAGTTCATCACCAATATTATTTAAGCACAATATTGCGCCCTTGTTATCAATATTTTCTCCGTTTCCAGTAGTAATAATTATTTCTTGTTTTCCATCATGAGTTATGTCTGCTACATTTGGAGCAGTAAACCAAGCTCTACCAAGATTATCAGGGATTATGACTGGCCACCCTGATGCCACTGGTAGTGATGTCCATGCTTTAATATGAGATTTTTGACTTTCATTGCCCATTTCATCAATGTAAGAGACCCCATAATAATATGTTTGCATTGCTCCAAGTCCTAAATCAGAATATACAGACGATGAAATCGGGTAATTATTAAGTCTATTGTAAACGCCATTTTCTTCTGATGACCTATAAATATAATAACCTTTGGCATTATTTATGGGCGCCCATATTAGTTTAATTGAGTTTTCCGTGTTCTCAAATGATAAATTCTCCACAGTATTTGAAATGACATTTATATTGAAGTTATAACACCAATTGTTATTGTAAGCATCTGATATTGATAAAGCAAATGTTTTTCCATCAATACTGCCATTTGGAATAAACTCAAAAGCTTTTATATTTGATTCATTATGTGTCATGTTCCCATATGAGTTTGTTCCCTGAGTTATTTGAACATTACTTGAACTTAATGTAGCAGAAACATTTTTAGCGGATCCATATCCCAAATTAGACAAATCAATATCAAGCCCTATTTTCCCATTAGGTTTAACCTCATGATGAATTGAGACATACTCAATTTTCGGAGATGTAATTGGCAGAACAAATACCTTGTTTGCAATAATACCACTGCCATCACTTATGGTTAGTGTAAACCTTAAAGATGTTCTGTCTGGAATTCCTTTTGATAATGTAAGTTGGTAGTTGTTCCGCGTAACTGTAGTATTCTTGTTTATAGTTCCAAATAATGCTGTTGGGACCGATAAAGTAATGTAGTTTCCTATGTTTTGGTTCAAACTATCGTTTAAAAACTCACAACTCAAGGTGGCACTTACATTGGTTAGGTTTGTTGTGCCATTGTTATTAAGCGAAATGCTAAGGTTAACTGTTTCACCAGCATCCATATTTCCATCATTATTGCCAGAAGCGTCCAAAACACTTTTTTCGGATATGAATATGTTTTTCCCTGTTATAGATACAGGAATGGTTGTCTCGTACGGAATGTAATTATGCCCTGTTACTGTGACTTTCAATTCCCCTGCAGTTTCTGGATTTATCGAAAACACAAAATCATGATTTGGGGTGCTTCCGTTATAATGTTCGCGTAAATAAATTTCGTTATCCTTCATTACACAAACCACAACATCGTTGGTGGCATATTCTGTATATACCATACCGCTAACACTAACTGTAAGCTGATTCTCCTGATTTGATATTACCGATGGTATAGTAACTACTGTTAAATCCTCCGGTTTCCTTGTCCATACACCAATCGTTGGATCTCCAAAAAGATGATGCTTCCTCTTATTAAAAGAGTCAGATAACCCCCCTTTTGACAAATTATTATCATGTAATGCGCCCAACGTGTATATATGAGGTGATGTCGAAATATTGTTATCTACAAAATAATACATATCTTTAAGTATACCAACAAACCCTTTATACTCACCACTTGAAGTACTTGAACTTGCAAACATAGCGACAGCACCTCCATTGGGGTTGTTTATGAAATGTTCTGTTATACAATCTTTATGGTATTCACCTGGATAACATCCTGCCGTATATATAATTTGATAGAATGGAGCATTCAAAAAACCATCCACGTCTGTTCTATTAATAGTTTGATGCATAATCTCAGATGATGTGCCCATTGAAAGATAACTGGAGTGATCAATGTGAAAAACAAGATGTCCTTGTTTGGGGTTTTCTTCTGATGATAATGGAATTCTTGAACCAAAACATCCCAAGGCCGTCTCTTTTGAAAAGAGCATATTATGATTTTCCCAATTCCACGAATTACCAATTCTTATATTATTATTTCCTGCAACAAAAAGTAATGTGTCATTGTTGTAATGGAAGTTTTCTACATATAGTCTCCATTTTTCAACTTGGCTTTGAGTTATACCATAATCTAATTGCTCAATTAAACTACCCAAAGAATTATACTTATTAATAGTTCTACCCAATCCCAATTCTACAGATCTCGAATTAAAAATGTTTTTTGCCATCGCCACAATGTTGTTGACATAATCTCTTTGCGCCGGAAGAATATTTGCCAGATTCTCGTATTTATAACTTTTATCAACAAATGTTCTTGCTTCAGATATGCTCTCCACAGAAGCCCTTCCATAATAAAACTGTGGATTTTCATATTCTAAATCTATGTCTCCAGATTCTCCATATATATTATTGAAATTATTATTCCAAGAACTCTCAACGGCCACATAATATAGATCGGATGGTAGGAAATCATAATCACCATGACTACAATACATCATTCTTTCAGGAACAATATTAGTGTCACCACCAAATAATATATATAATGAGCCATAATTGTGATATACATCAACAAGAAAATTGTGAACCTTTTCCTGTATATCGTCTCCATTGTAATTGGATGATATTTCGTCAATGGTCACAACTTTAGTAGGTAGGCCCGTTTGTGTTTTCCAATTTGCAAAATCTTGAAAAACATCCGTCAATAAGACTCCTGGATGTTCGGCATCTTCGATCAAATTACCATTTACGTCATAATTATTTGTTATTATAATATATTCTGGGTCAATATCATTTTCCATATCAAGCAGACTAATATAATGATGAGCGGGAATATTTGGTCCTAGTGGTATATTTAATGGACCTTTTTCGCATAAAGCAAAATCAGATTTATTGCGTATTCTGTGATACATCATATTCTCTGTCAAATTATACATATATCTTGCTTGGGTTTTAGGTCTCGTTAATGTTGGTTCGTTATCCTCATAATTGATTTGGAATCGGATATTTGTGTACAATTCAATTGTATTTTCATTTGGCGTATAAAAAATAGGATATACATTCAGCTTTGCAATATGAAACCCTTTTTCATAGTATTGCTGCGATACGTCAATAATTTTGAAAGGATAAGACCGATCGCTTTCATAAACATCTCGACTTGGGTTCACAAATTCATGTTGAATTGTATCATCCATCGGATATTCGGGTTGTTTTGGGTATATAATTACATTGTTTGACAACAATACTTTTGTACTGTCTATAATCACAACTGATGATATTTTACTATTATACGGCAGTATATAACTTAGTTCCAAACGAGGAAGTTCAGGACATCCAATTTCTTCAGTTGTTTCACACGAGTTCATAACAACTCTTGTATAACCACTGTCCGTATAAAGCTCAACATTATCAGTAGAAAAACTTATTGTATCAATCTTCTGAGCTTTTACCACACAACAATAAAACAATATGAATGCTGCTAAAAAGTATCTTTTCATGGCATTACTATTAATCAATCATAAGAATCATAACTTAATTAACTTCTCAGTATGGCGTATTCCGTTATTATATGTAATAACAATGGAATAGACACTTGGAGTAAGTTTCGAGACATCCACTATAACATGGTCTTGCTCTGCTAAAATTTCAACGGTTTTTATTCCTGAATTGTCGAATATTTCTACCGTTTCTATATTTTCAGCCTTTATTTCAAGAAAATTTCCTGCCGGATTCGGAAAGACACTTGCCTCTATATCGTTTTCCTCAATTCCTTGTATCGGGCTGTCATCATATTTATATAATCTGCCCTGCTGTGAGGAGATTAAAAATGTGGAGTTTGTGGCAGCGACAGAATATAAGAACATCCTATTATTAAATCCGGAAGGGACTTCTGTCCATGACATTCCGTAATCATCTGTGATATATGCATGGCTGTCATTATAAAGTTCGTCAATATTTGAACTATTGATAAAACAACCGCGTTCTTGTGATATGAAATCAACATCTGAATATTGATGCCAGCAATCAAATCCATCTGATTTTGACATGGTGACATGTTCAAAGCCGTCATTCGTCTCTATCATATTATAAGAAATTTTCGAGCCATTATAACCAATGAACTCTCCATATATTTTTGCGCATCTGCCGTCACCGTGATACGCAGCTATTTTGCATTCTGAAAACTCGTAGTTCCCAATGTTCTCCCAATTATTTCCGCAATCTTCTGTTCTCATCACCCTTAAAGTATTTTGGTTTCCTTCGTCATAGCCTATCACCCAACCATAGTTGTCTTCAAAATACTCGCCTCTTATACCTTCATTATCTCCCATCCCTCCAGTGTATGGTGAGTAGCCCAATTCATAATTGTCGAATGTTAATCCACCGTCTATACTTCTACTTATCACTTCGTATAGTCTCACATATATGGTGTCTGCATTCAGAACAAATAATTCAGCTGGTTTGCCTGCTGTAAACAACTCTAACGGATCATTGTCGCGGCTTGCTGATGTATTTACACACTGCCAAGACTCTCCTGAGTCAATGGTTTTTATTTGGAGTATTTCATATCCGTTTTTTAATGCCAGTCCATAACCGACATTCTCGTCCGCGAACTTCATGCTGAAAATCTCCCAATTTGGATTTCTGTATTTTTCCTGCCAAGTTGCCCCACCATCCTCTGATTTAAGAACAACTCCGTTCTGCCCGCAGACAAATATGGTGTTTTCATCAATGCAGCAAATGTTATACAAATCATCCGTGACACCCGTTTGAAGTGTTTGCCATTGTTGGGCGTTCATCATTTCAACAAATAGAAATGTTGCAACCAACAACAAGGATTTTAGAATAATCTTTTTCATGGTTATATTTTTTTAAGGTTAATAATCAATACAAAATTATGAAGAAAGTGGATTCTTGTCAAGAAAAAAAGTGTGCGGTTTTGTGCGGTTGGAGATAAGATACTGGTTATCAATGATGTGATTGTTTGTCATGTTATTAAGAAAATTGTTGACAGCGCCTTTAGTCTTAAAAACACCTTTTAACTTGTTCTTTCGGTCACAAACCACCGACATGCTTGTTATAATCATCCCCGAACTCACAAACGTTCTCGCTTGTTATTTCAAGATTCTCGTCAAATTCGACAAATGCGAGGCTGTTCTGTACGTTGGTGTCATGTTTCGTGATGACCGCCACAGCCAGGCACCTCCATTCCTCCCGCTGAATAACACGCAAAGAAACGCAATTAGAGTTAGGAACTTTTTCATGGTTTTAATTTTTTAAGGTTAATAATTATTTTGTTGATTTTAAGGTTTATTGTTTCGCAAAATCTCCTTCAGCTTCGCCGTTGGCGTTGTCAAGCACCAGCGTGTAATTACCGCTTGGGATTCCGGCTATTGGGATGTAGACTGTCTGCTGCACCGCG
>JAFRRS010000021.1 GCA_017427985.1 Bacteroidales bacterium | reverse complement strand
TTCATCTTGTTGGTGAATACAGTCTTTGCTGTTACGGTGTTGCATTCCTGGGTCAGTTCCACGCTGATAATGCTCATCAGCTGCTTTACCGTACTTTCCTTGTCGCTCTTCACCGAGATTTTCACCTTGAAATCAATCTGCGGCTGGTCCCATGTGGTGATGATGAAATCGCTGTATATGCCGTCCATCACGAGGTTTGGCAACGCCTCCACATCGAAAGTCTGCTCGATGGTTTTTTGCTCCTCAAATTTGTAATTGTAGTCTTTGCGATTGATTGCGGCGGCGAATAATGCCGTCATGCTTAAAACTGTTAAAATCAAAAACTTTTTCATAATATTATTTGTTTAATTTGTCGGTTAATAATTCCAATGTTCTCAATTTGTTATCGTAGATCTTCTCGGCTATTGCCATCTGTTTCTCTTCCGGCAACGGCGCCATGTCGGCAAACACATCGCCCATGTTGAGCAGCCCGTCAATCACCGCGTTGATTTGCATTTTCGTAGAATCGTCGACGTTTTTCATCACCTCTTCAAGATTATATATCGCTTCGTCAACTCTCTCATCGTAAACACGGCGCATCTCAACTAATTTGTTATCAGCCGTTTGCGGCACCTGTGTCGTGATGCCTTTGTAATGGTTCAATCCAAACACCATGATGAAAACCGCCACTGCCGCTGCCGCCAACGTTGTCCAGGTCAACCACAAACGTCTGTCATTCCGAGCGCCTTTGGCGCGAGGAACCTCGTGGTGCGCCGCGTCCCTACGGAGCTTCGCTTCGAACCTCTCGCGGCTTCCCTCCGGCATCTTCACGTCATCGAATGACGCGGCGTTGTTTCTTATTTTTTGTTCTATATTCATATTTATTTGTTTGTTACGTTTTATTTGTTTGAGTTTCCTCGCTCCGCTCGGAATGACAACGTTTCTTTTTATGATACCGCTGTCATTCCGAACCCCGTTAGGGGTGAGGAACCTCATTGTATTGCGCAGTGACGTTGGAGCGAAGTTTCTCCAGCCCCCTTGCATACTGCGACCTCACACTCGATTCCTTAATTCCCATCCTCTCTGCTATCTCCGAAAACTCCAGCCCGTCAATCAGGCGCAGCGTTATCGTCAGGCGGTAGCCGTCAGGCAGGTTGTTCAATGCCTCTTTTATTTTCTCTATCGGGAAATCTTCAAAATCAGTGTCGTCCTCAATCTGGTCGGCGGTGTTGTCGATTTCCTCGTAAAACGGCTCCTTTGAATGTCTTCTGAACATGTCGATGCTCTTGTTGATGGCGACGGTCTTCACAAAGGCTACGAAATCACGCTCCGAACCACTGAAACTGTCAAGGTTTTCAAATGTTTTCAGGAATGCGTCTTGCGTTATCTCTTCCGCGTCCTGTGCGTTCATCACTATCCTGTACGAGGCGTTGAAGACAGTGTCGCAGCAGAGGTCGTAAAGCCTCATCAGCGACTGCTCGTTGCTTTTTCTTGCCCTTTCCAAAACAATGTTGAATCCTAACATTTTGTCCGTTTTACATCTTCTTAACGAAGGAAAGGTGATTTTGCTGCATCAAAAATGAAAAATTATTCGTTTTCCATCACAAAAAGTGCGGAACGGTTCAAAAACGAGTTGAAATCGTAGCACGAACGGAATTCATCAACGACCCATTCCACAAGGTTTTTTGAAAATAGCTTGTCGTTTGTGATTGTTTGATAAAGACAGAAGTCCTTTAATTTAAGGTATTCGGTGTAAGGATGGTCTGCCGGATATTCTTTCGGCACTTTTTTCAGCTTGGAAGAGAAATCAATACTGAAATTTTTGGCTTTTTTCAGCGCTTTTTCAAATTCATCGCCTTTGGTGCTGATGTCCTCGCGTACACTCCTTGTTATATAAGGCTCGCACATGTACATCCCTGGATACAGCCCGTGGTGCCCGAGATATTCGGCTCCTTCGCCTTCAATGTGGAAATAATAGCCTGCCAAGCCCGATTTTTTGCCGTTCGGGCAGATAAACAAGCCGAAATGACGTTTGTAAGGGCTCTTGTCAGGCGAAAACCTTGTGTCGCGGTAAAAACGGTAGGTGCAGTCTTTCAAAGTCAGTCCGCGGGTGAGCGGGTCGAATTTCTGCACACCTATTAATATCTGTTCCGCAATGGCGTTGAATTTGTTTTGGGCGTTGATATACAAATCCTTATGCTGCTGAAACCATGGGCGGTTGTTGTTCTCCACGATGAGGTTCAAAAAGCTGATGATGTCTTCCATAAAAGTTTTTTTAATAGACTTTGCAAAATTAATTATTTTTTTAATAATTTTTCCTATCTTTGCACAATTCTTGTAAACTATAATAAAATATGGAGAAAAGAGAGCTTTCTAAAGAAGAGATTATCAGCTTGATAGGAGAATTCAAGTCTGAAGTTAGAAAATGCCTCGCTAAGATTGACATTTACAATCAGAAGATTGAGGAATTTACAAAACTTTTAGGTAATGGTATTGAAAATCAACCGATTATAAGGAAAAAAGAAAAAACTCGAAAACCATATCCGCTGTCGAAATGGGATAATATCATTCTTGATATTATCAAGGAAAACGGCAGACCGACTACAAGCAAAGATATATATGTCAAGGCGATGGCTCGTGCCGAAAAAGCAGGCATTGCCATGGACGAAAACAAGATGAAAGCGAAAATCAACCAGTGTCTGGTGAAGCTTTCAGGTCATCGCAACGACCTCATGAAGGTGAAATACGGCGGAAGAGGTTTTGCCTACAGCTTTCCTGAATGGATAGCGAAGAGGTAGAGACGCGCCATGGCACGTCTCTACAACAGGTTATTCCTTCACAATTCTTTCGGTGTATTCCTTGCCGTCGGTTGTTTTCACCTTTAAAATATAGATGCCAGGGGTGAGGTTGGAGATGTCGATTGACGTTTCGGGAGACGTTTCAGGAAACGTCTCTACGAGGCGGCCGTCGAGGGAATAGATTCCAACGGAACGGCAGTTCACATCGGGCGAAAACTCGATGTTCAGGGACTCGTTGGCGGGGTTAGGGTAGCAGTAATACGGCTTAGACATG
>JAFRRS010000020.1 GCA_017427985.1 Bacteroidales bacterium | reverse complement strand
CGACATCGGCGGAGCCGATGTCGCCGACACTTTGTCGTCATTCAAGCCCCTAAGGGCTGTCTACGGCAATATCGACGACCAAAAGATACGTCTGATGTTTCCGAAAATCAACATCTTCACGGTTGAGAACGTGAAAGTGATGATGACGCACATCGGCGGCTACCCCAACCATTATGAACCTGGAATCAAGGAACTGATAATCAAAGAGAAACCGAACATTTTCATTAGCGGTCACTCACATATTTTAAAGGTGATGAACGACCACAGCCTCAACCTCCTCCACATCAACCCGGGAGCAGCAGGAAACAGCGGATTTCACAGAATAATCACGATGGTGCGGTTCCAAATCGATGGAAACAGAATCGAGAAAATGGAAGTTTACGAGAAAGCACGGAAATAATGTGCTGCTTCGCAGAATGTGTTGCTTCGCAAAATGTGCTGCTTCGCAAAATGTGCTGCTTCGCAAAATGTGCTGCTTCGCAGAATGTGTATGTTCGTTAGCGAAGGCGGTCAACTGATTTGAGCAGTTCGATGTCTTTCTTCACTCCGCGGATGGCGAAATATTCAAGAACCATATTAATAAGAGGTATAAACACACCTATTTTATATTGTGGCTCTGAAGGAATTATTTTCTGAATGTCGGAGACATAGTAAAGAAGCACAAGTCCGACGAAAACCATGTTGAAAAGCATGTTCAGCTGGCTGAATCTGACCTGCTGCACTCGATGTTTGTAACGCAAAGCCGTAAAAACCGGGGTCAATGTCATTAAAATCGTGATGGCGACAAGCGGCCAAGTGTAGCTGCTGCTGAAAAATCCCTCCAACTCCTCCACTATATCAACACCTAAAATAGAAAAGCCTACATTGATATTGCTGCCGAAAGTGAATGTAGCGAGTGGCAACACGAACAATAATCCGCTGAGAATCGCGGACAAAAACATGAATAAAGTTTGCTTTCTTTGTATCATTTCGTAAATTTTTGGCAAAATTAATAAATTTTTTGTTGCAGATAATAAATATTTGATTATTTTTGCGGTGTCAAATGAACATTGACCAAAAGTTATTGTTCCATTGAAAGTGAACATTTCTGTTCAGAACAATTAATTCAAAAAAGTTCCAATAAATTTTGTCAAAAAGAACAAATTTGATTTTATGTACGATATTTTTGAACTTAACGACAAGTCTTTAGTCGAGCTGAAAGAAATTGCATTAAAGCTTGGTGTGGAGAATGTCAGTGTACCAAAAGAAAACCTTGTGTACAGCATTATCGAGAAGCAATCAAACACTTCGGAAACCGCAGTGATTGTTGAGAAACCCAAAGGCAGACCGGGAAGAAAGAAGAAAGTTGAGACCGTGGCAGCGGAAACGCCAGAGCCTGAAGCCGCCCCTGCCCTTGCAGCCGAAGTCACCGAAGCTGTCATGGAAGAAACGCCGGAAGCACCAAAACGTGGCAGACGCCCAAGGATTGGAAAACGCGCCGACGTCATCAAGACGACATTCGACAACAGCGTTGAAAATGAAAGGACTTATCACGTCTCATATCCAAAACCGAAACAAACAACTCACCCACATTCAGTGGTCGACGTAGCCAACGAGATTCTTAACGAAAACAACGAGGAAGAGCCTGAAAACGAGGTGATTAGCGTCGCAGAAGAGGTTATGCCGATGTTGGAAGAGAGACAAGCCACTTACGAAGTCGTTAATAATGAGAGACATAGAGAGGAACAGACTGTGCCTCAGAACAACTACGAGCCACAGCACATCCAGCAGAACAACCAGCAGCCGCAGATGCCTCCAAAGCGTGACGAGCTGATTTCGGAGTTCGACGGCGTGGTGCAGGCGGAAGGCGTTCTCGAGATAATGCCTGACGGCTACGGCTTCATGCGCTCAGCCGACTACAACTACCTGAACTCACCTGATGACATCTACGTGTCACAGTCACAGATAAAACTGTTCGGTCTCAAGACCGGCGACACCATCCTCGGAATGATACGCCCGCCAAAGAACGGCGAGAAGTATTTCCCATTGGTTAAGGTCGACAAAATCAACGGACGCAACCCTGACGAGGTGAGAGACCGCATCCCGTTTGACTTCCTCACCCCGCTGTTCCCTGACGAGAAATTCAAGCTCACAGGACACAAAGGCGGCACGGTGTCGACTCGTATCATGGACCTCTTCGCCCCTATCGGCAAAGGCCAGCGCGGTCTCATAGTGGCACAGCCTAAGACTGGTAAGACGGTGTTGCTCAAAGAAGTGGCCAACGCCATAGCGGCAAACCACCCTGAGGTATACCTTATTATATTATTAATCGACGAGCGTCCTGAAGAGGTCACTGACATGGCACGCAGCGTGAAAGCGGAAGTCATCTCATCAACATTCGACGAGCCTGCCGACAAACACGTGAAGATTGCCAACATCGTTCTCGAAAAGGCAAAACGTCTCACCGAATGCGGTCACGACGTAGTAATCCTCCTTGACTCCATCACACGTCTGGCACGAGCTTACAACACAGTGTCCCCTGCATCAGGAAAGGTGCTTTCTGGTGGTGTGGAGGCCAACGCATTGCAGAAACCGAAACGTTTCTTCGGTGCCGCGCGTAACATCGAAGGCGGAGGCTCACTCACGATTCTCGCCACAGCCCTCATCGACACTGGCTCAAAGATGGACGAGGTCATCTTCGAGGAATTCAAGGGAACCGGTAACATGGAGCTCCAACTCGACCGCCGTCTGTCGAACAAGCGCATCTACCCTGCCATCGACATCGTGGCATCAGGCACACGCCGCGACGACCTTCTCGTCGACGAACGCACACTGGCACGCGTGTGGGCGTTGCGTAACCATTTCGCCGACATGACACCTGTGGAAGCAATGGAATTCTTGAAAGACAGAATCTCAAAAACAATATCAAACGAGGAGTTTTTGGCGACAATAGACAAGTAACATCATGAAAAGAATTGCTCTTTTTCTAATTATCACAACATTATTTTTCTCTTGCTCATTAAAAGAGAAAAGTGATTTTGAAAAGCATTTCTTTGACAAGACATTAAGAATCAACATTATACACACTGGAAACGATAGTGTTGAATCTTTCAAGGCGGACAAAATCTACGACGACGGATTGTGGTACGGGAAAATCAACACGTTGAAAAACCCGTACCGTCTTGGAGACTATTACTATGAGCTTATTGACGTTGCCACCAACGAAATCATCTATTCCGAAGGGATAAGCAGAGTCTTCAACGAGTGGAGAAAATCACAGGAAGCGACAAAAGAAAAGCAGTCGTTTAACGAAACGATACGCATTCCATATCCGCAAAAAGACGCCAGATTGGTTTTGTATAGCTTTGATTCTCTTAATGTTATGCACCAAGTATGGGAATACGCCATCGACAGGCATGTCCGATCGTTTGTCATGCCGACGCCAAACCATAACAACAGAATCATCCGCATACTCGACAGCGGAGACCCGAAAGAGAAGGTCGACATAGTGATTCTCGGTGACGGTTACACTGACAAAGAAGCGAAGAAATTCGATGCTGACGTCAATGTTTTCTGCAACAAGCTTTTCAGCACGGAGCCGTACATGAGCAGAAAATCTGATTTCAACGTTCATGCGATTCAAGTTATTTCACCGGAAAGCGGTGTCGCCGACCCAAGCACCAGCTTCTACCCTGACAACATTTTAAAGACAGGATATTTCTGTTTCGGACATGACAGATATGCTTTGACGTGTGACGAATGGGCTTTTAGGGAATATGCCACGCAATCGCCTTACGACTTCGCTGTGATTTTGCTAAATTCCGACAAGACCGGTGGAAGCAGTTTTTACAATTTATATTTGACAGCTGCAATAAATTCACAATCAATAGATTACGTCATCAACCACGCGCTCGGGCATCTCATTTCAGGATTTGTCGACACATATTATTCTGACGAAGAGAATAGTATTGTGGCAGATTCTTGCCTCAGCACAGTTGAGTTTAATGAAGCCATCAACAGTATTTTGGATCTCTATATAAAATAAGATGCTTAGTGAAATTGTCAAATTAACAAGGATGTATTCTGGTATCACCCAACAAAAGATGGCGACGATTCTAAACATCTCCGTTCCTCAATACAACAGAAAGGAAAACGGAACGGCTGAAATTGATCGCGACGAACTGAAAAAGATTGCGAAAGTCCTTGATTTAGATGAAGATACACTAAATATCTATTGGATGGCGGACAAGTTTCACGCGCTGATGAAAACCGACCGCGAGCTTGCAAAAAAAGCGTTGGATTTTGTTGAGCTGCATTACGACGAGTACGAGACATTCATACCTTTGCCAAGTAAAAGCTGCAGTTACAGCAATCTTGAAGAAAGGATGAAATACAGAAAAAACAAAAAAAATTAGCCGATAATTATATTATCAGCTAATTTTTTTTATATTTGCGGACAGAAACGATGATTTCAGTCATAATTGCAACACATTGACAATAATAAAGTTATGACCATATACCTCTTTTTAAAACTTTTAGGATGCCTTGCTCTTCTCATGTACGGCATGAAGATGATGAGCGAGAGCCTTCAGAAACTCAGCGGAGGTCACCTTCGCAACATCATGGGAACCATGACCAAAAACCGATTCACAGGATTGCTTACCGGTGTCTTCGTCACGGCAGCCGTTCAATCATCAACAGCCACCACCGTTATGACCGTAAGTTTTGTCAATGCCGGTCTT
This sequence comes from Bacteroidales bacterium, assembly GCA_017427985.1. GTDB lineage: Bacteria > Bacteroidota > Bacteroidia > Bacteroidales > F082 > Limimorpha. Next base: position 51,643 of record JAFRRS010000020.1, on the reverse strand, counting down.
CTGTCATTGGCACAGGCCATCTCGGTCATCATGGGTGCTAATATCGGAACGACGGTGACGGCATGGATCATGTCGGTCTTCGGGTTCCAGATCAACATGAGCAGCGTGGTGTTTCCGTTGTTCGCCCTGGCTATCGTGATGATATTTCAGAAGAGAGCAAGCGGCAAGTCATTTGGTGAGTTCATTTTCGGTTTCTCGTTCATGTTTCTGGGTCTCGCCACTTTGCGTGAAAACGCGATAGCGATGAATCTTCCGGCAAACGAGAGCGTGGTCAGTTTCTTCACCAACACAGGACAATGGGGCTTTTTAACGACCCTCCTCTATCTGTTGGTGGGCAGCATCCTGACAATGGCGGTGCAGTCTTCGGCGGCCATCATGGCTATCACTTTGATTCTGTGCTCGAGCGGCGTACTCCCTATATATCAAGGCATTGCGCTTGTCATGGGCGAGAATATCGGTACCACTGTCACATCAAATATCGCAGCATTAAGCGCGTCGACCAACGCCCGCCGAGCAGCATTGGCGCACATGGTATTCAACGTCTTCGGCGTTATATGGGTGCTGATAGTGTTTAAGCCTTTCATCAACACCGTGTGCAATTTCGTAGGTTTTGACCCGAATTTCGTTCCACAGACTGATGCCGACATCGCTGATGCGCAAGTAAAGATAGCATACGCCCTTTCAGCGTTCCACACGGCATTTAACCTCTGTAACGTGTTGATTCTTATATGGTTCATCAAGCCGATTGAGAAGTTTGTCTGCAGGATAATAAAACACAAAGAGGAAGACGAGGAAGGAAAGCTGAAGTTCATCTCAGGCGGACTCCTTTCAACAGCGGAGCTCTCAATTTTCGAGGCCCAGAAAGAGATTTCATTGTTCTCGGCACGTACAAACAAGATGTTCAACTTCATCCCCACCCTGCTCTTCGACACCAAGAATGACGAGGATTTCAGCAAGCTTTTCGCAAGAATTGAGAAATACGAGCAGATTTCAGACCACATGGAGATTGAGATCGCCAATTATCTTAACAAAGTGACGGAAGGCCGATTGAGTCCTGAGACCAAGACGAGAATCCGCTATATGCTGCGTGAGGTCGGCGAGCTTGAGAGTATCGGCGACAGCTGCTACAACCTTGCGCGCACCATCAACCAAAAGCGCACAAAGAACGAGCACTTCACTGACATTCAGAAAGAACACATACATTATATGTTCGAGCTTTGTAACAGGGCCTTGGCGCACATGCAGAAAGTTCTTGACGACAACCAGGGACTTGTTGACACACACGAGTCGTTGAACATCGAGAATGAGATAAACAACTACCGCACCCAGCTTAAGGAGGCGAACATCAACGACATCAACGAGCACATGTACAACTACCAGGCTGGCATCCAATATATGGATATCATCAGCGAATGCGAGAAGTTAGGAGATTATGTGATCAACGTCGTTGAGGCGCACATACACAAAAAGCTGTCGGCGTAATATCGACAGCTTTTTGCTTTTCATTTATCAAATTCATTTATTTCCCCGTCAAATCATGATACCTTCTTCGTGCTGTCACGTAAGTAATCTGTCTGTCGGTGATGGCATTCTGGGCTTGCAGCAGCAATGCGTTGGCCTCCAAGACATCAGTTACGGTGTTGATTCCCGCACGATAATTCAGTTCTGCGACACGGTAGTTTTCCTGTGCCATATCGAGAGCCGCCTTGTCGGATTGGAGCAATGCCTCTGCCTCGACAATCTGGTTATAAGCCTGTTTCTCCTGAAGAGACATCTTCTCAGTCAAATCCTGCTGCATGATTTCATACTGTTCAATCTTCAGGTTATGCTCCTTGATTTTGTGTGACGTCTCCCACCACTTCATTATAGGCACCTGCACGCTAGCGAAGAAAATTGCATTGCCCTTATAACGCTTGACCAGGTTGCCGTATGACACCATGGCACCGACTCCGATTTGTGGCAGTGCCTCTCCCCTTGACAGCTTCTTGTAGAACTCCTCAGCGTCAATCTGAAGCTGCAGAAGCCTCATCTCAGGGCGTTCGAAACCTTCATTTTTCGTGAAGATGTCAGCATGCTTTATTTCATCGTCAAGATTCAGACCTTCTTCAGGATAATCAATTCCAATCTCCTGACACAGCAGCTGTGAGGCGAGCACTATGCCATTGTTAAGTTGCATTTGCAGCGCTTTGAATTTGTTACGTTCAAGGGCTACACGCAACTGGTCGTTTTTGGTGACAAGACCTGCTTTAAAAGCCACATCAGCCACATGGTCGAGCGAGTCGATGAGGTTCAGTGCCGTCTCCAGCGTCCCAACCTTCGATTTCAATCCGACGATGAGATAATAAGTGGATTCGATGCTTTCCATCATGTCGCGTTCCGATACCTGTCCCTTCAGTTCAGCGGCTTCAATGCCAAGTTCAGCAAGTTTGTTGCCGTTTCTGACACGTCCGCCGGCATAGATGGGCTGTAGCGCTGTAGCACTGATGGAGTGTCCTTTCTTCATCAACTCAATCTCTGTAGGGATATTAGCGCCGTCTTCATTTAACACTTCAATGATTGCTTGGAGAATCTCTCCAAACTCATCGTGAATGTCGTTGACACCATACTTGATTATAGGATTAACAGCATAATATGCCAGATAACCTGCGCTGACCTGCGGGAAATACTTGGTATAGACCTGTTTCTTAACTTCCTTCGCCTTCTCTATTTCAATTTTATTTGTCCTGATCTGGGCATTATTCGCTTTCGCCAAAGCGAAACATGAATCAAGAGTAAGAACATCGGCGTTTTGAGCGGTCAAACCCAGCGTCAAAAACGCCAAAACTATTATTAAAAAATATCTTTTCATAATTCTAATTCTCTAAAATATTTTCCTCCAGTTTGTTCCTTTTCTCGTTACGTTTGTCGCGTCTGTCAAGATTTTTCAATAAAATCTTGTTGATGCTTTCAAAGAACCTCTTGTCGCGTTCACCCGCATCGAAAGCGAGGCAGTAAGCCACTGGAAGCACTGTCACAACAAGCGGGAATGTAAGGATTGTACCGAAGCATATCACCACGCCCATTGGCTCCCAAAGCAACGTCTTTGCGAGAATCATAGGGATAACGCCGAGAGCCGTCGTTGCTGAAGTCAGGAAGATAGGTCTCATACGGCGCAAACCGGCTTCGTAAGCGGCCTGATGCACAGGGATATGTTCTTTATCACGCAACTCACCGGCATAGTCGTACATGATAATAGCGTTACGCACGATGATACCGATAAGTGAGATGACACCCAACATTGCTGTCACCGACATGTCGAGACCGAACATCCACAGTCCGAATGTGGCACCGAAGATGCAAAGCACTGACACTGAAAGCGAGAGTATTGAGATACCGATCTTTGCATAGTGAATAATAAGCACCACAAACATCACCACGATAGCTGCGAGGATTGCCATCAGCAATGAAGGCATTGTCTCATTTGTCACTGCCATCGAGCCACCTTTGTCGATGATAACATTGTCCGGAATGTTAAGATGATAATCAATGTATTCGTCAATCTTTCCGAACTCATTAAGCTGTCCGGCACCAGGCACAACGTCAGCAGCCACTGTGATACATTTCATACCGTTACGATGAGGCATGTTGGTGTGTTTGAACATCGGTGTCAGAGTCGCGACCTGACGCAGAGGCACCCATTCACCGGGTCTTGCTGTTGGAATCAACATATCACCAAGACCTTCATAATCAATTTCATGAACACCTTCAGTATATACCGTGGTATGGAGGTTATAGTTGCCTTCCCATAACGACACGATGCTACTACCTGTCAAAGAACCTGCAAGATAGACCGACAATGTTGACTGTGTCACGCCTAGACGTGTGGCTTCTTCAGCATCAAGCACGACCTGAATGAATTCTTCCGACTCGTCAAAATCAGAGTGGACATAGAACAGGTTCGGGTCTTTCCTCATGAACGTCATGATAGAATCGCTTATAGCGCTAAGTGTCTCATAGTCATCGCCTTTGATGTAATATTCCACAGGAGCGTTGACGATCTGATAATCCATCTGTTTGAAGCGTATTTGTGCTATCGGGAAGTAGTTCTCATACTTTGTCGGATATTCATTCATCATCTCCTTCGTGGCATTTTCCGACTCTGTTATCACGATAAACTGGGCGTAAGCGTTCGTCGGCGTAGGTTCAGGAGCGTAAGTCATGTGGAAACGTGGCGATGCCATCCCAAGGAATGCCGTCACAGACTTCACACGCTTATCGGCCTTCAGTATCTTCGTCAAAGAGTCGGCAACAGCCGCTGTCTCATCGATGGAACTGCCGTATGCCAGATGTATCTCAACAGCGAAGCTGTCACGTTCGGCTTTAGGAAGCATCTGGATATTGACTTTCGTAACAAAGTAAAGTCCAATCACCACCGACAATGCAGCGATGAATATTGTACCCCATTTATGGCGGAAGCACAGGTTAAGAAGTCTCTTATATCCGTTTTGGAGGACATCGAAGAATTTAGCCTGAATCTTCTCGAACCTCGAGCGTTTGTTAGGATTCTGCGGAGCAATCATTCTAGCCGACATGAACGGTATCACCCAAATGGCATACAGGAAACTGCACGCCAGTGTGATAAAGATAGCCCATGGGAACAACTTTACGAAATCGCCCATATTTGTACCTTTCATTATTGCCAACATAGGGAAGAACATACACGAGATGGAGCATGTTGCGATGAGCATTGATGTCATGAGGTTCTTGGTTGAGACCGCCGCCGAATACCATCGCGAGTGTCCCTCCGCCAACATGTCGGAATAGCCGTCGATCACAACCACCGAGTCATCCACAATCATACCCAAAACAACGATGAGAGCTGCTAAAGTAACGGTATTAAGCTCGATGCCAAGAAGGTACATGATAGCCCAAGCTGCCGCGATACATACCGGCACTGATGTCGACGACACCAAAGCAGTTCTCAGCGGGAACAGCATGAGCATCACTATGATAACAATGATGACAGCTTCGATGAGGTCTTTCAAGAACGACATCACCGACTTGTTAACCACCACTGGCTGGTCGGTGATACGGTGCACCTTGATGTCTGGTGGCGCTGTCGCAAGAAAAGCGTCGATTTTCTCGTTCACCTCCTCACCGAATGCAACGACGTTGTAGCCTGGGCGCATCTCCATGGAGAACATCAGGCAGCGGTTGTTATTGACCAAGCTGTCGGAATATTGAATATACTGTGATGATTCCTTATAACGGCGTTCGATACGTGCCACGTCGCGCAGCTTCACCGTCTGTCCAGTTACAGGATCAGCATACACAACCAACTCGTTCAAAGTATACAAGTCATCGACAGGCACTTCCACGTGAATTAAAGCCTGACCGTCGGCATTCTCAATCTTTCCAGAGATTGTGCGCAAGCTATGTGCGGCGAGCTCAGCAGTAACTATAGCAGGAGAAATTGCATATTGTGTCATGCGCGCCGGGTCCATAAAAACGGCAATCTCTTCCTTCTGTTCACCCACAATCTTAATGTTACCCATCGTCTTGATAGTACGCAGTTTCTCTGAGAGCTTGTCGGCAAACTCACGCAACTCACGCGACGAGCGCTGGTCGCTCTCGATGGCAAGAAGCAACGACGAGGCGTTACCGAAATCATCGATGACCGCTGTCGCCATCACACCTTTCGGCAAGTCTGTCATCCTGAACAAAATCAATCCCTGACGGATTCGTGACCATGTCATCTTGGCATCTTTGACATCATTAACCAAGTTGACGATAATGATGAGCATTCCGTCTTTTGAATAAGAATATGTCTTGTTTTTGTCAACATCACTGAACGTGAACAGATACTGTTCGGTAACACCCGCCACCCTCTGCTCTATCTCGTCGGCAGTGGCGCCAGGATACACGACAGCCACCACACCGGTACGTATCGTCACATCCGGAAACTCGTTCTTCTTCAAACGAGGAAGCGAGAAGAAGCCGAAAACGACGATAATTGCCATAAAGAAGAACACAAGGCCGTTGTTCTTCATAGCAGCTTCGATAATATTTCTTTTCTGAGCCATTATCTTAAAATATCTTGGTTATTAAAAAGACACTTTAGCTCCGTTGAACAGTTTCTGGTAGCCCACCGTGACGATGGTGTCGCCGTGTTCGAGTCCTTTACTGACCAGCACTCCGTTCTTCACAAAGTCGCTGACCTCAATGACACGACGGTATGACCTGCCATTCTTCAACACCCACACTGCAATTCCGTCAGATACTGTCTGCACACATGAAGCCGGCACAATAATGCCTGACTCTGCTGTGCTGTTGAGACGGATTTTCACCACCATGCCAGGCAGCGGATCTAATCCTGCGAGGTCAATCTTAGCCTTTACCGTATAGGTGTGACCGAAAGGATTGGATACTATGGACTTGTCGGTGATCTTTATTTCACGTTCAATATCACCCAAAGCGTGAATCTGTGCTATAGCCTTGTCTCCAATAATAACATTTCCCACTTCCTTCTCAGGAACTGAAAACTCAACGACGAGTTTGTCCATGTCGATGATATTACAGAATGTCTCTGATGGACGCATATACTCGCCCACCACACGCTCGCCCATGCTGATGATACCGTCCTGAGGCGCATAGATTGTGCAGTCCTCGAGATGTTTGCGTGTAGAAATCTCAGCCTGACGCGCTTTTGAAAGATCAGTCTCCATCTGCACCCAACGAACGTCGCTGATGCCACCTTCCTCATGCACTGCTTTCAGACGCTCATAGCCATCTTCAGCTTGATTGAGTGTCGCCAAAGCCGCTTCGTGCAAACTCCTTGATGTCGTCTCGTCAACCTTAGCGACAATTGCACCTTTAGTGACTCTCTGTCCGTTATGGACGTAGATGTCTGTAATAGTTCCGCCCAAAGGGAATGACAACGACATCTTGACCTCGCTCTTGAGCGAGCCAACATAATTTCGGAAGTTTGTACCATCAGCAAATTCCACAGCGGAAATCTTCACAGGAATAACTGGATCGTACGTCTGTGTCTTGTCATCTTGTTCTCCACATCTTACCAATAATAATGATATTGGAATTAAAAGTAAATGTTTGAGTCTCATCGTTATACGTTATTTGTTAAAAAATTATTCAATTCCCATGTTGTAAAGTATGAATGAATAAATATCCGCCTGTTCCTCAATGACTTTAGCCATCGGCTTTCCGCCACCGTGACCCGCCTTGCTGTCGATGCGTATGATCTTAGGCTCGTCGCCTGTCTGTGCATGTTGCAACTCAGCGGCATATTTGAATGAATGTGCCGGAACGACACGATCGTCGTGGTCAGCTGTTGTCACCATGATGGCGGGATAATGCACATCCGGACCGCTCTTGATGGTGTGCAACGGCGAATAAGCATACAACGCCTCGAACATCTCTTTGCTGTCCTCGCTGGTGCCATAGTCAGAGGCCCAGTTCCAGCCGATGGTGAACAAATGATAACGGAGCATGTCCATCACTCCCACCTGAGGCACAGCCACGCGGAACAAATCAGGACGTTGGTTGGTGCAAGCACCCACTAACAAGCCACCGTTAGAACCACCGTTGATGGCGAGATAATCAGGCGAAGTGTAATTATTATTAATAAGGTATTCAGCAGCCGCGATAAAGTCATCGAAAACGTTCTGTTTCTGCAACTTGGTGCCTGCGAGATGCCATTCCTCACCATATTCATTGCCTCCACGAAGGTTCGCCATGACATAGATGCCGCCTCTTTCGAGGAATGGAATGCGCATCACCGAGAAACCAGGATTCAGAGTGATGTTGAATCCGCCGTAGCCATAAAGCAAAGTAGGATTCTTGCCGTCTTTCTTCAGGCCTTTCTTGTAGGTAAGGAACATCGGGACGCGTGTGCCGTCTTTGCTGTTATAGAAAATCTGTTCCGTCTCATAATCCTCAGGATTGAAATCGACCTTTGGAGCGCGGAACACCTCTGATGTATTTGATTCTATATCATAACGATAGATTGTTGTCGGGAATGTGAACGAAGTGAAAGCGTAGAATATTTCAGGCTCCTCGTAACGGCTCACAATACCTGTCGAGCCGAATGTCGGGAACTGGATTTCGTGCTTCATGGTGCCGTCGAGTTCATAGACGTAAGCGTGATTCGCCGCGTCTTTGTCGTAAGTGACGATGAGCTTGCCCGCTCCCATCTGCGCGCCAACCATCACATTTTCGCTTTCTGGAATCAGAACCTCCCAGTTTTCAATCGATGCCTTGTTAATATCATCAACATTCACAACGCAAACCATGCCTTTCGGAGCGTCGTAATTGGTCATGATGTACATCTTTCCGTCGATGATGTCGATTGGCGAATAGTTGTAATCCATGTCGAATGCAATCTGCACAAACTTGCCTTTCGGGTCGTTCAGGTCACGAATCCACAAGGTGTGCCCTGCCCCTTGACCGCTCTCATATAAAAAGATATAACGCTCGTCCTCATCGGTGCTAACGCCATGGAAATAACGAGGTTGAGCAGGATTCTCATAGTAAAGCTGGTCTTTATCCTGAGAGTCACCGAGTTTATGATAGTATATCTTATGATTCTCATTGACATTGGAAAACTCCTTCCCTGCCACTGGTTTGTCGTAAGCAGCATAGAAGAAACCGTCTTTATACCATTCCGCGCCTGTGAACTTAGCCCATTCGATATGATCTGGGAGCAATTCTTTCGTCGCGATGTCTTTCACATAAATCTCAACCCAGTCGGAACCGCTGCGCTGGATAGTGTAAGCGAGATATTTGCCGTCGTGCGAGAGACTCATTCCACCAAGTGAAACAGTGCCGTCGTCAGAGAGCTTGTTCGGGTCCAGGAGCACTTCCGGCTCGCCGCCGTTGACATCCTGCATGTAATAAACGCTCTGGTTCTGCAATCCATCGTTCTTGCTGTAGAAATACTTTCCGAAACGCTTTGACGGAACACCATACTTCTCATAATCAGCGATTTGCGTCAAACGCTCTTTGATTGTCTGCCTTAACGGGATATGGCTGAGATATTCGTTTGTAAGCGCACGTTCAGCCTCTACCCAAGCGTTGGTCTCCGCCGATGTGTCGTTTTCGAGCCAGCGGTACGGGTCCGCTACCTTTGTTCCAAAATAATCGTCCACGACAGTCTCGTCGCGTTCTGCCTTAGGATACTCCTTAATCTTATAACGTGAATCGCATGATGTCATCATCGCCATTACACCTATTAATAATAATGTGGTTTTAATTCTCATTATCTCTTTCCTTTCATGATTTCAACAAACGGGTTGTAATAGTTTTCACCTTTTTGTGTAACACCTTCGAGACCTTTACCGCCGTTCTTCGGACGTTTCACATCACCAAAGATACCTTTTTCAAGAGCGGTGAACAGACCTTCTTTCACGATTTCTTCGAGCAATGCTATAGTGTTGTTTAACACCAACTTAGCACGTTCACGGCAGATACCGCCTTCACGGAACTCCATCTCTTCGCCTATACTGTGCAGGTTGTTGAAGATGTATTTCGCGTTCTCGATTGAGAGGTAACGGTCACTCATAAACGGGGTGTGGATAGCCTCGGTAGGCATACCGAGCAGCTGGATTCCCTGATGTGTCCAGATTCCGATGATGTTGAACAGAGCATCCTGGATGTGGCCGCGGAAGATGTTACCTGTCATGAACTTGGTCGGAGGCATGTATTTCAAGGTTGCCTTCGGGAAGATCTCACGTGTCATCTGAGCCTGTGCGAGCTCGAGCAGGAAGCCGTTTTCAAGCATCGGGTCCATCTCGAAAGCGTGACCCAAGCCCATCTGCTCTTCCTTCAAACCTGCCGAGAATGCAAGCTGTTCGTTAATAAGGTCTGATGCCAAAACTGTGTGAGCGGCTTCAACAGCGTCAGCGGTTGTCAAATAGTTATCCTCACCAGTGTTGATGATAACGCCTGCGAATCCGTTGATGATACGGCTCATGTACTGGTCGATCAAAGTACGCTGCATGTTGATGTCGCGGAACAAAATTCCGTAAAGAGCGTCGTTCAACATCACGTCCAAGCCTTCGAAAGCACCCATGACGGCGATTTCCGGCATGCAGAGACCTGAGCAGTAGTTACACAGACGGATGTAACGGCCGAGCTCCTCGCCCACCTCGTCCAAGGCCTTACGCATGATACGGAAGTTCTCCTGTGTTGCGAAAGTACCGCCGAAACCTTCAGTTGTAGCGCCGTATGGCACATAGTCGAGCAATGACTGACCGGTTGTACGAATCACAGCGATAACGTCAGCACCCTGACGTGCACCAGCCTGAGCTTGCACCACGTCTTCATAGATGTTACCTGTTGCCACAATAATATAAAGGTATGGCTTCGGGCCCTCGCCGATAGTATTCAGATAATGGTCACGTCTGTCGTGGCGAGCGCGAATCTTGTTCACGTTCTCGTCAATGACCGGCTGCAGTGTCTCAGCAATCTTCTTTGCGTCGCGTGTCACCACCTTTGTGATGTCGAGCTTGCCTTCTGCCACCTGCTCAGCAATCTGCTGCGGCTTCAAGCCAGTCTGAATCATAGCGTTAGCGATGAAGAACAGAACGCCTTCACTCAGCACACCCTTCTCTTTCAACGTGTCAACCACAACGTTCGGCAGCGGCACCTGGTTCTCATCCACGCCGTCGATACCCATCAAACGGCTCAGCGTACGCTCCACCGCGACGGTTGTATATTGTTCAACGAATTCCTGCACCTGGTCGGCAATCTTCTTTGCCAAACCTCTTGCATACTCAACTTTTGTAAAATCAAGACCTAATTTGCTTGTCATAATTGTTTGTATTTTATTTATTATTCTTTATTTTCTATCAAATTCTTTATTTCTTCTCTGGTATTTGAATTAGCATTCTATATTGCGACCAGTTCAATTGTGAACGCAGTGCGTTCACAATTGGATAAGCCAAGTAAAACTGCCTACAAAATGCAAGTTGGCGGTATGAGAATCCGCTACCATACTCGGGTTCTAAAACATCCGCCAGATTCTTAATTAGATAGGTTCCATAATCAGCTCTATCCTTTCCTTGCTGCTCCTCTTCGAAAATTCTCTTTCCGATATTCCAATACATCATCACTCGGCAGAAATCGACACTACGCACAGCATTAGTACGGGCTTCGTCGATAATTCTCCGAATCTCCGAAATAAAACTCGTCGGCTGCGCATTAACCGCATCCGAACTCTTCACTTTGCTCAATATTGACTTTTGGTTTGACATAATAATTTTTTATTTCATTTTGTTTGTTTTTAATTTTATCGCATTTATAGTTCTCAACTTTTGTAAAATCAAGACCTAATTTGCTTGTCATAGTTTTATATTTTTAATTTATTATTTTCAAGATCATTGTCTTATCACAAACCGTGTATTATACACCTCTTTATTAATTGCGATAACATGCAACATATAAACTCCTTCCGGCAATCCTGTGACACTTATTTCATTTGTGCCATAAACCGTATTAACAAGCTGACCTAAAGCATTGTAAATCTGCACTTCTGCAGCTTCAACGCCTTCAATAACAGCCTTATTCGTTGCCGGATTAGGATAGATTGAAAGCTCATCGCCATCGATTTCATCAACCGAAGTTATTATACATTCATCATATTCAGGATTTTGCCAAACAAGTTCCCCATTTTGATGGAAACACAAAGCATGATAAACACCTCCCGTGATACCATAGGCGCCACTATATAATATTCCGAAGTCACTGCCCATGCCTTCTATCCATGTTTCAATGGCATAAGGTTCGCCAGTCCAATCATATTCCATTCCGAGCCAAAACTTTTTCCTGTCGATGCCGCCAATATTCTCAATGCTAATGGAATCAAGTGTAATATATTCATCAATATAAGGATTATTAGAATGCCAATAACCGCATCTCAAAGTATCACCGACGTTAGCCGTGAAGTCATAAATCAGTTTTTCTTCTTGGAAATTATATAAACGTCCCCATACTTTGCCGTCTTCTTCCCTAAGCATTGCCGCCAAAGTGCAACCACTGCCATTTACGTTCTGCATCACTTTGGTGTAATGCACGTCCTCAACGACAGTGTCACCGTCAAGCCAATTAACCAATGTATTATAAGTAGTAGAATATGGAATAACTTCAAGTGTATGCCATTCATTCCCTTCTTGAATAATCGGCAAAAATTCTTGAGCTTGTGATTTCAGTCCTGATGCAATTAGCAATAGAACAAACAGGGGGTAAAAATAAGTCTTTTTCATTTTATTAAGTTTAAATAGGTTAATCATTTGTTTAAAATCTCTCTAGCTTTTTGAATCCACTCTTTATCAATTCCCAAGCTTTCAGCGATATTCAAAGCTTCATAAGGAACTTCGCCGTCTTTGACTTCAACAAGCTCATAGTTCATTGTGCCGTTTTCAAACCCTTTGACACGAAGTCTTCTTGAATCATTTGGCTCTATATCGTAATGCGTTGTCATGACGAGGCTGACATTTTCAACCTCAAGCACTTTCACTAACGATGAGACCAAAGCCGTTCCCTCTTTCGGGTTCGTGGTCCTCGCTGGCTCGTCAATTAACGCCAAGATTTTTCGTTTTCCACGCGATGCCTTAATCACAGCATCAATATTTTTCATTTCCGCCGCAAACGACGACAGCCCCTTCTCTATCGACTGTTCATCGCCAATGCAGAAATAGATTTCATCTTTCAAATCGATTTTGGCTTTTGTTGCAGGAATGCCAAATCCAAACTGGAACAGGTACTGGCAAAGCGTCAAGGTCTTCAAAACCACCGTCTTGCCTCCCATGTTGGCACCAGTAATCAGCGTTGGTTTGTTCCAAAAAGCTATTTGCACCGGTTGGAAATCTCTATTGCGATTTTCCAGCGCTTCTTTCACTTCCGGATTGAACAACCCCTCGTATTCCGTCTCGCCATTGTCAGCTATCGTCGGAAAACAAAGGTTGTATTTTATCATCTGGAACGCCTTGGCAAGGTTTAAGTCGATGAATCCCAATGCTTTCTGCGCCGCTTCGAGCTCATCGGCATATTTCGAAAGCTGCATCGACAGCTTGGCACGAATCTCGTCTTCAATGGATGTCATCTCACTGAACAACGCCTCGTCGAAGTCGTCTTTCGCTTTCATCTTTCTGCGCAACTCGCTCAACTTCTCGGAATACGAGTCGTAGATGTAAAACGATGCAATCTTCATCCCGTCAGGGTCGAGAATGTTAACTACTTCTTCCAAATTCGGGATAAAAATGCTCTCACCAAGTTGCAAGTTGTTCATCACCACCTGAGTCTCGCCGGCAAGCATCGCCAAATGCTTCACCTCGAAAAGCTCGATGTCATCCAGAACGTATTTGTTGCGCAGATGGGTAATCGTGCCTCCAATCTCCTTCAGATTGCAAAGCTTAAACTGCAGGTTGTTGATCTGGTTTTGGTTCTCTTTAACATTAACAACATTATAGAATTCCTTGAGAATCTGATAGTTAGTTTGTATTTCCTTAGCATCCGTCGGCATCTCGGTGTCGAGAATCATCCTCCTCGCGAAACCCGAGTGGGTGTCGAGGTTGTCAATCATATATTTCAGACCGCAGGGTTGCTCTATGAGTTGTTTCAGTCGCATTTTTTCAAGTCATAAACCGGAAGTCCAATAGCTTCCGACATTGTTTTACATAGTCTGTCCGAGTCTAGCACCATTCCGTTAGGTGCCGTCGGGTTCACCGTCACCGCGATGAGCTTGCTTTTTTGCATCACACTGATCTTGCCGCCTCCCCTCACAAACGCCTTATATAATATAGGTGTAAGGAAAATCTTCGTAAAATCAGTCACCACTATCTCCGTCTCCTTGAAAATCTTCTTGGTGCGGATGTGTTCCATAAAGCCGTCAGTCAGCGCGCCGCTCATAAACAGCGTCTTGCAGTGCTCTATGCCATCGGTGCAGATTTTCGTCGATAACGAGGACGTCACTTTTAAGTCATGAAGCTCGTCGTTGTCATCTACAGCCCAAACTCCAGTGTGTATATCGTTGAATATCAATCGGTTTTCTTCAGATGTCAAATCCAGATTCACCATATCCACCACGAATGCCGTCTTCTGCACGAGGTTTGTGATGTTGGCCGAATAGGCTGCTCCCGTTGCCAGAATCATCGACTCGCTCGTTGCCGGCGACGCCAGACTCATTCGCGAAAGCGCCCCATCGATGATAATCAAATCGATGTTGAATCTGTCCATCGAACTCATCCAACGTCTCAAACCGAGGTTAGACGAAGGTCCGGATAAAAGTATCTTGCCCGGAGTCAACGCCTTGGCCGTCACTATCCTTCCTAATGAAGTGCTCTCATCGCTCACATCGACAAGTTCCGAAACCAGTCTTCTTTGCAGATAGTGTTTCTCGCTTGTCCCGAAAAATGTGCCTTCTTGAATGGTAATCTCAGGCTTTGCCGTCTTCGTAACCTGGTCGGTCGTCTCGCCGTCGATACCAATGGAACTCAGTCCGATACGCATCCTATCGAGGGGCAAGCGGCCTAAAACATAGTTCAGACTCACCGTTTTGCCGGTGTTTTTCGCCAGCCCCACGATAGAACAGCTTCTGTATTTTATAAGTTCCTCTATAAAAGGCATAACTTATTGAGCGTCATTATCTTCTGTTTCTTTATCCTTATTTCTCCTTCTGAAAAACAAAAGATAAAAAACATAAGTCAAAAGTGCCAAAAGTATTGTTTCAACCAAACTCAGGAAGATGTTTGTCAGCCAAGTAAACATGAAGAAATTCGGTTGTGTCTTGTAAACAAACGACATCAGCACGTTTACCATAAAAACAACGAACATCAAAACCATGATGATCTTCCAGTTTGATACTTTCTGATAATTTTTATCGCTCATACAGCTTATTTATTTGTTATGTTTTTGTCTTTCATGACGATAGAGATGAGCAGGTTCGATGTTCATCTTCTCGCCTTCAAGCAATGTGATCACGCCGTCAACAGGTTTATTTCTGTCAACTTCTTCCACTCTCTCAGCCTCGAGTCTCTTCTTAAGTGCCTGGCACTCAGGGCAGTTGCACTCGCTATGATACTCAGCCGGCTCGGTGTAGGTTGTGATGACGCCTTCAAAGTTACGCAACACAACTCTGCCTGGTGACTGTGAGATGACGTACTGTGGCATGACCGGGGTCTTGCCGCCACCGCCTGGAGCATCGACGACAAATGTCGGGACGCAGAAGCCTGATGTGTGGCCACGTAAGCCTTCGATAATCTCGATACCTTTCGAAACTGGTGTTCTGAAGTGCTCCAATCCCATTGAAAGGTCGCACTGGTAGATGTAGTACGGACGTACACGCATCTTCACGAGTTCGTGGACGAGGTTACGCATCACATACACGCAATCGTTGACGCCACGGAGCAACACACTCTGGTTACCCAGCGGGATACCGGCGTTTGCAAGTCTTTCGCAAGCAGCAAATGACTCTGGTGTCACCTCGTTCGGGTGGTTGAAGTGTGTGTTGATCCAGATTGGATGATACTTCTTCAGCATGTCGCAGAGTTCAGGAGTGATACGCTGTGGGCAGACCACAGGTGTACGTGTTCCCAAACGAACTATCTCGACATGTTTGATCTGACGCAAACGGCCGATGATGTATTCCAACTTCTTGTCGCTCACCATCAAAGCGTCGCCGCCCGACAGCAACACATCGCGGACACATTCAGTCTTCTCGATATATTCCAATGCTTTCTCGATTCTGTCGGCCGGCGACTCGTCGTCCTTCTGACCTGCGAAACGACGGCGTGTGCAGTGACGGCAGTACATTGAGCACATATCGGTGATGAGGAACAACACTCTGTCAGGATAACGGTGTGTCAATCCTGGCACTGGTGAATCCTCGTCCTCATGCAACGGGTCGAGCAAGTCGGCGCGTGCGATGTGTGTCTCAGCAGCCGTAGGGATAGCCTGGCGACGGACAGGGTCGTTCGGGTCGTCAGGATTGATGAGGCTCAGATAATATGGAGTGATAGCCATACGGAGTGTCGAAAGGGTCTTCTTCACGCCTTCCTCCTCGGCTTCAGTCAATTTCACATATTTCTTCAAGTCCTCAAGGGTCTCGATGCGGTTCTTGACCTGCCATTTCCAATCGTTCCACTGCTCGTCAGTGACGTTCGGAAACATTATTTTTCTTCTTGATTCGCCCATTTTTTTTTAGAATTTAGAATCCTGAAGACAGAAGCCAGAATTTTGACAACTATTCTGTCTTCTGACTTCTGTCTCCTGTCTTCTGATTAAGCATAAAGTTCTTCAAAAATCTTACGGAGTTTCGGGCTCTCACGGAGTTCCTGGAGTGTGAATTCAGCGTGACCTTTGGTGTAGCCGTTACCCATAATCATGTTGACGTCTGAGCCGATACCTTCAGCGCCCAATGAAGCCTTTGTGAAGCTTGTTGCCATTGAGAAGAAGTAAACGATACCGTCGTCCTTTGTGCAGAGGACTGCTGTCATTTCCTGATCCGGCACGTTGACGCAGTTGATTGTCACATCAGCCATCTTGCCGTTTGTGAGTTTCTCGACGAGTTCATAAACCTGAACCGGAGTCATACCTGCAGCGCTCTCGACAATGTCGCAGAAGCCGAGATCTTTGATACGCTGTGTTGACTTAGGGCTGTTGGCGATACCGATCACCTTACCTGTCACGCCAACGCGTTTCTTTGCCTCGTAAGCGCAAAGCATACCTGATTTACCACCAGCGCCGAGGATGACGACTGTCTGACCATACTGGCAGAGTTTTGCTGTCTGTGCTGGAGCACCGGCGACGTCCAATGCTGACAATGCGAGTTTTTCTGGCATGTCGCTCGGAATCTTAGCATAGATACCGCTTTCGAAGAGGATAGCCTTACCTTTGATGTCGACCTGGTCAACGTCTGGACGGATGGCGATGATCTCATCGATGCGGAGAGGTGTCAGTGACAATGAGACCAATGTAGCGATGCGGTCACCTTCTTTGAGGTCGATCTTGCCTTTCAAAGCGTCGCCGATCTTCTCGACTTTACCGAGGAGCATACCGCCTGAACCTGTACGACGGTTGCGGTGTTTACCCTGCAACTCGACATTGAGGAACATTTCTTTCTTCACCTCTTCCATGATCTTTTCCTCTGATGCGCCAGGACCTGCCTGCTGTTTTGCATAGTTGTGGATGTCGGTGAATGATGCTGAGTCGATATTCAAAGTCTGGACGTCAATCAAAATCTCGTTGTCCCAGATTTCGTCCATGTTGTTGTCGAGTTTGTTAGCTGGCTGTGGAAGAACGCCTTTTGGTTCAATCACGCGGTGTGTACCGTATTTGTTACCGTGTTTCTGCATTTTTTTAAATTTTTATTTGTTATTTAATCTTTTAATTATCAATTGTCAATTATCAATTTCTTGGCTTTAATCCAAGGATTTCGCGAGCTTCGTCTGATGTTGCGACTGGTCTGCCTAATTCTTTAGCCAATCTCACGACTTTTTCAACTAATTCGCCGTTTGATTTAGCAAGAACGCCTTTCGACAGATAGAGGTTGTCCTCGAAACCGACGCGAACGTTGCCGCCCATGGCGATAGCTGCTGCTGCCATTGGGAATGCGTTACGTCCGACGCCCGTCACTGTCCATGTAGAGCCTGCCGGGATGCCGTTGACCAACCAGCAGAGGTTTGCCACTGTTGCAGGTGTGCAGCCAGGAACGCCAAGCACAAAGTTGAACTGCATTGGTGCGCCTGGGACTTCACCCTTGCGAGCCATGGTCAAAATGGTGTCGAGGTGACCCATCTCGAAGCATTCGTATTCCGGCTTGATTCCGCGCTCGATCATGCGTTTGCCGAAGGCACGCATCGTTGGCATGGTGTTATCGAAGATCTCATCACCAAAGTTGCATGTACCGCAGTCCAATGTAGCCATCTCTGGACGTGGATTGGTGTCGGTCGACTGCAGACGCTCGTCAGGTGTCATACCGACTGCACCGCCTGTCGAAGGGATCAAAATCACGTTAGGGCAAACTTTGAGGATAGCCTCTTCGCACTCCTGGAAACGGCCTCGGTCCTGTGTAGGTGTGCCGTCGTCCCAACGGACGTGAAGGTGAACGATAGCTGCACCGGCATCGACTGCCGACTTAGCCTCGCGCACGATTTCCTCTACTGTGTAAGGAACGTTAGGATTCTGTTCTTTTGTTACTTCTGCGCCGCAGATAGCAGCTGTGATTATCAGTTTATCCATAATTTTTACTTTTTTCTTTGGCAATCTTTAGGTGTAACACAAGTGCCTGAAGCGCGGCAAACCAAGATAGGTTCATCGAGCTCATCAGCAGCTGATGGAGAAATGTCAGGACGGGCTACAGCAACCTTGCGGGCCTCAAACAACATGTGGCGCGATGTGTTGCCTTCGCGGTCGATCCAACCTTCAGCTTCGATAAAGTCACCTGCATAAACAGGAGCTTTGAATTCAATCATGTCGTATGCGCAGAACAGACCTTCGTCGCCGTCACGCATAATCAAAAGTTCAGTAGCCACATCACCGAAAAGGTGAACCATGTGAGCGCCGTCAACCAAATTGCCACCGTAGTGAGCATCCTTCGCACTCATGCGAAGTCTAATCTTTGTTCTATATTCTTTTTCCATTTTGAACTAATTTCTTAAATTTAATAATTGTTAACTGCAAACTGTCAACTGCCAACTGCTAACTATTTCTCCACGTAAATTCCGTCAACATAAATTCCTGAAGCGTGAACATGTTCAGGAGCGATTTCTCCGACCTTCACTAATTTTTCAGCCTCAACAACGACGTAGTCAGCTGCTGTAGCCATCAATGGGTTGAAGTTGTTGGTTGTTCCGAGGAACACCATGTTACCGAACTCATCGACGATGTTGGCGCGCAAGAAAGCGATGTCTGCTTTAAGAGGTTTCTCAAGGATGTAGTCCTTGCCGTCGACTTTCACGATGTCCTTGCCATCCTGCATGATGGTACCGAGACCTGTTGGGGTGAGAACTCCGCCGAGACCTGCGCCATAGGCTCTGATGCGCTCTGCTAATGTGCCCTGTGGTACGTACTCAACTTCAAGAGTGCCGGCGTTCTTTTGTGCCGCTGTCTCTTTGTTGGTACCGGTGTGCGACACGATAGCTTTCTTAACCTGATGGTTTGCAACGAGTTTGCCATGGGCGATATTGTCGTATGCGGTGTCGTTTGCAATGATTGTCAAGTCTTTAACACCCTTTTCGACGATAGCGTCGATGATTTGCACTGCGCTTCCCACTCCGAGGAATCCGCCGAACATAATTGTCATGCCGTCGTGAACTTTCTCAACGGCCTGCTCCAATGTAATCTGCTTATTCATAGCCATTTATGTTTGATTTGTTTAATTATTATTTCAAATACCTATTTACAAAAAATTTGCGCGCAAATTTACGGAGATTTTTCGAAACTTACAAGACATAATTAATAAATATTTTTATAATTATCCATAATATCCTCACCTTTTCGATAATCTGCAAAAAGTTATAAAACATCATCGATTATATGGAAAAAAGTTGTAATTTTGCTAATCGAAACAACTCTAAATCTGTGCTATTATTTGCAATAACAATATTTCTCGTCGTTTATATAGTGCTAATAGTTATTCGCGCTATAATTAAGAAATAACCATTTGCAGTCGCTTGAGTGGACAAGGAAATAGGAGGCTAAGAAAGTGCCGCGATTATGAGAGCGAGAACAGCGGCTGTGTATAACAAAGCATAAAGTGCTATGATTAGCCAAGCTACAAAAGGTTGTTTAGCCTTGATTTCAGCAGCACACTTGAAAGGAGCCACAGGTAACAATAAGATGACCGGCACCGCCTTGATGAACATTCCAACAACACAGAATAACAAGTAAAAAACAAGTATAGCTTCAAGCACTACCATAGATGAATCATTAACACGCTACAAATATAAACAAAAAATCAAATGGCGGATAACATTCTAACATATATTTTGGAGCTTCAGGATAAAATCTCTCCGTCGTGTTGTGAGTTGCTTTCAAAATTTGTGTAAATTTGCATCGAAAACAACTCTCTTCGCGAGATACAGGGATAAAAGGCCGTTGTGAAAACATCTAGGTTGCCCTCGTCCTTAACGGGGTTTTTTATTTAATAAACTCTTGGCTTCTACCCCACGTCGCTTCGCGGTGCGGTGGGCAATTAAAAACACTTTATCACCAAACATCCAATCACCACAGCCCATATAAATATCCACACCGGCACCAAAACCCTGAACTTCGTATGTTTCGTCTTGTGATTGAACCCCTTTATCCCCATCCAACTACCCACACCGCCACCAAGCCGCGCCATCCATAACAACGTGCTCTCCGAAATCCTGTACATCTTCCTCTGCGACCTCCGCTTGTCAATGCCATACAAAACAAAGGCCAACACATTGATAAACAATACATAAGCGATAGCGATAATGTCACTCATATTAACGTGATCAATTATCGCCATCGCTTTAAACTTTATACTATTAACTCTAAACTTTTAACCACTTTACACTCCACACTCTACACTCTCAACAATTTCCTCCGCCCTCTTTAGCGCAAAGTTGATATGCGAGCACACGTTCTCATCCCCCAACTTCTTGATAAATCCTGCCTTCTCCAACGTCGCACGCACATGCACATTGACACCCGACAAAACCACAATCATACCGCGCTGTCTGCACGTGTCGCACAGCAACTCCAGATTATGGATTCCTGTGCTGTCGATAAACGAGACTTTCCTCATCCTGATGATTCGCACCTTGTTCTCCTTACCCATCACCGACTTGTCAATCTCATCGAATTTATTGGCGATTCCGAAGAAATAAGGTCCGTCGATCTCATACACTTCAACGCCTTCAGGAATATGCAGTTTCTCTTCGCTGCTTATCGCCACATCGGTATTGTCGCCAGGATCGATTTCATTTGAGAATGAACGAATGACTGTCGCCTCGTTGGTGCGCTTAAGGAACAATGCAATTGATGCGACAAGACCAAGTTCTATCGCTATCGTAAGGTCGAAAATCACCGTCAGGAGGAACGTCATGATCAGCACAGCAAAGTCAGACTTCGGGTTCTTGGCAAGCATCCTGAAAGTGCGCCAGCCGCTCATGTTATATGCCACCATGATAAGCACCGCAGCGAGACACGGCATCGGAATCAGACCAACCAAACGTCCAAGCAAAAGAAGCACCAGAAGCAGTACCACAGCATGAATCAGACCTGCAACAGGTGTCTTGCCCCCATTGTTGATATTTGTCATCGTTCTTGCAATGGCTCCAGTCGCCGGAATGCCGCCGAACAACGGGCTCGCTATGTTAGCGATGCCTTGCGCAATAAGCTCTGTATTGGAATTATGCTTGTCGCCAATCACACCGTCGGCAACCATCGCCGAAAGCAGCGACTCGATAGCGCCCAACATCGCGATAGTAAACGCCGAAGGGGCCAACTCCGTCATCAGCTGAATCAACGATTTTCCGTCACTCACGCCCAGACTCGGCAGCTTCGGTGCCGGAATGGTCGTCGGCAACTCATACAAATCGCCAATCTTCGTGATCCCTGTCACACCACAAAAACGCTCCATAATCCACACAATCAGCGTCACAAGCACTATCGCCACCAACGAGCCCGGAATCTTTTTTGAAATCTTCGGACTGTAAATTATTATCAGCAAACTGACGATTCCAACACCAAACGCCCACCAGTTGATATGGGTGACATTCTGGAAATAACAAATCCATTTTTCGATGAAATTGGCAGGCACTTTCTCGATTCCAAAGCCGAACAAATCGTTCATCTGGGTCGAGAAAATCGTCAATGCAATACCTCCGGTAAAGCCAACAATCACTGGGTAAGGCACAAATTTGATAACATTTCCAAGTTTGAAAACTCCTATCAAAATCAGGATGACGCCCGCCATGATGGTGGCTATCATCAGACCGCCCAAGCCATGCTGCTGGATAATGCCGTAAATGATTACAATGAATGCTCCGGTCGGACCGCCAATCTGCACCTTGCTGCCGCCCAGAAACGAGATGATGAATCCCGCTATGATAGCAGTCACAAGACCTTCCGTCGGGCCGACACCAGAGGCGATACCGAAAGCGATTGCCAAAGGCAACGCCACAATTCCTACAATAAGTCCTGCCATTGCATCTGCCGTAAACTGCGTCTTGTCGTAGTTTTTCAGGCAGCTAAAGAGTTTTGGAGAAAAAACCATTTTCAATATTTTTACAATCCTAATCTTTTGCAAAAATATCAAAATATTCTTTTCCTTCGGGAGTTTTCAATAAATTTTCATCTGAGCTCAGATAAAAGACGTAAACGAGCTCTTTTTCGGTCTTCGTATCGCGAATATATTGCTTCTTCAATTTCGGCTTAACGCCAGAAATTCCTAATGTTTCCGACAATTTTCGTTTCAGCGTCTTCTCGGGAGTGTCGCCAAATGACACGTGCCACCAATATTTTCCGACATCCTCACCTTTACTGTTTTTTACATGAAGATGTACCACCGGATGCAATAATTTTTGTACAGACGCACGATCGTGTGTCTCTCCATGCAATTCCATATACAACGCCCGACCCACGATAATGCCTCGTTCGTTCACCACCGGCAGAAATTCCATGATATTTTCCTCCGGTGTGAAAATTTTTGGGGTGTTTTGTTGTAGAGACGGACCACTGTCCGTCTCTACAACGTCTGGCACAATCCGTGCTATCCGTTCAATCCGTGTTCGTTTTTCTTTATTTTGCATTTGATGAGACGGATTCTTATCCGTCTCTACACCTGTCTCCGTCAACGGCACTGCCTCATACCAAATCCCTTGGACCTCAATCGTTTCCGCACCTTTCGGAATCTTTATCTCAAACCTGTCCCCCACCTTTTTCCCGACTAACGCCTTCGCCACAGGCGAGATAAACGACAGCAGCCCTTTCGAGAAATCCGCTTCGTCGACACCCACGATTCTCACGGTTTTTCCATTGTATTTCACATACGCCCCGAAACTCACGGTTTCCTTTTTGGCTTTGCTCATGTCAACCTCCACGGCGGTATTAATACGCTCAATGAGCAACTTCATCTTGGCATCGATGAAATTGCTCATGATATAATTGCCGCTTGCCTCAATACGTTCATTTTCAAGACTTTTCAGCTCGTCATTCAACGCTGCGAGACCTTCTTTCGTAACATGGTTAGGCATACCTTTTGGCAGATAAGCCCTCGGCGGCACCATCGGAATCTCTTCCTGGTCGCCCTCTTTGATAAATCCCCTGCTCATCTGCTAAGCATGGTATGTCGCCGCATATTGCATTATCGCATCCAAAGTTTTACGGCTCGGGTTCATTTCGGCGCACATGTCGTGCAACACCTTTCTTACTTCCTCTTCAAAAAATTGGGTAGAATTCATACTCATAGGCACTCGATTTCAATTTAATCAAGTCTCAAACGCCCGTCTACACCATATTATTATATAGCTATGAATATTTTTTTAAAAATTGTTGACAGCAACTTGTAAGTTCTTCATTTTCGCCATCTTACGAAGATTTATAAGAGCATAGCGCATACGTCCCAGAGCAGTGTTGATGCTCACATTTGTGGCGTCGGCAATCTCCTTGAACGACATGTCGTCGTACATTCTCATCACCAAAACCTCACGCTGCTCGTCAGGAAGATACTCAATCATCTTTCTGATGTCATCGTACACCTGTTCTGTGATAATCTTCTCCTCTATCGAAGGGTCGGAAATCCTCGCGTTGTCAAGCATGTCGTAGTCTTCCTTTGTCGGGTCGACCATCGGCAGACGCTTCGCCTTGCGGAAATGGTCAATGATGAGATTATGCGCGATACGCATGGCAAACTGGATGAATTTGCCCTCTTCTTTATAAGCTCCCGCCTTTATCGTGCGGATTATCTTCAAAAAAGTGTCCTGGAATATGTCATCAGCCAGCTGCCTGTCCTTGACAAGCATCAACACATACGAAAAAATCTTATTCTGGTAACGGTCAACCAATAACCTAAAACTTGCCACATCGCCATTTTGGTAACGCAGCACCAGTTCTTTATCATTTAATATATCAGACATAAGTCCCCCTTTTTTAAGGTTTTACATGTTAAAAAGGGTAAATTTTATTCGATAGTGTCTCTCCTATATTAATTGGTTGAACAATAGTTTTCTAAATTTTTTGCAAATATAAAACATTTTTAAATACCGTGCAATATTTTTTTGTAATTTCGTGCAATTTTTTTGAGATAAGCAAGTTGAGATGAAAAAATTAGACAACATAGAAATACATGGTGCGAGAGTTAACAACTTGAAAAACATTAACTTAAGCATTCCAAAGAACAAACTTGTAGTGATAACCGGTCTGTCCGGCTCAGGCAAGTCGTCTTTGGCTTTCGACACCATCTATGCTGAAGGTCAACGCCGCTACGTCGAAAGTCTGAGCGCCTACGCACGCCAGTTCATGGGACGTTTGAGCAAACCTGATGTCGATCTGATAACAGGCCTCTCACCCGCCATCGCTATCCAGCAGCGCACCATGACGAGCAACCCGCGCTCGACAGTCGGAACATCCACAGAAATATATGAGTATCTTAAACTTATGTTCGCAAGGATTGGCCGCACATTCTCACCCGTTTCCGGAAAAGAGGTGAAACGCCATCAGGTGAGCGACGTGGTTGATTTCATCCTGACACAGAAAGGAAAAGCGGTTTACATCCTCGCTCCAATCATAATTCCTGAAGGAAGAACACTCCCAGAGCATCTCAACATCCTGCTCCAACAGGGCTTCAACAGATTGATTGTCAATGACAATATAACAAGAATCGAGGTTTATCTCAAAGAAAAAAAGAACGACAAGCCACAAGAAATCCGCGTGATGGTCGACCGCCTGAAAGTCAGTGAGAGCTCGACAGAACTCATCGGACAACTCTCCGATTCCGTCCAGACCGCTTTTTACGAAGGCAAGGGTGACTGCATAATTCTCGTTGATAATCAAGGAGATAAGACAGAACACGTTTTCTCTTCTCGTTTCGAGGCTGACGGCATCGTTTTCGAACCGCCCACAACGCATCTTTTTGCCTTCAACAATCCCTTTGGTGCCTGCAAGACATGCGAGGGCTTCGGCACAATAATCGGCATCGATGAAAACCTTGTTGTTCCAGACAAGTCGTTGTCAATTTACGACAACGCCATCGCCTGCTGGCGCGGCGACAAGATGAGCTATTATCGCGACGAACTGGTGCGCAACGCACATCATTTTGATTTCCCTGTCCACAAGCCGTATTTTGAGCTTGACGATGAGCAAAAAGAAACGCTTTGGAAGGGCAACAAGTATTTCATGGGCATCGACGATTTCTTCAAAGACGTTGAGAATCAGTCATATAAGATACAATATCGAGTCATGCTTTCCCGCTATCGTGGCAAAACCACATGCCCCGACTGCCACGGGAAACGTCTGCGCGCCGAAGCCAGTTACGTGAAAATAAACGGCAAGAGCATCACCGACCTCGTCACCATGCCGATCAGCACGCTAAAAACGTTTTTCGAAACCATAAAACTCTCAGAATCAGAGATTTCCATCGTTGAAAGGATTCTCATTGAGATTAGAAACCGCATCGACTTCCTCTGCGAAGTCGGTCTCGGCTACCTCACATTGAACCGCGCTTCCAACACGTTGTCAGGCGGCGAGTCACAACGAATAAACCTTGCGACGTCATTAGGCAGCAGCCTCGTCGGATCCACCTACATCCTCGACGAACCAAGCATCGGATTGCATTCCCGTGACACACAGCAACTTATAAAAGTTTTAAAGCATCTTCGCGACATCGGCAACACCGTGATTGTTGTCGAACATGACGAGGGAATAATCCGTGCCGCCGACCAGATAATCGACATCGGACCTTACGCCGGACGTTTCGGCGGCGAACTCGTGTTCCAAGGCGACATCAAAGAAATGGAGAAAAACGGCGACTCTCTGACTGCGCAATATATCACTGGCAAAAAGGAGATCCCTGTTCCAACGCATCGACGCAAATGGAACAACTCCATCGAGTTTGTAGGCTGCCTCGAACATAACCTCAAGAATATCAACGTAAAAATACCGTTGAACGTATTAACAGTGGTGACTGGCGTGAGCGGCTCCGGAAAGTCGTCACTCGTCAACAACATCATTTACACCTCACTGAAAAAGCACTTCGGAGGCACCACCGAAAAAACAGGCTCTTTCGGCACGATGCGCGGAAGCATACAGGCACTACAGTCCGTAGAGATGATTGACCAAAACCCTATCGGCAAGTCAACACGTTCAAACCCAGTGACTTACGTCAAGGCTTTCGATGAGATAAGAAACCTCTTCGCTGAACAGAAACTTGCGAAAATGCGTGGCAACAAAGCTGGATATTTCTCGTTCAACGTCCCTGGCGGCCGCTGCGACAACTGCGAAGGCGAAGGAATTTTGAAAGTCGAGATGCAGTTCATGGCCGATGTGTTTCTGGAGTGCGACGTCTGTCACGGAAAACGTTATAAAGAAGAGGCTCTCGAGATAAAATTCCTCGACAAAAACATCTTCGACATCCTTGAAATGAGCATTGATGAAGCCATTACTTTCTTCAGCCTGCCAAACGAAAACAAGAATATCACCGACCGTATCGTCTCAAGACTCAAGCCTTTGCAGGATGTCGGTCTCGGATACCTAAAGATGGGACAGCCCTCATCCACCCTTTCGGGAGGCGAGGCGCAGAGAATAAAACTTGCTTCGTTTTTGGTCAATGGTACTAATGAGAAACCGACTTTGTTCATCTTTGACGAACCCACGACAGGACTGCATTTCCACGATGTTAACAAACTTCTGAAAGCCTTTGAGGCATTGATTAACAACGGACACTCGCTTGTCGTCATCGAACACGACCCCGATGTCATAAAAACTGCCGATTGGGTCATCGACCTCGGACCAGAAGGCGGTGAAGCTGGCGGACATTTAGTGTTTGCAGGCACTCCGGAAGACCTGACAAAATGTAAGGACAGCTACACTGCTTCAATTTTGGCGAAAAAACTCAGTTAAGACCAGGCATCATACCTGCCATCAGGCTGATGGTAATCCAACAGCCAGTCGTAGGCGTCCTCGCTGCCTTCGCCATCGGCGTACGCCTCTTCCATGATATCGGCAATGACAGCAAACGAGATTTCCGTCTCAGTCTGCAAAATTATCCCAATCTCATACAAGGCATCATAATCGTTGTCTTCATACGCCTTTTTATACAATTCGTCAGGGATTTCAACTTCAAAATCCCGTTCTTCATACTCGTCGTGAAATATTTTTTTCATATCTTTTTATGTTGAACAAATTACTGCTGACACTTTAGTGAAATCATTGTTTTTCAAATCATTAGGATTTATAATAAAATGAAGCATTCCCCAATCCATGAAGTTGAGTGTGCATTCGTCATAGTCATCTGAATCAACTTGCAGAAGCTCAGTCCAGCCGTTGTACGGACTATCCCAGTCCTCCCATTCGCGATTATATGGCTCGCCAAGCATTTTGTTGCCATAACACAAAGCGTCATCTGCCGAAAACTCTATCTCAAGCTCTTTCATAGTGACAGGTTTGTCATCGTCATCAACAAAAACAATCTGCTCAAACGTCTGATTATCAATATCTTCAACATAAAAAACCTTTACATCATCACTATTCCAATAAAAATCCGTCGGATTATATGAATCGAAATTTCCAAAATAATAATCTATTGCAGCAAAAAAATAAAGCATACCCTTGTGCGGCAACAGGTTATCCTCGTCAAATGCGGCAAGCTCGTCACATTTTATCTGGCAAATGAAAGTCAAATCATCCGGAACATCGAATCCCACAGGCAAATCTGGGTTTCCCCACCACTTGCTACGCATGAAAAGATCCTCATCTGTATTATTTAAATTTATTTTAATGGAATTCATATAATTTTTTTTGCAAATTTAAGTTATAATTTATAATTTTGCAAATGAAAAACGAGTTTTATTCATTTTTGTTAAAATGCCAGTATTAAAAGGAGGTTTGAAGCATATCAATGTTTTTGTGACATGCATTATTTTGGTTTTGTTGGTAATGGCAAATCCAAACAGAGGCATGTCGCAGGACACTATTGCCGAAAAATCATCCAAAGAACAGCGAAAAGAAGCGATATGGCACAAATTTGAAGGCAGCATCGGCATGACATTGAACCAGTTGGCGATAACGCATTGGGCGGCTGGTGGTGAGAGCAACGGCAGCGGAAAAATAGCGGCAGATTTCAAATACACATACAACAGAAGTCTTTTCAATTATGTGACAAGCGGACTGTTCGTTTATGGCATTCAGAGCTATCCAAAGCAGAAACGCGTCGAGAAAACCGAAGACCGTCTGGAATTGTCCACTACGATGACCCACAACAACAACAAACATCTTACTTTCACATCCATAACCACGCTGAAGACACAGTTTTCAAACGGTTATTCATACCCTAACGACTCAGTGCCGATTTCAAAGTTCTTCGCACCCGCATACCTCACTGTATCAATCGGTTACACATACACCATCATCCCTGACATTCTAAGCGTTTTCGCGAGTCCAGCCGCAGGAAAGCTCACATTTGTCAACGACCAGACCTTGGCTGACAACGGTTCTTTCGGTGTCGAAGCGGCGTATTGGAACATCATCAATGGCGACAGCATCTGGATTCCAGGCAAGAAATTCCTCGGCGAGCTCGGTTTCAATGTGCTTATAAAATACAAGCAGACATTCAAAGACAATATCAGCATTTTCTCAAATTTGAACCTTTACAACAATTATATGGATTCCAACAGAGCCAACAGATGGAATATTGACGTCGACTGGGAAACTGGTATAAAATTCTCCATAAACAAAAGAATATCAACGATTATCAACATCCACATGATATACGACGACAACGTGAAATTCACAATTGACGACAAACAAAAACCAATTCTTCAATTTAAAGAGTCGCTTGGTATTACTTTTTTATATAAATTTGCAACATGATTTTTAAAAGGAAATAAAAAATAATTACAAATAACTAAAAATAGATATTATGGAAAACGTTACACCTGAATTACTTGAAAAGGCAAAGTCTTGGTTATCAGACCAATACGATGAAGAGACAAGAAAACAGGTCCAAAACCTAATCGACAACGACCCCAACGAATTGACCGAGAGTTTCTACCGCATCCTCGAGTTTGGAACTGGCGGATTGAGAGGCATCATGGGTGTCGGAACCAACCGCATGAACATCTACACCGTAGCAATGGCAACACAAGGCTTGGCAAACTACATCAAGAAAATGTTTGCCGACATGAAGCATCCTCAGGTCGCCATCGCATACGACTGCCGCAACAACAGCAAGGAATTCGCCCAAATCACCGCTGACGTGATGACAGCAAATGGCATCAAAGTGTTCTTATTCAGCGCATTACGTCCTACTCCAGAGCTTTCTTTCGCCATTCGCGAACTGAAATGCCAGTCTGGCATCGTGGTAACAGCGTCACACAATCCGAAAGAATACAACGGATACAAGGTCTATTGGGAAGACGGCGGACAGGTCGTGTCACCACACGACAAAAACATCATTGCAGAAGTCGAGAAAATTACAGATATTTCAATGGTTAAGCGTAAAAGAAACGCAAAACTCATCGAAATGCTTGACGAGAAATTCGACGAGATTTATCTCAGCAACGTGATGAAACTCTCTTTGTCACCAAAATTGATAAAGAAACATAAGAATCTGGCTTTTGTCTACACTCCTATTCACGGAACCGGTGGACAGCTCATGCCTACACTTTTTGCAAAAGCAGGTTTTAAGAACTTCTACCCTGTTGAGGAACAAATGGTTACAGACGGCAACTTCCCGACTGTAGTGTCACCGAATCCGGAAGAACCTGCCGCAATGAACATGGCAATTGAAAAAGCCAAGGCGATGAAAGCCGACGTGGTTCTCGCCACCGACCCTGACGCCGACCGCGTTGGTGTGGCTGTTAGAGACGACGAGGGCAACTTTATGCTGCTCAACGGCAACCAGACAGCAAGCATCCTCACCTATTATATATTGACACGTTGGGAGGAACTTGGCAAGCTCACAGGAAAAGAATTTATCGTCAAGACTATAGTTACCAGCGACTTAATCTCAAATATCGCTCAGAAATTCAACGTCAAGACATACGATGTTTTGACCGGATTCAAATACATCGCCGACAAGATTTTGCACAAGCCAGAAGAGACTTTCGTTTGCGGCGGTGAAGAAAGCTACGGGTTCCTTGTCGGTGACTTCGTACGCGACAAAGACGCCATCATCACCTGCTTCATGCTTGCCGAAGCCACATCTTGGGCAGCCGAACAAGGTAAGACTCTATACCAGATTCTCAAAGACATTTACAAAGAATTTGGCGTTTACAAAGAGAAACTCGTTTCTTTGACCAAAAAAGGTATCAGCGGCATCAAGGAAATCCAAGAGATGATGCTCGAACTCAGAAAGAACCCGCCAAAGAGCCTTCTCGGTTCAAGAGTCATTGAAATCAGAGACTATAAACTTGGTGTGAGCAAAGATTTGACATTCGGCATCGAGACAATCATCAATCTGCCGAAATCAGATGTACTGCAGTTCTTCACGGAAGACGGCATAAAAGTCAGCATCAGACCTTCAGGCACCGAGCCTAAGATCAAGTTCTACTTCAGCATGAACGAGCCTCTTGAAAACCTCAACGAGCTCAGCGGAGTCGAGCAGGAAATCAAGGAGAATCTTGACGAACTCGCCAAGCTGTTCTCTGAACCGAAAAAAGAAGAAAACACTAACGACGAATCACTCGCCTAACCTTTTCAAAGCATCTATCGCCAGCTGATAATTTGGATTATCCTTTAAAATCTGGAGATAGATGCTTTTTGCCTGTTTGAAATTACCCTTCTGTTCGTAGGCGACACCTTTATTTAATAAAGCGTCCACATATTTCGGATTCATTTCCAAAGCCAGGTCGAAATTCTCAATAGCTTTGTCGTATTCAAACAGATAAACAAGATTCACATATCCTTTGTTAAACAAAACCTGATAGTTTCCTGGCAGCCTTCTCTCCAAAGTGTCATAAATCTCTAACGCCTTCTCTGGATTACCATTGTCTTGCAGATACAAAGCGAGCTCGTAATATGTACCATAGTTATATGGTTCAATCTCGATGGCAAGGTTGTAGTAATCTCTTGCCATAGGATTACGTTGAGCCGCATAAATGCTGGCAATCTGAAGAACAGGGTCGATAAACGAATCATCCTGGTTTCTCGCCTTCATAAACTGTTTCAAAGCCTGAACTGTATCATTTTTCGACATGCAGATAATCCCCTTCATATAATAAGCCTGAGGATTTATACTGTTGAGTTCCAATGCTTTATCAAGACAAGCATTCGCCATGTTGACATTTCCCTGAAGGAAACTCAGCTCTGCCAGCTTTATCACAGGACGAGAATCCAGCGGCGCAAGTTCTGTCGCTTTGTTCAATGTCAGAAGAATATTATCCTGATCGCCCAAAGCATAATAAATATCAGAAAGCACAAGCAAAGCGTCGATATTCTTGCCATCTAACGACAGTGCGCTGTTAATGTCACGAATGGCATTGCCCACCTGCTGGTTCGCAAGATAAAACCTCGCCCTTGCTATATATCCGTTAACATCAAGAGAATCAGTGACTTGTTCGTTTTCAGCCACTTTTTCCTGTGTATTGTCTTCCGATTTATTATTGTCTTTTGAGTCGTTGCCAGTACATCCGGCAAGCATGACGATGCAAGCCAAAGCCAGAAAAACTTTTTTCATCAGCATTTGTTTATCAATATGTTAAAGGTCTTGATCAGTCTCTTTCAACGCGTCAGTTATCTTTTGTGTAAGCTCATCGCACAATTCCGGATTCTCGTCAAGGAGTTTTTTCAGAGCGTCCCTACCCTGTCCGAGTTTCGTGTCGTTGTAGCTGAACCATGAGCCGCTCTTTTTGATAACGCCAAGCTCAACACCTATATCTATTATCTCACCGATACGCGAAATGCCTTCACCATAAAGGATATCAAACTCGGCTTTCTTGAATGGAGGAGCCACTTTGTTCTTCACAACTTTGACTTTCACGCGGTTGCCCATGATGTTTTCGCCGTCCTTAATCTGGCTCACCTTACGGATGTCAAGACGCACGGAGCTGTAGAATTTCAAAGCGTTACCGCCTGTTGTCGTCTCAGGATTTCCAAACATTACACCGATTTTCTCACGCAGCTGGTTGATGAAAATGCAAACCGTCGAAGTCTTGCTGATTGTCGCCGTCAGTTTTCGCATCGCCTGCGACATAAGGCGCGCCTGCAAGCCCATTTTGCTGTCGCCCATCTCACCCTCAATCTCGCTTTTCGGTGTCAAAGCAGCCACGGAGTCAATCACGATAACGTCGATTGCTCCAGAACGGATAAGGTTTTCGGCTATTTCAAGAGCCTGTTCACCATTGTCAGGCTGCGAAACGAGCAGGTTATCAATGTCAACGCCAAGTTTCTTTGCATAAAATCTGTCAAAAGCGTGCTCAGCGTCGATAAACGCTCCTATTCCGCCCTGTTTCTGTGCTTCTGCGATGACATGCAATGCCAACGTCGTCTTGCCAGAGCTTTCAGGTCCGAACACCTCGATTATCCTGCCGCGAGGCATGCCACCGATGCCAAGAGCATAGTCCAGACCTATCGAACCCGTTGATATTGAATCTATTTTTTCCTGTTTGTTGTCACCGAGGCGCATGATGCTGCCCTTGCCAAACGACTTCTCAATATTTCCCAATGTGGCTTCCAAAGCCTTCATTTTCTCCAGTCTCACTTTCTCGACATCTTCCTCGATATTTTTATTTGCCATAATACAAGTTATTTTAAATCAATTAGTTAATAAATCATTTTAATAAATCCACAAAACGTTGCAGCTTGATTTTGACGAGTTTTTAATCAAACTGCAACGTTACAAAGATAAACATTTTTTTTGTAACACCAAAATTATTTGCCTTTTTTTTGATAAAAATCGCAAATATCGGCTATTCCACATTCATCGCACTTGGGTTTGCGGGCATTGCAGACATATCTTCCGTGAAGAATCAGCCAATGATGGGCTTTTGAAAGCACATTTTGCGGAATATGTGCCACAAGCTGCTTCTCTGTTTCAAGAGGTGTCTTCGCTCCTTTTGTCAGTCCAATTCTTGCCGATACGCGGAAAACATGAGTGTCGACAGGCATTGCAGGCTTGTTGAATGCCACAGCCATAACCACATTCGCGGTTTTTCTTCCAACACCAGGAAGTTTCTGCAGTTCATCCAAGTTATCTGGGACAATTCCATTATAATCGGACATCAGAACCTGCGCCATTCTCACCAGATTCTTAGCTTTGTTATTTGGATAAGAAATTGACTTAATCAATTGATACACATCGTCTTGAGAAGCCTCAGACAACAACTTGGGGTCAGGGAAGCGTTCAAAAAGAGCAGGTGTCGTCATGTTCACACGTTTATCAGTACACTGAGCCGAAAGCATCACAGCAACGACAAGCTGATATGGGTTCATAAACTTCAATTCCGACTCCGCAACAGGCATGTGTTCTTCAAAATACTTGACAAAAGCATCGTATTTCGATTGAATATCAACTGTTTTCATTTTTTTAAATTAAAACAACAAAATTACAAAATATTTATTATTTTTGCAAATTATTATGATGAAAAATAAATGTCAGATTACACACTGCACGAAGTCTTAACCAAACGTGAAATCAAGCAATGGCTTGCATTTCCGTCAAAACTATATAAGAAAGACGAACACTACGTCAGGCCACTCGACCGCGAGGTGGAAAAAGTTTTCGACAAGGAGCAAAACAAGCTTTTCCGACACGGCGACGCCACAAGATATTACATCACCGACAAAAAAGGCGATATTGTCGGCAGAATCGCTGTTTTCTATGACGAAAAGACGTCAAAAGTGTACGAAAACGAGGAAAACGGACAGAAAACAGGCGGTTGCGGCTTCTTCGACTGCATCAACGACCAGAAAGCCGCCGACACACTCTTTGACGCAGCGAAAAAATGGCTTGAAGAACGCGGATTTGAAGCGATGGACGGACCAATAAACTTTGGCGACCGCGACTATTTCTGGGGCTGCCTTGTGGAAGGTTTCACCGACCCAATCTATAACATGCCTTACAACTATCCATACTACAGCCAACTATTTGAAAATTATGGCTTTAAGGATTATTTCAAACAGTTTACATTCCGTCGCAGCCTCACTCCTGGCGGCTTCGACCCTATTCTGCACGAAAAGGCAAACCGCATTTACGGCAATCCAGACTACTCATTTGAAATCCTCGACAAACGCAAAATTGACCGTTATGCCGACGATTTTCTCACAATTTACAACAAATCATGGGGCTCGATACCCGGAACGGCAAAACTGACACGCCAGCACGCATTGGCGCTGCTTAACAGCCTCAAACCAATCATCGACCCACGCCTGATGCACTTCGCATATTATAAAGGTGAACCTGTCGGATTTTTCCTCATGATGATTGACTTAAACCAGATTTACAAAGGATTGAACGGTAACGACAAGGGTTTCAACGCTTTACGAGTGTTTTGGAGAGTGAAGATTTCAAGGATTTGCGACAGAGCCATATCCCTTGTGTTCGGGATTGTACCAGAACACCGGAAAAAAGGTCTCGAATCGGGTCTTGTCTGCTCTCTCGAAGCCCAGGCCATAAAGAAGAAATTCAAATATAAAGAATTACAGCTCAATTGGATAGGTGATTTCAACCCGCCAATGCTGAAAATCGCTGAAAGAGCCGGCGCACATCATTACAAGACACATATTACATATAGGTTTCTCTTCGACAGAAACAAACCTTTCACAAGAGCGAAGCTTCAGTTAAACGGCAAAAAAGACGACGAAGAATGATAAAAACTATCGGCATATACAAATCTTTCGGCAATGTTGATGTTATAAAAGGCATTGACCTTCAAATAGATAGAGGTGAAATTGTAACTATCGTCGGGGCTTCCGGTGCCGGAAAAACAACCTTGCTTCAAATCATTGGAACATTGGAAAAAGCTGATAAAGGCGATGTTATCATTGATAATCAGAATGTTAGCAAGATGAATCAGAAGGCGTTGGCTTCTTTCAGAAACAAAAACATCGGATTCGTCTTCCAATTCCATCACCTTTTGCCAGAGTTTACTGCAATTGAGAACATCTGCATTCCGGCATATATAGCAGGCGTTTCA
The DNA here is from genome assembly GCA_017427985.1 of Bacteroidales bacterium. Lineage (GTDB taxonomy): Bacteria > Bacteroidota > Bacteroidia > Bacteroidales > F082 > Limimorpha. The sequence goes on along the minus strand of JAFRRS010000020.1, from coordinate 16,334 downwards.
AAAAAAGATGCCACCGAAAGAGCCTTACAACTCCTTGATTATCTTAATATTAGAGAAAGAGCCGACCATAAGCCGTCGATGCTTTCTGGAGGCGAGCAACAACGCGTCGCAGTGGCGAGAGCACTCATCAACAAACCTGCTGTAATCCTCGCCGACGAACCTTCTGGAAACCTTGACTCACAGAACGCCAAAGAGTTACATGAATTGTTTTTCAAACTCAGAGAGCAAACAGGTCAGACATTTGTGATTGTCACCCACAACCCCACATTAGCGGAAATGGCGGACAGGACTCTGACTATCAAAGACGGCATAATTGAAAGCAATAAATAATCGTCAAAATCGTTAAATTCATTAAGAAAAAATATTAAAAACAATGCGAAACACATTAAAGTTTTTCTTTATATTAACACTTGGTTTTATTTGTTTTTCAACAAATTACGCAATAGCACAAGATAAAGCGCCCACGTTCCAATCTCTTGTTTCTTCGGGCGATAAGGAATATGCGAACAAGGAGTATATCAAGGCAAAAACGTACTATCAGGAGGCATTGCGCTTGAAGCCCAACGACGCTACAGCCAAAAGCAAACTTGACAACACCCTTCTGCGTATTCGTGAGGAAAACAAGAAAGAAGAACAGTTTTTCGGTTACATCGACAACGCCGACGAGTTTTACAACGCCGGCGAGTTGGAAAAAGCATTGACGGAATACAACAAAGCCCTTAAAATACGCCCAAAAGACGAATATGCCAACGGCAAAAAAGATGAGATAACCGCCACCCTGAAAGCGGAAAAAGAAAAAATCGACTCATTCAACGAGATGATTGCCACTGGTGACAGACTTCTGAAAAGCGAAAAATTTGCCGAAGCAGTGATGCAATATGAGTCGGCATTGAAGCTCTATCCAAACAACAAAAACGTCCAGACCAAGCTTCAAGATGCCAAAAACAAAAAAGAAGCATACGACATAAAATCATCTGAATTTGAAAGACTTAAAGCAAAAGGAGAAGAATTCACTTTAAGAAAAAAATATGCAGAAGCCATCAGCTATTATGAACAGGCTTTGAAAATCTTCCCTGAAGAAACTGAGCTTTCTGCCAAGATCAAAGACTTGAAAAACAAGAAAAACATCTACGAACAATACGATGCAAGGATTAAAGAGGCCGATACATACTACGAAAACCGCTCCTACTCTGAGGCAAAAGCCACATATCAATCAGCTTTGGCTTTGATTCCAGGTGATTCATACGCTTCCGGAATGATTGAGCGCATCAACGAGATTCTCAATGATCCAAAACAAAAAAAATAGCTTCAAACACTAAAGAAAACTAAATCTTTTGTTTTTCATAATAATTATGTATTTTTGCAGCTTGAAAATTAAATCTTTGACTGGAAATGGATAAAAACGACTCACGTTATCAATTGTATATCAACATCTTGGAAGAAGAGCTCGTCCCTGCCATGGGATGTACGGAACCGATTTGTCTCGCATACGCGGCAGCCAAAGCGCGCCAGGTTCTCGGTGAGATGCCAGACCGCGTCGAAGTTCTCGCCAGCGGCAACATCATCAAGAATGTGAAAAGCGTCATCGTGCCTAACACCAACGGAATGAAGGGCATAAAGGCGGCGGCGGCTGTGGGAATAATAGCAGGAAACCCAGACAAAGCCCTTGAAGTGATTGCCAACGTGACGCCTGAACAGAAGCAGGAAACCGAGAAATTCCTCGCCTCCACCCCTATTTCAGTCAAACACATATTCTGCCAGGAACAGCTTGATGTCACAATAATCGTTTACAAAAACGAGCATCACGCCGATGTCAGGATTTCGGGATTTCATACCAACATCGTTCATATTCAAAAAGATAACGAGATTTTATTCCAAAGCGAAGTCATCAGCAAGCCCACGAAAAAACTCACTGACAGAAGCTGTTTAAGCGTCGCTGGCATCGTCGACTTCGCCGATAGCGTTGATATCCAAGACATTAAAGAGATTATCGGTAGACAGATCCAATACAACAAAGCCATTTCCGACGAAGGTTTGAAAAACAGCTGGGGCGCCAATATCGGCAGCACTTTGCTGAAATACTACGGCGACGACATCAAAGTCAAGGCGAAAGCAAGAGCGGCGGCAGGCTCAGATGCCAGGATGAACGGATGCGAGTTGCCAGTAATCATCAATTCAGGCAGTGGAAATCAAGGACTTACGGTATCAATGCCAGTCATAACATACGCTGAGGAATACAACATCAGCGAAGACCGCCTATATCGCGCCCTCGTGGTGTCGAACCTCACCGCCATACACCAGAAAACGCGCATCGGACGTTTGTCGGCATATTGTGGAGCCGTAAGCGCAGGCTGCGCTGCGGCTTGTGGCATCGCCTACCTTCTCGGCGAAAGCCTTGATGTTATCGAACATACGTTGACAAATGCTGTTGTGACCGTTTCCGGAATCATCTGTGACGGAGCAAAAGCGTCATGCGCAGCAAAGATTGCAGCATCAGTAGACGCTGGCATTTTAGGCTATTACATGTATAAAAACGGGAAGCAGTTTGAAGCCGGCGACGGCATCGTGGGAAGCGACATCGAAGACACCATCAACAACGTCGGATTGGTCGGCAGCATCGGCATGAAGGAAACCGACACCGAGATTATCGACATTATGACTAAATAATTTATTATCAGTCGATTCTCTGAACTTCAGTTACGTTATTCAAAGAACGCAGCTTGCGGATAAGCTGTTCGAGGTAATTCACACTCGTCACATGCACCACAAAACGACCTTCATATTGGCCGTTTCTCGTACCCATTGATGCATCTATGATATTGATTTCCATTTGTTTCATCACTTCTGTGATGTCGCTGAGAACTCCAAAACTGTCTTTCGCCACCACTTTAATCGTCGCCCTTGAAGGCACATCGCCCTGCCATTTCACATCCACGAGACGGTAAGGATAGCGTTTCTTCATCGCGATGGCGTTCTTGCAATTGACACGGTGAATGGTGATTCCTCCACCCACATTGACAAACCCACACACGTTATCGCCTGGAATAGGATTACAGCATTTAGCCATCTTGAACGCAAAACCGTTGATATTTGAGCCGATGCTCATTGCATCGCTTTCATTTTCAACAGGTTTGTCTTTTTTAAGCTCCTCATCCGCCCTGTCCTGATGAATCTCCTTGTCCTCCGTCTGCGACAAAATAAACGCCTTCAGATCAACCATGTCAATCTGATTCGTGGCGATTTTATGATATAACTCAATTCCCGAGCTACAATCGTAATTCTTCAGTAAGTCGCTGAAAATCTTATCGTTAAACGTGATTTTCCAGTTTTTGAGTTTTCTATGGAAAATAGAGCTGCCGAGTTCCGCCTCCTTCATCTCCTCGTCCTTCAAAAACCTGCGGATTTTCGATTTTGCTTTCTCAGTATTGACGTAATTAAGCCAGTCGGCTTTGGGCGTTTGTCTCTTATTTATCTGTATCTCAACGCGATCGCCATTGCTCAACACATATCGTATTGGTTGCATTTTTCCATTCACACGCGCCCCGATGCAGTGGCTTCCCACCTGTGAATGCACCTCAAAAGCAAAATCAAGAATTGTGGAGCCCAACGGGAGCTGTTTCACCTCACCTTGCGGCGTGATGATATATATCTTGTCAGACTTGCCTTTCGCGGCGCGTTTGTCGTCTAACGGATTGAAATCCAATTGGTCTGTATCTTCAAGAATGCCACGAATCTGGTTCAGCCACTCGTCAGCGGTCTGGTGTTTGTCGTTATGGCTCTTGTACGACCAATGCGAGGCGTTGCCTTTTTCCGCCACCTCATCCATTCGCGAGGTTCGGATTTGCACTTCAACCCAATCGACACCGTTCTTCACCGTGGTGTGCAACGACTCATATCCTGATGCCTTAGGCTTTGTAATCCAATCCCTAAGACGTTGAGGATTAGGCTGATACAGATTTGTAACAACAGAATAAACCTTCCAGCAATCGGCTTTTTCCTCCTTGATTTTGGAATTGTTTATTATGATTCTGACTGCAAAAAGGTCATAAACCTGTTCAAACGGGACATTTTGAGCCTTCATTTTGGCAAAAATCGACGGAATCGACTTCGTGCGCCATTTTATTGTGTAATCAATGCCTTCCTCGCTCAAACCACGACGAATCGGAAGAAGGAAATTAGCCATCTTCTCCTCCTGAACCACATGCGACATCGTGATTTTTTCCTTGATTTCATTGTATTCCTTGGGATTCTCATGAATCATCACCGCCTCTTCCATGTCCTTTTTGATGTTGTAAAGACCGAGACGATGGACAATTGGAATCACCAGATATTTTGTAATCTCAAAGAATTTGTCAACTGAAACGTCAATATCACCCTGATTGCGGCAATTTGAAAGGCAATGAGCAATAATCAGCATCACCACCCTGATGTCTTCAATCATCGACAGGAAAAGCTTTCTGAAAGTGTCGGATTGAGTTGAAATCTGCGACATATTCAGCGTCATCACCTTGATTAAACCGTTGAGTATCAACGCAACTCTCTCTCCAAACTGCTCTTTTATCTCATCAAAAGTGACATCTGAAACCTTGGTAATATTGTGAAGTAAAGCACAAACGATAGTCTTACTGTGCATTCCCATTTCGGAATAGCAAATCTTGGCTATTTCAAGCACATGAAGCATCATCGGGCGGCCAGAACGCATCCTCATCCCGTCATATTTCAAGCAGCACAAATCGTAGGCTTTCCCAATAAATCCAACCTCTTCCAACGTCATCGTCTCGCCCACCAGCTGAATCAGCTCGTCATACGATTTCTCGATTTCCAGTATTTCCTGTTCCGAATAATTTTTCAATTCTAAAATTTTTACTCTGCAAATTTACGAAAATAAATCAAAATGTACTATTTTTGTAACGTAATTTTTCAATTAAAATTATCCGCTTGAGGTAATGAATAACAAGTTTTTAAAAAATATTATTTTTCTGCTCTTCGTCAACCTGTTGATAAAGCCGTTCTGGATTCTCGGCATTGACGTTGCGGTACAAAACCTTGTTGGCGACTCGTCTTACGGCCTTTATCTGGCGATTTCGCAGTTTTCATACCTGTTTTACATCATCCTCGACCTCGGTCTGACAAATTTCAACAACAGAAACATCGCGCAAAACAACCAGTTGCTTTCAAAGCATTTCGTCGGAATATCACAAGCTAAAATCTTTCTCACGATACTTTATTTTGTTGTGATTTTCATAATTGGATGGATTATCGGATACAGAGGTGAACAGCTGAAACTGCTTGCAATTGTTGGCTTTAACCAAGTTTTGCTCTCGTTCATTCTCTATGTTAGGTCAAACATTTCAGCCCTGCTCCTTTTCAAGACCGACTCCATGCTTTCCGTCCTCGACAGGATTCTCATGATTCTGATCTGCAGCTTCTTTTTATGGTCGGGATTTATTCCAAAAGAAAACTTCAACATTTACAGCTATATCTATTCTCAAACGGCCTCTTACGTCATAACTCTTGTCATAGCCATAGCTATCGTATTGAAACACACGGGGAAACTGACAATCAGAATCAACATCCCGTTTGTGATAATGATTATCAAGAAGAGCCTACCGTATGCTCTTTTGGTGCTTTTGATGAGTTTCTACAACCGTCTCGAACCCGTTTTGATTGAAAGATTGCTGCCAGAAGACATCGCCGCGTCACAAGCCGGAGTCTACGCACGCGCATGGCGACTTTTCGATGCAGGAAACAACATCTCCTATCTGTTCTCAGTCATTCTTCTGCCTTTGTTTGCTGCTATCATCAAAGAGAAAGAAGACTTGCAAGACCTTGTGAAACAATCGTTTGGCATTATGCTTTCCATGACGTGCATCATCGGGGTGCTGTGCATTTTCTACAGCCATAACTTCATGGATATCATGTTCCCTGGACAAAACAACGACGAGTCTTCCACCATTTTGAAGATTTTGATGGGCAGTTTTGTCTCAGTTTCAGTCACTTACATCTTCGGAACACTGCTTACTGCCAACGGGAACCTGAAGCATCTTAACATCGTGGCAGCATGCGGTGTCGTTATAAACATCACACTCAACCTACTGTTCATCCCTCATTTTCAAGCAGTTGGAGCGGCATTCACAAGCCTTTGCGTGCAATTTGTCACCTGCGTCATCCAGTTCTTTATCGCGAAAAAGATATTCAACCTCAAACTCGGCACATCATTCTGGCTCCGCCTGTTGGCGTTTCTCGTCATGATAAGTCTAACAACTTATTTATCAACGACTTTGACGTTAAAATGGTACACATCATTCGGAATCGCAACAGCAACTTGCATTCTTATCGCCTTTATCACTAAGATGTTGAATTACAATGAGATAAAAGACTTATTGTTCTCATCCTTAAAAAACATCAAGAAATAATTGGCAAAAATGCTCTTCAATTGAAAAATTTTCAGTATTTTTGAAAAATTTTTGAATGCATCAAAATTGTATTTTGAAATGGACTCGAAGTGTATTGTAAACATAATATTTAAAAACAAACTGAACATAACGATAATCCTTGCTCTGGCAATTCTATGTTCAATTTTCTTTTCATCAAATATTTTTATCAAACCTTTATATAAATCAACCGTAATTCTTTATCCCACAACGACTTACTCTGTTTCAAAAGCCATCATGAACACCAACAACCTGATTTATGTTGACCCGTTGGAAATTGGTGAAGAAGCCCAAACGGAACAGATGATTCAAATACTTCATTCAAGCGCTATCAGGGACAAAATTATCGAGAGATACGATTTGATAAACCACTACGGCATAAAGGAAGATTCAAAATACAAGCTCAGCAAGCTGATAAACGCTTATGAAAACAAGATAAAAATCAGAAGAACCGAGTATAATTCGGTAAAAATCATAGTATTTGACACCGACCCGCAAATTGCCGCCGATATTGCAAACGACATTGCCATCCTCTTTGACGAGACCATGAACAACATGCAGATAGAAATATCCGCAAAGGCGTTGGCTATCATTGAAAATGAATACAATAATACAAAAGAAGATATCAAAACACTTGAAGATTCATTAAAATATTTCTTCGACAACGGCATCTATAACACTGACATTCAATTAAATGCGATATACCAACAGTTGGCTGTGGAGATTGCCAAAGGAAATGACAAAGGCGCAAAGAATCTTGAAAAAGAGATTGGAAAAATTTCGGAAAACGGTCAATTGTTAAATGAGATTAAAAACGAAATCGAAACTAAAACCTCATATTTATCACTGTTAAAGACAAAATACGACGACGCGAGAATAAACGCCACCGAAACAATTCCGCACAAGTTTGTCATAACAAGCGCTTACGCATCCGACAAACCTGCTTATCCTATCAGATGGGTCATCGTTTTGGTCACATTCTTTGCGACATTCGTTTGTGTGGTCTTTGTTTTAGCGACATTTGAATACAAAGAAAATAAAAACAACAAGCAAGATGAATAATTATTTTGACAACACACCTATGGTTCAGGTGATTTACAAATGGAAATGGCACATTGTCATAGTAACTCTGGTTGCAGCAATCCTTGGTGCCGTTTTCTCCGGTTCGAGATTCATTACACCTTTGTACAAATCAGAAGCCACAATCTACCCTACCCACATTGAATCCTATTCGGATGAGACAATAACCGAGCAGATGCTGCAAATCATGCAGTCGCAGGAAATCATGGATTCCGTGGTGGAGAAATTCGATTTGTTAAAGCATTACAAGATCGACAAAGGCTACAAATATTGGAGAACAGCCCTCATCGGTGAATATCGCAGCAATGTAAGCATAGCAAGAACTCCTTACGACGCGGTGACAATAAAAGTCTACGACAGTGACCCTGAAGTTGCTTACGAGATGATTTATGAGATTTTCAACCAATACAGCAAAATGCTCAAAATCATATTAAACGCTCAGAGAAAAGAGCAGGCTGACTTCTTCGAGTCAACACTTAAAGATAATGAAGTGTTTATTGATTCTTTGAAAAACAGACTCGCTGAAATCGGCACAGAATATGGTATCGTCGACGTTGCAAGCCAGTCGAGGGAAATCACAAGAGCTTATCTCAACAATGGCAGCAGCAAAAAACTTGACGAAATCAGGGAAAACCTTGGAAAATATGGACCTGAGGTCAACCAAATCAACACTTTGATTGATTATGCCTACGAGAATTACCACAAGACCAAATATGACTTTGAGCGTGAGAAACGCTATTGCGTGAACAACTTCTCATACGGCAATATTGTTTCAGCGCCAATCGTATCCGACAAAAAAGCCTACCCTATCCGCTGGGTCGTCGTGGCATTGTGCGGTTTGTGCGCCTGTTTCATGTCAATTCTGGTGATTTACGTAATTGAGAGCAAGAAACAAATAGCGAAATAATGCAAAAATACGTAAAGACAGCAGCATTATATATAATCGTGGCGATTTTCGTCGCCATTGGATTGTATTTTGTTGTCAAAAAAGACACATATCTTGCCTTTGCCCTTCCTATTGTAATAGGTATTCTGCTGTTATACGTGTTTTCTCTCGACAAAGTATTGCTCTTGGTGGCGTTTATAACACCTTTGTCAATAAATATCCAGTCTCTTAATGTACGGTTGGCGTTGTCATTACCCGCTGAACCGCTTCTCGCAGGTTTACTTGTCATTTTCATGGCAAAATACCTGTACGAGCGCAAATTTGACGTAAAAATAGCGAGTTACCCGATATCCATTGTGATTTACATAATGTTTATCTGGATGATTCTCACGACCATAACGAGCGAGATGCCTCTCGTTTCCGTTAAATTCGTCGTTTCCCGTCTCTGGTTTATTATTCCCGCCTATTTCATGTGCGCCGTTTTGTTTAAAGACCCGAATAATATCAACAGATTCATCTGGCTGCATATCGCCGGTCTTGTAATCGTGGTGTTTTACACCATAATAAACCACGCCAAGCACGGATTTGACGGCGACACCGCCCACTGGGTCATGACACCTTTCTATAACGACCATACCGCTTACGGTGCCATTCTCGCCGTCTGCATTGTTTTGTGCGCTTCATATCTGTTTATGCCTAACATGAAGAAATACAGACGTTTAGGTGTTGTAATAGTGTTTTGCATACTCATTGTCGCCATTATTCTTTCATTCTGCCGCGCCTCATGGATCAGCTTGATAGCAGCAATCGGAGTTTTGGCTTGCGTCCTTCTCAAAATCAAATTCAAATACATCGCAGTTGTGGCAGCCGTTCTGATTGGATTGTTCTTCACTTTCCAACAGCAGATTTTCGACACGCTCGCCAAAAATGACCAGGACGCTTCAGGAAACGTCGTTGAAAACATAAAATCCATGACAAACATCTCTACTGACGCTTCCAACCTTGAACGTATAAACCGTTGGAATTCAGCATTTAGGATGTTTGAAGAGAGACCTGTCGTCGGCTGGGGTCCGGGCACTTACCAGTTCGTTTACGCCCCGTTCCAGGAATCCAAGAATAAAACTATCATCAGCACCAATTCCGGCGATATGGGCAATGCACACAGCGAATTCATCGGCGCACTTGCCGAACAGGGCATCGCCGGCTCTTTAATAGTGGTTTCATTAGTCGTCGCGTTCATGTACTGCGGTCTGATGACTTACAGAAGAGCCAAAAACAAAGAATCCAAAGTGCTTGTCCTCGGTGCCACTCTCGCCCTACTCGGCTATTTCGTGCACGGAACATTAAACAACTTCCTCGACACCGACAAACTCGCCGTGCCGATATGGAGTTGCATGGCAATAATCGCAGCCATCGACTGCTATCATGCCGACAAAACTGATTTCTACGAAACTAACGAACTTTCTGAACGTCAATAAGTTCTATATCGAAAATAACAGTTGAATTGGCGGGAAGCTCCTCGTCAATCGCGACATCTCCAAATCCCATCGCTGACGGGACAATAATTGTGCACCTGCCTCCCACTCTCATTTTAGTCAACGCCTCTTCAATACCAGGAACCATGTCGCCTGCGCCATAAACAAATTGCAAAGGCTCGTATTTAAAGCTCGACTCAATGAGCTTGTCTTCAAGGTTATAAAGATTATAATGTATCGACACCAAATCGCCTTCCTCCACAAAATCGCCGGTGCCTTTTCTTATTTCAAGAAAGTAAACTCCCGTCTCACTTGGAGCCACATCGACATTATGCTCTTTCACAAATCTCGCTATTTTTTCCGGTTCTTCTTCCAAACGTTTCTGATTTTCAGCCTCTTTAGCCTCCATCAGCTTCCTCTCCGCCGCTTCATATTCCTCAACGGTGAGAATTTCCGTGTTTTTGACATTTAATATAAAAGAGGTGTAGGGCGGAATAATATTGCCAAAACCTGTGCTGTCGAACGCCAATGCTGAAGGAATCACGAAATGCCCTTCCCCTCCTTCAGGAACATATCTCATGGCTTCGGCAAATCCGGCTCCAAGTTCCATGTCGCCAAATCTCACTGCAAAAGGCTCAGTTAAAAACAAGTCAAGCAAGGTGTCTCCCTCGAGAGTTATCATGTTGAAACTGATTTTCAAAATCTCACCGCTTTTTGGTCCACGACCTTTCCCCTTGACACTCATAATGATAAGACCGTTTTCTGTTATTTTGTTATTCACATCGGAATAATACATCGCCAGTCGGTCATCATCATCCTGTTTCATCAATAAAAGCTCCTGTCTCCGCTCAGCTGCAAGCTCTTCAGCCGTCTTGATGCCTTTCAAACGGATATCAACATAAATCGGCATTCCGGAAACAAGATAATCGGGGACGGCATCCATTCCTAAAGTCTTGATACACATGGAATCAACAAGGTAAACCACCGTCGCCGAGTCATCAACGTGCATATTCAGAAGACCTGCCATCATATCACCGACGAAAGTAGGCTCCGTAATCTCAATTTCAAAGGATTCCTCGCCAATTTCTTCCGTAGTAAAAATCAGCGAATCTCCAATGCTTTGACTAAGATTCACAAAAACATGGTCGCCAATCTTTGGCATCATCCCCTGTTTATTGACATCATGGAATTGCATATATGTCCCATTGTCTGTCTTGTCAAAGCCTCTGTAAACGGATTTTTCACATGACATTAGAATCATGCAGCCTATCAAGCACCATAAATATGATGGCAGTCTTATCATAATTTATTAAAAATCAACAAGTTCAACTTCAAAAATCAAATTTGCGAATGGCGGAATATCCTGTCCTGCGCCCCTATCGCCATATCTCAGATAAAAAGGTATGTATAGAACGCCTTTCTCGCCTTTCGACATCATCATGATTCCTTCGTCCCATCCTGGAATGACATAACCCATTCCTATAGGAATCTCAATAGGTTCGCCACGTTCAATTGACGAGTCAAACACTTTTCCGTTCAACAATTTGCCTGTGTAATGAACTTTCACATTGTCACCTTTTGACGGCATTTCACCGTTGCCTTCCTGGGTCATTACATAGTAAAGCCCTGATTCTGTTGGCTTTGCGACGATTTTGTTCTCCGCAAAATACACTTGCATCTCGGCTGCTGCTCCCGCAGTTTCCTCTGGATAATTCTTCTTGATAGCTTCAATCATTTTTTTCATATATTCACTTTCCGGATAAAAATCATTGATTTTGACGTCAAATCTCATAATGTCTGTACTTTTGAACTCCTCAGGCAATTCCTGAACTCTGAACAAATACATAAACGTTGTGTCAATATTCACTATGAATGAAGCAGAGTCGCCAATATGCATCATTCCGATACCTTCCATGAAATCAGAGTAAAAAGTTGGTTCTGACAACTGTATGATATTCTTTGTAGGCGGAATAATTGTATTTGTATCGTTTATTGCGCAGGACAATGTCAAATCAACCAAATAACCGATACTTGGAAGTTCACCGCTGTTTTCCTGATGGAATTTATAATAAAGTCCGTTTTGGGTTGTTTTATAACCCATTGGTGCGTCGCCATTGCTGCAACTTGCCAACACTGAAAGCATTAAACTTAATGCAGTCACCATTAAAAATGTTTTTTTCATGATTTTTTTAGTTAGATTTATTTTACTTATTTATTTGATTATCAATTATTTTCAACTTATATACAATTGGTTGCCGCGGCGGGATTCTGTTACCGTCTCCAATCAAACCGTGAGCGAGATGTGATGGGATTATGATTTCTGCAATGTCTCCCTTGTGAAGATGGAGAAAAGCCTCTTCAAGACCTGTCTCAACGCCACCTCTGCCCACTTTCATTGTTTTCAATCCGTCTTCTTTTGAGCTATATAGTAGTTTACCATTCAGAAGCCTCACTTCATAATCGATCACAATAATATCCCCTTGTTTTATCAATTCGCCATCTCCTTGTTTTATAATGCGATAGCGCAATCCTGTACCCGTTTCAACCACTTTTATCCCATGTCGGGCAATGTAATCATCAATATCCTCTTTCTCCTTCAAAAACAAGTATCTGTTAGCTTTTTCAAGGCTCTCTTTTTTTGGTTTTTTGTCAACAGACGGTTTCTGCGTCTCTTCCTTATCAGTACAAGCCACTAATAAAGAAAAAACACTTAAAACAGAAATTGCAAATAATATTTTATTAAAATTTTTTAACATTACTTGTTCAACATCTCTTTATATTGTGGCAAAACACGCAAAAACTTGTCTACAGCCTCGTCAATCGAGCAGTTAAGCGTTCCACCGGCAGCATTTGTATGACCGCCACCATTGAAATGCTCTTTTGACAATTCATGTACCGAAAAATCACCTTTCGATCTGAATGAAAATCTTATAACTCCCTGACGCTCAGTAATTAACACAGATAATTTCACATTATCAATCATCAATGGATGGTTCACAACACCTTCTGTATCGCCGATTTGATAATTAAACGCCTCCAAATCTTCCTTTGTCAAATAGATATATGCTGCATGATAATCGTTGAGGACTGTCATTCTGTTGTTTATGCAGAAGCCAAGAAGACGCATTCTGTTTTCCGAAAATGTATTGTATATATTACTGTGAATCAATTGATAATCAACAGTTGGAGAAATCAATTCGCCGCAAATTTCAAATGTTTCGGGATGATAAATCGAATGTGAAAAAGAGCCCGTGTCCGTCATAATTCCCACAAGCAGACATGTTGCGATATTATCATCAAGATACTTGTCAAATCCATGGTATTTAATGACTTCCGCAACTAATTCCGATGTGCTCGAAGTCTCAACTTCTGACAAAAATGCAGCAAACTGTGAAAAATCAGCATCCCTGTGATGGTCGATCAACAGTCTCGGAGTTTTTTTGCAATGACATAAATCATTGTGAACCAATCCTGTACGCGACGGATGATTAAAATCAAGATAGCATATCAATTCGGCTGCATTCAGATATTCAACACCCTTCTCCTGATTCTTGTCAAAAATCAAAACATCCGAAATACCTGGCATCCATGACAAAAAAGATGGAAAATCATTCGGAATGATAACTTTCACATCAATTCCGAACTTCATCAAAAAATAATAAAAAGCCAATGACGAGCCTATCGCGTCACCATCAGGATTGACGTGCGAAACAATCACCACACGTTTGTATTGTGATATAAATTCTCGGAAGTTATTGAGAAACAATTCTTTAGACATCTTTTCAATTTGTATTTTTATTAAACAAAAATACTAATTTTTATTAACATATCAATGTCCAAACTGAATTTTTGCAATTTTATTACACCTATTTATAATTATCTCGGAGTCAGAACCTCAAAAGTGTTGTCGTTATATACGACAATAAGCTTCTTAACACCTTCATTATTTTTTCTTTCCAATTGATTATCAATGCTTTTTTCAACAATTTCGCTCACTTCATCATAATCATCATCTATATTATCAAACTCAACAACTCTATCTTCAATTGCATCCTCAAATTTCAACTCGTTTTCTACAGAATTGACAGGATTTGAATCGTTTATTGTTATAGGTTTCTTACCCAAAATTATCCAATCAAAGCTATATTCTGGAAAAATCTCTTTTAGTTTTATCAGAAAATCCAAACTCGGTTTGTTTCGTCCATTTAGCAAATGAGACACATTTGAGGGCTGGATTTCCATTTTTTCAGCGAACTGCGTTGCCGTAAGATTTTTCGCTCTCAGTATGTGAGCCAGTCTGTCTTTGATTAATTCCATATCATGTTCCTCCCTAAAATTTCGTTTTTAAAAACTTTTCAGATTACAAAAGTAAAAATAAAAACAATACAAAAGTTAATTTTAGTGATTTTATTTTTGTAAATTTAAACCAACTCCTATTTTTCTTCAATGAATGTTACAAAAACTTTATTTAAATCATTTTATTACAATTATTTATAATGCTTTTGCAACACCATGTCAAAAATATAAAAAAATCATCGTTTTTTAAAGTTATTTATCAGTTTTTACATATATTTTTTTGATAAACAATGTTTTATATTAAATTTTATTAACATTATACCAAATTTATTCATGTAAAGTAATATCAATTTGTTTACAATTGTAATGTCTTGGTTTACAAATTTTAAAAACACTGATATTCAATTGTTTATAATTTGTAGTTTATTTTTGTGAATTTTAAAAATCTTTGACATTTGCATTATTTACATTTTTAAATTTTCGATATAAACCACTTTTCTGCTCCAAAAACACTTTTGTATACCCTGAAAATTTGATGCGCTTAAAACGCCTAAAAACGATTTATTTGCCATCCGCCCTATCCTATTCTATTTTTACGCCTCTCGATTGCCGATTTATAAAATTTGCGTATTTTTGCAAAAATAATCACGGGATGGTCGGTCATATTCAAAAACTGATTGCTGAGGGCGAACATCAGATGCTTGATTTCAAATTCGAGGTGTCTGACAGCAAAAAAATCGCACGCTCACTTGTGGCGTTTGCAAATACCGATGGCGGACGATTATTAATAGGTGTGAAAGACAACGGCTCCATTTCTGGAATCAGATCCGACGAGGAAAAGCACATGATACAGACAGCCGCACAAATGTACTGCCGTCCAGAAGTCGAATATACCGCAAAAGAATGGAACATCAACGGGAAAACCGTTTTGGAAGTGATAATACCAAAAAGCAGGCATCACAAGCACAAAGCTCCAGACCATAATAATATATATAAGGTGTATGTGCGGGTCAAAGACGAGAATATCGTAGCCAATCCTATATTATTAAAGGTGTGGAAGCATGAAAAAGACAAAAATATCATCCAGATAACGTTTACTGACGAAGAAATGCTGCTTTTGCGCTATTTGAACGAGCACGGGAGAATCAGTTTTGAGGAGTTTTTGGAAATTTCGCATTTAAAAAAGAAAGCAGCCGAAAGAATTTTGGTAAATTTCATCGTCATAGGAATGGTCAAAATGGAGATGACCGACAAAAAGATTTTTTTCATTCCAGCCGATTTGGCGTAAAATTTTCGTAAAAAGGTATCGTTCGGGCTGCGTAAACTTCGTTTCCAAGGCCCTCGCCGATACCTTTTTTACGAAAAATCAACATACAACCCATTGACAATCAAACATCAAAAAAATATTAAAAATTTTTTAACATTTTTCTTGACAGAAATAAAAATCGCTGTATCTTTGCAGTCCCAATCAATCAAAAAGATTGGAAAGTTCTTTGAAAGCAATGAGCCAACAAAAAGTAGTCTGAAAGGTAAGGAACCTTTCAATTCCAAGAGACTAAAGGACAGGTGAATCCGCCAGGTAGAACAGAAAACATAAAAGTACAGCAATATACAATGAAGAGTTTGATCCTGGCTCAGGATGAACGCTAGCGGCAGGCCTAATACATGCAAGTCGAACGGTAAGCGCCCCTTCGGGGGTGCGAGAGTGGCGCACGGGTGCGTAACGCGTATGCAACCCACCCGCTGCCGGGGGATAGCCCGCGGAAACGCGAATTAATACCCCATGAGGAGGCGGTGAGGCATCTCACGGTTTTCAAAACCAAGGTGGCGGCGGACGGGCATGCGTGCCATTAGATAGTCGGCGGGGTAACGGCCCACCGAGTCGACGATGGCTAGGGGATCTGAGAGGACGGTCCCCCACACTGGTACTGAGACACGGACCAGACTCCTACGGGAGGCAGCAGTAAGGGATATTGGTCAATGGGGGGAACCCTGAACCAGCCATGCCGCGTGAGGGATTAAGGCCCTACGGGTCGTAAACCTCTTTTGCCGGGGGATAAGGGTGATTACGTGTAATCATTTGAAGGTACCCGGAGAATAAGCATCGGCTAACTCCGTGCCAGCAGCCGCGGTAATACGGAGGATGCGAGCGTTATCCGGATT